>NZ_FODS01000014.1 GCF_900110425.1 Salinihabitans flavidus | reverse complement strand
ACTCAAGGATTTTGGACACGACGCCGGAGCCGACGGTGCGGCCGCCTTCGCGGATGGCAAAGCGCAGCCCGTCTTCCATGGCGATCGGCGCGATCAGCTCGACCGAGAACTTCAGGTTGTCGCCCGGCATCACCATTTCCGTGCCCTCGGGCAGCGTCACCGTCCCGGTCACATCCGTCGTGCGGAAGTAGAACTGCGGGCGGTAGTTGGCGAAGAACGGCGTGTGGCGACCGCCCTCTTCCTTGGTCAGGATGTAGACCTCGCACTCGAACTTCGTGTGCGGATTCACCGACTTGGGCTTGCACAGGACCTGCCCGCGCTCCACGCCCTCGCGGTCGATGCCGCGCAGCAGAACACCCACGTTGTCGCCCGCCTCGCCGCGATCGAGCAGCTTGCGGAACATCTCAACGCCCGTGCAGGTCGTCTTCTTGGTGTCCTTGATGCCGACGATCTCAAGCTCGTCGCCGACGTTCACAACGCCGCGCTCAACCCGGCCGGTCACAACCGTGCCGCGCCCCGAGATCGAGAACACGTCCTCGATCGGCATCAGGAACGGCTGGTCGATGGCCCGCTCCGGCGTCGGGATATACTCGTCCACCGCCGCCATCAGCTCGCGGATCTTGTTCTCGCCGATTTCCGGGTTGTTGCCCTCCATCGCCGCCAGCGCGGAGCCCGCGATGATCGGAATGTCGTCGCCCGGATAGTCGTACTCGCTCAGAAGCTCGCGCACTTCCATCTCGACAAGCTCCAGAAGCTCCTCGTCGTCCACCTGGTCGACCTTGTTGAGGAACACCACCATCGCCGGAATACCGACCTGGCGGCCCAGAAGAATGTGCTCGCGCGTCTGCGGCATCGGCCCGTCGGCGGCGTTCACCACCAGGATCGCGCCGTCCATCTGCGCCGCGCCCGTGATCATGTTCTTGACGTAGTCGGCGTGGCCGGGGCAGTCGACATGCGCGTAGTGGCGGTTGTCGGTCTCGTATTCCACATGCGCCGTCGAGATCGTGATCCCGCGCGCCTTCTCCTCCGGCGCCCCGTCGATCGTGTCATACGCCTGGAAGTCGCCGAAATACTTCGTGATCGCCGCCGTCAGCGTCGTCTTGCCGTGGTCGACGTGGCCGATCGTGCCAATATTTACGTGCGGCTTGCCGCGCTCAAACTTTTGCTTTGCCATAGTATTCCGGCGCCTCGTGGTTCGGGGGCCATCTGGCCCAATTACTCTCCGCGCGGCTCATATTGGGTTGCGCGGGGAAAATCAAGCGGGTCCTGACGTTATTGCGAGCCCAGGTCCGGACCCGTGGATTTGGTGTTCCAGCAGTCCGCCTCGACCTCTGGCGGAACGTCGTCGCCAAGGCATTCGCGGTTCTGTTCCAGCCACCGCTCCACCGCCCGCGCGGCCGAGAACGTCAGGTTCTTGATCTGCTGTTCGCGCGTCGAGGCCCAGCCCGATCCGACGAGGATGCTCCCGCCCGAGAAATCCTCGGTCACGGTGATCTGATAGGGTTCTGGGTTGAGCTTCTTGTTGAGCTTGTCGTCCCAGACGCTCACAGTGATCACGAGCGCCGATTTCGGCGAGAACACCAGCGGCACCCCCGGCTGCGCCAGCACATAGCCCGACACATTCACCCCGAAATGATAGAATCTGTCGCCCTCATAACGCTCGAACCGGGCCGCCATGGCCGATTTCATCGCCTCGATCCACTCGTCCTTGCTGGCCTCGCGCGACAGCGGACCCTTCACCAAATCGGGCGCCACCACGATATTGTGCCCCAGAGCGAAATTGCCCAGATCGGCCGGCGGATCATTCAGATCGCCACCACAGGACGCCAGAGAGGTCAGCAGCGCAAGCAGGGAAAGAAGACGTGTCATCGGCGGGCTCCATTGCAACTCACGCACCGCAATAGCTGATGCGCCGCCCCCACGCAACAAAGCGCCGCAAACCTTTGCCCCGGCGCCGCGCCCCCCTATATTCCCCTCAAAGGGAGAAACCGATGACCGATGCCGCCCTGCCCGCCCACGCGCCGCTTGCCACACAGCCGCTCGGCCTTCTGGGCAGCCTGCGCGCCGCGCGCGAGAACCTGCTCACGATCCTGCCCGAGATTGCCACCCGCCAGCCGATGGTTTCCGGGCGCACCGGCATCCGCTGGCACATGGTGATGGAGCCGGGCGCGATTCGGCGCATCCTTCTCGAACGGGTCGATGACTACCCCAAGTCGCAGGCCACCAAGAACCTGCTGCGCCCGGCGATCGGCGAATCGCTCTTCATCGCGGAGGGCGCGCACTGGCGCTGGCAACGCCGCGCGGCGGCCCCCGTCTTCTCGCGCCGCAACGTGCAAGCGATGGGGCCGATCATGACCGCCGCCGCCACCCGTGCCACCGAACGGATCGAGGCCGCCGGCCCCCGCGCCGTCGATATGCTCGACGAGATGGTGCGCACCACCTTCGACGTGATCTCCGACGTGACCTTCTCGGGCGACGACGTGTTCGACAGCGGTGCAGTGCATCGCGCCATCGACGCCTATATCGCGGAGGCGGGGAAACTCTCGCTGCTCGACATGCTCGGCATGCCCGACTGGATACCGCGCCCCGGGCGAATGTTTTCCGGCCGCGCCGTGGCGGCGATGAAAACCGTGGCCGACGACGCGATCGAGGCGCGCCGCGCCAGCGGGCCGCGCGGCACGCCCGACCTGCTCGACCTGCTGCTGGAGGGCGAAGACCCCGAAACCAGACGCGCCATGAACACCGCGGAGCTGCGCGACAACCTGCTCACCTTCATCGTCGCGGGGCACGAGACGACCGCGCTCACCCTGTCGTGGGCGCTCTACCTCTGCGCCTTCGATCCCGAGGTGCAGGAAAAGGCCCGGCAAGAGGCGCAATCGGTGCTCGGCACCCGCACCGCCACCGGAGAGGACGCCGCCAAGCTGCCCTTCATCCGCGCCATCGTCGATGAGACCCTGCGCCTCTATCCGCCGGCGGGGATCATCTCGCGCACCGCGCGCGACCACGACACGCTCTGCGGGCGGCGGGTAGGCCCCGGCGATACCGTGATGATCCCGATCTACGCGCTGCACCGCCATCATCAGTTGTGGGACGCGCCCGATGCCTTCCGCCCGGAGCGTTTCGCCGATGGCGCCAAGGTGGACCGCTACGCCTATCTGCCCTTCGGGGACGGCCCGCGCGTCTGCATCGGGGCGAGCTTCGCGCTGCAAGAGGCGGTGCTGGTGCTGGCCACGCTGCTGACACGCTTTCGCTTTTCGGCCGTGCCGGGCAAATCGCCCCGTCCGGTGATGATCCTCACCCTGCGCCCCGAGGGCGGGGTCTGGCTCACCGCCGAGCCGGTCTGAGGCCGTGCCGTCACACGCGGAATGAACGCGCGGGACGCACCGCCGCGCAGCGCATGGCCGCCCCCCAATGCGGCCACACCGCACCCTGCCCGGTTCACGCAACCCGCCCTTTCTCTGTTCCAGAAATACTCAAAAATGCAACGCGTGCCGCGTTCATCACGCCCAATCGGGCACGATACGCTGCGGCCATACCGACGGAATACCGACGTTTTACCGACGCGATACCGAAACGGGTTTTTCTGTGATTTCAGCGCGTTAACCCTGATTCGCGTTCAGGTGAAGCGATTGTCCCTCGGAAACCCCCGCGGCGCCATGCGGCCGCTGCCGGCGCGCTTGCCCCGCCACTCGGTCAGATCGGTCTCGGTGCGCGTCCGTCCCGCCGGATCTTTCCAGCTCAGCCCCTCGGACAGGGTGAAGGTGATCGCATCGCTCAGCCCCCCGTCCTTGTACCGCTGAAGCCGCACCCCCTTGCCGCGTCCCATCTCGGGCAGTTCGTCCAGGTCGAAGACAAGCACCTTGCGGTTCTCGCCCACGCAGGCCACCGCATCGCCCGTCACCGGACGGCACAGCAGTGCCTTTGCCTCGCCCCGCACGTTCAGAACCTGCCGCCCGGTCCGCGTCTGGGCCACCACCTCGTCCTCGGACACGATGAACCCATCCCCCGCCGTGGAGGCCACAAGAAGCCTGCGACCCGGTTTATGTATAAGGATATCAACGATGTCAGCCTCATTGGGCAGATCGACCATGAGCCGCAGCGGCTCGCCCATGCCGCGCCCGCCGGGCAGGTTGGCGGCGCTCACGGTGTAGAATCGCCCGTTGGAGCCGAACACCAGAAGCTTGTCCGTCGTCTCGGCGTGGAACATGAAGCGCGGCCCGTCGCCGTCCTTGAACTTGAGCTCCCGGCCAAGGTCGATATGGCCGGTCATCGCCCGGATCCACCCCATCTGCGAACAGACCACCGTGATCGGCTCACGGTCGATCATCGCCTCGATCGGAACCTCCTCCGCCTCGTCGGCCTCGGCAAAGACAGAGCGCCGCGCCCCGCCCGGATAATCCTTTCCGAACAGGCGCTTGGTCTCCTTGATCTGGTCCGAGATCTGGCCCCATTGCAGGCTCTCGTCGTCCAGCAGATCCTCAAGCCCGGCGCGCTCCAGCATCAGATCGTCGCGCTCCTTGACAAGCGCCATCTCCTCCAGCCGCCGCAGGCTGCGCAGCCGCATGTTGAGGATCGCCTCCGCCTGCACTTCCGAAAGCTCGCCCTCTCCGGTCGCGGGCAGGGGCGAGACATAATCGGCCTCCGACGTGGCGCGCACATGATCGCGGCCCCAGTCCTCGGCCATGAGGGCCGCCTTGGGCGCCTCGTCATAGCGGATGATATCGATCACCCGGTCGAGGTTGAGAAAGGCGATGATGAAGCCTTCCAGTACTTCGAGCCGGTGGTCGATCTTCTCCAGCCGGTGCTGGGAGCGACGCTGCAACACCTCGCGCCGGTGATCGAGAAAGGCGCGCAGCACCTCTTTCATCGAACAGACCTTGGGCGTCACCCCGTCGATCAGAACGTTCATGTTGAGCGAAAACCGCAGCTCCAGATCGGAATTGCGGAACAGCATCCCCATGAGCACCTCCGGCTCCACGTTCTTGGAGCGCGGCTCGAGGATCATGCGGATGTCATCGGCGCTCTCGTCGCGGATGTCGGCCAAGATCGGCACCTTGCGCGTCTGGATCAGCTCCGCCAGCTTTTCCACCAGCTTGGATTTCTGCACCTGATAGGGGATTTCCGTGACCACGATCTGCCACTGGCCGCGGCCCAGATCCTCCACCTCCCATTTGCAGCGCACCCGGAAACTGCCGCGCCCGGTGCGATAGGCCTGCGCGATGTTCTCCTTCGGCTCCACGATCACGCCGCCGGTGGGGAAATCGGGGCCGGGAACATGATTCAGAAGCGTGTCGTCACGCGCATCCGGCACCTTGATCAGATGCAGGCAGGCATCGCAAAGCTCCGCGATATTATGCGGCGGGATGTTGGTCGCCATGCCCACCGCGATCCCGCTGGAGCCGTTGGCCAGAAGGTTGGGAAAGCTGGCCGGAAGGACAATCGGCTCTGTCAGGGTGCCGTCGTAATTCTCGCGGAAATCGACCGCGTTCTCGTCCAGCCCGTCCAGCAAGGCCTCGGCCACGGCGGTCATGCGCGCCTCGGTGTAACGCGGCGCGGCGGGGTTGTCGCCGTCGATATTGCCGAAGTTGCCTTGCCCGTCCACGAGCGGATAGCGCACGTTGAAATCCTGCGCCAGCCGCGCCATCGCGTCATAGATCGCGGCGTCGCCGTGCGGGTGATAGTTGCCCATCACATCGCCCGAGATCTTCGCCGATTTGCGAAAGCCCCCCGTCGAGGAGAGCTTCAGCTCGCGCATGGCGTAGAGGATGCGCCGGTGCACCGGCTTCAGCCCGTCGCGCGCATCGGGCAGCGCCCGGTGCATGATGGTCGAAAGCGCATAGGTCAGATACCGCTCGCTGAGCGCGCGGCGCAGCGGTTCGAACACGTTGAGAGAGGGCGTTTCGCCGTTATCGTGAAGGTCGGTCATGGCACGGTGATAGCGACACTGGCAAATCGCGGCAAGCGAAAGCATCCGCTCGCCGCCCATTGCACCCGGACCCGATTTTCGAATAGCTGAACGCGAGGTCAGACAGGGCGCGCCATGGCGAAATCCATTCTCATCACCGGCTGTTCCTCGGGGATCGGCCTGGACGCCGCGCAGGGTCTGCGGGCGCGCGGCTGGCGTGTGTTCGCGGCCTGCCGCAAACCCGATGACTGCACGCGCCTGCGCGAGATGGGGTTCGAAAGCCCGTTGATCGATTATGAGCGGGGCGAGACCATCGCCAGCGGCCTGCAAGAGGTGCTGAACGCCACGGGCGGCACGCTCGACGCGCTGTTCAACAACGGCGCCTATGCCGTGCCCGGCGCGGTCGAGGATTTGCCAGCCGGCGCGCTGCGCGCCATTTTCGAGGCCAATGTCTTCGGCTGGCACGATCTCACCCGGCAGGTGATCCCCGTGATGCGCGCGCAGGGCCACGGGCGGATTGTCAACTGCTCTTCGGTGCTGGGGCTGGTCTCGGCGCCGTGGCGCGGGGCCTATAACGCCACCAAATTCGCGCTTGAGGCACTGACCGACACGCTCCGGATCGAGATGCGCGACACGCCGCTGCATGTCGTGCTGATCGAACCGGGGCCGATCGACACCCCGTTCCGCGCCAATGCCGCCCTGCAATTCGAGAAATGGATCGACTGGCGCAAGAGCGCACGCGCGGCGCAGTATGACGCAAGACTGCGCCCACGGCTCTATGCTGAAACGGGCGGCGCCGACCGGTTCGAACTGCCCCCCGCCGCGGTCACGGCAAAGCTCCTGCGCGCGCTGGAGTCCCCCCGTCCCCGGCCGCGATATTTCGTCACGACCCCGACCTACGCGATGGCCTTTTTGCGCAGGGTTCTGCCGGTCCGCGCGCTGGACTGGCTGCTGGCAAAAGGATAACCTGCCCCTCGCCTTTTTTCCCGTACCTGCTAGGTACAGGCGCAAACGCCTGAAAGGAGCAATAGATGCTCGATGACCCGCTTTTCTACGTTGTCGCCGCTGCCGTGCTGGCCGTGCTCGTGATCCTGATGATCGGGGTCGGTGGCTTTGCCAAGGGGGGCGATTTCAACCGCAAATACGCCAACAAGATCATGCGCCTGCGCATCGCCGCGCAATTCGTCGCGGTGGTGCTGATCCTGCTGTTTGTCTGGCTCAGGCAAGGGGGCTGAAGAAATGGTCGTTCTCAACAAGATCTACACCCGCACCGGCGACAAGGGGCAGACCGCGCTTGGCGATGGCACGCGCGTGCACAAATACACCGACCGCGTCAGCGCCTATGGCACCACCGATGAGCTGAATTCCACCGTCGGGCTGGCGCGGCTGCATGCGGACGGTGACATAGACGCCGCACTGGCCCGGATTCAGAACGATCTGTTCGATCTGGGCGCCGATCTCTGCCGCCCCGACCTGGAGCGGGACGCGGAGGCCGACTATCCCCCGCTACGCATGGATGACGTTCAGGTCGAACGGCTCGAGGCCGAGATCGACGCGATGAACAAGGGGCTGGAGCCGCTGCGCAGCTTCATCCTGCCCGGCGGCACACCACTGGCCGCGCATCTGCATCTGTGCCGCACCGTGGCGCGCCGGGCCGAACGGCTGACCGTGTCGCTGACAGAGCACGAATCGGTCAACGCCGCCGCGCTGACCTATCTCAATCGCCTGTCGGACTGGTTCTTCGTCGCGGCGCGCACGGCCAATGATGGCGGCAAGGCGGATATCCTCTGGAGTCCGGGGGCGAACCGCTGATCGTATGTGAAATCGCGGTAAATCCCTGAAACGCGGCGTCGGAGGGGCGTCAGGTGACGATTTTGCTCTGTTGCAGACGCGTCAGAGCCGGTATCAACACCGCGGAGAGTCATAGTCAGGGGCCGGTGCGCCGGTTCGAACACGAAGAGGAGTCCAACGCTCATGAAGGTACTTGTGCCTGTGAAGCGCGTGATCGACTACAACGTGAAGGTCCGTGTGAAGGCGGACGGATCGGGTGTCGATCTCGCCAATGTAAAAATGTCGATGAACCCCTTCGACGAGATCGCCGTGGAAGAGGCGATCCGTCTGAAAGAGGCCGGCAAGGCCGATGAGGTCGTGGCCGTTTCCATCGGCGTGAAACAGGCGCAGGAAACGCTGCGCACGGCGCTGGCGATGGGCGCGGACCGGGCGATCCTCGTCGTGGCCGCCGATGACGTGAACACCGACATCGAACCGCTGGCCGTCGCCAAGATCCTCGCCAAGATCGTGGAAGAGGAACAGCCCGGCCTCGTGATCGCGGGCAAGCAGGCGATCGACAACGACATGAACGCCACCGGGCAGATGCTTTCGGCGCTGCTGGGCTGGTCGCAGGGCACCTTCGCCTCCAAGCTCGACATCGATGGCGATCATGCGCTGATCACGCGAGAGGTCGATGGCGGCCTTCAGACCATCAAGGTCACGATGCCCACCATCGTCACCGTGGACCTGCGCCTGAACGAGCCGCGCTATGCCTCGCTGCCGAACATCATGAAGGCCAAGAAAAAGCCGCTGGATGAAAAGACCGCCGAAGACTACGGCGTCGATGTCACACCGCGGCTGGAGATCGTGAAAACCACCGAACCGGAAACGCGCAAGGCCGGTGAAATCGTGGGCTCCGTCGATGAGCTTGTGGCGAAACTCAAGGAAGCGGGGGCAGTATAATGGCAGTTCTTCTACTTGCAGAAGTGACCGGCGGCGAACTGGCGATGGACGCCACCGCAAAGACCGTGACAGCGGCCGTGAAACTCGGCGATGTGACCGCGCTTTGCGCCGGGGCCTCGGCTGCCGCCGCTGGCGAAGCCGCCGCCAAGATCGAGGGCGTGAGCAAGGTGCTCGTGGCCGAAGACGAGAGCCTCGGCCACCGGCTCGCGGAATCCACCGCGGCGCTGATCGTGTCTCTTGCGGGTGACTATGATCATATCGTCGCACCGGCCACCACCGACGCCAAGAACGTGCTGCCGCGCGTGGCCGCGCTTCTCGACGTGATGGTGATCTCGGATGTCTCGGGCGTCGTCGATGCCGACACGTTCGAACGCCCGGTCTATGCCGGCAACGCCGTGCAAACGGTGAAATCGAAAGACGCCAAGAAGGTGATATCGATCCGCACCTCGACCTTCGATGCCGCCGGCGAAGGCTCCGCCGCGCCGATCGACACCGTTTCGGCGGCCGACAATCCGGGGCTTTCCGAATGGGTCGAGGACAAGGTGGCCGAAAGCGACCGTCCCGAGCTCACCTCTGCCGGTGTCGTCGTCTCGGGCGGTCGCGGCGTCGGTTCCGAAGATGATTTCAAGCTGATCGAGCAGCTTGCCGACAAACTCGGCGCCGCTGTCGGGGCTTCCCGCGCGGCGGTCGATTCGGGCTATGCCCCGAATGACTGGCAAGTGGGTCAGACCGGTAAGGTCGTGGCGCCGGATCTTTACGTCGCGGTCGGCATCTCCGGCGCGATTCAGCATCTCGCCGGCATGAAGGATTCCAAGATCATCGTGGCGATCAACAAGGACGAAGAGGCGCCGATCTTTCAGGTCGCCGATTACGGTCTCGTGGCCGACCTCTTCACCGCCGTGCCGGAGCTGATCGAAAAGCTCTGACGGCGCCGGAACAGCGCCATCAGGAAAGGCCCGCCCGATCCGGCGGGCCTTTTTTCATGCCATGAGCGCCCGGATCGGTTGCACCAGCGCCGCCGCCGCCTCTTCGTGGGCCGCCGGGTTGAGCATCCGCCGCGCCGCCGCCCTGTCGAGTTCGGAACACCTCATGCCCTCCGTTCCCTGCGCCAGAACCTGCGCGCTGGCTGTCACTTCGATGATCGACGCCAGCCCGGGACGCAGCGCCTCGATCATGCCCCGGTCAACGTAAATCGGGTCCGGGCCGATGCCGTCCTCGGCCGCCTGCCACTGTTCCGCCGGTGAGTGTCCGGCGAACCACAAGAGCACCACATCGCCCCCGATCCGCTCGATCAGCACCCGCATCCGCGCCATCCACGCCTCGCGCAACTCCTCGCGGATCAGATCGAACCGGTCCGGCGCCTCGGCAAACAGCGCGCCCAGCATGTGCCGCGTGAAATGGAACTCCGTGAAGTCCACCTCGGGAAACACCCTTTGCATGGTCGAAGAGGCCGTCACGAAACGGTCATTGCGACGCGGATGCACCTGGTAGAAGCGGTTCGACATGTTCTGCGCGCCCATGACCTGTATCACCGTCACCTGCGCAGCCCGGGCGATGGAAAGAACCTCCGGCTCATTCAGGAACACGTCGATCCCCGCATTCACCACACCGAGGTTGATCGCCTGCACCCGCGCGATCCGCTCAACCATCTCCGGAAAGGGCCTTTCAACGAACTTGCCGAAGGTTTCCGTTCCCCCGATGAACACGGCATACTCGCCCTGCGCTCTGCGCTTCGGGCCGCGAAACCGAACGCGGGACTTTCCATAGTGACAAAGCCGGTAATCCAGCCCAACATCTGACACTGCCTCATAAGACATCTCACCACCTATTGCTCTCACCCATGGACAGATTCGGGCAAACCCGTTGCCAATCCGCTAATGCTCGCTTTTGCATTGAGTTTTAGCGGCCCCGGCCAATTCCGATCCCCGGCCCTTGAGCCCCCGCCGCCCCCCGCATATGGTCGGCGCAACAGTTGGAAAGGGGCGGATCATGGACATCAAATCGGTCGGCGTGGTGGGTGCGGGGCAGATGGGCAACGGCATCGCCCATGTGATGGCCCTCGCGGGCTACGAGGTGAAGCTCAACGACATCAGCCAGGACGCGCTCGACGCCGCGATGGCCCGGATCGAAAAGAACATGGCCCGGCAGGTGAGCCGCGATCAGATCTCCGAAGACGATATGACCGCCGCTCTGGCGCGCCTCTCGCCGACGCAGGATCTGCCCGCGCTCGGCGGGGTCGATCTCATCATCGAATCCGCGACCGAGCGCGAAGAGGTCAAGCACAAGATCTTCGACACGCTCGCCCCGCATCTCGCGCCGCACACGATCCTGACGAGCAACACCTCCTCGATCTCGATTACCCGGCTGGCAAGCCGCACCGACCGGCCCGAACGCTTCATGGGGTTCCACTTCATGAACCCGGTCCCGCTGATGCAACTGGTGGAACTGATCCGCGGCATCGCCACCGACGAGGCGACCTACAAGACCTGTCTGGGGATCGTTGAGCGGCTCGGCAAGACCGCCGCCAGCTCCGAGGATTTTCCCGCCTTCATCGTCAACCGCATCCTGATCCCGATGATCAACGAGGCGTGCTACACCCTCTACGAAGGCGTCGGGAACGTCGCCTCCATCGACAATGCGATGAAACTCGGCGCCAACCATCCGATGGGGCCGCTGGAGCTGGCCGATTTCATCGGTCTGGACACCTGTCTTGCGATCATGAATGTCCTGCACGACGGGCTGGCGGATACCAAGTACCGCCCCTGCCCGCTGCTGACGAAATACGTCGAGGCCGGCTGGCTGGGCCGCAAGACCGAACGCGGTTTCTACGATTATCGCGGAGAGACTCCGGTGCCGACGCGCTGACCCTGCGCCGGGCCTGCCTCGTCAGACCGCGCCACGGCTTCCGAGCGACAGCGTATGCGCTCGAAGCCAGGCCATGAATCCACGCGGATCGGTTTCCAGTGGCTTCATCTGCTCTGCGGTGAGCGGTTTGCCGATCACCGGCTTCTGCGGCTTGCCCGCCGAATGGACGATCTCATGCAGCAAAAGCCCCTGCCGCAGGATCGGGGAAATCCGGTTGGCGATCTGATACAGGCGGGAATTGGCGCCCGGAAAGAAGACCGGCACCACACGCGCACCAGATTGCCGGATCATCTTGGCGGTAAAGACATTCCAGTCGCGCTCCAACGCCGGGCCGAACATGCTGTCCGACGACATCACCACCCCCGACGGAAACAACGCCACGACACCGCCTTCGGCCAGATGCGCCATCGAAAGGCCGCGCATCTCCACCATCTTGCGCTGCGCGTTCGGGTCATGTGGGAACGGCACCGGGATCATGAATGAGGTCGCGCTCTCGTCAAGCCCGGTCAGCACCGACCGCGACAGGATCCGGTAGTCAAGACGCACCCGCCCGATCAACTCTCCCAGAATCAGCCCGTCCACCATCCCGTGCGGATGGTTGGCAACGACCACGACTGGGCCATCGCGGGGAATGTTGGCGACCTCCTCGGGCGGCGTCGTCACCTCGATCCGAAGCGTCTTCAGAACCCCGCTCCAGAAGGCCTGTCCGCGGTATTCGGCATTGTTGCGCTCGAACTGCCGCACCAGCCGCAGAATGGTGGCCTTGCCCGTCAGCCACTCGATCGTGCGGATCGCGGTGGAGGTCATCCGGTCATCGAAGGAATTGGCATAGGTCAGGGTGCGGCGGTCATAGGTCTGCCCGACCGTCTGCGTGCCCTCTGACTCGGGCTCGCCCGACGAACCCCGCCTCGCCGCCTTGCGCTCTGTGGTCGTCTCCGCCAATATTCCGATCCCGTTTGCGCGCCCGGGCGCGCCCTAGAAGCCTTCGCCGAACTTGTCGGCCACCAGCGCCTCGATCGCGTCGGCCAGCGGACCGGCATCCGGTCCGGTGGTCTGAACATCGATCACCGATCCCCTGGACGCCGCAAGCATCAGCAACCCCATAATACTGTCACCCCCGGCGCTCAACCCATCCTTGGATACTTCGGCTGTTGCGTCAAACCCCTCGACAACCTCGACCAGCTTGGCCGACGCCCGCGCATGAAGTCCCTTTTCATTCTCGATCCTGAGAGACCGGGAGACCGTTTCCGTCATTAAGTTCAGTCCGTGCTTATACTTTGGCTGTCGATATACTTGCGCCCGGCCTCCAACGCAGCCCGAACTGCGTCGGGCACCGACATGTGGCGGCTTTTTGCCAGCTTGATCAGAAGCGGCAAATTCGCCCCGTAGAGGATACGCCGGTTCTCATGCGCGCAGGCCAGCAAACTGAGGTTGGAGGGCGAGCCGCCGAACATGTCTGTGACCACCACGACGCCATCGCCGCTATCGACCGCGTCGGCTGCGTCGCAAATCTCACGTTGCTTGCTGGTCCGGTTGTGATCCGCCTCGATATTGACCGCGCGAATGCCTTTCTGAGTGCCGACCACATGTTCGACCGCCGCCAGATATTCCCCGGCCAGCCTGCCATGTGCAACGATCACTATACCGATCACCGGTGCCTATCCCCATCATCCAGCCGCGCATCGCCGGGTGCCACGACCTCAGGACCGGGAGTGTCCTCTCGCCGGTCCATTTCGCGGTGCCTAACTGACACCTGCCAGCCCCCCTCCGCAAGGGCTTCCGCCACCCTTTCCGTAAGGAAAACCGACCGATGGCGCCCCCCCGTACATCCGAACCCAATCGAAAAATGCGCCTTTCCCTCTTCCAGATAGGCCGGAAGCAGCAGGTTGACCAGCCCCATCACCCTTTTGAAGAACGGGTCGAACCGGGGATCGGTGGCGACATGGTCTGCCACCTGACGGTTGACCCCGGTCAGCGCGCGCAATGCCGGCTCCCAGTGCGGGTTACGCAGGAAGCGGCAGTCAAACACCATGTCGAGCCCCGGCGGCAGCCCCCGCTTGTAGCTGAAACTGACCAGCGAAAGCGCCAGATGCCGCCCGCCCTTGGGCGCGAACCAATGCTCTATCCGGTCGCGCAGCCCGTGCGGCGTCAGCTCTGTCGTGTCGATCAGGACATCGGCCCGGAAACGCACATCCTCCAGCAGGCGGATCTCGCGCGCAATCCCCTCTTCGGGGCTGTCCTCCGGGGCCATCGGATGCCGGCGCCGGGTCTCCGAATAGCGCCGCAGGAGCACTTCCGGACTGCAATCGAGATAAAGAAGCTCCGGCTCTATCCCGGGGTGCTTCTCAAGGGTCGCCAGCAAGCTCAGAAGCGCGTGAGCCGAGAAATCGCGGTTGCGCACATCCAGTCCCAGCGCCATGGGCCGCGCCCGCACCGGCCCTGTGAACAACCGCTCCACCAATCCGAGCGGCAGGTTGTCGATCGCCTCGTAGCCGACATCCTCAAGCGCCTTGATCGCGGTCAGCCGCCCGGCCCCGGAGGGCCCCGTGACAAGGACCAGTCGCTGAGTATCGGCCGTGATCTCAGGGCCGGTGTCGTCGCTCATCTCGGCGCGCTCCTCGAGCTGCTGTCAAGGCGGATCAGAATCGCAGATGCAAAATGCGCCGCGTTGATCCCGAAAAGCAAGGGAACAGAACATCCGCTGATCATCGTGTCACGATCCGGCGGAAGCCGCTCATGCTCCTCCTGGTCAAGGTCCACCGCCAGCACCACCTCCGCCGGTCCGGTCGTCCGTGTGGTCAGTATTCCAACGCCGCGCGCCTCGATCCGGCCGCGGATCGTGGGCGGCACATCGGCCATGACACGCCCATCGCTCTGCCATAGCCGGGTGCGGTCGTCGGCCACCAGTTGCGCCCCCAGAGCGATCAGTTGCAGCGCCAGCGCCGACTTGCCGCACCCGGACGCGCCGGTGATCAGCACCGCGCGCCCGGCCCGCGCCACACAGGAGGCGTGCAGCACCGTCTCGTTTCTGCCAAAAAGGCCGCTGCCTTTCGGCACCGGCCCTGTGTCGCTTTGCTGCCCGTCGCCCATCGCAGCTATACCGGCAAGCCCACCACGAAACGCGCGCCCAGCGGCTCGGAGGTCACATCGGCATCGGTGGGGCGGATGTTCTCGGCCCAGATAACGCCGCCATGCGCCTCCACGATCTGCTTGGAAATCGCCAGCCCCAGCCCGGAATTGTTGCCGAACTGATCCTGCGGGCGCTGCGAATAGAAGCGATTGAAAATCTTGCCCAACGCCTCTTCGGGGATGCCGGTTCCGGTATCCTCGACCACCACCAGAACACGGTTCGACCGACGGCGCACCCAGACGCGAATGGCATCGCCCTGCTCGCAGAAGCTGATGGCATTGGTGATCAGGTTGACGAAAACCTGCGCCAGCCGCGCCTCCAGCCCGTGAATGATGATCGGCTCACGCGGCAGATCGGTGACGAAATCAATGCCCTTGCCCTTGGCATCCTCGCCCAGATACTGACCAAGGTTGCCGACCATTTCCAGCAGGTTGAACGGCTCCTGCTCTTCCTTGACCAACTCGCTGTCAAGGCGTGAGGCGTTGGAAATATCGCTCACCAGCCGGTCGAGCCGGCGGACATCGTGGTCGATCACGTCGAGCAGTTGCTCCCTCTGATCCTCACGCCGGGCCACGCGCATCGTCCCCACCGCAGAACGCAGACTCGCCAACGGATTCTTGATCTCATGCGCGACATCGGCGGCGAATTGTTCATTGCTGTCGATCCGATCGTACAGCGCGGCGACCATGCCCCGCAACGCGCCGGACAATCGCCCGATCTCATCGGGGCGGGCGGTCAGATCGGGGATCCGCACCCGGCTGGCCTGCATGTGCCCGTCATTGCTGTCGCGCCCGATCTCCGCCGCGGCGGCAAGGTCGCTCAGCGGATTGGAAATCGTCGACGCCAGCACCATCGACAGCCCCACCGAGACCACCGTCGCAATCACGAACATCTGCAAGACCCGTTCGCGTTCCGACCGCACCATCTGATCCAGCTCGCCCTCCGGGCTACCCAGCACGATCACACCCACGGTGCGCCCGTTCTGTTCGAACGGGGTGGCCACGGTAAAGACCGGGCGTCCCTCGGGGCCACGCAGGGTGGTCAGCTGCTCCTCCCCGCTTTGCAGCGCGGCACGCGCGGCCTCCACCGCCTGCTCTTCCAGTGGCGCAATCCGCTGCGGAAAATCCGAACGGTCGCCGGCGACCTTGTCCCACACCCATGTCATCGCATCGGTGAGCGGCGTTCCCGGCGGGCGTTCCGCTAGGCTCTGGGCCGCGCCATCGTCACCACGCCCCTGACCCATCCCGGCAAGCGTTCCGCCGGTGTCATAGACAAAGACCCGCGTTCCCTCTCTCAGGGTCAGCCGGTCAAGCGTGGTCTGAACATTTATCCCGTCTCCGGTGACAAGGTTAACCGGCGCTCCCGCAGGCATCTGGACCTCGAACGCACCGGCCACGAGCCGCGCCTCTGTCATGAGGCCGCTCGCGCGCTGCACCGCGAGGCTGTCACGGGCGGAATTGAGATACAGGATTCCCGCAACCAGCAGGCAAAGCGCGATCAGGTTGAAGGTCACGATCTTCCGCGTCAGCGGCGATTTGGTGAGCGGCAACAGCCTGCGGCGCTCACGACGGCCGCGGATTTCCCTCTCGGTGGTGGCGTTGGGCGCGACCCAGTCATCGCCCAGCACCACGTCGCCGTTGCGGCCCTGGCTCATGTAACGCCCCCCGATGCCCTCAGCCAGTGCCATTATTCCGCATTGTACCTGTAGCCGATTCCATACAGCGTCTCGATCGCCGAAAACTCGGAATCCGCGGTGCGCATCTTCTTGCGAAGCCGCTTGATATGGCTGTCGATGGTCCTGTCGTCCACATAGATGTCGTCATCATAGGCCACATCCATGAGCTGATCGCGGCTCTTGACGAAACCGGGCCGCTGCGCGAGCGCCTGCAACAGCAGGAACTCGGTCACGGTGAGGGTCACATTCTTGCCCTTCCACGTCACCGAATGGCGCAGCGGGTCCATCACCAGATCACCGCGATCCATGATCTTTGTATCCTCGGTCTCGGGCATGGCGATCCCGGCCACCGCATCCTGCCGCCGCAGCAATGAGCGGATACGCTCCACCAGAAGACGCTGCGAAAACGGTTTCTTCACGTAATCATCCGCGCCCATCCGAAGGCCCAGCACCTCGTCGATCTCATCATCCTTGGACGTGAGAAAGATGACCGGCATCTTCGTTTTCTGCCGCAGCCGCTGCAACAGATCCATCCCGTCCATGCGGGGCATCTTGATGTCCAGCACGGCCATATCGGGAAGTTTCTTGTTGAAAGCGTCCAGCGCCTGCTGGCCGTCATTATAGGTCTCGACTTCGAAACCCTCCGCCTCGAGAGTCATGGAGACGGATGTCAGGATGTTCCTGTCATCGTCCACCAAAGCGATCTTCGACATTGGTCGGTTCCTTGTTCTGCTCTGTTTGCCTGCTTTTTTCGGTCATTATGCGTCGTTTAACCTCCGGCAATCAATCCAAATCTGCGATTCGGGTCACATTCCGGCCCTATTTGTGCCCGAATTTGGTTAGCAGGGCCTGAATTTCCGGAAGTCGACGCCCCTTTGGCAGGGTGATTGCGCTAAACTTCGCGCTGGTAACGCTAACTGTGCGGAACCGTCCTGTTCTTTCGCAAAACCGTCATGCTAAGAGCAGGCCATCGGCCCGCGCCGGGCGCGCCGATGGGGCCCGGGCCGTTCCCGCCCGCCCCGGGAAAGGACCGCCGCATCCGCGCGGCTACAGGAGTGTGACAATGGCATCAGGACGGGTGAACCCGAATTTCCGCCTCGAGGATCAGGGGATCGACGGGCTGGGAAATGTCTTTTACAATCTTATGGAGCCCGCGCTGATCGAAGCGGCGCTGAAGAATGGCGAAGGCACGCTTGGCAAGGGCGGCGCCTTCCTCGTCACCACCGGCAAGTTCACCGGCCGTTCGCCCAGGGACAAGCATGTCGTCACGACCGACAGCGTGGCCGACAGCATCTGGTGGGAGAACAACGCCGCGATGAGCCCCGAGGGTTTCGATGCGCTCCATGCCGACATGATCGAGCACATGAAGGGCCGCGACTACTATGTGCAGGATCTCGTCGGCGGCGCCGACCCCACCCACGCGATCAATGTGCGCATGATCACCGAACTGGCCTGGCACAACCTCTTTATCCGTCACCTGCTGCGCCGCCCCGATCGCGAAGACCTCGATGAGTTCATCGCCGACTTCACGATCATCAACTGCCCCAGCTTTCAGGCCGACCCGGCGAAACACGACTGCAAGTCCGAAACCGTCATCGCACTCAATTTCGACCGCAAGACAATCCTGATCGGCGGCACCGAATACGCCGGCGAGAACAAGAAATCCGTGTTCACGCTGCTCAACTACCTGCTGCCCGAGAAAGGCGTCATGCCGATGCACTGCTCGGCCAACCACGCGGTGGACAATCCTGTGGACACCGCCGTGTTTTTCGGGCTGTCGGGCACCGGCAAGACCACGCTGTCGGCCGATCCCGAGCGCGTGCTCATCGGCGACGACGAACATGGCTGGTCCGAGCGCGGCACCTTCAACTTCGAAGGCGGGTGCTATGCCAAGACCATCAACCTCGACCCCGAGGCGGAGCCGGAGATCTACGCCACGACGACCAAGTTCGGCACCGTGATCGAGAACATGATCTTCGATCCCGAAACCTTCGAGCTTGATTTCGAGGATGACAGCCTGACCGCGAACATGCGTTGCGCCTATCCGCTGGAGTATATCTCCAACGCGTCCTCCACCGCGCTCGGCGGGCATCCCAAGAATATCATCATGCTGACCTGCGACGCCTTCGGCGTGCTGCCGCCCATTGCCCGACTGACCCCGGCGCAGGCGATGTATCACTTCCTGTCGGGCTTCACCTCCAAGGTGGCGGGCACCGAACGCGGCGTGACCGAGCCGGAGCCGACCTTCTCCACCTGTTTCGGCGCGCCCTTCATGCCGCGCCGCCCCGAGGTTTATGGCAACCTGCTACGCGAGAAGATCGCCAAGCATGGAGCGACCTGCTGGCTGGTGAACACCGGCTGGACCGGCGGCGCCTATGGCACCGGATCGCGGATGCCGATCAAGGCCACGCGCGCCCTGCTCACCGCCGCGCTGGACGGATCGCTCGCAGAGGCGGACTTCCGCAAGGATCAGAATTTCGGCTTCGACGTGCCGGTGGCCGCGCCCGGTGTCGCCGAGGTGCTGCTTGATCCGCGCCGCACATGGGACGACCCCGATGCCTATGACGCGCAGGCCGCGAAACTGGTGGAGATGTTCTCGAAGAATTTCGAACAGTATCTGCCCCATATCGACGCCGACGTGAAGGCCGCCGCGATCGGGTGACCGGCCCACGGGGCGCGTTTTCAAACGGGGCGCCTTGCGGCGCAACTCATTGTGGTGATGGGGGGCGCCGCCCCCCCAAAACCCCCCGAGGTATTTGACCCGAGAAGATAGGGCATAAGACCTGCCTTTTTCTCTGTTCCTGAAATACTCGATCATGCAACGCCCGCCGCGTTGACAACCGCTCGAACGGGCGCGGGGCGGTATCTGGCACCGACGCGATACCGACGTTTTACCGACGTTATACCGAAACAGGACTTTCAGCGTTTTCAGCGCGTTAACCCTGATTCGCAAAAAAGGGCGCACCCCGCCGCGCACGCCCCCTCTAAAATCCGGCCGTTGGTGAATTATTCTGCGGCGTTCAACTCGCCTTTTTCGATCTGCTCGCGCTCGATCGATTCGAATAGCGCCTTGAAGTTGCCTTCACCGAAACCGTCATCGCCCTTGCGCTGGATGAACTCGAAGAAGATCGGTCCGATCACGGTCTTGGAGAAGATCTGAAGCAGGATCCGCGTTTCACCGCCATCGACCACACCTTCGCCGTCGATCAGGATTCCGTGTTTCTTCATCCGGTCCACAGGCTCTTCATGTCCCTGCACACGGTCGAAGGACATCTCGTAGTAGGTCTCCGGCGGGGCGGGCATGAACTTCAGGCCACGCTCTGCGATCGTGTCGGTCGACTCGTAGATATCTTCGGTCCCGACCGCGATATGCTGAATGCCTTCGCCATTGTATTTCTCAAGATAGGCAACGATTTGCCCCTTCTCGCCGCGATCTTCGTTGATCGGGATGCGGATCTTGCCGCAGGGCGATGTCAGCGCGCGTGACAACAGACCGCTGACCTTTCCCTCGATGTCGAAGAAGCGGATTTCGCGGAAGTTGAACAGCTTGCCGTAGAACTGGAACCACTTGTCCATATTGCCCTTGAACACATTGTGGGTCAGGTGATCGAGGTAGTAGAAGCCTACTCCCTTGGGCTTGGATTGCCGGATCCAGTCGAATTCCTCGTTGTAGGGCGACGTGTCGTAATACTGATCGGTGAAGTAGATCAGCGACCCGCCAATACCCTTGATGGCGAGCCAGTCGACGGTCTTGTCGGTCCCCTCATAGGGTTCGGCCCCATTTGCCACGGCATGGTCAAAGGCCTTTTGCGCATCGGCCACACGCCAGCCCATCGAAGGCGCGCAGGGGCCATGCTCTTCGACGAAGCGGCTGGCAAAGCTGCCCGGCTCGTGGTTGATCACATAGGTGATGTCGCCCTGCTGCCACAACTCGACCTTCCGGGATTTGTGGTTGGCCACATGCTCATAGCCCATGCGGGTGAACAGCTCTCTTAGCTGGTCTGGCTCGGGGTGGGCAAACTCGACGAACTCGAAGCCGTCTGTGCCGGCGGGGTTCTCTGCGGTGATTTCGGCGCGCGGGGCGTCATGCGGGAAAGGTCCCATTCTGGCGTCTCCTCCTGATCTGGTTGGGGTCTGTGTTCGCTTGTCGCCACTCTAACGAAAATCGGGCACGAAGTTTCCGCGAAATGTCGTATCGAATTTACAAATTTCGCGGAGTATTTATGCTAGGCTCGGAAATGATGCGGAGATTGCGCAGATGCTCGATTCCATGGACTTGAAGCTTCTCTCCGCCCTGCAGACGGACGCGCATTTGACCGCGCAGGAGCTTGGCGAGATCCTCAACCTGTCGCCAAGCCAGGCCGGGCGCCGCCGCCAACGGCTTGAGGCCGAGGGCTATATCGAGGGCTATTCCGCCCGGCTCAATCCCGGCCGGCTCGGGCTCAGCGTGCAGGCGTTCGTTCAGGTTTCGCTTCACACGCACGGAACCGAACAATCGCACAGTCTCGCGGCACTGGTGAACAGCAGGCCCGAGATTACCTCCGCGTGGACACTGACAGGAGATGCGGATTACATGCTGCGTGTCTATTGCCGGGATCTCGGGGCTCTCAACACGCTGATTCACGAGGTGCTTCTGGCCCATCCGGCTGTCAGCCGGGTGCAAAGCCAGATCGTGATGGACCAGCTCAAGCGAGACGCGCCCCTGCCAACCTGACGCCCGGCCAAAGGATATTTGACTTCATGGAAGGTTTTCTGTTTCAGGCTTCGATCTACCTTGCCGCCGCGGTGATCGCCGTGCCCATTGCCGCGCGCCTCGGTCTCGGGTCGGTCCTGGGCTATCTCATCGCGGGCGTGATGATCGGGCCGGTGCTCGGGCTGGTCGGATCGGAGACGGAGGATCTGCGGCATTTCGCCGAATTCGGGGTGGTCCTGATGCTCTTTCTCATCGGGCTGGAGCTGGAGCCGCGCACGCTCTGGGCGATGCGGCATAAACTTGTGGGGCTCGGGGGCTTGCAGATCGGGCTGACCGGGGCAGCGGTCGTGGCGGGGGCGCTGGCGCTAGGCTATCCCGTGTCGGTGGCCATCGCTGTGGCGATGATCCTTGCCCTCTCCTCCACGGCAATCGTGGTTCAGACCCTATCGGAAAAACACCTCATGCAGACCGGCGGCGGCCGCTCGGCCTTTGCTGTGCTTCTGACACAGGACGTGGCCGTTATCCCGATGCTTGCGATCCTGCCGCTTCTGGCGCTGCCACCTGCGGCGCTGATCGCGCCCGACGGCTCGCTACAGCGCGGATCGGATCAGGCCGCGCATGGCGACGGGCACGCGGCGGGCCTGTCGCTGGTGGAGGGGCTGCCTGGCTGGGGCGTCACGCTGGTCACACTGGCGGTGGTGGCGGCGGTGGTGCTGGCGGGCGTCTATCTGATCCGGCCAGTGTTCCGCTTCATCAACGGTGCCCACCTTCGTGAGATCCACACCGCCTTCGCGCTTCTGATCGTGATCGGAATCGCCTTTCTGATGACTTTGGTGGGGCTGTCGCCCGCGCTTGGCACATTTCTTGCAGGCGTTGTGCTCGCCAACAGTGAATTCAAGCACGAGCTGGAAAGCAATATCGAGCCGTTCAAGGGACTCCTGCTTGGCCTGTTCTTCATCACGGTGGGCGCCGGAATCAATTTCGGCACCTTTCTGGGCGCACCCTGGATCATCCTCTCCCTGACCATGGCGGTCATCGCGATCAAGGCGGCGGTCCTGTTTGTGCTGGCGAGACTCTTCCGGCTGCGCGGACGGGATCAATGGCTTTTTACGCTCAGCCTTGCGCAGGCCGGGGAATTCGGGTTCGTCCTGATCTCATTCGCGCTTCAGCAGAATGTGCTACCGCCCGCACTTGGCGAACGGCTGCTTCTGGTGGTGGCCTTTTCGATGCTGATCACGCCGCTTCTGTTCATCCTGCACGATGTGCTTGCCAAACGGCTTACCCCGTCCGTCACGACGCGCGATGCCGACACGATCGACGACGAAGGCCCGGTGATCATCGCCGGGATCGGGCGTTTCGGACAGATCGTCAACCGGCTGGTGCGCGGCGCGGGGTTCAATACCGTGGTTCTGGACAACAACATGGATACCATCGACCTGATGCGCCAGTTCGGGGTCAAGGGATTCTTTGGCGATCCCACGCGCCCGGAGATGCTTCAGGCTGCCGGGATCGACGAGGCAAGGGTGATCGTTGTCACGCTCGATGATCCCGAGGCAACCCTGCGCCTTGTCGCACATGCACGCAGGATGCGGCCCGATATCCACATCGTCGCCCGCGCCCGCGACCGCACCCATGTGTTCAGGCTCTACAAGGCGGGCGCCAATGACATCGTGCGCGAGCTTTTCGACAGCTCGCTACGCGCCGGGCGCTATGTGCTCGAAAACATGGGCTTCAACGAATACGAAGCCGCGCAGGCCACCAACACCTTTTACAATCACGACAGGTATTCGGTGCGCGAACTGGCGCAGCTTTGGGACCCGGAGGTTCCGACAGCCAAGAACACCGCCTATGTCGAGCGTGCCCGCGAGCTTGAGAAAGAGCTTGAGACCGCGCTTCTGTCGAAGCTCGAAGGTGACGATGCCGCCTGAGCGCGGGCAATTCCCGTAGCGTCACCCGCCGGCGACACCCGCCTCCTCGAAGGTGGACATGCCAGAGTGACAGGCGACCGCCGCGCGCAGCAGATGTATCGCCACCGCCGCGCCGGAGCCCTCGCCCAGCCGCATCCCGAGTGCCAGTAGCGGCGCCTTGTCCAGGTTTCGCAGCAGGGTCTCATGCCCGGCTTCGGCACTGACATGGCCCGCCACCGCATGATCGAGCGCACCATTGCAGGCCGCCTCCAGTGCCGCCGCCGCCGCCGAACAGATGAACCCGTCAAGGATGACCGGGATACGCAGAACACGGGCGCGCGCGATTGCGCCGGCCATCGCCGCAAGCTCCCGCCCGCCGAGACAGCACAGTAGATCGAGCCCGTCACCGGCAGCCCCGTGCCGCGCGACACCCTCGCGCACCACCCGCGTCTTGTTGGCCAGCCCGGCCGCGTCCACGCCGGTGCCGCGTCCGACCCAATCCTCTGCCGCACCACCGAAAAGCGCGTGCGCAAGGGCCGAAGCAGAGGTGGTATTGCCAATACCCATCTCGCCCACGATGACAAGATCCGCCCCAGGGTCCACCGCATCCCAGCCGGTGCGCAGGGCATCGGCAAAGCCCGCCTCATCCATCGCCGGGGCCTGCGTGAAATCGGCAGTGGGCGTATCGAGCGACAGTGCATACACATCCATTTTCGCACCCGCCAGAGTCGACAACTGGTTGATGGCGGCGCCGCCCGCCTCGAAATTGGCGACCATCTGCACCGTGACCTCTGCCGGAAAGGCGGAGACGCCTTGCGCCGTCACTCCGTGGTTGCCGGCAAAAACGATCACCTGCGGCGCGGCAATCCGTGGACGGTCGGTTCCGCGCCAGCCCGCATACCAGATCGCCAGATCCTCCAACCGGCCAAGCGCGCCGGGAGGCTTGGTCAACTGCCTGTTGCGTGCCTGCGCGCCCTCGGTCGCGTCGGGGTCCGGCCCCGGCGCCGCTGCCAGTGCTTCGCGGAACGCGGCAAGCGTTGTGAACCTGTCGGACATGACCATCTCCCGTTGTGTTTTGCCTGTCGGGGCTGTTTACCTGATCACGCCCTCCCGGCAAGACAGGAATGAGACACCCGCATGTTCAGCGACGACACCTCCGCCGCAGTCCGCCCCGGTGACATCCTCACCGCGCTCGCGCTTCTGACCCGGCTTCCGGTGCGCGCCGACTTTTCGCGCGGGGCGCGGGCGGGATGGGCCTATCCTCTCGCGGGGGCGGTTCTGGCAGGACTCGCGGCACTGCCGACCGGCGCGGCCCTGGCGCTTGGGCTTCCGTCCGAGTTGGCGGCACTGCTCTTCATCGCAACGGTTGTCATCCTAAGCGGCGCAATGCACGAAGACGGGCTTTCGGACGCGGCGGACGGGCTCTGGGGCGGATGGGATCGCGCCCGGCGGCTGGAGATCATGAAGGACAGCCGGATTGGCGCCTATGGCGTGATCGCGCTCTGCCTCGCGCTTGCGGCGCGCTGGATGGCTGTCGGAGCCGTTCTTGCGGGTGACGATTGGCTTGGCCCCCTCATCGCGGTGGCCATGCTTTCGCGTGCGGCGATGCCGGCGCTGATGGCTGCCCTGCCACATGCGCGCGACAGCGGGCTGTCCCACGCGCAGGGCCGCGCAGACCGGGGCACCGCACTGATTGCCGCCGCGCTGGCAGGCCTCGCCGCGCTGATGCTTGCCGGAGGCACGGGCGTGTCTCTCATCATTGCAACCTTGCTGATCACCGCTGCCTGCGGCTCCATTGCTCGGGTCAAGATCGGCGGGCAGACCGGAGATATTCTCGGCGCCACTCAGCAGATTGCGGAGATCGCCCTTCTGCTGATCCTCGCCGCACAATGACCCCCCACGCCGGACAGATCGCAGCGCATGAAAAAGGCCGCGTCCTTTCGGACACGGCCTTTCAATCGCATGTTCCGGCAGATCAGGCCGCGCGGGCCATCAGAACGTCATCCACCTGTTTGGCGGCCGACACCTCGTCACCGCCGGCCACGGCGGCCACTTCGCGGGTCAGACGCTCCAGCGCCGCTTCGTAAAGCTGACGCTCGGAATAGCTCTGCTCGCGCTGATCGTCGGTGCGATGCAGATCACGCACCACCTCGGCGATGGCGATCAGATCGCCGGAGTTGATCTTCTGTTCGTATTCCTGCGCCCGCCGCGACCACATGGCGCGCTTGACCTTGGCCTTGCCTTTCAGCGTTTTCATCGCCTGGCTGATCACGTCCGGCGAGCTGAGAGACCGCATTCCGACCTCGGTGGCCTTGTTGGTCGGCACGCGCAGTGTCATCTTGTCCTTCTCGAATGAGATCACGAAAAGCTCCATAGCGATTCCGGCGATCTCCTGATCCTCGATCGAGATGATCTGCCCTACCCCGTGCGCGGGGTAGACAACATAATCATTCGGGCGAAACTCGTTCTTCTTACTCTTGCTCATACAGTCCTTCCTACGGCAGAGCCCCTGTCTTGCCGACAAAGAAACCCGGGCGGAAAACGTCGTTCCCCGCGTCGGGAGGCTTCAGGCGCAAAACCATCCTCGCCGCGGCGCTGGCGGAATGGCTATCAGGTGGTCCAATTCACATGTGGACATAATGTAACATAAAAATGACCCTAGCGGAAGCGCCCTGCATCCGTGGTCCGGGTTTCCCCTAAACAACAGACCCGTAGGGCGATTTTTCGCCACAGCGGCAAGGGTCATACGTCTGCGTCGGGCCGAATCGCCTCAGTCAGCCGCCTTCGCCCGGCTCCTCGGAGAAGTATTTCTCCATCTTGCCAGACTCGCCGTCCCGCTCTTCCGCCCCCGGAAGCGGGTCTTTCTTCGTGATAATCACCGGCCAGACTTCCGAGTACTTCCGGTTGAACTCCACCCATTTTTCCATGTCCGGCTCTGTATCGGGACGGATCGCATCCGCCGGGCATTCGGGCTCGCATACGCCGCAGTCGATGCACTCATCGGGATGAATCACGAGGCAATTCTCACCCTCATAAAAGCAATCCACCGGACAGACTTCAACGCAGTCCGTATATTTGCAGGCGATGCAGTTTTCGGTGACGACATAGGTCATGGCGATGTCTTTCCGGTGATGTTCTCTCGTGTAGCTAAATCAGGGCAAGTCATTCTTCAAGCGCCCTGCGCTTCATAAGATCGAGATTGCGACGTTCACGCTTGGTCGGGCGTCCATTTCCCGACTCGCGGCGCGGGCGCGGAACGCTGTCATCGGGATCGCTCAGGTCGGTGTAAAGGGTTTGCGCCTCCGCCGCCGGGCCGCGCCGCGTGCCAAGCTCGCAGACCTGCACCACCCGCACCACCTTCGCCTGCGGAAATGTCAACACATCCCCCGGCACGATCCCATGCGCGGGCTTGGAGGCGCGCGCGCCGTTGATCCGCAGATGCCCGCCGCTGATCACCTTCGCGGCAAGACTGCGCGTCTTGAAGAAGCGGGCCTGCCAGAGCCATTTGTCCACACGCAGTTTCACCGGGGTCCCGGAACGCTCCGGACCATCCACGGGTTCAGTCCTTCTCCTTCAACCCCATGAGCGCGGCGGCAAAGGGGTTGTCGGGGTCGATGGGCTTTTCCTTTTTCGGTGGACGCGCCTCGAACTGGCGCGCGCCCTGCTGCTCGCGCCGGGG
Source organism: Salinihabitans flavidus (assembly GCF_900110425.1). Lineage (GTDB taxonomy): Bacteria > Pseudomonadota > Alphaproteobacteria > Rhodobacterales > Rhodobacteraceae > Salinihabitans > Salinihabitans flavidus. The sequence goes on along the minus strand of NZ_FODS01000014.1, from coordinate 78,181 downwards.
CTTGTCCTTGCCGCCCTTGCCGCGCGGCTTGTCCTGTTGGCCCTTGGCGCCCGCGCCTTGAGGCTTGCGCCCCTTGCCGCGTGCTGGACCATCGTTCTGACGCCGCCCGCGCGGCGCCCATGTGAAGGTATAGAACACCTCGGTTTCGGCTTCTTTCGCAGCCGCCTCCTCTGCGGAGGCTTCCTCGCCATCGGCCTCTTGCGCGCCTGCGGCGGTCTCTTCGCCCGCAAGATCGGTCGTCCCCTGCGGCGGTTCAGGCACCTCGACCGGCGGCTCCGGCTCGGCCGGCGTCTCGGCGGGCTGCTCCACCGGGTTTTCCTGCGACGTCTCTGTCGGGGTCTCGCTCGGGGCGTCGCCCGGCACTTCGTGCGGCTGCTCTTCGGGCCTGGGTTCCTGTGCCGCCTTCACCTTCGGACGCTCGCCCTTCTCGGCCTTGTAGCCAAGGCCCTGCATCAGGTCCGCGAACTGCTCCAGCGTCATGCCGGTGATCGAGAGCATGTCCGGCTTCGCCTCGAACCCGCCCCGGCTGTCCTCGGCGCGCAGCATATCGGCCAACCGCTCCAGCATATCAATACGGATCGCGCGGGCACCGGCGGCGCGATACCCCGCCATGGTGTAATACCCCTTGGGCGCCCCCTCGGCCGCCGGCACGGTGACAAGGCCCGGCGGCGGCGCTTCGGGAAACTCGTCAAGTCCCTGAGACAGCGACCACAGCACGAGCCGAAGCCGCGTTGGCGCGGGCTTGAGCAGCAGCGGCATGAACACCGTGAACTGACCAAAGCGGATACCGTGCTTGCGCAGGCTGCCACGCATCTGCTGATCGAGGGCCTTGACCTCATCCGCGACCTCTGCGCGCGGGATCACACCCAGAGCCTCGACCATGCGGAAGGCAAATCCGCGCGCCAGCCCGGTCAGCGCCTCGTCCTTCTGCAAGGCAATCAACGGCTCGAACAGCGCGGCAATCTTGCGGTCGATGAAATGCTGCAACCGGCGCTGCACCTTCTGCAACACCTCCGGTCCGGCCTCTTCATCGACGAACACCTCGACCTGCGGACGCATCGGGTCGGCCCCGGCGACCAGCTTGCCGACCGCACTCTCGCCCCACATCAGGCCGCCTTGTTCGGTAAAATCAATCTCGGTATCGGGCGCGTTGTAGAACCTGTCGGCGCGCAGATGAAATTGCGGCGCCAGCGCCTGAACAGAGGCCGCCTTGAGCGTCTTGGCCTCGGCCCCCTCCGCTCCCTTGTCCGCCCGGAACCGGAACCCTTCAAGCCGACCGACGAATTCGCCTTCGACGATCACTTCACCCTTGTCATTCACCTCGGCCAAAAGGGCCTCCTTCTGCTTGAGCCGCCGCATGAGCACCGATGTGCGCCGGTCCACAAATTTTTCCGTCAGCCGCGCATGGAGCGCATCCGACAAGCGATCTTCTACCGCGCGAGTCTCGTCGCGCCAATGATTTTCGTCAACAACCCAGCCCGAACGCTGCGCGACATATGTCCATGTGCGGATAAACGCCAGTCGTTTCGACAGCGCGTCGATATCGCCATCCACCCGGTCAATGCGCTTCACCTGCCGGGCAAGCCAGTCACTGGGCACCTGTCCGCGCTCATGCAGATACCCGAAGATGCCTTCCAGAAGGCCGGTGTGTTCGGCATGGCTGATGCCGCGGAAATCGGGAATACGGCAGACATCCCACAAAAGCCGCACAGAGGGCGCGTCACTGGCGCGCGCGCGCACCTCCGCCCCCTGCGCCAAGGTTTTCAGCGCGCCAAGGTCATCGGCCTCCCGCGCGCGCATCAGCATCGGGATGTCAGGCCCCTCCTCCAGCGATCCGATCAACGCGTCGATACTGCCGAAGCGCAGCCCGGCATTGCGCCAGTTGAGCCGCTGAATCGGTGTAAAGCGGTGATCCATGATCGCCCGCGCCACTTCGTCGTCAAGCTGTGGCGCCTCGCCCGTCACACCGAAACTGCCATCGCGCATCCCGCGTCCCGCGCGGCCCGCGATCTGTGCAAGCTCATTGGGCGCAAGCGGCCGCATCCGCCGTCCGTCGAATTTCGTCGTCGAGGAGAAGGCCACATGGTCGATATCGAGATTGAGACCCATCCCGATGGCATCGGTCGCAACAAGATAGTCCACATCGCCGTTCTGATAGAGCGCAACCTGTGCGTTGCGGGTGCGCGGCGACAGCGCGCCCATCACCACAGCAGCGCCCCCTTTCTGGCGCCGGATCAGTTCCGCCATGGCATAGACGTTTTCGATCGAAAACCCGACGATGGCGCTGCGCGGCGGCATCCGCGAAATTTTGCGGCTGCCGGAATAACTGAGCGTGGACATGCGTTCGCGCTGAATGAACTGCGCCTCGGGCACAAGCGCGCGGATCGTGGGTCGCATCGTGTCGGAGCCGAGAAACAGTGTCTCATGCAACCCGCGAGAGCGCAAAAGCCTGTCGGTAAACACATGGCCCCGTTCGGGATCGGCGCAAAGCTGGATCTCGTCCACGGCAACAAAATCCGCACCCATGCCCTCGGGCATCGCCTCCACGGTGCAGACCCAATACTGGGTACGCGGCGGCACGATCCGCTCTTCCCCGGTGACAAGCGCCACCACGGACGGCCCGCGCGCCTTCACGATCCGGTCATAAACCTCCCGCGCCAGCAGCCGCAACGGAAGTCCGATCACCCCGGTGCGATAGCTCAGCATCCGTTCGATGGCATAATGGGTCTTGCCCGTGTTCGTCGGCCCGAGGACCGCCGCAATCCGCCCTTGTCCGGTCATGGCCTCGCCTCTGGTCTGATGATGTCAGAGCGACCGCCCCGAGAGACCGGGCGCGAGTCGTTTCATCGCCTCGTCTAGGTCGGGATGATGGGGATGTATAGCCTCGACCTCTTGCAACGCCTGATGCGCAGCCTCGCGCTCATCAAGCGCCTCCATGATGGAAGCCAGTCCCATGATCGCCTGAAAATGCGCCGGCTCCAGCGCCAGCGCCTGCTCAAGATCCCCGATTGCGGGGCCGAACAACTCTGCATGGGCATAGGCGCGGGCGCGCTCCACCCAGCCTTGGGCAAAGTCCGGCGCATGGTCGGTCAGCGCGGTGAAATGTTCGATTGCGGCATGCACCTCCTGCCGCTCCATCGCGTCGCGTCCGCGTTTGAGAAGCAAGTCAGCCGCGGCAGACCCCGACTTGGACCATGCATGGCGAATCTCCCGCTCCAGCCGCACCGCCTCCTCTGGTCCGGCTTCGCGCAACTGCGCCAGAAGATCGTCCCCGGACGCCTCTTGCGCCCCCGCAGCGCCCAAAAAAGCGATTGCGGCGAAAGCTGCCGCGACGATAGGTTTGAGATAGGATTTCATGACGCCCATAACAGAATCGAATGTAACCTGTGCCGACCGCTTTACCAACTCGGCACCATCAATTCGAAGAGGATATTCACTGATGAGTGATGTTGTGACCGCAGCCGTGGACGCGCTGAGCAAAAAGCTGGGCGATGAGAGCTTCGACGGCTCCGCCAAATTCGTGATCGAAGGTGAGGGTTCCATCGTGATCGACGCCGACGGCGTGCGCGCGAGCGACGACGACACCGACGTGACCCTGACCGCCGATACAGAGACCTTTCAATCCATCCTCGAAGGAGAGACCAACCCCACAGCAGCCTTCATGACCGGCAAGCTTTCGGTCGACGGCGACATGGGACAGGCGATGAAGCTGGGCGCGCTCCTGGGCTGACCGGATGGAGTGCGCGCCCTTCTACCACGATGTCGCACGCGGCCCCGCCGATGGCGCCGCCCATTGGGTGACGGCCTCCGACGGGGTGCGTCTGCGCATTGCGCACTGGCCGCTTGAAGGCGCGCGCGGCACGGTGCTGCTCTTTCCCGGGCGCACCGAGTATGTCGAGAAATATGCTTTGGCCGCCGAAGACCTTCGCTCCCGCGGCTACGCGATGATCGGCATCGACTGGCGCGGTCAGGGGCTGGCCGGTCGGCTTCTGACCGATCGCAGCACCGGCCATGTGCAACGCTTTGCCGACTATCAGCATGATGTTGCCGGCGCGATTGCCCATGCCCGCGCGCTTGACCTTCCCGAGCCCTTTCACCTGATCGCGCACAGCATGGGCGGCGCCATCGGCCTGCGCGCGGTGATGGCGGGGCTGCCCGTCAACAGCGCCGTGTTCACCGGCCCGATGTGGGGTATTCTTCTGTCGTCAGTGATGCGCCCCGCCGCATGGGCGATGAGCTGGGCCGGGCGCAAGGTCGGCGTCGGCCATGTCCTCGCCCCCGGCACGAAGCCGGTCACCTATGTCCTCGATCAGGCGTTCGAGGGCAACAACCTGACCACCGATGCCGACATGTATCACTACATGCGCGCGCAGGTGGGCGACTATCCGGACCTTGCCGTCGGCGGGCCGAGCCTTCACTGGGTGCATGAGGCGCTTCGCGAAACTCGTGCGCTCCGGCGCATGGCCTCGCCCGATCTGCCCTGCCTGACGTTCCTGGGCGGCGACGAACAGATCGTGGACAGAGAGGCGATCCGCGACCGGATGGGCCGCTGGCACGGCGGGGAGCTGACCCTGATCGACGGCGCCCAGCACGAGGTGATGATGGAGCCGCCCGCGACACGCGTGCGCATCTTCGATGCCGCTGTGGCCCTTTTCGACGCCAACCGCAGCAGCATCAGGTCGCGTCAAACCGCCTGAAGCACGCCCGCGCCCCTTGCACCTTGGGGCCTGCTCTGCCTATCTCCTGCGCAGACACGCAAACGAACATGAGGTTTTTCCGATGCAGCTTCCCTTTCCCGTCCGCGACGCCAACGCAAGCCACGGCAGCGAAGGACTGGGCAATCTGCCCGAATGGGATCTCACCGATCTCTACACCTCGCCCGACGCGCCGGAGCTGCAACGCGATCTGGACTGGCTGCAAAAGGAATGCGCCGCCTTCGCCGCGGACTACGAGGGCAGGCTTGCCGATCTCGACGCCGACGCGCTGCTGACCTGCGTGCAGCGCAACGAACGCATCTCCACCGTGGCGGGACGGGTGATGTCCTTCGCCGGGCTGCGGTATTACCAGTTCACCACGGACGCCGAGCGCACGCAGTTCCTGTCCAACTGTCAGGAAAAACTGACCGACTACACCACGCCGCTTGTGTTCTTCACGCTCGAACTCAACCGCATCGCCGATGACCGGATGGCCGCGCTCTTCGAGGCGAACCCCGATCTGGCCCGCTACAAGCCCGTCTTTGACCGCATTCGCGCGATGAAGCCCTATCAACTCTCTGACGAGCTGGAAAAATTCCTGCACGATCTGGGTGTCGTGGGCGACGCGTGGGAACGGCTTTTCGATGAAACCATCGCCGGGCTGACATTCCAAATCGACGGCGAGGATCTCAATATCGAATCCACGCTCAACCTGCTGACCGACCACGACCGTGACAAGCGCGAGGCCGCCGCGCGCGAACTGGCGCGCGTCTTTGCCGACAACATCCGCACCTTCGCCCGTGTCCACAACACCCAGACCAAGGAGAAGGAGGTCGTGGACCGCTGGCGCAAGATGCCGAGCGCCCAGACCTCCCGCCACCTCGCCAACGATGTCGAACCCGAAGTGGTCGAGGCGCTGCGCAACGCCGTGGTCTCCGCCTACCCGCGCCTGTCGCACCGCTATTACGAGCTGAAGCGCCAGTGGCTCGGGCTGGACCGGATGCAGGTCTGGGACCGCAACGCGCCGCTGCCGATGGACGATCCGCGCACCATCGGCTGGGACGAGGCGCGCGAGATGGTGATGTCCGCCTATGCCGGGTTCGACCCGCGCATGGCCGAGATTGCAGAGCCGTTCTTTGACAGGGGCTGGATCGACGCGGGCGTGAAACCCGGCAAGGCGCCCGGCGCCTTCGCCCATCCCACCGTGACCGAGGTGCATCCCTATGTGATGCTCAACTATCTGGGCAAGCCGCGCGACGTGATGACCCTCGCGCATGAGCTTGGCCACGGCGTGCATCAGGTGCTGGCCGCCGGACAGGGGGAAATGCTCTCCTCCACCCCCCTCACCCTTGCCGAGACCGCAAGCGTGTTCGGAGAAATGCTCACCTTCCGCAAGATGCTCGACGCCGCCGACACCCGCGAGCAACGCAAGGTGCTTCTCGCCGGCAAGGTCGAGGACATGATCAACACCGTCGTCCGCCAGATCGCCTTCTACGACTTCGAATGCAAGCTGCACGAGGCCCGGCGCGGCGGTGAACTCACCCCCGATGACATCAACGCCCTGTGGATGAGCGTTCAGGCCGAATCCCTCGGCCCCGCGTTCGATTTCATGGACGGGTATGAGGCGTTCTGGGCCTATATCCCGCATTTCGTCCACTCACCCTTCTACGTCTATGCCTATGCCTTCGGCGACGGGCTGGTAAACGCCCTTTACGCCGCCTACCGCGAAAGCCCCGAAGGCTTCGAAGACAAGTATTTCGACATGCTGAAGGCGGGCGGCTCCAAGCATCACAAGGAGCTGCTGGCCCCCTTCGGTCTCGACGCATCGGACCCGGCGTTCTGGGACAAGGGGCTGAGCATGATCGAAGGCTTCATCGATGAGCTGGAGGCGATGGAGGAATGATCCTTCGCCCGGCCACCGCCCTCTGCCTTGCTTGCGCCCTGCTCGCGGCGGGGGCGGGCGCGGACGATGGCGATCCGCTCGTGGGCACATGGGACTGCCGTCATGAAAGCGCCGAGGACCGCGTGACCGAGCGGATGGAGTTTACCGCAAGCGGGCGCTTCACCGGGACGGTGGAAACCGTCCAGACGACCGAGGACCGCCCCTTCGCCATCGCCTTCACCCATGCCGGGGACTGGTTTCGCAACGGGCGCGAGCTACGCCTGACCCGGCGCAATGTCACCGTCACCTCGCTGCGCCGCGCGGGGCAGGAGGTGATCGGAACCGAGGCCGGAAACGACACCGCGCGCCGCATCGGCCGCGTCTTCCTGCGCGAGCGTCCGCGCCCGAAGATCACCGAGATGACACCGGACACGCTCGTGCTGACCGAAGGCGGGACCAGCACCCGCTGCACCCGCCACGCGCCACAATAACCGCCGGCTTACGCTGCGCCAACCCGCGCCGCCGCCCCTGCCAGAACCTTCAGCCCGACCACAAGATCCGCCTCGTCGGTGTCTTCCGCAAAATCATGGCTTATCCCGCCTATGGAGGGGACAAAGACCATCGCCACCGGCAGATGCGCCGCCACGTTGGTCGCATCGTGAAGCGCGCCCGACGGCATCTCCCGCCAGCGCCCCGGCGCCGCCTCTTCCGCCGCGTCGCGGAGCGCGGCGCGCAGCCCTGCGTCCATCGCAACCGGCTCCAGCCCCAGCATCGGGCCGGTGGACAGGGTCAGCCCCCGCTCCTCGGCCACGGCCTCTGCGGTCTCACGGATGATTGCCTCCATGCGGCGCAGGCGTTCCGCATCGCCGTCGCGCCACTGCATCGAGAATGTCACCTTCCCCGGCACGATGGAACTGGCATTGGGATGCACCGCGACATGCCCGGTGGTCCAGACGGTCGCGGGCGTGACAACATTGCGAAAGGCCGCGTTGATCCGCGCGGTGAAATCGGCCAGCCCCTGGAACGCGTCCTTGCGCAGGTGCATCGGTGTGGTGCCGGCATGGTTCTGCGCGCCCTCGAAGGTGATCCTCATATCGCGGATGCCGACGATATCGGTCACGACCCCGATCGCCTCGCCCGCCTTTTCAAGCCACGGGCCCTGCTCGATATGCATCTCGATATAGCCGGTGAACCGCGCGGGATCGACGAAATCGCCCGCCAGATGCGCCATCCGCGCACGCGCCTGCGCAAAAGTCACGCCATCGCGGTCGGTCAGCGTGTCGGCCTTCTCAAGCGGCAGCGCACCGGACCAGACCGTGCTGCCCGTGGTCACGCCGAACCGCCCTTCCTCGTCCTGGAACGACACGACCGACACCGCCGGCCCCCCGGCCTCCTGCGCGGCCCGCGCGATCTCCAGCGCCGCGATCACGCCAAGCGCCCCGTCAAGCCATCCGCCCTCGGGCTGGCTGTCGGTATGCGATCCCAGAAGAAGCGACGGCCCCTCCGCCAGTCCCCAGACCGACCCCACCGGATCGACAACGACCTCGAGCCCGATCTGGCGCAGCTGCGCCATGAGCCATTCGCGCGCCGCAATGTCGGGAGCGGTATAGGCCGGACGCGCCACCCCCTTGCCGACACCGGCGGCGCCGAACTCCCGCAGGCGATGCAGATCCGCAAGAAAGCGGTCGGGGTTGGTGTTCATTGGCCGGTCTCCTCCCTTGTCCGGAACTGAAACATCCCGGTCCGTTTTCTTCGGGAGAAACGGTTACTCCGCGGCCACCGTGTCTTCAACCTTTTCCACCCGCACCGCGGCGAACTTGAACTCGGGGATCTTCCCGTAAGGGTCGAGCGCCGGGTTTGTGAGCACATTGGCCGCCGCCTCCACATAGGCGAAGGGCACGAACACCATGTCCTCGGCAATGGCGCGATCCGCGCGCGCCATGATACGGATCGACCCCCGCCGCGTGGTCAGCGCGACCGGCTCTCCCGGCGCCACCCCCAACCGCCGAAGCGTCTTGGGATGAAGCGAGCAACTCGCCTCCGGCTCCACCGCATCGAGCACCTTTGACCGCCGCGTCATCGACCCGGTGTGCCAATGCTCAAGCTGCCGCCCGGTTGTCAGGATCATCGGATAGTCCGCATCCGGTGTCTCATCGGGCGGAATGATGGAGGCGGGGGTGAATCTTGCCTTGCCCCCTTCGCGCGGGAACCCGTCGCCAAAGACCACGGCCTGCCCCGGATCGTCCGGGCTCAGCGACGGATAGGTGACGGATTCACGCTCCAGCCGCTCCCATGTGATGTTGTCGAGCGATGCCATCGTCTTCTTCATCTCGGCAAAGACCTCGCTCACGTCGCCATACTCCCAGTTCAGCCCGATGCGCCGTGCCAGATCCACGGTGATCTGCCAATCCTCCCGCGCCTGTCCGGGCGGGGGAACGGCGGGGCGCACCCGCTGCACCTGCCGGTTGGTGTTGCTCACCGTGCCGTTCTTTTCATAAAGCGCAGAGGCCGGCAGGATGATATCGGCGTAATTCGCGGTCTCGGTCAGGAATATATCCTGCACGATCAGCAGATCGAGCTTGGCCAGCGCATCACGCGCGTGTTCCACGTCCGGGTCGGACATGGCCGGGTTCTCGCCAAGGATATACATCCCCCGGATCATCCCGTCATGCACCGCGTCCATGATCTCCGTGACGGTCAACCCCTTCTCGCCGCTGAAATCCTCGCTGTTCCAGATCTCGGTGAAGACCCGGCGCACCGCGTCATCCGCCACCGGCTGGTAATCGGGCAGGAACATCGGCACCAGCCCGGCGTCGGACGCGCCCTGAACGTTGTTCTGTCCCCGAAGCGGATGCAGCCCCGCGCCCAACTTGCCGACGTTGCCCGTCATCAGCGCCAGAGAGATGAGACAGCGCGAATTGTCGGTGCCGTGGATATGCTGCGACACCCCCATGCCCCAGAAGATCATCCCCGCCTTCGCCCCCGCGAACATCCGCGCCACGCGGCGGATCTGCTCGGCCTCGATACCGCAGAGCGGGGCCATCTTCTCGGGCGTGAAGTCGCGCAGATGCTCTTTCTCGGCGTCCCAGTTCTCGGTCCAGCGGTGGATATACTGGCTGTCGTAGAGCTCTTCCTCCACGATCACGTGCATGATCGCGTTGAGCATGGAGACATCGGTGCCCGGCCGGAACTGAAGCATCTCCTCGGCATAGCGCCGCATCCCCACGCCGCGCGGGTCCATCACGATGAGCTTGCCGCCGCGCTTGGTGAACTGCTTGAAGTAGGTGGCCGCGACCGGGTGATTCTCGATCGGGTTGGCCCCGATCACGATCGCCACATCGGCGTTCTCGATCTCGTTGAACGTGGCCGTCACCGCACCGGAGCCGACATTCTCCATCAGCGCCGACACCGACGATGCATGACAAAGCCGGGTACAGTGGTCGACATTGTTGTGGCCAAAGCCCTGCCGGATCAGCTTCTGGAACAGATAGGCTTCCTCGTTGGTGCATTTGGCCGATCCGAACCCCGCCACCCGGCGCGGATCGTCCGCGCGCAGCGCCATCAACCCCTTGGCCGCGAGCGTCATGGCCTCATCCCATGTCGCCTCGCGGAAATGGCCCGACAACTCATCGGGATCGACGTTGAGACCCTTCTCCGGCGCATCCTCGCGGCGGATGAGCGGTTTGGTCAAGCGATGCGGATGGTGGATATAGTCGAATCCGAACCGCCCCTTGACGCAGAGCCGCCCCTCGTTGGCAGGGCCGTTGATCCCCTCGACATATCTGATCTTTCCGTCCTTGACCTTGAGGCTGACCTTGCAGCCTACGCCGCAGAACGGACAGACGCTTTCCGTCTCACTGTCGAAATCGGCGCTGTCGCCCAGCTGCGCGTCATCCATCACCGTGGCGGGCATCAGCGCCCCGGTCGGACACGCCTGCACGCATTCGCCGCAGGCCACGCAGGTCGAGTCGCCCATCGGATCGTCGATGTCGAACACCGGATAGGCATTGTGCCCCCGGCCCGCCATGCCGATCACGTCGTTGACCTGCACCTCGCGGCAGGCCCGCACGCACAGGCCGCACTGGATGCAGGCATCCAGATTCACCCGCATCGCCACATGGCTGTCATCCAGAAGCGGCACATGCCCCTCTTCCAGCTTGGGAAAGCGGCTTTCGCTGACGCCCTGCATTTCGGCCATGTCCCAGAAATGCGCCGAGGCGTCATGCGCGACATCCTGCGGCGGCTGATCAGCAGCCAGCATCTCCATCACCATACGGCGCGCGCCCTGCGCGCGGGCCGTGTCGGTGGAGACCACCATGCCCTCTGCCGGCTCGCGGATGCAGGAGGCCGCCAGCGTCCGCTCGCCCTCGATCTCCACCATGCAGGCGCGGCAGTTGCCATCGGGGCGATACCCGGGCGCGGGCTTGTGGCACAGATGCGGGATGATCAGCCCCCGGCCATGGGCCACCTCCCAGATCGTCTCTCCGGGCTGGGCCGTGGCTGTCTCGCCGTCGAGGGTAAAACGGATGGATCCTGACATGTCGCGCCTCCTGCTTCGCGGGCAGTGTAACGCGAATGACGGCGGGTTCGAGGCCCCCAATCCGACAGGCAAGCGCATTTTTGCGCCAAAGACGCGCCAAAAGACGACAGCGTGCCGCGCATCGGAACGGGACATGGGCGGCGGCGCTTTTCAATGCGCGACCAATGCCCTAGATACTCCCTGACGCAGCAGGCAGAGGCGCGAAATGCCCCATATCACCCTTGTCCGCCACGGACAGGCCAACACCGCCGCCCGGGACGAGATTTCCTATGACCGGCTCTCGGATCTGGGCCATCAGCAGGCCCGCTGGCTCGGAGAGCACATGACCGCCTCCGGCGATCGTTTTGCCCGAATCTACTGCGGCAGCCTGCAACGCCACCGCGAAACCGCCGAATCGATGGGCCTTGCGGCGGACGCAGAGGTTGTCGTGGACCCGCGTTTCAACGAATTTCCCTATTTCGCCCTTGCCCAGCTTCTTGAGGCGCAGCAAGGCCTGCCCGTTCCCGGCGTCCGCGAGAATTTCGTCACGCATCTGCCGCGCCTGCTCACGGCTTGGCAGCACGATGAGATCGCGGAAGCCCCTGAATCGCATGGCGATTTCACCGACCGCATCACCGACGCGATGGCCGACATCGCGGCGGGCGAAGGTCGCGCGGTCGTGGTGACCTCGGGCGGCGTGATCGGCGGGGTCATGCGCCAGACACTGGGGCTGACGACGGAAGGCTGGGCGCAGGTCTGTCTTGCCATCATGAACACCTCGGTCCATCGCTGGCAGCTTCTCGAAGGGCGGCCCATGCTGGCGCAGTTCAACGCCATCCCGCACCTTGAAACGCCAAAACGCCAGTTCGCGCAAACACACCTCTGACGGCGCGGCCGGTCAGCGGATCATGGAACGATCCGGGCGGCCACATGCGCTTTCAGGCGGCCTCGTCGGTGAAATCGCGATGGATGAACTTGCAATCGCAATAGGGGCATTCGACAAACCCCACCTCGTGCGGAATCTGAAGCCAGACCCTCGGATGGCCAAGCCCCGCCTCACCGCCGTCGCAGGCGATGCGATAGCTGTCCACGATCCGGGTTTCGGGCGCCTCGATGGTCATGCGCAATCGGTCCTTCTGGTTGTCGTTTCCCGCAGGTTTGGGTAGGGGGAATATGAGCGATCCACGCTCCGGGGGCAAGAGCAGCCATGTCACAGAACGCCATAGAAATCAGGGATCTGCGCAAGACCTACACCGGCGGCCGCAAGTCCCCGGCGAAAGAGGCGCTTTGCGGCGTCAGCCTCGACGTGCCCTCCGGCTCCGTCTTCGGGCTTCTTGGTCCGAACGGCGCGGGCAAATCCACCCTGATCAATATCATGGCTGGTCTCGTGACCAAGACCTCCGGCTCCGTGCGCATCTGGGGCTTCGACCAGGACACCAATCCGCGCCAGTCCCGCGCCGCCATCGGCGTGATGCCGCAGGAGCTCAACCTCGATCCGTTCTTCACCCCGCGTGGGGCGCTCGAAGTGCAGGCCGGGCTTTACGGTGTGCCCAGATCCCAGAGGCGCAGCGACGAGATCCTTGAAATGACCGGCCTCACCGACAAGGCCGAGGCTTACGCCCGCACCCTTTCGGGCGGGATGCGTCGGCGGCTCCTGCTCGGCAAGGCGCTGGTGCATCAGCCGCAGGTGCTCGTCCTCGATGAACCCACCGCCGGCGTGGACATCGAGTTGCGCCAGATGCTGTGGAACAACGTGCGCCGGCTCAACCGTGAACGTGGCATGACGATCATTCTGACCACGCATTACCTCGAAGAAGCCGAAGAGATGTGCGACGAGATTGCCATCATCAACCACGGTCGGCTTGTCGCACAGGACAGCACGGAAAACCTTCTGGGAAAGCTCGACGCCAGAACGATGGTGATCCAACCCGCCGCCCCGCCCGAACGCCTGCCCGAAGCCGAGGGACTCGAAGTGACCCACCGCGAGGACGGCGCGCTCGTGCTGGGGTATCACGCCAACGCCATGCCCGCCGAGGCGGTGCTTCAGGCTGTGCGCGATGCCGGAATCTCCATCCGCGACGTGAAAACCGAACAGGCCGACCTTCAGGATGTGTTCCTCGCGCTGACATCCGGGCGCTGAGCCTCAGTCGTCGAAGAGATGTTCCGTCCGCGCGATCCGCTCTGCCGTCTCGCGCGGGGCTGACAGAAACGCCATCAGCGGCTCGACAAAGCTTTCCACCGGGTCCCGCTCCCGGATGCGGTGGTGATTCTCGAAACCCGCATCGCGGATTCGGTCGCCTTCGTGGACAATATCCTGCCGGATCGTCGGAAGCAGCCGCTCAAGCGTTTCGCGCTTCGTCCGTTCCCCGGCCAGCCCGATCCGCATGGCATGACCTATCAGATACTCATCCGAAAAATCGCACTGGATCTCCAGCATCCGGGTGGTGGACCTGTCCCCGAAAAAATCCAGCATCAGGTCAAGCGCCCCGGGATCAAGACAGATGGCAAGCCGGTTTGTGTCGTAATAGTCGAACAGCATCCGCATGAGCGCCCGCCGGTGCCGGGTCCGCTTGCCGATCGTCGCCTGAATCCCGCCAAGATCGGGCAGTTCCGTGCCCTCCTCGTTGAACAGATAGGCGATCGCGGGAACCTCCGTCTCCCGGCGGATACTGTTCAGAAGCCGCTTGGCCACATGCCATTTCTTGCACACCAGAATCAAAAGCTCCCGATCCCGGCCCAGTGTCGATTCGGTTTCCCAGAACCGGGTGCCGAACCGCCGCCCTGTGCGCCCCCGCTCTGTCATGAAGCGAAACAGGCTCGGCCCCTCCGCGGAAATGCGGAACTCCACCCCCTTGGTGGCATAGAGCCGGCCCAGCCGCTCCTTGAGTTCCGTCGCCTCGGGGCTGATCTTGCGGGCGAAGAGATAATCCTGATTGAGCAACAGATCATAGTGATCGTTGTAGAAGGTCAGCGGCATCCCGTAGTCGGTGAACATCAGAAATGTCAGCGTGCGCGAACGGATCTGCGTTTCGGGCACCAGATGGCGCACGACGGTCTGGAAAAACGTCTCGTCGGGAATCCAGCTGGTGCGAAAGAACCGCATCACATCGGGCCTCTGCCGGGTGAAGGCCAATACCGCCTCGATCGTCTGGCGCCGCAGGCACCACCACTGGCTGCCGATCTGCACCTGAATATCCGCCGGGATTTTCCGCGTGAGGCCAAGACGTTTCTGGATCTCGAACATCGCGTAGAAACGCCGCCGCTGCGTGCGTTCGTTGAACCAGTGGCGATAGATCAACCGCTCCTGCTTCCAGCCGGTCTTGATCCAGTCACTTTCGAAATAATCAAAACTCTCGATGAAATCGACGTCATTGCTGTCGAGATACTCATGCACGTATTCCGACGACTTGATCGCCATGCAATCGCCCGACAGCATGTAGAAATGCGTGGCCCTCGGAAACGCCTCCACCGCCGCCTCCACCGCATGAAGCGTGGCCTGCACGAGCGACCATTCCCCCCAGCCGCACTTGAGCCGCTTTCTGGCGAAGGTGACGTTGGGGTTGCCCTCAAGGGCCTTGCGAATCTGCTCGAAATGCTCGGGCCGGGCGCGGGCGTCGAAATGGATCGCCATGCAGTCGCCCGTCGCCGTCAGACGCTGCGCCTGATCGATAATCGCCTCCGGATCCTTGTGGCACAGCAATATGAAGGCGATTTTTGCCATTCCGGAAACACAAACCCCATGTAGTGATTTATTGTTCTTCTAGATAACGGTGAACGGACATTGAATAAACACGGAATGTTTGGTTTTTTCAAAGGGTAATCAAAACCGTGGCCCATTGCCCGCCACGATAGCAGGAGATGCGCAGATGGGGTTTCCCGGCACCTGGATGACGGAAAGCGAAAGCGTGGTGTATCGCGTGGTGCCGAAATGCGCCTGCTCCACCATAGGGCAGATTCTCTACTACTCCGACCATGGCGAATTTTTCGACGGCGACATTCATGACGCCACCGCCGGCCTGCACAAATGGGGGATCGAGACGAGCCGGGATCTGATCACCGCCAATGTGCAGGGGCATAAATCCTATGCGTTCACCTGCGTGCGCAACCCCTACACCCGCCTTCTGTCGAGCTTTTTCGACAAGATCTGCGGCATTCAGCGCAACGGGAAACGCTATCGCGGCAATCTGGTGCCGCTGTTGATGCAGAAATACGGGGTGGAGGTCGGCGGCGACGACGGGCAGGACGACTTCGATCAGGTCCGCAGTTTCCGGCGCTTCCTGCTGTTCGTGCGCGACACGATCCGCTGGCGCCGCCCGATGGAGCCGGACATTCACTGGTCCGCCACCTCGGGCCATGTGGCCACCTTCATCGCCAATGGCGGCACCTACGATAAGATTTTCTGGACCGAGGAATTCAACGACGGGATGCAGGATGTGCTCGATCACATCGAAACGCCCCACAAGGTCGATCTGGCGACCATCCCGCGCTTCAACGAAAGCGAAAGCCATGGCCCCAAACGCGCCCACCCGGTCGAGGAGTATTTCGACGATCTGTCGATGCACCTGATCTACGAGATCTACAAACGCGACTTCGACCTGTTCAAATACGATTTCGAGAATCCGTCGAACAAGCGTCCCATCGCGGAGATCGACCTTGAGGAGGTGCACGCCAAGCTGGGCGACTGACCCCGATCAGCGCGCCTCGCGCTCTCCGAAGATGGCGGAGCCGACGCGAACATGCGTCGCGCCAAGGGCCACGGCGGTCTCGAAATCGCCGCTCATTCCCATGCTGAGGCCAGAAAGCCCGTTGCGCTCCGCGATCTTGGCCAGCAGCGCGAAATGCAGCGCGGGTTCCTCATCGACGGGCGGGATGCACATCAGCCCCGCAACCGGCAGGTCGAGCGCGCGGCAGTCGGCGACGAAATCATCCGCCTCGGTGGGCAGAACGCCCGCTTTCTGCGGCTCCTCGCCGGTATTGACCTGTATGAAAAGCTCCGGGCACTGGCCCATCTCCTGCGCCAGCCGCGCCAGTGTCTTGGCCAGCTTGGGCCGGTCCACCGAATGGATCGCCTCGAAAAGCTCCACCGCCTGCCGGGCCTTGTTGGTCTGAAGCGGGCCGACCAGATGCAGCTCGATCCCCTCGAACCGCGCGCGGAAATCGGGCCATTTGCCGGCGGCCTCCTGCACCATGTTCTCTCCGAACCGGCGGTGGCCCTCGCTGAGAACCGCCTCCACCCTCTCGTTGGGCTGCCGCTTGGACACGGCGATGAGCTTGACGCTGCCAGCCGCGCGCCCGGCCTCTGCCTCGGCCTTTTGGATGCGGGTCAGGATCTCGGATAGCGGCATGGCGGGCCCTCTGGCTGCAGTATTCTGTGACAGGGGCAAACAACACCATCGCGCCGCAAAAGAAAAGGGCAGGTCCGATGGACCTGCCCTCTAAGCGATACGTTCGACTTCCGAAGATCAGAAGTTGAAGCGAACACCGAAGTCGGCGTGGTTGTAGCCGTTCACATCGTGAACAACACCGGCTTCGAGCGACGCGCCGCCGCCGAGGCTGTGGGACACGCCCACACCGAAGGTTTCGCCGCCAGCGGCGCTGTCTTCAGTGGTCACAGTCGCGTCGATGCGGGTTGCCGCGCCAACGTTGAACTGACCGCCGAGCATGGCTTTGGTCACGCCGTCGTTATCCGCCACGCCAAAGCGCAGGCCCACGTCGCCGACCTTGCCGGTGGCGGTCAGGACGAGCTTGTCTTCGCCAGCAACTTCACTGTCCTGGTAACCCAGGGCAACGGTCCAGCCGTTGAAGTTGTAGGAACCGTGAACAGCAGTGCGCGCGGTGCCAATGTCGTTGGTGTGCGAGAGGTGTGCACCAAAGTCACCAGCCGAGTAGCTGATTTCGATACCCTGTGCCGCACCACTGGTGCCCACGCTGGCGCCGCCCGAGCTATAGGCGTCCCAGTTGAAGTAGCCCTGCTGCGACGTGTTGGTCACGAGGCTCATGAAGCCAAGGCCGGTCAGGCCGAGGTCGGCCGACTGGGTGGCCATGTAGATGCCGGGCATGCATTCGATGGCGCCGCAGATGTTGCCGATGGCAACGCGCGCACCTTGCCACTCTGCATAGACCTGCGGTGCGTTGAAAGCAAAGCCGGTCATGTTGTTGCCCATGGAAGTGGACTGCGCACGGATGCGACCACCGAAGGTGAGGCCGTTGTCGGCTTCGGTCTTCACGTCCACCTGGAGGCGGAAGCGGTTGTAGAGCAGGGTGGAAGAACCGGCTGCGGAATCGTCGTAACGAACACCCATACGGCCATAACCGCTGAGCGACACTTCGGCAGCTGCCATGCCGGCGGTGGCGATGAGCGCCGTCGTTGCAAAGAGAACTTTTTTCATCGTTTTTCCCTCGGATTTCTAAAGATGCGCCCAATCCAGTGAATCCGGAAAGGGTATGTGAGGTTCAATCGCTCTTTTCGGGGGGTGTTTGCAAGCGGCGCAGACCCCACCCCGGCATTGGGCCGCCAAGATGGTGCAACGATGCCACACCCTTTTCCCACCGCCGGACCGATACACCCCCATGCGCCCGGCGCCGCGGGCAAAAACCCTTGCCCCCGCCGCCCCCCTTGGATAGGACGGTAGGCGTTCCAGCAGGTGACCGGTGACATGACGAAAACCCGTATCGCAAACACCCTGATCTCGGGGGCATTGATTCTCACGCTCGCGGCTTGCGCCGGCGCGCGCAATACCGGCGGCGCCGGTGGCGACGCCCCGCAGAATCAGGGCGTGAGCCCGCGCGATGCCGGCAACGAGGCCGAACCCACCACGATCTGGGATCTGTTTCGCGGGAATCAGGCCGATGTCACCGTCAAGGTGAACAAGTACATCTGGAACGCGGCGCTTGAGGTGCTCGATTTCCTGCCGGTGCAATCGGTCGATCCCTTCTCGGGCGTGATCGTCACCGGCTACGGCACCCCGCCCGGCGGCGGGCGCGCCTATCGCGCCACCATCTATGTCAAGGATCCCGCGCTCGACGCCCGCTCGCTCAATCTCGCGATGCAGACCCGTGGCGGCACGCCCGTATCGGCCAGCACCGTCCGCGCGGTGGAAGATGCGATCCTGACCCGCGCCCGGCAGCTTCGCATCGCCGACGGCAACCTCTAGGCGGCGCACACCCGCCTCAGTCGCCCACCGTTCCCGGCCGCATCATCGCCAGCCTGCCGATCCAGTCGATCTGCCGGGGCAGGCAGACGCGCCGCAGGTCATACCCCTGCTGCACGAACTCCCGCGCCGACCGGCCCAACGCCGCGCGCGCCCCGGAATCCTCCAGCAGCGCGCACACCTCCTCCACCAGCCGGTTGCCGTCGAAAAACGGCACCAGCCGCCCGGTCTGCCCTTGTTTGATCACCTCGCGCACCGGCGCGGTATCGCTGGCCACGATCGCCGCGCCCGCGCTCATCGCCTCCAGCAGCGACCAGCTCAGCACGAAAGGATAGGTCAGGTAGACGTGCACCCGGCTGACCTGCAACAGCGACAGGAAGCGATCATATTCAATACGCCCGAGGAAATGCACCCGCGCCCAGTCCGCGTCAGGAATCTGGTCGCGCACCTCGTCGATGAAGATTTGCTTCCACGTCTGGCCCTTGGGCGCGCGCGCGCCATAGCTGACCTCGTCCCCGCCCACGATCAGCACCCGCGCGCCCGGCCTCTCCCGCAAAAGCCGGGGCAGCGCGCGCATGAAGACGTGATAGCCGCGATATGGCTCCAGGTTGCGATTCACGAAGGTGATCACCTCATCGGCGCGCGTCAGCCGCCCCGCCCCCTCGATCTCGATCGCGGCGTCCGGGTCCGGCACCACATGATCGGTGTCGATCCCGTCGTGAATCACCTCGATCTTCTTGCGGAACGCCATCGGGAAGGTATCGGCCTGATAGCGCGTGGGGCTGATTCCCATATCCCCGACCGGCAGATTGAGCATGTTGTTGAGGTTCTTCATGCGAATGCGCAGGCGGCGCGCCTCGCCCTCGCCGTCATCGAATTCGGGATCGAACGCGACATCGCCGGTGTCGGAACGGTGATAAAGCTCGAAATACAGACCGATCCGCGCCCTCGGCCAGACATCGCGCAGGAACATCGATTCGCCCCACCCGGGATGCGCCACGATCACATCGGGCGTATAGCCATCATCGCGCAACGCGCAGGCCGCGCGAAAGCAGGCCTCGCCCCGGATCACCTTGGTGTCGGTCTCGATCAGCCACGGATGCGTGCCCCCGCCCTGCTTGCGCTTCACCCGGTAGGGCAGAAGCTCCACCCCTTTCCAGTTGACGGGTTCCTTCACCCGAAGCGTCAGCGCCGTGCAACGATGCCCCGCCGCCGCCAATGCGGGGGCAAGATGCTTGAACTGGCCGGGAAAATTCTGGTGAATGAAAAGTATATTCATGACAATTCCGTATCGAACGCCCCTCCTTCCTTTCTACCCGCCCGCGCATCCACCTGCCAATGGGGTGTTTTTTCGCCTGCGGGACTGGACCACGCGCGCCGGTGCGCCTATCACGCGGCAAGGCCGGTCCGCTCGCGCCCGGCATCCCAACACGCCCAGTTGCGAAGGACCGTCCGCATGTCGCGCTACACCGCCGCCGAGATCGAAGCGAAATGGCAAGAGGCCTGGGACAAGGCCGGATCATTCCGGGCCGAACGGGACGAAACCCGGCCGAAGTATTACGTGCTGGAAATGTTTCCCTATCCGTCGGGACGCATTCACATCGGCCATGTGCGCAACTACACGATGGGCGACGTGGTGGCGCGCTACAAGCGGGCGACCGGGCACAACGTGCTGCACCCGATGGGCTGGGACGCCTTCGGAATGCCCGCCGAAAACGCCGCGATGGCGAGCGGCGGCCACCCCAAGGACTGGACCTATTCCAACATCGACGACATGCGCGACCAGATGAAGCCGCTGGGCCTGTCGATTGACTGGAGCCGCGAGTTCGCCACCTGCGATCCCGAATACTACGGCCAGCAACAGGCGCTGTTCCTCGACTTTCTCGAAAAGGGGCTGGTGTATCGCAAGAACGCGGTGGTCAACTGGGACCCGGTGGACATGACCGTTCTGGCCAACGAACAGGTGGAGAACGGACGCGGCTGGCGTTCCGGCGCCGAGGTGGAGCGGCGCGAGTTGACGCAGTGGTTCTTCCGCATCTCGGATTTCTCCGGCGAGCTTCTCGACGCGCTGGACACGCTCGACGACTGGCCCGCCAAGGTCCGGCTGATGCAGGAAAACTGGATCGGGCGCTCGCGCGGGCTGCAATTCTCCTTTGAGCGCACGGACGGCGGCGGGATCGAGGTTTACACGACCCGTCCCGACACGCTCATGGGCGCCTCCTTCATCGGCATCTCCCCCGATCACCCGCTGGCCCGGGAGCTTGAGGCGAAAGACCCCGCCGTGGCCCGCGCCGTCGCCGCCATGCGCAAGGGCGGCACCACCGAAGAGGCCATTGAGAAGGCCGAGAAAGTCGGCCTCGACACCGGGCTGACCGTGCGCCACCCGCTCGATCCGAACTGGGAGCTTCCGGTCTGGATCGCCAATTTCATCCTGATGGACTACGGCACCGGCGCGATCTTCGGCGTGCCCGCCCACGATCAGCGCGACCTCGATTTCGCGCGCAAATACGGGCTGCCGGTCAGGAACACCTTCTTCGCGCTGGACGACGATACGCCGGTCGGCGACGTGGCGTTCATCCCGCCGAAAACCGAAAAGGTGCGTTGGGTCGATCATTTCACCGGCATCGACGTAGCCACCGGTCAAGAGGCGATCGACGCCACGATCCGCTTTGCCGAGCAGCAGGGCTGGGGCAAGGGGGTGACCAACTACCGCCTGCGCGACTGGGGCCTGTCGCGGCAACGCTACTGGGGCTGCCCGATTCCCGTGGTCCATTGCGACGCCTGCGGCGTGGTGCCCGAGAAGAAAGAGAACCTGCCGATCCGCCTGCCCGATGACGTCAGCTTCGATCAGCCCGGCAACCCGCTTGACCGCCATCCCACATGGCGCGACTGCGCCTGCCCGGCCTGCGGCAACCACGCCCGGCGCGAGACCGACACAATGGACACATTCGTCGATTCCTCGTGGTATTTCGCCCGCTTCACCGCGCCGCACGCCGACACCCCCACGGTGATGGAGGATGCCGACTACTGGATGAACGTGGATCAGTATATCGGCGGCATCGAACACGCGATCCTGCACCTGCTCTATTCGCGCTTCTTCGCCCGCGCGATGCACCTGACCGGCCACCTGCCCGCCAAGTCGAAGGAACCCTTCGACGCGCTCTTCACCCAAGGCATGGTGACTCACGCCATCTATCAAAGCCGGGGCGCCGATGGCCGCCCGGTCTATCACTATCCCGAAGAGGTGACGCTGCGCGACGGCCGCGCCTTTCTGAAGGACGGCACGGAGGTGGACATCGTCCCCTCCGCCAAGATGTCGAAGTCCAAGAACAACGTGGTCGATCCCGTCACGATCATCTCGCAATACGGCGCCGATACCGCGCGCTGGTTCGTACTGTCCGACAGCCCGCCGGAACGTGACGTGGAGTGGACCGCCGCGGGCGCCGAGGCCGCGCATAAACACCTCGCCCGCGTCCACCGCCTCGCCTCCGACATCGCGCAGGCACAGGGCGAAGGACAGGGCGACGACGAGCTGCTGCGCGAGATGCACAAGACCATCCGCGACGTGACCCTCGGCGTGGACGCCTTCGGCTTCAACGCCGCCATCGCCAAGCTCTACGCCTTCACCGGAACGCTCGCCAGATCGAAGGCCGGCGCGCAGGCCCGCCAGCAGGCCGCCCGCACCCTCGCGCAGCTCATGTCCCCCATGACCCCGCACCTGTCCGAGGAGATATGGCAGATGCTTGGCGGGACGGGCCTTGTGCTCAATGCCCCGTGGCCGCAGGCAGACGAGGCCATGCTGGTGGAGGAAAACGTCACCCTGCCAATTCAGGTCAACGGCAAACGCCGCGCGGAAATCAGCGTGCCGCGCGATATGCCCAAACAAGAGGTTGAAAAGCTGGTCCTCGCGCACGAAGCTGTCATTCGTGTGCTGGACGGGGCCCAGCCGAAAAAACTCATCGTCGTCCCCGGACGGATCGTGAATGTCGTCATCTGACCGCCGCCGCTTCCTGTTTCTGTCCGCCGCCGTCCTTCTGGGCGGCTGCGGCTTCACGCCCGCCTACGGGCCATCGGGCGGCGCGTCGCAGCTTCAGAACCGCATCCTGATCGACGAGCCCACGGACAGCGACAGCTACCTTCTGGTGCGGGAACTGGAAAACCGGCTGGGCCGCGCGCAGGCACCGCAATACGGGCTCTCGCTCGCGCTCACCACGCGGCGCGAATCGATGGCCGTCACCTCCGACAACCGCACCACGCGCTACAACCTGCTGGGCGATCTGCGCTACACCCTGCGCGATCTGGGCACCGATGAAGAGCTGACATCGGGACGCGTCGACAGCTTCACCGGCTTTTCCACCACCGGCAGCACCGTGGCCACCCGCGCCGCCCGCGCCGACGCGCGCGAGCGGCTGATGACCATTCTGGCCGACCGCGTCACCGCGAACCTCATGGCCTATGCCGCCCGCCTGCCACAATGAAACTCTCGCCCCGCGACGCCCCGCGCTATTTCGCCCGGCCGGACCCCGACCGCACCGGCCTTCTGATCTACGGAGGCGACGCCATGCGCGTCGCCCTGCGCCGGCAAGAGGTGATCCGCGCCCTGATCGGCGAGACCGGAGAGGAGGAGATGCGCCTCACCCGCCTGCCCGGCGGCGACCTGCGAAAGGATCCCGCCGCGCTGCATGACGCGATCAAGGCGGCGGGATTTTTCCCCGGCCCCCGCGCCGCCTTTGTCGAGGATGCGAACGACACCGCCGCCCCCGCCATCGCCGCCGCGCTGGACGACTGGGCCCCCGGTGACGCGCAGGTGATCGTGACCGCCGGCGCGCTCAAGGCCACATCGAAACTGCGCAAGCTCTTCGAATCGCACCCCAACGCCTATGCGGCGGGCATCTACGACGATCCGCCCTCGCGCGAAGAGATCGAGGCGGAGCTGAAACGCTCCGGGCTGACCGATCTGGACCGCGACGCCATGACCGACCTCACCGCCCTGTCGCGCAGCATCGATCCGGGCGATTTCCGCCAGACCCTCCAGAAACTCGCGCTCTACAAGATCGGCGACGACACCCCCGTGACCTCCGAAGACATCGCCGCCTGCGCGCCCCTCTCGACCGAGGCCGCGCTCGACGACGTGCTGCACATCGTGGCAGAGGGACGGCCCGGCGATCTCGGCCCGGTGCTGCGCCGGCTTCAGGCGCAGGGGGTGCAGCCGGTGGGCCTGTGCATCGGCGCGACCCGGCATTTCCGCGCGCTCTACACCGCCGCCTCCGATCCCGGCGGCGCGGCGCAGGGCATCGCGCGGATGCGCCCGCCGATCTTCGGCCCCCGGCGCGACCGGATGCTGCGGCAGGCGCAGAACTGGGGCGCGCCGAGGCTGGAACAGGCGCTCACCCTGCTCACCGACACCGATCTCACGCTGCGCTCGGCGGGGCAGACCGCGCCCGCGATGGCGCTGGTGGAACGCGCGCTGCTGCGGCTGGCGTGGCTCGGCGCGCGCTGACCTCCCGAACCGGCCCGTGCCGCGCCCCCTTGCCCCGGCCCCGCAATCGCGGCAACACTCCGCCGCGACAGAACACAGGCAACAGGACACTCCCCCGAATGTATGATGTGATCGGCAAGACCACGACCCGCACCTTCCGCGTGCTCTGGGCGCTGGAGGAACTGGGCCAGCCCTACACCCATCAACAGGACGGGCCCCATTCCGACGCTGTCGCGGCCCTGTCGGCCTCGGGTAAGGTGCCGATCTTCCGCGACGGCGATGACGTGATCACCGATTCGGCGGCGATCCTCACCTATCTGGCCGACAAGCACGGCGCGCTGACCTACCCCGCGGGCACCATCGACCGCGCCCGGCTGGACGCCTTCACCCACCGCATCCTCGACGAGGTGGACGCCCTGCTCTGGACCGCCGCCCGCCACAGCTTCGTTCTGCCGGAAGAACATCGCGTTCCGGCCATCAAGGCACCGCTGAAATGGGAATACGCCCGCAATATCGACCGCCTCATGCAGGACTGCGAAGGCCCCTTCCTGATGGGAGAGGCGTTCACCATCCCCGACATCCTGCTGGCCCACTGCGGCGGCTGGGCGATGAAGGCGGAGTTTCCGGCGGACAACCCCGACTTCGCCGCCTACCTCAAACGCGCCCGCGCCCGCCCGGCCTTCAAACGCGCGCTCGCCACCGCCTGACGCTCCACGCAAGAGGCAAAGCGCCCCCTCCGATCCGCCGAACCCCCCGTCGTCTTTTCGGGCCAAATACCTCGGGGTCCGGGGCGGCGCCCCGGGGCCTGCGCGGCCCGAGCGCGAACTGACATGGGCCTGCGTGGCCTGAACGCAAAAATGACAATGGGCGCGCGGCACGCGCGCGCCGCTGGGTCAAACCCCGCCGACCGGCACAAAGGTTAACGCGCCCTCACCGTGCGCCGCGTTCACCGCGTCTCCCGGGCCCCTCGCCACCGACGTGATACCGACGCGATACCGACGTTTTACCGACATGCCGTTTTCTGCGAATTCAACCGCTTAACCTGATTCGCGCAGGAACCGCGCCGCATGCTCGCCAGCCCACCGTCCGGTGGCGAAACAGGCATTGAGAAGATAGCCCCCCGTCGGCGCCTCCCAGTCGATCATCTCGCCGGCCACGAACACCCCCGGCCGCGCCCGCAGCATCAGCCCCGAATCGAGCGCCGCGAACCGCACGCCACCTGCGACCGAAATCGCCTCATCCATCGGGCGCGGCCCCTCAAGGCGCAGCGGCAGCGCCTTGACCAGCGGCGCCAGATGCTCCGGCAGGGGCCGGGGCGCGCCCTCCATCAGCAATGCGCGCTTGACCGGATCGAGTCCCAGAGCCTTGCGCAAGTGATTGGAAACGGACGCTTTTCCGTGCCCCCGCGCCAGCTTGCGCGCGATCTCCGCCTGCGTCACATCGGGCATCAGATCAAGGTGAAGCGGCGCCCCCTCGCGCAGCGCACGCGCCACCGCGTAGATTCCCCCGCCTTCCAGACCTTCGGCGGAAATCACCACCTCCCCGCGCGACCGCACCGACCCGGCGATCAGCGCCACGCCCTTGACCGGGGCGCCGAAATGGGCCCGCATATGCGCCGACCACGCAACGCGAAACCCCACGTTCGCCGGCTGGAACGGCGCCAGCGGCACATCCTCCAACAGCGCCGTCCATGCCCCGTCCGATCCCAGCCGCGCCCAGCTTGCCCCGCCACAGGCCAGCACCACCACATCCGGCGTAACCTCCTGAATTCCTTGAGGCGTATCAAAGCGATACGCCCCCCCGATCCAGCGCCAGCGGGGCTTGATCTCCACCCCCAGACCGGCCAGCCGCGCCAGCCACGCCCGCACCAGCGGAGAGGCTTTCATCGCCTTTGGAAACACCCGCCCGGTGGACCCGGCGAACACATCCTGGCCAAGCCCTTCGACCCAGTCCCGCACCGCCTGCGGGCCGAACGCCTCCAGCATCGGGCGCAGGGGCGGCGCCGCCTCGGCATAGGCGGCGAGGAAGCGGTCGAACGGCTCCTCCTTCGTCAAGTTCAACCCCGATTTCCCGGCCATGAGAAGCTTGCGCGCCACCGACGGTTTCGCCTCGGCCACGATCACCCGCGCGCCGGTCTCCGCCAGCCGTTCCGCCGCCATGAGGCCAGCCGGGCCGCCCCCGATGACGAGCGCAAGGCTCATGGGGTATCCCCTTGAAAAACAGGCGAAACACGGCCCAAACCTACCCCCCGCAGGCGGATTTGATCCCGGCGGCGATCCGCGGATCGGCGGCCAGCGTATCGGTCAGGATCTCGCGCGCCGCCGCCACCACGTTCCCGTCCTCCACGATCCGTTCGATCAGCCCGAAGCGCAACGCCTCCGCCGCGTCGATCTTCTGCCCGCCCATCAGGATCATCTTCGTGCGCGCCGGCCCGATCAGCGCCGCCATCCGCGCCGGGTCCGACGGCTGCGGCAGATAGCCAAGCTTCATCACCGGGTAGAAGAATTTCGCCCCCGGCACCGCCAGCCGCATATCGCAGGCCAGCGCCATGCCCGTCGCGCCCCCCGCCAGCGTGCCGTTGAGCGCGGCAATCGTCATCCCCGGAAGGGCCGCGATGGCGCCCGAAAGCCTTTCCCACAAGGGGCTTGTCGCCAACCCCGCGCGCGCCTCGTCAAGATCGGCCCCGGCGGAAAACACCCGGCCCGCCCCGGTCAGGATCAGCCCCCGCGCCTCCTGCGCGCCCTCTGCGATCCCGGCCAGTTCCGTCAGCATCGCTTCGGTCAGCGAATTGGCCTTCTCCGGGCGATTGAGCGTCACGATCCAGAGCCCGCCCGCCTCTTTGTCCAGCTGGATCAAATCAGGCCCACCCTGCGCCGGATCTCCTCGTCGCGCAGCGCGATCTCCCCGCCAAGCCAGTCATCGGCGTCCGGCCCGCACATCCACAAAAGGGTTCTCGCGGGCCATTCGGGCGGCACATGGTCGGACCAGTCGAGCTTGCTGACCGGGTTGATGCCGCTGGCCTTGATCTCGCGCTGCATCTCGGTGGCCACCGTGCCGGGCGACAGGCCAATGGCGCGGATACCCTTCGCGCGCCCCTCCAGATCGGCGCAGGCGGTCAGCATCGCCACCCCCGCCTTGGAGGCGCAGTAATGGCTCCACGCCTCGATCGGGCTGTGCGCCGCGCCGGAACTCACGGTCAGGATCGACCCGCCGCCCGCCGCCTGCATCACCGGCATCGCCGCGCGCATCCCGTGGAACACGCCCTTGAGGTTGATGTCGATGGCATGGGCCCAGCCGTCGGGGTCCGCCTCGGCCAGATGGGCAATCGGCTCGATCACCCCGGCGTTGTTGATGAGCACGTCCAGCCCGCCGAACTGCCCCACGGTGGCGTTGATGGCCTTTTCCACCTCCCAGTAGCGGCTCACGTCGCAGGGGATCGCCACCGCCTGCGCGCCGATCTCGGCGGTCAGATCGGCAATCGCCTCCTCGCTGCGCGCCACAAGCGCGACATTCGCCCCCGCGTCGGCGAAAACCCGCGCCGCGCTGGCACCGATGCCCCGGCTCGCCCCGGTGATCAGAATCGTCTTTCCCGTCATGTCGGTCATATCGCGCCTCCGCCTGTGCTGCGTTCTGCCGCAAACTGGTAAACCGGCCGGCGCCACGGGTCCAGCCCCGACAGCCCGCACGCCCCCTTGACCCGGCGCGCGCATCGGCGGAAGCTGTGAAAAATTTTCCCGAAGCGAAAGGTGAGTTATGTTCCCATCAAATCATATTGTCCCGGCAACTGCCGTCTCCCTGATCCTGAGCGGCGGAGGCGCTCTCGCCGATGTCACCCCGCAGGATGTCTGGCAATCATGGCAAGGGTATCTTGGCAGTTCCGGCTATGAGGTTTCCGGCAACGAATCGCGGTCCGGCGATACGCTCACCGTCACCGGTCTCACCATGAGCGGCGACATTCCCGACGAGGACGGCACCGTCACCGTGTCGCTGTCGGAAATCGCCTTTCGCGACAATGGTGACGGCACGGTGCAGATCATCATGCCCGCCTCCTCTCCGCTCGTGATCAACCTCCGCCCCGAGGACGAGGAAGCGGTCGATATCACGCTGGATCTGACCTATGACACCCTCGCGATGACCGCCTCCGGCGCGCCGCGCGACATCAGCTATGCCTATTCCGCCGACAGCATGGGGGCCACCCTGACCGAAATCGTGGTGGACGGAGAAGTCGTCGAGGCCGCCGGTTTCGATGCCTCGCTGGACAATGTTCAGGGCAACTCCAGCATGGCGACAACGGATTTGCGCCGGGTCCGTCAATCCATCTCCGCCGAGACACTGACATACATGTTCTCGGGGCAGGATCTCGAGAACCCTGAACGTGATCGGGCCTCCTTCAATGGCGAGATGCGCGATCTGAGCCTTGATTTCCGTGGCGATCTGCCGCTCGACATGGACTCCGAAGACCCGGAGGAATTCTTCAACGCCGGGTTCGACATCGAAGGCCGCTTTGAACAGGGCGGCGGCTCGATGGCTTTTTCCGGCATGGAGAGCGGGAAGCCGATATCGGGCAATTTCTCCTCCGAATCGGGATTTTTCGAGGTCGCGATGAACAAGGAGCGGATGCGCTATGACGGCGGCACCAGCGGCGTGACGATCGACATGGCCGGCGCCGAGCTGCCGATTCCGATCAGTGCCGGCATCGGGGAGCTCGCCTATGGCCTTCTTTTGCCACTCGCCAAGAGCGAGGATTTGCAGGATTTCGGGCTGAAACTGCGGCTGGCCGATCTCAGCGTGGATGACGCGCTCTGGGGCATGTTCGACCCCGGCCAGATGCTGCCGCGCGATCCGGCCACACTGTCGCTCGATATCACCGGCACGGCGCGCCTGCTGATGAACATGATGAGCGAAGAGGCGCAGGAGATGGACGAGATGCCCGGAGAATTGCACAGCGCCTCGCTCAACGATCTGCGGCTGAACGTCGCCGGGGCGGAACTGACCGGCACCGGCGATTTCACCTTCGACAATTCCGACACGGAAACCTTCGATGGCCTGCCCCGGCCCGAGGGGGCACTCGATCTGCGTCTCACCGGCGCCAACCAGCTTCTCGACACGCTGGTGGAGATGGGGATGCTGCCCAAGGAGCAGGCCAGCGGCGCGCGCATGATGATGGGCATGTTCGCCGTGCCTGCGGGCGACGACAAGCTCACCTCGACGATCGAGATCAACGAGGAAGGTCAGGTGCTTGCCAACGGTCAGCGCCTGCGCTGAAACGTGGCGGCCCGCTCTGGCCCCTGACACTCCCATCTGCCCGCAATGCCTGCCGCATTGCGGGCAGCCGCCTGCCTGTTTCCACGCGAGCCGCCGAACCCTTGCGCCCCGCGTGGGCAGGCCGTAGGTCACAGGCATCACTTTCATGGAGACGATATGAGCTTTGATCTGGAGGATCTGACAGGCGCCCTGCTTGCCGCGGCGCGCAAGGCCGGGGCCGACACGGCCGATGCGATCGCCGTGCAGGGCACATCGCTGGCCATCGACGTGCGCGAGGGGACGCTGGAACAGGCCGAACGCGCCGAGGCCGTGGACATCGGGCTGCGCGTGATGATCGGGCAGCGGCAGGCCAATGTCTCCGCCTCCGACACGCGCACCGAGACCATCACCGCGATGGCCGAACGCGCCGTGACCATGGCGCGCGAGGCGCCGGAAGATCCCTATATCGGCCTTGCCGATCCCGATCAACTCGCGCAGGGCTGGGATCTCGCCGCACTGGAGCTGTGCGACCCGTCCCCCGAACCCGCCCCCGACGCGCTTCGCACGGATGCCGAGCGCGCAGAGGCCGCCGCGTTGGAATCGGACGGCATCAGTCAGGTGCAGGTCGCGAGCGCGGGCTATGGCCGCACCCAGGTCCATCTTTCCGCCACCAACGGCTTCTCGGGCGGCTATGAACGAAGCGAACGCGGCACCTCCTGCATCGCCATCGCTGGACGCGGCGACGCGATGGAACGCGATCACGATGGCGATTCGCGCGTTTTCCAGTCCGATCTGCGCAGCCCCGAGGACATCGGCCGCACCGCCGCGCGCCGCGCCCTCGAACGGCAGGGCGCGCGCCGTCCGCATACTGGCACATGGCCTGTGGTCTTCGACGAGCGCATCGCGGCAAGCCTCATCGGGCATTTTCTGGGCGCGGCGAATGGCACCAGCATCGCGCGCGGCTCCTCATGGCTGCGCGATGCGCTTGGCCAGCAGGTTCTGCCCGAAAGCCTGTCGATCGTCGAGGATCCTCACCGCCCCCGCGCCACAAGCTCGCGCCCCTTCGATGCCGAAGGGCTGCCGA
Source organism: Salinihabitans flavidus (assembly GCF_900110425.1). Classification (GTDB taxonomy): domain Bacteria; phylum Pseudomonadota; class Alphaproteobacteria; order Rhodobacterales; family Rhodobacteraceae; genus Salinihabitans; species Salinihabitans flavidus. Next base: position 48,128 of record NZ_FODS01000014.1, on the reverse strand, counting down.
CGCGGCGCCGCAGCATCGTGGAGAACGGCGTGCTCACCGGCTGGACGCTCGATCTGGCCACCGGGCGCAAACTTGACATGCCCTCCACCGCCAACGCCGCGCGCGGCCCGTCCTCCGCGCCCTCTCCGGGGGCGTGGAACATCGCGCTGACACAGGGCGACAAGACGCGCGACGATCTTCTGCGTGAGATGGGCACAGGGCTTCTCGTCACGTCGCTCATCGGCTCCACCATCAGCCCGACCACCGGCGACTATTCGCGTGGCGCCTCGGGCCTGTGGATCGAGAACGGAGAGATCGCCTATCCGGTCAACGAATGCACCATCGCCGGCAACCTGCGCGAGATGCTGATGCGGATCACCCCGGCCAACGACGCGCGGCCATGGCTGTCGCGCGTGGTGCCCTCGCTTCTGGTCGAGGGGCTGACCCTTGCCGGCGACTGACGATCTGGCGCTGCTGGTCGCGGCGGCGCTTGCGGCGGGCAAAATCGCAACCCGCTTTACCGGCCCTTCGGCGCAGGCATGGGACAAACCCGGCGATGCCGGTCCGGTGACAGAGGCGGATCTGGCCGTGAACCGCCTGCTGGAACGGGATCTGCGCCCCGCCCGGCCCGATTACGGCTGGCTGAGCGAGGAATCACCCGACACCCCTGACCGGCTCACCTGCGAGCGGGTGTTCATCATCGACCCCATCGACGGCACCAGAAGCTTCATAGACGGCTCCCCCACATGGGCCCATTCGCTGGCCGTGGCCGACCGTGGACAGGTGATCGCCGCGGTGATCTACCTGCCCCTGCACGACAAGCTCTACGCCGCCGCCCGTGGCGCGGGGGCCACGCTCAATGACGCGCCCATCACCGTCTCCGACCGCGCTACGCTCACCGGCGCGGAGTTGCTCGCCGCCCGCCCGGCGATGGACGCCGCTCACTGGCCTTCCGGCGTGCCCGATGTCAAACGCAGCCACCGCCCTTCTCTCGCCTACCGCCTGTCGCTGGTGGCCGAAGGGCGCTTTGACGCGATGCTGACCCTGCGCCCGACCTGGGAATGGGACATCGCGGCGGGTGATCTGATCGGGCGCGAGGCAGGCGCGCGCACCTCCGACCGCTTCGGCGCACCGCTGCGCTTCAACAACCCCGATCCGCGCAGCGAAGGGGTGGTGGTGGCCGGACCGCGCCTTCACGCCGACCTGATCGCCCGCCTTGCGATGTGACCACGTCCGCAGGCCCCTTGCCGCCCACGCCGCGAGCGCCTAGTTTGCCGCCCGATGCCTCGCGCCACCCCTGACCGCAAAGGACCGCCCCCATGACCCAACGTTTGCATCTCGTTTTCGGCGGAGAGCTGGTGGACCCCACCCGCAACGTGTTCAAGAATGTCGATGACATCCATATCGTCGGAATTTTCCCCGACTACGCCAGCGCCTACAACGCCTGGAAATCCGAGGCGCAGCGCACCGTCGATAACGCCCATACGCGCTATTTCATCGCGCATCTGCACCGCCTGCGCGACGAGGAAGCGCCCACCTCCTCGACAGAGGAACTGGGCTGACCCATCATGTCCCGCTCTCTCAGCCTCAAGGCCTATCTCGCCCTGACCCGCCGCGAGAGCGATCGCACCCACCAGCATGACCCGGCTGCGGAGCGTCCGGCAGGCCGCCTTCTGTGGCTGCACACCACCCGGCCCGAAAAGGCCGCCGCACTGGCCGGGCTCGGCCTGCGGCTCATGGCACAACTCCACGGCACGCGGGCCTTGCTGACCGTGCCCGCCGGCGAAGCGGCCGCGCTTGACCTGCCCGAGGCGCTGCTCGTGCACGAAGCGCCCTCCGATAATCCCGGCGATATCGCGGGCTTTCTCGATCACTGGCGGCCCGATGTCGGACTCTGGCTTGGCGACATGCTGCGCCCCGCATTTCTGGCGGCGGCGCAGGATCGGGCCATCCCCCTGCTGCTGCTGGAGGCCGACCGCCCCAGTCTCGAAAGCCGGCGCCTGCGGTTCCTGCCCGATCCGGCCGGGCAGATCCTGCAGTGTTTCGACACGATCTTCGCCCGCAGCGATGACGCCGCCCGGCGCCTGCGCCGCTTCACCCGTGGCACCATCCGCATAGAGGAAAGCGGCCAGGTCACGGAATACGGCCCCGCACCCGGCTGCAATGCCCAGAACCTCGAAGAGCTGACCGGCGCGCTGTCCGGCCGCCCGGTCTGGCTCGCCGCCCATCTTCAGCCCGAAGAGCTTCGCCTCGTCCTGCGCGCCTACCGCGCCGCGCTTCGCCTTGCGCACCGACTGCTTCTGGTGATCGCGCCCGACAACCCGCACACGGCGCAGGAGATGGCCGCCGCCTGTGCGGAAGAAGGCTGGCGGCTGTGCCGCTGGGACGAGGGCGAGATGCCGCAGGAGAACAACCAGATCCTGATTTCCGCCGATCCACGAGAGCTGGGACTGTGGTATCGCGCCGCGCCGATCACGCTCATGGGCAGTTCGCTCACCTCGGGACACGGCGGGCGCGCGCCCCACGATGCCGCCGCGCTCGGCTCGGCCATTCTCTACGGTCCGGGGGTGCGGCGCCATCTCGATGCCTACTCCAGTCTGGCGCGCGCAGGCGCGGCCCGGATCGTGAAGGATGCCGACAGCCTCGCGCAGGCGCTCACCCATCTGATGGCACCCGATCAGGCCGCCGCAATGGCGCGCGGCGGCTGGGACATCGTGACCGAAGGCGCGACCGTCACCGATCAGATCACGGCCCGCGTGCAGGATATCCTCGATGGCGGCCCCGACGACGCGGCGAATGGCCGCCGCGCCGGCACCGGGGCGGGCTGATGCGCGCGCCCGCCTTCTGGGACCACGCGCCCGGCGCCCTTGCGCGGCTTCTGTCGCCACTGGGCTGGCTCTATGGCGCGGCCACCGCCCGGCGCCTGGCGCGCGGCACGCCGTATCGCGCCGATGTGCCGGTGATCTGCGTCGGTAACCTGAACGCGGGCGGCACCGGCAAGACCCCCACCGTCATCGCGCTGGTGCAGCAGCTTCAGGCGCGCGGGCACACGCCACATGTCGTCTCGCGCGGGCATGGCGGCAGCCTCGCCGGCCCCGTGCAGGTGGACGAGCGGCGCCACGGCGCCGACGAGACCGGCGATGAACCGCTCCTTCTGGCGGCCTTCGCGCCCACATGGGTCGCCCGCGACCGCGCCGCCGGCGCGCGCGCGGCGCAAGAGGCGGGCGCCGATGCGATCGTGCTCGACGACGGGTTTCAGAACCCCGCGCTGCACAAGGATCTGTCGATCGTGGTGGTCGATGCCACGCATGGCTTCGGCAATGGCCGCTGCATCCCCGCCGGCCCGCTGCGCGAGCCTGTCGCCACCGGACTGGCGCGCGCCGATCTTATTCTGTCCATCGGCCCGCCCCCGGCGCAGGACCGTTTCACCGCCCTGTGGGGCCATGCCGTGGCCGTGCCGCGCCTGACCGGCGCGCTGGAGCCGCTCCAGACCGGGATGGACTGGCAGGACATGGATTGCCTCGCCTTCGCCGGGATCGGCCACCCCGAGAAATTCTTCGCCACCCTGCGCGGGCTGGGGGCCAATCTGCTGCAAACCCATGCGCTCGACGATCACCAGCCGCTCACCCCCGCGCTTCTGGCCCGGCTTGAGGCCGACGCCAAACGCCACCGCGCACAGCTCGTCACCACCGAGAAAGACGCGGTGCGCCTGCCCGCCGCCCTGCGGCCCCATGTGCTCACCCTGCCGGTGCGTCTGCGCCTGAACGACAGCGCACCCCTTGACGCCGCGCTGTCGCGGCTGTTCGGCTGACGCGCCGGCTGGCCAAGCGAACAGGCCACAGGGACAGCTACTGCCTGACGGCGTCATCCGGCACACTCACATGTCATCATACGGCGCCGACGTCATGGCAGATACCGGCCGCCGGTTCCTCCGTCCGGTGCCCGGCCAGACCACGAAACAAGGAAGAAGAAGACCATGCTGCTGGACATGCAGACGGCCATCTTCATGGGCGCCTTCGTCCTCGTATCCGCTGGCGCGGTCCTGCTGATATACTGGCTGCTACACCGAAGAGAGTGGTCGGCACTCGCCTTTGCCATGGCCATGTTCGCGGAAGGCGCAGGCGTGATGCTCCTTGCGTTTCACCCCGCCTACGCTGGGCCCGTGGTGCTGCCGACGACCTTGCTGTTCACGGCGTCTTTGGCGCTGTCCTGGGCCGGTCTTCAACTGCTGACCAAATTGCATGTCGGCTGGATGACACTTGCCGTCGCCGTGGCTGGCGTGGCCCTTCCGCAGTTGGTTTCAGCGCTTCCGGTCGATGTGTCGACGCGCGCGGTCGGAACACTCGTCTTTTCCGTGGTCTACGGCGTAATGGCCTTTGTCGTCCTCGGGCTGCGGGAGGACAGGGTCTGGGTCCGCTCGGCCCTCGCGGGGATCTTCATGGTTCGATCCGTTGCCCTGTTCCTCCATGCGCTTTTCATTGGCCCGAACGAGGGTGCGGGCCTCCTCGTGATGGGCCTGCTGCATTTTGCAACGCCATTCAGCGCGGTCGGAATCGCGATCTTTCTCATCCAGATACTCGAACTGCGCCGCGTTCGCCATTTTCAGCAGATGGCGGAAACCGACTCGCTCACCGGCGCATTGAGCCGAGGGACGTTCCTCAAGAATGCGGAACGCCTGTTCGCGCGCAGCAGCAGGGGAAAAGAGCCGCTCGCGCTTCTGGCGCTTGACCTCGACCACTTCAAGCGTGTCAACGACGTCTATGGCCACGCATTCGGTGATGAGGTCTTGCGTGTTTTTGGCAAATCCGTGCGCGGTGGCTTGAGGCCCGGTGACCTGTTCGGCCGGATCGGCGGCGAGGAGTTCGCGATCCTGCTGCCCGGTTGCGACGAACCGGCAGTCGTCGCGATCTCGAACAGGATCGGTCAGCAATTCGGCCGGGCCGCAGAGATCGTCGATGGCAAGACTGTCGGGGCGACGGTATCAATCGGCGTCGCCATCGGACCGGGACCAACCCTCGCGGAACTGATGTCCGATGCCGACCGCGCGCTCTACCATGCCAAAGCGCAAGGCCGGAACCGCACCGTGGTGTGGAATGCCGTCAGACAGGACGCCGCGAATGGTGGCAATGTCGTCAAGATTTGCTGACCGGACGGTCAGCAATCTGGGCGGGATCCGCGCGGTGAACGACATCGCGCTGTATCGCTCTGCCGGAAACCACCTTCAATCAAGGCGCGCCTTGCCGGTGGTGTCCCTGTTCTTTTCAGTATCCGGTCGCGGCCAGCTCCGGCCATGCTATTGCGGGAAGTGCCTCGTAGGCCGGCTTGGCGAACAGATATCCCTGCATCAGATCGACGTCCATATCCTGCAGGACTGCCGCTTCTTCCGGGGTCTCGATCCCTTCGCAGATCACCTCCGACCCAAGGTCGCGCAGCATCGAGACGGTGTGCGCCAGGATCTTGCGCCGCGTTGGGTCGGTATCGCAGTCGCGGATCAGGTGCATGTCCAGCTTGGCCACGTCCGGCACGAAATCGCAAAGCAATCCAAGCCCGGCATACCCGGCCCCGAAGTCGTCGATCGCGGTCAGAAAACCAAGGCTTCGGTAATGGCGCAGGATGTTCAGCAGATGCGCCGGTTCGACCTTTTCGGCTTCGGTAAACTCGAACATGATGCGGTCGGTCGGAAAGCCCGCACGCTCTGCCGCCTCCAGCGTGACACGGATACAGGCGCGCGGATCATAAACCGCGTCGGTCAGAAAGTTGATCGACAGGAACGCGCCCGTCCCGGCGAGGCCGAGACGCGAGGCCAGATCGATCGCGGTGCTGCGGCAGACCTGATCGAACAGATACCGGTTTTTATCCGTCACTTCCTGAAACACGGCGGCGGCACCGCTACCGTCGGTGCCCCGCACCAGCGCCTCATATGCGAAGACCCGCCTTTCACGCAGCGACACAATGGGCTGGTATGCCATGGAGATCGGCTTGTGGAACGTCGCGCCATTGCGGCATCCATCGCACGGTTCGGGATTGGTCATTGCACATCTCCTTCACGGTCTGAGCAGCTTGTCGCCTTGACCGCAGGAGTTTCTTCTTGATTGTATCGGCCACATGAGGCTTTGACAGTGACGCACCGCCTTTTCCAGTGAGCCCGGTGGGCAGGCCAAACGGCCAGTGGCTGGCACAGCATTGGTTGAAAGCTGGCAGGAGGCGTGTCCTCCCACGCCGGGCGGCGCCATCAGTCTGGCGCGCGCGGCGCGCGCTCCTGGCGGCCGTCCATGGAACGCCCGTGTGAAAAACCCGCGCCCATTTCTCTGTTCCGGAAATACTCGAAAATGCAACGCGCGCCCCGTTCACCATGCCCGAGATGGCGCGATGCGCGGCATCGACACCGACGCAATACCGACGTTTTACCGACGTGATACCGAAACGGGTTTTTCCTTTATTTCAGTGCATTAACCCTGATTCGGGCCGGGGCGGCGCGCGCCGCCCCAAAACGCCGCTATCACAGCTTGCCGTCGATGATCTCTTTCATCTCGTCATAGCTCATGTTGGAATATTTCTGCCCGTCGATGACGAAACTCGGGGTGGAGTTGATGTCATGCTTGTTGGCGTTCTGCTGATACCATGCCACCAGAGTCTGGGCCCTTTCCTCATCCTGAAGACAGGCTTGCAAGGTCTCGTCCCCGACCCCGGCCAGCCGCCCGACCTTGCGGATCGCGTCGGCGATGGCGACCGGATCGTTGCCAGAGGTCCAGTCGCTCTGCCCCTTGTAAAGAAGGTCCGCGATGCCGAAGAACCGCTCCTGCCCGCCACACCGCGCCACCAGAGACGCCCAGAGGCCGAAGCGGTCGAAGTAGACCTCGCGATAGATGAAATGCACCTTGCCCGTCTCGATATAGTCGGCGCGCAACCGCTTGAAGGCGTTCTCGTGGAAGGTGGCACAATGCGGGCAGGTGAAAGAGGCGTATTCGATGATTTTAACCGGCGCGTCCGGCTCTCCGAGGGTCATCTCGGTGACGCTGGAAACATCAACGTCTTCAGCAGGTTGCGCCTCTTCATCGGGGCTCGATTGCGCCTGCGTCTGCAACTCAGTCGCGGCGGGTGTCGCGGATTGCTGCGTGTACCAGTAGACACCGCCGCCAATAGCGATCAGCGCGGCCAGCGCGATGGGAACGATACGGTTCATCCTGAAGCCTTTCTCAGCGTTTTGCCTTTGTAAATACGTTCTGCGCCAGTCGTTCAAGGGCTGTCCGCAACGCGTCGTCATTGAACCCCGCCGTCACTTCGCTCGCCGCCCGTGTCACGCCGGGGTCGGCGGCGGGCGTCTGTCGCGGGGGCTTGGGCGTGAACATGGCCTGCCCCTCGGCAAAGCCGGTGGGCGCGGTCTGCGTAATCCGCAGCCGCGCGATCGCGTTGTATCCATAGGCCGCGTTGACCCGCTTGCGCAGCGTTTCCTTCTGCATCTCCAGCATCGGCGCCTGCGCCCCCGTGGTCAGCACCGTCAGCGTTGCGCCGAATCCCTGCCGCCCGTATTTCACATCCACCGGCTTGCAGATCCGCGCCATGTCCTCGCCCACGATCTCGGGCCAATGCGTCAGCACCTTCGTGACCGCGAACCCCCGGCTTTCTCCGGCCTTGCGAATCCGCTCGCGCAAGAGCGACGAGGTCCGCTTGAATCCGTTTGTGGTGTCCTTGCGCATCTGACGGCTTGCATCCCTTCGTTCGGCGCTATTGTAGTGGCCCGGGCCCCATGCGCCAGCCCAACCGGACAAGGGGATGATAAAACTTGTGTGAGACGCTGCCAATGAACCCGCGGGCAAAGGAGCTTCTGGACTGGTATGACCACAACGCCCGCCGCCTGCCCTGGCGCACCTCTCCGCAGGCACGGGCGACCGGCGAGTTACCTGATCCCTACCGCGTCTGGCTGTCGGAGATCATGCTGCAACAGACCACAGTCGCGGCGGTGCGCAGCTATTTCGAAAGGTTCACATCGCTCTGGCCGACGGTCTATGATCTCGCCGCCGCACCCGACGCACAGGTGATGGGCGAATGGGCCGGGCTGGGCTACTACGCCCGCGCACGCAACCTGCTCAAATGCGCCCGCGTGGTGGCCTTCGACATGGGCGGCGCCTTTCCATGCGACCCCGATGCGTTGCAGGCCCTTCCGGGCATCGGCCCCTATACCGCCGCCGCCATCACAGCCATCGCCTTCGACCGGCCCGCCACCGTGGTTGACGGGAACGTGGAGCGTGTCATGGCGCGCCTGCACGACATCCACACCCCCCTGCCCGCCGCCAAGCTGGAGCTGACGGAAAAGGCCGCCATCGTGACCCCGCAGGACCGCCCCGGCGACTACGCGCAGGCGGTGATGGATCTCGGCGCGACGCTGTGCACCCCCAAAAATCCCGCCTGCGGTCTTTGCCCGTGGCGAGTGCCCTGCCGCGCGCGGGCCGAAGGCACCGCTGCCAGCCTGCCAAAGAAGACCCCGAAAAAGCCCAAGCCCACGCGCTTCGGCACGGTCTATCTCGCCCGACGGGTCGATGGCGCGTTTCTTCTCGAACGCCGCCCCGATTGCGGCCTTCTGGGCGGCATGCTGGGCTGGCCCGGCTCTGACTGGACCGAAGGCGAGGCCCCCGACCACAGCGCCCCGATCCGCGCCGAATGGAAGACCCTGCCCGCAGAGGCACGCCATACCTTCACCCATTTCCACCTGCGGTTGATAGTCCGGCACGCGCTCGTGCCGATGGACCGCACGCCGGAACGCGGTAGCTTTCTGATGCCTGAGGAGTTCCGCCCCTCCGACCTGCCGACGCTCATGCGCAAGGCGTTTGATCTGTGGCAAGGCGCAGCGTAATGATTGCGCGCAATGTGCCGTGGGGCCATAGTGTGCCCGTGATGTCTGAAAGAGGCCCCGAATGATCCCCGCCGCTCAGGTCGCCAAGGTGCAGAACGCCCTACCCTTCTGGCTCTCGCTGCTGCTCATCCCGCTGTTGTGGTGGAGCGCGGCGCAAGGCTCCTGGTGGGTGCTGAGCGTTCCGCTCGCAACGTGGTATCTGTTCTCCGCGCTGGATGCGGCCACCGGGCTGAACCTTGAGAACGCCGATCTCGACACTTCCGAGGATCAGCTTTTCTGGTATCGGCTCGTCACGCTGCTCTGGGTGCCGCTGCAATTTCTCACCCTCTTCGGCCTGCTGTGGTATGTCCGCGATGCCAGCCATCTGGGCACGCTGGAAAAGATCGTGCTGTTTTTCGGGGTGGGCGTGCTGACCGGCACGGTCGGGATCAACTATGGTCATGAGCTGATGCACCAGAGGCCGAAATTCGAACGCTGGCTGGCCGATATCCTGCTGGCGATGGTTCTGTATTCGCATTTCCGGTCCGAGCATCTTCTGGTGCATCACCGTCATGTCGGCACCCCGCGTGATCCGGTGACCGCGCGCTACAACGAAGGTTTTCACCGCTTCTTTCCCCGCGTTCTGCTGGGCTCGTTGAAATCTGCCTTCCGCGCAGAACGGGACATGCTCGCCCGCAAGGATCTCCCATGGCACGATCCGTCCAACCCGTTCTGGCGCTACTGGGCGCTTCAGGGCGCGATGCTGCTTCTGGCGCTCTGGGTTGGCGGATGGGGCGGACTGTTTCTCTTCATCTGGCAAGCCTGTATCGCGATCTGGCAGCTCGAGCTTGTGAACTACGTTGAGCACTACGGTCTGACGCGCAAGCATCTGGGAGACGGCAAATACGAACATGTCAAACCGCACCATAGCTGGAACGCCGCGCACAGGGCATCGAACTGGCTTCTGATCAATCTGCAACGCCATTCCGATCACCACTATAAACCCGACCGCCGCTTTCCGCTCTTGCAGAACTACAGCGAGTCGGAGGCGCCGCAACTTCCCTATGGCTATCCGATCATGACGACAGCCGCGATGATCCCGCCGCTCTGGCGCCGGGTGATGAACCCGCGCGTGCGTAAATGGCGCGATATGTATTACCCCGAGATCACTGACTGGAAACCCTACAACAAGGCGCTCAACCCACCGCCGCGCTGATGCGGGCCACTCCTTGCCGAACGCCCCGCCTGCGACGACGATCCGGCCCGATGCAGCACCGACGCAATACCGATAAAATACCGACGTTATACCGACACGGGTTTTCCAGCATTTACAGGGGCTTGAGACGAGTGGCCCCGGAAACGCGCCCACAACGTCATTTCCCCCTCCACGCCTCGGATTTTCTGACCGTGCAGACACTCCAGCGCATGAAGTGCCTCTCCCCCGCTTTCGGCCAGAACCCTCTCCCGCACCGCATCGCTGATCAGCAAATCGGCCCCAAGGGTTCGGGTCATAGCCTCAAGCCGACTTGCCACGTTCACCGTGCTCCCGATCACTGTGAATTCCAGTCGGTTCGTCCCGATATCGCCCAGCACCACGGGCCCGTAGTGTAATCCGATCCCCGCGCAGATTTCCGGCTCTCCGGCCATTTTCCGGTCCGCGTTCCACTCCTCCAAGGATCGCAACATCGCACAGGCGGCCCTAAGCGCCTGGGTCGCGTCACGCTCTCCGGCCTCCGGTGTGCCGAAAGTCGCCATCAGCCCGTCGCCCAGGTACTTGTCGAGCGTGCCTTCATACCGAAACACCTCGCGCTCCATCCGTCCGTGAAACTGCCGCAGCGTGTTGACGACCTCCTGCGCTGACCGTGGTGCGGCAAAGGCGGTAAATCCAACAATATCAATGAACAAAACAGCGACATCGTGGGTGCGAATCTGTTTGAGCGGCTCATCCTTGTGCGACAACTCCTCCACCATATTGGGCGAGAAATAGCGCGACAGGTTGGCCCGCTCCCGCTCCAGCCCGGCATGGGTCATCAGCAAAGCATAAAATCGACGCACAGACAGCATCAACACGGCAGCCGTCATCAGGAACACCATCGCCTCCTGCACCCGCAGGCCGATCTCGAAGTTGTTGGGATCAAGCTCCCGCGCCAGCGCGGCCCCCCGGGGGGCATCGGCGAGGGCGCTGCGCAGGGCTGCGCTAAGCTCCGGCATCGGCGTGGCAAAGCTGTAGGCGATCAAAAGCGCCACCAACCACATCACCGCCGCCCAAATCCCGATGGCCATCACCGTGCGCCATGAATAGGCCAGCGTTCCGGCCGCAAGTATCAGAAAGAAATAGAGGAAATTGTCGTTGCGATAGAGCATCGCCAGAGGCCATTCGGAGGGCGCAAAGGGGTTCGGCCCTACCATGCCAAGCGTCATAAGGAACAGGTCGATGAAAATCAGGAAAAGCTCCGCCCGCGACTGCCCCACTCGCCCCACCCGAAGCATCACCCAGCCGTTGAACGCCACCGCCGCGATGATCAGCTCGTAGTAGACGAGGCCCCACCCCAAATCGCGGTAGAACACCACAATCATGAGGGCGACGACAACCATGACCCCCCATCGCGCCCGCACTGCCAGTTCCAGCCCCTGCCGCTTGTGCCGCGCAAGTGCTGCTTCGGTATAGGCGTTGTCGGCGCGTCCCTCCGGCCCGAAAATCCTGTCGGTCAGGGGGCGGCGTCGCGGGCGGGCGGGGTCGGGCATCAGTCATCTCCGGCGGTTCAGCGCGCACCATATGCCCCTTGCCGTCCGAACGCAGCCCTTCGCGCGCACATTATCCTGCCGGCACACCGCGGAGTCAGATAGAAAGCCCGCAACTGCCGGGCCCTCCATTCAGGCGTTCAGATCGGGCGCTCTGCCATCTCCGCGCGGATCTGCTGTCGAAAGATGTCTATTGGCACGGTCTTGCCATCGCGCCGGATGCACCAGTAGGTCCAGCCGTTGCAGGACGGCGCCCCCTCAAGCGCAGCGCCCACCTGATGGATGGAACCCTTCACGTCCCCCCCCACGAGCGTGCCATCGGCGCGTACCTTTGCCTTGTGACGCATGTTCATTGAATAAAGCTGCTCTCCGGGGCGCAGCATTCCCCGCTCCACAAGCTGACCGAAAGGAATACGCGGTTCCGCACGCTTGCTTGCAGACACCTGCAATGCGTCCCTGTCGAACTTGCGCACATTCGCAATCCGCTTCTCGGCAACCTTGCGGTAACCCTCGTCACGCTCGATTCCTATGAACTCACGACCCAGCATCTTTGCCACTGCGCCGGTCGTACCAGTGCCGAAGAACGGATCGAGCACCACATCGCCGGGGTTGGTCGATCCCACCAGAACCCGGTGCAAAAGGCTTTCCGGTTTCTGTGTCGGATGCGCCTTCTCGCCGCTGTCATCCTTGAGCCGCTCATGCCCGTTGCAGATCGGCAGCACCCAGTCGGAGCGCATTTGTACGCCCTCGTTGAGAGATTTTAACGCCTCGTAGTTAAAGGTGTATTTCGCGCCTTCCTCTTTCGAGGCCCAGATCATCGTTTCATGCGCGTTGGTGAACCGCTTGCCACGGAAGTTCGGCATCGGGTTTGCCTTGCGCCAGACCACATCATTAAGGATCCAGTAACCTTCGTTCTGCAACGCCGTCCCGACCCGGAAGATATTGTGATAGGAGCCGATCACCCAGATCGCCCCGTTCGGCTTCAACAGACGGCGCGCCGCCTTGAGCCACGCGCTGGTGAACCTGTCATACACCTCGAAAGAGGCGAATTGATCCCAGGCATCGTCCACCGCGTCCACGCGCGAGTTGTCAGGTCGGTGAAGATCGCCTCGGAGTTGAAGATTGTAGGGCGGGTCCGCGAAAATCAGGTCAACGGACGCCTCCGGCAAACTGTTCATCATCTCGATGCAGTCTCCGGCCAGAATCGTATTGAGAGGGAGCGCATCCGCGCCCATTTTCTTTGTCATCGTTTTCATGTCCTGCCTCAATGAACCCGGCGCATTGGCGCGCTCTGTGGTTGTCCCAAAGAATGAGTCAAAGCTGATTCGGCGTCAATTTCTTTTTGAATCAAGAACTTAGAGATTTACCTTGATACAAGATATTGTGCACTGGCTTAAACGAACGTCTATGGTGTGGGGTGACCCCCAGATCTCGAAGGGCCGCCTTGTGCTGTTTCGAAGGATAGCCCGCATTCGTCTCCCAGCCATAGCCCGGATGCTGTTGCGCCAAATCCACCATGAGCCTGTCGCGGGTGATTTTCGCCACGATGGAGGCCGCCGCGATTGACAGCGAACGCGCGTCCCCTTTCACCACGGCCAGCGCCGGAATCGTCAACCCCGCGGGGATCATGTTGCCATCGATCAGAAGGTGATCGGGCGGCATTCGAAGCCCGGCAACAGCGCGTTCCATCGCCAGGTGGCTGGCGCGCAGAATATTCATCCGGTCGATTTCTTCGACCGAAGCATGCCCTACCGAAACCTCCGCACGTGAGATGATCTCCGAGAAAAGCGCGATGCGCTTCTTTCCACTCAAAAGCTTGGAATCATTAAGTCCATCCGGAATGTCAGCAGTATCCAGGATCACCACTGATGCCGTCACTGGCCCGGCGAGCGGCCCGCGTCCGACCTCATCCACACCGGCAACACGCATTACGCCGCACGCGCGCGCTTCAGCCTCCAACGTGTAGTCCGGTGCCATTGCCATGCTCCGCTCAAACCCCATTCCCATGGAAATCGCAACAAAAAACCGGGAAAGGCTGGGGCCTTCCCCGGTGGTGACGGACGACGGGGACAGCGCCGTCCGACTGCTCGACTTTTGATGTCAACGGTCGTGGCGCGGATTGCCATAGTGGCGCCTGTCATCGCGGCGGGTGTGATCGCGGTGCCTGTCATCGCGGCGGGTGTGATCGCGGCGGCGCTCACGATCAAAACGATTGTATCGGCGGTCGTGACGGTCCCAGCGGCGATGATCGCGCTTGTTCCAGTGGTGCCGCTTATGGTGCTTGCGATACTCGGGAAACGGTGTGCTGCGCTGTTGATAGACATGCACCTTGCCCCGATCCTCCTTTTTGAGGATATGGCCCAATGCAGCGATCGCAGCGACGCCAAAGATCACCGTTGCCACCGGATCGGGATCGGCCCTGGCCGGAGCGGTGCTCAGCCCGGTTATGCCAAGCGATGCCGCCAGGACAAGGGCAAGATACTTGTTCGGAAGAAATCTGCGGATCATGTGGGGGGTCCTTTCCATGTGATCCCGTATGCGGGATGCCACTCACAGGCTATTGCGAAGGCTTGTACCCAGATCGTCCGGCATCCCCCACACGACAGGCAATAACACCGCGGTGCTATCGAATAACACGCTGCGAAGGCCCTGTTGTTATTGAAAAACACGCGGCCGCCGCTCAGAGTGTCCGCATGAAGCATGTCATCTTCCCCCTTGCCGTACTGGCAACTCTCTCGGCCCTGCCCGCCACCGCGCAGGCCGCTTGTTATGCCGAATACAAGGCAAGGCAAGACAGCCCCTACAAACTCGTCTACGATATCGCTCCGATTAGCGGTCCCTGCACGCTCGACGCGGCAAAGGCGAAGTTGCAATCTCGGCTTGCGAAGCGAGGGCTGACGCTTCTGACCGTGATGTCGGTATCGGAAAGGTAGAGGCAGAAGAAGGAACGCAAGCACGTGCACGACAGCAATTGGTCGGCGGCTGATCTGCGCCGCTCAGGCGGTCATGTTGTAGTCACCGGAATTATCGCCATCGTGGCGATACTCGCTCTGGCGGCGGTGTTCCTCTTTCTCAACCTGCCCGACGCCAATGCCTTTAACGCACGGGTTGAGCGGATCTTCATCGATAACGACAACCTTACCAGCGATGCCGAGATCAAGCTTCTGGAAATTTTGGCCCTTTCCGGCACCGCCTTCTCCGAAACACTTGGCAGCTATCGCGTGGTGATCTTCGTGCTGCTCGTGTTCGCCACCGCGCTTTTGGTGGCGGCACTGCTTTTTCTGGTCATGCTCAACACCATCAATCGCCGGATGGCGCAGATTGAACGGTCTGGGATTCAGATCTCTTCCCTGCTCATCAGTCGCGAGGAGAAGACCGTCTATCTCAACAACATGGACTTCAAACTCACCGACTCCGCGCTTGAAACCCTGTCGGTACTGGCGGAGGCACGGCTCGATAACGAAATGCTGACCGGCGCCGAGATCGAAGCGATGATTTCCGGCCGCCCCGCCGCGGACTGCGACGAAGCCGCCGGCGCGACCCGCATCAAACGTCTGCGCGACACACTGGGCAATCAGATGGTGAGCGAGCTTCTGGTCAAGAACATCGCCCGCAGCGGTTACATGCTCGCCATCGACAAGGACGTGATCAAGATGATCTGATCGGGGCATTCGCGGACGGGGGATCTGGTGACCCCGGCAGGATTCGAACCTGCAACCTGCCCCTTAGGAGGGGGCACTCCCTACCGATCTGAGGCACCCTGAGGCGAACCTAGCCGAACCCATCGGACCACGAAATCACCCTTAAACACCTTAAAAACCTTTTCTTTTCCGCCATTTCAAGCGAACCTAGGGAAACCGAGACGAACGTTCGGGGTCGAGCGCCAAAGCGCGCCAAACCGTTCCCCCGGCGTTCCCCCAAGGCCCTAGGAGGACCGAAATGGCCCAAGCGACGACGCTCACCGAACCCGCGATCAAGAAGATGAAGGCCGCGCCCGAGGGCGGGCGGACCGACAAGCCGGACAAGCTGGCCCCCGGCTTGTTCCTGCGGATCAACGCGAAGGGCGCGAAGTCTTGGATGTGCCACTTCCGCTGCGCCGGGCGGCAAGGCAAGATCGCGCTGGGCCACTGGCCGGCCATGGGCGTTGCCGAGGCGCGAGAGGCTGCGCGCGAGGTCCGCGAGCAGGCCCGCGCCGGCGTCCACCCCAAGGCAGCGCGCGAGGCCGCGCGGCAGGCCGAGGCGGCGACAGCCACCAACACGCTCAAGACGGTGGGCGAGGCCTACATCGAGGCCATGGAGCGGGGCGAACTGGTCGGGGCGCGGCGGACGCCGGTTGTGCCCAAGACGGTCAAGGGGCGACGGACCTTGCTTGTCAATCAGGTTTACCCGGTGCTGGGCGACCGGCCCATCAACGAAATCGCGCAGCCCGAGGTGGCCATGCTCTTGGAGCGAATATCGGCCAAGGCAGGCCCGGTTGACCGCACGTTGCAGGCGCTGCGCCTCTTGTATCGGTTCGCCATTTCACGGGGTGTGTATTCGGGGACGCCACCGACTGAGGGGCTTTCCCCGCGCCAAGCGCCGCAACAGAAGGCCCGCGCGCTCTCGGACGCAGAACTGCGCGCCACGTGGAAAGCGGCGCTGCGCTGGGGCTTCCCGTATGGCAGCATCTTCCGCCTGCTGGCGCTGACCGGGCAACGCCGGGGCGAGATCAGGAGCGCGCGCTGGTCGGACGTTGACTTCGACCGCCGGATGCTGACGATCCCCGCCCACAAGGCGAAGAACCGCGCCGGAGCGCATGAGGTGCCGCTGTCTGCCCCTGCGCTGGAAGTGCTGACCGAGGCCCGCGACATTTGCCGCGCCCTGCGCGACCCGACCGGCTTCATATTCCCGAATGCTGACCAAACCGGGCACGTGGCGGGCTTCTCGAAGTCAGGCACGCACCTAATCCGCGACGCGCGGGGCGTGGTGGCAGGGCTGAGCGACGACGACCTCGACCTGCTGCACTCGAAGGGCGCGCAAGGCGCAGAGGCCCGCGCTCGCAAGGCGGCGCTGAAAGACCGCATCGAGGCGGTTCCCGGCTGGCGCATCCATGATCTGCGCCACACATTCGTGACGCGGCTGCGCATCGGCACCGAGAACGCGGAAGGCGAAACCGTCTATGCGGTGCCCCTCGACGTGATCCAAGCGACCGTGAACCACCGGCTCACGGCGGGCATCACGGCGACGTATGACCATTCTGACATGAACCGGCGCTACCGGCTGCGCAAGCGGGAAGCGCTGGATTGGTGGGCGGCGCGGTTGATGGAGATCGCGGGCGCGGAAGGCTAGGAGCGCGGTCGAGCTGGTGCAGGAGCGGCGGCGCGGGGCTGGCTGGGGCGGTTGCCCCAGTGCGTGGTCCGTGGCCGCCTGCTTGGGGCTTCGGTGCGCTGTTGACAAGCGTCCGCGATTCGTGGTCACTTCCGCCTCGGACATTACCGCGCGGGGCGCGGGCTACAAATCACCCCACCAATGTGTCCTTTCACCCAAAACTGACGAGACGCTGGGCCTTGTGCCCGGCAATGTGAAAGGAATGTCTGATGGCAGATATTATCGAAACTGTTTTCGACCAAGAAGGGCCATTGCCCCCTGAAGAGTGGGGCACTTGGAAGCGGTGCTGGAACGGGAAGCGTGGATACCGAGAATACGAAATCCATCGACCTGACGGCGGAACATTCAGTGCAACTTGGAAGCGCAATGAATGGGGTCCGGTTGAGAAGGTGTTGGTAAACCGCTGCCATCAGTTCTCAGATGCTCCCCCGTCAGAATTCGAGGCAATCAAATCCCTGATCCCGCCCAAGGGTGCCGAATGGGAATATCACTCTTGTGCCGGCAATGGCGGCTCATGGTGGGTGCGTGACCGAACCATAGTTGCGCGATAGTTATGTGACCCAAGGCCCCCGGCGTGAAAGCGTCGGGGGTTTTGCTTTGTGCGATGGGCGGAAATGAGTGCGACCGCCCCAGCAGGTGATTAAGCCAATGGAGCGGTCGCGGGTGCAAGATCCATGCGGGACCGACGCCTTTATCGCTCGAATCCATGCCGAAAGAAAGGGTTTTCAGAGCCTGAATCGCGGTTTTTATTGCGCGAAAACAATGGCATCGAATTAGTTTCGCGGACGCGTGAAAAAGTTGTTTTCCTCGGCACGAATCGGAGGCATAAAGATTCCAGAGCCGCCCCGCGCCGGATGCGGGGGCTGAGGCTCTGGGTGCAAGATCAATGCCAGCCGTGTGATGCGGCACCAGACCACCACCGCGCCACACGCGGCGCTGCAGAACCGGCCTCTCAAGCAGCAATGGGCGATGTCCTTTAGCGCAACCTGCGCCGAGGGACCATTACGCCAAGACGATCCCTCGGCCCGCACCGAGAGGATCACCCGATGACCCTATCCCCTAACGAACGAGAAATCGGAGCCAAGGCCCGTTACAAGGCCCGCTTCGAACAGAGCCGCAACCGCGTCCGCGAGTTGTCCGGCCACGCCCTGCTGTCGCCCACCGAGGTGGCGGCGATGCTGTGCATCACGACTAAGCATATCCGCGTCCTTGAGGACGCCGGAGAGTTCCCCGCCCGCGTGCAGCTTGGCCGGAACAAGAAGGGATGGCGGCTCAAGGATATCGAGGAATACATCGACACCCGCCAGAAGCGCCACCGCATCTGTGAGGACAACCGGCGTGGGCGCTGGGCTGCTGCCGATGAGCAGGAGGCCGACCATGGATGATTGGCAAGAAAACACCCCCGGCGCTGGGCCGGGGGCGAAGGCTGACGAGACAGGCAAGGAAGATCAAATGCCCAAGGATAGTATCCCTGATAAGAATGCTCAGGAAAAGGGCTCTTTCGCTGATGAGCCGGAAAATAGCGGGGCGGGCCACCTGAAAGCCGTCCCCGACGAACCCCCGGCCCCGGCGCACAAGATCGCGTCCGTGGGCGAATTGCCCGCCGTGCGCGACTATCTGAACCGCGTCGCCGTGGGCGATTGGAAGGCGGGGCTGAAATCGGCGCGCATCGAGGTTCAGCGGGGCAACTACCCGCAGACAGTCGCGCGGTTGAAGTTCACCGCCGAGGGCGTGGCCGTCACGGTTCCCGAGCCGGTGCGCTCCGACTACCCTTCCGAGGGCTTCACCCCGACCGAGGCTGAGGAAGCCCAGATCAAGGCCGCAATGGCTGCGGCCCGGTTCTTTGAGCGGACGGCGGTGCAGGTCCGTGCGGACAGGCCCCTGCCCGGCGAAGGGGCGGAGCCGATCGAGGAAGCACGAGCCAAGGGGCGCGGGCACTACTTCGAGTTCTACGCCAAGCCGCCCAGCGGCGCGGACGACCGCAATGGCAACTGGCTTGAGGCGGTGCAAATCCGCGTCGAGCGCGACGGGCGCAAGCAGTTCATCGTCTACACCCATTGGGGGGACAACGTCTGGCGCCCCGTCGAGCCGGAAAAACTGCCCGTCTGGAACGCGCATCGGCTGAAGGACGCCGGGGTTGTGTTTCTCCATGAAGGGGCCGGGGCCGCTGAACACTGCCAGTGGATGGCGGACGGGGCGACACCCGAAGCCCGCGCGGCCCGCGACGCACACCCGTGGCGCGATCACCTTTGCGGGGCTGACGTGGTGCATGTCGGGTGGATCGGCGGGGCCACGAACCCGTGGCGCACCGACTGGTCCGTGTTCGCCAAGGCGGGCGTGAAACACGTCTACATCGTTCCCGACAACGACGAAGAAGGGCGGGGAGCGATCAAGGCGATTGCCCGCGCGCTGAAGATCAAGGGCGAGGCTGTGATGTTCACGCCGCGCAAAGGCGATTCCGGCAAGGACGGTTGGCCGAAGGGATTTGACCTTGGGGACGCCCCAGCGACCGGCCCCGAACAATGGCCCCCGTTCACAGATGTTATTGAGCCAGCGACGTGGATTGCTCGTGTGACGGTCGATGAAAAAGGCAAGAAATCCGGCGTGGCATTGACCTCGGCGGCGCGGGGCGGATGGGCCTATCTGCGCGACGTTGAGTTGATCGTCCACACGCAACATCGGCGGCTGCAATACACGCCGCAGGGTTTTGATCGGGCGTGGGGCGGCTGGTGTGACTCGGGCGTGAAATGGCCGTCAAAGTTGGTCATGGATGCCGAGAACAACGCGCTCGACACTTGGACCTATCGCCCCGGTGGCCCGGACGTGGTGGCGCTGCCCGGTGGGGGCCGCGCGTTCAACCGTTACCTGCCCGGCCCGATCCGCCCCGCGAAGGGCGATCCCGAACCATGGCTTGAGTTCCTCGAATACCTTGTGCCCGACGAGCCTGATCGCGGACATTTCAAGCGGTGGCTGGCGACGCTGATCGCGCGGCCCGAGGTGCGCATGACTTGGGGCGTTCTTGCCATCAGCGAGACCCAAGGCACCGGTAAATCGACCCTGAGCGACCACATACTTGCCCGGCTGGTTGGGCGGCCGAATGTGAGTTGGCCCCGCAACGAGGATGTGAATTCACAGTTCAATTCCTGGGCTGCGCGCAAGCGTTTGGTCATCGTGCGGGAAATCTATCAGTCCCAAAGCTGGAAGGTCTATCACGCGCTCAAGGACGTGACTGCCGACGAAACCATCACCATCAACGAGAAGAATCGCCCTGAGGTGACGGTTGAAAACTGGTGCCATGTCTTTGCGTCCTCGAACGCGATGAATGCGCTCAAGATGGACGACAAGGATCGCCGCTGGTTCATCCCTGAAATCAGCGAAGTGCCGTGGCCGGATCAAAAGTTCAAAGCCCTGCATGAGTGGCTGAGCGGCGACGGGCTGCCGATCATCGCCCAGTGGGCCGAGGACTTCGGTGAATATGTCGGCCCCGGCGAACGCGCGCCAAACTCGCTCCGCAAGGCTGGGATCATCGACGACAGCCGGAGCGAATCCGCCAAGGCGGTTCTGGATTGGGCGCGGGATATTGCATCGCCGCCCGAGGATAATGCGGAAAAGTGGGTGGCTCCCTGCGTTTCGTTCTCGCAGGTGAAACGGATGGCGCGGGAGCACGGGCCGATCCCCGACGCTGAGCTTCGGCGGGTGCTGAGGCTGGCGGGCTTTGTTCCTGATCCGGTTCACAAGAGGCGCACGAAGCTGGGCACTAGCTCCGAGGCCAAGCACACTATCTGGGGCACTCCCGAATTCTGGGCGGACTGGAAAAAGACCGAGGCTGATGGCGAGTTTAAGTCGTTCGTTGATGATCGGCTGAAAGCGCCTGAAGGGCCGATGTAGGGCCGGGGTCTCAGGGTCTCACTTGAAGAAGATTCCTCCCCGTAACTTTTAAGAAGAGAGAGGGAAAAGAGAAGGGGGGCCGGGGCGCGCGGGCGCGGGGAAGGAATCTGGCCGATTTGCGACCCTGAGACCCTGACCCCCTCAACCGCCCGCAAGGGCACACCGCCGGGCAACCGGCACGACGAGCAGCACAAGGAGATTAGGAATGCTCATAAACACCATCACCGGCGGACAGCACGAGGTCCGCAACATCGATCATATCCGCCTGAAGGGCCACGCGGACGGGCGCTGGTCGCTGAAGATCTATCCCGCGTCCGGCGACCTGCTCATGCCGAGCGGCGCGTCGGAGTCAGAAGTCGAGGTGTCGCCCGAGGAGGTCGAGCGCATACGCCTTGTGGCGGGCCACCTGATCGCGTCCATCCCGCCTGAGTTCGGGGGCCAGCCGCTCCGCCCGTCGCCGATTGAGCTGCGATAGGAGGCCGCAGGAGCGCCATGCAGGGCGCAGGGTTGGGGCCGTCCGGCCCCTTCCCCCACGGGCGACGAACCCCCGCTGACGGGCCACCTCTGGGGCGCTACGGCGGGGGGGGGCGGTCGAAAGTTGAGAGCCTGTGAAGGGCAAACCGGCGGCCATCCCTTGATTGAGCTAAAGGCACCCAAAAAACTTTCGGAAACAGAATGTGTTCTGTGACCGAGAACATTCGCCAACCAGAATTCGTTCGGGGCGGTGTAGCCCGCCGTGGGCGTGGAAGGTGTTTAAAACACCGATGGTTTTTCCCTTATCATCGCGCGCGAAGGCATAAAGCGTCTGGGCATGAACCCCGCTTTTTACCGAGGACGCGTATAGCTGGTTGCAAGATCGAGGGGTGGGGGCTGTCTGCCCCTCCCCTTCCCCGCCACCGATGGACCGCACTGCAGGGCCATCTCCGGGCGCTACGGAGGTGCTGACTCTGACTTGAAAAACAATCAAGGAAATCAAATGCGCTCCGGCGATTGACGCATGTTGAGCGGGGTAAGCGCAAAGTCGGCAATGCGCAGGGAGCGGGCTTTGCAAAGTGTGGGCGTTGTTCCGACAGCGGCCATGCATGTTGTGAGAGGCGAAAGCCGGGAAAGAGGCTGATCGCCGGTGCTTCGCTTGCAGCATGCTCTTTCTCATCCCACGTCTTGCAGACCAATTGCTTGTTGAAGGCATATGTGACTAGTCTTCCTCACAAGCTGTTTTCCGGAGGTTAACCGTTGGATTTTGATAGGGTTCTCGCAAATCGTGAAGTCAGAGAAGGGCGACATGCTCGACCATATTTGAATTTCAGAGAAAGCGCCGATCAATGTATCGCCGCTGGTAGAGACATAGTTAAGAACGGCGGGCCATCTAGCCACTTGAAGCTTCTCGAGCGGTCAGTCGTCATAACTTTTGTCACACACGTCGAGGTTTACTTCAGAGACATGCTTGACGCCATCTTCCGACATTGTGATCCAGACTACTTCCTTCCTCTGCTTAAACACATACATCAAAGCAAATATAGCATTGAAGACTTGTTATTTATCTACCGCAAGCAAATTCATCCTCTGGAATTAGTTTCGAGCGATATGTCATTCCAGAACGCAGAAAAGTTTGAAAAAGTCTTCTCGAAATTTCTTGGGGGAAGCTTATGGAATGCGGCGATAAATACCAAGATTCGCATCAAAGACAAACCAGAGACCGCATACAGTTTTGAGCCTGAATACCTTGAAGGGTTGAAAAGAGTATTCGAACTGCGGCACGAATTGGTTCACAACCCTAAAAACACGCCTCATCTCACCGAGGATGTATTAGTCGACATCGAAAATGCAGACGGGCTTATTTTAGCCGTAGATTGCGTACTTTCTCAAATGTTACATGATCACAGAGACCCCGCCATAGATTCAAATCGCTAGGATCCAGTCGCACCGACTGCCCGCTCATCCGCATCTCTTTTTTGACTGAACTCAGCGCGTGAGTCCGCTTTTGCCGACCCTGTCGGTTCACGCCATGTCCGCTTCGGGGCTGGAACCAGCCATCTGCTGCGTGGCGCGAGCGGCCGGCAAGTAGATCGCGGTGCACGGCGGTGACCGGCAGAACCTGGGCGACATTGCTCCTCTGTCACCGGCGGCGGGCGCTGCTGCGCATGGCCCAATCCGCGCCGCCATAGGTGACGGCGTAGATCTGCACTTCGGCTGTATCATCGTCAACAACGAAGGCGATGATGGCTTTCCGGCCTGCCGGGATCGCGCGCAGGCCAGGGGCGATTTCATCGCGGAGACTGCCCTTATGGGGCGTAGCCTTCAGCGTGGCGATGGCCGCCTCGATTTCTGCCAGCTTGAGGGCGGCCGCGTCGGGCCCGGCATAGTCGAGGATCCACTGCACGATGGCATCAAGGTCTCGCGCGACAAGAGGGTGGTAACGGATGCGGTAGCTCAAGCGCCGCGGGCCGCCCCGATCGTGCGGCGGGCAGCGGCGAAGGCATCGTCCTGGTCGATGAAGGCTTCACGCGGGGTTTCCATCCGGGCGCGGATCTCTTGCGCGAGGGCCGAGAGTGCGACGTCACGTTCCTGCTCATCCTGCATCATCTGCTCCAGCGCGGCCGCGACTGCGGCGCTCTGGGTCGCGAACACGCCCTGCCCTACCTTTTCCGACAGGAACTGGTGGTGACGGTCGGTGAAGCTGAGAGTGGTTTTGACGGTCATCCGCGCCTCCATGGTATGACTGAGTCATATATCAAGAATGAGCGCTGGTTTCAACGGTGGCAGATTCGGCGCTGCGGCTGATGGTACTCAGACGCAAAAAGCCCCCTGCGAGGGGGGCTCGTAAAACGTTGAGGTGGTGTTGAGGTGTTTTGTGCAACGCCATACACAAGCGAAACACTCAGGTTCTAAGTATCTGTAATATTTCAGTATTTTGGTTGCGGGGGTAGGATTTGAACCTACGACCTTCAGGTTATGAGCCACAACATATTGATTCTGCGATTTCTATTGCTTTCAGGTAGCTAGCCGACAAGCCTTTGTAAGCACAACGCTATAAACCGTTTTCGATCGGATTTCATCGTATGCTTACGGAGCCAGATGTGCGCAAAACCGTGTTCACGGGTTGACCACACGTTGACCAGAGCATTCAACGATCATTACGCGAAGGCGGAAGGACTAAGCCGCTCCGCGGCATTGGTGCCTGATAGCGACGTCGGCGCACACTTCATGGTTTTTCTTTGTGGCAGGCCCTTCTGGGCTGACGATTGGGGTCTTTCCCACCGTCAGACAGGAGGTTCCCATGAAGGAGGAGAAGACCACCCCGCTGCGTCAGCGGATGATCGAAGACATGGATAATCGCGGGCTGTGCGAGAAGACGCAAAAAGCGCACATCCGGAATGTGAAGCATTTCGCGTCATTCCTCGGGCGGCCGCCCGACACAGCCACCCCTGAAGATCTGCGCGCCTATCAACTCAAGATGACACAGGACGGCGTGTCGGCCAGCACCTTCAACGTGCGCATCATCTCGTTGCGGTTTTTCTTCGGGATCACTTGCGGGCGTGATGAGATGAAGCGCTTCATGCAGTTTCATCGCAAGCCCCGCAAATTGCCGATCGTGTTAAGCGTCGAGGAAGTGGCTGATTTGATGGCTGCCGTGCCCGGTCCCGGGCTCAAATATCGCGCGGCTCTTGGGATCAGTTACGGTGCGGGGCTGCGTGCAAGCGCATGGGCGCGCGGGTGGGCATGACCAGTGTGCTGCACACCTGGGGATCGGCTCTGACACACCACCCGCATGTCCATATGATCGTCCCCGGCGGCGGCCTGTCACCTGACGGCACAAGGTGGGTTGCCTGCAAGCTCGGGTTCTTCCTGCATGTGCGGGTGCTGTCGCGGCTGTTCCGACGCCTGTTTCTGGACGGGCTGAGGGATCTGCATCGCGCCGGGAAACTGGTCTTCTTTGGTGATCTTGAACGGCTGGCGCAGGCTGATGCCTTCGCGCAGTGGCTCGCCCCGTTTCGCAAATCCGATTGGGTGGTCTACGCCAAACCGCCCTTCGGCGGCCCCGAGGCCGTGCTGGCATACCTGAGCCGCTATACCCATCGGGTGGCGATCTCGAACCACCGCTTGGTCAGCGCCGATACCCAAACCGTCGCCTTCCGCTGGAAGGATTACCGTATCAAATCCGGCGACCGCCAAAAGGTCATGCGGCTGGCCACGCCCGAGTTCATTCGTCGGTTCCTGATCCATGTCCTGCCCGATGGGTTCCACCGCATCCGGCATTACGGGGTACTGGCCAGTTCGACCCGCAAGGCAAACATCACGAAGATCCGTGCATTGCTCTGCGTTCAGCGCACCGAACAGACCCCTGCGTCAGAACCCGACGCCGAGATCATTCCCCTTACCCTGCGCGAACCATGCCCCTGTTGCGGTGGCCCCATGCGCATCATCGAGATCTTTCGTCGCGGGCAAAAGCCGATGTCGCGCGCGCCACCACGGGAGCAGGCCACATGACACACCGCCTGTCAGATGCCACAGACCACCACCGGCTGCCCACGGCAGACCCGGTCACGACAGGCTGCGCGCGTGCTCCTTCGGCGCGAAACACGACAGTTCTCTCGCCAAACCACTCAGCGTTTCCGGGCTCATCAAGCGCGTTTGCTCCCGTCTCAGGCACTATGCGCTCCTTCAGCCGCACCCGTGACGCAGCCGTCGCCCCTACCATCTGCACACTTTCCCCATAGCCCGATCCAAGCCCCCCGCGGCTTCCTCCTTCCGAGGTTTGTCAACGTGGGCCGCCAGCTCTTGGCCGTCAATGTCGTGCCGCGGCCCACATCGAAAAACCTTCAGGAGAGGCGACATTCGCCGCTGTCTGGGACAATGTCCGCTGGGCAGAAAAAGCGGTCGCTAGTTCCGAGGGATGCGATGGAATGAAGTGACTGGAGAGAGCGCTCCTGCCCGATTACAGGCCCGTCGCTTCAGATTTCTTTGTCGTGGCGATCTGTTCAATTCCCACTTCGAAATATTTCTGAACAGGTGCCGCCTTCTCACAAAGATCGACGACCCAGAACTGGACTCAGTGAACAGGCGAAGCTTGCGACTTGCCCAATTTACCGCCCGCAAATTCACCTCAGGGATAGCGGAATAGAGAAACCAATGGCCGTGTAAAAGCCGTCGCTGCGGCCCGGCTGAGACTCGTCCTGATAGCCAAGGGACGCGATCATACTGACATCACGACCGAGATCGATGCCCCCCATGAACACGCCATAGCGCAAGGTCTGGCCGGCGGTATTGTCGTCGAGATAGACGGTCTCGATCCCGTAGCGATATTGCTGGCCCATATACCCCGCCCGTCCAAGCGCATAGATCGAGTCGTTGATACCGGAGAAAGAGCCGTAGGACTGCAGGTACAAGGCGTTGGCGGCGGTGGTCTCGAAACCGTATTGCGCGAAACCACCGAATCCCTGGCCTTCCTCGGCAGCAAAACCCGCGCCGAGCGTGAAATAGCCGCCGGGAAGCTGCCAGACATGCCCCAGAGAGGACCACCCGCTCCACATATTGGTGCTGCCGCCCAGGGTCGTGCTGTTGGAATGGCTGAAATACGCCGAAAGCGTCCATCCGCCCGCGCTCATATCGTTGCCGAGCGAGGTTACGAACCCCGCCCCAAGGCCGATGTCATGCATGCTACTATCGTTTCGCGCGTAGTCGAGCCCCCAGAACACCACAGTATCGACAACGTCGTTCGCGGCATTTGTCTGAGCACTGGCTGACCCCGAAACGACAATTGTCGCAGCAAAGGCAAGGAGCCATGTGGCCGTAAGGCCTCTTCCATTCTGGTTCTTCGAAGTCATTGGCGCGTCCCCCGGGTTGGGATATTTGTGTCAAAGAGCGGCAAAGGTTGGCAACGAGTGCTTCGCCGAGTATCAACGCTGCGGAGCGGTCTGCAAAAAGCGCCCGCCCGGAAAATCAACCGCTTCGGCGGTCCAGCGGCGCTATGCGCCAGTTTGAACCGGAACGGTCTGTGGGTCTTCTGGTCAGAAACGGCTTTGATACGGATTGCGGCCCGCCATCCGGCGACGCGAGACTCGGCCAGATAGTAGCGCTTTCGCGTCGAAGCAACAACCTGCTGCAAGAGACGTAGCGGGGCACGTTCTTTGGGCGTTTCGCGTTTCATGGCGCCATCGCGATTCGGGTCGGTTCAAGGACAGGGTTCGGCGCAACCCGAACCGGCATCTTGATCGTATGGTCCACCGACAACGCGCGGCAGGCCTCGGACAGTCCGAACTTCGGGCGCCAGTCCAGACGGGCCGCGGCAAGGGCGATGTTCGCGCAGGAGATCGCGGCGTCCCCCGGGCGCGGGGCCAGAAACCGATAGGGCACGGCGATGCCGGTGACGCGTCGAAACACAGCGAGGAACTCAAGAATCGAATGGTCCTTGCCGCTGCCGATATTCAGGATTTCGATGGGATCGAGCCGATGCGCCTCGCGTCGGACGCTGGCTAAATGGGCCTCGACAATGTCCGCGATGTGAACAAAGTCACGGCGGCACGTTCCGTCCGGCGTCGGGTGATTGCGCCCAAAGATCTCAAGGTAGGGCCGCCGCCCCGTGGCAACCTCAGCGACAACTTCGGCAAGCGCCCTGGTCTGGCCGTTTCCGTTGCTTTGGTCGCACACGAGATCGGGAAGCGATCCGCATGGGTTGAAGTATCGCAATATCACAGCCCGCCGGGTCGCGGGAGCATCCAGAGCCCAATCGCGGACCAATGCCTCGGCCCGAAGCTTCGATAGGCCATAGGGCGACGAGGGGTCGGGCGCATCGGTTTCACGGGACGGGCCCCGCGCGGACCGGCCATAGATCGCTGCAGAAGACGAGAAGACAAAGCGCGCCACGCCGTACTTTGCTGCAGCGGCCAGCAAATTAGTCGTGCCACCGACATTGATTTCATCATAGGCTTGGGGGTCGGCGAACGAATGCGCGACATCCTTGAGACCGGCAAGATGAATGACCGTGTCGGGCCGGGTGGCCCCGAGAACCCGGTTTAACGCGCCGGGGTCCCGAACATCACACAAATCGAACCGATAGGCAGCGCGCGCAGTCCGTTCCAGGGCCCGCAAGCGATGAAGGTTGCCGGTGCTCAGATCGTCGATCACACAAACACCGATGCCGGAATCCAGAAGTCGTCGCGCAACGTGCGATCCGATGTATCCCGCGCCACCTGTCACCAGAACTCTCATTGTTACCCCCGAGAGTTCGGTTCAAGCGCCGTAGGCGATGTATACCGGGCTTTCCTCTGTTGTACGTTCCTTGGGCGTCACCGGCTCGCTGGATACCGCGACGGGCGGCGTGACGGCGACATCACCAAAGCCCGGGGGCTGGAAACTCGCATGGGTCAGGGCATCGGTGTCGCCGAAATAGAGCCGGAGTCCGCCAGCCGCCTTGAACAGGTTGCGCGTCCCGAAGGCGCTTTCGCCCAGGGCTGTCAGATCGACAAAGGCGGCGATCCCGGGCAAATGGCCGTCAAGGCCACGACCTTTCGTGTCTTGCAAGGTATCAGCAGCGGCCATGCTGCCAAAGCCGACCAAGGCTGCAAGTGCCGCCAGACGCACCCCGAGGCCAAACCTGCGGCGCGGCTTTTCAAACCATGGCGCGCTCGCATGGACCTTTTCATCCACCGGTGTGTATTGCCGGGACGGGTTGGGCTGGCCGACCTCGACGGATGCAATGACGCCACCGAGCAGGTCACCGCGATACTGCCAGACATGGGATTCGATGTCCTTCTGCAGGGTTTCGCGAACACCGGGGGCTTCGGCGACCGGCACCAC
This sequence comes from Salinihabitans flavidus, assembly GCF_900110425.1. Classification (GTDB taxonomy): domain Bacteria; phylum Pseudomonadota; class Alphaproteobacteria; order Rhodobacterales; family Rhodobacteraceae; genus Salinihabitans; species Salinihabitans flavidus. The sequence goes on along the minus strand of NZ_FODS01000014.1, from coordinate 19,525 downwards.
AAGCAGGCGCGCGGCACGGGGTTCCCACAGGATCTGTCCGATCGCCGTCGCGAAGGTCGCGCGCAGGCCGTTCACCACGCTCAGAAGCGCGGTGAGCCTGCTAAAGGAGCGGGTCGGGTCCGCTAGGATCATGTCATGCGCAAATCGTGCCGCGAGCGCCTCGAGGCTGCGCGCTTCGTGCAGCGCGACCGGTTCGTGCTCGTGCAGCTTCAGCGTCAGTTCGGGAGCATGAGACGCGACCGCCTCGGTCAGGAAACCCCGCTCTTCGGGGCTGAGCAGTCCGCTCGCTGCGTGAACGGTCAGAAATTGCGGTCTTCCGGTCATTCCGACATCGATACCGGCAAGGAAAAACAATCCCGCCCGCGGGTCTTCCAGGGCGTCCATCAAGGGTCTCAACTGCATCGCCATCTCCCCTATAGCCTTATAAGATCTTCAAAAATGCAAAAAACTGTCTTGATTCCCTCAGATTTGCTAGCATGAATCCGCTGTTGAGTCGATTTATTGCGGCCTGCCCATGTTTTGCGCGTCAGTCCCCGTTCATGAGCAGACGCAGCCAGTTCTCGCGCCTTTCGGACAGGCGCGGATCCTGCGCGCGGGCAGCGCAAAGTTCCCAAAACGGCCACCAGCCTTTTGTAGTATTTTCCCATGATTGCAGCATCGCCTGATTTCGGTTCTCCACCTTGATATCGGCGATTAGCCTGGGCTCTGACGTCATCTCGATCACGGCGGCGGCGAAAAGATCGGGCTCGGGCGGATCGAGAATGAAGCGGCGCTGCAACGGGCCAAATATTTCGGGTACGATACCGACATCCGTCGAAATCACAGGAACGCCGCACGCCATTGCTTCGAGAACGGTATTCGGCGTGCCCTCGATCGCCGAGGTGCAAACGAAAATGTCGAGGCCGCGATAAAAATCAGGCATGTCGGAAAAGGGAATGCGGCCGACCCGCGGGTCGGCCACCCGGATCTCGACATCATGACCCTTTGCCCGCAGACGCGCGATCATCGGCTCGAAAAGGCGGGTATACCCTTTGACATCATATCCCTGACTGGCCCGCCCCCAGGCGCTGTTTCCCGCCCAGCCGATGGTGAGGGGCCGACATGATAGCCGCTCGTCGGTGCGTGGCGTGAAATGGGCGGTATCGACACCGTCACGAATGGTCGCATCGGGTGCGGGCACCTCGGACCTGCCTTGATAAATCTGGAAAAGCCGGTTTGACGATACCGTATAACCGTCTATCGCCGCGAAGCCTGCGCGCCGTTGGCCAATTTCCTCGTCGGCGGTGAAAAGATGATCGTAGACCGAGGATGTGAAGGCCACGCTTCCGATAGCTCGTGGTAGCATGTCGTCTTCCATGCCGAGCGCGCGGGCCGCATTCTGCAGCGCTTCGCGTTGGAGCATCCGAAAAAGGTCCTCGCGCCAGAACACATGGCAGACATCGACCCCGCGCGCCAGAATCGTGCGAAAAAGGCGACTTCCGTCGCCCGAAATCTCGCCCATGTAAAGTTTCGAGATGCGATGAGGGCCGCAATATCTGGCGATATTCACTGCAATGTTGTCAAAGGCCCAATTCGGCTGATCTGGGCACAACAAGACGTGGAGAGGCCTGAGACTGGCTGTTGCACCGCGTTTCGTAGACAGGCTCATGTGTCGCATGTGTTGTCTCACGGCATGGTCTAAGTATTTTTTTTCGATACAAGACTATCCACCGGGACTAATCAAGGATCACAGGGCACACCATGCCGTTGAAATTCTTTCGCTCGGCCAGACGCTCGGATGCGGCCCAGCCGGATCGACGGCCACGGCAAGAGGTCCTGGTCCTCTGTCATGGTGGCGATCTCGTCGGTCTTGGCGTGATGCAGAATACCCTCGCGGCGCTTGGTGCGGCGCGCATTCGCTATACGGTGCTCGATCTGGCCATCAGGCGCGCGCTTCCGGCTTTTGACCGATATGCGGCCCTAGTGATTTGCACGTCACTTCTGGAGGGACTGGGGGCGGAAAAGTCCCGGGCGATCGAAGACTGGGTTGTCGGCGGAAAGGGTGTGTTCGTCGCGATACGCTGTTGGCACTCTGAACTGGGATCACTGTTCGGACTGCCATCGCGCACCAAACCGCCCCTCGTTCACTCTTTCGGACTCGATTTTCGTGCCGAACTGGCACCCCATGTCGCGGGTCTGCATATCGACCTAGACGAATGGGTCTTTGAACACATCCGCTTTGTGCTGGACCCGACCGAACCGGACCTGGACTGCCAGATCGTTCTGAAGGACCAGAACGGCGCGGCCATTGCTTGGCGGCGAGCATTCGGCCAGGGGCGGGTGGTTTTCTGGAACTCCGATGTCCTACAAGCACGGGTTTTGCGGGGCATCCTTTTGCAGGGTATTCTCGATGCCATGGGCACCGCAGCCGCAGCCATCGCAGGGTTCGCGACGATCAATATCGACGACTTTCCGCCCTCAATTTCGTCCGCGACCCCTGAGCAGATCCTGCGCGAGTATCCCGACCTCGACGAGAGCGGCTTCTTCTTCGGCCCGTGGCTATCCGACATGCTGGACCTGAGGTCACGCCACGATCTTCGCTACAGCTGGTACTGCGTCATGGACTATGGCGCTACGCGCACCGGCCCGCCCGATGACGATGCAGTCAAGGAAGGGGCGCGGATTCTGGCGATGCGCTTCGAACGCGCCGCGCCCCTGCCTTCCGATGACGAGATCGGATTTCACGGCTACAGCCACCAGATCGCGACCGATGCGGGCGTCTCCGATCCGCAATCGTATCGCGAAGGTTTGCAGCTTGCCCGCCGACTGTGGCAGGATCATGTTCCCGTGCCCATGCCAACCTCCTGGGTACCGGCCGGAAACCAGTATCACGCGGTGCATGCACAAATGATAGCCACCGTGATCCCCGAAATCACGACGGTGGCGGGCCTGCATTCCATCGGCGCACCCGATCAAGGCGAATACCGCGAGTTCGGCCCCGAGCCATGGTGCGAGGATCTGTACTGCCTCCCACGCAACAATTTTGGATACACGTTGCGGCCAAAACAGCGGATCTTGCTGTTATCGCAGATCGCCGGATCGGGGGCCTGGACGCATTTCCTGCATCCGGACGATATCCTCGACGAACCACGCCCCGGCATCAACCCGGTCCATGTTCGCAATCCCCACCGCCAGATGTGGCAGAAAACCAACGCAGCGGGACAGCAAGGTTTGTTTCGCGAGTTCGAGGCTTTCGTGGAATTCGTCACGACGTCATTCCCCTGGTTGCGTTTCGTCACCAATTCGGAAGCGAGCACGGCCTTGAAACGTTTCGATGCCGCACAAGTTGACCTGAGGGTCGGTCCCGACGCCATCGAAATCAACAGCGAAGAATCGAGCCTCTTTTATCTTCGAGTACAAACCGGAGAGAGCCTTTCGTCGGCGCAAGGCGGGCGCTTGGTCTGGAAACACGCCGTCGTGGGCGGAACACTTTATGTGGCAGACTGTCCTTCTGGCATATCGGTGTTCAAAATTTCAAGGTGAGCGCCTCGCATCATGGCTTTGCCGAATTGGTCTTGGACACCCTCGAGAGCGATCTTTTGACGGTGCCGAACTATCGGACGGAACCGGTCGAGAGCGGAGCTTGATTGGTCCCCGCTCGAACGGCAGTTCTGGGCCCGATCGCACAACCGGGAGCGCCGAGCCGCAACGCCCGTCGCGCGAAGCGTGGCAACCCCGCCCCCCCCGGATTCCGCCCTTGACACGTCCGCGATTCGCCCACTACCCGCGCTGGGCGCCGACCCTAACCCCTTGGTCCCGCTATCCGGAATTCGCCTCCGCCTTTCAATTCCACCTTCCGCCTGGCTGCGGTCATCTGACGGTTTCTATCGGGCATTCCAGCCAGCCGATGCGCTTGAACAGCAGCAATGCGCAGATTGCGACCTTTGCAAAGTTGCGGGTCATGGTCGCTCTTCCGGACGCGACCGGCCCTTGCCAGTCATTCATCGCGTCGCCCACCGCTGCGGCGCAGCCTTCGCTTTGCGGCCATTTGTGCCTCGCGCAGCATTTGAAGCGGTTGAGGGGCAGCAGTGCGCAGGGCGCGTACCTGTACCCAATGATGCTCGCCAGGTTCACCGATCCAATAGGCCGGCGCCGCCAAGGCTGGCACAGGGGCTGCAGCTATCGTGGTAAGGTTCTGGGAAGTAATGCCTTGCAGCTTTTGATCTGATCTCGACTTCGGTGTGGTAGATGGTGGCCGGATCGCGAGGAAGACGAACCGCGCGCAACCTTTGGAATTCTTGGATCTAATTTGCCGCCGGGCGGGACAAGAGGCCGTGATTACGTTAGCGTTCCTATTTCAACAGCGTGGGCGACGCTCTCGGCTGGATTGAGCACGTATCAAATTTTTGAAGGAATCTCCCCATGCGAACCGATGGTCTTGCCCCCAACCTCTGTGTCGGCATCTTGCTTTCCAGCCTCACGGCGACACTCATGGCGCAGCCATCCGCGGCAGAGGGTACGCGCTCCATGACGGTGCTCGGCTCGATCGACGGCACGGCGGATGGCACTGAACGCGCGTGGCTGACCATCGCGGGCGAGGTCGAAGGACGGGCGATGTCGTCAGCCGCATGGCGCCCCTATTCGATGGCGAATGTGATGGGAAGCGCGCTTGATGGGATGAGCGACGCGCAGCGCGCTCAGATGCAGAAACAGATGGAGATGATGTCCGAGATGATGGGTGATGGGGCCGACAACCCGCTCGCGCAGATGTTCGGCGACGATGGCGAGGAACAGGTTCAGCTGCGGATCATGGGCGTCGATCCCGAAGCCGAGCGCATCTTGCGACAGGGCGGTCTGACCATCGAACTTCCCCCGTTCTCGCCCGAGAATACTGACAGTTTGCTGACCGGCCCGAACGAGGTGGAGATTTCGTATCACAAGAATTTCGGGGAAAGCACTGGCTTCTATGCCTCGTCCCATGACGTCGGAACTGCCGCTACGGTCGCCTTCGACCAGCTTGACATCGTGGCGGGCGGCGGATTTGCGGCCGGTGTGTTCGAAGGCACGCTGTGTCCGATCCGGGCCCTGATGAGCGGAGACCCCGATCCTGACGTCTGCATCACGGTCGCCGGCCGTTTCGAGACCGATCTTGGCGAGGAGGCAGCGGACAACTCAGGGTCCCAGGCTGGCAACTGATGCAGGCCTGTCCGATGAGGCGCGCCACGCTGTCGTTTGCCTTGGCGGCATTCGTGATGTTTCCTGGCAATATTGCGCTTGCGCAAATGACGCTCGAGATCCCCGAAGAGGAATTCGAGAGCGTCGAGGACTACAAGCCCATTCCGACACCTGACCCGTCGAGCCATCCGGTCGATCAGATGTTCGATACGATGGAGTTTGACATGACCGGCACGCTGCCCGAGGCGGTGCTGGAAGATATGCTGGGCGCGACGCCCTATGACTTTGTCGACGTGGTCTGGAGCATGGAGGTGACTGGCGACTGGACCGACCGCATGACCGGTAAAGGGACACTTCAGGTCACCGACTTCACCGAGGGCAAAGGCGCGCAGGCCCTGGCCGACCCCGAACGCTATACCGGGCAAGGAGGCTTTCGCATGTACAATGCGCGTCTTCGGACGGATGGCGATCACGTGTTCACGTTGAGCGCCGCCTTTCCGCCGGATGAGGGCGGAGTGGCCCTTGGTACCGAGCTCGACGGGGTAAAGGGTGTTTTCGAGGTCACGTGGCTTTGCCACATGTTTGAGCCGGGGCGAAGGGGCTGTGTTGACTACACGGACGACTACTACGAGACGGAGCTGCCCGAGTTAGAGAAGATGACGATCACGCGCACGCCCACCGGCCACAGGATTGAGTTCGCCGCTCGCGTACGGGAAACGCGCACCCACCGGGAACGGGGTTATCGTTTGACCGAACCAACCGGTCGTTTTGCGGACGTGCACGGTTGGGTCTGCGACAAGCCTTCGTTCAAGGCCGCGCCCGATGCGTGCGGCGAGACCGCTTCCGGGAGTGGGGACGTAGAAGATGTCCATACTCGCACCTTGTCCGAAGAGGCGCTGCGCGAGACCCAAGCCGAACTCGCAGATGCCATCGCCCGAGCACAGATTGAATCGGACACAGCAAGGATCGTAGCCGAATCCAAACGGCAGGCCCAAGAACAAGTCGATGAGGCGGCCCGACAGATGGAAGCCGAGGTCGAAAGGGTGCGGGCCGAAGTTGCTCGGGCTGATCTTGAAAGGCAAATCCAGGATATTGAAAGGCAAGCTCAGCAACAGGTGGACGATGCTGTCCGCCGGATGGAAGCGGAGGTTGCAAGGAAGCAGGCAGAGATCATGCGGGCCGAGCAGGATCGGCAAACACAGCAGCGTATCGATCAGGTGAACTCCGAGGTGCAGTCACAGATAGAGGCGGAGCTTGCTCGGGTGCGGGCGAAAAATGCACAACTGCAACTGGAGATCGAGATAGAAAGGATCAGGGCTCAGGCAGAGGAATTGCATGACGCGGCAATTGCCGAAGCCGAGAATGCGCTCGCAGAGTCTGATGCGGCAGAGAACGCCAGCATTGCAGAAGATGAGGCGGACGAACCTTGAATGCAAAAGCTCTCGTGCGTTTCAGCCGCGGGTCGTGGTTGGATTCAAGATCGGGCGATGTCTGCGTGACGATGACCGGCTGGTCGCGAAAGCAGTATCTGCAAGGTGGAACCGGTCAACCTGCCAATCTGCATGAAAAGCCAAAGCTTCGAGAAAAATCATTAGACTGTGCTCACCGTTGCTCTGTCGAGACCATGCCCTGTTCCGCGACTATCATTGGAGAAAAGGTGTCCCGTGAAATCCTGACGGAGCGGTTGGTGCACGCGACGCAGGCCGCTGAAGGCGACCGGCGGATCGGACTGGTCATCTCGACCCTTGAACGGATGCTCCGGGACAACGCCACGCTTTTTGCCCGCGCCATGACGCGACTGATCGAGGACGGACCTACGGACGCGCACAAGACCCTCGGGATAAAGCGGCAGGTGTTGTTCCTGCGCCGCACTTCCGATGCGGATGCGGCGACTACCCTGCGCCCGGTCTTCGCGGTGCTCGGGGGTGCTGCCGGATCGCTTGAGGCGAGAATTGCAGCATTCAAAGCGTTGCGCCAGCCGGTCACGCGCCTCGCCGCGATGGCCCCGGATTCCTTCATCGCCGACTTCGCTGCGTTGATCTGGCCGACTCGCACTCCGTCAGAGTCCGAGCTGCCCATGGCGCTGTTCGACTCGCTGATGTCATCTTCCGAACTGGCACCGCGCGTCGTCGAAGCCATCGAGACGCAGTTCGACATGCATTTGACGGATTGGTCGACCAATCCCGCAACGGCGATCGTAATCGCCAGCGGTTCCACCCGCGGTCTGGAAAGATCACCCACGCGCGAGCGCGCGACGATCATGATGGGCAAGGCGATAGAAAGCCCTGCCATCGACCTGCAATACTTGGGGCCGCGCCTTGGGCGCAATGGTGCCGCGCTGGCCAGTCTGCAGCAGAACACCGTCGCCGGAGTGATCGGCACCTACGTCCCGACGATCTTCGCGCAGAACAAGTCCGATAGCTACAGCTTCGCGATGGAACCCTACTTGCGCCCCATGCTCGAACGCCCGCGTTGGCTGCAACAGGATGCAGAGGCACAGGCCGAGTGGTTGGCGTTTCTTCCGCGCGTTGTAGATCTGGAGGATGAAAACTTCAGTCCCACGGCTCGGCGCGCACTCGACGGTTTCCGATAGGTGACCAGCGGCTGCGGCATTTGCACATCATAGGAGGAAGGATCATTCCATGCGCAGCTTATTGAAATCGGCTACCTGTATCATGTCCCTGTCATTTTTCGCCGCTTTCGCCCCGGCTAAGGCGACCGCGCAGTTCGACGGGCACGGCCTGGATGCCTGGCAGGTGACCGGCGTTGCAAGCGATGACTGGCTCAACCTGCGTATGGGGCCGGGCAGCGACTACGCCATCATCGGGTCGTTTTCCGCCCGGGCCACAGGGTTGACGATGACCACCTGTGTGCCATTCATGTCCGAAGGTCAGGGGATCATGTTGTCCGAAGCCGAACGCAATCTGCTCGACCTTCCGCCGCGGTGGTGCCTGATGAGCGACGGGCACACCCATGGCTGGGCCGCGGCTCGGTTCTTGATGGAGGCGATGGGGCCGACCACCCAGGATCAAAGCAGCGACACGATGATCTCAGACGCTGTTCTTCTGGTGGAACGGCTTTATGCCCACCACGAACAGGCCATGCGCGGCGACGCGCTGGATCCGCTGGGCGCGTCGCGTTCGATGGATTTCTTCATGGCGGACATCGCGTACGATCTGTCCCAGAGGACATGGCAGTCCGACCCGCTTTACGATGCACAGGATATCGATATCAGTGATTTTCGTGTCCGCCCGGACCCAAATCAGCCATTTCTCCGCGGCATGATTACGGTGCGGGCCGAGTTCCTGAATTTCGGGCGGTCGCAAACTGTGATCTTCAACCTTCGCGCGGATCCTGCGCTTCCCGGCGCGCCGGTGCGCATCATGCGTATTGACCATGGTGGATGGATGGTTCCGTAAGGTTGCCAGCGATATCGGCGATAGATCTCAAAGGTCGAAAAACCCAACATCCCTTGCCAGCAGGCGACAGCGTCCGAGCCAGGCGAAGGTGCGTTCGGCGAGCCATCTTCTGGGCAGCACTTGGGATCCCTTAGTTACAAATGCTGCGGAGCGGCTTGGTGCTATGGCTGTTTTCAGACATGCGGCATTGCAGATCGGAGCCCGGTAACGAGCGAACCTAATGTCGGCTCCCAGCTTTCCCACACATTCGTTTCGCCATCGCAGCGAATGACGGGAATCCGCCCGGTCTGCGGGTGACGCCATCGGATGCAAGTGCAGAATGAATGTCCATTTTGGGGCTTATTCTGTTGAAAAACTCGGCTTGATTGGATGCCTGATCGCTGATTCACTTTCCTCAGGGTTGGCGGAGGTGCATGGCGATGATGGGACCACGGCAATACACGCAGGGCGCGCTGTTTTACGAGTTCTCGATCGAAGATCATGTCCCGCCAGATCATATGCTGCGCTCGGTCGACCGGTTCGTGGACTTGTCCGGTATTCGCCAGCATCTCGCGCCCTTCTACAGTTCCACGGGACGACCGTCGGTTGATCCGGAACTGATGATCCGGATGCTGCTGGTCGGTTACATCATGGGCATCCGCTCGGAGCGCCGGCTGTGTGAAGAGGTCCACCTCAACCTCGCGTATCGCTGGTTCTGCCGCCTCGATCTGACCAGCCAGGTTCCCGACCATTCGACCTTTTCCAAGAACCGGCATGGCCGTTTCCGCGACAGTGATCTTCTCCGGCATCTGTTCGAGACGGTCGTCGCACGCTGCATCTCGGAAGGGCTGGCGAGTGGCCAGCGTCTGGCGGCGGATGCCAGCATCATTCAGGCGGATGCAAACCGGCAGAACTCGACGGCACAGGCTGAGTGGGACCCTATGGCCATCACTCCCGAGGACGCACCAAGGGCCGTCCGGGACTATCTTGCCACCCTCGATGATGCGGCGTTTGGCGCAGCCAGCCCCGTTGAGCCCAAGTTCACCTCACATTCGGACCCCGCATCGCAGTGGACCGGGGCGCGAGGCGGCCCGGCCTATTTTGCCTATTCCACCAACTATCTGATCGATACCGACAACGGCGTGATCCTCGATGTGGCGGCCACCCGCTCGATCCGCCAGGCCGAGGTTGGATCGGTGCGGACGATGATCGACCGCGTCAGTGATACCTTTGGCATCAAGCCGGAACGCCTGATCGCGGACACCGCTTATGGCAAGGGAGAGATGCTCGACTGGCTGGTTCAGCAGCGCGGGATCGCGCCGCACATTCCGGTCATTGACAAGTCAGGGCGCAAGGATGGCACATTCGAGCGGGCCGACTTCACCTATGATCCAGAAAAGGACATCTATACCTGTCCGGGCGGCAAGGAACTGACGCAGAACCGCCGGGCCTTTGCAAAGCCAAGAGAGAAGAAACCCGATGAAGATGGTCTGCTCCGTTACAGGGCCAGCAAGGCCGATTGCGATGCTTGTGCCCTGAAAGCGCGCTGCTGCCCGAAAGGACCGTCGCGTAAAGTGACCCGATCGATTTATGAGCCATCCCGCGATGTGGCCCGGGCAATCGCGCGCACGACGCAATACGCGATCTCCTGCAAGCTCCGTAAGAAGGTCGAGATGCTGTTTGCGCACCTGAAGCGGATCCTTGGCCTGAACCGTCTCCGATTACGCGGACCTTGCGGCGCACGCGATGAATTCCACCTCGCTGCCACCGCCCAGAACCTGAGGAAGCTCGCAAAGCTCCTCCCGACACCACCAAGCGCAAGACCAGCGTGATCGACAGAACGCGCGGCCAGTGAAGAGGTTACATCATCGCGGCAGAAACCTCGACTTTTTCAACAGAATAGGGCTGAGAGCGGCCCTTGCGATGATCGGGCCAACGCATCTGCGCCATGTTCTCCGAGGCCGACGCATGGGTGGCGAAGGTCGAACTTGACACGCTCAAGGCTCCGGCGACCACGCCCACGGATGCGCTGGAGGCGGTTTAGGCGTTGCCCTGAGTCGGGGCGCGCGTTCCCCCGGCGCTGAAACGTTCCCCTATTCGTTTCCCTATACGCCAAATCCAACCAAATCCGCAGTGCTTGCGGCAGGGCGAAAGGTCGGTCAAGTCGCTGTTCTTACTGAGTTTTTTGCTGGTGACCCCGGCAGGATTCGAACCTGCAACCTGCCCCTTAGGAGGGGGCTGCTCTATCCGGTTGAGCCACGGGGCCGCGCGCCCGGTTTTAGCGGCCCGGGAACAGATTGTCACCGGGGGAAACGGATTAATCCGCCAGCGACCGCCCGGCCCACTCAAATGCTTGAACAGGCGACATTGTTCGCGATAACATTCTCCCAAAGACAGGCAGAGGAAAAACCGTGGCCGCCGATGACAAACGTTCCTTGACCCTGCGCGACGTGTCAGAGGCATCAGGCGTGTCCGAGATGACCGTGAGCCGGGTGCTGCGCAACCGCGGTGACGTCTCGCAGGCCACGCGCGAGAGGGTTCTGCTTGTCGCAAAGGAACTGGGCTACGTTCCCAACAAGATTGCCGGCGCACTCGCCAGCCAGCGGGTCAATCTCGTGGCGGTTATCATCCCCTCCCTGAGCAATATGGTCTTCCCCGAAGTGCTTTCCGGCATAAGCCATGTCCTTGAGGAAACGGAGCTTCAGCCGGTGGTCGGCGTCACCGACTATCTGCCCGAGAAGGAAGAACGCGTACTCTATGAAATGCTGTCCTGGCGGCCCTCGGGCGTGATCATTGCCGGGCTCGAACATTCCGACGCATCGCGCGCCATGCTCCAGGCCTCCGGCATCCCTGTGGTCGAGATCATGGACGTGGACGGCAAGCCGGTGGACGCGATGGTCGGTATTTCGCATCGCCGCGCCGGCCGGGAAATGGCTCGCGCGATCCTCAAGGCAGGATATCGCAATATCGGTTTTCTCGGCACCAAGATGCCGCTCGACCACCGCGCCCGCAAACGGTTTGAGGGTTTTACCGAGGCCCTGGCCAAGGGCGGGGTGGAGATCATGGATCAGGAGTTCTACTCCGGCGGCTCTGCGCTCGCCAAGGGGCGCGAGATGACAAAGACCATCCTGGATCGTTCTCCTGAACTCGATTTCCTTTATTATTCCAACGATCTGATCGGCGCGGGCGGGTTGCTCTACCTTCTCGATCAGGGCATCGACATACCTGGCAGGATCGGGCTCGCGGGATTCAACGGTGTAGAGCTTCTTCAGGGTCTGCCACGCCAGCTCGCCACGATGGACGCTTGCCGCCGTGAATGCGGTCTGCGCGCAGCCGAGATCATCGCCGCCCGCGTGCGCGGTGAAACGCCTGATCCGGTTGTGGAACTGACCCCGAAAATCTCTTATGGGGATACGCTTAAGCGCCGCTGAGCCTCTGCGCAAGCTGACAGCTATGTGCTTCCCGCTGGACAGCGATCGATCCCGCCCATAGGAATTGATCAAATTTCCTGTGGAGGCGACTCATGAAAGACGACAACTTCCTGCGCGAAAACAATGCCCGTCATCTATGGCACCCGATGGCGGCGCCGGCGGACATGCAGACCAATGCCCCGAAGATCATCACCGGCGCCGAAGGCGTCTCCATCACCGATATCGACGACAATACCGTGGTGGATGCGGTCGGCGGGCTTTGGTGTGTGAACCTGGGTTATTCCAACAACACCGTGAAAGAAGCGATTGCAAAGCAACTCTACGATCTGCCCTATTATTCGGCGTTCGGCGGCACGTCCAACCCGCCGGCCATCGAGGCGAGCTATGCCGTGCGTGAATTCTTCGAACCCGATGGCATGGTGCGGATTTTCTTCACTTCCGGCGGCTCGGACAGCGTGGAGACCTGCCTGCGACTGGCGCGGCAATACCACCGCCTGCGCGGAGAGCCGACGCGCACCAAGTTCCTGAGCCTGAAAAAGGGCTATCACGGCACCCATTTCGGCGGGGCGAGCGTGAACGGCAACAATCGGTTCCGCATCAACTACGAGCCGCTGCTGCCGGGGTGCTTCCACATGCCGTCACCCTACACCTACCGCAATCCGTTCGATGAGACCGACCCGGCCAAGCTGGCGCAGTCTATCGCCAAGGTCACCGAAGACGAGATCGCATTTCAGGGCTCGAACACCATTGCCGCGCTTATCATGGAGCCGATTCAAGGTGCGGGCGGCGTCATCGTGCCCGATTCCTCCTTCATGAAGCTCTTGCGCGAGATCTGCGACCGGCACGGCATCCTGCTCATTTCCGATGAGGTAATCACCGGATTTGGCCGCACGGGGGACTGGTCGGGCGCGCGGCACTGGGGCGTGCAACCCGATATGATGAGCACCGCCAAGGGTATCACCAGCGGTTACTTTCCCGTCGGCGCCGCGATGATGAATCAGAAGGTCGCGGATGTCTTTGAAAACGACACCACTGGAGAGGCCGGGATTTACCACGGTTATACCTATTCGGCGCATCCGGTGGGGGCGGCAGCCGTCATCGCGACACTGGCCGAGACACAGCGGCTCGATCTGAAAACCAATGCCGCCGCACGCGGCACGCAACTCTATGAGGGTGCGCTGAAGCTGGCGGACAAGTACGACATCATCGGCGATGTGCGGGGCGGCCACGGCCTTATGACCGGGATCGAGATCGTCTCTGACCGAACCGCAAAAACACCCATGGACATGGATACGATGAAGCGCATCCACCAGACCGTCTATGAGGCCGGGACGATGGTCCGGCTGGGCGCGCACAATGTCCTGATGTCACCACCGCTCACCATCACCGAGGCAGAGGTGGACTCCATCCTCGCAGCCCTCGACAAAGGCTTCGCCGCAGCCTGACACGCCAAGGGCGGGCCCTTCGCGGGTCCGCCCGGTCCTGAACAATATCAATCACGCTGAACGCGCCCTACTGGGTCTCGAAAGCAAAAAAACCGCCCCGAAGGGCGGCTTTTCAGCTTCACTGCGGCAGGGGTTCAGCCCTGACGTGCCTTGAACCGTCGCTGTGTCTTGTTGATGACGTAAACGCGACCCTTGCGGCGCACAACGCGGCAGTCGCGATGACGCTGCTTGAGCGAGCGGAGCGAGTTCTTGACCTTCATGGTCCTCTCCTCATTTCGCGGCGCGGCGTGCGCCTTTGGTTTCAGGGTCTCCGAACGATCCGGAGACGTTTTATCCGTGGTGGGCGATACTGGGATTGAACCAGTGACCCCTTCGATGTCAACGAAGTGCTCTACCGCTGAGCTAATCGCCCTGACCAGCCCAGAAACACCCCCCTGAAAAGAAAAGGGGGCGCGGAATTCCGCGCCGGTAGCGGGGTCTATAAAAGGAGTCGGCGGGGGGATCAAGGGCTTTTGACGCCCATCTTTTTCGGTCTATGATCCCAGCATCGAGGAGACATGATGCAAACGCAAGCTTTCACATTGCTGGAACCGGTCCAGCGCAGTTCTTCGGTGGTTTTCGCCTCGCCGCACAGCGGGTGCGATTACCCCGAGGATTTCGTACGCGCCTCGATGCTGAATGCGCAGTCCATTCGCAGTTCGGAAGACGCCTTTGTCGACAGGCTTTTTACCTGTGCGGTGGAGTTCGGTTCACCCTTTCTTCAGGCCAGAGCGCCGCGCGCGTTCATTGATCTCAACCGCGGAGAGCAGGAACTTGACCCCGCGCTGATCGAAGGGGTCCGCCGCGCGGCACATAATCCGCGTGTGGCGTCGGGGCTTGGCGTGATTCCCCGCGTCGTGGCAAACGGGCAGGCGATTTATCAGGGCAAGATGCCTCTGGCCGAGGCGAACCGGCGAATCGCGAGCTACTGGCGCCCCTATCACGCGGCGCTTTCCGACCTACTCGACGAAACCCGAGCGCAATTCGGAGAGGCCATCCTGATTGATTGTCATTCCATGCCGCATGAGGCGATGGACAGTATCGTGCGCAAGCGGGGGCAACGCCCGCAGATCGTTCTTGGAGACCGCTTTGGCTCGGCGGCTGCGCCAGCGGTGGTGGACAAGATCGAGACCGCGTTTACCGAGGCCGGGCTCGTCGTGTCGCGCAACACACCCTTTGCCGGGGCCTATATCACGCAGCACTACGGCCGCCCCTCACGTCATCAACATGCGATCCAGATCGAGATCGACAGGGCGCTCTACATGGATGAAAAGCGGATCGAATTGCGCCCCGATTTCAATGAATTCCAGGAACGTCTGAGCAGCATCATCGCCCGGATCGTGGCCTTTGGCACCCCCTGCGACAGACTCGCGGCGGAATAGCCTATCGCATCGCACGCCCCTTGAGGATCGCGCCTGTGCCGAATCTGGCGCGGATACTGTCGGCGGCCCTTTCCGCGGCGCGGCGTTGGGCGGCCTGAGGGTCGAGCAGATCACCGGACACATCCGCGTCCGCCGCGTCCGAAATCTCGGAAATTCCAACACCGAGTAGTCGGTAGCGCCCGTTTTGTCCAACCTGATCAAAGAGATGACGGGCCGTGGCATAGATCGTGTCAGCCATCTGCGTCGGCTCGCGCAGGGCGTGGCGGCGGGTGATCAGCGAATGATCGGCGCGCTTGAGTTTGAGCGTCACCACACGGCCCGCGCGGCGCTTTGCCTTGGCGCGATCGGCGACCTTTTCGGCCATGCGCCACAGGTGACCGTCAAGGATTTCCGCATCGCCGGTATCCTCATGAAAGGTGGTTTCGTTGGAGATGCTTTTCACCGGGGTATTGGCCGAGACGCGGCGGATGTCCTGTCCGCGCGCCAGATGCCAGAGGCGGTGCCCCATGCTGCCGAAACGCGCAATCAAATCACGTTCCTCCCAGCGGCGCAGGTCAGAGAACGTACGTATCCCCGTGCGGTCAAGCGCGGCCTGTCCTGACGCGCCCACGCCCCAGATCATGCTGACGGGTTTTTCAGCAAGAAAATCAAGCGTTTCCTCCTGACCGATCACGGAAAACCCGTTCGGCTTGTCAAGATCAGAGGCGATCTTGGCGAGGAACTTGTTGTGGCTGAGCCCGATGGAGCCGGTTACGCCCAGTTCGTCGCGCATCCGGCGGACCAGCCGCGCCAGCATCACCGCCGGCGGCGCGCCGTGCAGGCGGGCGGTGCCGGTAAGGTCCATGAACGCCTCGTCGAGCGAGAGCGGCTCCACCGCCGGGGTCAATTCGTCCATCATCGAGCGAATGGCACGGCTGACCTCCGCGTAAACGTTCATCCGCGGTTTGACCACCACCGCGTCGGGGCAGAGTTTCAGCGCCCTGAACATCGGCATCGCACTATGAACGCCCCGGATTCTTGCGATATAACAAGCGGTTGAGACAACGCCGCGCCGACCTCCGCCGACGATCACGGGCTTGTCGGCAAGCTCCGGATTGTCGCGTTTCTCGACGCTGGCATAGAAGGCGTCGCAATCCATATGCGCGATCGAAAGATCGAAAAGCTCCGGGTGCCGCGCCACGCGGAAAGAGCGGCAGCGGGGACAGCGGGGGCCGGTTTCGAGCGGCACAAGACAGTCGCGGCAGAAGGCGGGCATGACGGGATTTCCGGGCACTGGAATGGCCAGTGTATCACCCTGTGGGGGCGGGGGGAACGGGCACGGTGGGCCCCATTTGGCCGAATCAGGAGCAAGTCCTTGTTAATACGCGAAAACCCCATGCTGTAAAACGTCGGTATTTTGTCGGTATTCCGTCGGTATCGTTTGCCAAATCCGCGCCGTTAACAGAGCGTGCGGCCGGCATTGACCAAGGTTCAGCCCCGACAGGCGGTCCTGCAAGCCTCGCCTCGCCGCCCGATCCGGCGGCGAGGTCCATTTCCATCAGACGCGAAGCACGACGATCCCCGGCTATTTGACCTGCTGCATGGCAACGCGGCCTTGCGTATCGAGGTAGAGGTAATGCGCCGCATCATAGGCGGGCGCACCGTCGAGATAGGACTCGTCCCCGCAACTCTCACCATCATCCGCGACGACCAGCCGGACCAGCCCATTGTGGAATTCCGGCCGCAACCGGGCATCGCAGAGTGCGATACCGTCGAGCCTGTCGGGCACGAAGGCCACCTCGCCCTGCTGGTTCATGTAGGCGAATTCCGTGGTGCCATCGTATACCGCGACCACCGGCGCCAGCCCGTCATGAAAGGGGCCGGCTGCCTCGATTTGCCCGCGCACAGGGTCACTTCCGTCCGCAGCCGGAAAGGTCACGTCATGAAAGGCGAAATCGCTGTCGTTCATATAGGCGATGTCGAAGGCGTCGGTCCAGACCTGCGCCAGACCTTCGGAAAACGGCTGCGCGTTGTGAAGCGTCCACTTGCGGGGAAGCACGAGCCGCCCATCGGGCGAGATGAACCCCGCCTGTCCCTCGCGCGAGCTCGCCGGAGCGAGGCCGCCGCTGAAATCGCCAGCGTCGACGAATTCCGGTTCTATGGCAACGCTGCCGCTGGCGTCGATCCAGCCGTAGCTCGGCTCGATGATGTCGCCATCCCAGAACCACGCGAGCCCTTCGGAGAAATTGCCGAAGTTCTTGATTTCCAATGCGGCCAATGCCTCGGGGCGTTCGTCGCGCCAATAGGCCTTGCCATCGCGATCCAGAAAGAAGGCGGGCTGCGATGTGTCTGTAAAGATATTGGCGACAGTGCACCCCTCGGAATACGGCGTGAATGGCGGCTGCCCGTCGACGTCGGAGGCATGTTCGGGGGCAATGATCTCTTCGCCATCACGGTCGATAATGCCCCAGGCGTTCTTGCCGCCGACGATGGCCCGGCCCTCGTGAAAATCCATGGCCCTGTCCCACTGGGGCTGAATTTGCCATTCCCCGTCACGGGTCACGTAGCCCCATTGCCCATCCTTCGGCATGGGATAGAGCGGTTCCCCCGCACCCTCGACCGGATCACCGCAAGGCAGCGGGCCGTCACCGCCGTATTCCAGCGACGCATAGGCCGGGGCAGAGCCGGCAAGTTGATCGAACAGCGGACCACCGCACTGATACGGTCCTGTGCGGCCTGTCATGCAGGCTTCCAGCGCGCCGAGAACCGTGTCCTCGGAGGCCTCATCGGGCGAAAGAACGAATGTCACCGGCTTGTCAACGAAGGTCGGGTTGGGGTTCTCGCTGTATTCGAAGCTGATTTCGCAGGCGGGGCCGGCCGGGCCGACAACCCTGTACACACCTTCGGCCCCGGTTCCCGCCGGGCTCTGGGTGCGGAAGGTTTCAGGCTCGCACGCCTGAACGGCCTCGACAAAGCAGTCCGCATCGGCGCACCCCCTGTCGAATTGAAGATACAGCAGATAGCTTCCGCCAACGAGAAGTCCCGCAACCAGTGCGATGAGGATCATTTTAGGCAAGTCGAGTCGTTCCACAAATTGAAGTGATCAGGATTTCCGGCGACAAAACACCGGGGTTCGCCCGTCAAACTGGCACAGCTCAGCCACCCCTCCAAGAAGTTCCTGCCGACCACACGCGACGTTAAGGGTGCGTCGTGGAGCATGGGCCGCTCCTCCCCCGGCGGGGCCTTTTCGTTTGCATCCCCTGCGCGCGCGGGGCTATCACGGCGCGGCAACTCCTGACAGGCGGGGCAGATGCCGCAGACCACCCAGACACTGATCTTCGTGCCCGAAACGGTGCACAAACGGGACGTGTTCTCCGAAACCATCTCGGGCCACCTGAAGGAAGATCCGACCCGCGCGGTCGCGCTGCGCAAGCTCGACGAAGTGCCATGGTTCACGCGGCCCATCGCGTGGTTCCTTGCCCGGCGCGAGATCCGGGCCCTGCGCGCGGTGCACGGCATCGACGGCGTGCCGGAATTGCTCCGGGTGGATGAGACCGGCCTGCTGCGAAGCTGGGCGCAGGGCACGCCGCTGCATCTCGCCCGCCCCGGCACCGCAGACTGGTATCGCGATGCCCGGCGCCTGCTGCGCGAGATGCGGCACCGGGGCGTGACGCATAACGACATCGCCAAGCCGCAAAACTGGCTGATGACGCCCGACGGGCGCGCGGCGGTGATCGACTTTCAGCTTGCGAGTGTCCACCGGCGGCGCGGCAAGCTGTTCCGCGTGATGGCACGCGAGGATCTGCGCCACCTGCTGAAACAGAAGCGCACCTATGCGCCGCAACTCCTGACCCCGGCGGAAACCGCGATGCTGGCGCGCAAAGCGCTGCCGGCGCGAGTCTGGATGGCGACGGGCAAGCGCCTCTACAATGTCATCACGCGGCGGCTGATGAACTGGTCCGACGGAGAGGGAACCGAGGACCGGGTGGCGCGCGACGGCCCCCGCATCCGCCAGCGCCTTGTCGCCGCCGGTCTGGCCCGCGACGTGGCGATCTGCCCCTATGCGCTCCCGGCGAGGGGCGTGGGGCTGTATGTCTTTGCCGAAAGCGATCTGCCCCCCGCAGCGCTTCGTGCCGCGGTGCCCGAGGCGCTGGCCGATCTGGTGCAGCCGGTGCCCGCGCTGCCCCGACACGCCGACGGCAGCCCGCGCGAGGATCTGTTGCAGCTTGTCGCCACGAACCGGCTCCAAGATCTGGAGACGGCCCTCGCGGCGGAACCGGATCTGCGCCCGGTCATGGCGCCAATCGTGGCCGGGCGGCTCAACCTCACAGACCGGATACTGCGCTAGGTGTTTAGTCCCGGCATCTGGTGGATCGGATTTAGGATGAAACGATCCGGCTCTGAGGTCCAGACCTTGCAGATGTATTCGTAGGGCGTGAGGCCGCCGAGAGTTTTGAGCCGCCGGGCGAAATTGTAGGCTGCCATGAAGTCTGTGAGGTGCGTGCGTAGCTGATTGTGGCTGTCGTAGTGGAAGCGCTTGACCGTCGCGTCCTTGATCGTGCGGTTCATCCTCTCGACCTGGCCGTTGGTCCATGGATGGTTGGGTTTGGTCAGCCGGTGCTCGATGCCGTTCGCCTCACAGATCATGTCGAAGCGCATCGGCCGGGAGATGATCGTGTTCCGGTTCCTCGGCTGCT
>NZ_FODS01000037.1 GCF_900110425.1 Salinihabitans flavidus | reverse complement strand
TCGGCGTCAGCGTCGTCTGCAACCGGCGCGCCGTGTGGCTGCGATCCTGCACGCTGTCGCGCTTGCGCCACTTCCAAACGGTCTGCTCGGAGATGCCGTAGCGCTCCGCCACGACCCACGCCGGCTCAGTGCTCGCCTGGATCGCCGCCCGCACCTTCGGCGTCGTGGTGGCCTGCTTGTGAAGAGAGATCAGCATGTCATTTCCCCGTCCCGAACCTCGCGCAGGATCGATCTTGCCATGAACAATGCAGTTCGGCGAGGGTCTATATGATCATCCGGGATGAGACAAATAACGCCATCGGCGCCACAGTCGGCAGCCTGTCGGGAAACCTTCACCTGTGGCGCATCCGGTTGGGCGTGATTGGTCGGATGATCGGGCAATTCATGAGAATGAACCATCGCATCTACAAGAAATCGCGAAATCGGCCGAAAAGCTAACGGGCCTGCGACTGGACCCAAATTATTTCGCGCGGGCAATTCCACCTGTCCGGTCTGCCGGGGCTCATCCTGCCGATGCGGGCGGGACACGGACTGGATGTCGCGACGGAATTGTCGAAGCCGAGGTTGGAAAGAGCGATCGGAGTGATTTACTGCGGTCGCGCCGAAAACGAAGCCGACCGTAAAAAGTGGGATCACTACACCTTGCAAAAGGCGGGTCCATTCATGATCGATCTGCTTGGCGAGAGGTACCTTTTCAATTCGATGAAAGACAAAACGTTGCAGACCGGGCCAACCAGCGCCACAATTGCAAAGGTCATCCAGTACACCCACCAAGAAATCCCTGCATAGACCATCCACAGGGCGGCAAGTCCGGTTCCGAAGATACCGACACTGGTGCCGCTGCTGATCTCTGACAGCGCGCTCGCACAGTCGACCCCCTCGATCTTGCGATGCACCGCGTCGTTGAATGGCGTCCATGCAAAGCCGGCGCTCGACGCTGCCAGAAAGACACCGGCGGCAAGGATGATGACGTTCGGCGCGATTGCCACGGTCGCCAGCCCTGCGCTTGCCGCTGCAAGACCAAAAAGGACCGGCGCCGCTGGCCCCTGCCGCGACAGCATCCATTGCGCCGCCAGCAACCCGATGAAAAACCCCGCAAAGCCAAGGCTGGACACGAAACCAACGGTGGACGTGGACATCGAAAAGGTTGACCGGAAATCTGGCACGAACAGGCCAAAGCCCATACGGGCGGGGCCAAAGCTTATAGCGGTTGCAATGAAGCCAGCTGCCGAAAGGCTTTTGAAATACGTGATGGCGTGATCCTCAGTCTTGACCGGAATGTCGCCGTCCCGGTCCGTTCAGTTTCAAACCAAAGGGTCCGGCAGGTTAGAAAGATCGCAAAAGACGAACCTGCCTTTCGCATCGCGGCAATCTTTCAAATGTATTAAACAATTGATCATCGCGCTTTGACTCAGGTTAAGGCGTAACCGGATCCAGAAATGGCATCCTCTGCAGTGTAACTTCCCGCAATCGTCAAGACACGAAAATGAGCGCCGATATGGCTGAAGAATGTACAGAGCCCCGCGAGATTTCACTCGGTCATAAGTGACTACCGGTGTTTGAAGCTGCCGGTGCGGATGATGAACCAAAGCAGCCAGAGAAGCTCTTGCTCCTTGGTGATAGATAAGTGAGCCGGAAAGGATATCGATTCCAATGACCACGCTTGTCACCTGTTACTCACTTACCGGACACACGGACACTGTCGAAAATTCTATTGCCGACCGCTTGGGAGCCAAGACTGAGCCCATCGTGGAGCGAACCGCGCGCGCGGGTCTGCTTGGCAGCTCTGTGGGCGCGGTGAATGCGCTTCTGGGCCGCAAGAGCGCCATCGCCGCGCCGCTGCGCGACCCATCGGATTTTGATCTGGTAATCCTGGGCACACCGGTCTGGGCCGGAGCGCCGGCACCTGCCGTGAATGCGTATATCGACCGGCATCGCGACGCGCTCGATCGCGTGGCGTTTTTCTGCACCCAGGGCAAGTTTGGCGCGGCCGGCGCCCTGTCGCGGATGGGCCGCCGCCTGGGACACCCGCCGCTGGCTACGCTTGTGGTCAACGAAGACGAGATCGAAGACAGCGCACTGGACGAGAAGATCGAGGCTTTCCTGTCCGACCTTCGGGATGCCGGGGACCGCGCCTGATCGCGCGGCACGTTCTCATTCCTCGACTGTGCGCACGGCCTCGACCCCCGAGACGACATCCATCAACTCGCGCGTGATCGTCTCCTGACGCTTGACGCGGTAAGCCTGCATCAGATCGGCGCGCCGCTCCTCGATATTGCGCTCGGCACCCTGCATCGCCGCCAGTCGCGTCGCGTGTTCGCTGGCCAGGGCTTCGGCCAGGGCGCGGTAGAGACTGACAAAGAGCCGTTGCTGCACCAGCCAGGACAAGAGCGCGGGCGGGGACATGCGGAAGAACGGCAGTCCCGGCCCGGGCCAAGGCGCATCGAGCAGCGATTCCAGATAGGCGTCCGGCAGCGGGAGCAACTGCCGCTCGACCGGCTTTGCCAGGGCGTGGCCCTCGCGCCGGTTATGCACCACCCGGATGCGGCCAATACCGTCCTCGCGCTGCCACCGGTCGCTCTGGACGATCACGGACTGCACCAGATCGGACAGACCGGCCACCGATCCGGGCAGGGTAAAGAGTGTGTCGACGCTGTGACCGGCCGATTCCAGCCGGGCCGTCGCGCGCAGGCCGATCACGGCCAGAAGGGTATCGGGCCCGTCGATCCGGTCAAGGGCATGGCGCGCGACGGTCTCGTTATAGCGCCCGCAAAGCCCCCGCTCGGAGCCGATGACGATCAGCGCCGTGCGCGATGATCCCGCCGCGCCGGTCCGGGGCAAGGGCAGGCCGCGGGCGTGGCGGTCATGCAGCAGCGCCGTCAGCCCCAGGTCGACCGTGCGCGCGTAATCGCCCAACGCCTCCTCGGCCTGCTCGAATTGGCGGATGCTGGCGGCCGAGAGGGCCTTCATCGTGCGCACGATCGAGTGGATGTCCCCGGCGGTGTCCAGCGCATCGGAGAGGGATTCAAGCGTCTGCATCACCGCCATCCCCATCCGTGTCATCCAGCGCCGCGCGCATTGTCTCGATCAGCGCCCCGCGATGGTCTTCGGTCAGCTTTTCACCAGCCTCGATCGCCTCGCAGATGTCGGGGCAGCGATCACGCACGGCGTGCTGCACGCGCTCTTCTGCCTCGGCGACATCGTTCGGTTTGATATGGTCGAACAGCCCCTCGGTCGCGGCCAGCAGTGCCGCGATCTGTTCCGGCACGGCAAGGTGATGCTGTTCGCGCTGTTTCAGCACCTCGCGCACCCGCAGGCCACGGGTCAGCTTGCGCCGCGTCTCGTCGTCCATCTGCGTGCCGAAGCGCGCAAAGGTCTCCAGCTCCTCGAACTGCGAATACATCAGCCGCAGATTGCCGGCGACGGCCCGAAATGCCGGAAGCTGCACCTTGCCCCCGACCCGGCTGACCGAGGCACCGACATCCACCGCCGGCAACTGGCCCTTTTCAAAGAGGTCCGGCGACAGGTAGATCTGGCCGTCGGTGATCGAAATCAGGTTCGTCGGGATATAGGCCGAGATGTTCTGCGCCTGCGTCTCGATCACCGGCAGGGCGGTCAGCGACCCGCCGCCATGCTTTTCGCGCAGGTGCGTTGCGCGTTCCAGCAGCCGCGAATGGATATAGAAGATGTCGCCGGGATAGGCCTCGCGCCCGGGCGGGCGCCGCAGGAGCAGCGACAATTCGCGATAGGCGCGCGCATGGCGGGTGAGATCGTCATACACGATCAGCACGTCGCGCCCTTGGGCCATGAAATGCTCGGCCATGGTAGTGGCCGCATAGGGGGCCACGAATTGCAGCCCCGGCGCGTCCTGACTGCTGGCCACGACGACGATGGTGCGCGCCATCGCGTCGTGATCGCGCAGGCTGCGCAGGACGCGCGCCACCGCCGAGGCGCGTTGTCCGATGGCGCAGTAGATCGAGATCACGCCGGTATCCGTCTGGTTGAGGATCGCATCGACGGCGATGGCGGTCTTGCCGGTCTGGCGATCCCCGAGGATCAGCTCGCGCTGGCCGCGGCCGATGGGGATGGCGGCATCGACGGCCTTGATCCCGGTCTGTAGCGGCACGTTCACGGGGTCGCGGTGCATGATCGGCGGAGCGGTCCGCTCGACAGGCATCCGCGCTTCGGCCTCGACGGCCCCGGCGTCATCGAGCGGCCGCCCCAGCGGGTCGAGCACCCGGCCCAGCAGCGCTTCGCCGACCGGCACATCCACGACCCGTTCGGTGCGATGCAGCCGGTCGCCGGGGCGCAGATGTCCGGTATTGCCCAGAACGATCACGCCGACTCGATCCTCGCGCAGGTTCGACGCGATACCCATCAGCCCACCCTCGAACGCGACCAGCTCGTTGGCGTGCAGATCGGTAAAGCCCGCCACCTGTGCCACACCGTTCCCGACCGAAAGGACATGCGCGACCTCGGTCGCCTCGAGGCGAGGCCTGACATTTTCGAGCGCCGTGTCCAGTGGATCGAACAGCGTATCGCGCAGGGTTTCGAGCATTTTCACGACACCTCGATGCTAATCCGTGGTCTCTTTGCGCCTGACGGGGCTGGCGGAGTCCAGAAGCGCGTCAAGTTCGCGGTTCAATCGATTGAGATGCCGGGCGGCCGACCATTCCACGGTCTGTTCGTCAACGGCCAGGCGCACACCAAGCAGCACCTCTTCATCCTCCTGATACTCCACCTCGATCCCGGTTTCGAACTGTTCGTGGATCGCGCGGGTGATCTTTCGGCGGGCAGACGTATCAAGCGCAGTCGCGGTTTCCACCAGCGCCGGGCCGTCCGCGTCACGGGCCGCGGCAGTCATCTTCTTGCGTGTGTCCTTGTCCAGCTCTTTCAGCCTTGCAACGAAGCCCTGTGCAATCTGGTCGTCCAACGCGCCCGAGGTGAACTCGGCCAGAAGTCGGGCCGCGATGTCCAGCACCTTGTGCCCGGCCTTGCGCTGCATGTCCCGGGCGAAATCGGCGCGTTCTTCCAAAAGCATGTCCTGCCAGTTTTCGCGCTTTTGCTCGACCTCGTCGCGGATGTCCTGCTCCAGCCGTTGCCTCAGCTCATCAGCCTCGGCGCGCGCCTCCTCAAGCATCTCCTGCCTCGAGGACTCAAGCTCCTCGCGCTCCTTGCGCAGATCCTCGGCCTCATCCTCCGCCTCGCGGCGGCGGGCCTTTGCATCCGAAAGCCGCTCTTCGATCCGGGCCTCACGCCGGGCCATGGCGTTGGTGATCGGGCGGTAGAGAAACCGTTGCAGCAGCCAGATAAGAACGAGAAAATTGACGATCTGGGCGGCAACGGTCAGCCAGTCGATCTGCATGGTTCAGCCCCCACCGCCCAGAGCCGCCACATCGACGAACGGGTTCGCGAAGAGCAGGATCATCGACACGACGAAGCAGTAGATGGCGGTGGATTCGATCATCGCGAGGCTGACGAAAAGCGTGCGGGTGATGGTGTTCGAGGCGTCGGGTTGTTGCGCCAGCGCCTGCAGGGCCTGCGCGGCCGCACGCCCCTCGGCCAGCGCCGGCCCGATAGAGCCGATGGCGATGGTCAGACCGGCGGTGATGATCGAGATTGCGGCAATCATTGTTGCAGCGTCCATGGTCAGTCTCCTTGTCGCGATGTTCGGGGATGTTCGGGATCAGACTCGGGTTCGGTCTTGCGTTGGACGCGGCTTGCAGAAGCGATGTAGACCATCGCCAGAATGGCAAAGATATAAGCCTGGATCAGGCCGGTCAGCAGGCCAAGCAATTGCATCAGGACCGGAAAGAAGAACGGTGCCACGCTGATCAGGATGCCGACGATCACCGTTCCGCTCATCACGTTGCCATAAAGCCGGACCGCCAGCGCAAGCGTACGCGAAAGTTCGCTGATGATATTGAAGGGCAGCATGAACGGGCTCGGCTGAAGATAGGATTTGAGATAGCCGCCAAGCCCGCGCTGGGCGATCGAAAAGAGCGGCACTGCGATCAGCACGCATATCGCCAGCGCTGCGGTGGTCGACAGCGACCCGGTGGGAGGCTGATATCCCGGCACGACGGTCAGCAGGTTGGACGTGGCGATGAACAGGAACAGTGTGCCGATGAAGGGCAGGTAACGCGCGGGATCCGTCGCGCCGACCTCGTCGATCTGGTCGCGGATCGTGGTGACCACGACCTCCAGCATGACCTGCCAGCGAGATACGGTCTCGCCTTCGCTCAGCCGCGCGGTGATGATCCATGACAAGAGCACCAGCAGCGCCATGACGACCCAGGTGAACACGATGGTGGCATTGAGCCGCAGCCCCCGCCATTCGTAGAGAACCCAGGCGTCGGGACTTATTTCCATGGCGCGCGCTCCGGATTTGAAGGTTTCACAAAACGCGTGGCGAGTAGCCGGACGGCGATGAACCCCAGCACGGCAAACGCAATCTCGACGGCTGTTGCGCCGCTCCAAACGGCAAGCCATAGCGCGCCTACAAGCAAACCCGCCCGGAGCAATCCCATGGCCGCAAAGAGCCACATGCTCCGCCCCGCGGTCAGGATGCGCACCGCGCCCCATAACACGCCCATGTAAAGAAGCCCGAACGCGGCCCCGGCCAATATCGCGAGGCTCGCCGTCATGTTGTGTTCCCGGCTAGCGGGCGCAGCATCATCCCGACAATGGCCGGACCGATGATGCAGGTTGCGATGCTGGCCAGCACAGCGGCGTTGTAAAGGACCTGTGGCACAGCCCAGGGACCAAGGGTCAACCCGTAGAGCATAACCAGCAGAAAAATTTCGGCGCGCGGCACCATGCTGAATCCGATCAGCGCGCCCTGCCGCCACCCCAGCATGGCCGTCGCAGGAAGACCCGCGCCCAGGAGCTTGCCAAGCAAGGCCATACCGGCAAGGGCGGCTGCAAGCCCTATGCCCTCAACCAGCACGGTGAGATCTACCGAAAGCCCTATGGCCACAAAAAAGAACGGCCCGAACACAGTCAGCAGAATGCCGAACGCCTCGTCGATACTGCGCTCCGCCGGGTCGCGGCTGAAAGCCAGCCCCGCAAAGAGCGCGCCAATGGCCATCGAGAGACCCATGACCTCTGCCATGGCGGCGATCACGAAGGCCGCGCCGGTCGCAAGAACAATCGGTCCGTGTTTTGGTGCCAATTTGGCGAAACCGTCCGAAAGCGGTTTTTCCAGCCAGCGCGAGAAAAGGTAACAGTTCATGCTGAACAGGGCCGTCAGCAATAGCTGTATCGCCCCGGCTTTCAGCGCCGGCGCAAGGATCGCGGCCCCTTCGGGCTGTTTCAGCAGGGGTCCCACTGCGAACAACACGCTGAGCAGCACCACCGCCGACACGTCGTCAAGTTCGGCCGCATCCAACAGCAGGGCACCTGTGTCGCTGTCGAGTGCGCCTGTCGCCTCCCATATCCCGGCAGAGACGCCGATGCTCGTCGCGCTCGCGGCAACACCTGTAAAGAGAGCGGGGATCAACCCCAGCCCCGGCCACACCATCACGAGCGCAAATGCGGTGGTCGCGCCAAGCACCATATTGGGCAGCCAGATCAGCGCCGCTCGTCCGAGTTGTTGGCGCAACTTGTCCAGATCGCTTTCAAGACCGATCCGAAACAACAGCACAACGATGCCGATCTTGGCGAGGAAGGGCACCTGCTCGTTCAGCGTGTCGCTGGCGACGCCAGTTATGTTGGAGCCAATCGACAGCGAGACACCCAGCACGATAAAGCCGATCATGCTGGGCATGGAGATCCGGGCAAAGGCCGCCCGCATCGGCACAGCCAGGAGGCTGACCAGGCCCATAAGCAGGAGCATCGCGGCATGGTGCTCGCCGGTGTCAATCATCGCGCCCCTCCCGCTGCACCCAGAACCACGCGTTTAGCGCGCCCAGGACCGCACCCGCCAGAAGCAGCGCCAGCGTCCATGAGGTCTCGGTCGGCCAGCGTGCGTCGATCCAGCGGCCCAGGGCGACTCCGGCAATGATCGGCACGGCCACGGCCCAGCCGACGAGGCCGAACATGCCCAGCCCGCGCCATGCGCTTTGCTTGCGGCGCTTTCGGGCCTCCTGCATCCGGGCGGCCTTGCGGGTAATGGTCTCGGACTCGTCCTCGGTATCACGGGTCATTGATGCGCCCCTTGCAATTCGCGGAACCGACGGATCATGTGCGCCTCGAGTCGCGCCAGTGCCGAGCGCGCCTCGCGCTCCTGTTCGGTGTGGCGGCGGAATTCGGCCTCAACACGGTCGCGCAGTTTTCCGAGGTCGTCGCTGATGATCACATCGCGCACGGCCACCATCACCGTCGGCCCGGCTTTCACCAATGTTCCGGCATTTACGCCCACGAACTGTTCCACGCCATTCTCGGTCTTGAAGACCAGAACTCCGGCCACCAGTTGCGTGACATGGTCTATGTGTTGCGGCAGAATACCAAAGACCCCGTCCGAGGCCTCTGCCACGATCCGGTGCACGTGATCATGCCGCGTCACCCGTTCCGGGGTGATGATCCTAAGCTCCATCCGAACCGCCTTTGTCGTCAAGGTCCTCCACCGTGCCGATCATGTAAAAATCGCCCTCGTCACGGTCACCGAATTCGCCATCGAGAATGCGCGCACAACTCTTGACCGTGTCTTCCAGCGAGACAAGGACACCCTTGGTGCCGGTCATCGCCTCGGTCGTAAAGAAAGGCTGGGTCAGGAACCGCTCAAGCTGGCGCGCCTGCCGCACCGTGGCGCGGTCCTTTTCCGACAACTCCTCCAGCCCGAGCATCGCGATGATATCCTTCAGCTCCTCATATTCCGCCAGCGTGTTGCGCACCGCACGCGCCACACGGTAATGTTCGGTGCTGACCGTGCTCGGCGTGAGCATGCGCGAAAAGGACTGCAGCGGGTCGATGGCGGGATAGAGCCCTTCGGAGGCCTTCTTGCGCGACAGCACGATCGAGGCTGATAGATGCGAGAAGGTATGCGTGGCGGCCGGATCGGTGAAATCGTCGGCTGGCACGTAAACCGCCTGGATCGAGGTCATGGCGGCACGATCGGTCGAACAGATCCGCTCTTCAAGCTCGGCTAGTTCGGTGCCAAGCGTCGGCTGATAGCCCACCCGACTAGGCATCCGTCCCAGCAGCCCCGACACTTCTGATCCGGCCTGCACGAAGCGAAAGATGTTGTCGATCAGCACCAGCACATCGCGGCGCTGTTCATCGCGGAAATGCTCGGCCATGGTCAGCGCGGCGTGACCGACGCGAAAGCGCACGCCGGGACTTTCGTTCAT
Organism: Salinihabitans flavidus; assembly: GCF_900110425.1. Taxonomy (GTDB): domain Bacteria; phylum Pseudomonadota; class Alphaproteobacteria; order Rhodobacterales; family Rhodobacteraceae; genus Salinihabitans; species Salinihabitans flavidus. The sequence continues at coordinate 9,508 of NZ_FODS01000037.1, read as the reverse complement.
CTGACCAAACACCATCACCGTGTTGTCCAGAACACCGGCTTCTCCCATCTCGCGGTAAAGCTCCTCAGCCTCGCGCGAGCGTTCGCCGATGCCGCAGAACAGGCAGACCCCTTCGTAGGCGGCAACCATGTTATGGATCATCTCGGTGATCAGAACGGTCTTGCCGACGCCCGCCCCGCCGAAGAGCCCCGCCTTGCCGCCGCGTTCCAGCGGACTGAGCAGATCGATCGCCTTGATCCCGGTCTCGAAGATGTCGCCTTCGACCCGGCGCTCCGACAGCGGCACCGGATCGCGCAGGATCGGCCTGCGGGCGACATCCTCCAAAGGGTCGCCGTCGTCGATGGTTTCGCCGAATAGGTTGAACATCCGTCCCAGCACCGCATCCCCCACCGGCACCTCGAGGGGACCGCCCGTGTCCCGCACCCCAAGCCCCAGCCGCAGATCGCTGGTCGGATTCATCACCAGACCGCGCGCGATGTCATGGGCGGGCAGCCCGGCCACCTCGATGGTGATTTCCGGATCGCTCAGGGTGACGAGCCGCGATGCGATCATCGGCAGGCCATGCGCAAAGCGAATATCGGCGATGCCGCCTTCGATGGTAATGATATGGCCCACGTCCTTGTCCTGCACTGGCATTTACCGCCTCCACTGCTTGTACCGCCTCCACTGCTTGCACGCACAGGGTAATGCAAGGTTGCCCGCGTTGACCTTGATCGAAGTTAAACCAGCGCATGTCTGTCTGCCGTTTCTCAGCGAGTCTTAACGCAGGTTAATGTCGAGCGGCCCTAGGCTTCTAGAGTTTCCAGACGTTTTTGAAAGCATGCAGGAGCGAACATGTCCGACTCATCCGAAACGCCGCAGGACCCGGAGGCCGACCTGCAATCACGCTTTCCGACGGCCTACACGATCCTTTTCGCGCTGATCGTTCTGGTTGCTGTGCTAACTTGGATCATCCCCGCTGGGCAATATGACCGCGAGATGAACGAGGAGGTGGGCCGAGAGGTGGCGGTGCCGGGCACCTACCAGACGGTGGAAGCCAACCCGCAGGGCCCGATCGACGTGCTCCTGGCGCCCATCGCGGGCTTTTACGACCCCGACAGCTACGCGGCCAACGCCATCGACGTGGCGCTCTTCGTGCTGCTGCTTGGTGGCTTTCTCGGGGTGGTCAATGCCACCGGGTCAATCGACACCGGCATGCGATCCGCGATGCGATCAATGGAGGGGCGCGAAATCTGGATGATCCCGATCTTGATGGCGCTGTTTGCCGTTGGTGGCACGACGTATGGCATGGCCGAGGAAACGCTGGCCTTTTATGCCATCCTTCTGCCATTGGTGCTGCGCGCGGGGTATGACGCCGTCACCGGCGTTGCGATCATCCTGATCGGTGCGGGCATCGGCGTGCTTGGCTCCACCATCAATCCCTTTGCGACGATCATCGCCTCTGACGCGGCCTCGATCCCGTTCACCAATGGCATGATCCTGCGCTTCGTGATCCTGATCGGCGGGCTGGCGATCTGTGTGGCCTACGTGATGAGCTATGCGGCGCGGGTGAGGGCCGAACGGTCGGCATCGGTTGTGGCGCGGCAGTGGGAGGCGCATGAGCGGCATTTCCTGAAGGGCAGCAGCGACGAATCGGCCGAGGACAGACTGACCGGCACGCAGAAGATCATCCTGATCCTCTTTGCGGCCACCTTCATCGTGATGATCTGGGGCGTGTCCAGCCAGGGCTGGTGGATGGCCAAGATGGGCGCATTGTTTCTGGGCGCGGCGATCGTGATCGGAATCATCGGTCGACTGGGCGAAAAGCGGCTGACCGGCGCCTTTATCGATGGCGCGCGCGATCTCTTGGGCGTCGCCCTGATCATCGGGCTGGCCCGCGGCATCGTCGTGGTAATGGAGCAGGGACGCATTGCCGACACCATCCTGCATGCCTCCGCCTCCATGCTGGGAGAGCTGTCCAGCGTCGCCTTTATCTCGACCATGTTCGCCATCGAGGTCGGTATGAGCTTTTTCGTGCCATCCTCTTCGGGTCTCGCGGTTCTGTCCATGCCCATCCTGGCCCCGCTGGCCGATTTTGCGAATGTCGGGCGCGATCTGGTAGTGACGGCGTATCAATCCGCCAACGGGCTGGTGAACTTGATAAATCCCACTTTCGCGGTGGTGATCGGCGGGCTGGCCATCGGACGAGTGCCCTATGACCGCTGGATCGTCTTCATCTGGCCGCTGTTGGTGATCCTAACGGTGTTCATCATGGGTGCATTGGCGGTTGGTGCCGCGATGGGAGGTGTGGCATGAGCGAGGACCAGCTGGGGGTGCATTCCGAGACCGGGCGGCTGCGACAGGTGATCGTCTGCAAACCGGGTCGCGCGCATCGACGGCTGACACCGGAAAACTGTGAGGATCTTCTGTTCGACGATGTGTTCTGGGTCAAGCAGGCGCAGAAGGATCATGACGTCTTTGCTGATCTGATGCGCGGCGAGGGGGTCGAGGTGCTCGATACCGGGCTGCTGCTAGGCGAGGTGCTGGATATTCCAGAGGCGCGTGCCTGGGTACTCGATCACCGGGTCACGCCGCAGGAGATCGGGGTCGGCATGCTCGACGATCTGCGCGCTTGGATGGACGAACTGCCGGGTGCCGCGCTTGCCGATTTCCTGATGGGTGGGCTGACGGTGGACGATCTGCCGTTCGAGCCCGCGGGCATGTTCGGATCGTATCTCGGGCGGCTCGGCTTCGTGTTGCCGCCGCTGCCCAACACCCTTTTTACCCGCGACAACAGCGCATGGATCTATTCGGGCGTCACCCTCAACCCTATGTATTGGCAGGCGCGGCGCCCCGAGACGCTGCTGATGGCTGCGACCTATCGGTTCCACCCGAAATTCGCGGGCCGGGCCGAGGTGCTCTGGGGCGATCCGACGCGGGACTTTGGTCGCGCGACGCTTGAAGGCGGCGACGTAATGCCGGTGGGCGATGGACTGGTCCTGATCGGCATGGGTGAGCGGACCTCGCCGCAGGCGGTGGGCCTGCTGGCCGAGGCGCTTTTCGATCAGGGACGCGCCACACGCGTGCTGGCCTGCCAGTTGCCGAAATCGCGCGCCGCGATGCATCTCGACACGGTTTTCACCTTCTGCGGTGGCGAGGTCGTAACCAGCTTTACCGAGGTCGCCGCCGAGATGAGTGTCTATGACTTGCATCCCGGTGAAGGCCGCCAGCCGCTAGATATCCGCCGCATCGACCGGCCGCTTTTCGACGTGCTAGCCAAAGCGATGGGCTTCAGGCGGCTCACCGTCGTGCCGACCGGCGGTGCCGACACGTTTGAGGCGTCGCGCGAGCAGTGGAACGACGGCAACAACGTGCTCGCCCTGCGCCCCGGTCTTGTGGTGGGCTATGACCGCAATGACGACACCAACGCCGCGCTGCGCGCCGAGGGGATCGAGGTGCTGGAGGCACCGGGCGCCGAGCTTGGCCGTGGTCGTGGCGGCGGGCGCTGCATGAGCTGCCCCACCATCCGCGATCCGGCCTGACGAAGTGGAGGAAGAGCGCACATGTCTGAACTGAGCGCCAAGGCTGGTACGGATGCCTTCGATACAGGGGTCTCGCCTCGCTATGCCGCCGCAGTCCGCGCCACCCGCGCCGCGCCGGACCGGACGGCGATGGGTCAGGCACGACTGGACGAACTGGTGCGTCTCGCGACGTTGGCCCCCAACAGCCACAACTCCCAGCCTTGGACGTTTCAGGTTCTGGGGCCGGACAGGCTTATGATCCGGCCGGATCCAACGCGGCGCTGCCCGGTGATCGATCCTGACGATCATCATCTTTTTCTCAGCTTGGGCTGTGCGGCCGAAACGCTGGCCATCGCCGCGACGGGCTATGGGATGGATGCGTCTCTCTCGTGGCGCGAAAACCCCGATGACCTCCCCTGCGCCGAGGTGACATTGAAGGATACAGGTTGCGCGGTTTCGCCATTGATCCACGCCATCCGATACCGGCAATCGACCCGCTCGCTCTATGACGGCGGGTTATTGTCGGCAGAGCAGCGCCACGCGCTGCGAAAGGCGGCGGAAGGCGGAACCGCCACCTTCCATCTGGTTGAGGACGCCGAGACCAAGACCCGAATCCGCGATTTAATTATCGCGGCCAACACCGCGCAATTGCGCGACCGTGATTTCGTCCATGAACTGCGCGACTGGATACGGTTCAGCGAGACCTCTGCGCTGCAAAGCTGTGACGGACTTTTCGCGCGGGCGACCGGAAGCCCGACGCTTCCCGACTGGATCGGGCGCCTGATCTTTCCCCTCGTTCTGCGACCGGCCACCGAAAGCCGCAAGATCGCCTCCCAGATCGCAAGCTCCGCCGCACTCGCCGTCTTCGTCAGTCGCGATAACACGCCGAAAAACTGGTTCCAAACCGGCAGGGCCTTTCAGCGCGTGGCGCTGGTGGCAACAAAGCACGGGTTGAAACACGCCCATCTCAACCAGCCTGTCGAGCGCTCCGAGTATCACAGCGATCTGGGCCGCGTGGTAGGTGCGCGCGACGGTCGGCCATCGCTCGTCATCCGGCTGGGGAAGGCGATGGACATGCCCTACTCATTGCGGCGCGACCCGCACTCGGTATTGGACACTTCCGGCTGAAATGAAAAAAGGGACTTTTCACATGGCTTTCAACCTCAAGAACCGTCATTTTCTCAGCCTGCGCGATTTCAGCCCCGCCGAGATCGGCTTTCTGCTGAAGCTTTCGGCGGACCTCAAGGCCGCGAAATACGCCGGCACCGAACGCGAGTTGCTGAAAGGCAAGGAGATCGCGCTGATCTTCGAGAAGGACAGCACCCGCACCCGCGCGGGGTTCGAGGTGGCCGCCCACGATCAGGGGGCGAATGTCACCTATCTCGGTCCCTCGGGCTCGCATATCGGCCGCAAGGAGACCGTGAAGGACACGGCCCGCGTGCTGGGCCGCATGTTCGACGGGATCGAATATCGCGGCTTCGGTCAGAAGGTGGTCGAGGAACTTGCCGCGCATGCCGGTGTGCCGGTCTGGAACGGTCTGACCGACGAGTTTCACCCGACACAGATCCTCGCCGATTTCCTGACCATGCAGGAACACGCGCAGAAACCCTGGCGCGACATCGTCTTCTGCTTTTTCGGCGATGCGGCCAACAACATGGGCGACAGCCTGTTGATCGGCGGGGCCAAGATGGGCATGGATGTGCGGCTTTGTGCGCCGCGTGCCTGCTGGCCCGACAAGGCGATCGAGACCGAGGCGCGCGAGATCGCGAAAGAGACCGGCGCGCAGATCCTGATCTCTGAGGACGTGGCCGAGGCCACGCTCGGCGCGGATTTCCTCTATACGGATGTCTGGGTGTCGATGGGGGAGGCGAAGGAAAAATGGGCCGAACGGATCGAGATGCTGGCACCCTACCGGGTGACGACGGATGTCATGCTGGGCACCGGCAATCCGCGCACCCGTTTCCTGCATTGCCTGCCGGCGTTTCACAACGCCGAGACCGAGATGGGCGCGCAGATCGAAGAGGAGTTCGGTATCTCCGAGATGGAGGTGACCGACGAGGTGTTCGAAAGCGCGGCCTCGATCGTCTTCGATCAGGCCGAGAACCGCCTGCACACCATAAAGGCGGTGCTTGTCGCCACCCTCGGGGGTTAGGGTCGTGCTTGTGGTGATCGCACTGGGCGGCAATGCGCTGCTGCGCCGGGATCAGAGCCTGACCGCCGAGAACCAGCGCGAGAATGCCCGCACAGCCGCCCGTGCGCTGGCCGAGGTGGCACGCGCCGGGCATGATCTGATAATCACGCACGGCAACGGCCCGCAGGTCGGCCTCCTGGCATTGCAGGGCATGGCCTACAAGCCTGACGAGACGTATCCGCTCGACATGATGGGGGCCGAGACCGAGGGCATGATCGGCTACCTCATCGAGCAGGAGTTGGAGAATGCCCTGAACCATGACCGCACAGTGGCCTCGCTGCTGACGCAGGTGCGCGTTGATCCGGCCGATCCGGCTTTTGCCAACCCGACGAAATTCGTTGGACCGGTGTATGATCGCGACGAGGCAGAGCGCGTGGCAGAACGGCACGCTTGGTCCATCGCGCAGGATGGTGAGAAGTGGCGCCGCGTCGTGCCCTCGCCCGCGCCCGTCGAGATCCCCGATCTCAAGGTGATCCGCCTTCTCTTGCTGCACGGCACCATCGTTATCTGCGCGGGCGGCGGCGGCATCCCGGTGATCGAGACCGCTGACGGAGCCCTTACTGGCATCGAGGCGGTGATCGACAAGGATGCAACAAGCGCCCTGCTCGCCGAGGGGCTGGGGGCTGACGCGCTGCTGCTGCTCACGGATGTCGATGGCGTTTATAAAGGATTCGGCACCGACGCGGCCGAGCGGATCGCGCAGCTGACTCCGCAGGAAGCTGCGGCGCTGGACTTGCCTGCAGGCTCCATGGCGCCGAAGGTGACGGCGGGCGCGCACTTCGCGCGCGGCGGCCCGCGATGGACCGGCATCGGCAAGCTGAGTGATGCTCTGGCGATCATCGAGGGCCGCTCGGGCACCCGCATCGCTGCATCCTGAGCCAAACAGTGTGCCGGATGCGAAGACGCGCTGGCGCGCCTGCGGCGCTCACTGCTCGTGGTCCTCGTCCCCAGGAGTCGTGCGGACGTGAATGCCGTGGAACACCGACACGATCGAATGCCGCACGTCTTCAGGCTGTTCTTCGATCGCTCTTGTCAGCGCGCGAAGCTCACGGCGGGTCTGGTGCAGCTGATCAATCAGCTTGAGAACGACCGGAATCGCGTCATTGGGCAGAGACATCTCTTTTCTCAGATCGCATAAAAGCCGGACACGCGCGATATCCAACTCGTCGAAAAGGGGGCCACCTTCACCTTCCGCCGGGCAAAGCCAGCCTTGCCGCACCCAGAAGCGCAGCTCCCTCAGGTTCAGTCGCTTGACACGGGCGACGACCGCATATTCATCGAAGCTCATGTTTTCCTCCAAAGCTCTTTTCGCGGGTCGAAGCCGGCCTGATCCTGCCAGCGTCGGGCCAGATCCGCCATCTGGTCATCGATCTTGTCCGGCAGGACGATCCTGAGACGGACATACTGGTTGCCGGCTGAAGCGGAGCCGGTGTTGATCCCCTTGCCTCTAAGCCGCAGGCGGTGACCAGAAGAGACGCCCTTGGGAATGGTCATGGAGACCGGCCCCGAGATCGTCGGCACGTCCACCTTTGCACCGAGCACGGCCTCGTCGAAGGTGATCGGCAATTCGACCTCGATATCGTCGCCGTCCCGCTCGAACACCGCGTGCGGGCGCACGGCGACCGTCACGAGCGCGTCACCGGGCGACCCATCCCCGAAACCCGGCCCACCCTTGCCGCGCAGGCGCAACGTCTGACCATTCTTTAGACCGGGAGGGATCGTGATCTCGATTGTCTGGCCGCCGGGTATCGTCACACTGCGTTTTGTTCCACGCGCCGCGTCGAGGAAATCGACCTCGAGATGGTAGCGAGCGTCCTGACCACGGGCATGGACGTTCTGCCGGTATTGACCGCCGCCAGCTGGCCCCCGGCGTCCGAACAGATCCGAAAACAGGTCTGATGCGTCCTGAAACCCACCCATGTCGGCACCTGGATCATAGCGGCGTCCAGCCTCCTGATCGGCGTATTGGTGGTAGAACTGGCGTTCAGGGCGTTCGTGCCCGCTGGCATCGATTTCGCCAGCATCGAAGCGTCTTCGCTTTTCGGCATCGCTCAGCAGGTCATTTGCGGCCGCGACCGCCTGAAACTCGGCCTTCTTGCCCGCGTCACCGGGGTGAAGATCCGGATGCAGCTTCTTGGCAAGCTTGCGATAGGCCTTCTTGATCTCGTCCTGCGTCGCCGTCTTCTTGACGCCCAGAACCTCATACGGGTCTTGGCCCATGTTCCGGTCCCCTCATTCAAATCCGCTGTGACTGAGGTCACGGCCCTGCGGTGCGCGAAGCCGCGACCTGTGGCTTTGCTCAACTATAGGAGGCTGATCCGAGGACTGCCTTGCCCTGGATCAATCTCGCTTGGGATTGCTCCAAAAGATCGGGTTTTGTATTTTCGGAAGGTCACGGGGCCTGTGATGCGTTCCGTCGCTAGGCGACATCCCAAGCTTTGATCGAGGCCTCGATCTTGTCAAGCGGGAGGTTCGTCAGGTCCTTATCGATCTCTGCCACGATTGCCGGAGCGAGGCGGTCGTCATAGAGACTGCGCATCGCACCGAGCGAGCGGGGGTCAGCGATCACGAGCAGATGTCGAAACCGCCCCGCCGACCTCAATTCCAACAGTTTTTCGGCAACGTCTTCGGCAAAGTGTTCTTCCGCGACACGGTGCCAGTCGGTCTCCTGCATTGCACTTTTGCCCCAGGATTCAACGCCACCACTTACCTTGCGCGTGGCATCATGCTGGCGTCCCGCGCGATCACTCGCTAGCTCGCGGGCCGGAGCGTTTTTGCTGGTTTCATGATCGACAACTTCCAAATGCATGAACTCCTGATCGCCGATATTCCGCAGCAAAAGAAATTTCTCGCCGTCGGCCACGACCACCCAGGTATCATGTTCGAGTTTCATTGGTGTCTCCCTTGCATTGGTTGGCCTGTCTTCTCAAGTATTCGCCCCGCATGTATGCGAAGCGCTTTGCCGGTCCCGCTCGGCTTGGACCTCGTCTCTTTTGGAGCCGTTTGAGTTCGGCTTCGGCGTGGCATTTTCACAGCTGGGAGAATTACCCCATTTTTCTAACCGTATTAAACAATTGACCATCGCACCTTGATGCAGGTTAACGCGTAACTGATCGAGAAGTGGCATCCATCTGGCGGACCAATTGCAGGCGTCAGGGAAACGAGGAAAGCCGGTCAATGCAGACACCCATCGAAATTGCGTTCAAGCATGTCGAACCGACAGATGAGATCAAGGCGCTGATCTCTGAAAGGGCTGCACGGCTTGATAAATTCCATGATGGCATCACAAGTTGCCATGTGTATATCCGTGCGCCTCACCAGAACCAGAAAACGGGTAATCTATACGAAGTCACGATCGAGGTTCGCATACCCGGGCAGGAGTTGGTTGTGCGGCGTGACCAGGATGACCAGCCCGAGCGCGCACATCTGAAAGTTGCGATTCGGGACGCTTTCGATGCGATGCAGGAGGAGTTGAAAAGCGCCACGCGAAAATTACAACGTGACTGTCCGTCGTCATATAAAATGGGACATCAGAGTGGCTTGAACATTGGAGGCTCTGGTTCGGTTGTGTGATTGATTATGCTGCTTGTTTTTGATGTTGCAAGCGGCGCTGTCGGATCGTCAGGTTCTTGATCTTCTCCCTTTCTCTCAGAATGGCCTTGTCCCGGCCAAAGTAGACGTCAGCGGGTGTGACGTTTTTCAGGCTCTCGTGGTAGCGCTGGTTATTGTAGTAGTCGACGAAGTCCCCGATCTGTCGCTCGAGATGACCGGGCAGGTAGTAATTCTCCAGCAGAACACGATTCTTCATGGTCTGATG
>NZ_FODS01000009.1 GCF_900110425.1 Salinihabitans flavidus | reverse complement strand
TGGTTAGAGTACCGGCCTGTCACGCCGGGGGTCGCGGGTTCGAGTCCCGTCAACCGCGCCACTTTTCCCTGAATTTTTTATCTCAGGCCCCATCACGCAGAAATGCGTCTGGCCAGAGGGGCAGGTCTGCCCCTAGATGCGTTCGTCGCCGTGTCGGTGGCCGACCCGCGTTCAGGGACGAGGGCGCCCCTGAACGCATAGACACCCGTCTTTCATCGGGCTGGCCGCAGCAATTGTCAGGCGTTCCGGGTGACCGCGTCGAGAATGCGGGCCCAGCTTCGGATGCCCTTGTGGAAACTTTCGAGGTCGTATTTCTCGTTCGGGGAGTGGATGGCGTCGTCATCCTTTCCGAAACCCACGAGCATCGCGTTCATGCCCAGCAGGGACTTGAAATGCCCTGCGATCGGGATCGAACCGCCGCAGCCGACGTAGGCAGCAGGCTTGGGCCACTCCTCCGACAGCGCTTGGCGCGCCGCTTCGAATGCGGGGTGATCGGTGGACATGGCCGACGCACCCGAAGCACCGTGGCCCTTGAACTCCACCGTGCAGTCGGGCGGCAGTTGCTCCTGCACCCAAGCGCGGAAGCTTTCGCGAATCTTCAGCGGATCCTGATCGCCCACGAGGCGGAAACTGATCTTGGCATGGGCCTGAGACGGCAATACCGTCTTGAACCCGTCGCCGGTATAGCCGCCCCAAATGCCGTTCACATCGCAGGTGGGACGCGACCAGATCATTTCCAGCGGGGTTCGGTCCGTCTCGCCGGCAGGCGCGCTCAGCCCGACAGCACCGAGAAAGGCAGAGGCATCGTGCCCGAGACCGGCCCATTGCGCGGCCACATCCTCTGGCAATTCCGGCACGCCATCGTAAAAACCCGGCACTGTGATGCGTCCGGCATCGTCGTGCAGATTGGCAACGATTCCGCCCAGCACGCGGATCGGGTTCATGGCAATACCACCATACATGCCCGAGTGCAGATCCTTGTCGGCGCCGGTGATTGTCAGTTCTTCACCCAGAAGTCCGCGCAGCGTGGTGATGATGGCGGGGGTTTCCTCTCCGAACAGGCCGGTGTCGCAGATCAGCGCGATGTCGGCCGTCAGCTCTTCTGCGTTGTCCTGCATGAAGGGAACGAGCGAGGGCGAGCCGGATTCCTCTTCGCCCTCGAAAAAGAAGGTGATGCGGCAGGGCAGGGTGCCGTGCACCTCTTTCCACGCCCGGCAAGCCTCGACGAAGGTCATGAGCTGGCCCTTGTCGTCGGAGGCGCCGCGACCGCGGATCACCTTGCCTTTGGGGGTGTCTTCCAACGCGGGTTCGAACGGCGGCGAGTCCCACAGATCAAGCGGATCGACCGGCTGCACGTCATAGTGACCGTAAAAAAGCAGATGCGGGCCGTCGCCGTCGAAATGACCCACGATCATCGGATGGCCCGGCGTGGCGCGTTTTTCGGCCTTTGCCCCGAGACTTTTCAGGTCGGCAACAAGCCAGTCGGCAGCCGCATCGCAGTCAGCCTCGAAGGCCGGATCGGTCGAGATCGACGGAATACGCAATAGGGCCAGCAGGCGGTCGGTCGCCCCGGAAAGGTCGTCATCAATTCGCGAAAGAACAGGTTCGAGCGACATGCGCGCGCACTCCTCGTTTGGGCTGATTGCATCTGGTTCGCGCGGAGCCTATCAGGACGTGCGGGAGTGTCCAATGCGCTTGACGCAGATCAAGGCGGCAGGAGCGTCAATTTGTTACCTGTTGTATGAGAGAGGGGCCGTCTAGACAGGGCAGACCGAAAGAACAGGCAATGTCTATTCGAATAAGTGAATACTTGACCCTTGGGTTGAGGGCTGGAATTGTGTTAACAAGGTCCGGCGGAAGATGGAGGAACGCGCCCGATGAATTTCGATGCCAAGCTCGATGAGGCCCTGCAACGCCTGCATGATGAGGGGCGATATCGTACCTTCATTGATATTGAGCGCCGGAACGGACAGTTTCCACATGCCGTCTGGACAAAGCCCGACGGCACTCAGGAGCCGATCAGTGTCTGGTGTGGCAACGACTATCTCGGCATGGGGCAGCATCCTGTCATCATTGAAGCAATGCACGAGGCGATCGACGCGACCGGCGCTGGATCGGGCGGAACGCGCAATATTTCCGGCACCACCGTGTTTCACAAGCGGCTTGAGGCCGAGCTTGCGGATTTGCATGGCAAGGAAGCGGCGCTTCTTTTCACCTCTGCCTATATCGCGAATGACGCCACGCTTTCGACCCTGCCGAAGCTGTTTCCCGGGCTGATCATTTATTCCGATGAGCTAAACCATGCCTCGATGATCGAGGGGGTGCGGCGCAATGGCGGAGCCAAGCGAATTTTCCGCCACAACGACGTGGAGCATCTGCGCGAATTGCTGGAAGCGGACGATTCGGCGGCGCCGAAGCTGATCGCCTTCGAATCGGTCTATTCGATGGATGGCGATTTCGGGCCGATCGAAGAAATTTGCGATCTTGCCGACGAATTCGGCGCGATGACCTATATCGACGAGGTGCATGCGGTGGGTATGTACGGCCCGCGCGGCGCCGGCGTGGCGGAACGGGACCGGATCATGCACCGGCTCGACATCATCAACGGCACACTGGCCAAAGCCTATGGCGTGATGGGCGGGTATATCGCGGCCTCGGCGAAGATGTGCGATGCCATCCGCTCTTATGCGCCGGGATTCATTTTCACCACATCGCTTCCGCCCGCTGTCGCGGCGGGGGCTGCCGCGTCGGTGGCGCATCTCAAGCGCGATCAGGCGCTGCGCGACTTGCATCAGGAGAGGGCGAAAATCCTCAAGACCCGTCTCAAGGGGATGGGGCTGCCGATCATCGACCACGGCTCGCATATCGTGCCCGTGATCGTGGGCGATCCTGTGCATACCAAGCAGCTAAGCGACATGCTGCTGGACGGCTATGGCATTTATGTGCAGCCAATCAACTTCCCCACCGTACCACGCGGGACGGAGCGTCTGCGCTTTACCCCGTCGCCCGTGCATGGGCCGGGCGAGATGGACAAGCTCGTCCGTGCGATGGATGAACTCTGGAGTCATTGTGCGCTGAATCGTGCCGAACTCTCTGCCTGATTGAGTCAAAGCTGTAATATTCCTTGTCTTGTGTTAGCTTGAGCCTAAGAAAGGTCTGACCCGAGTCGGGGATGGAATCGGGTAAGGGCTGACGAGGGCGAGATGAGGCAGATGCCATGATCGGGCGCAAAGAGCGCATTTCCGAAAATCAGGAAGACGTCGGACCCAAGGGATTCGACGACTACGATCTGCGCCTTGGCGATGTGATGCGCGGCGAACGCGCCACGATGGGCAAATCGCTTCTCGACGTGCAGCGCGAACTTCGAATCCGTGCCGCCTATATCGCCGCAATTGAAAATTGCGATCCTTCCGCTTTCGAAACGCCCGGTTTTATTGCTGGCTACGTGCGGTCCTATGCCCGCTATCTCGGGTTGGATGCCGACGATTGTTTTGCAGACTTTTGCCGGGAAAGTGGTTTTACGACGGCACATGGCATGTCTGCGGCCGCGTCAACCATCCGCAAGCCGGAAGCCGCGATCGCGGCCACGGGAGAGCACGACCCCTTCCTGAGGCCGGACACACCCTTTGCGCCGGTTCAGGATTCGATCCTGTCGCGGATTGAGCCGCGGGCCATAGGCTCGATGCTGGTTCTTCTCGCGCTGATCGGGGGCATAGGATATGGAGGGTGGAGCGTACTGCGCGAGGTGCAGCGTGTGAGCCTTGCGCCGGTCGATCAGTCGCCGATGGTGCTTGCGGAGCTTGATCCACTTGAAACCGCGATGGCGTCGAGTGCGCAGCAGGATCAGGACGAGAACGCTGTGGAAAGCGCGGGGGTCTTCTCTCCGCCGGCAGATGCGCTTGACAGACTTTATCGACCCCAGGCGCTCGACGTGCCGGTTCTGGTCGCGCGGGACGGGCCGATATCCACCCTCGACCCGTCGGCTGTCGGATCTTTCATGCCGCGTGAGCCGGCGATGACATCCATCGCATCCTCCGAACCGATCCCGGCCACCGTGCCGCAGGTGGTTGAGGAAGCTGCACCTGATATGGTGATGTTCGCGGTACGGCCGGCCTGGGTTCGGGTGCGGGCCGCCGATGGCACGGTGATCTTCGAAAAGATCCTCGATGCCGGGGAGGAATATGTGCTGCCTGCATCCGAAGAGCCGCCCACGCTTCGTGCAGGCATGTCGGGGTCAATCTATTTCAAGCTCGACGGAGACTTGTATGGCCCGGCAGGGCAGGGCACCAACACGGTGCGTGAGCTTGCGCTCGACGCGAACGGACTGCGTGAGAAATATGACGTCGCCGATCTGGAGAGCGACCCGGAGCTGGCCCGCATCGTAGCGATAGCCGCCGCGCAGGGCGTTGTTCAGGGCGACGGAAACTGAGAATTCGCCCGCAGTGCATTGCCCCTTTGCCCTTGCACCATTAGGTAAGCCCTGACCTAAGCCGAACGGGACCCATTGCGATGTCGATCAATCCCATCCGCCCCTGGCGCAACATAGAGCGTCGCAGATCGCGTCGGATCTACGTTGGCAACGTGCCGGTCGGAGACGGGGCGCCGATCGCGGTGCAGACCATGACCAACACCGACAGTTCCGACGTTGCCGCAACCGTGGCGCAGGTGCAGGCGGTGGCGGAGGCCGGTGCCGATATCGTGCGCGTCTCGACCCCGGATGCGGCCTCCACCCGCGTGCTGCGCGAGGTGGTGCGCGAAAGCCCGGTGCCGATCGTGGCTGACATTCATTTTCACTACAAACGCGCCATCGAGGCGGCGGAGGCGGGCGCAGCCTGTCTGCGGATCAACCCCGGCAACATCGGGGATGAGAGGCGGGTCAAGGAGGTGATCCGGGCGGCGAAGGATCACGGATGTTCGATTCGCATCGGCGTGAATGCCGGCTCTCTTGAACGGCATCTGCTTGAAAAATATGGCGAACCGTGTCCCGACGCGATGGTAGAATCGGGGTTGGAGCATATCCGCATTCTCGAAGACAATGATTTCCACGAATACAAGATCAGCGTGAAGGCCAGCGATGTCTTCATGGCCGCGGCAGCCTATCAGCAACTGGCCGAGGCGACCGACGCGCCGATCCACCTTGGCATTACAGAGGCCGGCGGTTTCGTGTCCGGCACGATCAAATCGGCCATCGGGCTGGGGCAGCTTCTGTGGATGGGGATCGGCGATACGCTGCGCGTGTCGCTCTCGGCCGATCCGGTGGAAGAGGTGAAGGTCGGCTTCGAGATTCTCAAGAGCCTCGGGCTGCGACACCGTGGGGTGAATATCATCTCCTGCCCGTCCTGCGCGCGACAGGGATTCGACGTGATCAAGACGGTGGAAGCCCTTGAAAGACGGCTGGAACACATAAAGACACCGATGAGCCTGTCGATCATTGGCTGCGTGGTGAACGGGCCCGGTGAAGCGCTGATGACGGATGTGGGGTTCACCGGCGGCGGGGCCGGGTCGGGAATGGTCTATCTGGCCGGAAAGCAGAGCCACAAGCTGTCGAATGATCAGATGATCGACCATATCGTCGAGCAGGTCGAGAAACGCGCCCAAGAGATCGAGGCGACCGGCGATAGCGAGAGCTGAGAAGGCCTGACCTGACGGAGTGCGCGCCGGGCGCGCACGCAGGGAGCGCTCTGACCCGCCCGGGGGCAGGTCAGAGCCGTGGGGTGGCAGCCGTCAGTCCTGACGCTTCTGGGCGACGAGGGCGCGCATGTTGTCCAGCGGCAGATAGCCACGCAGAAGCTGATCCTCCATCACGAAAGTGGGGGTGCCGGTGATCTGAAGACGCTGCGCGAGCGCGCGGGTCTGGCGGATTTCCTCTGTCACCTCTGGGCTGTCCATATGCTCAAGGATCGCGTTGGCGTCCATGCCGAGATTGTCGGCAAGACGTTCAAGGGCGGTGGGGGTCACCTCGCTCTTGAGGGTCATGAGCGCGTCATGGGCGGATTTGTAGGCATCGTCGCCTTCCATCTGCTTGACCGCCACGGCGAAACGAGAGCTGAGCATGGAGTCCTCTCCCAGGATCGGAAATTCCTTTACAATCAATCGGATGTTCCCGTCAGACGCGATAAGTTCCTCAACCTCTGGGAAAGCGCGGCGGCAATATCCGCAGCGGTAATCCATGAACTCGACGAGGGTGATGTCGCCATCGGGGTTACCGCCGACCCAGGAATATCCATCGTCAAAAATATCCTCTGCGTTTGCGCTGACCAGCGCCGCATCCTGTGCGGCCTGATCCTGAGCCTGGCGGGATTCCAGTTGCTCGACCGCCTCGATGATCACTTCGGGATTGTCGAGCAGATAGGCGCGGACTTCGGCGCGGAAGGCGCTGCGCTCTGCCTCGCTGAGGTTGTCGAAATCGAGGGCGGTCGCGGGGGTCATGCTCAGCGCGGCGAACGCGGCGGCAAGAGTGAGTATCTTCAAGGTCGTCTCCTTTTGGGTGTCGGCGCGCTCGGGAGCGGTGATCTGGTTTCAGTCAGGCATTGCACAGTGGAAGACCTGCCCGGCGACTGGCATGGATAGCGGGGTCTTTCAAGCGCCCTTGCAGGGCGTCGAGACATTGCGTGCGGGGGTGGAAAACCCGGCCTGTCGGGATCGCCACATGCGGGCGCGGGCGCCGCCCGCGATCCGGCCACGTGCGACCCTGGCCGCAAAGCGTGGACATGCGCCGCACCCTGGGGCCGCACGCGGCATGCGCGGTGTCATGCGCGATCACCATCTGACGCAGTTGCGGCGTTTTCACCGTCGTGCGCAGGGCGGAATGCCTCGTATCCTGACCGCGAACGATGAGCAAAGCGTTAAGAGCGCGGTCAGCCTTCACGGCCCGCGCAAAATCGAACGCCACATGCACCCCGGCGGGCGGGCGTGGGCAGGGGGGAAGGCCGGTTGACGGCGCAGCGAAATCGCGGTGAAACGTCATGGGCACAATAGGGACGAAAATCATGCGGAACTCAAGCCGGGGGGAAGTCGATCCCTTCATTGTGATGGACGTGATGGAAGCCGCGCGGCTGGCCGAAGAGGCCGGACGCCACATCATCCACATGGAGGTTGGACAGCCGAGCACCGCCGCGCCCGGGGGTGCGCGCGCCGCGCTGGCGCGGGCGATGGAGCAGGACTCGCTTGGCTATACCGTGGCGCTGGGTCTTCCGGCGCTGCGGGACCGGATCGCGCGGCTCTATGGCGAGTGGTACGGCGTCGATCTCGATCCGGCGCGGGTGATCGTGACGCCGGGATCGTCCGGGGCCTTTTTGCTGGCGTTCACTGCGCTGTTCGATGCCGGGGAGCGCGTGGCCATCGGCGCGCCGGGTTATCCCAGCTACCGGCAGATTCTCAAGGCGCTGTCGCTGGAGCCGGTGGACCTGCCGACACGCCCCGAGAACCGGCTTCAACCTGTGCCGGAGGACTTTGCGGGCCTTGATATTCAGGGGCTTATGGTCGCCTCTCCGGCCAACCCGACTGGCACGATGCTTGATCGCGGCGCGATGGGTGCGCTGATCGACGCGGCGCAGCAGGCCGGCGCGGCGTTCATCAGCGACGAGATCTATCACGGGCTCGAATACGAGGCGAAGGCGGTCAGCGCGCTGGAGATCACCGATGAGTGCTATGTGATCAATTCCTTTTCCAAGTATTTTTCCATGACCGGTTGGCGCGCGGGCTGGATGGTGGTGCCGCAAGGGCACGTGCGCAAGATAGAGCGGCTGGCACAGAACATGTTCATCTGTGCCTCGCACGCGGCGCAGGTCGCCGCGCTGGCCGCGATGGATTGCACCGAGGAGTTGCAGGGAAACCTGGACGTCTATCGCCGCAACCGGCAGATGATGATCGACGGGCTGCCGAAGGCCGGTTTCGACAGTTTCGCGCCGCCGGACGGGGCGTTCTATGTCTATGCCGATGTCAGCGATCTGACCGATGACAGCCGCGCCTTCGCCCGCGAAATTCTCGACGAGGCGGGGGTGGCGGTGACGCCCGGGCTCGACTTCGATCCGCTGCGCGGGGCGGGCACGTTGCGGTTCTCCTATGCCCGGTCGAGCGCGGATATTGCCGAGGGACTGGAGCGGCTCGAGCGGTTCATGGCGCAGCGTCGCGGATGAGGCGTTTGCCCGGCCGTTGCGGTGGTGTAGGGTTGGCCCGTGGCGATGCGGAGCGTATCATGCGAAAGATTATTTGTGCTGTTTTCCTATGGGGTTGCGCGGCGTTCTTCGACCCGGCCTCGGCGCAGGATTTCAGCGCGTTGGCGCGACTCGATGCGGACCGCTCCACCATTTCGGATGCGCGTCGTGGCGGGGTTCGAATCTCTCTTTCGCTGAGCCAGGGGGTGCCGTGGCGAGTCTTCACACTCGACGATCCGCGGCGGCTGGTGCTGGATTTCCGCGAGGTCGAGTGGGCCGGAGCATCACCTGAATCGCTTGACCAGTCGGAGGCGGTAAGCGCGTTGCGCATGGGGGCATTCCGGCCGGGATGGAGTCGGATGGTGCTTGACCTTGCCGTGCCGCTGAAGGTGGCGCAGGCCGGAATGCGTGTGAGCGAGGAGACCGGATCGGCGCATTTGCTGGTCGATCTGGCGGCGACCACATCGCGGGAGTATACCGCGCTGGCCGGAGCACCGCGCGATCCGCGCTGGGATCTTCCCGAGCCGAGCCTGCGCCTGTCGGATCGGCCCGAAAAACCCGACTGGGCGCCGACGGTGGTGGTTCTCGATCCCGGACATGGCGGTGTCGATCCTGGCGCCGAGCGAGACGGGCACAGGGAAAAGGACATGATGCTGCGCTTTGCCCGGGAACTGCGCGACACGCTGCGCCGGGCAGGCGGTTTCAAGGTCGTCCTGACCCGAGACGAGGACATATTTGTGTCTCTGGAACAAAGGGTTGCCATCGCTCATCAGGCCGGGGCGGATGTTTTTCTTTCGCTGCATGCCGACATTCTGGCCGACGGTGGCGCACAGGGGGCGACGATCTATACGCTGTCGAAAGAGGCGAGCGATGCGGCCTCCCGGCAGTTGGCAGAACGTCAGAACCGGGCCGACATCATTGCCGGCGTGGATCTGAGCGGCACCGATGATGTGGTGGCCGATGTGCTGCTCGATCTGGCACGGCTGGAGACACGTCCGCGCACCGAACGGCTGGCGCGGGCAATGGTGCTGGGGATGAAGAACACGAGCGGGGATCTCAACAGTCGACCCTATCGTCAGGCGGCATTCTCCGTGCTCAAGGCGGCCGATATTCCCTCGGTGCTGGTGGAGGTTGGATTCCTGTCGTCGGACCGGGATTTCGAAAACCTGCAAAGCCCGAACTGGCGCGCGTCGGTGGCGGCGGGCATCCGCGACGGGCTTCAGGCCTGGGTGATTGCGGACAAGGCGCAGAAGGAACTGGTGCGCCAATAGGGCGAATCGGGTCAAGCCCTTGGTAACGCACAAAAACCCACGTCGGTAAAACGTCGGTATTTTGTCGGTATCGCGTCGGTGCCGGTGGCGCCGCCGAGCATGGTTAACACGGCGGTCTTCAGGAGGTGTTCACCTGTATTGACATCTGGTCAAGATGGCCCGCTCCGGGATCACGTCCCGGACGTGCGTCCGGGCCAGAGTGCGGAGACCGCCAGCGCGGGCACCAGAAGCGTGTGGGCGAGATGATCGTAAAGGTTGCTGGAGCCGACGTCCGCCAGCCACATGAGTTGTCCGAGCGCCACGGCGCCCAGAACCAATGTCTGACGTCGCCAGAACGCCCAGACTGCCACGCAGAGCACAAGCAGCACCGATTCCCATCCGGCGTAGAACCATGTGTAGGGATGTAGCGGCAAGGCCCCGCCCGCCCCGAGCAGCACAACCAGCATCAGCGCCGCCCAGATCAGCTTTTCCGCGCGGCTGACTGCCGGGGGCGCGATCCAGCCGGCTCCAGCGGCCAGAGCCGAGGCGCAGAGCGCGGGCAGCATCACGCCGAACGGCTCGAACGTGGCGATCCATATGCCGCCCGGTTGCAGATCGGCGAGCGCCGTTCCGGCCACCAGCACAAGCCCCATTGCGCAAGCCAAAAGCGCCCTGCCGCGCAATCCCGGTATCCGGGCGAGCAGCCATGCGAAGGTGATCGACCCGGCAAGTAGTTCCCACACCGATGTCATTCGGCCAACGCCCAATCAGCGGACAGGACATGAACCCGGATTTCGGTCTTGCCCTGCGCGGAATAGGTTACGGCGATGCGCCCGTCAGCAAGCACCGTCATCATCGGATAGCGCAATGGACCCTGACCGGGGCCATCAAGGATGCGACCCATGGTCCAACTGCGGCCGCCATCGGCCGACGATGCGAAGCGCAGGGTGTCGGCGCTGTCCGGCGCGTCGTTGAAGAGCATGAGGAGGCGTCCGTCGGCCAATGGCACCGCGGCGACAGGTGCGCTTGGATTCGGCAGGTTCAGCGGTTCCGGCGTGTTCCAGCTTTGTCCGCCGTCACTGGTCCAGCTTGCCAACAGCCGGTCGTTGGATCGGTCGAAACGCCGCAGGAGCGCCACCGCTCGCGTATCGGACATCGGCACGATCATGGGCTGTATTCCCCGGAACTTACCCCGCATCACGGCCTGTGCCCGGACACGGCCCCTTTCGTCGATCAAGGCGGCAACGCCGTGGCCGCCTTCCATCTCGAAATAGGCCGGCAACATCCGCCAGCCGCCGGACATCGGCACAACTGGCGATTTGGTGAGATTGGAGCGGTTCAGGATTGGCGAAAGCGACAATTTCCTTCCCCGTCCGTTCGCGACATGCGCAATCGAAGCGGCGGCCCAGCCGCCCAGCGATACCACCGTGGCGAGCCACCCGTCCCCGGTGCCGTCATCGACCGTGTTGCCAAGCGTCAGGATGGTCTGCGGCGGCACCATCTGCGCCGACAATGCCTGCCGGGTCAGCAGGTCGGACACTTCGCCGGATTCGAGCTGTGCCTGCAAGATGCGCACGTCATTGTGGCCCTCGCGCAAGCCGTCGAACCAGATCACCTCGGTTCCATCGTTCACCAGCGCCGGGGCATGGGCGACGCCTTCTTTCGATGTGTGGTGAAATACCGTCTCGAAGCTGTCGCCGGTGTTCAGCGCCGCCTTCCCAGCAGGTGCGAAGCGCCATGGCGGTTCCGCACGCAGCCAGAGTCCGGCCACGGCCAGAAGCGCTATCGTCCCAAGGAGACCTGCGCGGATCAAAAGATCCCATCGCATCAGGCAGAAAGTGCCACGGCGATCGCCACTCCGATGTCGGGCGTCAAGGTCCGGTTCGCTGTCGGGTGGGGCCATCACCGGGCGCGGCATGTCGAATGTGCCCCGGAGAACCTGTCCGGGGCGCTGCAAGAAGCGGGCGCCCGAAAGGAATCCGGTCGCGAGTTTGCAACCGAATGGCGTGAATTGAAGCAAGTCATGAAAAGCTGTTCGACCGAACCCATGATCGGATCATGCCGTCCCGGGCAAACGGGCGCAACCATCAAGCATTGCGACATTGCGCGCAGAACGATGCGCAGGCCGCCTTGAACCGGGGGGCGCTGCCCGCCGCGTTGCGGTGACGTCATCCGGAATACATGGGCAAAGATGAAGGCGCGGGCGGGCCGGTGTCGGCGGGGGCCTGCCCACGGCGCGCGTTGTTGTGTTTTGACCCTTCCCACGCGGGCCTGTATAGAAGGGGATCAGTCATATGGGGGCTTGCAGTGCTGCGGTTCATTCTATCTTTTTTCGGCGCGATCTTTACCCTTGTGACCATGGGGGTGGCGATCGTGGCGTTGTCCATCGGGGCGGTGTTCTACATGTATGGCCGCGACCTGCCGAGCCATGAGGCGCTGGCGCAATACAAGCCGCCGACGATCAGCCGCATCTATTCGGCGCGTGGCCGCATCATCGACGAGTTCGCCAAGGAACGGCGTCTGTTCGTGCCCGCCGAGGAAATCCCGGTGCTGATCAAGCAGGCGTTCATCTCGGCCGAGGACAAGAATTTCTATAGCCACGCGGGGTATGACACGCGAGGCATCGCCTCGGCGGTCTGGGAGGCGGTGCAGACGCGCGGCCGGACTGTGCGCGGCGCCTCGACCATCACCCAGCAGGTGATGAAGAATTTCCTGCTGTCGGGCGACCGGCGGATCGAGCGCAAGATAAAGGAGATCATTCTGGCCACGCGGCTTGAGGAGACGCTCGACAAGGAAAAGATCCTTGAGCTTTACCTCAACGAGATCTACCTCGGGCAGAATTCCTATGGCGTGGCGGCGGCGGCGCAGACTTATTTCAACAAGTCCCTGCAAGATCTGGCTCCGCATGAGGCCGCGACGCTGGCCGCGCTACCCAAGGCGCCGAGCGATTTTCACCCGGTGCGGCGCAAGGATCGGCTGATCGAGCGGCGCAACTATGTGCTGCGTGAAATGGCCGAGAACGGTTACCTCAGAGATGAGGCCTATCACGAAGAGCGCGCCGCGCCGCTGCGCACGGTGCAGAATGGCGACTATGAGAGTTTCCGCGCCGCCTTGCCGCCGCGCGATTATTTCACCGACGAGATCCGGCGCCAGTTGTCGGTGGATTTCGGGGAGGAGGAGTTCTTTTCCGGCGGGATGTCGGTGCGTGCCACCATCGACCCCGAGATGCAGCAGATCGCCGCGCGCGCGCTGCGCCATGCGCTTGAGAAATACGACCGCAGTCGCGGAATCTGGCGCGGGACCGGGGTGAGAATTCCCGGTGATCGCCTGGAAAACGAGGAAAGTTGGCGTGCGGCGCTGGCGGAAGCGGATGTTTCGCGCGATGTGACGCTTGAGGGCGAATGGCATCCGGCTGTCGTTCTGGAGGTTGGCAGCAACGACGCGCGGATCGGCATCGAGGGCGTGGAAGAGGACGAGGACGGACACTGGATCCCCGCGCAGGATGTGACATGGGCCCGCAAGCAGCGCGCCGATGGCGGCCTTGGGCGCAAGGCACAGGTCGCGGGCGATCTGCTGGAGGTTGGCGACGTGGTGCTGGTGCGCGCGATGACCCGCGACGATGACGGCAGCTTCATCCGCTGGACCCTGAGACAGATCCCGGAGGTGCAGGGCGGATTCATGGCGATGGACGTGAACAATGGCCGTGTCATCGCCATGCAGGGCGGATTTTCCTATCAGGATTCGGTGTTCAACCGCGCCACGCAGGCCAAGCGCCAACCCGGATCTTCCTTTAAACCCTTTGTCTATGCCGCCGCTCTGGACAGTGGCTATTCCCCGGCGACCATCGTGATCGACGCGCCGATCGAGATTGACACGCCGCAGGGGCTCTGGCGGCCGCGCAATTCGTCCAACGAGTTTTACGGGCCGACACCTCTTCGCACCGGGATCGAGATGAGCCGGAACCTGATGACCGTTCGCCTCGCGCAGGAGGTCGGCATGGAGGTGGTGGCGAAATACGCCGAACGCTTTGGTGTCTATGAGAACATGGGGACCTATCTGGCCAATGCGCTTGGTTCCGAGGAGAGCACGCTTTACAACATGATCGCGGCCTATGCGATGTTCGCGAACGGCGGGGAGCGGGTCGAGCCGACGCTGGTGGACCGCATCCAGAACCGCTTTGGCGAGACGATCTATCGCCATGACAAGCGGGAGTGCCCTGATTGCGGGAACGCCGACATTCCGCCCGACCGGGGGCCGCGGATCGTATCGAACCGCGAGCGGATCATGGACCCGGTGACGGCCTATCAGCTGACCTCGATGATGCGGGGCGTCGTGGATCGCGGCACGGCCAGCGGCGTCATCGACCTGCCGGTGCCCGTGGCCGGCAAGACCGGCACCACCAACGAGGCCAAAGACGTGTGGTTCCTGGGCTTTACCTCCACCCTGGCGGCAGGGTGCTACATCGGCCATGACATCCCGCGCCCGCTTGGCAGTGGCACCTATGGCGGCAACACCTGCGGTCCTGTCTTTCAGGAGTTCATGCAGGAGGCGATCAAGAAATACGGTGGCGGCAAGTTCAAGGTGCCGCCGGGGGGCCGTTTCATCAAGATCGACCGCTACACCGGCGCGCGGCTGTCCGATGACGCAAGCGGGGCGCATGTGGTGGCCGAATATTTCCGCGAAGGCGAACAGCCGGTCTTCGGCATTGCCTATGACGGTGGCTTTGCCATGGGGGCGAATCTGCCGCTGGTCAAGGAAGTCGAACGCTATGGCGGTCGTGAGGTGACCACATCGACCGGCCGCAAGGCGGTTGTGGGGCCGAAGGCGGATTTCGGCACCATGAGTTCCGGCGGCCTTTACTGACGAATATCGCGAGGGGCGGGGGCGTGCGCTTGTGCGCACCCCGGCCCCTTGTTATCACCCGCATTCCGATGTGAGAGACAGGAAAGCCCACACATGCGCGCCGAAACCCAGAACTTCGTGGCCGAGATAGAGAAATCGCTTGCCCTGCTCAAGCAGCGCATGGATTGGGAGACCGCGCCGCACCGGCTTGAGGAATTCAACGCTTGGGTGGAAGATCCCGATCTGTGGAACGACCCGGACAAGGCGCAGAAGCTGATGCGCGACAGGCAGGCGCTGGTCGATGCCATGGAAACGGTTCGGGCCATCGGGACCGAACTGAGCGACCATGTCGAGCTGATCGAGCTGGGCGAGATGGAGGGCGATGACGAGGTGGTGCGCGACGCCGAAGCCGCGCTCAAGACGCTGGCGAAGCGGGCTGCCGAGAAAGAGCTTGAGGCGCTGCTGGACGGAGAGGCGGACGCCAACGACACCTTCCTTGAGGTTCATGCCGGCGCGGGCGGAACCGAAAGTTGCGACTGGGCCTCGATGCTGGCGCGGATGTATGTCCGCTGGGCGGAGAAAAAGGGCTATTCCGTCGAGCTGCAGGCCGAGAGTCCCGGCGACGAGGCCGGGATCAAATCGGCCACCTACAAGATTTCGGGGCATAACGCCTATGGCTGGCTGAAATCGGAAAGCGGGGTCCACCGGCTGGTGCGCATCTCGCCCTTTGACAGCGCGGCCAAGCGGCACACGTCGTTCTGCTCGGTCTGGGTCTATCCGGTTGTGGACGACAATATCGAGATCGAGGTGAACCCCTCGGATATCCGCGTCGACACCTATCGCTCCTCCGGGGCGGGCGGACAGCACGTCAACACCACCGATTCGGCGGTGCGCATTACCCACGAGCCCACGGGGATCGTCGTGACGAGTTCGGAAAAGTCGCAGCACCAGAACCGCGACATCGCCATGAAGGCCCTGAAATCGCGTCTTTACCAGATGGAACTCGACAAGCGGAACGAGGCGATCAACGAAGCCCATGAAAACAAGGGCGATGCCGGCTGGGGCAACCAGATCCGGTCATATGTGCTGCAACCTTACCAGATGGTGAAGGACCTGCGCACGGGCTATGAGACATCCGACACCAAGGGTGTTCTTGACGGCGATCTCGATGAGCTGATGGCCGCGACGCTGGCCAAGGATGTGGCCGGCAAGAGCCGCGCCGACGCGCAGGCGGAGGGGTAGGCGCCCGCGATCCGACCGTCGTCAGGGCCTGCGATAGGCCGTCATGTCGATATCCACCTGAGCGGAGAGATCCTCCAGACTGTCGTGGAGCAGTTGCAGCATGTAGGCCGGATTGTGGACGTACCCGCCGGGGTCCTTCTTGACCACCTGATAGTTGTAGGCGGCCTTCAGAAGCCGGGGCGTCCAGCTTTGGTATCGGTTGGGATAGGCGGCCTCGTCGTCTCCGATCTGCCCATCTCCATCGCTGTCCTGAAAAAAGTAGGGGTAGGTGCCGGGGGCGTAGCCAATGGACGCATCCGAGATCTCGGCGGCGTAGCTTTGGATCGCAGCGAGAAGATCGCCGTGCAATCCAAGGATCTCTGCGTGGATTCCGCCCGCATTGTCGCCATCTCCATCGAAATCGGTGTGACGCATGCGGATGTCGCGCGGGTCTTCCACACCGCGGTGACAGCTTATGCAGCCATCGGTTTCCACCTGCGTCGTGTGCGGGTCGTGACAGGCCACGCAGGTGTTGGCGTTTGGCACATGGGCGAAGGTGCCGGCGTAGGTTTTGCCCGGATACTGATATCCGCCTCGCACGTCAGAGCCGCGCATGACCGCCGCCGCCACACCATAGTGGACATTCATGAAGGCCAGATCGCCCGACACCTCATCCTCGTCGATCCCGCCCGTCGCGGTGCTGATATCATCGCCGGACAGACGCCCCTGATGGCAAACCGTGCAGACCGCGGAAGAGCCAAGCCCGTCAACCGTGACACCGGAGGGGAAGCTCACGCTGTCGAGCGCGTGGGCGGCGGAGGTATGACAGGAGGCACAGCCAATGGGCGCGTTGATCACGGCCGGGTGGTCCACCACGCCCGAAGCGCTGCCATCAGCGCCGAGATAGTCGAGAAAGCCGGTCTGCGAATGGCAGGCCGCACAATCGACCGGCACCTCGCCATCCTTGTTCCAGTAGGTGAAAGACTGCGAGTGGTAATCCCCATGCGGCGATGCTAGCCATTTCTCCACCAGCGCATCCAGGCTTTCGCCATCCTGTGACTGCGCGGGCGCAACAGCGAGCCAGACAAGTACGACCATGCCTCCAAAAAAACCTGCACTCCGGGGCATACGCATCACTTTTCCTTTGCTGCTCGTCGCAACCTACCACAGTTTGGGGAAACTTCGATGAATTCCGTCACCTTGCATTGATCCGCATCAAGACATGCGGTTTGATCTTCAGGCACGCAGGCATTGGGAAACACATCTTGAAAGAGAGGGCGACAATGGCGCTATCCACGGCCCCCCGAATACGGGCGCGGCATGGCCTGCGCTTGCCGGGCCCGGCGCTCGGTCTGCTGTATCTGGTGGCGTGCCTTTCGCCGTTGCTGCTGGCCGCCGGTCAGCGGGTGGCGCCCCTCGATCCATGGGAGCGGGTGGCGGCGGCGCTGGGGATGGTGGCGCTTGCGGCGATGGCGGTGCAATTTGTCACCTCCGGCCGGTTCGAGGCGGTGTCGGGGCGGCTTGGCATCGACAAGATCATGGCGTTTCACAAGATCGCGGCGATCTGGGTGCTGCTGGCGCTGATCGGGCATCCGCTTTTCTATGTCATGCCGACATGGGCCGAAAACCCCGATCTCGGGGTTGAACGGCTCATGGCCTATCTGACCCTGCCGCACTATCGCAGCGGGGTCGTGGTCTTGTCGGCGCTTGTTCTGCTGATCGTCGGGGCGGTTCTGCGGGACCGGATGCCGTGGCGCTATGAGGTCTGGCGTGGCAGTCATGTCGTGCTTGGCCTTGTGGCATTGGGGGGCGGGCTCCATCACGCGGTGAGCGCGGGCCGGTTCAGCGCGCTGGGGCCGGTTCACTGGCTCTGGTGGGTCGTGGGGGGCGCCTGCGCCCTTGTCGTCGCGGTGTTGTATGGCTGGCGCTGGCTTCAGCTTCATCGCCGGCCTTGGCGGCTCGCCTCCGTCACACAGCGCGCCGACCGGATGTGGGAGCTTGATATTCAGCCCGGCCCGCGGACCGCGCCGCTGCCTTATACTGCGGGACAGTTCGTCTGGATGAGCGAGGGCCGGCACCGCTTCCCGCTGTTCGACCATCCGTTTTCCATCGCCGACAGCCCCGCGCGCGACGGGCTGAGCCTGATCATCAAGGAGGCTGGCGATTTCACCGACCGGATCGGAACGCTCGCCCCCGGCACGCCGATCGGGATTGACGGGCCTTACGGAGAGTTCACGCTTGAACGGCATGAGGATCACGCCATCGTGCTGCTGGCTGGCGGTGTGGGGATCGCGCCGATCATGGGGCTGCTGCGCGATCTCGTGGCGCGGCGCGATCCGCGGCCCGTGCGGCTTGCCTATGCCGCCGGGACGCCCGCGAATTTTGCCTGTCTCGAAGAGATCGAGGCCGCGAAAGAAGTGATCGACCTTCAGGTCATGCTGCTGAGTGAGGAAGATGCCGAGGGCTGGCAGGGCGTTGTCGGGCGCCTTGATCGCGCGCGTTTGGGCGAATTGCTCGACGGTCTCGACCCGGCGCGGTGCGTGGCGCTGATGTGCGGCCCCGGTCCGATGGTGACGGCGGTGTCGGATACCCTTGTGGATCTGGGAATGCCGATGGACAAGGTGGTTTATGAACGCTTCGACTATTCGGGCGGCGCGGCCTCGCGCCAGGACCGGCGCAGGGCGCTGTACTTCGTCGGTATCGGCGCGGCGCTCGCGGTGGCAACGGGGGCGTTCGCGCTGCTGGGAGCCGGGTGAGCGACATGGCGGTGCCGCGCGGTTTTCATTGCAACGCAAATCTGGCAGGATAGATCCATGTGGCAGGCACTGGCAGACGTGGACGTGGAAGAGACCGGCGACGGGCTTCGCTTGCAGGAACGGGTGGCCGGAACGGTTCACCACCTCAATGCCACGGCGGCGATCATCTACTTGTGTTGCGACGGCTGTCATTCGGATGACGCGATCGCCGAGCGGCTGGCGCAGTGTTTTCGCCTGTCGGCCCCGCCAAGCGAGGAAGTATCAGAGGCGATTGCCCAGCTTGAGCAACGGGGGCTGATCGCGCGCTGCGGGTGAAACACCTCCGGGGGGCGGCGATGCGGCCAAATCCACTTGCACCGCCGGGACAGGGCCAATAGAAGGGCGCAGATTTACACAGCGACAACGTGCGCTTTGCGCGCGATGAAACCTATGGGGAAGACAGATGCAAGTCACTGAGACGCTCAACGAGGGGCTCAAGCGCGCGTATTCGATCACCGTCACGGCGGCGGAACTCGACGAGAAGGTCAACGAGAAGCTCGCCGAGGCGCAGCCCGAAGTTGAGATGAAGGGCTTTCGCAAGGGCAAGGTTCCGCTCGCGCTTTTGAAAAAGCAATTCGGCCAGCGTCTGCTTGGCGAGGCGATGCAGGAAACCGTCGACAGCGCGATGAACAAGCATTTCGAAGACAGCGGCGACCGCCCGGCGATGCAACCAAAGGTCGAGATGAAAGACGGCGAAGACTGGAAAGAGGGTCAGGACGTCAACATCGAGATGTCCTATGAGGCGCTGCCGGAGATCCCCGAGGTCGACCTCAAATCGCTCAAGGTCGAACGGCTGGTGGCCAAGGCCGACGACGCGGAGGTCGAGGATGCGCTGAAGAACCTCGCCGAGAATGCGCAGGATTTTAAATCGCGGGAAGCCGGTGCCAAGGCTGCGGACGGTGATCAGGTCGTGATGGATTTCGTCGGCAAGGTCGATGGTGAGCCCTTCGAAGGCGGTGCGGCGGAAGATTTCCCGCTGGTTCTGGGCTCAAATCAGTTTATCCCCGGCTTTGAAGAGCAGCTTGTCGGCGTTACCGCCGGTGAGGAGAAATCCGTCACCGTGAACTTCCCCGACGAGTATCAGGCGGAGCATCTTGCCGGTAAGGAAGCGGTGTTCGACTGCACGATCAAGGACGTGAAGGAACCCGTCGCGGCGCAGATCGACGACGAGTTGGCCAAGAAATTCGGCGCAGAGGATCTGGACGCGCTGGAGGGGCAGATCCGCGAGCGTCTCGAAGCCGAGTATGTTCAGGCCGCGCGTGCGGTGATGAAGCGCAACCTTCTCGACGAGCTTGATAAAATGGTGAGCTTCGATCTGCCGCCCAGCCTTGTGGAATCCGAGGCGCAGCAGATCGCGCATCAACTCTGGCATGAAGAGAACCCGGACGTGGAAGGCCACGACCACCCGGAAATCGAGCCGACCGAGGAGCATATCGAATTGGCCGAACGCCGCGTTCGCCTCGGGCTGCTGCTGGCCGAACTGGGTCAGAAGGCCGAGGTCGAGGTGACCGATGCGGAGATGACGCAGGCGATCATGAACCAGGCCCGCCAGTATCCCGGGCAGGAGCGTCAGTTCTTTGAATTCGTTCAGCAGAACCAGCAGATGCAGCAGCAGCTTCGCGCGCCGCTGTTCGAAGACAAGGTCATCGACTATATCGTCGAGCTGGCGGAAGTGACCGACAAGGAGATCAGCAAGGACGATCTTCAAAAAGCCGTCGAGGCGCTCGACGAAGAATGAGTTCAGTCCGGACTCCGGATGCGACTGGCCGCCCGTAAGGGCGGGGTTCAAACTCCTGACAAAGTCCTCGCCTTTGGCGGGGACTTTTGCATTCCGGACCTTTTCATTGCGAATCAATGGCTTCTCTGCGCTGCGGCGGAGAACCCATTTGCTGCCGCATTCTCGTTCGATCCCATCGCATTTTGCCTCTGAAACGCGGATTGATGCCCATTCGTGCCAATTTTCGCCCCCTATCCGTCCGTATCTGTTTCCGTTCGCGTGGTTTCTTCCTATAGTCCCAGAAGCAAAGCGAACAAGATAAACGCAGCCTGCCGGGGAGACAGGGCCGATGATCCGATCGGAACTCATTCAAATTATTGCCGACGAGAATCCACATCTCTATCAGAGGGATGTGGAGCGGATCGTGAATACGATCTTCGATGAAATCACCAATGCGATGGCCCGTGGCGACCGGGTGGAACTGCGCGGTTTCGGCGCTTTCTCGGTGAAGAAGCGCGATGCCCGGGTCGGACGCAATCCGCGCACCGGGGAGTCGGTCCATGTCGAGGAGAAATACGTGCCGTTCTTTCGCACTGGCAAGCGTCTTCGCGATCGTCTGAACGGGAAGGATTGAATGCGCTATATCCGTTACGCCTTCTGGGCGGGTGTCGGTATCGTCCTGATCGTGGTCGCGCTGGCCAATCGGGGTGAGGTCACACTCAACCTTCTGCCGGCCACGCTGGCGGATCTGCTGGGGCTTGGCTATTCGGTGACCCTGCCGCTGTTTCTTGTGATCCTCGGCGGGGTCGTCGCCGGACTTCTGATCGGATTTGTCTGGGAATGGCTGCGCGAACACCGCTTTCGTGCCGAAAAGGCGCGCGCCGAACGCGAGTTGCGCCAGACGCAGCGCGAGATTCGGCGTCTCAAGGGCAAGCAGGCCGAGGGCAAGGACGAAGTGCTGGCGCTTCTTGACGAGAACGGGTAGATCATTCGCGGTCGTTGAAGGCGTGAACGGCCCCGGATTCCCGGGGCCTTTGCCGTTTCAGGGGGAAGGCGATGGACGTCAGGGTCAAGATTTGCGGGCTCACGCAGTCTGATCACGTCCGCGCCGCCGTCGCGGCGGGAGCGAGCTATTGCGGGTTTGTCTTCTTTGGCAAATCCCCGCGCAATGTCGATCCCGATACCGCGCGTGCACTGGCGCTGGAGGTGCCGCCGGGCGTGATCAAGGTCGCGCTCACGGTCGATGCGGACGATGCATTCCTCGATCATCTTCAGGCGACGGTTCCGCTCGACATGTTGCAACTCCACGGGCGTGAAAGCCCTGGACGCGTGGCTGAGCTGAGATCGCGCTACGGTTTGCCGGTGATGAAGGCGATCGGTATTGCGGACGCGGCGGATCTGGAGCAGATCGACATTTACGCACAGGTGGCCGACCAGCTTCTGATCGATGCCAAACCTCCGAAGGCCGCTCCGCTTCCGGGAGGCAACGGGCTTGCCTTTGACTGGCGACTTCTGGCCGGGCGAAAATTCTGGCCTTGTCCCTGGATGCTGGCCGGGGGGCTGACACCCGACAATGTGGCCGAGGCAGCCCATATGACCGGCGCGCGGCAGGTCGATGTCTCCTCTGGCGTGGAACGCGCACCGGGAACGAAAGATCCGGCCCTCATGAGCGCATTCATCAAGGCGGCAGGAGGCGGGGCGGGCAGAGTGGCGTTGTGATCCCTCTGTTTGTGTGGCGGTCGGACGATACCGCGAAACGGTCGGCTCTCCGGGCTGAAGAGGAACGCGGCGTGAGTTCCGCAGCGGTGCGGGAAATTTGTCATGGCAAATCGTGCCACCGCCCCATATGAACAGGGGCGGAACGACGGAGACCTTTCATGGCCAACGACCTTTTCAACAGCTTCATGTCCGGCCCTGACGAAAGGGGCCGTTTTGGCAAATTCGGCGGGCGCTTTGTCAGCGAAACGCTCATGCCGCTGATCCTCGAACTGGAGGCCGAATACGATCGAGCCAAAACCGATCCGGAGTTCTGGGCCGAGATGGAGCACCTCTGGAAACACTACGTGGGTCGGCCCAGCCCGCTCTATTTCGCGCAGCGCATGACCGAGGCGCTTGGCGGCGCGAAAATCTATCTCAAGCGGGATGAGCTGAACCATACCGGCGCGCACAAGATCAATAATGTGCTCGGCCAGATCATCCTTGCCCGCCGTATGGGGAAGTCGCGGATCATCGCGGAAACCGGCGCCGGACAGCATGGGGTGGCCACCGCGACCGTCTGTGCCAAGTTCGGGCTGCAATGCGTGGTTTACATGGGGGCGCATGATGTGGAACGGCAGGCGCCCAACGTGTTCCGCATGCGGCTTCTGGGGGCCGAGGTGGTCCCTGTCACCTCGGGGCGCGGCACGCTCAAGGACGCCATGAACGACGCGCTGCGCGACTGGGTCACCAATGTGCGCGACACCTTCTATTGCATCGGCACCGTGGCCGGGCCGCATCCCTATCCAGCGATGGTGCGCGATTTCCAGTCGATCATCGGAAAGGAAGTCAGGGACCAGTTGCCCGAGTTCGAAGGGGACGGCGCGCTGCCCGATACGCTTGTGGCCGCGATTGGCGGTGGCTCCAACGCGATGGGGCTATTCTATCCGTTTCTCGACGACACAACCGTCAATATCATAGGTGTCGAAGCGGGGGGCAAAGGCGTGGACGACAGCATGCAGCATTGCGCCTCACTTACCGGCGGGCGCCCGGGAGTCCTGCATGGCAATCGCACCTACCTGCTTCAGGATGAGGACGGGCAGATTCTCGAAGGGTTTTCCATTTCCGCCGGCCTCGACTACCCGGGCATCGGCCCGGAGCATAGCTGGCTGCACGACACCGGCCGCGCGCAGTATGTCTCGATCACGGACAAGGAGGCGCTTGAGGCGTTTCAGTTTTGCTGCGCGCAGGAGGGGATCATTCCCGCGTTGGAGCCCTCGCATGCGCTGGCGCATGTGATGAAGATCGCACCGACCTTACCGCGCGATCATGTGCTTGTGATGAACATGTGCGGGCGTGGCGACAAGGACATCTACACCGTTGCGCGGCATCTCGGGTTCGACATGGCCGATACAGAAGGCCGCGACGCGATCTGATCCGGCGCCATACGCCTCAGAGCGTGTGCTTTCGCAATACCGCCAGCGGCACGATTTCCGTCGCTTTTTCGTGTGTCGCTTGAAGATCGACCTGCGGCGCGCAGCCTTCATCATGCGCCTGCAGGAACCTGCCCGCGCACAGGCACCAACGATCCCCCGGCTTCAGCCCCGGAAAGCCAAAGTCCGGACGCGGTGTGGACAGGTCGTTTCCCACATACTTCGAATAGGCCAGAAACTCCGCTGTCATCACGGCACAGACTGTATGGTTCCCCTGATCCTCGGCGCAGGTGTTGCAGGCCCCGTCACGAAAGAAACCCGTCAGAGGGTCGGATGAGCAGGGCGCCAGATTTCCCCCCAACACATTGATGGAAAGGTCTTTTTGCATTCTCTTTACCTCCTGTCGCGCAGGCACCAGCGTAGCGTGATTGGATCGAAAGGGGAATCCCTGCATGATACCATCCGTACAGATGGGGTCGATGCAGATTATCGTTCTCAGGGTAAGCTATTGTAAAGCGTGAATTCGTCGGCACATTTACGGCGCAACTTCGCCTCTGCTTCGGACGAGAGGGACAGTGCCATTTCCGGCGATACATTGGCGCGCGGCAGCTCTGGCAACTGACCCAGACGGTCGGCCAGAAAGCGCAGGAGCCGGGGCTGATCCTCATAGCGGAAAAGATGAGTGACGGCAGTTCCGTTGGGGCGGGGTTCGAGGAACTTGGCCTGACTGCCGACATTGGCGAACGCGGGACGCTCCCCCTTGCAGTATCCTTCAACGAACTCGTCAAAGCTCAAGCCATGTGTCGCATTGGCCTGCCCCTTCATGAAATCGCGGCGCCGGTAGCGATACCAGCTTCCAAGCCAGCTTATCGGTTCGCGCATGACCGCCACGGTTTCCATGTCGGATGTCTTGCACGCCTTCTCGAACATCGGGCGGAAGAAGCGATTGTAGCGGTAGAGCGGCGCATGTTTCAATTCGGGCGGATCGGAGACAACGATATCGGCGCGCGGGCGCAATGCAGCCTCAAGCGCGGTGGTGCCAGTCTTGGGCACCGCGAGAATCACCAGTTTTTCCTTCCAGAAAACAAGCATCTACTGTCCTTCGGGCTTTATCCGGGATCTTGCCGCGGCATCGTAAACCTCTCCTTAACGTTTTGTGGAAAAAGTTAAACCCGCAGAATTCTATTGAAATGTTCTCTTTTTGATCTCATAAGGGGTGGGAACAGGACGTGAACACAGGCAATGATGGACGCCGGAAACGGTGTGTGAAATAAGGGGCAAAATGCAATGGCAACGGCAGATCTTTTGACAATGAGCAGCAAGACAACCCCCGACAAGCAAAAGGCGCTCGACTCCGCGCTGGCCCAGATCGAACGGCAGTTCGGCAAGGGGTCGATCATGAAACTGGGCGGCGACAATCCCTTCAAGGATATTGAGGCCACCTCCACCGGCTCTCTGGGTCTCGATATCGCGCTGGGGATCGGCGGCCTTCCCAAGGGACGGATCATCGAGATCTATGGACCTGAAAGTTCTGGCAAAACCACGCTGGCGCTGCATTGCCTCGCTGAAGAGCAGAAAACCGGCGGTGTTGGCGCCTTCGTCGATGCCGAACATGCGCTGGATCCGCAATATGCGAAAAAGCTGGGCGTCAATCTGGACGAGTTGCTGATTTCGCAGCCCGATACGGGCGAACAGGCGCTGGAAATTACCGACACGCTCGTGCGTTCCGGGGCGGTCAACGTCGTGGTGGTCGATTCGGTTGCGGCGCTGACCCCGAAATCGGAACTTGAAGGCGATATGGGTGACAGCAGCGTTGGTGTGCAGGCGCGGTTGATGAGCCAGGCGATGCGCAAGTTGACCGGCTCCATCTCGCGCAGCAACTGCATGGTGATTTTCATCAATCAGATCCGCATGAAGATCGGCGTGATGTTCGGCAGCCCGGAAACGACCTCGGGCGGCAATGCGCTGAAATTCTATGCCTCTGTGCGGCTTGATATACGGCGGATCGGCTCGATCAAGGACCGGGATGAAGTTACAGGCAATCAGACCAAGGTCAAAGTTGTGAAGAACAAGGTCGCCCCGCCTTTCAAGCAGGTCGAGTTCGACATCATGTATGGTGAGGGCATCTCCAAGACGGGAGAGTTGATCGATCTCGGGGTGAAGGCCGGCGTGGTGGAAAAATCCGGCAGCT
Organism: Salinihabitans flavidus; assembly: GCF_900110425.1. Classification (GTDB taxonomy): domain Bacteria; phylum Pseudomonadota; class Alphaproteobacteria; order Rhodobacterales; family Rhodobacteraceae; genus Salinihabitans; species Salinihabitans flavidus. Next base: position 98,861 of record NZ_FODS01000009.1, on the reverse strand, counting down.
GGTACTCCTACGGGGATGAACGCATCGGGCAGGGGCGCGAGAACGCAAAGACCTTCCTGCGCGAAAACAAGCGCATGGCGCTCGAGATCGAGGACAAGATCCGCGCCGCTCACGGGCTGGAATTCAACATGCCCGAGTCGGACGATGACGACAGCGGCGACGCGCTCCTCGAAAGCTGATCACGGACTTCTTGCTCCGGGCGTATATCCCATGCGTCCGGTGCATCACAGGTCCGATTGATGTGTGGACAGCTTTGCGCATGGGGGATAAACCCGGCTGGACCAACCCGCATCAAGAGGCCAGCCGATGCCCAGCCTGAACGAAATCCGTTCAACCTTTCTCGATTATTTCGCCAGACAGGGGCATGAGATTGTTCCCTCAAGCCCTCTGGTGCCGCGAAACGATCCGACGCTGATGTTCACCAATTCCGGCATGGTTCAGTTCAAGAACCTGTTCACCGGGGTCGAACATCGCGACTACAAGCGCGCGACGACCGCCCAGAAATGCGTGCGGGCGGGCGGCAAGCACAATGACCTCGACAATGTGGGCTATACCGCGCGTCACCATACGTTCTTCGAAATGCTGGGGAATTTCTCCTTTGGCGACTATTTCAAGGCCGAGGCGATCGCGTTTGCGTGGGAGCTTCTGACCAGTGAATTCGGACTTCCGAAGGACAGGCTTCTGGTCACGGTCTTCCACACCGATGATGAGGCGGCGGATCTATGGAAGAAAATCGCAGGTTTGCCTGACGAGCGGATCATCCGCATCGCCACCTCCGACAACTTCTGGCAGATGGGTCCGACCGGCCCTTGCGGCCCGTGCACCGAGATCTTCTATGATCACGGCCCGGATATCTGGGGCGGCCCTCCGGGTAGCCCGGAGGAAGATGGGGACCGCTTCATCGAGATCTGGAATATCGTTTTCATGCAGAACGAGCAGTTCGAAGACGGGTCCATGACCGAGCTGGAGATGCAGTCGATCGATACGGGCATGGGGCTGGAGCGGATCGGCGCGCTGTTGCAGGGCAAGCATGACAACTACGACACCGACCTGATGCGCAATCTGATCGAGGCGTCAGCCCATGCCAGCGCGACAGAGCCGGATGGCTCCAAGAATATACATCACCGGGTGATCGCGGATCACCTGCGCTCCACGTCGTTCCTGATCGCGGACGGGGTGATGCCATCGAATGACGGGCGGGGCTATGTGCTTCGCCGGATCATGCGACGCGCGATGCGCCATGCGCATCTTCTCGGAACACGCGATCCACTCATGCACCGGCTGGTGCCTGCTCTGGTCGGGCAGATGGGCGCGGCCTATCCCGAACTGGGCCGGGCGCAAGTGGTGATCGAGGAAACACTCCGGCTCGAGGAAACGCGGTTCCGCCAGACGTTGGAACGGGGGCTGAAACTGCTCGATGACGAGTTGGCGCATCTGCCTGACGGGGTGGCGCTTCCGGGAGAGGCGGCGTTCAAGCTCTACGATACCTACGGCTTTCCGCTCGATCTGACACAGGATGCGCTGCGCGAAAAGGGGCGCTGCGTCGATACCGAAGGGTTCGATGCGGCGATGGCCGAACAAAAGGCCAAGGCGCGCGCGGCATGGTCGGGGTCCGGCGAAGCTGCGGATGCGGCGATCTGGTTCGACATTGCCGAGCATCACGGGACCACCGATTTTCTGGGTTATGACACGGAGTCCGCGGAAGGGCAGATTCTCGCTCTGGTGCGCGACGGGGCGGAAGTGAAGGCGGCACAGAGCGGCGAGAGCGTGCAGATCGCGCTCAATCAGACACCGTTCTACGCCGAGTCAGGTGGTCAGGTCGGTGATACCGGCGAGATTCGAACTGAAGGCGGGCGGGCGCGCATTACCGATACACGCAAATCCGCCGGGGTGTTCATCCATTTCGCCGATGTCATCGAGGGCCGGGTCGAGGTTGGAGACTCCGCGCGGCTTGAGGTCGATCACGAACGACGCACCGCGATCAGGGCCAACCATTCGGCCACACATCTTTTGCATGAGGCGCTGCGGCAGCATCTGGGCGAGCATGTCGCGCAGCGCGGCAGCCTGAACGCGCCCGATCGCCTCCGATTTGATTTCAGCCACGCCAAACCGTTGAACGAGGCGCAATGGCATCGGATCGGAGAGGAGGTGAACGCCTATATCCGCCAGAATACGCCTGTGGAGACGCGGATCATGACACCGGACGATGCTCGGGCCATCGGAGCGCAGGCTCTCTTTGGCGAGAAGTACGGCGACGAGGTGCGCGTGGTGTCCATGGGGCTGCAACCGGGATCGGGCAAGGGCGGCAATGGCGCGACCTATTCCATAGAACTTTGCGGTGGCACGCATGTGCGCCAGACCGGCGACATCGGAGTGTGCGTCCTGCTCAGCGACAGCGCGTCGAGCGCGGGGGTGCGGCGGATCGAGGCGCTGACAGGCGAGGCGGCCTATGCCCATATGGAGCGTGAGTCGCGACGGCTCAAGGAGATGGCGACGACGCTCAAGGCGCAGCCGGGCGAGGAACTGGACCGGCTGCGTGCTGTTCTGGACGAACGCAAGGCGCTGTCCAATGAGGTGGCGCAGCTTCGCCGGGATCTGGCGATGGCGGGCGGCACAGGACAGGGGGCCGAATCCGAGGCGAGGCAGATCGCCGGCGTCGCCTTTGCCGCGCAGGTACTTTCTGGTGTGTCCGGACGCGATCTTCCGTCGCTGATCGATGAGCACAAGCAGCGGCTTGGATCCGGCGCGGTGCTGTTAATCGCCGATGCGGGCGGCAAGGCAGCGGTGGCCGCCGGTGTGACGGACGATCTGACGGACCGGATATCGGCGGTCGATCTGGTGAAAGCGGCGGTTCAGGAGCTTGGCGGCAAGGGCGGCGGTGGTCGCCCGGACATGGCGCAGGGCGGCGGCAGAGACGTCGGAAATGCAGAGGCCGCGATAAAAGCGGCAGAGACAGTGATCGGAGGATAGAATGCCAGCTTTGTGGATTGCACATGTGACTGTCACCGACGAGGACGCCTATGGCAAATACGCCAAGCTGGCGGGGCCGGCCATCGCCAAGCATGGCGGGGCGTTCATCGCGCGGGGCGGACGCTATGTACAGCTTGAAGGCAAGGAGCGGCCGCGCAATGTGGTGGCGAAATTTCCCTCCGTCGAAGCGGCGGAAGCCTGCTATCACAGCCCGGAGTATCAAGAGGCGCTGAGCCATGCGCGCGGCGCGTCCGAACGGGAGTTGCTGATCGTCGAAACCAGCGAATAGCTGGCCCGCGCGCCTTGGCGTTCTATCCTTACAGTCAAGGAGGATGCCATGCTTCGCATTTTGGTGACGTTTTTCTTGTCGGTCCTGCCATTCTGGGGGGTGGCGCAGGACTGGAACGCGATCGAGCAACCCGGCTCGATACTGCTGATGCGCCACGCGCTTGCGCCCGGCACGGGCGATCCCTCGGGCTTCCGGCTCGAGGACTGCACCACGCAACGCAATCTCGACGCACAGGGCCGCGCGCAGGCGCGACGGATTGGCGAGGCGTTGCGGGGTAGAGGGGTTGAGGTCGACGCGGTCTGGACAAGCCAATGGTGCCGCAGCCGGGAAACGGCGGACCTGCTTGACCTTGGTCCGGTGCGGGAGGTGTCCGCGCTCAATTCCTTCTTCGGGAATCGCTCGAAACGGGACGCGCAGACGCGTGAGGTACTCAATCTGATCGAGCAAAACCGCGACCATCGCCTTTTGCTGGTGAGCCACCAGGTCAATATCACGGCACTGACAGGCGTGTTTCCACGCTCGGGCGAGATCGTTGCGACACGATGGCGCGATGGGGCGCTGGCCGTGACGGGACGGGTGCTGATCGATCCCTAGGCGGGGCCGTGCCCGCCGCAGGGTCAGGCGGTCTTGTTCATGCGCTTGCGTTCGTTCGAGTCGAGGAAACGTTTGCGCAGTCGAATGGCCTTGGGTGTCACTTCCACCAGTTCGTCATCATTGATGTAGGAGATCGCCGCTTCGAGGCTGAGGCGAACGGGGGTCGTGAGGCGCACAGCCTCATCGGTGCCGGACGCGCGGACGTTGGTGAGCTTCTTGCCCTTCAGTGGGTTCACCTCAAGATCATTCTCGCGCGAATGCTCGCCGATGATCATGCCCTGATAAATCTTCTCCTGCGCGCCAATGAACATGCGGCCACGCTCTTCCAGATTCCACAGCGCATAGGCGACCGCTTCGCCATTTTCCATCGAGATGAGGACACCCGCGCGGCGCCCGGGGATTGCCCCCTTGTAGGGCGCCCAGCCATGAAACACGCGGTTGAGCACGCCGGTGCCGCGTGTATCGGTCAGAAATTCGCCGTGGTAGCCGATCAGTCCGCGCGATGGGACATGCGCGATGATACGCGTCTTGCCCGCACCGGCCGGTTTCATCTCGACAAGCTCGCCCTTGCGCGGGCCGGTCACCTTCTCGATCACCGCGCCGGAGTAATCGTCATCGACGTCGATGGTCACTTCCTCGATCGGCTCCATCCGCTCGTCGTCCATCTCTCGCATGATCACCTGCGGGCGGGAGATCGACAGTTCGAACCCTTCGCGGCGCATGTTCTCGATCAGAACGCCCATCTGCAATTCGCCGCGGCCGGAGACCTCGAACGCTTCGCCGCCGGGGGTGTCGGCCACCTTGACGGCGACGTTCGATTCCGCCTCTTTCATCAGGCGTTCGCGGATCACGCGCGACTGCACCTTCTTGCCTTCGCGTCCCGCCAGTGGGCTGTCGTTGATGCCGAAGGTCACGGTGATCGTGGGCGGGTCGATGGGCTGTGCGTCAATCGGCGTGTCCACCGCCAGCGCGCAGATCGTGTCGGCCACGGTGGCCTTGGACATGCCCGCGATGGAAACGATGTCACCGGCGAGCGCCTCTGGAATGTCCTGCTGACCGAGGCCGCGAAACGCCTGAATCTTGCTCACGCGGAACTGTTCGATCTTCTGACCGATGCGCGAGAGCGCCTGCACCGTCTGCCCGACCTTGAGTCGCCCGCTTTCCACCCGGCCGGTCAGAATGCGACCGACAAAGGCGTCGGCGCCCAGCGTGGTGGCAAGCATCCGGAAATCCTCGTCCTGATGCCTGATCTGTTTCGGGGCCGGAACATGGTTCACGATCAGGTTGAAGAGTGCGTGCAGATCCTTGCGCGGCCCGTCCAGTTCGGTATCTGCCCAGCCATTGATCCCGGATGCGTAGAGATGCGGGAAATCAAGCTGATCCTCATCGGCATCGAGCGAGGCAAAGAGATCGAAACATTCATCGAGCGCGCGATCGGGTTCGGCGGAGGGTTTGTCCACCTTGTTGAGAACGACAATGGGCCGCAGACCCAGCGCCAGCGCCTTCGAGGTCACGAACTTGGTCTGGGGCATCGGGCCTTCGGCGGCATCGACCAGCAGGACCACGCCATCGACCATGCTCAGGATCCGTTCCACCTCACCGCCGAAATCGGCGTGGCCGGGGGTATCCACGATATTGATGCGCGTGTCCTTCCAGACGAGGGACGTGGGCTTGGCAAAGATGGTGATACCGCGCTCGCGCTCAAGATCGTTGCTGTCCATTGCGCGCTCGGCCACTTCCTGGCCCACGCGAAACGCGCCGGATTGCTTGAGAAGTTCGTCCACGAGCGTGGTCTTGCCGTGATCGACATGGGCGATGATTGCGATATTGCGCAGGTCCATAGGGTCCGCCTTTGATGGGAAACGTGGAGCTTCGCCTATATCGGGAGGCTACAAAAGACCAGACCTTATTTTCAAGGCCCGCCGGAACGCGAAACGGCGCCCACAAGGGGCGCCGTCCACTGTCGGTATCGAGGCGTTCAGCCGTCGAAATCGACCTGCTCGACCAGTTTCAGCGCCTCGCTGCGGTTCTCTGCCAGCGTCATAAGGTTGACGTCATCGGCGGTAAAGCTGCCCCAGCCCTGCACAAGCTCATCGGCTTCGGTGCCCGGCGCGATCGGGTATTCGTAGTTCATTCTGGCATAGATTTCCTGCGCTTCGGGGGACGCAAGGAATTCCATCATCTTCAGGGCATTCTCGCGGTTGGGGGCTGCCTTGGTCATCGCCACACCCGAAACGTTCACATGGGTGCCGCCGTCTTCAAAGGTGGGGAAGACGATGCGCACGCTGTCTGCCCATGCCTGCTGCTCGTCGTTCTCGAGCATCTTGCCCATGTAGTAGGTGTTGCCGAGGCTGATATCGCATTCGCCGGCCCAGATCGCCTTGACCTGCGCGCGGTCGTTGCCCTGTGGCTTGCGGGCAAGGTTGGATTTCACCCCTTCGAGCCATGCCTTCGTTTCTTCGGCGCCATGGTGGTGCAGAACTGCGGACACCAGCGCGACGTTATAGGGGTGCGCGCCGGAGCGGGTGCAGATGCGGCCCTCCCACTTGGGATCTGCGAGGCCCTCATAGGTCGTCAGCTCGCCCTCCGCCACACGCTCCTTCGAGGCGTACACGATGCGCGCGCGGGTCGTCAGGCCGAACCAGTGACCATCGGGATCGCGATACTGCGACGGCACGTTTTCGTTGAGCGTGTCGCTGTCAACCGACTGAGTCAGCCCCGCATTCACAACGGCGGCCAGTCGAGAGATGTCCACGGTGAAGACCAGATCGGCCGGGGTGCGGGAGCCTTCTGCCTCGAGCCGTTCGATCATACCCTTGTCGAGATGGGCGACATTGACCGCGATACCCGTTTGCTCGGTGAAGGCATCGGTCAGCGGTTTGATCAGTTCGGGTTGACGGTAGGAATAGACATTCACCTCATCTGCCAGCACGGGCGCAGCCACGGCGGTGGCGGCGGCGGCAAGGAGGGCGGGTTTGATCCTGTTAAACATTCTTTCACTCGCTTCGGTTGCGGTTTCGATGCGAATGTTTAATCCGACTTATTTTGTCGGGTCAATACCTGAACAAAGATGTCAGGTAATTTCGGCGGCGCGGCACGTGGCCTTCTCGTCGTCCTTCGCCGCGTTCCAGAGGGTGTCCATTTCCGCCAGATCCGACTCTTCGGGTTTTTTGCCGCGCGCGGCAAGCTTCGCCTCCACTGCTTCGAAGCGGCGGGTGAACTTGGCGTTGGTCGCACGCAAGGCCGATTCGGGGTCGATGTCGAGATGGCGGGCGAGATTGGCCATGACGAAAAGAAGATCTCCGAACTCCTCCTCCATCTCGTCGCGGCCGAGATGGTCGCGCGCTTCTTCGAGTTCCCGGGCTTCCTCCACGATCTTGTCGAGCACATGCGAGGCATCGGGCCAATCGAAGCCGACGCGCGCCGCCCGCTTTTGCAGTTTCACCGCCCGCAGCAGCGCCGGCAATCCGATGGCCACCCCGTCGAGCGTGCCGCGCTGCGCCTTTTGCGCACGTTCGGCGGCCTTGATCGCCTCCCAGTCGCGGGTCTGCTGTTCGGCACTCTTGTCGCGGCTTTCGTCTCCGAAGACATGCGGGTGACGGTCCACCATCTTGTCAGCAATAGCATTGGCCACCGAATCGAAGGTAAACAGCCCGGCCTCCGTGCCGATCTGGGTGTGATAGACGGTTTGCAGCAGCAGGTCGCCCAACTCTCCCTCCAGCTCTTCCCAGTCCTCGCGCGCGATGGCGTCGGCCACTTCGTAGGCTTCCTCGATGGTGTAGGGGGCGATGGAGGCGAAGTCCTGTTCGATGTCCCACGGACAGCCGGTTTCAGGTTCGCGCAGGCGGCGCATGATTTCCAGAAGCCGGGGCATGGGTTGGCTGCGGTCGTGGATCAGGGCATCTTCGGGCATTGCGCTTCCTCATGTTTCGCGGTTGTTTGTGCCGGGCCAAGACAGAGGAGTCCAGAGATGGCCGTGGTCAACCGTATCGCCGCATATTCCGATGAGATGACAGGCTGGCGCCGTCATTTGCACATGCATCCGGAACTGAGTCTTGAATGCCATGAGACCGCGGCCTTTGTCGTGGAAAAGCTGCGGGCGTTCGGCGTGGACGAGATCCACGAGGGCATTGCCACCAGCGGCGTTGTCGCGGTGATCGAGGGCAACGGGTCCGGTCCGGTGACGGGGCTGCGCGCGGATATGGACGCGCTGCCGATGCAGGAAGAGACCGGGGCGGAGTGGGCCTCCACCATACCCGGGCGGATGCATGCCTGCGGTCATGACGGGCATACGACGATGCTTCTGGGTGCGGCGAAATACCTGGCCGAGACACGCAATTTCACAGGGCGCGCGGTGCTGATCTTTCAGCCGGCCGAGGAATCCATCGGTGGCGGGCGGATCATGGTCGAAGAGGGGATCATGGACCGCTTCGGGGTCGAGGAGGTCTATGCCCTGCACACCGACAGTTTCGCCCGGCTTGGAGAGTTCCGCACCTGTTCCGGGCCGATCATGGCGGCGGTGGACGATTTCGAAATCCATCTGACCGGGGTGGGCGGGCACGCCGCCTATCCGCATGAATGCCGCGATCCGGTGCAGGCGGCGCTGGGGATCGGCACCGCCTTGCAGACGATCACGGCGCGCAACGTGAATCCGCTTGAGCCGCTGGTCGTCTCTCTCACGCAGGTGCATACGGGATCGGCCACCAATATCGTGCCGGAGAAGGCCTATCTTGCCGGAACGGTGCGCAGTTTTTCGCCGCAGGTGCGGGATATGGTCGAGGCGCGTCTGCATGAGATCGTGGCGGGGCTCGCGCCCGGCTATGGCGTGACCGCGCGGGTGGATTACAACCGAAGCTATCCGCCCACGGTCAACCACGCCGCCCAGACAGAAACCGCCGCCGGGATCGCGCGTGAGATCGTGGGCGAGGAGCAGGTCGTCGCCGATCTGGCCCCCGAAATGGGGGCGGAGGATTTCTCCTATATGCTGGAGGCGCGGCCCGGTGCGTTTCTGTTTCTGGGGCAGGGGATCGGACCCTCGCCGCATCACCCGGAATTCGATTTCAACGACGCTGCCGCACCCATCGGGGCGAGCTTCTTCGCGCGGCTGATCGAGACCCGCCACGCCCGCGCCTGACACGAAAGGAAGATCCATGCCTGTCATCAATCGCATCGCCGGCTTCGCCGACGAGATAAAAACCTGGCGCCGCCATATCCACGCACACCCCGAATTGGGGCGGGAGTGTCACGAGACCGCCCGCTTTGTCGTGGAGCGGTTGAAGGAATTCGGCATCACCGAGATTTCCACCGGCTGGGCGCAGTCAGGCGTTGTCGCGGTGATCGAGGGGCAGGGCGAGGGGCCGACAATCGGCCTGCGCGCCGATATGGACGCCCTCCTGATGGAGGAGACCACGGGCGCGGAGTATGCGTCCACCATGCCGGGCAAGATGCACGCCTGCGGCCATGACGGGCACACCGCGATGCTTCTCGGGGCGGCGAAGTATCTGGCCGAGACGCGCAATTTCCGGGGTCGCGCGGTGCTCATCTTTCAGCCGGACGAGGAAGGCGGTGGGGGCGGCGAGGCCATGGTGCAGGAGGGCCTGATGGAGACGTTCGGCATCGACGAGGTCTATGGCATCCACAATGCGCCCAACATGCCCGAGGGGCATCTGCTGCTGGCGCCGGGGCCGGTGATGGCGGCGGTGGACAGCTTTTACATCGACATTCAGGGCGCGGGCGGACATGGCGCGATGCCGCATGATACCCGCGATCCGGTGATGGCGGCGGTGGGTATCGCGCAGGCGCTTCAGACCATCGTGAGCCGCAACCACGATGCGCAGGACCGTCTGGTGCTGTCGCTGACCCAGATCACCACCGGCAGCGCCACCAACATCATTCCCGACACAGCCCGTATGTGCGGCACCGTGCGCACCTTCGATCCCGGCGTGCAGGCCATGGTGATGCGCCGGATGCAGGAGATCGTGGACGGGCAGGCGGCGTCCTTCGGCGTGACGGCGACGCTCGACTACGAGGTGGGCTATCCTGCGACGGTGAACGATCCCGGCAAGGCCGGGTTCGCCGCGGACGTGGCCCGGGACGTTGTGGGCACGGACCGGGTGGACGATGCCACGCGGCCGATGATGGCGGCGGAGGATTTCTCCTACATGCTGAACGCGCGGCCCGGCGCCTATCTCTTTCTGGGTCAGGGAGAGAGCGCGACCGTTCATCATCCGGCCTATGATTTCAATGACGCCATTGCGCCTGTGGGCGCCTCGTTCCTGTCCCGTCTGGTGGAAAAGGCCGCGCCGCTCTGAGCGCGCGGCGCCCCTATCCGTCGGGCGCGCGCGTGAAAGGGGTTGACCTTTTTCCCTGTTCTGCGAAATTTGATCAAATTTTGCAGGATGGGAGCGGATCATGGCGCTGGAGGATGCCAGGCATCAGGTGGATCAGGCGTTCACGCGGGAAACCCTGCGCGGGCCCAGCTTTGAAAACACCTTTGGCGGGGCGACCTCTTTCCTGCGCCGACGCTACAGCAAGGATCTGGCCGGGGTGGATATTGCCGTCACGGGGGTTCCTTTTGATCATTCCGTTACCAACCGGCCCGGAGCGCGGCTCGGCCCGAGGGCGATCCGCGAGGCGAGCGCGCTACAGGCTCCGGATGCGCCCTATGGCTGGGGGTATGATCCGCTCAACGCGTTTCGAATTGTTGACTATGGCGATCTGGCCTTCGACTATGCCCGCGTGGGCGATTTTCCCGAGGCTCTGACCGCACATATCCGCGGCATCCTCGAGGCCGGGGCGGCGAGTATCGCGCTGGGAGGGGACCACTATATTTCTTTCCCGATCCTGCGCGCCTATGCCGAGAAATACGGGCCTCTGGCACTGTTGCAGTTCGACGCCCATTCCGACACCTGGGCCGACGACGACATGGAGCGGCTCGATCACGGGACCATGTTCTACAAGGCGGTGAAGATGGGGCTGGTGGACCCGGCGCGCAGTGTTCAGGTGGGCATCCGCACCGATAACCCCGACACGCTTGGGGTCAATATCATCGACGCGCGTGAAGTGCATGAGGCCGGCCCGCAGGCGGCGGCGCGCAAGATCCGGGAGATTCTGGGCGATCATCCGGTCTATCTGACCTTCGACATCGACGGGCTCGATCCCGCCTTTGCACCGGGAACGGGCACGCCGGTCTGGGGCGGTCTGAGTTCGGCGCAGGCGGCGATCATGCTGCGCGATATTGCCGGGATCAACCTCGTCGGCGGGGACGTGGTGGAAGTCTCACCCCCCTATGACACCACCGGGGCCACGGCGATCGCGGGGGCCCATGTGGCGACCGAGCTGATCTGCCTATGGGGTTGGACTCGCAGGACATAACGCCTTTCGCATTGCGCGCGTGCCGATCCTGACGCAGGCTGTTCCGAAGCTGAGGGGCGGCGGCAATGCGGCGGAGGAGACGAGCGATGGCGGTGATCTGGATTCTGGGCTTTGCCATATTGGGCGCCGTGGCCTTCGTGCGTTTCGCCCCGACCGATCCGGCGCGCTGGCATCAGGCGCCGCAGGTGGACGCGGACAGAACTTACGAACGCGGGGCGCTGCGGCGTGTGAGCGCGGGGCCGGGCGCGCTTCGGCGGTTCGATGCCATCGCCCAGAGCGACCCGCGCACCACGGTTCTGACAGGCACGGTGAGCGAGGGCATGGTGACCTATGTCACACGAACGCGGGTGGTCGGATTTCCCGATTACACGACCGCGATGCAGGACGGCGACGACCTTCTGATCCACGGGCGGGCGCGGTTCGGGCGCAACGACATGGGGGTGAATGCCGAGCGGGTGGACCGCTGGATTTCCCGGCTTGAGGGCTGATGCGGCGAATCGGGGTTAACGCCCTGATTTCGGGGAAAAACCCGTTTCGGTATAACGTCGGTATTTTGTCGGTATCGCGTCGGTGCCGATTTCCGCGTCAGAGCGGTTGTGCGCGAAGTTAACAAGGCGTGCGGTGGAATGCGTCAAGATCGGGTTAAGACGGGCGCGCAGGGGCGCGTTGCCCCCGTCGCCGCGGGGCGGCGACTCCCCCCAAGGTATTTGACCCGAAAAGAAGCCCGGACGATCAGCGCAGAAGCGCGGCCGATTGCAGGGGGTGCGCGGGGCTGCCCTGCCGCTCGGAGGACAGGCAGCCGGAGGCCACCTCGCGCCACATCGGCACGTTGAGCGACATCTGGCATTGTGCCATGAACATGCGGCCATCCACTTGCATGCAGATCGTCTCTCCGATCTCGATGCGGGCGCCGGAGCGGTCGGTGCAATAGCAATCGATCATCTTGCCGTTCAGGTTGTAATCGGCAAGCCCAGGCGTGGCCGAGAAGGGCAGAAGGATCAGCATCCAGCGCATGGAGAAAGTCTAGCATGCCGCCCCCTCTTGACCAAGCGGCATCAATACGGGAGACAGCGCCATGATCCCGATGGACAGATTGCGACAGATTACCGAGCGGTTCGAGTATCTCGAGGCGCAGATGGCCGCCGGCATGGCGGGCGAGGATTTCGCCCGGCTGGGCCGGGAGTATGCCGAGCTCAAGCCCATCGTGGAGCAGATCGCCGCCTATCGCCGCCTGCTTGAGGCGCGCGAGGAAGCCGAGGAGATGCTGTCGGACCCGGACATGAAGGCGCTGGCCGAGGAGGAGCTTGCCCGCCTGCGCAGCGCCCTGCCGGAGGCCGAACACGCGCTGCAGCTTTCGCTTCTGCCCAAGGACGAAGCCGACGCCCGCCCGGCCATCGTCGAGATCCGCCCCGGCACGGGCGGCGAGGAGGCGGCGCTTTTCGTCGCCGACCTGCTGCGGATGTATCAACGCTATGCCGAGGCGCGCGGCTGGAGCTTCGAGATCATCGAGATGCAGGAGACGGAGCTGGGCGGGATCCGGGAGCTTGTGGCGCATGTGAAGGGCGATCACGTCTTTGCGCGGCTGAAATACGAATCCGGCGTTCACCGGGTGCAGCGTGTGCCCAGCACCGAAAGCGGCGGACGCATCCATACCTCGGCGGCGACGGTGGCGGTGCTGCCCGAGGCCGAGGACGTCGATATCGGGATCGACCCGAACGATCTTCGAATCGACACGATGCGCAGCTCGGGCGCGGGCGGCCAGCATGTGAACACCACCGATTCGGCGGTTCGCATCACCCATCTGCCCACGGGAATCGTCGTCACCAGTTCCGAGAAATCGCAGCACCGCAACCGCGAGATCGCGATGCAGGTGTTGCGCACCCGCCTTTACGACCGCGAGCGGCAGGCGCGGGAGCAGGCGCGCGCCTCCGACCGCAAGAGCCAGGTTGGATCGGGCGACCGCTCGGAGCGAATCCGCACCTATAATTTCCCGCAAGGTCGCCTGACCGATCACCGGATCAACCTGACGCTTTACAAGCTCGATCAGGTGATGGCGGGCGATCTCGACGACATCATTGATGCGCTGCGGGCCGACGATCAGGCCACCCAGCTTGCGCAGATGGGGGCGGCGTGATCCTGCGCGCGGCCTTGTCGGAGGGCGCGCGGGCCCTTCGGGCGGTCGGGATCGAGGGCGCGGAACGCGATGCGCGGATACTACTGGCGGAGGTTCTGGGGCTGAGCCCGGCGCGGCTCTCGCTGGAGCCGGACCATCCGGTGAGCGATGCGGAGATGACGCGGTTTCATGCCATGCTGGCGCGGCGCGCGGGCTATGAGCCGGTGTCGCGTATCCTTGGGCGGCGGGCCTTCTGGGGCCGCGATTTCGAGGTGACGCCCGATGTGCTCGATCCGCGACCGGAGACCGAGACGCTGATCGAGGCGGCGCTGAGCGCGGGGCCGGCGCGTCGGCTGGCCGATCTGGGCACCGGCAGCGGAATTATCGCGGTGACGCTTCTGGCGGAATGGCCGGAGGCGCAGGCCGTGGCCAGCGATCTGAGCGCGGCCTGCCTTGAGGTGGCGGCGCGCAACGCGGCGGCGCATGGAGTGGCGGGGCGCCTGACGCTGGTGCGTGCCAACTGGTTCGAGGGGATAGAGGGCCGGTTCGATCTGATCGTGTCGAATCCGCCCTATATCACGGCGACCGAGATGGCCCATCTGTCGCGCGACGTGGCCGAATATGATCCGCCTCTGGCGCTGACACCGGGGGGGGACGGACTTGCGCCCTACCCGGTACTGGCGGCGGGCGCGCGCCGGCACCTTCGGCCTGGTGGGCGGATCATGGTGGAGACCGGACCCCGGCAGGGGGCGGATGTGTCGGCCCTTTTCGTCGCCGCAGGGCTTGAGGCGGTCGGGAGTCTGCCCGATCTGGACGGTCGCGACCGGGTTGTCACGGGGCGTCAACCGGCGGAGCGCCGCTAAAATCGCTGCAAATGAGGGGCAAATCATCAAATTTTTAGGAAATCCCTGCAATTTCGCTTGTATGGGGCGACAAGGCAGAATAGGCAGAGGGTGTTCGGACGGTGGATGCCTTCAAGGGGCGGTCCCGTTGAACACTAAGCCAGAAATGATGTCGCGGTCTGAAAATACTGAAAGCGCATGAGGCGCGAGACAGGGGCGAGCGACGACACTGAGGTCAAGGCTGGACAGCTAGCACATGAGATCTTCCAAATCCCGTTCGCGGAATAAAGCGAACCGTCAACGGCCTTCGGGCAATACTGTTAACCGTGTGTTCGACAGCAGCGGCCCGGAGGGCAAGGTGCGCGGCACACCGCAACAGATCATCGACAAATACAATCAGCTCGCGCGCGATGCGCAGCTGGGCAATGACCGTGTGGCGATGGAGAATTTCCAGCAGCACTCGGAACATTACCAGCGCATGCTCAATGAGGCGCAACGCGAGATGGACGCCCGTCGCGAGGAGCAGGAACGCCAGAACCGCGATCGTCAGGTCGAGCAGCGTGACCGCGACCGCGAGCGGCAGGACCGCACCGACCGGCAGGACCGCGAGAGCGGCGGCGGTCAGCAGGGCGATCAGCGGCAGGAGCAGAAGCAGCAGCCGCGTCAGGACAAGCCGAAAGACCTGTCCGATGCGCCTCAGCCCGATGTGCTCGATACGGGCGGCGCGAAGGAAAGCGGTCTGGTGGAGACGCCGGAAACCCGCGAAGAGCCCGCGCCCAAGCCCCGCAAGCCGCGCGCCCCGCGCAAACCGCGCGCGAAGGTCGAGAAGTCGAACGATGACGCCTCGTCCGAAAATCGTGCGGACGGCGATGACACCAAGGCCGCCGAGTAGTGCGGTTTTCGCGCGGCGATCCCGGGTGGATCAGCCGCGCGCCACTTCCCTTGCCAACGCGCAGAACGCTTCGAGCGGGACCTGTTCGGCCCGGTCTGTCGGTGTGATTCCGGCGGCGCGAAGCCGGTCCTCGATGTCGGGGGCGATGCCCTTCAAGGCGGAGCGCAGCATCTTGCGGCGCTGGTTGAAGGCGGCGGCGACGACGCGGTTCAGAATCGCGGGATCGGCCTCATGGCGCGGAGCGGGCAGGGCGGTGAGATGCACAACCGCACTCGACACCTTGGGCGGCGGGGTGAAGGCGCCGGGCGGCAGAGACATGACAATCCGCGCGTCCGCGCGCCATTGCGCGAGCAGGGCAAGACGGCCATAGGCCTTGGACCCCGGCCGGGCCACGATTCGTTCGGCCACTTCGCGCTGAAACATGAGGGTCAGGCTCTGCCAGAAAGGCGGCCAGTCTGGCGGGGTGAGCCAGCGCACCAGAAGCTCCGTGCCGACGTTATAGGGCAGGTTGGCGACGACGCGGATCGGCGGCGCAAGATGCGCCAGCGGGTCGATGTCGAGCGCGTCGCCGTGGATCACCTCCAGCCGGCCGGGATAGCGGGCGGCGATCTCGTTCAGGGCGGGCAGGCAGCGGGCGTCTTTCTCGATCGCCAGAACGCGGCGCGCGCCCTCGGCCAGAAGCCCGCGGGTCAGACCGCCCGGCCCGGGGCCGATCTCCAGCACGTCGCAGGCGGTCAGATCTCCGGCCTGACGGGCGATCTTGGCCGTCAGGTTGAGATCGAGCAGGAAGTTCTGCCCCAGCGCCTTGCGCGCGACAAGCCCGTGATCGGTGATCACCTGCCGCAGGGGGGGCAGGTTGTCGATGGTGCTCATGCGCGGCTCTCGGCCATGTGGCGCGCCAGACGCAGCGCCTCGATCAGGCTGGAGGGGTTGGCCACGCCCTGCCCCGCAATGTCGAAGGCGGTGCCGTGATCGGGCGAGGTGCGGACGAAGGGCAGGCCGAGCGTGACATTCACGCCAAGGTCGAAATCCAGCGTCTTGATCGGGATCAGCGCCTGATCGTGATACATGGCGATGGCCGCGTCATAGCGGGCACGGGCGGCGGCATGGAACATTGTGTCGGCGGGCAGCGGGCCGGACAGGTCGAAGCCTTCGCCGCGCAAACGCTCCAGCACCGGGGCGATCACCTCGATCTCTTCGCGGCCCATCGCGCCGCCCTCACCGGCGTGGGGGTTGAGCCCGGCGACCGCAAGGCGCGGCGTTTTGATGCCGAAGTGGGCGCGCAGGCCGGCGTCGGTGATGCGAATCGTCTCCTCCAGCAGCGTGGGGGTGAGCGCGCGCGGCACCTCGGCCAGTGGAATATGGATCGTGGCCGGCACCACGCGCAGCCGGTCGGACGCCAGCATCATCACCACCCGGTCCACGCCCGCCAGTGCGGCAAGGTATTCGGTATGACCGGGATAGGGAAAATCGGCCCCGTCCTTGAGGGCCTTCTTGTGAATGGGGGCGGTGCAGATGGCGCCCACCTCTTCGGTCATGGCCAGATCCACGGCGCGCGCGATCACGTCGGCCACGCCTTCGGCATTGGCCGGATCGGGCACGCCGGGCAGGGCGTTGCCCCCGAACGGATGGGGCAGCACCGGAAGGCCATCGGCCAGCGCGCCGGACGCCTCGGAGGCGGACTGGATCAGCACATGCGGCACACGGCCGGGCAGGTGATCGGGATCCCCGATCAGGAAAAAGGCGATCTCGCCTTGCAGGGCGGCCCATGCGCTCTCGGCCAGTTCGGGACCGATTCCCGCCGGCTCTCCGCAGGTCAGCGCGATGGGAAGGGTCATTTTTCCACAATCACCGCTTCGGCGCGGAGCCGGTCGAGATAGCTCTCGGCGAAGGAGTTGATCCGTTGCCCGCGCAGGGCTTCCGCCACCTCCTCGCGCTCGACGTCCTGATCAAGCGCCGGTGTGCGCTCGCAGAGCATCAGGAACACGAGTGTCTGACCCTGATTTCGGGTCAGGTTTGTAGAAACCTCGTGCTTGTCGAGGCGTCCCAGCTCCGTCGCCACGTCGTTGGGGATTTCGGAGGGTTTGCGCGCCTCGCGGTAGAGCGCTTCGGGCGGTTGATCCTTGGCCACGCCGTAAAGATCATTGCAGGTGTCGATGCTGTCGCGCAGGGTGCGGGCACGGGCGAGGGTTTCGGGGCTGCGCCCCCCCGGCAGGTAGTATTCGGCATATTCGATCGCAGAATAGCGCGGTGTGCTCACCGGGCCTTCGGTGATGCCGCGCATCTGGAACAGCGCCACAGCGCCGGAAAGCGGCACCGGGTCGGTCACTTCACCCGGTTTCATCGATGTGAGGATCGGGCGCAATTGCGACGGCAGGTTGGTGATCGGCACCCAGTCCACGCGGCCGCCCTGATCGCGGGTCGGCGCGGCGGAATACTGCCGGGCCGCGTCCGAGAAGGCCGCGTAGGATGTGAGTTTCTGAATTTCGGCGGCCACTTGCATGACCTGCTGCTCGGTCTGGGGGGTGATGGGAATGATCACTTCGGCCAGCCGCACCTGCAATCCGCCGGAGGTGGTGGACAGGGCGCGGTCGATATCCTCTTCGGTGATTTCCACACGCCCGCCAAAGCGCGCGCGGACCACACCCCGCCAGGATTGCCCGGAGATGACAAAATCGCGGAACGTTTCCGGCGCAACCCCTTCTTCGGCCAGCGCGGCGATGAATTCATCGCCCTTCATGTCGGCACGGCCCGCGAATTCCTCTGTCCCGGCCTCGATCTGCTCTGCGGTCACTTCGATGCCGTATTCGCGGGCCGCCTGAAGCTTCAGCCGGTCGTCGATGAGTTGCTCGCGGGCCTTCTCGCGCGGATTGCCCAGCGGTTCGATCACTTCGAGAAGGCGGGCGCGCTGTTCGAGTTCATAGTAGGTAATGGCGCGTTCGTTGACCGTGATCGCCGATGAAAACGGGCTTTGCGATAGCGCGGGCGCGGCCCCCGCAAGCACCAGAGCGGCCAGAACACTCAGGCGGCGCAGGGTGTTGTGGGCGGGGCGGGAAACGCGGCTCAGCATCATCATCATTGTCATCCTGCGGTCTTGTTGCATGTGCGGTTATAGCTTTTGTCGCCGCTTCGCACCGAAAAGCCAAGAAGGGCGATGGTCAGGCCGATATCCGTCGATGGCTCCAACGTAGTCGAAGAGGTGAAGCGGCGCGAGACCGAAAGGTCGATCTGCACACATTCGTTACGGTATTCGACGCCGATCCCGGCCTCCGCCGTGCTGTCGGAGGCGATGTCATAGCGCCAGTTGAACAGGCCAGACCAGTGACGAGAGAACCGGTAGCGGCTGTCCAGCGTCCATTCCGACAGTGTGCGGGCTCGGTCCTCGGCGGGATCGGCCCCGAGCCAGACATAGGCCGCATCGAGCGTGAGGTTCGAGTTGCGCCAGCCGGCGCGCGCCTCGGCCTTGTTCATGTCGTCGAATCCGTCGAACAGCCCGCGCGCGGTCAGTGACAGGCCGTTTTGCGTTTTGATCTGACCGGCGACCAGCAGATCGGAGCGCGCGCCGGACAGCCCGGAGCTGCGCGAGAATTCGGTATCGGCGGTCTCGCGGATCACCTGGCCAAGCGACAGATGCGCCGTCCAGCCGTCCGGATCGAGGCGCGACCAGTTGACCCCCCAAGTGCCGACAAGCCCGCGTTCGCGCCGGTCCACGGACGGAAAGCGCGAGAGCGAGAGCAGGTTGCCTTCATCCAGTTCCACCCTTGTGCTTTCGTCGTTGGCAATGTCCATCCGGCTGCCCCCGGTCCAGGCGAGCTGTGCCACGGGTTCTAGGATCTGCGTGACGCCATTGCCGCCCGCGCGGATCAGGGGCCAGCGCAGATGCGCCGCCATCGATGGCGTGGCCTGCGCGTCGAAGTCGCCGCGCGTGGCGTCCTGGCGGGTGCGCACCGCGTCAAGCGCCAGCGCCCCGGTCACCCCGGCCCGCAGCCCGTAGGCCAGCGTCCAGTTGCGGCGCCATGAGATTTCGGCATTGACGCGGCCCACGTCGCGCCCGTCCACCACGCTGTCGGCATCGGCACTGTCGGTATCGAGGTCGGAATAGCGGTAGTGCCCGTGCAGCCCGAGACCAAGCCGCACCTCGCCCCCCAGCGCGGAGGGAAAATAGCGCCGTTCCGTCTCGGCGGCGCCGACGATGGTGGGCAGGGTCGCGTTGCTCTCATTGGCGCGCAGCGACTGGTAGTGCAGCAATGCCAGCCGGGTGTTTTCGTCGCGCCGCGAACGGGCAATGGCGATCTCGCTGTCGAGCCGGTCGAGACCGGAATAGCCGTAGTCCAGCAGGTAGGCATCGTCACTCGTCATCTTCGCATCGAAGGTCAGCACGTAATCGCGCCCCAGATCGAACCGGCCGGTTCCGAACAGGTAGCCGCGCGGCGAGGGCGGGGAGAGCGAATCATCCGACAAGGCCCCCTCGAACGCGATCCGGCCGCGCCGGAACGCCTGCCGGTAGCGGAACTCCATCGTGCGCGTTTCCGGCGAGAGATAGGGCGTCAGCGTCAGGTCGCGATCCTCGCGCAGGGCGATGAAATAGGGGATCTTGATCCCGGTGCCGAGCTGGCTTCCGGTTCGGATCGACGGGATGAGAAATCCTGTCGCGCGGCGCTGCGTCGGGTCGGGAAGGCGCAGCCGGGGCAGATAGAAGACCGGCACATCCAGAACGCGAAGCTGCGCCCCGTCGAGATAAAGCTGCTTGGCCTCGCTGTCGTGAACGACACGCCGGGCGCGGATCTGCCAGAGCGGCGGCTGACCTGTCTCGCACACCCGGCAGGAGGTCACGGCGGTCTTGCTGAGCACGTTGTAGCGCCCCTCCACCCGGTCGATCTGCACCGCGGCAAGCTGCAACTGCTGATTCATGACCATGCGCGCACTGCGCAGCAGCCCGTTGCGGAAGTCGCTGTCAAGCTCCGCCTGATCGGCCAGCAGGATGAGATCCTCTCCCTCGGTGATGCGCACCGGGCCGTCGAGCGTGATCCTGTCGCGGGCGCGGTCGTAGGTGATGCGACTTGCGCGCAGGCGTGTGTCACCCCGCATCGCCTCGACGTTGCCGCGTGCGATAAGCTGGTTCTGCCCGGTCAGAAACACCTCATCGGCCACCAGCATGACATTTCCAGCCATATCCTGCGCCCCGGCCGGAAGCGGAGCCGCCAGCAGGCCGAGGCAGAGGGATATGAAGACACGAAAGGCAGACATCACCCTTCTTCCATATGCAACAACAGGCCCAAGGCCAACATGACACTTGCCACCGGCGGGGCCCATGCCGCCAGAGCCACCGGAATCTGTCCGTTCTCCCCGAGGATCTGGGCGAAATTCCGCACATAGTAGAGCGCAAAGCCCATCATCACCGCCAGCAGCACCGCAAGCCCGGTGCGCCCCGCGCGCGCATGGCGCATGGTGAAGGCCGCCGAGACAAGCACCATTGCCACGAGAAAGACCGGCATTGCCAGTTCCATCTGAATCCAGACCTTGTGGCGTCGGGCGGAAAATCCGGCCTCTTCGAGCTGGGCGACAAACTCGGGCAGCTCCCAGATCGAAATGGTGTTCGGGCGCCCGAAGCTGTCGCGGATGGTGTCGGGGGTCAGGGTGCTGGGCAGTACGAGCCGTTCGTGCCGCTTGCTGTGCTGCTCGGGGTTCGTCCCGGCAACGAGCGGCCATTCCTTCGCGTCGCGCAGCAGCCACGCCTTGTCGGTCAGCCGGGCGCGGGCGGCCTCGATCCGGCGTGTGGGGCCGCCGCCGGGGGCATAGGCCACGAAGGTCACGTCATAAAGCAGGGTGGCGTCTTCATTGGCCTGTTCGGCATGAATCACGGTTTGCCCGCTGGCGTCCCCCTGCCGCAGCCAGAGCCCTTCGCGGCTCAGCGAAAAGGCGCTCGCCCCGCCGCTGCGGAACCTGTCGGACAGAACCTCGTAGCGTTCGGTGGTGGCGGCGACGATCGGGTTGACGGTGCTGATCCCCACCAGCCCGATCAGAAAGGCGGCCGTCACTGGCGCCAGCAGGGTGACAAGCGCCGACCGCCCCGCCGCACGCACCACGACAAGCTCATTCGTGCGGGCGAGCCCGATAAAGAGCGTCACCGTGCTCAGGATCACCAGCAGCGGCAGGATTTCATAAAGACCCTCGGGAGTCTTGAGCAGGGTAACCTGAACGACCTGCGAAAGGCCGAGTTCCTCGACATCGAAGCGGCGCAGTTCTTCCATCATGTCGATCAGGAACAGCAAAAGGAAGAACACCAGGGTCAGCCCCGCGAAAATCCACATAAACCGGCGCGCGAAATACAGCGGGAGAGTCATTGCGCAAGCCTCCGCCACAGGTTCAGCGGGCGCGCGGAGAGCGCCAGAAGAGAGAGGGCGATGCCAAGCCCGGCAACGGATGGCAGATAGGTGATCGGCCACAGATCGGCATTGCCCCGGACCGGATCGGTCACGGAATTCTTGAGGACCTCCACCAGAATGAGAAGCACGAAGGCGGTCACGATCTGCCGCCAGACCCCAAAGCGTGAATACCCGCCCGTGAGCAGTGTGGCAAAGCCGATGAGCGCCGCCACAAGGCACATGATCGGCTGATTGAAGCGGTCGTGCGCCTCTTCCAGCACCGAGCCGCGCCCCAGTCCGAGTTCCGCGGCGACTGCCTCGCTCCGGGTCAGAAGCTCATGCGTGGACAGATGGCGCAACTGGCGCCCATCGGAACGATCGGAGTCCACAAGGGCGCTGATGTCGATGGAGAAATCCGCGAAGTTGGTGGTAAAAAGCCTGTCGATATCGCGACGGTGGATCTGCGTCAGCCCGTCCACCATCACCAGCTTCGGCCCGTTGTCATCGCGAAGCAGGTAGGCTTCGGCGGCTGTGTGGGTTATCACCTCCTGACCCTTGCGCCGATCGGAGACGAAGATGTCTCGCAGGACACCGTCGGGGGCGATCTGCCGGATATAGAAGGTGATTCCGGGGCTGGGATGAAGAAAACTGCCCTCGCTCAGCAGGCGCGCGCTGACGTTCTGCGAAATTTCCGTCTGCCGCTTGTCAAGTTGTGCCAGGCTCGCCGGGACGAGAAAATGCATGAGCATTGCCATCATTAACGCGACCAGACAGCCGAAAAGGACCACGGGCCGGGCCAGCCGCCACGGGCTGAATCCGGTGGCCTGCATCACCGTCAGCTCGCTATCGGAACTCAGGCGGTTGGTGACATAGACCGCTGCCGCAAAGGCCGACATGGGCAGCACGAGGCTGACAACGCCGGTCAGGCTGAGCACGGTGAATTCCAGAAACACGCCGGCGGTCTGCCCGTCGCCGATCAGCCGGTCAAAGAGTACCACCGCGCGGTTGACCCAGTAGACCGCAACCAGCACCAGGGCGAAAAAGCCAAACAGTACCATGAACTGCGACAGTAAATACCTGTCGAATCTGCTCAACGCCTTTTCCCCCCAAGGCACAGTGATCGTGCCGCGCACCCTAGAGGAATCGTTTCGGGGGGGGAACTGCAATCTGGTCAAAAGGCGCCGCGCGCGATAGATCGGTCAGGACAGTCAAAGGAGGCCGAAGTGACCACACCCGTAGAGATTGACTTTGAAGGGATCGACCTCGATCAGATCGCGACGTTCGAGGGTCGGATCGCGGTTCTGGCCGATCCGGGCGGCACGCTCGACCGCAGTGCGCGGCGTGTCAACCGGACCATGCGCGGCGCGCTTGAGCGGCTTGTCACGGCTGCGGAGTTTGCCAAGGCGAAACCGGGCGATGCGCGCGTTCTGGCCTGCCCCGTGGGGATGACGGCCGAGGCGGTGGACGTCATTGCCCTGCCGCGCAAATGCAGCGCGGAAGAGGCGCGCCGCGCCGGTGTGGCGCTGGCAAAGGCGCGGGGCGGCGCGGCGCTTCTGGTGCTGGCGGGAAACCATCCCAGGGCCGCCGAACTGGCCCTGGGTCTTGCCCTGCGGGACTATGAGTTCAGCGACCACAAGACCGACACGAAGGCAGAAGAGGCCCGCCGCGTGCGGATCATGGCATCGCGCCCGGAGATGATGGCAGAGCGGGCCGCGCCGCGTCTGGCGCTGGCCGAAGGGGTGTTCTTCACCCGCGATCTGATCAACGAGCCGGCCAACGTCCTGACCACCACGGAATTTGCCAAGCGTCTGAAAGACATGACGGAAATCGGCCTCAAGGTCGAGGTTCTCGACGAGCCCGCCCTGGCCAAGCTTGGCATGGGCGCGCTGTTATCGGTGGGTGAAGGCTCTGACAGCCTGTCCAAGGTCGTGGTGATGGAATGGGCGGGCGGTGACAAGGGTGCCGCCCCGCTCGCGCTGATCGGCAAGGGAGTTGTGTTCGACACCGGCGGCATATCGCTCAAGCCCGCGGCGGGGATGGAGGACATGACCATGGACATGGGCGGCGCCGGGGTCGTGGCCGGCGCGATGCGCGCGCTGGCGCGGCGCGGGGCCAAGGCCAACGTGGTCGGTATCGTGGGGCTGGTGGAGAACATGCCCTCGGGGCGGGCGACGCGGCCGGGCGATGTGGTCAGATCCATGAAGGGCGACACCATCGAAGTGGTCAATACCGACGCGGAGGGGCGGCTCGTTCTGGCGGATGTGATGTGGTATGCGCAGGAGCGGTTCAAACCGGCGGCGATGGTCGATCTGGCAACGCTGACCGGTGCCTGCGTTGTCGCGCTCGGCCATGAGAACGCGGCCGTCTTCTCCAACGATGATGCGCTTTGCACCCGCTTTCTCAAGGCCGCGCAGGCCGAGGGGGAGGGCGCGTGGCGGATGCCGCTGGGCCAAGGCTACGCCGATCAGCTCAAATCACGCATCGCCGATGTGAAGAACACCGGCGGCCGGCCCGCCGGGGCGGCCACGGCGGCGGAATTCCTGCACCGTTTCGTGCGCGAGCAAACCCCCTGGCTGCATATCGACATCGCCGGGGTGGCCAGCGTGAAATCCGAAACGCCCTTCGCGCCGCAGGGGGCGACGGGCTGGGGTGTCATGGCGCTCAACCGGCTTGTGGACGACATGAGCTCCGAGGGGTAAGGCATTGGGATCGGCCTATTTCTACCACCTGACGCGCGCACCGCTGGAGGCGACGCTGCCGCTTCTGATTGGCAAGGCGCTGGCGGCCGGTTGGCGCGTCGCGGTGCGCGGGCGCAGCTCTGAGCGGATGGAATGGCTCGATCAGAAGCTGTGGCTTCAGGGCGACGAGAGCTTCCTGCCGCACGGGCTTGCCGGGGGGCCGCATGACGCCGATCAGCCGGTGCTGCTGACCTGCGAGGCGGCGCTGCCGAACGGGGCGGCCTGCGTGATGGCGATCGACGGCGCCGAGGTGCGCCCCGAGGAGGTCGAGGCGGTGGCGCGGGTCTGCATCCTGTTCGACGGCCACGACGAGGCGGCGATGACCCGGGCGCGGGAGCAGTGGAAGGCGCTGACCGGGGCGGGGTGCGCCGCGCAATACTGGTCCGAGGAAACCGGCCGCTGGGAGAAAAAGGCCGAGAGCGGCGCCTGATGCCGCGAATCGGGTTAACCTCTTGAATTCACTGAAAATGCCATATCGGTAAAACGTCGGTATTTTGTCGGTATCGCGTCGGTGCCGCACACCGCCCCACGCCTTTTCGGGGCGTCTTTAACGCCGCGCGCGTTGCTTTTTCGAGTATCTGGACAAAGCTGAAGGCAGATGCCGCCGCGCCCCGTCATCTTTGCGAGAAAGCCTCCGGGCTTCGGGGCAGCGTCCCGGAGGACGCGGACGGATCAGCGGGTGAGGACGAGCTTGCCGCCCGGTGACCGCGCCGTGTCGGGGGATGTCTGGAGAACGGTCGTGTGCGACGTGATGCAAAATCGGAAAATGCTTGCTTTTCCGCTCCATCGCGCTTTGCTGTGCTGATGGTCAAGCTGGTTCTGATGCACAAGGCGGAGTCGATCTACGAGGACGAGCCGGATGCTGTCTACGACTTCCCGCGATCCTATCTGAAGGCAGTTCAAGACGCCATCGGCGACTGGATCGTCTACTATGAGCCAGTAAAGGCCGGCCCCCGTGGATATTTCGCCGTCGCCAGGATCGAAAGGGTGATCCCGAAGCCCGGTGCGGAGGGGCGGTATCTTGCGCTGATCCAACCGGGGAGCTTTCTGCCGTTCGACACAGAGGTGCCGCGCCTGCGAAACGGGCGGCCCCTAGAGGAGAGCCTAACAGCAGCCAATGGCACGCCCCTACGAGGAGGTGCGGTTCAGCTTGCTGTGCGGCGCCTGCCCGAGGGGGATTTTGCACGCATTGTCGATCTGGGCCTTCCCCCCGAGCTTGAACAGATGGAGGCGACCCGTTTTAATCCCGAGCCTGCCGCATTGAGAGAGGAGCCACTCACCTTCAAGCGACCGGTGATCGAGAGGCTTACGCGCCGCAACTATAGGGACGTGGCCTTTCGGCGCAAGGTTCGTGATGCCTATGACTTTCGCTGCGCGATGTCCGGGCTGCGCCTGCGCAACGGCGGGGGACGGCCAGAAGTTCAGGCGGCGCATATACGACCCGTCGAGAGACAGGGCAGCGATTCCGTTCGCAACGGTCTGGCGCTTTCGGGCACGTTGCACTGGATGTTCGATCGCGGTCTTATTTCGATCGCTGAGGATTGCGAAACCATTCTGGTATCCCGAAACAAGGTTCCCGGGGATGTTGTTGACCGCCTCCTGTCGCCGAACGGCAAGCTGCACAAGCCGGAGGACCCGCGCAACAGTCCGCATCCGGCCAACCTGCGCTGGCACCGGGAAAACATCTTCGGGCAGATCATGCCTGGAGAGCCGGTCCCTTGGAACTGAACCAGGCCAGTGTGGCAGGCGGTTTTTTTCTATGACAACCTGCACGGCGAAAAATTTCCTGAAAAATCTTTCCACCCGCAGATCAGCGGGTGAGGACGAGCTTGCCGCCGGTGATGGTGATCTGCTCAAAAAGATGCAGGTAGCTCATGCCGAGAAGCGAGCGATCCAGAGCGCCGCCGTTCACGCGGGCGGGCACGCCGCGATCCACGTAGCGGCCCGCGCGCACCTCATCAAGGCGCACGGGCGCGGTGCGCACCTCGCCATTGGCGGTCAGCGCGCGGCCGGTGAAATTCAACGCCTCGGGGTCGAGCCCGGCGCGCGCGGCGTCGCGGCGGCTCAGCACCATGTCGCTGGCGCCGGTATCGACAACAAATTCCACCGGCGCGCCGTTGATCGTGAGGGTGAGGTAGTAATGCCCGTCGATCCGGCGCGGGATCTCGATCCGGCCCTCATCGGCAAAGACCGCCTGCGTCGGGCGCGCGGTGCTTCGGATATCGTCCCAGAGCGCCACCGCCGCGATGGCGCCGAGAATGATCAGCCCCCAGGCCATCGCCTGCTGCACCGTCCTGCCAAAGCTCTGGCGGTGGCTGGTGACGAACCAGAACACCACCGCCGCGCCCAGCAGCACCAGATATGTCAGATGGCCCAGATCGGTCCCGGTCATGCGGTGTCTCCCTTCGCACCACGCATATAGGGGCGGGGGGCGCCCGCGTCAGCCCATGAAGCCGAAATCGCGCAGCCCCACGAGGATGAACTGCACCGACAGCGCCGCCAGAAGCATCCCCAGAAGGCGCGTGACCACGTTGATCCCGATCCGCCCCAGCGCGCGTTCCAGAAGGCCGGCGGCGAGAAACAGCGCCAGCACCACCAGAAGCACCGCGACCGCCACCGCCAGCACCAGCGCCGTGCCCTGCACCCCCGGCGATTGCCCGGCCAGAAGGATGACGGTGGCGATGGCCCCCGGCCCGGCGATGAGCGGGATGGCGAGGGGAAAGACCGACGGGTCGTCGCCCTCGTCCTCTTCCTCGGCCTGCCCCTCGCGGCGCTTGGTGCGACGCTCGAAGAGCATGTCGAGCGCGGTGAGAAACAAAAGCGCGCCGCCCGCGATGCGGAAGGCGGGCATGGAAATGCCAATGAAGCCCAGCACCGCCTCTCCGAAGAAGGCGAAGAGCGCGAGGATGAAAAAGGCGATGAGGCAGGCGCGCAGCCCGATGGCGCGGCGCTGCGCCGTGGTCATGCCACGGGTGAGCGCGACGAAGATCGGCGCAAGGCCGATCGGATCGATGATCACGAAGATCGTGACAAAGGCGGTGATCAGGAAATCAAGCTCGATCATGCGGGGGCCCTTTCGCGCGGGGACGGGGCCAGAGTGGCGGTAACGGGCGGGAAAGAAAAGGCCGGGTCTGGCCTTTTGCTCCCCTCCGGGCACAATGCCGGCGCGGCACATGCACCCCTGGCACGGGCTGCCGGCCCTTCAGCCTTCCGCCGCCTCAAGCCGTTCCTGCGCCCGCAACCAGAGCGTTTCGGCGCGTTCCAGCCCCTCGCGCACCTCGGCGTGTTTTTGTTGCCAGATCTCCATCTCGCCGCTGCGTTCGGGGTCGTAGATCGCCGGGTCCATCAGCTTTTCATCGAGCTTGTCGCGCATCTTGGTGAGTTTGGCGACGCGCGCCTCGCATTTGCGCACCTCGGCGCGCAGGGCGAGGATCGTCTCGCGCGGGGCACGTTTGGGGGGCTGTTGCGCGGCTTTGCCGGTCTTGCCCTGCTTGCGGCCGCCCGGTCCGGTCGTGCCCGCCTCGGGCGCGGAGAGGAGCATCGCGCGGTAGCTTTCCAGGTCGCCCTCATAGGGGGTCACGGTCCTCTTCGCGACCAGCCAGAGCCGGTCGGCGGTCATCGACAGCAGGTGCATGTCGTGGCTGACGAGGATCACCGCGCCGGTGTAGTCGGTGAGCGCCTCCACCAGCGCCTCGCGGCTTTCGATGTCGAGGTGGTTCGTCGGCTCGTCGAGGATGAGCAGATGCGGCGCGTCCAGCGTGGCCAGCAGCAGCGAGAGCCGCGCCTTCTGCCCGCCCGAAAGCTGCCCGACGGGGGTTTCGGCCTGTTCGGCGCGCAGGCCGAAGCCGGCCAGCGTGCTGCGATGCTGTCCGGGGCGCTGATGGGGGCGTTCGCGGCGCAGGTGGTCGAGGGGCGATTCGTCGAGGTGCAGTTCATCGACCTGATGCTGGGCGAAATAGCCGATGCGCAGCTTGGAGGCGCGCACCATCTTCCCCTCCATCAGCGGCAGGCGGTCCGAGAGCAGTTTCGACAGGGTGGATTTGCCCTGTCCGTTGCGGCCCAGAAGCGCGATGCGGTCGTCCTGGTCGATGCGCAGGTCGAGGCGTTTGAGAACGGGCGTGCCGTCATAGCCCACCGCGCCATCCTCCACGCGGATGATGGGGGGCGAGAGTTCCTCGGGCGCGGGAAAGGCGAAGGCGCGCAGGGCGGCCTCCTGCGGGGAGGCGATGGGCTGCATCTTCGACAGCGCCTTGAGTCGCGATTGCGCCTGCCGGGCCTTGTCGGCCTTGTAGCGGAAGCGGTCCACGTAGGATTGCAGATGCGCACGGCGCATTTCCTGCTTTTTCGCCATCGCCTCGGCCTGGGCGAGTTTCTCGGCGCGCTGGCGGGCGAACTGATCGTAGGCGCCCTGATAGAAGGTGAGCTTGCGGTCCTCCAGATGCAGGATCGCGCCCACCGCGCGATTGAGCAGCCCGCGGTCGTGGCTGATCACGATGACGGTATGCGGATAGCGCGCCAGATAGCTTTCGAGCCAGAGCGCGCCTTCGAGATCGAGGTAGTTCGTCGGCTCGTCGAGCAGCAGCAGGTCGGGGCGCGAGAAGAGCACCGCCGCCAGCGCCACGCGCATCCGCCAGCCGCCCGAAAAGGCCGAGCAGGGCATCGCCTGTTCGGTCTCGTCAAAGCCCAGCCCCTTGAGGATCGACGCGGCGCGCCCCTCGGCCGACCATGCGTCGATGTCGGTCAGGCGGGTCTGGATGTCGGCGATGCGGGTGGGGTCTGTGGCGGTCTCGGCCTCCGATAGCAGATCGGCGCGTTCGGTGTCGGCGGCCAGCACCGTGTCGAGCAGCGAGACCTCAGAGGACGGCGCCTCCTGCGCCACGCCGCCGATGCGGGTGCGCGCGGGCAGCGAGATGGCGCCGCCCTCGAGCGCCAGTTCCCCCCGGATCAGCCGGAACAGCGTGGTCTTGCCGGTGCCGTTGCGCCCCACCAGCCCGACCTTGTGCCCGTCCGGGATGCTGGCCGAGGCGCCGTCGAACAGCCGGTGTCCGGCCACGGAATAGGTGATGTCATCGATGCGTATCATGGGCGAGGCTCTACTGTCTTTTTGCGGCGGGCGAAAGGGGCGGAGCGCGCGGAAGGCGCCGCCGGTCGGGGGCAGGCCTTGGGACGCCTCCGGCGGAGGTATTGGGGCCGAAAAGAGGCCAGGCGCGCGCCGCGGGCCCCGGACGGGTCGGGGCGGAAACGCGCAGCGGGCATTTCACCGCTTTTGCCGCCGAGCGCGATGGGATAAGTCACCTGCATGAGTTTGCATGTCACCGACCTTGCCATCGCCCGCGGCGGTCTTCCCGTGCTCGAAGGGGTGAGCTTCGATCTGGCCGCCGGTCAGGCGCTGGTGCTGCGCGGGCCGAACGGGGTGGGCAAGACGACGCTGCTGCGCACGGTGGCCGGGTTGCAGCCGCCGCTGGCGGGCCGGGTGGAGGCGGGCGAGGAGACGATCGCTTATGCGGCCCATTCCGACGGGCTCAAGGCGATGCTGAGCGTGGCCGAGAACCTGCGCTTCTGGGCCGACATCTTCGGCACGGGCGATATCGCCCCGGCGCTGGCGGGCTTCGATCTGGAGCCGCTGGCCGACCGGCTGGCCGGGACGCTTTCGGCGGGGCAGAAGCGGCGGCTGGGTCTGGCGCGGCTTCTGGTGACCGGGCGGCCGGTCTGGGTGCTGGACGAGCCGACGGTGTCGCTCGATACCGCGTCGGTAGCGCTTTTCGCGCAGCGCCTGCGCGCGCATCTGGCGGGGGGGGGATCGGCGCTGATGGCGACGCATATCGATCTGGGGCTGGCGGAGGCGGAGATCCTCGAGCTTGCGCCCTTCCGCGCCGTGCCGGGCGGGCCGGCGGCCGGCGACGACCTGTTCGGCGGGAGTTTCGCATGAGGGCGCTTCTGCTGCGCGATCTGCGGCTGGCGATGCGGGCCGGGGGCGGCTTCGGGCTGGGGCTTGCGTTCTTCCTGATCGTCACGGTGCTGGTGACCTTCGGGGTGGGACCGGAGTCGGCGTTGCTGGCACGGATCGCGCCGGGCATCCTGTGGATCGGCGCGCTTCTGGCGTGCCTTCTGTCGCTCGACCGGATCTTCGCGCTCGATTGGGAGGACGGGAGCCTCGATCTGATCGCCACATCGCCGCTGCCGATGGAGGCGGTGGCCAGCGTCAAGGCGCTGGCGCACTGGATCACCACCGGCCTGCCGCTGGTGATCGCGGCGCCGTTCTTCGGTCTGCTGCTGAGCCTGCCGGGGCCAGGCTATGGCTGGCTCACGCTGTCGCTCGTGCTGGGCACGCCGGCGCTGTCGGTGATCGGCACCTTCGGCGGCGCCCTGACCGTGGGGATCAAGCGCGGCGGGCTGCTGCTGTCGCTTCTGGTGCTGCCGCTTTACGTGCCGACGCTGATTTTCGGCGCCGAGGTGGCGCGGCGCGGGGCCGAGGGGCTGGCGGTCGCGACTCCGGCGCTGATGCTGGCGGGGATCACATTCGGGTCAATCGCGCTTCTGCCCTTTGCGAGCGCGATGGTGCTGCGGGTCAATCTGCGCTAGGAAAGGCGCGCAAACGCAAGAGAGGACGGCATGGCGTCGATCTGGGAATATGCCAATCCGGTGAAATTCATCCGCACCACCGACCGGGTGCTGCCGTGGGTGGCGTGGCTGGCGGGGGCCTGCCTTGTGGTGGGGCTGATCTGGGGGTTCTTCTTCACGCCGGACGATTTCCGGCAGGGGTCCACCGTGAAGATCATCTATCTGCATGTGCCCGCCGCGCTGATGGCGATCAACGCATGGCTGATGATGCTGGTCGCCTCTCTGATCTGGCTGGTGCGGCGGCATCATGTCAGCGCGCTGGCGGCACGGGCGGCGGCGCCGGTGGGCGCGGTGATGACGGTGATCGCGCTTGTCACCGGGGCGATCTGGGGCCAGCCGATGTGGGGCACCTGGTGGGCCTGGGATCCGCGTCTGACCTCCTTTCTGATCCTGTTCCTGTTCTATCTGGGGTATATCGCGTTGTGGGAGGCGATCGAGACGCCCGACACGGCGGCGGACCTGACCTCGGTGCTGTGCCTAGTGGGGTCGGTCTTCGCGCTTCTGTCGCGCTATGCGGTGAATTTCTGGAACCAGGGGTTGCATCAGGGGGCGTCGCTGTCGCTCGACAAGGAGAAGAACGTGGCCGATGTCTTCTACCTTCCGCTTCTTGTCTGCATCGCGGGGTTCGTGCTGCTGTTCATCGCGCTGGTGTTTCTGCGCACGCAGACGGAGATCCGCGCGCGGCGGGCGCGGGCGCTTCTGGCACGCGAGAGGATGGGTTGATGATACCGGATCTGGGCAAATACGCGGCCGAAGTCCTGTCGGCCTATGGCGCGTCGCTGGTGATTCTGGCGGTGCTGATCGGGCTGTCGGTGCGCCGCGCCCGAAAGGTGCGGCGCGAGTTGGAGCAACTGGAGGGGCGGCGCCATGAAACGGATTAACCCGCTGATGATCCTGCCGCCGGCGATCTTCCTGCTGCTGGCGGCGCTGTTCTTTTTCGGCATGAAGCGCGACAACCCCGATGAGCTTCCCTCTGCCCTGACCGGGCGCGAGGTGCCGGCGGTGCAGGTCACGGCGCTGGGCGACAAGCCGATGTTCGACGATGCGGCGCTGCGCGACGGGCGGGTGAAGCTGCTCAATTTCTGGGCGAGCTGGTGCGCGCCCTGCCGGGTGGAGCATCCCAACCTCGACGCGCTGGCGCGCGAGGGCCTGCCGATCTACGGCGTGAACTACAAGGACAAGCCGGGCAATGCGCTTGGCTTTCTGGCCGAGCTGGGCGATCCCTATACGGCGGTGGGGGCCGATACGGCGGGGCGGATGGCGCTCGACTGGGGCGTCTATGGCGTGCCCGAGACCTATCTGATCGACGCGCGTGGCCGAATCGTGCTGCGCATCGCCGGGCCGGTGACCGAGCGCGAGATCGAGAACCGTCTGCGCCCGGCGCTCGATACGCTCGGATGGCAGGCGGACCAGTCGCTTTCAAATTGAGCGCGCTTGCGCGCGCGCAGGGTGCGCCTTGTCCCGCCTTGCGGCGGGTCAAGGCGGTTGGGCGGCTCGGAGCCCACCAAAGCAGCAGCTTCGTTTCCGTCCTCGCCTGATCCTTGCCTGCCAGCCGCCCACCGGCCCATCAAGCACAATGACGGTTTCCACGCCCGTTCGGGCGCGGAGCCTCCGCAATTGCGCCTGACGTGCCGTCGGTTGGCCAGCGGCCGGGTCTCAGGCGAGGACGGCTCCGAAGCAGCAGCAGGCAGGGGCGTGCGGGGCAGGGGAATGCGAAACGCCCCGGCGCGGGGGCCGGGGCGTTTCGGTCAGGCGGGGCGGATCAGGCCGATTTGGCGAGGTCGCGGAGCACGTAGTGCAGCACGCCGCCGTGTTCGACATATTCCTTTTCGATCGCGGTATCGATCCGGCACTTGAGCGTGATCGTCTTCTCGGTGCCGTCCGCGTCGTTCAGGGTGCAAGGCACCTCCTGCTGCGGCGTGACGTTGTCCAGCCTCTTGATCGCGACGGTTTCCTGCCCGGTCAGGCCGAGCGTCTTGCGCGTGTCGCCGCCCGTGAACTCGAACGGGATGACGCCCATGCCCACGAGGTTGGAGCGGTGGATGCGCTCGAAGCTCTCGGCGATGACGGCCTTGACGCCCAGCAGGTTGGTGCCCTTGGCCGCCCAGTCGCGCGAGGAGCCCGCGCCGTATTGTTCGCCGCCGAAGATCACCAGCGGCGTGCCCTGATCCTGATAGGCCATCGCCGCGTCGAAGATCGTCGTCTGCTCTCCGTCGGGACCGAGGGTGTAGCCGCCCTCCACGCCGTCCAGCATCTCGTTGCGGATGCGGATGTTGGCGAAGGTGCCGCGCATCATGATCTCGTGGTTGCCCCGGCGCGAGCCGTAGGAGTTGAAATCGCGCGGCTGCACCTGCCGTTCGATCAGGTATTTGCCCGCGGGCGTAGATTCCTTGAACGAGCCGGCCGGCGAGATGTGGTCGGTCGTGACCATGTCGCCCAGAACCGCGAGCACGCGCGCGCCCTCGATATTCTCGATTGTGCCAGGTTCCATGCCCATGTCGCGGAAATAGGGCGGGTTCTGCACGTAGGTGGAGGTGGCCGGCCAGTCGTAGGTTTCGCTGTCAGTGGTTTCCACCCCCTGCCACTTGTCGTCGCCCTTGAAGACATCGGCGTATTTCGACCGGAACGCCTCTCGGGTGACGGTGCGTTCGACGATCTCCGCGATCTCCTTTTGCGTGGGCCAGATGTCCTTGAGATAGACATCCTTGCCGTCGGGGGTCTTTGCGATGGGATCTTCGGCGATGTTGATGTTCATGTCGCCGGCCAGCGCATAGGCCACCACCAGCGGCGGCGAGGCGAGGTAGTTGGCGCGCACGTCCGGCGAAATCCGCCCCTCGAAGTTGCGGTTGCCCGAGAGCACGGAGGTCGCCACCAGATCGCCCTTGGCGATGGCCTCGGAGATCTCTTTCTGAAGCGGGCCGGAGTTGCCGATGCAGGTGGTGCAGCCATAGCCCACGAGGTTGAAGCCGATGGCGTCGAGATCCTCCTGCAGTCCGGCCGCCTCGAGGTAGTGCGACACGACCTGAGAGCCGGGCGCCAGAGAGGTCTTCACCCATGGCTTGCTGTCGAGCCCGAGATCGCGGGCCTTGCGCGCCACCAGCCCCGCGCCGATCATCACGTAGGGGTTGGAGGTGTTGGTGCACGACGTGATCGAGGCGATCACCACCGAGCCGTCGCGCAGGGTGTAATCCTCCCCCTCGACCTCGACGGTCTTGCGCGGGTCGTTGTAGGTGGTGATCCCGTCCCCTTCGGAGGCCATGTCGCGGGCTTCGTCGGTGGTGTCGATGCCGCGAAATTCGCTGACCACGTCATAGAACGACTCCGCGGCCTTATCGAGCGTGGTGTAATCCTGCGGGCGCTTGGGGCCGGAGATGGCCGGCACGATGGTGCCCATGTCAAGCTCCAGCGTGTCGGTATAGACCGGATCGTAATCCGGCGTGCGCCACATGCCGTTTTCCCTGGCGTAGGCTTCCACAAGCGCGATCCGGTCCTCGTCGCGGCCGGTCTGCCGCAGATAGCGCAGGGTTTCGTCGTCCACGGGGAAGAAGGCGCAGGTGGCGCCGAATTCCGGGGACATGTTTCCGATGGTCGCCCGATCCGCCAGCGGCAGATGATCGAGGCCGTCGCCGTAGAATTCCACGAACTTGCCGACAACGCCCTTTTCGCGCAGCAGCTGCGTCACCCGCAGCACCAGATCGGTCGCGGTCGTGCCTTCGGTCATCGCGCCGGTGAGCTTGAAGCCCACCACTTCGGGGATCAGCATGGAGATCGGCTGGCCGAGCATGGCGGCCTCGGCCTCGATCCCGCCAACGCCCCAGCCCAGAACGGCGACGCCGTTGACCATGGTGGTGTGGCTGTCGGTGCCCACCAGCGTGTCGGGATAGGCGACCTCTTCCCCGTGCTGGTCCACGTCGCTCCAGACGGTCTGCGCGAGATATTCTAGGTTCACCTGATGGCAGATGCCGGTGCCGGGCGGGACCACGCGGAAGTTGTTGAACGCCTTCTGTCCCCACTTCAGGAACTGGTAGCGTTCCATGTTCCGCTCATACTCGCGGTCCACGTTCATCTGGAAGGCGCGCGGGTTGCCGAATTCGTCGATCATCACTGAATGGTCGATCACAAGATCGACCGGGTTGAGCGGGTTGATCTTCTGCGCGTCGCCGCCAAGCGCCTTGATCCCGTCGCGCATCGCGGCCAGATCGACCACCGCCGGCACGCCGGTGAAATCCTGCATCAGCACGCGGGCGGGGCGATAGGCCAGCTCCCGGTTTCCCTTGCCGCCGTTCTTGGCCCAGTCCGCGAACGCCCGGATGTCGTCGAGGTCCACGGTCTTGCCATCCTCGAAACGCAACATGTTCTCCAGCACGACCTTGAGTGCGACGGGAAGCCTGGAGAAATCGCCCAGCCCTGCGGCCTCGGCGGCGGGGATGGAGTAATAGGCGATGGATTTGCCGCCGACGCTGAGCGTCTTGCGGGTCTTGGCGGTATCATGTCCGACAGTGATGGGCATTCTGGCCTCCCTTCGGTGAAGCTGTAAGGGGTGTTGCTGGGGGTGCTTTTGACCCATACCACGGGTGCGATCAAGGGGGGATGGTAATTTATGTATACCATTGCACACAGTTTTGAGCGATCACTCCCTCTCGCAAATGATTGATTGGCCATTTCCGCGCCGTCTGCCTAGAAACAGGGATCAGACAACGTCCGCAAAGGTGACCCTTGATGCCCGCCCCTCCGCTCCGCCCGTTCCGACTGCTTGCCCTTGCCGCCTGTCTCGCGGGGGGTGGGGTCGCGCTGGCGGACGAGCGTCCGGTGGTGGTGGAACTGTTCACGTCGCAGGGCTGTTCCTCCTGCCCGCCGGCGGATGCGTTCTTTGCGCAGGAGCTGGCCACGCGCGACGATGTGATCGCGCTGGGGCTGCATGTGGACTACTGGGACTACATCGGCTGGAAGGACCAGTTCGCCAGCCCGGACTTCAGTGCGCGGCAGAAGGATTATGCCCGCGCGGCGGGGCAACGCTCTGTCTATACACCGCAGATGATCGTGAACGGGCGCGAGCGGGTCGTCGGCACGAAACCCGAGGATGTGAACAAGATGATCCGCGCCCATGCCGCGGTCGATGGTCCGGTGCGGATCACCGCGACGCGCGAGGGCGGGCAACTCAACATAACGCTGAAATGCGATCCGCCGATGGACAAGTCGATGCTGGTGCATCTGGTGCGCTATGAGCCGCACCGCACGGTGGAGATCAAGAGCGGCGAGAACGCGGGCCGCACGCTGGATTATGCCAATGTCGTCACCGAGTGGCAGGTGCTGGGCAAGTGGAACGCCCGCAAGAGCGGGGGCTTTTCCGCGCCTGTGACGGGTGAGGGGCCGCTGGTTCTTCTCGTGCAGCATGCCACCCACGGACCGATCGAGGCGGCGGTCCGGTTGGACTGAGCACCACCGGAAAGGGTCAGCAGGGCGCGTCCGTTTCGGCGCGCACGTCGCGGCCCGCCAGTTCCGGCTTCCACCGCCGATGCACCCAGAGCCATTGTCCGGGGTGGGCGCGCACCCGAGCCTCAAGGCTGTCGGCGACCGCCTGCATCATCGTGACCGGATCGGACGGGGGCACCGGCTCTTCCACCACCACGTCGAAGCTCAGCCCGTCAGGCTGCCGGATGGCATAGGTCGGCACCAGAAGCGCGTCGTATTTGAGCGCCATCTCGGCGGCGGAAATGGCCGACGGGGCGGGCTTGCCGAAAAATTCCAGCACCGTGCCGTTGTAGTACTGATCGACCAGAAGCGCGATGGTATTGCCCGCGCGCAGGAATTTTACCATCTGCGCCAGCCCGCGCCGCCCGCGCGGGAACACCGGCGTGGCGATCCGCTCCATCGCGCGCAGGTAGTGAGCGTTGAAAAGCGGATTGTTGAGCGGACGGTAAAGCCCGCCGATGCGATACCCGCGCCGGGCGACGATCACGCGGACGGCGTCGTAATTGCCGAAATGCCCCGACACGAGGATGACCGGGCGCCCGGCCTGCTGTGCCGCGTCGAGCGCGGCCATACCCGGCCCGCGCGGGGTGACCGTTGCGGCAATATGGCGGGAGAACGCCTCGCCGGAATAGATCTCGATCATGGTGCGTCCGATATTGTCGGGCACGTCCCGACACAGGCGGCGCACCTCCGACTCGGGCAGGTCGGGCCAGGCATGGGCGAGATTGGCGCGGATGCGTTGCGGATGCCCGGCCAGCGGCGCGATGACGCGGCTGGTCAGCCACCCGAAGGCGCGCACCCGCGCGCGGTAGGGGATCATAAGGGCGATCCGGATCGCCCCGCCGAGGGCGGCGTTCATCACGATGTCCCGAAGGCCCCCGCGCCCCGGTTCCGGTGCCGTCATATCCGCGCCCTCATGCCCGCGTTTCGCGGTGCCAGACATAAATCCCGGCCCCCGCGATCACAAGCGCGCCGATGATGGTCCAGAGGTCGGGAAATT
This sequence comes from Salinihabitans flavidus, assembly GCF_900110425.1. GTDB lineage: Bacteria > Pseudomonadota > Alphaproteobacteria > Rhodobacterales > Rhodobacteraceae > Salinihabitans > Salinihabitans flavidus. The sequence goes on along the minus strand of NZ_FODS01000009.1, from coordinate 61,591 downwards.
CATCGAAGAAGATCATGCCCCAGATCGACGCGAAGATCAGCCCAGCATAGGCGAAGGGCGCGATCAGCCCCGCCTCCCCCTGTGACAGCGCCTTGATGAGCAATAGCTGCGACAGAGTGCCGAAGAGAATCAAGGTGCCCATGAGCGCCAGCGATTGCGCATCCGGGCGCACCCATGCGCCAGGCAGCAGAATGCTCAGCACCACGGACCCGAACAGCCCGGTATAAAGAAGCGAGGTCCACACATCCTCGTCCCGGCCCACGAAGCGCGTGGCCAGCGCATAGCCGGAGTAGCAGGCCGCCGCGACAAGCGGAAAAATGGCATAGGGTGAGAAGACATCGCCGCCGGGGCGGATCACGATCATCGCCCCGATCAGCGCCGCCACGATTCCGAAGAGCCGTCGGGGGCCCAGCCGCTCTTTGAGGAACAGCGCCGCGCCGAGGGTGATCAGAACCGGGTTCACATCCATGATCGCCGTCGCCTGCGCCAGCCCGATATTGGCGATCCCGACAAAGAAACAGCCCGTCGCCACCAGAAGAAAGGCAGAGCGCATTGCCTGCAACTTCGGATAGCGGGTCTTGAGGATGCCGGGCATCCGGTGCGCCACCATCACCAGCACCACAAGCGTCTGGCCCGCGTAGCGTGCCCAGAGTGTCGGCACCAGACCCACGCGCGGGGTCAGCGCCTTGGCGGTCGCGTCCATCGCCGTGAAACAGAAGATCGCCGCGATCATCAGCACGATCGCGCGCGAGGCCGGAGAGAGAGCTTGGAAACGGGACATGAGGCGTTCACCGGGGCAGGGGCCCGACCCTGTTAGCCGCCCCGGCGGGCGGAGTAAACCGCCCCGGCGTGCCGCTCAGGCGATGCCGAGCCGTTTGAGCCGGTTTTCCCGCAGCTTGGCGAAATCATCCCCCGCGTGATAGCTCGACCGCGTCAGCGGCGTGGCAGAGACCATCAGGAAGCCCTTGCCATAGGCCGATTTTTCGTAGGACGCGAATTCATCGGGATGCACGAAGCGATCCACAGCGTGATGCTTGGGCGTGGGTTGCAGATATTGCCCGATGGTCAGGAAATCGACATTGGCCGCGCGCATGTCGTCCATTACCTGAAGCACCGATTGCCGGTCCTCGCCAAGCCCGACCATGATCCCCGACTTGGTGAACACCGTCGGGTCGATCTCCTTGACCCGTTGCAGCAGGCGTAGCGAATGGAAATAGCGCGCGCCGGGGCGGACGGACGGGTAGAGATGCGGGACCGTTTCGAGGTTGTGGTTGAACACATCCGGTTTGGCGGCGACCACCACCTCCAGCACCTCGGGGGCGCATTTGAGGAAATCGGGCGTCAGGATCTCGATGGTCGTTCCGGGGCTGCGATGGCGGATGGCGCGGATCGTCTGCGCGAAATGCTCCGCGCCGCCATCGTCCAGATCGTCCCGGTCGACGGAGGTGATCACCACGTGGTTCAGCCCCAGTTTCTGCACCGCGTCGGCCACGCGCCCCGGCTCGAACACGTCGAGCGTTTCGGGCCGTCCGGTGGCGATGTTGCAGAAGGTGCAGCCGCGCGTGCAGATATCGCCCATGATCATCATGGTGGCGTGGCCCTGGCTCCAGCATTCGCCGGCGTTGGGGCATCCCGCCTCCTCGCAGACCGTCACGAGATTGTTGTCGCGCATGATCTTGCGGGTGGCGTTATATCCCTTGCCCGAGGGTGCCTTGACGCGAATCCAGTCCGGTTTCTTCGGCTGCGCATTGTCGGGGCGGTGCGCCTTTTCGGGGTGGCGCTGTTGGGGGATGTTGAGGTCTCTCACGCTGGTATTCCCTTGCGGCGGTCTTATGGATCCGACCCTAACATAGATCCGGGGCGGGGAAAGGGCCAGCGGGGCAAACCGGCCATGCGCCGCGCGAATTGCGCCGCCATGTCGCCTTGCCCTGCGCGCCGCGCCGGTCTACACCCGCGCGCAACCGCAATCGCGACATGCAGAGGCCAAGAGATGATCCCACGCTATTCCCGTCCCGACATGGTGGCCATCTGGAGCCCCGAGACGAAATTCCGCATCTGGTACGAGATCGAGGCCCACGCCTGCGACGCGCAGGCCGATCTCGGCGTGATTCCGCGCGCCAATGCCGACGCCGTCTGGAAGGCGAAGGACGTGGACTTCGATGTCGCTCGCATCGACGAGATCGAGGCCGTGACCAAGCATGACGTGATCGCCTTTCTCACCCACCTGGCCGAACATGTCGGCAGCGACGCGGCGCGCTTTGTCCATCAGGGGATGACAAGCTCGGACGTGCTCGACACCTGTTTCAACGTGCAACTGACCCGCGCCGCCGACCTGCTGATCGCCGATCTGGAGGGGCTGCTCGCCGCGCTGAAGCGCCGCGCGCTTGAGCACAAGGACACGGTGCGCATCGGCCGCAGCCACGGCATCCACGCCGAGCCCACGACCATGGGCCTGACCTTCGCGCGCTTTTACGCAGAGATGGACCGGAACCTGAGCCGGATGCGCGACGCGCGCTCCGAGATCGCCACAGGCGCCATTTCCGGCGCGGTCGGCACCTTCGCCAATATCGACCCGGCGGTGGAGGAACACGTCTGCGACAAGCTCGGCCTCGTGCCCGAGCCGATCTCCACGCAGGTGATCCCGCGCGACCGGCACGCCGCGTTTTTCGCCACGCTGGGCGTTGTCGCCTCCTCGATCGAGAATGTCGCGACAGAAATCCGCCACATGCAGCGCACCGAGGTACTGGAGGCCGAGGAATTCTTCTCCAAGGGGCAGAAGGGAAGCTCGGCGATGCCGCACAAGCGCAACCCGGTGCTGACCGAGAATCTCACCGGGCTGGCGCGGCTGGTGCGCGGCATGGTGATCCCGGCGCTGGAGAATGTCGCCCTGTGGCATGAGCGCGACATCTCCCACAGTTCGGTGGAGCGCAACATCGGCCCCGATGCGACCATCACGCTCGATTTCGCGCTGTCGCGGCTGACCGGGGTGATCGACAACCTCGTGATCTATCCCGAAACCATGCTCAATAACCTGCACAAGTTCAAAGGGCTGGTGATGTCGCAGCGCGTTCTTCTGGCGCTGACGCAGGCCGGGGTGAGCCGCGAGGACGCCTATGCCCTCGTGCAGCGCAACGCGATGAAGGTCTGGGAAGAGGGTCGCGATTTCCGCGAGGAGCTGCTGGCCGATCCGGAGGTGACCGCCGTGCTGTCGCCCGAAGAGATCGAGGAGAAATTCGATCTGGGCTATCACACCAAGCATGTGGACACGATCTTCGCCCGCGTCTTCGGAGAGTAGGCCGCGAGGCTTTGTGATTTTGGCGCGCGGCGCGTTTGTGCTATCCTTTCCTTGCGTAACAGTCTGGGAGAGTATGATGAAACTGCGCGTTATCATGGCGAGTCTGGCCCTGCTGGCCGCCCCGACCCTTGCCGCCGCCGGGTGCAGCTGGCACCAGAATCAGGCGATGAGCTGCGCCGAGGGCATGGTGCTGGATGAAGAGACCGGCGTGTGCGTGAAGCAGGCCACAAGCTGATTCCGACACCCGGTCGAAGGGGGGCGGGTCGCGCGCTTTAAGGGCGCGGGCCGATGGTGATCCGGCCTGCCATGCGTAGAGCCGCGCAGCGCCCGGCCGCCGGGCGGCGCGTGCCGCGCCTAGATTCCGCGCATTGGGGTCAGCCTCTACGTTCCCTCAAAGGCAACACCGGACCCACGCGGCACCGGGCCTGTGTTTGACCATTGGTTTTGAGGTTTTCTTCACCCTTGGGTGATTATCTGGTTCAAACCTGACCGGAGCCCTTGGGATGAGCGATATGTCACCGCTGGCGCAATTGCCGCCGCCCGCGCCCGCCCGTCTGAGCCGCAGACAGAAGGCGGCCATCATCGTGCGCTTTCTTCTCAATGAAGGGGCCGATGTGGCCCTGACCGAACTGCCCGACGAATTGCAGGGGGTGCTGACGCAGCAGATGGGCGCGATGCGCTATGTCGACCGCGACACGCTCACGGCCGTTGTCATGGAATTCGCCGCGGAGCTGGAGGGTATCGGCCTGTCCTTTCCGCGCGGCATCGCCGGGGCGCTCAACGCACTGGAGGGGCGGATCAGCCCGATGACCGCCGCCCGCCTGCGCAAGGAGGCGGGGGTGCGGCAGGCCGGCGATCCGTGGCAGCGGATCCGGGCGCTTCCGGTCAAGCAGATTCTGCCGATGATCGAGGGTGAAAGCACCGAAGTGGCCGCCGTCATCCTGTCGATGCTCGACGTGACCCGCGCGGCGGAGCTTCTGGGCGCGCTGCCGGGAGAGCAGGCCCGCCGCATCACTTATGCGATCTCGCTCACCGGGTCGGTCACGCCCGAGGCGGTGGACCGGATCGGCCTGTCGCTGGCGATGCAGCTTGACGACCGCGCGCCCCGCGCCTTCGACGCAGAGCCGGTGGAACGGGTGGGGGAAATCCTGAACTATTCGCAGTCGATGACGCGCGACGATGTGCTCACCGGGCTGGATGAAACCGACGCGGAGTTTGCAAGCCGCGTGCGCCGGGCCATCTTCACCTATGAGCATATTCCCGAGCGGATCGACCCGCGTGACGTGCCCCGGATCGTGCGCGAGGTGGATCAGGCCACGCTGATCAATGCGCTGGCCGCCGCGCGGGAGGGCGACGCCGGGGACGCCACGAATTTCATCCTCTCCAACATGTCTACCCGCATGGCCGACCAGTTGCGCGAGGACATGCAGGACGCGGGCCAGATCGCCACGAAAGACGGCGAGGCGGCGATGAGCGCCATCATCGCCGCCGTGCGCGCCCTTGAGGCGGCGGGAGAGATCAAGTTGCTCCGCCGCGAGGAGGAGGAGGAGCCGACCTAGAGCGTTCTGGCCTTGTCGCGCAATTCGAACTTCTGGATCTTGCCGGTCGATGTCTTGGGCAATTCCCCGAACACCACATGTTTGGGGGCCTTGAATCCCGCCAGCGTCTCGCGTGAAAAGCCGATGATCTCGGCCTCGTCGACCGCGGCACCGGATTTCAATTCGACGAAGGCGCAGGGCACCTCGCCCCATTTCTCATCCGGTTTGGCGACCACGGCGGCAAGATTGACCGCCGGGTGATCCATGAGCACGCCCTCCACCTCCACCGAGGAGATATTCTCGCCGCCCGAAATGATGATGTCCTTGGCCCGATCCGCGATGCGCACATAGGTATCGGGGAACTGCACCGCGATGTCGCCGGTGTGGAAATAGCCGCCCCGGAATGCCTCTGCGGTGGCGTCCGGGTTCTTGAGATAGCCCTTCATCACCCCGTTGCCGCGCATCATGATCTCGCCCTGCGTCTCGCCGTCCATCGGGATTTGCCCCATGTGCTCATCCATCACGGTGATATGCTCCATGAAGGGCATGGCCACCCCCTGCCGCGCCTTGATCGCGGCCCGCTCCGGCCCTTTCAGATGATCCCACTCGGCGCGCCATGTGCATTCGGTGGCCGGCCCGTAGACCTCTGTCAGCCCGTAAACCTGCGTGACGTTGAAGCCCATCGGCTCGATCTTCGCGAGCGTGGCGCGGGCGGGGGGCGCGCCTGCGGTGAACACCTCCACCACATGATCGAAGGCGCGGCGCTCTGTTTCCGGCGCGTTCACCAGCGCGTTGAGCACGATGGGCGCCCCGCCGAAATGCGTGACCCCCTCATCGGCGATGGCATCGAAGATCGCGGGCGCGGTGATGTCGCGGCAACAGACAAGCGTGCCGCCAAGCATCGGCATCATCCATGTGTGGCACCAGCCGTTGCAGTGAAACAGCGGCACGATGGTGAGGTAGACCGGATGCAGCACCATCCGCCACGAAATCACCTGTCCCATCGCGTTGAGATAGGCGCCGCGGTGGTGATACACCACGCCTTTGGGCCGCCCCGTCGTGCCCGAGGTGTAGTTGAGCGCGATACTCTCCCACTCGTCCTCGGGCATGATCCAATCGAAATCCGGGTCTGCGGCGGCGAGAAAATCCTCGTATGTCATGTGCCTGCCGGAGGCGACGATCCCCGCCTGCGGGTCCGGCACCTCGATCAGCACCGGCGCGGGCCCCGCCATCGCCGCCAGCGCCGTCTCGGCCAGATCGAGGAACTGGCTGTCGACCAGAAGCACGCGGGCCTGCCCGTGATCGAGGATATAGGTCACGGTGCCGGGATCGAGCCGGGTGTTGATCGCGTTGAGCACCGCGCCGCAGGCGGGCACGCCGAAATGCGCCTCGGCCTGCGCGGGGATGTTGGGCAGGATCGTGGACACCACATCCCCCGGCGCCACCCCCGCCGCCGCCAGCGCAGAGGCCAGCCGGGTGCAGCGGTCGGTATACTCGGTATAGCTCTTGCGGTGCGCCCCGTGGATCACCGCCGGATGATCGGGAAACACCTGCGCCGCGCGCGCCAGCCCCGAAAGCGGTGTCAGCGGCACGTAATTGGCCGCGCATCTGTCCAGTCCGGTCTCATCCTGCATCCAGCCCATCGCATCCTCCCTTCCGTTACGTCTTGCCCGATTGTTTGTAAGGCAGCCGGGGCAGGATGCTAAACACAATTTTTCCACGGCCCGCCGGGCAGGGTTTTCCCCCCCCCGGCGGGCGGGGTAGCCTGCGCCGCATGATCATCTCGCATGGCCGCCGGTATATCTTTGTCCATATCCCCAAGACGGGGGGCACGGCGCTGGCGCTGGCGCTGGAGGGACGGGCGATGCGCGATGACGTGATGCTCGGCGACACCCCCAAGGCGCGCAACCGCAGGCGGCGGCTGAAGGGGGTCGCGGCGGCCGGCCGGCTTTGGAAGCATTCGACGCTGGCCGACATCGACGGGCTGGTCAGCCGCGCGCAGGTGGTGGAGTATTTCACCTTCACGCTGGTGCGAAACCCGTGGGACCGGATGGTGAGCTATTATCACTGGCTGCGCGAGCAGAGCTTCGATCACCCGGCAGTGCACCTGTCGCAAGCCGTTGATTTCACGGATTTCATTTCACACCCGTCAACCGCCGCGTCCTTTCGCGCCATGCCCTATGGCCGCTACATGCGCGATGCCGGCGGACAGGAACGCTGCGACGCTTTCATCCGGCTGGAACACATCGAACAGGACGCGGCCCCGCTCTGGGCGCATCTGGGATTTGCGCTGCCGCTGCCGGTGGTCAACAGATCCGCGCGCGCCGCCGATTACCGGCGCTATTATACCGATGGGGCCGCCGAACGACTCGCGGATATCTGCGCCACGGATATCGTGCGCTTCGGATACAGCTTCGATCCGAATAGGCGCGAATCCTGATCTCAGAGCCAAATTGTTTCGAAAAAGTTAATCCTGCCGCAAAATTTCCTTGGTTCCGGCGCAAGTCTTCCCAAGACAGAACCCCTAATGGTTGTGTAACCCGCAAACGCAACAATGCCTTGGGTAGAGAGATGTTTGGACACAAAGAAGAGCCGCAGCTTCGGCAACGTATCGCCCCGGTTCCGCCGGGGCTGGGATGCGGTCTGATCGAGGGCACGCAAGTGGCCACGGAAGGCGGCTGGATCGCCGCCGAGACCCTGCGCCTGGGCGACCGGGTTCTGACCTTCGATGGCGGGCTGCAAGAGGTGCTCGCCGTTGTCCACGAAGAGCTGTGGTGCACCATCGGCCCCTGTCCCGAGGCCTGTTGGCCGCTTCTGGTGCCCGCGGGGAATATCGGAAACCGCAATGAAATCCTTGTTTTGCCGCATCAGGGCGTGCTGATCGAGACCGACCGCGCGCGCGACAGGTGGGGCGATCCTTTCGCGGTGGTGCCCGGCGCGGCACTGGCGGCCCTGCCCGGGGTGGAGCGGCTGGAACCCTATGGCGTTGTCGAGGTGGTCAAGCCGGTCTTCGCCGAGGACCAGATGATCTTCGCCGATCATGGCGCGCTGCTCTTCTGTCAGAGCTACTGGGGCGTGGATGTGGGGCTCGTGCCGCGGGTCGGTGTGCCCGGGAACTACAACATGCTGCCGCTGGATGCGGGGCTGAAACTCGTGCGCGAGACGGGCGCGCTCTATCACGAAATCGCCCGCCCTGTCGCTGCCTGATCCGGCGCCGGCGCAAGAATCGAGTGACGGCGACCTCGATGAGGGGGTCAGCGCGGCCCCGGTGCGGACATTTCAGACCGGCCCGCGCCGCCACGCGGCCCACTCCTCGGGCGTGTCCAGATCGGTCAGCGCGTGCCGGCCCGGCAGGGCGAACGTCTTGAGCGTTCCGCCATGGGCGCGCAGCACATCGCGCGCGCCGCGATCGCCGGAGAGCCCGCGCAGCGCGGGAAACAGGGTGCGGGGAAAGATCACCGGATGGCCGGGCGTGCCATCGGCCCCCGTGGCGCGCCACGGCCGGTCCGGCTCTCCCGACCATGCCGCCGCCAGCGTGGCAAGATCGTCGCCCGTCAGTTCGGGCATGTCGGCGGGCAGGATCATCGCCGCCGCGCAGCCGCCGGGCAGGGCGGCGATGCCGGCGCGGATCGAATGGCCCATGCCCTCCGCCGCATCGGGCACGAAGACCGGGGTGACGCCCAGCCCCGCCAGCGCCGCCGCGCGTGGATGATCCGGACCGGGCAGGGCGACAAGAACACGATGGGACACCGCGCGGGCCCGCTCTGCCATGACGGCCAGAAGCGGGCGCCCCGCCACCACCTGCAAGAGCTTGTCCGCGCCGCGCATCCGCGACGACGCGCCGGCGGCGAGGATCACGATGGCGAGATCATCCTGCATGGCGGCCCCTTGCTGTTGCGCCCCGTCCCGTTCTGCCCCGCGCGGCACCTCCGCGAAAGGGTCAATCCTCCGCAAGCTCGGTTTTGATGACGTTCTCGCGCTCCAATGTCTGATGCACCGGGCATTTGTCGGCAATCTCCAGAAGGCGCTCGCGCTGGTCGGCGTCGAGATCGCCCTCCAGCCGGATCACCCGGTGAAAGGCGTCGACCTTGGAACCGCTTTTGCCGCCCGCGTCCTGCGCATGGACCTTGTCGTGGCTGACATCGACGCGCACATGGGCCAGCGGCCAGCCCTTGCGCCGCGCATACATGCGGATCGTCATGGAGGTGCAGGCCCCCAGGCCCGCCGACAGGAACCCGTAGGGCGACATGCCCCGGTTGGTCCCGCCATGGGCCTCCGGCTCATCGGCCAACACATGGTGTTCCGGGCCGGACTGGATGTCCTGAAGAAATCCGTCCGCGTCCGCCTCACTCACCCGGACGATCCCTTCGGGGGCGCCGCGCGGCGGGGCGGGGGGCGTGAGGTCGAGATAGCGCCGCGCCCATGCGGAAATGACCTCGGCGGCATATTCGGCGTCACTGGCGTCCGAGATCAGGTGATCGGCGTCGTCGAGGGTGACAAAGCTCTTGGGGTGTTTCGCGGCCACGAAGATTTCGCGCGCGTTGTCGATCCCGACAATCTCGTCGCGAGGGGCGTGCATGACCAGAAGCGCACGGTTCAGCCCGGCGATCGCGGGGGCGAGTTTCGCGGCGGCCACGTCCCGGACGAACGCCTGCCCGATGCGCACCGGCCGTCCGCCCAGATCGACCTCGGCCGACCCCTCCTGCTCGATCCGGTCGAGCGCGCCGCCGAAATTGCGGGTGACATGGTCCGGATCGAACGGAGCGGAGAGCGTCACCACCGCCCGCGCGGAGGGAATCTGCCCGGCGGCCCGCAGCACCGCCGCGCCGCCGAGACTGTGCCCGATGAGCAGGTCCGGCGCCATGCCGCGATCCTTCAGCGCCCCGGCCGCCGCAACCAGATCGTCGACGTTGGTGGTGAAGGTGGTATTGGCGAACTCGCCCTCCGAGTGGCCCAGCCCGGTGAAATCGAAGCGCAGCACCGCAAGACCCATCGCCGCGAGCCGCCCGGAGATGCGGCGCGCGGCGTGAATGTCCTTGGAACAGGTGAAGCAATGGGCAAAGAGGGCGGTGGCCAGATGCGGCCCCTCGGGCATGTCGAGCCGCGCGGCCAGCTCGCTGCCGTCATGGCCGGGGAAGGTGAAGCGTTCGGTTGTCATGCGGGTCTCCGTCGATAGCCTTTGCGCCCAGCATGGCGCGCCCGGCCCCATGCGCAACCCGCATCGCGCCCCGTCACGCGATGGTGACGTTGCATGCCCTCCTGCGAAAGGCGCGCCTCGCGGCGCACAGGATGGTTTGCGCTCGGGCCGCGCAGGCCCCGGGGCTCTGCCCCGGACCCCGAGGTATTTGACCCGAAAAGATGCTGCGGGAAACCTGCCCTTTCTCTGTTCCCAAAATACTCGAAAATGCAACGCGCGCCGCGTTCACAGTGGCCCGAGACGGCGCGGGGCGGTTTTCGCCACCGACGCGATACCGACGTTTTACCGACGTGATACCGAAACGGGTTTTTCCGAGATTTCAGGGCGTTAACCCTGATTCGATGTTTGGGGCGGCGGGGCGTCATTTTTTGAATGTCTTTGCCGCGCAGGTCGGCTAATCAAGGGGGATGACCGAGATCCTGCAAACCCGCATTCCCCATGATGTTCTCAGCCCCCGCCCGCTTCCGGGGATCGCGCCCCTGGCGATGGCGGACTGGCTGGATATCGACGAGGCCTATGCCGGGCAGATGGGCGCGCGGCGGCGCCTTCTGAGGGAGGCGCGCGGCACGGTTCTGGCCTGCGAGGAGGGCGCGCTTGCGGCGGCGCGAGAGGTGCTCGATCTGGTGCTGGAACAGCTTGAGGGCCGGGCGGGATTCCGGCGCGACGGCACGGTGATGCATTGCCCCGACGGGGCGGAGGTGACGCTCGATCGCGACGATCCGCTGGCCACGCTGGGGCGGATCGTGCAGGAGGATTTCTGCATTCTTCACAAGCGCGGAACCGAGCATGTGCTGACGGCCGCGGTGCTGTGCTTTCCGGCAAGCTGGTCGCTGGCCGAGAAGTTTCAACGGCCCCTGATCGGCATTCACAGGACCGTGGAGAGTTATGACGATGGCCTGGCGAAGCGGGTCCAGCGGCTCTTCGACGGGGTGAAGCCGGGCCGTCCGCTGTGGCGGTTCAACGCGCTCTGGTATCAGGATCCGGCGCTGCATCAGCCCCGGACAGAGGATGATCCGCGTCGCGATGTGTCAGAGCATGACGGCCCCTACATGCGCTCGGAGCGGCAGTGCATCCTTCGCCTGCCGCAGAGCCGCGCGGTGGTCTTTTCGATCCACACCTATCTTTTGCGGCGCGAGGCTCTGGGCCGATAAGGTGTTGGTGGTTCGACATTTTCCTCGCGCCACGCACCGGGCGCCAGCGGGCCGAGGGCCCATGGGCCGACCGACAGCCGGACAAGGCGCAGCGTGGGATGGCCCACGGCGGCGGTCATGCGCCGGACCTGGCGGTTGCGTCCTTCGGTGATGGTCAACTCAAGCCAGCAGTCGGGCACGGATTTACGAAAGCGCACCGGCGGATCGCGCGGCCAGAGCCAGTCGGGCGATGGGACGAGGCGCGCCCTTGCGCGGCGGGTCGGGCCATCCTTCAGCGTCACACCATCGCGGAGCGCGGCCAAGGCGGCGTCATCGGGCACCCCCTCGATCTGCGCAAGATAGGTCTTCGGCATCTTGTGACGGGGGTTGGAAATGCGGGCCTGAAGCGCCCCGTCATCGGTGAGCAGCAACAGCCCCTCGCTGTCGCGGTCCAGACGCCCGGCGGGATAGACGCCGGGCAGCGCGATGTAGTCGGAGAGCACCTCGCGCTTGCGTGCCGCGCTGCCGGTATCGGTGAATTGCGACAGCACACCAAAGGGTTTGTTGAATACGATCAGCCGGGCCATACTTCGCATTAAACCGGCCGAACCGAAAAGGCGAGAGGGGCGGGATGCGGCGAAGAGGAGTTGCGGAATGTCGCATTTCGGCGTCCCGCGGATCCCGCGCGATGCGATGGTTCCATCATCCGGGCCCAGGTGGAAAGGCAAGGCTTTGACGCGACTGAACGAATTGCCCGATTGGGGATATCTGCTCCGCGAGATGTATGAGCTCTATCGTTTTCTGCCCTCGGGCGGCAGCCTGCCGATCCGCGCCCATCAACGCCGTGTGCGCGAGGATATCAACAAGCTGTTGAAGGCAAACGCTGATTTGCGCCCGATCGAGGCGGCGGCAAAGCCGGTGACGGCGCATCTGCGCCGCGCGCTGGACGAAGGGTTGTCGAGTCCCAACGTCCGGATGGTGCGCGCGCTGGAGGCGGTCTGCGGCACGCTGAGCTGGCAATACGGTTATGACAAGATCCCGCGCGGGCTCGAGCGCAGTTTCGCCTTTGCGGAGATCGTCGCGCCGGGCGGGCCGGTTATCAGCGAAACCGTGATCCTCGGGCTGGTGCTGTTCGCGCCCGGCTGCACCTATCCGGCGCATGCGCATGACGGAATCACCGAAAGCTATATCACGCTGTCGGGCGCGGTGTCGGAAAACAACCAGGGCGTTTATGCGCCCGGATCTTTGATCTTCAACCCACCGGGGCACCGGCATCGGATCACCGTGTCCGACCGCGAGCCGTCGCTTCTTCTCTATGCCTGGACGGGGCCATCCGAAAAGCTGGCCAACCAGAAGATGATATTCTCCAGAGGGCCGCGCAAGACGGGCGGCGGCGCGGCAGGCTGAGCCCGCCGGCCGCAAGGGGGGCAAAGTCAGGCCGCAACCGCGTATTTCGAAAGTCGAAATCGACATCGGTGTGGGTTGCGTGGTTGGCGCAATTGGAAATGGGTCACCGCAAATGCGAGATGCCGGACCTTTCGGCCCGGCATCGGTATGCGCAACGGTCAAGTGGGCGCTGCCAGGTCAGCAGCTGTAGTACATGCCGAATTCGACCGGGTGCGGCGTGTGTTCGTAGAGCTCGACCTCTTCCATCTTCAGGCCGATGTAGCCGTCGATCTGGTCCTTGGTGAACACGTCGCCCTGCAACAGGAACTCGTGATCGGCGGCCAGCGCGTCGAGCGCCTCGCGCAGCGAGCCGCAGACCGTCGGGATGCCTTCGAGCTCTTCGGCGGGCAGGTCGTAGAGGTTCTTGTCCATCGCCTCGCCCGGGTCGATCTTGTTGCGGATGCCGTCAAGTCCGGCCATCAGCAGCGCGGCGAAGCACAGGTAGGGGTTCGCCGACGGATCGGGGAAGCGGGCCTCCACGCGCTTGGCCTTGGGGCTTTCGGTCCACGGGATCCGCACGCAGCCCGAACGGTTGCGGGCCGAATAGGCGCGCAAGACAGGCGCCTCGAAGCCGGGGATCAGCCGCTTGTAGGAGTTGGTGGAGGGGTTGGTGAACGCGTTGAGCGTCTTGGCGTGCTTGAGGATGCCGCCGATGAAATTCAGCGCTTCCTGGCTCAGGTCGGCGTATTTGTCGCCGGCAAAGAGCGGCTTGCCATCTTTCCAGATCGACATGTTGACATGCATGCCGGTGCCGTTGTCGCCGTAGATCGGCTTGGGCATGAAGGTCGCCGATTTGCCATAGGACTGCGCCACGTTGTGGATGACGTACTTGTATTTCTGAAGCTCGTCGGCCTGTTTGGTCAGGCTGTCGAAGATCAGGCCAAGCTCATGCTGGCAGGAGGCGACCTCATGGTGGTGCTTGTCCACCTTCATGCCGAGCCGCTTCATCGTCGAGAGCATCTCGGACCGGATGTCCTGCCCGTCGTCGATCGGGTTCACCGGGAAATAGCCGCCCTTGACGCCCGGGCGATGACCCATGTTGCCCATTTCGTATTCGGTGTCCGTGTTCCAGGAGGCGTCCAGCGCGTCGACCTCGTAGGAGACCTTGTTGATCGTGTTGGAAAACCGCACATCGTCGAAGAGGAAGAACTCCGCCTCGGGTCCGAAAAACGCCTGATCGCCGATGCCGGAGGATTTCAGATAGGCCTCGGCCTTCTCGGCGGTGCCGCGCGGGTCGCGCTCATAGGGTTCGCCGGTGTCGGGTTCAACCACGGAGCAATGCAGGCAAAGCGTTTTCTCGGCATAGAACGGATCGATATAGGCGCTGTCGAGGGCGGGCATCAGCTTCATGTCGGAGGCCTCGATGGATTTCCAGCCCTGGATCGACGAGCCGTCGAACATGAAGCCTTCATCAAGGAAATCCTCATCGACCTGATCGGCCATGACGGTGACGTGCTGCAACTTGCCGCGCGGGTCGGTGAAGCGGATGTCGACGTAGTCGATATCTTCTTCGCTGATCATCTTGAGAACGGAGTCAACGTTCATTCTCTGTATCCTTTTCGTTGGAAACTGTCGTGATTAGAGCGCGTCCGGGCCGGATTCCCCGGTGCGGATACGGATGGCTTGTTCAACGGGGCTGACGAAGATCTTGCCGTCACCGATCTTCTCGGTCTTGGCCGCGTCGATGATGGCTTCGATGGCGGCATCGACCTGATCGTCGTCAAGAACGACCTCGATCTTCACCTTGGGCAGGAAATCCACCACGTATTCGGCGCCGCGATACAGTTCGGTATGGCCTTTTTGACGACCAAAGCCCTTGACCTCGATGACGCTCAGGCCCTGCACGCCGACGTCTTGCAGCGCTTCTTTCACCTCGTCGAGCTTGAAGGGCTTGATGATTGCTTCGACTTTTTTCATGTCACGGGGCCTCCTCGCCAGTCTTGCAGCACGCTCAGACCACTTTCGCGGCACGCTCTCAAATGGTTAAGCTTGCGACAGGGGCGCGCGTGACGGGAAATCAGGTGAATGCACAATAATCGTGCAAGATGCCTGCAAATTGTGCTGAATTGTAACGCGGAAGGCAGGAAAATGACCGAATTGCTCACGGCTGCTCAGATGCGCGCCATTGAGAGAGCAGCCATCGAGTCGGGAACGGTGACAGGGCTTGACCTGATGGAGCGCGCCGGGCGCGGCGTGGTGGAGGCGATCTTCAGGCAATGGCCGGATCTCGCGCGCGCCCCGCACCGGGCGCTCGTGCTGTGCGGGCCGGGCAACAACGGCGGCGACGGTTTCGTGATCGCACGGCTTCTGACGGAGTGGTGCTGGGAGGTGGAGGTTGCCCTTTTCGGCGATCCGGCCAAGCTGCCGCCCGACGCGAAGACAAACTATCGGCGTTGGCGGACGATGGGTGAGGTTGAAGATTATGGCGCGCTGACCGAAGAAGAGCGAGATTGCGATGTGATCGTGGACGCCCTTTTCGGCACCGGCATGACCCGCCCGTTCAAGGCTGCACGGCCACAGGAGAAAACCGCCGCCCCGTCAACGCGGTGCGTGGCGGTCGATCTGCCCACGGGGATTCACACGGATACAGGGGCGACAATGGCCACGCCCTTTGTTGCCGATCTCACCGTGACCTTTCATCGCCCGAAGCTCGGGCATTACCTTACCGACGGGCCGGCATGGTGTGGCACGGTTGCCATCGCAGATATCGGCCTTGGGCCATGGATGAAGGATTCGGGCGATATGGTGCGGCTGGCATGCCCCGCACCAACCGGCAAGAGGGCGGCTGCGCATAAATTCACGCATGGTCACGCCTTGATCCTCTCGGGCGGGGCGGGGCGAACGGGCGCGGCACGGCTGGCGGCACGCGGCGCCTTGCGCATCGGGGCGGGGTTGGTGACGATCGGAGTGCCGGGGTCGGCTCAGCAGGAGGTTGCCGCACAGGTGACCGCCGTGATGCTGCGGCGGGCTGGCACACCTGAGGAGACGGCAGAGGTGCTGCGGGACGCGCGATTGAATGCTGTTTGCCTTGGGCCGGGGCTGGGCGTGGAGCGGGCGCGGGCAATGGTCGAGACGGTTCTGGAAAGCGGTGGGTTGGCCAGCCACCCGAGACGGGGCGTTGTGCTGGACGCCGATGCGCTAACGGCGTTTGCAGAAGAGCCGGAGGCGCTGTTCAAGCGGTTGCATGACGGCTGCGTTCTGACCCCGCATGGAGGCGAATTCCGGCGACTTTTTCCGGATTTAGCCGAGGCACTCGCACCATCGGCCGAGACAGGGCCCGCCATCTCCAAGGTGGAGGCGGCGCGTGCCGCCGCGTTGCGGGCGGGCTGTGTTGTGCTGTTCAAGGGCGCAGACACGGTAATTGCGGCTCCGGACGGGACTTGCCATGTCCATGCGGCCCACTACGACCGCGCCGTGCCCTGGCTTGCCACGGCGGGGGCGGGTGACGTGCTGGCCGGGTTCATTGTCGGTCTGCTGGCGCGCGGGTTCGATCCGTTGCAGGCAGCGGAGACGGCGGCGTGGTTACATGTGGAGTGCGCGCGCCGTTTCGGCCCTGGCCTGATCGCCGAGGATCTTCCTGAAACACTGCCGTCGGTGCTGCGCGATTCCGGGATCTGAACCCGGCGATTTTCCCCTCGCCTCCCTGCCGGAGCTTTGCTAAGAACCGCCGGACATGCGGGTGTGGCGGAATTGGTAGACGCACCAGATTTAGGTTCTGGCGCCGCAAGGCGTGGGGGTTCAAGTCCCTCCACCCGCACCAACAGATCCCTCTGAAAGTCGAGAAGATGTCTTGCGAGATCGGGCGTCGGACCAGAACCGACCGGGCACGACGGTTCTCTACACAGGATTTAGCTGCCGCATCATATCTGTGATTTGAGCCAGTCTCGAAACGCGCGGAGCGGGGGGTAGTCGTCCTGCGTTTCGGGCCAAACGAGAGCATAGGTGCCAAGGCTGGTCATGGTGCTCCCCGGCAGGGTGACGACCGTGCCCCGCGCCAGGGCCCCTTCGGCGAGGAAACGGGGCATTAGCGCCACGCCAAGCCCGGCCTCCGCCGCCTTGAGCATTGCCTCGAACTGATCGAAATGCATGCCCGAGCGTGGATCGGGCGCATCGACGTCATGTTGAGCGAACCAGCGCGCCCAGCCCTTTGGTCGGGTTTCAAGATGCAGCAACGGCATTTCGGCCAAATCGTTAGGGCGAAGGCCCTCGTGCGCGAGGGTCGGAGACAGGACTGGCTGCACCTCCTCCTCCATCAAGGGCAGGGTCCGGGTGCCGAGCCAGCGTCCCGCATCGATGCCGGTGCCAAAGGAGATCGCGGCGTGAAATCGTTCGCCGGAAAAGTCGAATGGGGCCATGCGCGTGGAGAGATTGACCGTGACGCCGGGATGGCGGGCGAGGAAGTCCGGCAGTCGCGGTGCGAGCCAGTGGGTGCCGATCGCGGGAAGGATGGCAAGATTCAGCGCGCCCCCGTCCGGGTTGGAGTGAAGCTGCACCGTGGCGTTGGCAATCCGCGAGAGGGCGGCACGCACCTGCTCGGCGTAGGCCCGTCCCGCCGTTGTTGGCAAAAGGCGCTTGCGGTCGCGCGTGAACAGGGCTGTTCCGACCTGATCCTCCAGCTTGGCGATCTGCCGCGAGACCGCGCTTTGCGTCAGGTCAAGCTCTGTCGCCGCCCCTGTGACCGAGCCGAGACGGGCAACGGATTCGAAGGCCATCAACCACGATAGCGGGGGCAGGAAACGGCGGGGTAGAGACATAGTTCATTCCATTACGTCATGTTGTCTTGCCGCATTATCGTTGGATTCCCGACGAAAGCTAGGAGATAAGGGGAGCAAGTGAACCGCGGTCAGCACGAATTGACATGATCGCGGCGCAACGGCAGCATAAAAGGATCTAACCATGACGCTGAAAGCCAAGGACAAGCCCAACCTGGAAAGTTTCGACTGGGAAGATCCGTTCCGGCTCGACTCCCAGTTGACGGAGGATGAGCGGATGATCCGCGATTCCGCGCGCGCCTATGCGCAGGACAAGCTGATGCCGCGCGTGTCGGCGGCCTTCGAGAACGAGGAAACAGATCCCGAGATCTTTCGCGAGATGGGAGAGATGGGCCTTCTGGGCACGACAATTCCCGAATCGCATGGCGGGCTTGGCGCGGGCTATGTGTCCTACGGTCTGGTTGCGCGCGAGGTGGAACGGGTCGACTCGGGCTATCGCTCCATGATGTCGGTGCAATCGAGCCTCGTGATGTATCCGATCCATGCCTATGGCACCGATGCGCAGCGCGACAGATACCTGCCGAAACTGGCCAGTGGTGAATGGATCGGTTGTTTCGGACTGACGGAACCGGACGCCGGGTCTGATCCGGCTGGGATGAAGACGACGGCAAAGAAGACCGACGGCGGCTATGTTCTCAACGGGTCCAAGACGTGGATCAGCAACGCACCCATCGCGGATGTCTTCGTTGTCTGGGCCAAGTCCGATGCGCATGGCGGCAAGATCCGCGGTTTCATTCTGGAAAAGGGCATGAAAGGGCTGAGCGCGCCGAAGATCGAGGGCAAGATGAGCCTGCGCGCATCCATCACCGGCGAGATTGTCATGGACAATGTCGAAGTGGACGAAGAGGCGCTTCTTCCGAATGTCGAGGGACTCAAGGGGCCATTCGGCTGCCTGAACCGCGCGCGCTATGGCATCGCATGGGGCGCGATGGGCGCGGCGGAGTTCTGCTGGCATGCGGCGCGGCAGTATGGGCTGGATCGCAAGCAATTCAACAAGCCCTTGGCGCAGACACAACTTTTCCAGCTCAAGCTGGCGAACATGCAGACCGAGATCGCGCTTGGTCTTCAGGCAGCGTTGCGGGTTGGGCGGCTGATGGATGAGGCCAACGCCGCGCCCGAGATGATTTCGATTATCAAACGAAACAACTGCGGCAAGGCGCTTGATATTTCGCGGATGGCACGAGACATGCACGGCGGCAACGGCATCAGCCTTGAATACCACGTCATCCGGCATCTGGTGAATCTGGAGACCGTGAACACCTACGAGGGCACCCATGACGTGCATTCGCTGATCCTGGGCCGGGCGCAGACCGGGTTGCAGGCGTTTTTCTGAAACCATGAAGCATGGAGGAGGGGCGGCGGGTGCGCGCCCCTCTTGCCAAGCCCATGCAAAGGGCTTACCAGACTTGGCGCCGGGTCGTTAGCTCAGTCGGTAGAGCGCTTCGTTTACACCGAAGATGTCGGGAGTTCGAGTCTCTCACGACCCACCATCCTATCCCATTGAAATCACATAAAACCCTTGCACACAAAGGCTTTTGGCCGTTCTGTGGTTACAGTTTTGGTTACAAAGGGATCATCGGCATGGCAGGCAAGATCAGGAACATGGTGAATCGCAACGGGCGCTACCACGCCCGGCTGGTGGTGCCGAAAGACCTGCGCAGAATCGTCGGCAAGACCGAGCTGCGCAGCCCGCTGGGTGGCGACTACCGGCAGGCGCTCAAGTTGCTACCCGGTGCGGTTGCTCAGCTTCAACACCAGATCGCCGTTGCCGAGCAAAAGGCCGGGGCAGGGGGCGTTCAATCTGGCCCGGCCCGCTATCCCCTCGCACCTGACCAGATCGCCGTGAGCCATTACATGCAGCGGCTGGCGTTCGATGATGAGCTGCGCAACGATGCGCGCTGGCCGTCCATCGGCATTGATGATCTTCTGGTGCAGCGGCTGCGCGCGGCGATAGCCGGTCAAGCCGATGATGCGGAGCTGGCCCATCTGGCAGGGGCGCAAATCGAGCGTTTCCGCGCCTCTGGCAATCTCAATGCAGCACCGGGTAGCGATGAATGGCGGGGGATCGCCCGTGCCCTTTGCAGCGCAGAGCTAGAGGCGCTGGAACGAGTCGCAGAGCGCGACGAAGGGGATTTCACCGGCACACCTAGCGCCCCGATCATCAAGAACGCGCAACCCCCAGAAGACACCCCCGCGCCGGTCAGTATCAAGCGCCTGTGGACCGAGTATGTTGAGATGCGAATGCAGTCAGGTTCGATGCGCGACGGTGGTAAGCGACAGGGGGTAGCGGTGGAAGGTCTGCGCAAATTTGTGAAACATGACGACGCCGCACGGCTGACCAAAAAGGATATCATGGCGTGGCGCGACCAACTCAGAGGTTCTCTATCTCCGAAAACGATAAGCGATGTTCACCTATCCACAGTGCGATCTTTGCTGAATTGGGCGGTCGAGAATGACAAGCTGCCCGAGAACGTTGCGGAGAAGGTCCGGCAACCCAAGCCGCGCCGCCAACACAGCCGCGAGCAAGGCTTCACAGAAGCCGAGGCGATCAAGATTCTCAAAGTCGCCACGACCTACGAACCAAACGCGGACGTCAACGGATACATCCGTGAGAAATCGCATCTTATCGCGGCAAAGCGATGGGTGCCGATTATCTGCGCATTTTGCGGCGCGCGCCCTTCTGAAATCACACAATTGCGGAAAGAGGATGTGCGAGAGGTAGATGGTCAGTGGATCATCCGCATTACCCCGGACGCCGGGACCATTAAGGCAGGTGATTATCGCGACGTGCCGCTGCATGAGCAAATCGTCAGTCTCGGATTTCCCGAATTCGTGAAAGCGGCAAAGCCCGGCCCCCTTTTTCATGGCGGCACCATCCCGGCGAAATATGCAGATAAGGCAAAGCGTATATCGAACCAGATTGGCACTTGGCTACAGGAACGCGAGCTAATCCCGGATGGCGTTCGACCTAACTATGGTTGGCGTCACCGGTTCAAGAGTCAGACCATCGAGCTTGGGATTTCACCGCGCGTCTATGACGCGATACAGGGCCACGCGGCGAAATCCGCATCTGATGGTTACGGCGACGTGTCTTTGAAAGCCAAGGCCGACGCGATTGGGCGGTTGCCTGCTTATCCTCTGAAATAGAGATCTGCGGGACACCGCATCACAGGGAATATGTTTGAGAATAACATTTCTGATCGCCCGAACGTCTATGTGGTTCGAGCTTAGACCCTCGTGAGTGGCACTAACAGCTACTGGAAGCACAAAACGCACAAACGAACCTGGCGCGCATCTGCCAGTTGTGTCCTCGATGCGACTCGGACCGGGTGGATCGACCTTGACAGGGTGGTTCACACGAATTCCGACTGGTCCGACTGGTCCGACTGGTCCGACTGGTCGGACTGGTCCGACTGGTCCGACGCGCCTATAGTCGTTGCATTAGTTCCAACCTTCGGGGCATGCGTTGCAGTGATGCCTCGATCCTCGATCGCCACTTCGGTCCTCTCGAAAGCGCATCCTCATAGGCATCGCGCAGCTCATCCGGTCGGTCATGAGCAAGCACATCGATCAGGAAGGCCGCCTGGCGCCGGTCCTTTTCGGATTTGAGAGCGTCATCACCAGGACGGCGGCGATCTGCAACGATCAGCTTGTGGATGGCGTAACGCTCAGGCTGCGGAATTTGCACCAACACGCCGCTCCGATAGGTGACAGCAGCCTTGATCGGCTCTGCAATCAGGTAGTTCAGATGGTGCAGTCCTTGCGCATCTACACCAAGAGCAGGCAGTTCGCGAAGGCTCTCTTCGTCACCGAAGGACGGCGTAAGAAACTCGATCAATGTATCACCGCGCGTCTGTTTCCAGCGCCAGGAGTGACCGGCCTTCAGGCTCGGCTGTGCCGTGAAATCGAAGTCCCTGAACACATCCTCTAGAGGCGGAGAGGCGGCATCCTCCAGCGCCAGGGACAGTCGGGAAAAGCTGGCGATGTCGATATCATCTGTATGGGCAGTCATGTCCATGTTGAAGCGAATGCCCAACTCGCCCTCATAAAGACGGAAGGCGTGCGTGCCGACGATCGTGCCCCCGAGACGAAATACCCCAGACGCGGCCATCGCAGATAAGAGGCTGCCCGTTGCCGCGTCGAGGCCGAGGAAGCCTTCGGCACGAAGCAATCTTACGAGCCGTGTGCGGCTCCGGCGACGCTCTTCCTGTTGGGCTTTCAGAGTCTTGTGTCTTTCCAGTCGACCGCGAAGCTCGGTGCTGTCTTCTCCGATGTAGCGCTTCTTGACGTCCGATCCTATGCGATAGGTGTCATACCAGTAGGTCTTGCCGTTGCGTTCCACGCGTGTCGGTGTGCCACGGATATCCGAGGCAGCATCGTCTTGAAGCGATCTCAGCAGGTCATGATAGGCGGCATGCGCGGTGGAGGAATGACGCTCGAACATCTCAGATACCATTCTGCTCAACGAATTCTGGATTTGTTGAGCATGGCTGATGCTCAACAAAAAGTAAAGATGTTGAACATCACATCTCCCCGCCAAACATCCCCAATCACTGCATCGCTATAGAAATATGAGCAGCACATGACGTGCAGCGTCACATCTGAGAGGAAAAGCGATGACCAAGAAACCGCATGCCGACACCGGATTGGCAAAATATCTCGAACGCCGGGTGCTTGAGTTGAAATCCAAGAAAAGCCAGGCAGAGATCGCCGCCCAGGCCGGATATGTGAACCAGAACATGATCACGATGATTAAGCAGGGCAGCACCAAGGCGGCGCTTGATCGCATCCCCGCCTTGGCGCGCGCTCTGGAGTGTGATCCGGCCTACCTGATGCGCCTCGCATTGGAACAGGCCATTGGCCGCACGGGAGCGGAAGCCGTGATCAACGTGTTTGGCGAGCCTGTCACTACGAACGAGCGTGGCTGGCTGCAGGAGATCCGCGAGGTATCCGACAACACCGATCCGCGGCTGACCAGCAGGTCCCAGGCGGCGATCAGGGCCATCTTCGGGAGGTAGCGCATCATGATAGATCAGAAAAACGAACTGACGCCCAATGAGCGCGCCTGGCTGCGCTTCTTGCGCGACATCAGCAATGATCGCGATCCGATGCCGACCCTGCGCCGTGTGCAGCTTCTGCGGCGTGTTTGTGCACCCAGACGGACTTAGCAGGGTCAAGGCGTAGGCTACCGGCGAGGAATGGTGCGATCGTCGTCCCTCGCCGGATCCCGAGGGGGTTGCCTAAAGTTGATGTGATAAAGGCAGCCGGGGTTTTACAGCATTTTGTCGTGGTTAGACGCGGACAGACGCATCGGCCACCCAATTTGGTAAAATCTATCCCTTCGCGCGCCGCTCGTTCCCGCACGGCGGGTGGGATCCTTTATGCGATAAGAACAGCATCGAGCCTACCCTGCGAAAAGTCGTCCCGTTATCCGGTCGGTCCCGACCTCGAGAAGATCGGCGATGATCTTCACCAGCACCTCGCGGGCCAGGGCGATCACGAAGGCGTCGAACAGCTGGCTGAAGCCGCTGCCGCTGCGCGCCCAGGGAACCGGGGCCTGCCCGGTCTTGCCGCACTGGCTGCAGGCGACGCGGGGAACGCAGGCATAGATGAAGGCATTGTGCACGAAGAAACGCAGATGTTCCCAGCTGCGCTATCGCGTGTCGTGAACCGGCTGGTCGGTCACGCCGCAGGACGGACAGGCAAACCGGCTTCCCGCCTTGAAACGGACCTCGAAGTGGACCTCCTTGGCCGAGGCATCAAAGCGCACATCGGCAATGCTCCAGGGCCCCTGGCTCCTGAAGGCCAGAAGCCATCGTGAAAAGGCTCGTCTCCAGCTCCATTCCGCCCTCCATCGCTCAGAACGGCCGAAGGCTACTCAAAACCGCGTGCCGTCCGAAGCCACCGGGAAATTTGAAGAGCCCAGGCTACTACCCGACCAGCATGAGAGGATCGGAGATTTGGCTTTCGGGGGGGGGGACGACGATCAGGCCATTCCTCGTCGAATCCCTAGTGGTGGCGAGAGGGTTGCCGAGGGTTGACAGAGGTTTACCCGAGCGAAAAGGTTGGAAACCTTCTTGGGGGCAGAAGTCCCCAAGAAGGGCCTCTTTATCCGGCAAATGGTTGACAAAGGTTTACCTGAAGTTGACAGAAATCGCCCGAAAAACGGTTTTTTGTGGTGAATTGTCAACCATTCCCACCAGTTAGCGCCATAAAAACAAGGACTTTCCGGCGCTCTCGCAGTTCTGTGCCGCCTCGATCTCTCCGAGAAATCTCCCAGAAAGGCGTCTGACGGTCCCGGCCGGCATGGTTGTGGCGCGTCTCGCAGCTATGGATGACGATCTGTGGCTGTTCAGGAAGGTGGCGTTCCGCCTCGTCCAGAGGAGTGCTCGCAGGCGCGCGGAAGCTATCAGTTCGTCCCATGGGTGTTCGGCAGCCCTCCGATCCGTAGAACCATCCGGCGGTTGCGCGCTGTCATCACAGCGGATGCCGTCGGTGATGTCGTGCGTCAGGTCGCGGATTTGCACTATGGTCTCGATGCCTCCTCGGTTTCCTATGCCAAAGTCTCTTTGGCCCCGCATGCGCAAGATGTGCCTGCACAGCTGCCTACCGATGTCGTCATCGTGCCAACCATGGCGGTTGAAGAAGGTTGGGTGCGGGATCGACATCCGGAACTGGTCGAGTGGATGCAACGCATGCACGCTCGCCTATGTCCAGCACCTCCGAGTTGACCACGCCAAGCGGAAGCTCGAACAGAGCGACCTGTCGGTCGAACAGATCAGTTGGGAAGTCGGATACGAGGACGGGGCGGCCTTTAGGCGCCTATTCAAACGGCTCGCCCGCGTCACCCCCGGCACCTACCGTCGTAAATTCGCGCCAGACAGGCCCACATAGAAGCTCAGTCAAACATCGCCTTGTGAATAGGCCGGCCATCGTGTTCCTTGTCCCAGCCCAAGGCTGCAATGTGCCAAGTCCCCTCATCCTTGAGATGCAAAGGAGCTTCGGCTGCACTTCAGCCGAAGCGTCCTGTTCACGCTGCTCGCAAACCGCGAGAACGACCGCCAACTTGCCGAAAAGCCTGATCACAACGCCCAGGCCTCCTCGAAGATCGGCATCGTCGAGGCGGCAGTCGTCCTCACGCGCGCCACGAAATCGGGGATGAGTGTCTGCTTTGAAGGGAGCTGCTTGCACGACGCCGCAGTTGCATCGGTCAGCTTTCTCTCTTCGCTAAGTATGAAACCGGTGAGGGCGGAGGCGGATTGACCAGCGGGTTCGGGGCTGTTTTCCGACCTTCGCCGCTCTCGGCGTGGACATCGCCTGTGACCGGCTTAGCCAATCATTTTCGCGCCCAATCTCTACTCGTCGATTAGATGCCAGAACCCGTATTTGCGGCCGTGTTTCTCGCGCAAGCCCTCGACAAACTGCCCGTGGGGTAGGACATTGCCGTAGTCCTCGATCGCCGGATCGCAGAACCGGCATTCCGCAAGGTGGCGGGCGGCGTGGCGGTAGCGTTTGGATTTCGCGCCACCCAAAGTGTATTCGATCATCGCGCGGCGCATCAGCGTGGCGGCGAGCGGGTGGTTGGCCTCAAGGGCGTTAGCAGCAGGTGTCAGCGTGACCATCCAGTTCTTCGGCCCGGGGCACCACGACCCTGCCGGCGCGCTCATGTGTGACGCGCTGTCCGCAACGATGGTGTCGACTTTCGTCAAAAGAGCTTTACTCGAATCAAAAAATGAATAATGAATCAATAATCAATATTTGAGCTTGGGGAGGAGTTCTGTGACAGCCCTATGGAGTAACGCGGAGGTCGACTTTCGCGACGAAGTGCGCGAATTTTGTTCGACACAGCTTCCCCGCGACATCAGCGACAAGGTGCTTCACGGCCAGCCGCTACAGCGTGATGACTACATGCGCTGGCAAGACATTCTGGCGAGTCGCGGCTGGCTGGCCGGGTTCTGGCCCAAGGACTATGGCGGGCAAGAATGGGGAGCATCTGAAAGCTACATCTTTCAGGAAGAGACTGCCCGCGCTGGCGCGCCTTGGCTGTTGCCCTTCGGGGTCAACTATGCGGGTCCGGTGATCTTCACCTTTGGGAACGAAGAGCAAAAACGGCGCCACCTTCCGGGGATTGTCGACAACAGCGTATTCTGGTGTCAGGGATATTCCGAACCGGGCGCGGGGTCGGATCTTGCACGCCTGTCGACAAAGGCCCGCCGGGATGGCGACGCCTATGTCGTCAACGGTTCGAAGATATGGACCAGCATGGCGCAGTGGGCCGACATGATGTTCTGCCTCGTGCGCACCAACTCCGACGCCCGACTGCAACAGGGAATTTCGTTCCTCCTAATCGACATGAATACACCGGGAATCAATGTTCAGCCGATCCAGTCAATCGACGGATTCCGGCATCTCAACCAGGTGTTCTTCGACGATGTGCGCGTGCCAGCCACCAATTTAGTAGGCGAGGAGAACAAGGGCTGGACCTATGCCAAGTTCCTGCTGGGCCATGAGCGGGTTCTGTCTGCCGAAACCGGAAAGGCGCGTCGGTTGCTCGCGCGAGCGGAAAGCGCCGCGCAAGCCCGTGGGCTTGGGAAGGACTGGCGCATCCGTGATAAGATCGCGCGGTTCGAGGTCGATATTCACGCGTTGGAGTGGATGTCGCTGCGGCTTTTGGCAGACGTTACGGCCGGTGCTGCACCTGGGACAGAATCCTCGCTGCTGAAGATTCGCGGCAGCTCGCTGCTTCAGGAAATTTCCGAGTTTTCCGTCGATGTTCTAGGCCCCGATGCGCTGGCCTATGATCCCCAGATGCTCTCGGATGGGACC
Source organism: Salinihabitans flavidus (assembly GCF_900110425.1). Classification (GTDB taxonomy): domain Bacteria; phylum Pseudomonadota; class Alphaproteobacteria; order Rhodobacterales; family Rhodobacteraceae; genus Salinihabitans; species Salinihabitans flavidus. Next base: position 35,387 of record NZ_FODS01000009.1, on the reverse strand, counting down.
GGCATCGACGAGGAACTGCGTAGCATGGGCATCGTTCATGACTTCCTGTTTCAGCGCGCCCCGACGATCTGGGGCGGTAGCAACGAAATTCAGCGCAATATCATCGCCAAGCACGCCCTCGGCCTGCCAACGACGCGTGTTTAGAGAGAGGGGAGAGCGCTGTGGAATTTAGTCTGAGCGATGAACAGAACATGCTGCGCGACACTGCGGAACGCTGGCTTGCATCGCTGCCGAGCCGTCCGCAAGCGGATCGTGCTCTATGGCGCGAGATCGCGGACATGGGCTGGCTTGGCGCGGGGTTTTCGGAAGCCGAAGGCGGTATCGACGGCGGGCCGGTCGAAGTGGCAGTGATAATGGAGATGGCGGGACGCGCGCTGCTGCGCGCGCCTCTCATCGAAGGGATGGTCTTAGGTGCACGGCTGCTGTCGGGCGCCGGTGCGAAGACATCCCTTGCGAATGTGCTGGAAGGTCAAAGCATCGAGTTGCCCGCCCTCGAAGAGCCGAACCAGCGTCATGCGCCCTTCACTCCGGATTTGCGTTTGATGGATTGCGGCGGTGGACATCGCCTCAGCGGCACAAAATCTCTGGTATCGTGGGCGACTCTGGCCGACCACTTCCTGATTTCGGCCTCTGACGGTGCGGGGTCGCTTGTATTGCTACGCGTTCCCGCTGATCGCGAAGGGATTTCGCTGCGCGAACGGCGGCTGCTGGACGGCGGAGATGCTGCGGATTTGCTGCTCACCGATGTCGCCATCGGGCACGATGACATTCTATGTCAGGGCAATACCGCCGAGGACGTGCTGAGCGAGGCGCTCGATCATGCGACGGCCGCCCTTTGCGCCGAAGCGGTCGGGCTGGCGGACTTGCTGCACGAGCGCACGCTTGAGTATCTCAAGACGCGTGAGCAATTCGGGCAACCGATCGGATCGTTTCAGGCGCTTCAGCATCGCATGGTGGATCTGAATATTGCGCTAGAGGAGGCGCGGTCGCTTGCTATGATGGCCAATCATGCCCTCTCCCTGCCTGCCGGCGAGGCACGCGTCAGCCCGTTATCGGCGGCCAAACAGGGTGTTTGCGCGCGGTGTCTGCAAATCGGTCGCGAGGCGATCCAGCTACACGGGGGCATCGGCATGACCGAGGAATTGCCCATTGGCTCGGCATTCCGCCGCCTCAAGGCGCTTTCACTGGGTCTTGGGGACGAGGCCTGGCATCTGGAGCGGATTGCCGATGCGCGCGGTGAAATATCCACTGGCAAGGAGGCCTGACAATGGCGTTGTTCGATGACTACGAGACGATAACGTTTTCCCGCGAGGGACGAATCCTGACAATCACCCTGAACCTCCCCGAGTCGCTCAATTCGGTGAATGCAAAGCTGCATTCAGAGCTGTCGCGCGTTTTTTCCGATGCAAACGACGACCCGGAGTCCGATATCGTGGTGCTTACAGGTGCGGGACGTGCGTTTTGCGCTGGCGGTGATGTCGACTGGATGCAGGATGCGATCGACACGCCGTCGAATTTCGAGATCACTGCGACAGAGGCCAAGCGCATTTTGTTCTCGCAGCTCGATCTCGAAAAGCCTCTGATCTGCCGAATGAACGGACATGCCCTTGGACTAGGCGCGTCTGTCGCCTTGTCTTGCGACGTGGTCATCGCTTCTGAGAAGGCCAAGATAGGTGATCCGCATGTTTCGATCGGGCTGGTCGCGGGCGATGGCGGGGCATTCCTTTGGCCACAGATGATCGGATTTGGTCGTGCGCGGGAATACCTGATGACAGGGGACCCAATCCCTGCGACTGATGCGGCGCAGATGGGCCTGATAAGTCGCGCGGTGCCAGTCGAGAACTTGGACGAAGCGGCCTACGGCCTTGCCCGTCGCCTTGCCGGCGGAGCAATCAAGGCGATCCGCTGGACCAAGATTACCGCAAATCTGCCGCTCAAGGCCCTTGTTCACGCCAGCATGGATGCTGGGATCGCGTATGAAATGATGTCGAACCTGTCCCGCGATCATGCAGAGGCGGTGGCGGCATTTCGTGAGAAGCGCAAACCCGAATTTACCGGCGAATAATCGCCATCAACGGTTATTTCTAGGAGGAGAGAACCATGACCAGACTGACTAGACGCCATCTCTTGGCTAGCGCGGGCGCCGCTGCTTCGATTCCGTTATTCGCGCCGGGTATCGTGCGCGGGCAAACGGCCATTCCTATCGGGCTGGTGACACCGCTTAGCGGTCCCCAGCAGTTGATCGGCGACGCCGTGCGCGTCGGCGCAGAGATCGCCGTGGAGGGGATCAATGAGGCGGGCGGCATTGATGGGCGACAAGTCGCTCTGGAGATTCGCGATTCAAAAGCCAACCCGAACGATGCCACCGTGGCCGCCCGTGAATTGACCGGAGCAGGAGTGAACCTGCAACTGGGAGCGATTTCGAGCACGGTGGCCTTGGCCATGGGAACGATGATGGAAGGCGAAGGTGGTATCATGATCACGTCGGGCGCCGGTTCCGAGAAGATCAATCACGAAAATTACAGCCCCCATGTCTTCCGCGTTGGCGATAACCCCTACACACGCGCGCACGGGATGGTGCAGCATGTGGCCGACACCCAACCCGACGTCAACAAGTGGGTCGGGATCATTCCCGATCATGAATACGGGCGGACCACTTGGGCCGTGTTCATCGACGCGATGGCGAAGCGTTGGGAGCAGACCACAGGCAATCGCCCCGAGATTCCTGATCCGATCCTGGTTCCGTATGGCGCGGGCGACTACAAGACCTTTATCGCCCAGGCAACAAGACTGAAGCCGCAAGGCATCTTTACGTCGGTTTACGGGGGCGATGCGGTAACACTCTATCAGCAGGCAAAGCCATTTGGATTGTTCGACAATCTCGACGTTCTGGTGGATTCCTCAAATGAGTTTTTGGTCGCCTCGGCGATGGGAAATCAGGTTCCGCGCGGCTGGACCGGGTTCCATTGGTATTACAAGGCCAACACGGGCAATCCTATCTCGGACCGCCTCTATGATGAATATGTCAACAGGACCGGAAGCCAGTATCCCCTTGGATGGGCCGCCGAGGCGCAAGCCGCGGTGCTGGCCTACAAGGCTTCTATCGAGAAAACGGGCAGCACAGAAACTCAGGCGGTGATCGACGGGCTTAAGGGGCTGACCTTTGATAGCGCCACCGGGCCGCGCACTATCCGCGCGGAGGATAACCAAGCGATCAAAAACGCGGAAATGGCCTTTATTGAGCCCAGTAATAGCGCCGAAGCCGGGTTCGAGGTGACCGATTCGATTTCCATCGACGGGGCGGACGTCATCGAGGCCGCAAACCCGGGTGAAAAGCTGGAATTGACCACCCTTTGACACCGACGATCAAACCGGGCGGGGCGCGCTCGCCCGGTTCCTTCTGAAGGGGCACAATCACAATGATGATGGATATCGGGCTGGTCGTGTTCGGCGGTCTCTCCTGGGCAATGGCAACTTTTCTGGTCGCGGCCGGACTGACGCTGATTTTCGGCATTCTACACATTCTAAATTTTGCCCATGGCGGATTTTTCATGGTGGGCGCCTACCTGGCCTGGGCCATGATCGAGGCGTTGGGCGGTGGAGTGTCGATATGGACCTATATCGCCGTGGCGCTGGTTTCAGGAGCCGTGGTCGGTGCGCTCGGTGTTCTGGTCGATGTGACGATCTTCAGGCGTCTGCGTGACGTTGAGGACGCCTATGCTCTGATCGCCACATATGCGTTGCTCATGGTGTGTATAGGGGCAATCGAACTTATCTGGGGTCTCGATTTTCGTGCGATCATGCCGCCAGAGGCGCTGAATTCGGCATTGTTCATCGGCGATTTGATCGCGCCGACCTTTACTATCTTCATCATCGTCTGCGGCGTTGTGGTCTATGTTGCGCTCGAAGTTTTCATGGCTCGCACGGAAACCGGAAAGCTTGTGCGCATCGTCGCGCATGATGCCTGGATGGCGCGGCTTCTGGGGTTGGACGTGACACGGATTTACCTGATCACCGTTGTCATTTCCTTCGCCCTAGCCGGCCTTGCAGGCGGGCTTCTTGTTGCCAATCAGGGACTATCGCCTGAATTGGGCGGCGTGTTTCTGCTTCAGGCATTCGGCGTCGTGATCGTTGGCGGCATGGGCAGCATTCGCGGCGCGTTTCTCGCGGCGCTACTACTTGGTCAAATCGAAAGCATCGGTGGAATGCTGTTCCCGAATTATCCCGGCATCTTCTATCTTGTGGCGCTGGCCGGATTGTTGCTGATCCGTCCGCAGGGGCTTTTGACAAAAGGAAGGACGGAGTGGGTATGAACCGCGATCTTGCAAAGACGATGGCCCTGGCCGGCCTGGGGGGCGCGGCGTTCTTATGCGTGCCTCTTGTGGCCAACTCGGGCGTGGTTTTCCTGGCTGGCCTTGTGGCGATAAACATCGTTTTCGCGCTGTCCTGGAACCTGCTTTTCGCGGGTGCAGGGCTGCTGAGTTTCGGCCATTCGATGTTCTTGGCCGCCGGTGCCTACACGATGGCCAAGTTTTCACTTTCAGCGCCCGAGGTGCCGTTCCTGTTGACACTGGTTCTGGCGGCCCTCTCGGGCGGCGTGCTGGCTTGGGTATTCGGTTTTGTCGCACTGCGCCGTGCCTCGGGGACCTATTTCGCCATTCTGACGCTGGCCTTTTCCGCCCTCGTGCATATCGTTATCACCAAAACTGACGCTTTGGGTCGGGCGGATGGGTTGGTGGGTATCCGCCGCCCGGAAATCGGCGTCGGATCGCTGCGCCTATCTCTTGATGGAGACATGTATTATGTTTTCATCGTCCTTTCGATGACCTTGGCCGCGCTGGCGCTCTGGTGTTTCACCCATTCGCCTACGGGACGTCTGTTGCAGGCGATCAAGCAAGACCGCCTGCGAACATCCTTTCTGGGTGCGAATGTGCGCAGATGGCAACTGTTGGCGTTTTGCGTATCGGGGGTTTTCGCAGCTCTGGCCGGTGCGGTCATGGCACCGTGGTCACAGATCGTCTCCCCAGAAATCGCGCATTGGTCGATGTCCACCATGCCGATACTCTATGCCCTTCTGGGCGGCACCAGCCGGTTTTGGGGTCCGGCACTGGGGGCAATCCTGTTCGGCATGCTTGATTACGGAACGCGAAACATGCTGGGTCTGGCGGATATGACCTCGGGCATTCTGCTGTTGGTGGTAGTGCTGGCGGTTCCGGGGGGAATCCTTGGCCTGCTCTTGCGCGTCGGTCGGACGAGGGAGGAGGCCAAGGGATGACAGATGCTCCAATTCTTGAGGCGAAGGCGCTTTGCAAGTCCTATGGCCTTGTTCAAGTTCTCCACGACGTAGAACTAAGCATTGCCCCGGGGGAATCGCGCGTGGTGATCGGCCCGAATGGCGCGGGCAAGACGACACTCTTCAAATGCCTCAGCGGAGAGGTGCCAAGCGACAAGGGCGTCATCTCCCTCGAAGGACGCGAGATTACCGGCTTGCGGGGGTGGCGGCGCGTCCAGATGGGGATCGGACGCACGTTTCAGGTTGCGCGGATCTTTCCCGAAATGACCGCGCGCGAAAACATGACCGTCGCCGTCGAAATGCGCGACCGCCTCGCCCGTGGAACGGCCCGGCGCCTATTTAGCCTTGCACCGGCTGCGGAGTTGCGTGCCGAGGTGGATGAACTGATGAGCGAACTTGATCTGGCAGCGGCCGCCGACCGGCCCGCGCGCATCCTCGCGCATGGCGACAAGAAGCGTCTGGAGTTGGCAATGTCATTGGCTCTTCGCCCGACATTGGTGATGCTTGATGAGCCGACGGCAGGCATGTCGCCTGCCGACCGCGCCGACGCGGTGGCGATGATTGCCCGGCTGCGCGATACGCATGGGCTGACGCTGCTTCTGACCGAACATGACATGGAGGTGGTCTTTGGCCTCGCGACACGGCTCACCGTGTTACATCAGGGCCGGATCATAGCCGATGGCGCGCCAGCGGATGTGCGCGCTGATCCGAATGTGCGCGAGGTATATCTTGGACATGACTGAACCTTTGCTGAATGTCTCAGGGCTGGATGCCTGGTATGGGGGCAGCCATATTCTGCATTCCGTTGCCTTGAATGTGGACGAAGGCGAAAGTATCGCGCTTCTGGGGCGCAACGGGGCCGGTAAATCTACCCTGTTGAAGGCGCTTTTGGACGCCGGACCACGCAGCAGCGGGCTGATCGAATTCGGCGGCCAGTCCCTCACCGGCATGAGCACCGAAAACCGCGCGCGCGCTGGGTTGATGCTGGTTCCCGAGGACAGGCGCATCTATCCCGACATCACCGTGACAGAGAATATCGCCCTTGGGAGGATCGCGGCGCGGGGACGCGGAGCCTCTGTGAGTATGGAGGACATCTGGCAGAGCTTTCCATTGCTTGAGCCGCTGAAAGATCGCGGTGGTGGGCAGCTTAGCGGCGGGCAGCAGCAGCTTGTCGCCGTGGCGCGCGGCGTGTTCGGGTGCGCGCGGCTGCTATGTCTGGATGAGCCGGTCGAAGGCTTGGCGCCCGTCGTGGTGGACGAGATGGCCCGCGATATTGCACGACTGCGGAAAATGGGGCTTTCGCTGTTGATTGCCGAGCAGAATCTGGCTTTCGTGCGTGCTTGCACCGAACGGGTGTTTCTCATCGACAGTGGCGTGATCGTGTTTTCCGGGAACTGGCAGGACTTTGACGCAGACCCGACGCTGAAGGACCGATATCTGGCAGTTTAGGAAGATTTTAGGCGCATTTACATGTCGCGCCTAAACATTGGAGGGGGAATGGGCGCAGTGTTGGAACGCATCGGAAACTGGGATCTGCGATTCGAGCAGGGCGAACGGTCGGCGCGACGAGACGCTGGCGAGTGGAGCGGGTTGACGCTGGCCGATCATCTGCGCCGACAAGCGCAGGACCGTCCTGACGATGAGGCCGTGATCGGCGAGCGCATGGTTCTGCGGTATGGCGAGGTTCTTGAAAAAGCCAGCGCCTTGGCGCGTGGCTTGTTGGACATGGGGATAAGACCCGGTGAGACCATCAGCTTTCAATTGCCCAATTGGCCTGAGACGGTGCTAATCAATGCCGCCTGCGCGTTGGCCGGTTTCGTGATCAATCCGGTGATTCCCATCTACCGCGAGGCCGAACTGCGCCACATCCTACGTGATTGCCGTGCTCGGGTATTGTTCATTCCTAAGAGATTTCGTGGCGTGGATTATCCTTCAATGATCACGTCTTTGCGCGACGATCTCCCCGATCTGGATCATGTCGCAATCCTTGGCGACGACGACGACGGACTGGAAAGGCTCATCAGACGTGGGCACACTCTGGACACTCCCCTTGACGGAGCCGATCCGGATTCTGCCAAACTTATCATTTATACCTCAGGGACGACCGGGACCCCCAAAGGTGTGATCTACAGCCATAATCAGTCGATCCGACCTGTGAACTCGAGTTTCGAGGCATGGAATCTTGGCTCTAGGGCCCGACTTCTGATGCCCAGCCCTGTCACCCACGTTACTGGCTACTCATATGGGATTGAGGCGCCGTTTGCGTTGGGCAGCACAACAATCTTCATGGAGCATTGGGACAGCGAGCGCGCCTGCGACCTCATCGACAGCCACGGCGTCGATTTCATGATCGGCGCCACACCTTTCCTGAGCGAGTTGATCGCTGCGGCTGCACAAAAGGGAACGGGCTTGGAAAGCTTGCGAATTTTCGGCTGTGGCGGCGCATCAGTGCCGCCCTCGGTAATCGAGCGAGCTATGTCGACGTTTACGAATTGTCGTGCCTTCCGTGTCTTCGGTAGTTCAGAGGCTCCAATGATTACTCAGGGTTGTCTTGAGGATAGTGTTCTGGCCGCGACAACTGATGGATATATCAACGGCTGGGAGGTCGTGGTGCGCGGCGAAGATGACGCAGTCGTTCGACCGGGGCAAGAGGGTGAGATTTGCGCGAAGGGTCCGAGCCTGTTCCGCGGCTATACCGATCCGACTGAAAATCCCGACAGTTTTGATGCCGATGGGTATTTCCGCACCGGCGATCTTGGGTGGGTCGATTCGAACGGAGTTCTGACTATTACTGGACGAAAAAAGGACCTTATTATCAGAGGTGGCGAAAACCTCTCCGCCAAAGAGATCGAAGACACATTGCATAACCATCCTGCGATAGAAGAGGCCGCCGTGGTCGCCATGCGCCATGTCCGGCTGGGCGAAGGTGTGGCGGTCTGCCTAATTCCCGCAGGGCGCGACCGTCCCGACCGGAAGGTGCTTGCCGCGTGGCTGGAAAAACAGGGGCTGGCACGGCAGAAATGGCCAGAATATGTAGAGTATCGCGACACTCTTCCGAAAACGGCGTCGGGTAAAGTGCAGAAACATTTGCTGCGACGTGATCTTGCGGAACGGTTTCCTGAGGGCTATGGCGTCGTTCCGTCAAACTAGCCATGCAGAACGGAGAGTATCGTGGGCAAGAGGGAAGAGAAGGCCACCGCAACTCGTGAAGCCATTTTCCGCGCCGCTGCGATCATCGTCGGCCGGCATGGATATGCCAAGGCGTCGATTGCGCGAATTGCCGAAGAGGCCGGCGTTTCGCATGGTCTGATCTATCAGTATTTCCGGGACCAACAGGATTTGTTCGATCGATTGCTGCCCCACGTTGGCGAGGAAATGCTACGTCATATCGCACAGCGGGCCGGCCGGTCCGAAACGGTCGAAGAACGCGAACGCCTTGGGCTAGAGGCCAATTTCGAATATCTGATAGACCACCCAGAGCTTCATCGCATTCTGAACGAGGCGGCATTCTTTGCACCTCAAGCGCATCGTAACTATCTGAAACGAATGGCCGAGGGCTACAAGAGATCCCTCGAAAAGGGCCATGCCACCGGTCAGATCGAAGCCTATGCGCCTGAGGAGTTTCAGACGCTCGCCCTAATGTTCATCGGAGCGCGCGAGTATCTTCTGGAACACTACGCGGTTGAGGGACACAGCATCAAGAAATTGCCCGTAGAGGTCGAACGCACCTATCTGAAGGCTGTTGCTTTGGCGATGGGTGTCGATCCCACGCGCATGATGCCCCAACAAGAAGCCGGGGATGAAACATGCTCGGGTTGATGGTGTGGCCCATGTGCGCCGTGACATCGCCGGCTTGCCCGTTTATCGAAAAATCTCGACCGAATTCAGGCGGCAGCTCATGATAAGTCAAGGTTCGTTGCTTATTGACTGGCGCCAATCTATCTGAACTCGCGATGATCAGACATGCGGGAAATGCTAACCTTTTTGTCCAGCACAATTCGGTGTCACGCAGTCACCATCCGGAAATTTTGAAACAATCCGAAGACACCCGTCATGCATTTGCCCCGTAGGAATGGCCCGACATCCCGACGGGAGCCGTCGCGTCTGACCATGGAGAGATCGAAGTCCTAGGGAATTTTCTCGGGTGCGAGGGGGATGTATTCTGGCGCCGCCGCGTTCGGGTGAATGGAACCTCCCATCGTTTTGCTGGCACGGAAAGTATCGACGAAATAGCTATAAGCGCTCAGGGCAGGCGTTTCATCTTCCGAGCTATCACAGACGTCAAAGCAAGCGCTGGACGCTGCCAGTGAGCGTCCCAGCCAGCCTGGTGGTGCTCGCAGATGTATTTGCGCAATGTATTCAGCAGATCTTCGCACGGGGCGGCTCCAAAAAGCCATTGCAGAGATTCGGGCAGAGCCGCGCCGTGCGGATCAGCGCAATCGTCTCCTCGCGGTCGGTTTTCCGGGATCTGGCGCCACAGGTCTCGCGCCGTTCCGCCAGCCGCTACCATTCCGCCCCGTCGCCGCTTGGATTTTCATCCCCGCCACATTTTTGAAAGGGCGGCCTCAACAGCCATTATGAAGCCCGGGCTCGCCGATCATCGGGAAAGATGTCGTTATTTGAGAAGTAATCGCCGACCATGCTCGTGGGTGAGTTGTGTCGCATCCTCAACGGTTAAGGGAAGAGACAAGAAGAAACCCTGGGCCATATCGGCACCGGCGGCGCGCACGAAATCTAGCTGTTCTTGCGTCTCGATACCTTCCTGAACAACGGTCATGTTCGTTGAGTGAATCAACTGGTTCAAAATGCTGAAGAATCCTTCTGACTTGCCGTTGGTGGTCAATTCGCTCAGGAAAGTGCCGTCGAATTTGACCTTGTCGGCCGGCAGGCGGCGAAGGTTGGAGAGCGAAGAAAAGCCCGTGCCGAAATCGTCGATTGCGACCCGCACACCCAATGCGCGGATTTCAGCGAGAGCGTCCACAACGATTGTGTCGCTTGCAAAACTTTCAGTGACCTCGACACAAAGCGCCTGTGGCGGAAACGTCGGCACGCTTTGCAAGATCTCACGCATTCCCGCGACCAACTCGGGATGGGCAAGCTGCAAAGGCGATACGTTGACATAGATCGTGAGGTCAAGATCGGGGCAAATCGTGCGAAAGGACAGCGCTTGCCGGATTGCCGTCGCCAGAACCCAGTCGCCGATTGGATGGATATGGCCCAGTTTCTCGGCAATCGGAATAAAGCGGTCTGGCGACAGCGTGCCATTTTTGGGGTGTTCCCACCGTAACAGCGCCTCGAACCCGTTCAAAACGTCTCCGTCCGGCTTCAGGGTGAACACCGGCTGGTATACCAGCACAAACTGATCATCTGCCAGCGCCTCGCGGAGATCGTGGTTGAACGTGACCTGCTGCGCGGCTATTTCATGAAGTCCCGGCGCGAACAACTGGCTTCGGTTACCGCCATCCTGCTTGGCGGCATACATGGCGATGTCGGCCGCCTGCACCAAGTCGAGGTCGCCCAGCATGAAGGTGTCGGCGATGCCGATGCTGGCCGACACATGGCACCAATGGCCTGCGATTTCGAACGGCTCGTCGATCACCTGCCGCAGCCTTTCGCCAAGCCCTTTTGTCGCAACCAGATCCACACCTTGGCAGAGAACGACGAACTCGTCTCCGCCAAGCCTGACAACCAGATCGTCCGGGCGCACGGCGTTCACAAGTCGTTGTGCAACTGCGATCAACAAACCGTCGCCAATGTCGTGCCCCATGGAGTCGTTAACGGCTTTGAAACCGTCCAGGTCGAGAAACAGGAGCGACGCACCCGGCCCGGATGTCGTCTGCAAGGCGGTCAGCTCCTCTTGCAGCAAACTGCGGTTGGCAAGCCCGGTCAGGGGGTCATAGTATCTCAGTTTCGCCAATTCAGCGCTCGTGCGCATTGCCATTTCAGCTGCGACTTCTTGCCGAAGTGCCAGTGCCAGGCTGACATCGGCACTGGTCCAGGAACTGGATCGACCGGAAACGGTTTCCTTCCAGGTGGCGAAAGAGGCGCGAGGGTGCATCCGACCCTCGGCTGGATCCCATGTCGCGTGGTCGATCGGACTTCCGCCCCACGTGATCGTGCGGTGCTGTTCGGGTCTGAACCAGGCAATCAGGTCGTCGCCCCCCGAAGCGAGCGGAAGCACCAGCACACCGCTTCCGTCGGCCACGCAAGACGCGAGGTCCGGATGACGCAGCCCAAGATCATCCACGCCAAGAGGGTCAGCGTCTGAACTTGGCATGGCCATCGCGAGCGCCCTTTCGATGACGCGGGGTGGGGGAAGAATGCCAAGGCGCAAGACGTTTCCTGACAGCCGCACCAGAGCACCGGTCGCATCGACAAGTTCAAGCAACTCGGCACTTGCGCCTGCGAACGCCTCGGTCAACGTATCCTGCGTTGCAAGCCTTTCCACGAGAACGGATAGCGTCGCTTGCCGCTTGAGTTTTTGCCGGGCGGTTTCTGCCTCCCCCAGGCTGCTCAGCATCAGAGAGACGACTTGGCCGATCGTGCCCGCGTTGGATCTTTGTTCGGGTTCGGGCACCTTCGGTGTCGAATGATGGCAAACCAGCATTCCCCAAAGGCGTTCACCATCCGCGAGGCCAATGGTGAGACTTGCGGCGGTCTGCATGTTGCGCATGTATTCACGATGGATCGGCGATACACTGCGCAGATTACTGTGGGTCAAATCCAGCGGCACCCCGTCATCAAGTTCGGGATGCCCGAAAAGCGGAACGGGTTCGTAAGACGAATTCCCAATTGAGCCCACGCGCTGGCGCAGGTAAAGCGCGCGCGCGATTTGTGGAATATCCGAGGCGGGATAGCGAAGCCCCAGATAGGACTCGATCCCCGGATTGCACAATTCGGCGATGACCTCGCCATGTCCGCCCTCGCCGAAGCGATAGGCCATCACGCGGTCGTAGCCTGTCACCTCCTTCAAACCGCGCACGGCCAGTTTGCAAAGATCGTTCTGAGTCAGCGCGGCAGAAAAGCTCTCAATGATTGACTGGGCGAGACCGACGTGCCTTCTCTCTTCAGTCGGGTGGACGGCTTCGATGTCAATGCAGACATAACGGCCTGATCGGAAGGCGTGAAGCTGCAGCGGAATTCCCTTGGGATCGCGGAGTTGGACAGATGATTGCAGAGGTTGAGAGCCAGGCAGCAGTATCTCGCGCTGAACGATCTCGCTGACGCTACCAATCACCTTTTCAATCGGTTGGCCAAGGACGGACGCTGGTGTGGAACCAAGAACCTCCTCCAGATTGGCACTTGCATGCGCAATCAGCCCGTTATCATAAACCACCGTAAGCAATGCCCCATGTGGCTGGATTGCGCCGGGGGTAGCAATCGGTTCCCATTCGCAACGTGCCAGATCCACAGGGCTGTTCGCGGGCACTGCAGCAGTCACTTCCGGGCTCCAACAGGTTCAAGAAACTTCGGCGGATCAGCCGTCGCCAATTTCAAGCTGTTTCCGCAGTATGGGGACTGCACCATATTCTTCTTTTTCACAACGAACGGTTCAAACCAGCCCAGCAAGGCGCGAAACGTTTCCTCTGCTCCCATCAGGACATCGTCGCAGCTCTCCGGGCGCTGATCGCCAAAGCGATCGAGGGCCTTCTTGAACACCCGCCAATCCGACGACGGAGCAGGCTCGGCGCCCCCGAAAAAGTCAGTCGCTCCGGCGATCTCCGCTCCGATCCGTTGCTGCAGATTTCGCAAGATCACCTTTCCCCCGAGCGCTGATCCCTCCAGAACATATCGCGCACCCAGGGCGTAGGCGAAGGTCGGCAGCGCCGGAATTCTCGCATTGGGGGCATGACTCAATGCGCGCACGTCGAAACCCAGTGCACCGAGGTCGCGGATCAGCCGTTGGGAATGAGTGGATTTCGCCGAGAATGGTTTGAGTATATCCCATTTCGAGAAAGCCCCGAAAGCGCGTTCAAGAGGATGGTAGAACGCCAGAAAATGCGCGAGCCAATCGGCATACTCGTCTCTATCGGCAATGCTCTCCGGCAACCCGAGCAGAGCTTCTGCCTGATCGTGAAGCGATGCCGTCCGCGCCCGCAGATCGCCCGAGAGTGGGAGAGACAGCAACGATGAAGCGGTTTCTACTGATTCCATCAAGAACAGGCCTTTCGCGTGAGTCGCGGCCGACGACCGAAGGCTCTTTTCGATTACAGAGGCTTGGCAATCATGCTCGCAAGTTTCGGCAAACAGTCACACGCTGAATGTCCGCAATCTGATCCGGCGTGTTCAATCTTGTATTACTTTCTGAGCGATGGCTCGCTGTTTGGCGGTATGGTTTACCTGTCGTGAAGATTTTCAACAGGCGTTGTATGGCTGGATCTGCGAGCTTCCTGCGTGTGCCATGTCAGCGGAGTAGGAAGTATCGGCTGGTGACTTCTTTTAATAACACTGTCATTTACCATGCGGTTCCATGTCAGCCCAAAGTCCGAACATATTGTCAAAAAAGCAGATAGTCAGAATTTCGCTCGGGAAACACCTGACCGCATGGGCAGGCCGGTTGACCAGCTCTATGTTGATCCGCCAGAACCTCCCCACCAGATAGGCGGCTGAGAGAGTATCGCGCAATACGCGCGGCGCATCCACTATCGGGCCACAAAAATATGCAGTGACCACAGGACCTGCTCAGACAGGAAAATTTGGGGTGTTCCGATCGCATCCTAGATAACGCTTGTTCGGATCCCCGCCGAGGAATGGCTCGACATCTCGACGGGAGCCGTCGCACATGACCATGGGGAGATCGAAGTCCTAGAGAATAAACACGGGTGCGAGGGGGTTGTATTCTGGCGCCGCGGCGTCCGGGGGAATGGAACCTCCCGTGGAGATATCCGCTGCGCGTGCGATCGCGCGGTGTTGGGAGGATCAACGCCCCAACCTAGAACCGGACATCTTAATGCCGCACCGAGCATGACCGTCAGCTTCGGGTTGGTTGCTGAAGTTTGGCGCACCACGCGTGAGCATCCGTGAGGCGCAGAAAGTGGGATATTCAAGTGAGGGCTACGATCGAAGGCTTAACGGCACCCCGGTTCAAAGCGAACCTTCACCGCTTATTCAGGCACTGGGTGAATCTTCACCAAACCGGCCTTCGCTGCGTCCGCAAGATCTCGCTCGGTGCGAAGTCTGGCAGCCAGCGCATTTTCTGGAAAGATCCATCGGGTGGAAGTGGCCGCACCGCGCGCAGACTGCTCCACTAATGTGATCGCGCAATGCGCTACTCCGCCCTTCGATCCACTGATCACTGTTGCGCCGTCAGTCGGCGGCAGCTTCTGGAACGAAAGCATGGCCCAGCCGGACGGCTTCTTGCGCCAGCAAGTCCAGGTCGGAAGGTATGGTTCGGTGGTTGTTGATCGCCGCGCGCAGGCAGTGGCGGCCCTGCACGGTGGTGTCCGACACGGCGGCGATGCCCGCCTCCTGCATCTGCACCATGATCTCAGTGTTCAGTCGCTTGAGCGCCGTTTCCGAGAGACCGCCCGGATCGTAGCGAAAGCAGACGATGTTGATCACGGTGGGAAAGCACAGTGTCAGCTCCGGTGTGGCTTCGATCCGGTCGGAGAGATAACGGGCATGGGCGAGGTCCTGATCGACCAGTCGGCCGAACTTCGGCAGACCGTGTTCCTTCAGCGCCATCCAGACCTTGAGAGCGCGAAACCCTCGTGACGTTTGCAGCCCGAAATCGTGCAGCCAGGCACCAGATGCGATGCCCCGAGGCGCCGCCTCGAGATATTCCGGCGTGACCGAAAACGTTTCAAGATGTGCCGCAGCGTCGCGCACCAGGGCGCAACCGACCTCGAAGGGCGCGTGGAGCCACTTGTGCGGATCGAGGGCGATGGAGTCCGCGCGGGCGATCCCACGCACCAGCGCGCTGCCCTTCGGCGCGATGGCGAGAAGCGCACCGATGCAGCCGTCCACGTGCATCCACAGACCTTCCGAAGCGCAGAGGTCGGCGATCGCCTCGAGGTCGTCGATGGCGCCGGTGTTGACAGTTCCGGCGGTGGCGATCACGCAGGCGGGGTGTAGGCCAGTCTCGCGATCCTCGGCTATGGCCGTGCGCAGCGCCGAAAGGTCCATCCGGCAGGCCGCATCGGAAGGCACCCGCCGCAGCGCCCGATTGCCCAGGCCCATCGCTTCGACCGCGATCCGGTGACACGAATGGATCTGGTCCGAGCCATAGAGCCGCATTGGTGCAGTCAGTGCCGGGATACCCATTTCCCGCAGGTCGATGCCGGACATCGTGTTTCGGGCGACGGTCAGCCCGATCAGGTTGGCCATCGACCCGCCGGAAACCAGCGTTCCGCTGGCCGTCGCAGGGTAGCCGACCATCTCCTTCATCCAGCCAACGACCTGGTTGTCGATCTCGGCCGCGGCATGGTCGCCACCGCCGAGGTTTGAGCCAAGGATGGCCGCGAGGAAATCACCGAGAGCCCCGGTGAAGTTGCTCGCGCCCATATACCACATCCAGAACCGCGGATGGATGTTGCCCATCGGGTAGGGCAGGACGTCGGCGGCGATCTGGCGGTAGACCTCGTGGATCGGCTGGCCGTTCTCGGGCACGCCCTCGCGCAAACGCGCCCGCACCTCCGGCGGCATGTCCTGCCAGACGGGCCGGGAACGGACGTCACGGATGTAGTCCACAGCATCGTCCACCATCCGGTGCGCGACGGCGCGATGGGCATCCCAATCTGCGGGATCGAGGGTTTCTGGCGCGTCGGACATGGCTCAGTCCAACTGATAGCCGGGAGTCGAACGGGACAGCCCGGCCTCCTCCTCTGTCATCTCCTCGGGGATTGCCTCGAAGAGCGGAGTGGTCATGTAGCGTTCGCCGGTGTCCGGCAGCATGCACAGGATGACGGTGCCGGGTTCGGCCCGTTCTGCGATCTTCATGGCCACGGCAAAGGTCGCCCCGCCGGAAATACCGGTCAAGATACCTTCTGAACACGCCAGCTTCTGTGCCCAGACGATGCCATCCGGCCCTGCAACCGGGATCAACTCGTCATAGAGCCGTTCGTCCACTGCTTCTTGCAGCACATACGGGATGAAGTCCGGCGTCCAACCCTGGATCGGATGCGGTTCGAACGCCGGGTGGGTTTCTGCTGGCGAATGATCGCGGTTCCGCGCCTGCACATGGGCACTACCGAGAAGCTGTGCGTTGGCGGGCTCTGACAGGACAACCTTCGTCTCGGGGCGCTCGCGACGCAGGACTCGGGCCACGCCCGTCACCGTCCCGCCGGTGCCGTAGCCGGTGACCCAGTAGTCGAGGCGACGACCATCGAAATCCGCAAGGATCTCCTGCGACGTCGAATTTTCGTGGATGCGTGCATTGGCGTCCGTTTCGAACTGGCGGGCGAGGAACCAGCCGTTCGCGTCCGCCAGCTCCACTGCCTTGCGATACATACCAAGGCCCTTTTCCGCCCGAGGCGTCAGCACGACCTTCGCTCCCATCATCCGCATCAGCTTGCGCCGCTCGACCGAAAAGCTGTCGGCCATCGTCACCACCAGCGGATAACCTTTCGCGGCGCAGACCATGGCGAGCCCAATCCCGGTGTTGCCCGAGGTCGCCTCGACCACTGTCTGGCCGGGACGCAGGCTACCTTCGCGCTCGGCCTCGTCGATGATGCTCAGCGCAAGCCGGTCCTTGACAGAGCCGGCGGGGTTAAAGAACTCGGCCTTCACGTAAAGCTCGATACCTTCCGGGGCGAGCTGGTTGATCCTGATCGCGGGTGTGTCGCCGATCGTGTCGAGCACGCTGGCATAAAGACGGCCGCGTCCCTTGGTGGTATGTGGCGTCATGGCATCCATAGCTTTTCTCCGGTTCTGCTCGGGGTTGTCGGCGGCTGGTCCTCGCCGCCGTGCAGGATCAGTGCTGGTGTTCGGGTGGGGCGAAGAGGATCAGTTCAACTCGTTCCTGTCCGTCCACATAGGCATCGTGTCCGGGCGGAATCTCGAAGAAGTCGCCCTTTCCGATTTGTGTTTCCAGGCCGGCATCCAGCATCCGCACAACCAGCTTTCCCGACATGCAGTAGCCAGTGTGGCGCATCGGGCAGGCGTCGGGCGAGCCGAGCAGAGGTTTTTCGTCTTTCTCCCAAGTCCATCCCGGTTCGAAGATGGCGTGCATTCCGGTGCTGCCATCCGCCATCTGGAGGATGGAGATGCCGCCTCGCTCCTTCATATCGAGCCGTTGGTCGGGCGTCTCGAATCTACGTATCTCGATTTCTGCTTCCGGCATGACCTTCCTCTCCCCTTGCACATTGCTACCGGAGAAAACCCGCCGGCCGGGGTTCAGATTATTGGATGCTGTTCCCCGCGCTTGATGGAAGCCTGAAGATTTCCTGTAGGAATCCGCTGATTTCTGGTAGTCTCTTATATGACTTGGACATTCGGTGAGTTTAATCTCGATCCGGAACGTTTCCAGCTTGTTCGTCGTGGCGTTGCCGTGTCGCTCGAGCCCCAGGTGCTTGCCCTCTTGATCCAGCTCGTCAGAAACCACAATCGCATGGTCTCCAAGGACGAGATCGTTGAGACGGTTTGGTCGGGAAAGGCCGTCTCGGATGCCAGCATCTCCAGTCGCGTCCGATCGGCGCGCCAGGCGGTGGACGATGACGGCACCCGGCAGAAGGTGATCCAGACAGTCCATGGCCGGGGTTTTCGCTTTGTCGCAGCGGTCACATCGACGACGCAGGTGCAGGTAACCTCCGGCGCACCTCCCGAGCACCTGTCGGGAAGGCCGTCGATCGCGATCCTCCCCTTCAGGCTGCTGGTGCCTGAAGCCGGACTTGCCGTGCTGGCCGAGGCGATCCCGCACGAGATCATCGAGGCACTATCGCGGCTGCGCTGGCTGGCGGTGATCGCGCGCGGCTCCTCGTTCCGCTTCGGGATGGACACGACCGACGTCGACTTGGTCGCGTCGGCCCTATCGGCGCGCTATGTCCTCTCCGGGATCATCGAGCGTCGCGGCACTGGAATTGCGGTGACCCTGGAATTAGAGGATACCGGCACCCGCCAAGTGCTCTGGGCCGACCGTCTCGAATCGCCGCTCGACGGGATAGACGAACTCAGGTCGCGGATCGTTGCTCATCTGATTGCCGCCTTCGAAACGCATATTCCGCTCAACGAGGCGCGCGTCGCCCGGTTGAGAAATCTCGAAGATCTCGATGCCTGGGCCAATTATCATGTCGGCCTTCGGCACCTCTATCGCTTCACCGCATCTGATACCGAACAGGCGCGGGCCTGCTTCGAGCGTGCAATCGCTGCCGAACCGGACTTCGCACGTGCGCGTGCGGGGTTGTCCTTCACCAGCTTCCTTACTGCATTCCTGCGTCTCGAATCTGATATTGCGGCTGCGGCGCGTTCCGCCCGGCACCACGCAGAGCGGGCGCTGGAACTGGATGCGCTCGACCCATTCGCGAATTTTACGATGGGCCGTTCTTTCTGGCTGACCGACCAGCCGGAGGTCGCGGCGGATTGGCTTGCGCGCGCAACGACGCTGAATCCGAACTACGCACAGGGGTTCTACGCCTCGGCCTTCACCGCAATGCTGCTCGGCGACCGCGCTACGACAATCACGGCGCTGGACACCTCACTGCACCTCAGCCCGCTCGACCCCCTTCTCTACGGGGTCCACGGGGTGCGAGCACAATCGCTCATGCAGCAGGAAGACTACGAGGCCGCCGCAATCTGGGGCGACCGCGCCGTGGCCCAACCCGGCGCACATTACCTGATCGGGATGATCGCGCTTGCAGCAAATGGGTTGGTGGGGCGTCATGAGCGAGCCGGGCAGCTGCGGCAGGACATTCGCAGGCGTAAACCCGATGCCACTGCGGCAGACTACTTTACCGCCTTCCCGACTCGCCACGCGGCGTCCCGCAGTCGCATCGCCGCCGAGTTGGCCCGGCAAGGATTCTGATGGATGAAAGCGGTCGGTTCAAGCTCGGCAGCGCCCTGAGCAGGCAACATTGGTCGCGCCCCACACGACGCCGGGATCATGTAGCTCCCATAGCCGGAGATGACGAGGTCAATTTCTACAGGGCCGCTGAAAGGGTCGCGGCCGCACGTTCCGGTCTTGCGCTTTCCAAGGCGCTAGGTGCTCAGCGAGCGCCTCAGCCAGCCTGATTGGCCAAGCATTGTGCTGGATCATCTGCTGGGTTGATCCGGTGTGCGGACCGCACAGCGGGGTCGTCGTCAGAGGCGCTTAGGGCGCCCAGGAGTCACGATCCTCAGATAGCAAATCGACCTTTAGGTGCGCAACTTGACCAACTACTACCCTTGATTGTGTTCGTTTGACAGCGTGTTGAGGGTGGGACATCGTCTGAATTCAAGCGTGGTTCTCATTTCGCCGTCTCGATCAAAGAGTTATTTCCCACACTCCAAAACCAAAATGCGGGGCGCATGACGCCTTGCGATAAAATGGCAGGAAGGCAGATTGGCATGACAAGATTTGTGGGGTTGGCCTATTGTTCCAAGCCGGCGAATTTCTCGTTCGACCAGACCGATGAAATTCTTCAGATCGCTCGCCACAACAACGAACGCGATGCTCTTACTGGCGCCCTCGTCTACGACAACAGCACGTATCTTCAGTGGCTTGAAGGCGGTGCAAGCGAAATTCGGGATGTTTTTGGACGGATTTGCCACGATCCGCGCCATAGCAGGATCAAGCTTCTGACAGTGCAGGAACTGGATGATCGTTGGTTCCCTGACTGGTCCATGACCGCCGCGGTCACGCAGGATCAGACATTGCGTGGTCTCAAATTGGTCCCACACCTGTCGTTGTCACGGTTCGACCCCTTCGGTTGGTCCGAAGAAGATGTAACCTGCTTCATGGATGCGCTCAGTGATTACCTGACCCACCGGCCAGTCCCGAAGTCAAAACCGCTTGATGAAGATCACGTTTCACCGCGGATGGTGGAAAGCAACCCATTGGCCGGCCTTGACCGGCGTCTGCATAGACTTTTTTGATTATGACTTTGGCCGTCGATCAAGGAGGGTGAACCATCTCGCACAATGGCTCCATAAAATCCTCCCCGCAGCCGCCGGGGCGAACCGGCCGCCGTGCAGGCCACGATCAGCGCAAGCATAGTTGGGAATTTTTTGTCAGGTTGCGAACACCTGGTCGGCGGGCAGCCGGCACGTCCCATTAGCTGCCGATCAATCCCGCGCTGTCGCTGCAGTTCGGCTTCCCAAGAGCCGCAGTCCATACTTGCGGAAGCGCTTCTGGCAGGCCAAAGTTTCTGAAGGGCCCTCAACCGTCGCTCGGCATCAAGATGATGCCATCATATGGCAATGCCATCGACCACCTGGTGGATAGGAGCTTGGCGCAACAACGCATTTGTCAAGCGCCTCTGGCAGATCATCAATACGAAGTGGACTACCGGCGGGGTTACTCCAGTGCCTCGAATGCCCGTGCCGGGATCGGCCGCTACCGCGTCTTCTACAGCAGACCTTGCCCGCATTCGCCGCTTGACGGAAAGAACCAAGATCATGTCTATTTCCAGTCAGCCGAGGTCCATCGTGGTGGCGGCATAACCGAGGCGAACATACACTTAGAATACGCCTTGCACCTCTTCAGCTCTACCTGAGGAACTGGAAATTGAACTTAGCCGCCGATAGCCTCTTCATGTCCAACCCAGACCCAATGTGGGTATATGATCTGCAGACATTGCGCTTCCTTGCGGTCAACAATTCAGCAATCTTGAAATACGGATACAGCCGCGAGGAATTTCTGGCGATGACGATCGCAGATATCCGCCCTGCGGAGGATCGTGCCGCGTTGGAAAAGGACGTTGCCGCGGTAAACGAAGGTCGCGGTGAGTCAGGGGTGTGGCGACATTGCCTGAAGTCCGGCCAGGTAATCCACGTGGACATCACCGGGCACACAATCACCCATGATGGTCGTCGTGCTGAACTCATTGCAGCACGAGACGTCTCGCGCCTCGTCGTCGCCGAAGGGGCCGCGCAGGCCGCGCTCGTGCGCGAGGAAGCAACTTCCCGTGACCTGGAGCGGACAAAACGATTGCTCGAGATCGCGGGAACATCGGCGAAGTTTGGCGCGTGGCGATACGACATAGCTTCCGATCGGCTGGAATGGTCACGCCAGACCGCCCGAATCCACGATGAACCGGAAGGGTTTTCACCAACCGCAGAACAAGGCATCGGATACTATGCCCCGGAACACAGGGACCGAATTACGACCTTGTTCCAAGCCTGTCTCAACGAGGGCAAACCTTACTCCGAGGTGCTTGAAATAATAAGTGCAAAAGGGCGCAGGCTCTGGGTTCGTGCGACCGGCGAGCCGGAACGCGATGAAGCCGACCATATCGTGGCCATTCAAGGGTCTTTTCAGGACATCTCCGAACATGTTGCCGCGCAGCAAAAGGCCAACGAACTGAGCGACAGTCTCGTAGAAACGCTCGAAGGCATCAGCGATGCGTTCTATCTGCTCGATAGCGATTGGCGCTTCGTTTTCGTGAACGGTCAGGCCGAGCGTCTTATTCAACGCAAACGGGAGGAGATTCTTGGCAAGCTTGTGTGGGAAGAGTTTCCTGACGCTGTCGGAAACATTAAACAGCATTACGAGCTCGCGATCGCAGGCGGACGGAGAATTCGGTTTCTGGAATACTATCCGGCGCTTCGGACATGGTTCGAGATCGACGCGGATCCAACGCCCCGAGGGCTGGCGGTCTACTTCCGGGATGTCACCGAACAGCGCGCCCGCGACGAACAATTGCGCCTGCTGGATGTTGCCACGTCACACCTGAACGACATCTTGCTCATCACCGAGGCAGAACCTTTTGACGCCCCTGATGGGCCGAAGATCGTGTATGTGAACGATGCTTTCGAACGACGCATGGGTTACTCCCGCGAGGAAGTGATAGGCAAGACGCCTCGTATCTTGCAGGGCCCAAAGACGCAGCGTGATGAGCTCGACCGTATCCGCCGCGCCATGGAGAAATGGGAGCCCGTGCGCTCTGAACTGATCAACTACACCAAGGCGGGCGAGGAATTCTGGCTGGAGCTGGAGATCGTGCCAGTGGCCAATGAAACAGGATGGTTCACGCATTGGGTCGCTATCGAGCGCGACATTACCGAACGCAAGTATGCCGAACAGGCGTTGCGCACCAATGAAGCGCGCTTTCGCCTCGTCGCCAAGGCCACAGGCAGTGCTGTTTGGGAATGGGACATCGACCGCGACAGCCTCTGGTGGAGCGAAAGCATGCAGGAGATCTACGGGCATGCGCCATACCGGGACGACGGCACGCCGACCGCGTGGCGTGAGCTGATTCACCCCGATGATCGGGCGCGCGCCACGGAAGCCTTCGAGGCCCTGCGAACCGAACAGAAAGATGTCTTGCAAGAGATATTCAGGTTTCAGCGCGCCGATGCCAGTTGGGCGACGGTCGAGGACCGCGGCTTCGTTGTTCGCGATGAAAACGGTCGCGTGACCCATGTGCTTGGCAGCATGACCGATATCTCCGAGCGCCTGCAGTTGGAGGACCGGCTGCGTCAGGCCCAAAAGATGGAGGCTGTGGGCCAGCTGACCGGCGGTGTCGCGCATGACTTCAACAACCTGCTGACTATTGTCCTGGGCAATGCCGAAGCCTTGTCTGAAAATCTGGAAAGACAGCCGCGCCTTTACGCCATGGCAGAGATGACCGCAAATGCCGCTCTAAGGGGGGGCGAGCTGACCAGCCGCCTTCTTGCTTTCTCTCGCAAGCAGACATTGGAGCCGCGGGTGCTGGATGTCAGCCAGTTGATCCAGAGAATGGACAGCCTGTTGCGGCGCACATTGCCCGAGAATATCGAAATCGAGATCGTGCGCTCCGGCGGCTTGTGGAAAACCCAAATTGATCCCGGCCAGCTTGAATCCGCGCTTCTGAACCTGGCCCTGAATGCCCGCGATGCGATGCCAGAAGGTGGTGCACTGACCATCGAGATGGCCAATGCCACGCTGGATGACGAGTATGTGACTAGCGAACTGGACGTCGAGGCTGGGCAATATGTGCTGATCGTGGTCACCGATACCGGCCCTGGTATTCCACCTGAGTTCGTCGGCCGAGTTTTCGAACCTTTCTTCACCACCAAGGAGCTCGGCCAGGGCACGGGGCTCGGGCTCAGCATGGTCTACGGTTTCGTGAAGCAGTCAGGTGGCCATATCCGGGTCTATTCTGAAATTGGCGAAGGCACCTCCTTCAAGCTCTACTTTCCACGTTCGTGGGCCAAGGAAGACGGGATTCAGTTCAACAGTGCAGACCGAAAGTTCGCCGGAGGAGAGGAGACGATCCTGGTCGTGGAAGATGACGGGCTCGTGCGCGAACATGTCGTCGCGCAGCTCAGGGGACTTGGATATCGGATATTCCAGGCGTCAGCGGGGGCCGAAGCACTCGAAATTCTGCAACAGGTTTCCGAGATAGACCTTCTCTTTACAGACGTTGTCATTCGCGGCGGGATGGGCGGGCGCGCTGTGGCCGATGCCGCGCGCCAGCTGCGCCCCGATATTAAGGTCCTCTACACGTCGGGTTACACGGAAAACTCTATTGTTCACAATGGCAAGCTTGATC
Organism: Salinihabitans flavidus; assembly: GCF_900110425.1. GTDB lineage: Bacteria > Pseudomonadota > Alphaproteobacteria > Rhodobacterales > Rhodobacteraceae > Salinihabitans > Salinihabitans flavidus. Next base: position 11,489 of record NZ_FODS01000009.1, on the reverse strand, counting down.
CGGGCGTCGAACTCCTGAGCAAGCCATACCGGCGTGAGCAGCTTGCCCTGAAGCTGCGCAAGGTGTTGGATCGGGAGTGAGCGTGGAACACCTTCGGTAGCTTCTATGGAATGCCGGCTACGGCTGAACGTCTTGAGAGAAGCGCTACACCTGCATCATTCCGCTCTCCGCCCTCCCTGTAGAAGTGCCATGTCGGCTGCTTTCGGACTCTCACCGCCCTAACCTAGAACCGGACAACTTGATGCCGCACCGAGCATGACCGTCAGCTTCGGGTTGGTTGCTGAAGTTTGGCGCACCACGCGTGAGCATCCGTGAGGCGCAGAAAGTGGGATATGCAAAAGGCTTAACGGTGCCCCCAGCCCACGGGAGACATCCATGGGGCCATTGCAGGCCGCAGCGCAGCTTTCGCATTCCTGCCGTTCATGCATTGCGTAGCATTCACAGTCATGAAAACGCAGACAGCGAGATAAGAACTGATCCGTTCGGCAAGATCTCATACCACTGCCCTTCGGCTGGTGGGGGCGGCCTAGTCCACGAAGGCCAGCATTCGCCCACAGATCAACACGGCAAGCCAGATCAGGAGCGAGGGCAGCCCGACGCGCCACAGCGCGACGCCCGGGCGCGCGAAGCTATTAGTGGAATGAAACCACACTGCGTGGCCGACGCCGCAGGCGATCAGCGTCAGTTTCAGCAAGAACAGCCGCATCTGCAGGTAATCGGCCGGTCCGGCCAGAAACAGCAGCAGCCCAGTCATCATGGCAAGTGTCAATCCGGTCATGGCAACCGGCACCAGCACCCGCGCCAGATCAGGCACGGGGACGGTTGGCCACAGCCCGATCAGCCGCAGATCAAGGCTGGCTATCGCGCCGATCAGCAGCGCGATTCCCAGGACATGCCCGCCGCTGACGGCGGCATAGATCCAGCGGCCGTTCCGCATCATCTGCGCCGGATCGCTGGCAGCAAGCGTCTCGATCAGCGGGTCCACGCGCTAGCTGCGGCCGGGATAGAGGTCGTGTAAATTGTCATCGAACCAGATGCGCTCGGCCTTGAGCAGCCGCTCTTCCACATCCGTCGAGGGTTCGCCTTCGATGACGATTTCCCGGCCCTCGGCGAAATCGTCATCTGTCAGGCCGGCGCGTTCATTGCGCCATGGCTGGCCGACCTCGACCTGCCAGACCTCGCCGTCGGCATCGACCTGCAACACGCCGTGCGGATTGCCGAGCCTGGCCGATTGGATAATGCCGGTAAGACGGATGTTGTCGCCGCTGGTCCAGCGCCAGCCATGATGAGCCAGCACGGGAGTGGCAAATCCCCCGACGAGGATCGCGAAGGTTAGTGTGCGCCGTGTCAGCATGGGCTACTCCTTTCCGTTGCGGCGAGGATAGGCCATGCTGACAGGGCGCGGCAAATCACGGTTTGCGTCGCGAGATATTAGCCCCGCATCTGCAGCAAAACCTGTGGCGAAGAGACCAATCGACACCGGAAGGCCTGTGACCTGTCGGCTGCGCCTGAAGCATCTGAGTGAACCAGCGAAGGCAGAAATGGCTCCAAGCCGACCTGCGGCGGCGCGGCACGCCGCGCCTAGCGCTCCCCTTGCCTCGCATGACGTGGTCGGCCCAGTTCGGACCTTCGTGGTAGCAGTCCGCGCCTCCTTGCGGTTCACCGAACCGGATGTTCGCGCGTCGCGCAGCATTTTCACTGGTCGGATGACGGCTGTTCGGATAAAGGCTGCCGTTTCCAACGAGCGTCATGCTTGCGAGCTGAGCTCGCGCCGCGCTACTGAAAGAATGGACCGGGACAGTTCGTGAAGCTGGTCGGCGGCCAGCCGGTTGATCTGCCAGAAGAGGTGCCGCTCCAACACCTTTCCGGGGACAAGCTCGACGAGATCTCCGCGTTCGAGATGGTGCCTCGCGAGCTGGACCGGATTGAGGGCCCACCCCATACCGGCGACGCTGCCTTCGAGGAAGCTCCGTGTCGATGGGAGCCAATGAGTGGGGAATGACATGTCGTGCCCGAAAACCTCGCGCGCCCAGACGTCCTGGAGTCGGTCCTTCTGGTTGAAGGTGAGAGCGGGCGCGCGCTGAAACGCCTCCTCCGTGACTCCGTCGGGGAAGTAACGGGCAACGAAGTCCGGGCTCGCTGTCGCTTGGTAGCGGAGCGAGCCGAGTGGCGTGACACGGCATCCCTGGACGGCGCGTTCCAGCGAGGTGACGGCAGCAAGCACTCGGCCGCGGCGGAGCCAGTCGGCCGTATGGTCCTCGTCGTCGATGGCGACATTGACGAGATAGTCAGTGGCCTTGGTGAAGGAGGCGATGGCCTCGAGAAACCAGGTCCCGAGGCTGTCGGCGTTCGTGGCCACGTTGAGGGTCACCCGCTGCCCGGCACCTTCAGACCCGGAGAGCTCGGGCAGCTGTTCCATGAGCTCCTTCTCGAGCATCCCCACGCGGTCCATGTGCCGGCAGAGCGCAAGGCCTTTGTCCGTGGCGGTGCATGGCGTGCCGCGTTCGATGAGCACTGCGCCGAGGCGTTCCTCGAGATGCTTGATGCGCTGCGAGACAGCCGACGGGGTTACGTTGAGAGAGGCGGCGGCGCGTTCGAAGCTGCCGGTCCTGACGACCGCGGCGACGGTCCGGAGAGCTGCGTAGTCCACCACCATTCAGTTTTCCTTCATTGGCATCAGTGCCTTTAATTTGTCTAAGCTAAGTCGACCGCATATGCCAAGGGCAGTCGTTCAGATCGGAGCCCAGCACATGGATCTCTCAGTCTTCTTCACCGGCATGATGATGAGCCTCAGCCTCATCGTGGCGATTGGCGCCCAGAACGCCTTCGTGCTGCGGCAGGGGCTGCGGGGTGAGCACGTCCTGGCGGTCTGTCTCGCCTGCGCAATCTCGGACGCGATCCTGATCACCGTGGGCGTGACCAGCTTCCGGACCGTCTCCGAGTGGTTGCCCTGGCTCGAGCCCATCATGCGCTACGGCGGCGCGGCCTTCCTGATTTGGTATGGCGTGAAGAGCGTCCTATCAGCGCTGCGGTCGAACGAGGCACTGGCCGCGGATGCGTCGCTGCCAGTGACCGATCTGTTCCGCACGCTGGTGGCTTGCCTCGCCATCACCTGGCTGAACCCGCATGTGTATCTCGACACGGTTGTCCTACTGGGAACCATCTCCACCCAGTTTGCCGACCGCCTGGGGTCGTTCGCGGTCGGTGCGATCCTCGGATCCTTTGTCTTCTTCTTGGCCCTCGGCTACGGTGCCATCAAATTGCGCCCGGTGTTCGAGCGGCCGGCGGCCTGGCGCATCCTCGAGACTCTCATTGCGCTGGTGATGTGGATCATTGCTTTCAAGCTGCTGGTCGGAACCTGAGGAGGACGCGATGGAGAACATCAACCACCTGCTCGTCGTCTTCACTGCCTACGTGATCGCGGCCGGAAGTCCCGGTCCGAGCACCCTTCGGATCATGGGCGTGGCGATGAACCACGGTCGGCAAGCCGGGCTGGCGCTGGCCGCGGGGGTCATTTCCGGATCGCTGTTCTGGGGGCTGTCCGCGGCCACCGGTGTTTCCGCGTTACTCGCGCGCTATGCCGAGGCCCTGATCATCCTGAAGATCTTTGGTGGCATATACCTGCTCTACCTCGCGGTGCGCGCTGCCCGAAGCGCGATGACCTCCGACCCTGTAACCTCAACCGGCCTCACACGAGCCGAGCCTCCTCCGTCCACTGTAGCGCTCTACCGCCATGGATTGATCATGCATCTGGCCAACCCGAAGGCGGTGTTGGCCTGGATCGCACTTGTCACGCTCGGCCTCGATGCCGAGGCATCCTGGCATGATGTGGCCACCATTCTGGCGGGATGCGCGATCCTGAGCGTGACGATCTTCGGCGGCTACGCCCTCGTGTTCTCGACGGCACCGATGATCCGCCTCTACCGCCGCGCCCGACGTGGAATTGAGGGCGTTCTGGCTGCCATCTTCGGCTTCGCCGGCCTGCGCCTGCTCTTGTCACGCGTTTGAAGGAGATGCTCGCATGACCTTATTCACAGGCCTGTCGGCTTTCCCGCTCACGCCTGCCGACGAAGATGGGCAGCTGAAGTCCGAGCTTCTGCAAAGGTTCTTGGAGCGGATCGTGATTGCGGGCGCGGATTCCATCGGGCTACTCGGCAGCACCGGCGGATACGCCTACCTGACGCCGGAAGAGCGCAAACGCACGCTGCGGGCTGCCGTGGAGTGCGTGGCGGGGCGGACGCCGCTCATCGTCGGTGTCGGCGCTCTCACGACCGAGGTTGCCGCGGACCTCGCGCGCGACGCCCGGAAAGCCGGCGCGGACGGCCTGCTTCTTGCGCCCATGTCCTACCAGCCACTGACCCACGAAGAGGTCTTCCGCCTTTTCGAGTCCGTCGCCGCGGCGGGCGAGCTGCCCCTGTGCATCTACAACAACCCGGGCACCACGAAATTTACCTTCAGCCCGGACTTGATCGCGCGACTAGCCGAGCTTCCGAACGTGGCCGCGGTGAAGATGCCTCTGCCTGCGGACGGCGATTACGAGGGCGAGATGCAGCGCCTGCGGGCCATAACGCCGGAGGGCTTCGCTATCGGCTACAGTGGCGACTGGGGTGCGAAGGACGCACTGCTCGCCGGTGGGGCCTGCTGGTATAGCGTTGTGGCCGGCCTCTTGCCGGAACCCGCTCTCTCGCTCACCCGTGCGGCCCAAGCGGGGAACGCCGCCGAAGCCAAGCGCATCGACCACGCCTTCGCTCCCCTCTGGGCGATGTTCCGGGAGTTCGGGAGCTTTCGGGTGATGTTTGCCATTGCTGAGACCCTCGGCTGCGGCCCCATCACTCCGCCGCGTCCGATCCTGCCGCTCGAGCCAGCATACCGCGAAAGGGTCGAGGTGGCGTTGCGTCCGCTGCTCCAGGTCGCCAGCTGACTGAACGAAAAGGGCGTCCGGACACTCCACGGAAAAGAATGGACTGCATCTCGTGCGCGAATCCCGGTTCAGAAGGCGCGTGAACATCTCAAGAGAGAGGAGGAAAGTGCGCTCCGATCGCATCCGAACTATGGCTTGTTTTGATCCCCGGCAAGGAATGGCTCGACATCCCGACGGGAGCCATCGCGCATGACCATGGAGAGCTCGAAGCCCTAGGAAATTTGCACGGGTGCGAGGGGGATGCATTCTGGCGCCGCCGTATCTGGTGATTGGAACCTCCCATCGCTACGTAGTGCACAATCTCGACGGCGTCGTTGCATATACATGTGTAGGGGCAAAGCTCGGTCAATCCTATTGCTAGGCTCGCCTTGTCGGCAGCCAAAAGCGGGAATCCGCGATGATACCGTCAACCGCTCGTCTTTTCGGTCAAAGCATCTAGGTTGACCAGAAACCGGCGAAGCAAGTCAGTGAATTGAGCGATTTCTTCCTCACTATATCCATCGAGCAGGATGCGCTGCCGGTCCAACGCCTCGCGAAGCACCTCGCCATGAAGCTTCCGGCCTTCTGCTGTAAGCCACCAGCCCCGGCTACGTCCGTTCGCGTGAAGCTCACCTTTTGTGGCCAGTCCCCGCTTTTCGAGCCGTGCGATACAGCGGCTGATCGCGCCTTTGTCGATCCCGATGGTATTGGCTGATTCCGTTACCGTCGCACCCGGTTTGCGTGTCAACATGACAAGCATCCGCCAATCTACCGCCCCGATCCCGAACTTTTGGGCATAGGTCTTGGCCGCCGCGCGTGTGAAGCGGTTGGCGGCGAAGGTCAGAAGAACAGTCGGGCTGCGCGAAAAACTAAGCGTCTGTGCGCCGGCGCCATCATCGTCTTCGACCTCCACAAGGAACAGAGTGTCGAACGCGTCAAAATCATCGGTCATGCCAAAGGTGTAGCGGATTGTGTGAGTGTCGAACAGCCCCCATGTTGTCACGGCAACAATATATTGACGTGACAACATCGAATCTTTAACTTCCTTACTGCAGACCGGCTGAATCAGAGCAGATCGGCAAGGGAGGACACATGACAGAAAATCCGCAAACGCGGGCAGCAGCCGGCTGTCCGATGGAGCAAGCGTCCGAAACGTTCCGACCATTCGAACATCAAGGAATGTATGAATTCCTCGCTTCGGTGCGAGGCGATGTCCCGATCTTCTTCGCACCTGAGATCGACTACTGGGTCGTCACCCGGCGCGCTGACATCGAGAAGATCATGCCGGATGCAGACCGGTTCTCGGCCGAGCTCGCAACCCAACCCGTTTTTCCTTGGCCGGACTCTGTTGGGCGTTACCTCGAAGGTCGCAATTTCAGCAATGAAGCTGTTCAGGTCGCCTGCGACCCGCCCCGTCACACACGGATCAAGAAGTCCGCCGCCCAGTTTCTGAACATCCGACAGTTCATGTCCTATGAAGATGCAATTCGCGATCTTGTTCGCGGCTACATCGAAAGGATGAGGGGCCAAGAGGAGATCGATCTGGTAGAGGCGTTGACCTATGAACTGCCCGCGCAGGTCGTCTTCCTGCTTCTCGGCGTGACGGATTTTGACCCGAAGAAAATCAAGGCATGGGGCGACCTACGACTTCACATGATCTGGGGTGATCCAAACGAACATGACCTCGACACGGCCGCCCGCGATCTCGCCGATTTCTGGGACTATACAGTTGACCTGGTCGAGGCACGCAAGGTGTCACCACAGGACGATTATCCCAGCAAACTGCTTGCCTTGCGTGATGGCGACGACGCCGTGCTCACTGAAAATGAAATCAAAAGCCTCATCTTCGGACTGCTCATCGCCGGGCATGAGACCACGACAAACGCCGCTGGAAACCTGCTCCTGGAACTTCTCAGGCGTCCGAACCAATGGCAGGCCATCGTCGATGATCCGTCCCGCGCCAAAAATGCCGTCGAAGAGGGTCTGCGCTACGTCACTTCGGTCGTGGCGTGGCGCAGGCAGACGAAAGAGCCGGTCACAGTGAGCGGGATCGACCTGCCGAAAGGCGCCAAGGTTCTACTCTCGCTTGCCTCGGCCAACCGGGATCCGGCGAAATTCGACGAGCCAGAGATGTTCGACATCCGCCGCAAGAACGCCCAGGAACACATGGCCTTCGGGCGCGGATTGCATCATTGTGCCGGCGCCCCTCTCGCCCGCCTCGAACTTCGCATCATTCTTGAAGAGCTCACGACGGCGTTTCCGGAGATGGCACTCGTCGATGACCAGTCGATCAACTTTACGCGCACACTATCGTTCCGGGGGCCAAACCAGATTCTGGTTCGACCGTGCGGTTAATCCAGACAGCAGAGGAAATAATGGTTCAGTTCACCTTCATCCAACCAGACGGAACACGCAACACCGTATATGCGACGCCCGGGATGTCGGTGATGGAAACCGCTCAACACAACGGCATTGGCGGCATCATCGCAGAATGCGGTGGGTCAATGGCCTGTGCCACTTGCCATGCTTACTTCGACGCCGATACGATAGCCAAGATCGGCGCATCCGAAGGCAACGAGCATGAAATGCTCGACTTTGCAGCTACGCCGCGCAGCGAACACAGCCGCCTGAGCTGTCAGGTCGAGGTCAGCGAGGTGTTGGAGGGCGCCGAAATCACCATTCCCGATTCCCAAGTTTAATCACGTGCCCGCGCAAAGACGGCCACAATCAAGTAGAGTCATACTTCAGGGAGGAAGATTATGAAAGCCATCAAGACACTGATCGCAGCTGGCCTCGCGGCGCAGATCGCAAGCGCAGCTTTGGCCCAAAACGATCCACGCGTGCTCACGATTGCGTCGTGGGCCGGGCCAAGTCATGTCGTGAACGCCGAAATGTGGCCTCAGTTCATCGACAAATTCGAAGAGATATCCGATGGCGAGCTTACCGCCGAGGTGAAGCTAAACCTCGTGCCACCTCCCGCCATGGCGGACTTCGTGCTGGACGGTGCCGCGGACATCACATTCATATTCCACGGCTATAACGCGGGTCGTTTCGTGGTGCCGCAGCTGGTCGAACTGCCCGGCGTCGAGGGTGATGCCGAAGCCGCCTCCGCCGCCTATTGGCGTGTGTGGAAGAGTCACCTTGAAGCGGCTGGCGAACAGGACGAGTTCAAAACGCTCGCGATGTTCCAGCATGGCGCAGCGCAGCTTCACCTGACCGACCCAATCGACGGCCTTGACGCGGTGGACGGGATGAAGATCCGGGCGCCCGGCGGTGTTGGCTCCCTCGCCGTTGAGGGGCTGGGCGGCGTCGGCATCCAGGTGCCGGCGACCAAGGTCTACGAAACCTTGAGCGCGGGCGCGGCCGATGCCGTGACCATGAACACAGACAGTCGCGTGGGCTATAACCTCGATGAGGTTGCTCCGGTGATATTTGAGATCCCCGGGGGTCTCTATCGCGGCTCGTTCGCTGTGCTCATGAGAAAGGAGACGTGGAACAGCATTGACCCCGAGCTTCGAGAGGCGTTGGATGAAGAGTTCTTCGGCGAACCGATGTCGCGCCTCTTCGGGCGGATCTGGGCTGCCGGGGACGAGAGGGCGATGCAGGCCGCGCGGGACGCAGGCAGCGCGATCATCTCAGCCAGCGACGAGGACATCGCACATTTTGCCCCGATCGTCGAGAACGTGACCGCTACGGTCCTTGAACGGGTCAATGGGCGCGGCATCGACGCCGAAGCCGCCAAAGCCGCCTTCGAAAAGGAAATCGCCGCCGTCATGGCAGAGATCGATTCCTGATGTTCAAGACCCTTGTAGGCGCGGTCCATTGGACCGCGCGTATTCCCCTCTGGCTCGCCATCTCCGCCCTCTTCGCTATGATGGTGTTAACTTTCACGGATGTGCTTCTGCGTTCATTTGCCAGCGCACCCATTCCGGGGGCGGCAGAGTTAACCGAGGTGTTTCTTGCCACGACAGTGTTTGCGGCAATGCCTGCCACATCGCTCTGGGGCCGCCATATTTCGGTTGATCTCTTCGACAGTTTTGTCGCCGCTCGCATTCGCGAAGGGCTGGCCAACTTCATCTTCGGCATCCTGCTCTTTTGGCCAGTTGTGAAATGCTGGGAAAGCGGTGCTCGCACTATCGGATATGGCGAGGTGACACTTTACCTCCGACTGCCCGTCGGCTGGATAATCTACCTGATTGCCGCCGGCATGACACTCGCGGCTTGCGCCATGATCCTGCGCGGGATCTTCATCCTGCTCATGCCCCAAACCGACTTGGCTGACCGAACTGAAGGCGTGGTCAGATCCGGCACTTAATGCAGCCCAAACGAAAGGGATTACCAGCGTGACGCTCGCCTTGATCGGTTTTGCCGCGGTTCTGACACTTGTGTTTCTCCGCGTGCCTATAGCGATTGCCATGGGCTTCGTGGGCCTCGTTGGCTACGCGCATGAGACCTCGACCTCGGCTTCGATTTCAATGACCGCCCGGCTCATCACCGATGCCGCTCGCGACTATGGGCTGTCGGTCGTGCCGCTTTTCGTCCTAATGGGGCTGTTCGTAAACCAATCCGGCATGAGTCGCGAGATCTACCGATCGGCAAATGCCTTTCTTGGTCATTGGCGCGGCGGACTCGCCATGGCGACTGTTGCAGCCTGCGGAATCTTCGCGGCTATCTCAGGCTCGTCTCTTGCAACGGCCGCGACCATGAGCCGTATCGCCATGCCCGAGATGCGTCGCTTCGGCTACGCCGATAGTCTGGCCACCGCCTCAATCGCGGCCGGCGGAACACTCGGCATCCTGATCCCTCCCTCGGTTATCCTCATAATGTATGGGCTTCTCACGCAGTCCTCTATCGCCGCACTCTTTCTCGCCGGTCTGGTCCCCGGTATAATCGGCATACTGTTCTATATGGCTGCGGTGGCCTTCGTGGTCTGGCGCAAACCCGAATCCGGCCCGCGCGGCGAACGTCAGAACTGGCGCGAGCGGCTCACATCTCTGAGCGGGATCGGAGCTGTAGTCGGGCTCTTCGTGTTCGTGATCGGCGGGCTATATGGAATTCTCGATTTTTGGCCGATCAACCTCACCTTCTCTCCCACGGAGGCCGCTGGAATGGGCGCGATGGGAACCTTTGCCATCGCACTTTGGCGGCGTAAGATGCCTTGGTCGGCTCTGAAGGGCGCATTGTCTGAAACGTGTGTGACCACCGCCGGACTCTTTGCTATCCTTATCGGAGCTTGGGTCTTCTCGAACTTCGTCAGCATCGTGGGATTGCCTGAAGCGCTGGTCGCCTTGGTCACCAGCAACGATATCCCGCCAATGACAGTCATGGGCCTCATTCTTTTGATCTACATCCTGCTGGGCTGCGTCTTCGAAAGCCTGTCCATGATGGTTCTCACAGTCCCGGTTTTTTTCCCAATCATCAGTCAATTGGGTTTCGACCCGATCTGGTTCGGAATCGTCGTCGTCGTCGTGACAGAGATTAGTCTGATCACACCTCCTGTGGGTCTAAACGTGTTTATCATGCGCTCCGTGGTCGGTGACGTCTCTACGGCAACAATTTTCCGAGGCGTTACACCCTTCTGGATCGCTGACATTTTTCGGCTTGCATTGATCGTCCTTGTTCCATCTCTCGTGCTTTTCCTGCCGCAGTTGGTGCAAGGTCGATGAAGCGGGTGCCAGAATACCAAGCCCAGCCCGGCCTGACAGGGTCGTTGTTCTAGAACCTATCGAAGGTCTGCCGCGCTGAATAATCCGAGCTTCTCATCGTTTTTTCGATTGAGGAATTGACCTGCCACTGAGCTTTCATCCAGCCACGACCGGAGTCCGGTTGGTGTTGCCCCCCCCCAACACACTGCGGGATCGGCCATGTCACAGCAAGGGTGTCTGCCGCTGCCTTTTTCCAGGCGAAGTTGCCCCTTACCAGTTTGAGCTGCAGCTTGGCGCAAACATGCGGGAGGCGGACTTGGACGAAGAAATCTCAAGATTCATGCTTTTGGCTGCCAAGCTGGAATTCTTTTTGGTCAATCTGACCCACGACTTTGCCCATGTGGATGGTAAGACGCGGGTAGTTTCGGGCGTCAACTGGGATCGGATCGGCCGATCATTGGAGTGCAGGCATCCCTTCAAAGAGTTTGATTTTGCAGAGGCGGGGTTCCAGGTCTTCAAGGAAACGGCCCCTCAATTTCTGGTAGCCAAAGAGGGTGGTGGTTTGAAGTGGGATAGTAATGAAATCGAAATTTCCTCTTGGCAGGTATTATTGGGGCGAAGCTACGCTCAGTTACGAAACAACGTTGCACATGGGAACAAGGCTCAGCTTTCGGCACCTTTCACACACGAACGAACAAGGGCGTTTCTCGAAGCAGGGCATCATCTGATCCACTTTATTGCCGGCGAGTATTCATCGGATGAAACCTGGAGCTACGCAATCCAGTTCTCTTAACATGTTTGTCTTGTCAGGGTAGAAGCTCAGGTAATCTAAACGCAAACGGCCCGGTCCGGATGAGGTGGGTGGCTCCTGCTCCACCGGCATCGAATGTGCCAAAGTGCAGTTATCATTGACTGCTGGGAAAGGAGCCACCCAATGACAGTAA
>NZ_FODS01000007.1 GCF_900110425.1 Salinihabitans flavidus | reverse complement strand
ACCGTCATTGCGCCAAGCATAGAAATAGCCCCGCACCATCGAAACCGGCGGAAAGTCATTCGGCAGCATCCGCCACTGGCACTCGGTCGTCGCCATGTAGAGGATCGCGTCGAACACGTCGCGCAAGCTTGTCGTGCGGGGTCTGCCCGTGGTCTTGGGTGCGGGCATGAAAGGCGCGATCAGTGCCCATTCGGGGTCTGTCAAATCGCTTGCGTATTTGCCACCCGCTCGGGCATGCTGGCGGCGAGTGAGTTCGGTCCAGGCCATCGTGATCTCCGTTCAGCTTTGCAACCGAACAGAAGCACAACCTGCTGAACTCACTCAATTAGTTTCAAATCGGGCTCTCAGACCGCCAGAACGCTTTCGAGGTGCTTGGGAATATCAATCACCGGGAGCTTGACCAGATCCTTGTCCAGATCAGCATGTATGACCTTGGAAAGCTGCTCAGGCAGGTCGGCGCGCAACTCGCCAAGCATTTTGGGCGGCGCTGCGATCACCAGCCGGTCAAAGTCACCCTTCGCCCACTCCGCCTCCATGACCTCGATCACGTGGCGGGCAAAGCCCTCCCGCATCTGCTCTCGCTCTGACGAGGGGCGCGCGAATCCGTGTCCGGCCTTACCGGGCGCGGCCTGCATTCGTCCTGGCGCATCGGCATAGCGTGTGTCCACGTCATCGAATTCCGATGCCATCTTGTCAAGCCGCTCGGTCACGCCCTTGCCGACCCCCGCATTCTCCAGAAGGCGAACACGGGATTCGCTGGCCAGAACGATCAGAGTCCGAACAGGTTTCATTGGCGTTCTCCTCACCCAGGATGAAAATTTGTACCTTTGAGTTTTCCCAGACCCGGACGTCTGTGTCCATGATCTGGCGCAAACCGAAGGATTAGGCGGCGGGCACCGCCATGCCCTTTTCCTTGGCAAGCTCACGCATCCGCTTTTGCAGCTTCTCGAAGGCCCGCACTTCGATCTGCCGGATGCGTTCGCGGCTCACGTCATACTGGCTGCTCAAGTCTTCGAGCGTAACCACCTTGTCCTGCAAGCGCCGCTGCATGAGGATGTCACGCTCACGATCATTGAGCACGCTCATGGCTTGCGAAAGCAATTCACGCCGCGCGTCAAGCTCATCGCGCTCCTCATAGGCGCTTGCCTGATCGGCGTCTTCATCCTCAAGCCAGTCCTGCCATTGCATCGTGCCGCCGTCGTCCTGCCCAACCGTGGCATTGAGCGAGGCATCCCCGCCCGACATGCGGCGATTCATGCTGATCACCTCATCCTCGGTCACGCCGAGATCGGTGGCGATCTGCTTGACGTTCTCCGGCCGCAGATCGCCGTCTTCCAACGCGCCGATCCTGGCCTTGGCCTTGCGCAGGTTGAAGAACAGCTTCTTCTGCCCGCTCGTTGTGCCAAGTTTCACCATCGACCAACTGCGCAGGATATATTCCTGAATGCTGGCACGAATCCACCACATCGCATATGTGGACAGGCGGAACCCTTTTTCGGGATCGAAGCGTTTGACGGCCTGCATCAGTCCGACATTCGCCTCCGAGATCACCTCTGCCGTCGGCAAACCATACCCGCGATAGCCCATGGCGATCTTCGCCGCGAGCCGAAGGTGAGATGTCACCATCTTGTGCGCGGCCTCGGTATCCTGATCCTCGACCCAGCGCTTGGCGAGCATGTATTCCTCTTCCGGCTCAAGAAGCGGGAACTTCCGAATCTCCTGAAGATAGCGGTTCAACCCGCCCTCCGGTGTCGGCACCGGAAGATTTGCATAATTGCTCATCTCTGTTCCCTTCCTATGTTCAAGGGCTTAACATTCACGTATGTGGGCTCCAACGGCGTTTCAAGCCCACCCGGCCAAATGCTATAACGAATGTACCCGCAGTTTCCGTCACAGGGATGGGAACCCTACAGATAACAGTGGTGGTTGTCATCCGCCCGATATCTCACCACGCAAAGATGTGATCAGTGTGACAATGTCGTCGGGCAGTGGCGATTCAAAGCGCAGAGCGGCGCCGCTCACCGGATGTGTGAAACCCAGGATTGCGGCATGTAGCGCCTGCCTCGGAAAGCTGGCCGCGGCTTTGCACCCCGCCTCGCCCAGTGCCTTTTGCGACAGCTTACGCCGCCCGCCATAGACCGGATCGCCGAGAAGCGCATGGCCCACATGTGCCATGTGTACGCGGATTTGATGCGTGCGCCCGGTCTCCAGCCGGCATTCTACCAGCGCGGCCGCCGCTGGCTCACCGAAGCGTTCCAGCACCCGCGCCCGCGTGACCGCGTGGCGCCCGCCATCGAAGGTGACGGCCTGTTTCTGCCGGTCAGTGCGATGGCGGGCAATCTGCGTTGTGATGCGCAGGACGCCGCCGGGGTCGAAACTCACGCCGCGCACACCGCGCAGGCGTGGATCATTCGGTTCGGGCACTCCGTGCACCACCGCGAGATACGCACGTTCCACGCTGTGCGCCTCGAATTGCTCTGCCAGCCCGTGATGGGCGCGGTCGGACTTTGCAACGACCAGAAGGCCACTGGTCTCCTTGTCAATCCGGTGCACGATACCGGGCCGTTTCGCGCCGCCTACGCCCGATAGCGTATCGCCGCAATGATGCAAAAGCGCGTTCACCAGCGTGCCGCCGGGACTGCCCGGTGCGGGGTGCACGACAATCCCGGCCGGCTTGTCGAGAACGATCAGATCGTCGTCTTCATACACCACCGTGAGAGGAATGTCCTCCGGCCCGATGTGGCTTTCTTGCGCTTCGGGGACCGTGATTTCCACTGCCGCGCCGGCATCGACCTTTGCCTTGGGATCGTGCGCGACTGTTCCTGCCACTCGCACGCAACCCTCTGCGATCAGCCGCGCCAGCCGTGTGCGCGACAGAGCCTCTTCGGCTGGCACATCGCGCGAAAGCGCCTTATCAAGACGGGCGGGCGGTTGCGCCCCGATGGCGAAACGAACAAGGCGCGATGTCATGCAAGACACTCCCGAAGATCAACCCGAACCACAGAACCTGCGTTTTCTGCGAACACTCGTGACGGTGCTGACCGCCACAATGATTGCCGGACTTCTAGTCATCATCGCGCTGATTGTCATCCGCTTCTCGGATCGCGGTCCGACCCTGCCCGAAGAGATCGCTCTGCCCGAGGGTACGACCGCCCGCGCGGTGACGTTCGGTGATGGCTGGTACGCGGTGGTCACTGGCGATGACCGTATTCTGATCTTCGACGCCAGCAGCGGGAAGCTTCGTCAAAGTGTCACGATCGACTGACGAACGCCTATGAACGGTGAAAGGAATCAGGGGAAATGGTACCGCCTCCCTGGCTTGAACAGGGGACCTCTGGATCCACAATCCAGCGCTCTAACCAACTGAGCTAAGGCGGCACCGTGCGGGCGATTTAGCCGCCCCGTGCAGCAAATGCAAGTCGCTAAAGCGGGATTTCCCAGCATTGTTCGATCAGATCCACGCCAAAACTCTTCACTGGCTTGGCCTGCGTCATCGTCCAGCCATGCGCGTGATACAATGCGCAGGCCGCCTTGTGGCTTTCATGGGTCCAAAGCTGCATTCTTCGGTATCCGGCCTTGCGTGCGAAATCCATGCAGGTCAGCAGGAGCCGCCGCCCCAGCCCCAGCCCGCGCGCCTCCGGCACCACAAGGAACAGCCGAAGTTTGGCCTCTGTCTCGCCATGCCTGATGCAGAAGACCGACCCCAGACGTGCGCCCTCGCGTTCGGCGATCCAGCCCTGTTCGCGCTTCGGGTCGTGATGGTCGGTATAGGCATTGACGATTCCGCGCACGAGAGGGCCGAATGTGCCGTCAAACCCCTCGTCCTGAGCGTAGAGGGTGGCGTGCCGTTCCACGATCCAGTCGGCATCCTCCGCCGTGAACGCGCGCAACCGGATATCCTCTGTCATGCCTGCCTCCGTCTTGCCAAAGCCTTGGTTTCACGTTAACCGATCCCGTCAGTCTGGAGAACCGTCATGGGCATCAACACCGAACGCAACATCGTCGCCAACATGCAAATCGGACCTACCGATACCGGTTTTGTGCGACTCTTTGTAGAGGCTGGCGATGCCGAGATCCCGATGGATTTCGACCCCGATGAGGCCGACGAGATCGCAGAGGAAATCCGCGCCGCGGCCAGCGCCGCCCGTAAACTGGGCAAGTAAAAGCGCATTGCGCGATGTATGATACGAAAAGCCATGGCGCGCTTGTGCGACGATGCCATCCGGTTGCTCATCGTGGCGCGCCCATGGAGTGAGCCCGCCCCGGAAGTCACGGTGATCGCGAAGGGCAGGTTGCTCTTGTCGAGCATCGTCGCCAAGTTGCACACCGTGCGAACCAAAATCAGGCCGGCGAATGCATCCGACCTGAGTGGCGGTTTTCAGAATTCTATCTACATGGGGAAGTTAATGGTGCCCAGAAGAGGACTCGAACCTCCACGTCCTTACGGACACTAGCACCTGAAGCTAGCGCGTCTACCAATTCCGCCATCTGGGCTTTGATGTCGTGAGGCAGGCATGTATCGCCGTGGTCATTGCGTGTCAACGGGGCAGACCGCGAAATTATCGGGAATCTGGTGCGATGTTTCCGCGGAAGCTGGGGCGGAAGCGCTGGAAGCGTGTTAGGAAACCGCCTTGTGTGCTGGCTCGTGTCTGGATACATCTGGGACAGCTTCAAATCAGCAGGACGTTTCCAATGTCAAAGCTCGTCACAATCTATGGCGGTTCCGGTTTTCTTGGTCGGTACATCGCGCGGCGCCTGGCCAAGCGGGGCTGGCGCGTCCGGGTTGCGGTGCGTCATCCGAACGAGGCGGTGTTCGTCAGAACCTATGGCGTTGTCGGTCAGGTGGTGCCGGTGTTCTGCAATATCCGCAATGACGAGTCTGTCCGATCTGTCATGCAGGAGGCGGACGCGGTCGTGAACTGCGTTGGTGTTCTCAATGAAACGGGCAGGAACACCTTTGATGCCGTGCAGCAGGGCGGCGCCGAGCGCATTGCCCGTATCGCCGCCGAGCAAGGCGTGGCGCATATGGTGCATGTCTCTGCCATCGGGGCGGATGCAGATTCTGACAGCGCGTATTCCCGCACCAAAGCGCTTGGAGAGACGAGTGTCCTGGAACATATGCCCAATGCCATGATCCTGCGACCGTCCGTGATGTTCGGGCACGAGGATCAGTTCTTCAACCGCTTCGCCGCAATGGCGCGCCTTGGCCCCGTGCTCCCGATCGCCGGGGCCAATACGCGGTTCCAGCCGGTCTATGTGGATGACGTTGCGCAGGCCGCGGTAATGGGCGTTGTGGGCGAGGCCGAGGGTGTCTACGAACTCGGCGGGCCGGATGTTTTGACCATGCGCGAGTTGATGCAGGAAATGCTGGGCGTGATTCATCGCCGCCGGATCGTTCTCAACTTGCCGTTCTGGATGGCGCGGATCATGGCATTCGGGTTCGATATGGTGCAGTCCGTGACGCTCGGCCTGATCACCAACGGGGTTCTGACGCGCGATCAACTCAAGAACCTGCGGCGCGACAATGTCGTGTCGGACGGCGCGCAGGGCCTTGCCGCGCTGGGTATTAGGCCAGTGGCGACGGAGGCGGTGCTTTCGGAATACCTCTGGCGGTTCCGTCCGTCGGGGCAGTATGACGCGATCAAGCAGTCGGCGAAGAACCTGCGCCGGTCTTGATCAGGTCAGCTATAGGCGACAGCCAGCAACACGATGCCGAGAGCGACCCGGTAAACAACGTAGGGCGTGAAACTGAGCGATTTCAGTAACATCATCATGCACTTGAGCGCCGCCAGCGCGGCCAGAAAGGCAAGCGCGGCGGCGATCACGCAGTCCAGCAGCCGCGCGGACGGTTGTTGCAGGACAGCCTCAATGCTGAAGAAGATGGTGCCGCCGAGAATCACGGGCACCGACATGAGCATGGCAAGCCGTGCGGCGCTTTCCCTGTCATAGCCGAGATGCCGCGCGGCGGTAATGGTGATGCCCGAACGCGAGGTGCCGGGGATCAGTGCCAGAATCTGCCAAAGCCCCATGATCAAGGCATCTTTCCACGTCCAGCCGTCGCCATCCCGCTCCGTGCCGCCACGCTGATCGACCCACCACAGGAGCAGCCCGAATAGAAGCATTGTCCATCCGATCACGGCAATGGAGCGCATCGCCTCGAGCAATCCGGTGACATGTAGGATGCCGCCCGCCAAAAGCACCGGAATCGTTGCAAGGATGAGATACAGAGCCAGTCGCGCACCCGGCGTGTCGGCGCGGCCGCGTACAAGGCGAGGCAGGCCAAGAATGGCGTCGCGCATGTCCGGCCAGAAGAACAGGACAACCGCGAAGAGCGTTCCGAAGTGCACAGAGACATCCACAAGAAGGCCCTGATCCTCAAGGCCGGTCAGTTGTGGTAGCAGGATGAGGTGTCCGGAAGAGCTTATGGGAAGAAATTCCGTGATGCCCTGAACAATGGCCACGAGGGCAATATGGAAAAGCGTCATCAGATTCGCCTGCTCTGGTTTTGGAGGGACGTTACAGGGGGGCGGAATCGAAGGAAACCAGTCTTATAGGTCCGAAGTGGACCTATAATTCAGTAAAAATCCGCTCACGGCGTCACATTTTGACAATTTATCACTATTTAGGTCAGTAATTGTGACTTTAATTTGATTCCAAACTTGCTTAAACATGGTGCGTCCGGGGAAATCAGGAGGCAGCTGCCGTGGCGAAGCAACCGATGATGAAATTCGTGTCCGTAGGGCGTGTCATGCCGGAGAAGCGTGACGCCAGTGTACGGGCGCACGATTTCGATGAAATCTATGCCGAGTACGCAGAGGCCAAGGCGCAGGAGCAGGCGGCGCGGTGCAGCCAGTGCGGTGTGCCTTATTGCCAGAGTCATTGCCCGCTGCACAACAATATCCCCGACTGGTTGCGCCTGACCGCCGAAGGGCGGCTCGAGGAAGCCTATGAAATCAGCCAGGCGACCAACACCTTCCCCGAGATCTGTGGCCGCATCTGTCCGCAGGACAGGCTTTGCGAGGGCAACTGCGTGATCGAGAAATCCGGCCACGGCACTGTGACGATCGGCGCGGTGGAGAAATACATAACCGACACCGCATGGGACAAGGGTTGGGTGAAGCCGATCGTTCCGGCGCAGGAACGCCCCGAAAGCGTGGGGATCATCGGTGCGGGCCCCGGCGGGCTTGCGGCGGCGGACCGGCTGCGCCGGGAGGGCGTGCAGGTCACGGTCTATGATCGCTATGACCGCGCGGGCGGGCTGATGACCTATGGTATTCCAAGCTTCAAGCTGGAAAAGGACATCGTGATGCGCCGCAACAAACAGCTAGAAGATGGCGGCGTGACCTTCCGGCTCAACTGCGATGTGGGCAAGGATATCAGCTTTGATGAGATTCGCTCGGCACATGATGCTGTGGTTATCGCCACCGGCGTCTACAAGACACGCGATCTGCAAGGCCCCGGCGCAGGGGCGGAAGGGATCGTGCGCGCGATTGATTTTCTGACCGCGTCCAACCGGCTGAACTTCGGCGACACGGTGCCGGAGTTCGACAGCGGAGAGTTGAACGCCGAGGGCAAGAAGGTCGTGGTGATCGGCGGCGGCGACACCGCGATGGACTGCGTGCGCACCGCGGTGCGTCAGGGCGCGGAAAGCGTCAAATGCCTCTATCGCCGGGACCGGGCGAACATGCCCGGCTCGCAGCGCGAGACCGCCAATGCCGAGGAAGAGGGCGTGATCTTCGAATGGCTCGCCGCGCCCAAGGGTTTTTCCGGCGAGCCGGTCAAGGGCGTGATGGTGCAGCGGATGCGGCTGGGGCAGCCCGACGCGACCGGCCGCCAGTCCCCCGAGGTGATCGAGGGCGCGGACTATGTGGAAGACGCCGATCTGGTCATCAAGGCGCTGGGGTTCGAGCCGGAAGACCTGCCGGCGCTCTGGGATCAGCCGGATCTGGAAGTAACCCGCTGGGGCACGGTGAAGGCGGAGTTCACCACCGGCGCCACGGCGATGGATGGGGTCTATGCGATTGGCGATATCGTGCGCGGTGCGAGCCTTGTCGTCTGGGCCATCCGGGACGGGCGCGACTGTGCCGATGCCATCCTTGAAAGGCTCAATGCAAGCACTGCCGTGGCTGCCGAATAGGGCCGTTTCGGCACGTCGGTAAAACGTCGGTAAAACGTCGGTATTTTGTCGTTACCACATGGGTTTTGGGAATCCTGATAGGACAGACTTCCTGACACACCATATGAACGAAAGGTAGAGTGCGATGGCGGAACACGTAGCGGGACATTGCCTTTGCGGGGCGGTTCAGGTTGCCGTTTCGGGCCTGTCGGACGAGATGTCGGCCTGCCATTGCGACATGTGCACGCGGTGGTCCGGCTCCGTCCAGATGGGCATCGAGGCGCCCGAGGCCGGGGTGACAGTGACCGGCCCGGTCAAGACCTACCAGTCGTCCTGGTTCGCCGAACGTGCCTGGTGCGACACCTGTGGATCGGCCCTTTGGTTGCGGAATGTCGACGGGTCCGAGACCGGCTTTTACGAGTTCGTGCCGGGACTGTTCGAGAACGCGGGCGGGGCAAGACTGGTGCGGGTGGTCTATGCAGACCGCGCGCCCGAGGAATTTTCACTGGCGGGCGATCATGATCGCGTCAGCCGGAAGCAGTATGAAGCGGAGCACCCGCATCTGAATGGGAGATACGAGCCATGACCAAGTTTGACGCAGACTGGGCCGCCGCCGAAGAGGCGAAGCGCAAGTGGATGGCCGGGAACGGAATGTATTCCGAAGAGGACGAGCATTCCTCCTGCGGGGTTGGCCTCGTGGTGTCGGTGGACGGCAAGAAGAGCCGTTCGGTTGTGGAGTCGGGTATCAAGGCGCTCAAGGCGATCTGGCATCGGGGCGCGGTGGATGCCGACGGCAAGACCGGCGACGGCGCGGGTATTCATGTGCAGATCCCGGTGATGTTCTTTTACGATCAGATCCGCCGGACCGGGCATGAGCCGCGCATGGATGAGTTGATGGCGGTCGGGCAGGTGTTCCTGCCGCGCACCGACTTCGGCGCGCAGGAAACCTGCCGGACCATCGTGGAATCCGAGGTGCTTCGGATGGGACATTACATCTATGGCTGGCGGCATGTGCCGGTGGATATTTCCTGCCTTGGCGAAAAGGCCAACGCCACGCGGCCCGAGATCGAGCAGATCCTGATTTCCAATGCCAAGGGCGTGGACGAGGAAACCTTCGAGCGGGAGCTTTACGTGATCCGTCGCCGGATCGAGAAAGCTGTGGCCGCCGCCGGGGTCAATGGGCTTTATATCGCGTCGCTGTCGTGCCGGTCGATCATCTACAAGGGCATGATGCTGGCTGAGCAGGTGGCGGAATTCTATCCCGACCTAAAGGATGAACGGTTCGAGAGCGCCTTTGCCATCTATCACCAGCGCTATTCCACCAACACCTTCCCGCAATGGTGGCTGGCGCAGCCCTTCCGGATGCTCGCGCATAACGGCGAGATCAATACGCTCAAGGGCAACATCAACTGGATGAAGAGCCATGAGATCCGGATGGCGTCGGCGTCCTTCGGGGATTTCGCCGAGGATATCAAGCCGATCATCGCGCAGGGGTCTTCGGATTCCGCCGCGCTCGATGCGGTGTTCGAGGTGCTGGTGCGCGCGGGGCGCAACGCGCCGATGGCCAAGACCATGCTGGTGCCGGAGTCCTGGTCCAAGCAGGCGGTGGAACTGCCCGAGGCATGGCGGGACATGTATTCCTATTGCAATTCCGTGATGGAGCCGTGGGACGGGCCGGCGGCGCTGGCGATGACCGACGGACGCTGGGTCTGTGCAGGGCTGGACCGCAATGGCTTGCGGCCGATGCGCTATGTCGTGACCGGCGACGGGCTTCTGATCGCGGGGTCGGAGGCCGGGATGGTTCCGGTTGACGAGGCGACGGTGAAGGAAAAGGGCGCGCTCGGGCCGGGGCAGCTTCTGGCTGTGGACATGGTCGAGGGACAGCTTTTCCACGACCGGGAGATCAAGGACACGCTGGCCGCCGCGCAGCCTTTTGGCGAGTGGGTCGGCAAGATCAACGATCTGGACGAGGAACTTTCGAAGATCAGCGAAAAGGCCCTTTACGAGGGTGACGCGCTGCGCCGCCGTCAGGTGGCCGCCGGCTACACGATGGAGGATCTCGAACAGATCCTCGCGCCGATGGCCGAGGACGGCAAGGAGGCCATCGGGTCGATGGGCGATGATACGCCCGCGGCGGTTCTGTCGAAGATGTATCGTCCGCTGAGCCATTTCTTCCGGCAGAATTTCAGCCAGGTGACGAACCCGGCGATCGATTCCATCCGCGAGTTCCGGGTGATGAGCCTCAAGACACGGTTCGGCAACCTCAAGAACGTGCTTGACGAGGACAGCTCGCAAACCGAGATCATCGTGCTGGAGAGCCCCTTCGTGGCCAATGCGCAGTGGGATGAACTGGCGCGGCATTTCAATGCCGATATGACCGAGATCGACTGCACCTTCCCTGTGGGCGCGGGCTCCGATGCGCTTCGGAAGGGGCTGGAGCGTATCCGGGCGGAAGCCGAGGACGCGGTGCGCTCGGGCGCGGGGCATCTGGTGCTGACCGATCAGCATCAGAACGCGGACCGCGTGGCGATGCCGATGATCCTGGCCACCAGCGCGGTGCACAGCCACCTGACGCGCAAGGGGCTGCGGACTTTCTGTTCTCTGGCCGTGCGCAGCGCCGAATGCGTGGACCCGCATTATTTTGCCGTGCTCATCAGCGCGGGCGCGACGGTGGTGAACGCCTATCTGGCCGAGGATAGCATCGCGGATCGCGTCCGGCGCGGTCTTCTCGATGGTTCGCTGACGGAAAATGTCGCGCGCTACCGCCATGCCATCGATCAGGGGCTTCTGAAGATCATGGCGAAGATGGGAATCTCTGTCATCTCCTCCTATCGCGGGGGGCTGAATTTCGAGGCGGTGGGCCTGAGCCGGGCCATGTGCGCGGAGTATTTCCCCGGCATGACAAGCCGCATCTCGGGTATCGGGGTGAGCGGTATCCAGCGCAAGGTTGAGGAAATCCACGCCAGAGGATGGCAGGGCGGAAACGTCGCGGTTCTGCCGATCGGGGGCTTTTACAAGGCGCGCAAATCGGGTGAGAGCCACGCCTGGGAAGCGCAGAGCATGCACATGATGCAGATGGCGTGCAACAAGGCGTCCTTTGAAATGTGGAAGCAGTATTCTGCGCGGATGCAGGCGAACCCGCCGATTCACCTGCGCGATCTGCTTGACGTGAAACCGCTGGGCAAGCCGGTGCCGCTTGAGGAGGTGGAATCGATCACCTCGATCCGCAAGCGGTTCGTGACGCCGGGGATGAGCCTTGGCGCGCTGTCGCCGGAGGCGCACAAGACGCTGAACGTGGCGATGAACCGGATCGGCGCGAAATCAGATAGCGGCGAAGGCGGGGAAGATCCGGCGCATTTCACGCCGGAGCCGAACGGCGACAACCCCAGCGCCAAGATCAAGCAGGTCGCCTCTGGCCGGTTCGGCGTGACGGCCGAATACCTCAACCAGTGCGAAGAGCTTGAGATCAAGGTCGCGCAGGGCGCCAAGCCCGGTGAGGGCGGGCAGTTGCCGGGGATGAAAGTCACCGACCTGATCGCGCGCCTGCGCCATTCGACCAAGGGCGTGACGCTGATTTCCCCGCCGCCGCATCACGACATCTATTCGATCGAGGATCTGGCGCAGCTTATCTATGACCTCAAGCAGATCAACCCGCGCGCCAAGGTAACAGTGAAGCTTGTGGCCTCATCCGGTGTGGGCACCATCGCGGCGGGCGTGGCCAAGGCGAAGGCCGATGTGATCCTGATCTCGGGGCACAATGGCGGCACTGGCGCCTCTCCGGCGACGTCAATCAAATATGCCGGGCTGCCGTGGGAAATGGGCCTGACGGAAGCGCATCAGGTGCTGGCGATGAACAACCTGCGCGGCCGCGTTACCCTGCGGACCGACGGCGGGCTGCGCACCGGACGTGACATCGTGATGGCGGCGATGATGGGGGCTGAGGAATACGGCATTGGCACCGCCGCTCTGATCTCCATGGGCTGCATCATGGTGCGTCAGTGCCAGAGCAACACCTGCCCGGTGGGCGTTTGCACGCAAGACCCGGCGCTGCGCGAGAAATTCACCGGCAATGCGGAGAAGGTGGTGAACCTCATTACCTTCTATGCGCAGGAAGTGCGGGAAATCCTGAGCCAGATCGGGGCGCGCAGCCTTGACGAGGTGATCGGGCGGGCCGACCTGCTCACGCAGGTGTCACGCGGTTCAGCGCATCTGGACGATCTGGATCTCAACCCGCTTCTGATCACGGTCGATGGCGCGGATCGCATCGTCTATGACCGCGAAAAGGACCGCAACCCGGTGTCCGACACGCTTGATGCCGAGATTGTGCGCGATGCGGCACGGTTCCTTCAGGACGGCGAGAAGATGCAGCTTTCCTATGCCGTGCAGAACACCGACCGGACCGTCGGCACGCGCACGTCGAGCCATATCGTGCGCAACTTCGGGATGCGCAACGCGCTTCAACCCGATCACTTGACGGTCAAGCTCACCGGGTCGGCGGGGCAGTCGCTTGGCGCCTTTGGCGCGCCGGGGCTGAAGATCGAGGTGTCGGGCGATGCCAACGATTATGTCGGCAAGGGCCTGTCCGGCGCGACGATTGTCGTGCGCCCCCCGATGGCGAGCCCGCTTGTCGCCGCCGACAACACGATCATCGGCAATACCGTTCTTTACGGGGCGACGGGCGGTTATCTGTTCGCCGCCGGGCGGGCCGGTGAACGCTTTGCCGTGCGCAATTCGGGCGCGCATGCGGTGATCGAGGGCTGCGGCGCCTGCGGGTGCGAATACATGACCGGCGGGGTCGCGGTGATCCTCGGGTCCATCGGGGCCAATTTCGGGGCCGGGATGACGGGCGGCATGGCCTATCTCTATGATCCCGAAGGCGCCGCGCAGGCCCTGATGAACATGGAAACGCTTGTCACCTGCCCGGTGACAGTGGCGCATTGGGAGGCCGAGTTGAAAGGGCTGATCGAGCGGCACCTTGCAGAAACCGGAAGCCGCAAGGCGGCCGACCTGCTTCAGCACTGGGACATGGAGCAAGGCAATTTCATGCAGGTCTGCCCCAAGGAGATGTTGGCGCATCTGCCGCATCCGCTCAGCCAGGACAAGGCCGCGATTCCGGCGGAGTAATCCGTCCATCGCAACAACACCACCTGATGCGCCCCGTCCTGATGGCGGGGCGCATTGCGTTCGCAGCCCCCTTGCCCGGAAAATGCCCGCAAAGGGACAGCTTCCGGCCTGCCAGCGCCAAAGTTTCACCAACGGCGCGCGGTAGAAAGCTCCGGTTATCCGCAGTGTGACAGGTGGCCCTATGCCGACGACCTATACAGACCAGTTTTTCGTGATGGACCCCGGCAACCCGCCGGGGTGGGGCACGTCCCTTACTCCGGAACGGTATGATTTCACCGATGCCAATAACGACGGGTTCATCGGCACCGGGGCGGGCGATACGTTCAACGGCTTGACGATCACAAGCGTCTGGGTGGGCGACGAGATCACGGTGAGCATGGGCGGTCAGTGGACCAATATTACCGGCGTGACCTTCTATACCGATGGCGGCCCGGCGGTATTCACCCCGACCGATGGCACGGTGCTTGAGGATGCGACCTTCCGTTCTTCCGACTACGTTCTGCAAAGCACGCAGATCGAAGTCGGTGAGTTCGGCCCGGCCTGTTTCACGCCCGGAACGCTGATCGAGACCGCTACGGGCCTTCGCCCGGTGGAGGATTTGCGTGCGGGCGACCGGATCTGGACCCTTGATAACGGGTTGCAGAGCCTGCGCTGGATCGGGCGCGAAGAGGTTGCGGCGGGCGGCGCCCTTGCGCCGGTGCGCTTTGATCGCGGTGCGATCGGCAATACCAGCCCGCTTCTGGTGTCGCCGCAGCACCGGATGCTGATTACCGGCTGGCAGGCGGAGATGTACTACGGCGCCGACGAGGTGCTGGTCGCGGCCAAGCATCTGGTCAACGGCGACACCATTCGTCAAGAAGAGTGCGAGACGGTGGAGTATATCCACCTGCTGTTCGACCGCCACGAGATCGTGTTCTCCGAAGGTGTGCCCACCGAAAGCTATTACCCCGGCAGCGCGGCGGACCGCGCGCGGAGCGCACAGGATCAGGAGCTTTTGGCCTTGTTCCCCGAACTGGAGGGATTGCGGGAGGCGGAAACGGCACGACCCGTTCTGACGCGGGCGGAGGCGCAGCTTCTGGCGGCCTGAGCGGGGCGGCTTGCGCGGGGGCAGTCAAGCGGCTAGGTCGGAGCGATCAATGCGGCTCGGATGATCATGACGCGCAAACCGAAGGCGAAACACAAGGACGAGGGCGTGTTGCGGCGGCAGATGCGGCGGCTGCGGCGCGGTGTGTTGCGTGGCGTGATCTGGGCGGTGTCCTTTGCGATTCTGATCGTGCTGCTGTTCGCGGTGGTGAACCCGCCCATCACCTACACGATGTACTCCGAAAAAACACGGCTTGGGCGACTGGATCATCAATGGGCGCCGCGCGAGGCGATTGCCCCTGTGATGATGCGTTCTGTCGTGGCGGCGGAGGATGCCAATTTCTGCAATCACTGGGGGTTCGATATGTCCGCGATCCGCGCGGCGCTGAACGACGGGGCGGTGCGCGGGGCCTCGACCATCAGTCAGCAGACAGTCAAGAATGTCTATCTGTGGCAAGGGCGAAGCTGGCCGCGCAAGGCGCTGGAGGCGCTGCTGACGCCGATAGTGGAACTGGCGTGGTCGAAGCGGCGCATCCTTGAGATTTACCTCAACGTCGCGGAGTTCGGCGAGGGTATTTTCGGCGTGGAGGCCGCGGCGCGGCATTATTTCGACGTGGGACCCGCGGCGCTTTCGCCGAGGCAGGCGGCGCTTCTGGCGGCTGTGCTGCCCTCGCCCAGAACGCGCAACGCGGCGCAGCCCTCCGGCGCGCTCCGGCAGCGGGCGGCGCGGATCGCCGACGGGGCGGCCACGATCGCGCGGGACGGGCGCGCTGCCTGTTTCGAGGATTGAATCTCCGCGCGTCAGCAGGCATTGAAGAGGTCCACGAGTCACAACCCGGCGAAACCGATGCACCGTCTTTTTCACGTTCCCCTGTCCCCCTTCTGTCGCAAGGTGAGGCTGAGCCTTGCGGAAAAGCGAATTGAGGTGGAGCTCGTCGAGGAACGCTATTGGGAGCAGGATCCCGATTTCCTGCGCCGCAACCCGGCGGGCAAGGTGCCGGTGCTTCGGATGAACGGGCAGTTCCTGTCCGAAAGCGCGGCGATCTGCGAATATGTCGAAGAGAAACACCCCGAGCCGGCGCTTCTGCCGCGCGATGCGGAGGGGCGCTATGAGGTGCGGCGGCTGGTGAGCTGGTTCGACGACAAGTTCCACCACGAGGTGACGTCAAAGCTGCTCTATGAACGGGTGAACCGCAAGATCATGGGCACCGGATATCCCGACAGCAAGAACGTCAAGGCAGGCGCGAAGGCGGTAAAGTTTCACCTTGATTACATGGCGTGGCTGCTCGATCATCGGCGCTGGCTCGCGGGGGATGTGATGACGCTGGCGGATTTCGCGGCGGCGGCGCATCTGTCGAGCCTTGATTACATCTCGGACGTGGACTGGAACCGCTCGGACGCGGTGAAAGACTGGTATGCCAAGATCAAGTCGCGCCCGGCGTTTCGCGGCATCCTTGCCGATCAGGTGCCGGGATTCCCGCCGCCCGCGCATTATGCGGATCTGGATTTCTGATCGCGGCGGCGGGGCCGTTCCGCGCCCGGCCAGCCGGATAGGGAGGCCGTCATGTCGGCGGATTTCAAGGCACGGCTGATCGCCGAGGCGGAGGCCATCGGTTTCGACCGGGTGCGGCTTTGCCGTCCCGATGCGGTGGGCCATGTGGCGGCGGATCTGGCCGGGTTCCTGGACAAGGGGTACCACGGGCAGATGAGCTGGCTCGAACGGCGCAGCGAATGGCGCGGCGATCCTTCCGCGCTCTGGCCCGAGGCGCGCACGGTGATCATGCTCGGCGAGAGCTACACGCCGGAGCATGACCCGCGCGAGATCCTGTCGCAGAGCGACAAGGGCGCGATTTCGGTTTATGCGCAGAACAGGGATTACCACGATACTGTAAAGAAGCGGTTAAAGCGGCTCGCGCGGTGGCTGATCGCGCAGGAAGGCGGCGAGGTGAAGGTGTTCGTGGACACAGCGCCGGTGCCGGAAAAGCCGTTGGGTGAGGCGTCCGGGCTGGGCTGGCAGGGCAAGCACACCAACCTTGTGAGCCGCGAGCTGGGATCGTGGTTCTTCATCGGTTCTGTCTTTACCACGCTGGAGTTGCCGGTGGACGCGCCGGAGGTGGATCATTGCGGATCGTGCCGGGCGTGCCTCGATATCTGCCCCACGGGCGCGTTTCCCGCGCCCTACAAGATCGACGCGCGGCGCTGCATTTCCTATCTGACGATCGAGCATCACGGCCCGGTGGACCCGGAGCTTCGGCCCCTGATGGGCAACCGCATCTATGGCTGCGACGATTGCCTTGCGGCCTGCCCGTGGAAC
Source organism: Salinihabitans flavidus (assembly GCF_900110425.1). Classification (GTDB taxonomy): domain Bacteria; phylum Pseudomonadota; class Alphaproteobacteria; order Rhodobacterales; family Rhodobacteraceae; genus Salinihabitans; species Salinihabitans flavidus. The sequence goes on along the minus strand of NZ_FODS01000007.1, from coordinate 137,912 downwards.
AAGTTCGCGGTGGAGGCGCGCGAGATCCGCTATCATGCACGCGGCGATCTTCTGGCCCCCGATCTGGAGGAACTGGCGGCGCTGGACGATGCCGGGTTCCGGGCGTTTTTCTCTGGCTCTCCGATCAAGCGGATCGGGAGGGACAGGTTCGTGCGCAACGTGCTTTATGCCATCGGAAATTCAGGACAGCCGCGATTCCTGCCGCGGGCGCGGGCGCTATGTGCGGATGAGGATGCGACCGTGCGCGACGCCGCTGAATGGGCGGTGAAACGGCTTGAGGACGCCGGATAACCGGGGGCGACGCCGCGATTTCGGCGATTGTTCGCGAATCATAGGTTAACATGCTGATTTTGTGGAAAAACCCGGTTTCGGTATCACGTCGGTAAAACGTCGGTATCGGGGGCCGTATCTCTGCCTGCGATACCGTGGTTAACACGGCGGGCGCTGCGAGACCTTGGTTGACGCGGCGCGGACCCCTGCCCAAGTTAACCGGATGGAAACCTTTGTTGAATTTCTGTCGCAACCGGAAACTCTCATCGTCTGGCTGGCCGTGATGATCCCGAGCCAGATCATCCTTTGGCGCGATCTGCGCGCGACCAACGCGCATTTGATGGGGTTGATGAAGCTGGTCTGGGGGCTGACCGTTCTCTATTCCGGGCCGCTTGGCCTGCTGATCTACTGGACGAGCGGACGCAAGCAGATCGCGCGGGACAGCCTGCCGCGGCGCGCGTTCCGGTCGGTTGCGCATTGCTATTCCGGTTGCGGGATGGGCGAGGTTGCGGGGCTGATCATCGCGGTTGGCCTCTTGCAGCTTTCGACGCCGTGGGTGGCGGGGATCACCTTCGCGCTCGCCTATCTCGGGGGGTTCGCTCTGACGGTCGGGCCGCTGATGCAGGAGGGCGTTGCGCTGCGCACCGCGATCTGGGACGCGATCGTGTCGGAAACGCCGAGCATCACCGTGATGGAGGTTGTTGCGATTTCCGTGGACCTGACGCTTTCGGGCAGCGTGGGCATGGGAGAGCCGCTTTTCTGGTCGGCGATGATCGTATCGCTGAGCATGGGGCTTTTCGCGGCCTGGCCGGTGAACCTTCTGCTGATCCATTGGGGCGTGAAGGGCGGCATGATGGACCCGCGCGAGACCGACCACGCGCACGACTGACGCGCGCATGGCTGGTCATGTGCCCTGTCAGCTTGCCGCGTCTTTCGCGGTGCCGTCCTGCTGCCCCGCCGACATCGCGCGGTCCTTGAGCTTGCGGAATTTCGAGGACATGCCTTCGAGCTTGTCTTCCCATTCGGGGTTGGGAGTCTGCCCCTCGATGGTGCGGAAATACGCCTGAAGCAGGCAGGCGACGGCCAGAGGCTCCAGCAGGGCGGCCTTGACCGACCACGCAAGGATGATCGCCACGATAACCCCCATCGCGGACATGCCGTTGGGAAAGATGTTGGCGATAAGCGCCGCCGGCGCCAGCATGATGAAGAACAGGATGATCGTCAGTCCGTAGACGAAAATGGTGATCCATGCGGCGTTCTTGAGCATCGGCGCGTAGTTCTGACCGTAGAGCACCAGCGCCGTGCGGGCCGATTGCCACGGGTTCGTGGCCCGCGTGCGCATGCCGTAGGCAAGGATCACCTCGTCGATGAAGCCCACCGCGACCTTCAGGAAGGCGTGCAGGATGCCGATAAGCTGCCGCGCGCCGGGAATGGGCAGTATCGTGAATACCCCCCGGATCAGCCCGGTGATGGCGCGCAGCACGCCCTTCACGAGCTGGTCGATGGCAAACAGGACGCTGGCCTCCGCGAAGCGTTCCTTGACCATCGCCTGCGCATGGCCGATCTGCCCGCGGCCCTCGGGCATGGGGCGGTTGTCGATCAGTTCGACCATGACGGCGATATGGCCGGCCTTGACCATGTAAAGGATATATTCGCGTAGCCAATACATCACGAAGGCGACAAGCCCGAAGCCGATCACGCCGCCGAAAAACGTGGCGCTGCCGCGAAAACCGTCATCGCCGAGCGCGCCGATGCCCCAGCCGATCCCGGCCCCGGTGCCGGTGATCAGCACATAGGCCAGCGCCGCGCCGAAATAGATCGCCATGCGCAGCAGGACGAAGGGCATGGTCTGAACCATGATGCCGATGCTTCGCCTGAATGAGAAATCCCACATGATCCTGTCCCGTCCGTTATGCGTTTCATTCAATTTTTCTATCGGTGCCGCGCCCTTGCGTGTTTGTCAACGGGCCGGGAGGAATCGGGCGGCGCGGGATCGGCGCCTTGCGGGCCGGACGCGGCCGATTCCCGCACCGAGACGCAGGTCAACCGCGCCAGAAGCGCGACACATGAACGCTTTGACGCAGGTTGAGGGCATTGCATGCTGGACGGGGTGCGGCACCTTCGCTAAATAGCGGCGGGGAGAGGCTGCGGGACACCGCGGCCCAATGCGCATAAGGCCATCCCGGCCCAGAAATGGAGAGATACCTCGTGTCCCACGCAGAAGATCACGAAGGCACCCGGAGGGACTTCCTCTACTATGCCACCGCTGGCGCGGGTGCCGTGACTGCCGGCGCCGCCATTTGGCCGCTGGTGAACCAGATGAACCCATCCGCAGATGTGCAGGCGCTGTCGTCCATCCGCGTCGATGTGGGCGGGCTTGAACCCGGAACGCAGATCACGGTGAAATATCTCGGCAAGCCGGTTTTCATCCGCCGCCGCACCGAGGAAGAGATTGCCGAGGCCCGCGCGGTGGAGCTTTCGGACCTGATGGACACCAATGCGCAGAACCGAAACAACATGGACCTCAATGCCGCCGACCAGAACCGCACGCTTGATGAAGCGGGCGAATGGCTGGTGATGATCGGGGTCTGCACCCATCTGGGCTGTGTGCCGATCGGGGATGGCGCCGGCGATTTCGGCGGCTGGTTCTGCCCCTGTCACGGCTCTCACTACGACACGGCCGGACGTATTCGCAAAGGCCCCGCGCCAGAGAACCTCTGGATTCCCGTGGCTGAATTCGTCGACGAATCGACGATCAAACTGGGATAAGGAGACGCGACATGGCCGGAATTCCTCATGATCACTACGAACCCAAGCCGGGATTCGAGAAATGGCTTCACAAGCGCCTGAACATTGTCGGGCTGCTGTATGACACGGTGATGATCCCGACGCCCAAGAACCTCAACTGGATGTGGATCTGGGGTATCGTGCTGACCTTCTGCCTTGCATTGCAGATCGTCACCGGCATCGTTCTGGCGATGCATTACACCCCGCATGTGGATCATGCCTTTGCCAGTATCGAACACATCATGCGCAACGTGAACGGCGGGCATATGCTTCGGTATCTGCACATGAACGGGGCGTCGCTGTTCTTCTTCGCCGTGTATATCCATATCTTCCGCGGCCTCTACTACGGCTCCTACAAGGCGCCGCGCGAGGTGACGTGGATCATCGGGATGCTGATCTACCTGCTGATGATGGCCACGGGCTTCATGGGCTATGTGCTGCCATGGGGGCAGATGTCCTTCTGGGGCGCGACGGTGATCACCGGCCTGTTCGGGGCGATCCCGCTGATCGGGGAGCCGATCCAGACCTGGCTTCTGGGCGGACCGGCGGTGGACAACTACACGCTCAACCGTTTCTTTTCGCTGCATTACCTTCTGCCCTTCGTGATCGCGGGGCTGGTGGTCGTGCATATCTGGGCCTTCCACACCACCGGCAACAACAACCCCACCGGGGTCGACGTGCGCCGCGCGTCCAAGGCGGAGGCGAAGAAGGACACGCTTCCGTTCTGGCCCTATTTCGTGATCAAGGATTTGTTCGCGCTTGGCGTCGTGCTGGTGGTCTTCTTTGCCATCGTGGGCTTCATGCCGAACTACCTCGGCCATCCCGACAACTACATCGAGGCCAACCCGCTGGTGACGCCGTCGCATATCGTGCCCGAGTGGTATTTCCTGCCGTTCTACGCGATCCTGCGGGCCTTCACCTCGGATGTGTGGGTGGTGATGTTCGCAAGCTGGATCACCGGCGGGATCATCAACGCCAAGTTCTTCGGCGTGCTGGCGATGTTCGGCGCGATCGTGGTGATGGCGCTGGTGCCGTGGCTTGATACCTCGCGGGTGCGGTCGGGCCGGTTCCGGCCTCAGTTCAAGTGGTGGTTCTTTCTGCTGGTCATCGACTTCTTCGTGCTCATGTGGGCCGGGGCGATGCCGGCGGAGCCGCCCTATTCCACGATCTCGCTGATCGGGTCGGCCTATTGGTTCGCCTATTTCCTCGTGATCCTGCCGATCCTTGGCGTGATCGAGAAACCGACCGCCCCGCCAGAGACGATCGAGGACGATTTCGACGCCCATTACGGCAAACAACCTGCCGAGTAAGAAGGAAACGGGATAATGCTCAAGACACTTGCGATTTCCGCAGTTGCGGCCCTGTCTCTTTCGGCAGGGGGGGCCTTCGCGGCGGAAGAAGGCCATGTCGAGGATGTGGACTTCTCTTTCGAGGGACCGTTCGGAAAATTCGACCAGAACCAGCTTCAGCGCGGCTTGCAGGTCTATACGGAAGTCTGCGCCGCCTGCCACGGGCTGCGATACGTGCCGATCCGCACCCTCGGGGATGAGGGCGGCCCGCATCTGCCGTCCGATCAGGTTCGCGCTTATGCGGATCAGAACTTCGAGGTCTTCGATGAGGAGATCGACGATTTCCGGCCCGCCAAGCCGACCGATCATTTCCCCGGCTCTTCCCTCGCCGAAGCGCCGGATCTGAGCCTGATGGCGAAGGCGCGCGCCGGGTTCCACGGGCCGCAGGGCACCGGGATCAACCAGCTTCTCAAGGGGATGGGGGGGCCGGAATACATCGCGTCGCTTCTGACCGGCTATACCGGGGAAGAGAAGGAAGAGGCCGGCACGATCTTCTATGAGAATACCGCCTTTCCGGGCGGCTGGATCGCAATGGCCCCGCCGCTTTTCGAAGATCAGATGGTCTATGCCGACGGGCATGACAATGACATGGAGAGCGTGGCGGAGGATGTCTCGGCCTTCCTGATGTGGACGGCGGAGCCGAAGATGATGGCACGCAAGCAGGCCGGATTCGTCGGCGTATTCTTCCTCACCGTGCTGACCGTGCTGTTGTATCTCACGAACAAGAAACTCTGGGCGCCGGTCAAGGGCAAGAAGCTGAAGCTCTGATTCGACTTCAGGTGACGGAAAACTCAAAACCCCCGCCGGATCGCTCCGGCGGGGGCTTTCTTTTGCTTGCCTGACCAACACTGACACTGAAGGTCACCGCCCCGATCACCCCGGCAGCACAATCAACCACTCACGCATACATGAAAACCTGACTGCCGGGGGCCGAACGGCGACACAATATGCACCGCCCGGAACCCTTGGGATCGACGAGTGAACAGGGCTGGCGTCCGCCCGACGGGGATGATGCGAACATCCACCACGCCGAAACAGACGACCAAGAGGGCCGGACGACGCGCCACCCTGATCCTTCATAGTCATACATTAGGGCAGGCCAGTCCGTGATCCAGATCACATTGCGGAAATAAACCACTGCCCGGGCGAATTTTTCGACCGTGCTCGGGTTGTGTGCTTTCGGCGCGGTGACGTGGCGATCGCAGTGCGAGGGCGGGCCACGCGACGCCGTGCCCCCCGTTGACCTGCCTGACCGGAGGGGACACCATGTGCGGCAAAGGAGGGATGCCATGTCCAGGGCGTTGATCGTGATTGACCTTCAGAATGACTTCTGCCCCGGTGGCGCGCTGGAGGTGCCCGGCGGGGATGACATCGTGCCCGGTGTGAACGCGCTGATGGCGGAGTTCGGTGCGGTGATCCTCACGCAGGACTGGCACCCGGCGGGCCATTCGTCCTTCGCCTCCGAACATCCGGGAAAGTCCCCGTTCGAGACTGTGGAGATGCCCTATGGCACGCAGATCCTCTGGCCCGATCATTGCGTGCAGGGCAGTGACGGTGCGGCGTTTCATGCCGATCTGGACACGCGGCGGGCCGATCTGATCATTCGCAAGGGGTTCGATCCGGGAATCGACAGCTATTCGGCGTTTTTCGAGAACGACCATGAAACGCCCACCGGGCTTGAGGGGTATCTGCGCACCCGCGGGATCGATGCGCTGGTGATGGTCGGGCTGGCCACGGATTTCTGCGTGTCCTTCTCGGCGGTGGATGCGGCGCGGCTTGGCTTCGAGGTGGAGTTGCTCACCGATCTGTGCCGCGGGATCGACCTTGACGGATCGATGGATGCGGCCATGGGGAAGATGCGCGCCGCCGGGGTTCGGGTGCTGTAGCCCGGTCGGGACCACTGGTTGCGGCGGCCGGGGCTGGCCCTTGCGCGCGGGGGCGTTATGATGGGCGCCGGACAAAGAGGTGTGCGATGCGAATTGCCTATACGACGACCGAAGGAAAGGGCGATCTTGATCTGGTGCTGGCGCGGTTCGCGCAGGCGGCGCAGGCGGCGGGGCTTCGGACCTGCGGCGTGGTGCAGATCAATTCTGAATGTGCCGGCGGTGCCTGCGACATGGATGTGCAGGTTCTTGGCGGCGGGCCGGCGATTCGGATCTCGCAGAATCTTGGCCCCGATGCGCGCGGATGCCGGCTTGATCCGGCGGCGCTGGAAGAGGCGGTCGGGCAGGTCGCCGCGCGGCTCGATCCCGGAGTGGATGTGTTCATCCTCAACAAGTTCGGCAAGCATGAGGCCGACGGGCGTGGCTTTCGCGATCTGATCGGGCAGGCGATCGCGCTCGACGTGCCGGTGGTGTCGGGGGTCAACGGGCTCAACCGTGACGCTTTTGTCGATTTCACAGGCGGCATCGCGGAGTTCGTGCCGCCGGAGCCGGATGCGCTCATGGCGTGGCTGCGGCGGGAGGCGCGGCAACCGGCCTGAGGTTCAGCGGCGCAGAAGGCCGATCAGGTTGGTTCCGGCAAAGCCGAAGGCGGCGACGCAGACGATGCTTGGTCCTGCGGGCGTGTCATAGATATAGGCGGCATAGAGCCCCAGAAGCGCCGCCCCGCCCCCCAGAGCGGCGGCAATGATCGCCATCCCCTCGGGCGTGCGGGCGAGCGGCCGGGCCGAGGCGGCCGGCACGATGAGCAGCGCCGCGATGAGAAGCACCCCCACCACCTTGATCGCCACGGCGACCACCACCGCAAGGCAAAGCGTCAGCACAAGCTGTTCGCGGCGCGGATCAAAGCCGCTGGCATGGGCGAGATCGGGACTGAGCGTGGCGGTGAGAAGCGCCTGCCAGCGCCAGAGGGTCAGGGCGATCACCAGTGCGGCGCCGCCCCAGATCACGACAAGATCGCCCCGGCTTACGGCAAGGATGTCGCCGAAGAGATAGGACATCAGATCAAGGCGCACCCCCTGAATGAAGGAGACCGCCACAAGCCCGATGGCCAGTGCCGAATGGGCCATCACGCCCAGAAGCGTGTCCATCGCATAGCCGCGTCCGGTGAGCGCCGAGACCGTCAGCGCCATCAGCAGCGCCACGATCATCGCCCCGGCAAAGATCGACATGTTGAGCGCTAGCGCCAGCGCCACGCCGAGGATGGTGGCATGGGCCGTGGCGTCCCCGAAATAGGCCATCCGGCGCCAGACCACGAAACAGCCCAGAGGCGCGGCGGCCAGCCCCACGCCGAGGCCGGCCAGCGCCGCGCGCGTCAGAAAATCGTCAAGCATGGTCGTGGCCTTCGTGGTCATGGTGATGATCGTGATCGTGACGGTACAGCGCGAGTGCTCCGCCCGTGCCGGACCCGAAGAGCGCCCGGTATTCCGGGGCGGAGGCCACAACCTCGGGCGTGCCGTGGCAGCAGACGTGTCCGTTCAGGCAGATCACGCGGTCAGAGGCGCTCATCACGACATGCAGCTCATGGCTGACCATGAGAATCGCGCTGCCGAGGGTGCGGCGGACCTCTTCGATCTGGCGGTAGAGCGCGGCGGAGCCGGGTTGATCGAGGCCGGTCGTCGGCTCGTCGAGGATGAGAAGATCGGGCCGGTCGAGCAGGGCCCGCGCGAGAAGCGCGCGCTGAAACTGACCGCCCGAGAGGTCCGCCATCTGCCGGCTTTCAAGCCCGCCCGCGCCAGCGCGGGTCAGCGCCTCCGTCAGCTCTGCGGGGTCGCGGCGGTGCGGGAGATTGAGAAACCGCCGAACTGTGAGTGGCAGGGTCCGGTCGATGGAAAGGCGCTGCGGCACATAGCCGATTCGCAACCCCTCGGCGCGGGTGATCCGCCCTGCCGCGGGGCTGACTGCGCCGATGATGGCGCGAATCAGCGTGGTCTTGCCCGACCCGTTGGGGCCGACGATGGTAACGATCTCGCCCGGCATGATCGCAAGATCCACATTTTCGAGCGCGGTATGGCCGCCAAGGCGCACGGTCAGACCGGCGATATCCACAAGGCTCATGCCGCTGGCCCCTCCGTCCGGGGGGCGGTTTTGCGGCAGGTGGGACAAAGGCCTTCTGCCTCTATCACGGTTTCCTCGATCTCGAACCCGGCCTCCTGCGCGGCGGCGCCGAGCCCCACACCGGGGCGGTCGGTCGGCGTCTCTGCCACGGCGTGACAGGCGCGGCAGATCATGAAGGCGGGGGTGTGCGCCGCACCGGGCAGAGCACAGGCGATAAAAGCGTTGAGCCGTTCAATCTTGTGGACAAAGCCGTGGCGGGTCAGGAAATCCAGAGCGCGGTAGACAACAGGCGGCTGAGAGCCCAACCCCTCGGCCGCGAGTTGCGACAGGATGTCATAAGCCCCCATCGCCCGGTGCTTGGTGAGCAGGATTTCGAGCACGCGGTGGCGCACCGGCGTGAATTGCAGCTTATGGGCCGCGCAATACGCCTCTGCAGAGGTGAGCGCGTCGGCAATGCAATGTGCGTGGTCGTGGTCTCGGAAGGGGTTGGCGGTCATGCGGTCGATTTCCTGTCCGGGTGAGGTCTTGATATGGAATAACGTTTCGTTTACGCGAGTGTAGAGTGTTATACAATCACAGGAGTCGCAAGATGTTCAAGAGGATCGTCACCGTTTCGATTTTGCTGGCGGGGGCGGCGCAGGCCGATGTGCCGCGCGTTGCCACCGATATTCCGCCGGTTCATTCGCTGGTCGCGCGGGTGATGGATGGACTCGGAGAGCCGTCGCTTCTGGTGCGGCCCGGCGCGTCGCCGCACGGATACTCCATGCGGCCGTCCGAGGCGCGCGCGCTTCAGGAGGCCGATCTCGTGGTGTGGATCGGGGGGCGCCTGACGCCGTGGCTCGAAGGGCCGCTTGACGTGCTGTCCGCAGACGCGCGGCATATCCCCTTGTTGGAGGCGGAGGGCACTCTGCGCCTTCCCTTTCGCGAGGGGGTGACGTTTCTTGTCGAAGAAGCCGACGGGCATGAAGACGATCACGGCGATGATGAGCATGGGCACGACGACGATGACCATGATGATCACGGCCACGAAGAGCACGGGCACGACGATCACGGCCACGATGATGATGACCATGGCCATGAAGAGCATGATGGGCATGGCGCCGGGCATGATCACGATCATGATGGGGATGATCCGCATGTTTGGCTCGATCCGGTGAATGCAGGCGTCTGGCTTGGGGTGATCGCCGAGGAACTGGCGGCGCTGGACCCCGAAAATGCCGCACGGTATCGCAGCAATGCCGCCGACGCCGGGGCCGAGATCGATGCGCTCGTGTCGGATGTGACACAGCAGCTTGCCCCCGTGGAGGGGCGGGGATTCATCGTGTTTCATGACGCCTATCACTATTTCGAGCGGCGTTTCGGGCTTCAGGCGCGCGCCGCGGTGCGCGATACCGATGCCGTGCCACCAAGCCCGTCTCGGCTTGACGAAATCCGCAACAAGCTGAGCGAGATGGAGGTGCGTTGCGCCTTCACAGAGCCACAGTTCAACGCGGGCGTTCTGGGCGCCGTTCTGGAACAGGCCAATGTTCAGGTGACGGAGATAGACCCGCTTGGCCAACGTCAGACGCCGGGAGCGGGCCTTTACCCGGCGCTGATCCGGGAACTGGCGGCGGATATGGCGGGCTGCCTGTCGAAGTGAGATCCGGCAGCGGCACAGAAAAACGGGCCGCCCCCGGAAGGGCGGCCCGTCCTGTTTCAGAGCGCCTGACGTATCAGGCTTCCCAATACATGTCGCCGGGGCGGAACTCGAACGCGATGTGATGCTCCACGCCGCGAAGCCCCTCGCGGGTGTGATTGAAGAGCGAGCGCCAGTAGGGTTGAATCGTGACGCCCTCTTCCTGAATGATCTTCTCGCCCCGTTCCATCAGCTTGCGCCGCTCTTCCACGTCGGCGGTGGCAAGCGCCTCATCCAGAAGGGCATCGAACTCCTCGTTGGACCAGCCGAATTCGTTCCACGCCTCACCCGAACGATAGGCAAGCGCCCAGATCTGCACACCCAGTGGTCGGTGGTTCCAGTTGGTCGAACTGAACGCGAATTTCGTCCAGTCGTTCCAGAATGTCGAACCGGGCAGGATCGTGCGCCGGATCTTGATACCGGCGTCGCGGATCTGGGCGGCGACGGCATCGGTGGTGTTCTTGCGCCAAGCGTCGTCGATGGAGACGAGCTCATGCTCGAAATCCTCCATCCCGGCCTCTTTCATCAGTTCGAGAGCCTTGGAGGGATTGACCTCGGTCGGGCCGACGTCGACATACTCGGGGTGGATCGGCGCGACGTGGTGATCGTCGGCGACCACCCCGCGATCATTGTAGCCCAGTTCCAGAAGCACATTGTTGTCCACGGCCATCTGCAACGCCTTGCGCACGCGCACGTCCGCATAGGGGGCCTTGCCATCGACAAGGGTTTGCTGGTTGGGACGGATCACGATGGTCGCGCCGGTCACGATCTCGTTCTCGTTCCAGCCGTCAAAGGAATTCATGATGTCGATGAATTCCCCGTCCACCGAGTAGAGCGCGTCCACCTCTTCGGATTCGGCGGCGGCGATCCAGGCCGACGGATCGGTGCCGTAGTCGATATACTCGATCCGGTCCATCCAGGCGCCGTTGCCTTCGTTCCACCAGGTGTGGTCCTCGTTGCGCGCCAGCACACCTTTTATGCCGACCTCAAGGGTTTCGGGCAGATATGGCCCGGTTCCGATCGGGTTGGATAGCATCTCGGCGGGGTTGTGCGATTTGTGTACGATGGCCGCCGGGTAGTCGGTCATGCCCGGAATGATCGAGATGTCGGGGCTGGGCAGGTTGAGCCGGACGGTATGACTGTCCACCACCTCGATGCTGCCCTCTATCGCGCGGTCGGTGTCGGGATCGATGATGGTGGCGAAACGGCCGGCCATCGAGTTGCCCTCGACATCCCGTTCGCACCACATTTCGATATTGCGCGCCACGTCCTCGGCGGTGAAGTCATCGCCGTTGTTCCACTTCACGCCCTTGCGGACATTCAGTGTATAGGTCTTGGCGTCGTCGCTGATCTCCCAGCTTTCGAGAAGCGATGGCTGGAACGTCCCGTCGTTTTCATAGGTCACGAGGTATTCGAGCCATCCCCGCGTGAAGTTGGCGATCTGCGACCAATCGAAGGTGCGCGGATCCTTGAGCGCGCGCACTTCCATCTGGATGCGGACGGTGCCGCCCATCTGCGGGGAACCCTGCGCGTGGGCGGGTGGGGCCATGCCGAGCATGCCGTAGGCGGTGGCTGCGGTTGCGCCAAAGGCGCTGGCCACGGCCAGGAACTCGCGCCGGTTGACGGCATCATCGCCGACCTTGGCCGCCGAGTCGACGACCTCTTTCGGCAGCGGTTTGCCGGTTCGCGTCAGAAATTTCATGTTCATCCTCTCTGTTCTGTTCCGGGGGGTGATCCCCTCTTTGGCGCAGTCTGGCTGCGATTGTCCGGCGGCCCCTGGCGGGGGCCGTTCGGTTGATGACGGTGAACGCTACGCCACAGGACAGGCCCCGAGGCGAGGTGCTTCGAATATGCCCGATAGTGTTCCGATTGGGGGCGCGCGCCGGGACTGCCTGCATGATCGCGCTGGCTTCTGTGTCCGGTTCAAAACGACCCCTTCCTGCCAGTCCGGCCTTCTTGATAAGAGCCTTGGGCGCGCAAGGCGACCGTCCGGGCAGTCGCGTCCGCACCAGTGTTAGCCCTCTCACTTTCCTCTGCAATGCCATGAAATGCAACCGAAACCCAATAACCCCGCGCAAGGCGGCCACGGCGCTGGCGGTTTGGACGGTCGCCGCAAAGCGGTTAGCGTCACTCTGCGCCGCGTGATCGGTGCTTTACCGTCGGTCTTCGCGGCGCAGGCTGGCGGCGGTCAGGCGTGCGCGCGGGGCACCGGCGATAAGCGCCGCAAGATCGCGGGCCTCAGTGAGAAGAAGATCGTCCACCCGCGCCCCACTCAGCGGAATCGGCGCATGCCCCAGCGCGCGGGCGGCATCGGTGGTCACGGCCGGCAGCCAGCGGCCGAAGGGCGGATCGAGATGCGCCGCCAGCACCGCCAGCTCCAGCGCCCGCATCGGATCGTGACGCCCCACCGGACAGAAGGCGTCCCGCACGTTATCGGTGCCGATTGTCACGCGCACCCCGGCTGCGACCAGCTCCTGCGCCTTCGTGATGCCGCGCGCGGTGGGGGTGCCGGTGCCGCGCCCCTGAAGGTAGAGGTTCGTCATTGGCAGAAGCGCCACCGCGATTCCGGCACCGGCGAGTTTGTCGGCGATGCGGGCAAACTCCGCCCCGCCACGATGGATGAGAGAGCAGGCGTGACCGCAGAGCACCGGCCCCTCATGCCCGGTGCCGAGGGCCACATCGGCAATCCGCTCCAGCCCGTTGAGGTCTGGCGAGAGCCCTTCGTCCACATGAAAATCGAGCGCGAGGCCGCGCGCGGCGGCCTGCGCGAAGACATTGCGCAGGCCCGCGTCAACGTTCGCGTGGTCCAGCACGAAACAGCCAAGAGACTGTCCTTGCGGAATATTCCCGGCCACGGCAGCGGCGAAACCCGGGTCGGCCATCTTGTCCACCCCGGTCAGGGCGGAGAGTTGCAGGGTCATGTCGGGCAGTTCGGCGGCCACCTCTTGCAGCACATGCCATGCCAGCGGCGGCGCGGCGGTGTCGCCCCAGTCGACATGGCTGCGGATCAGCGCGCAACCCGCCGCGCGCGCCTCTTCCAGCCCGGTGAGGGCGCGGGCGCGCAGGTCGGCGCCGGTCCAGTTGTCCTTGTCGCGGCGCGTCCGTTCGATCGCATGGGCGAGATCGCCACCCGCCGCATCGAGCCGCCCGGCGGTGTGGCATTTGTCGAGATGGCAGTGCACCTCTACCAGACGTGGCAGCAGGATGCGCCCGCCCTGCGGCGTGGGGGCGGCGCGGGTCATGCCGACAAGCCGACCCTCCCGAAAGAGCGCATCCCCGCGCAGGCAGCCTTGCGCCTCAACGCCGTCAAAGCCGTGCTGGGCGCCCAGAAGGGCAAGGGGCAGCCGGATGTCGCGGAGTGTCGCGGTCACGGTGCGGTGGGGGGCAAGCGGTTGAAAAACAGGGCGGATTCGAGCATGGGCATATCCTTTCGAAACGGGGTCGCGGCGGCCCTTGGTCGATCCGTGCCAGAGATGGTGCAAGGATGCCAGAGCCCGCCAGAGCCGGCAAGACCCGCCCGGCGCTGTTGCAGGCGGGCGCCTTGGTGGTATCACATGGGCACAGAGCAGCGGGGGCGGGCCATGCGGATACTTGCGGTGACGACGGTGCGGGACGAGGGGCCCTATCTGCTCGAATGGATTGCGCATCACATGGGGGCGGGCGTCACGGACTTCCTGATCTACTCCAACGATTGCAGCGACGGCACGGCACAAATGCTCGATACGCTGCATGATGCGGGGGTGATCTGCCATCAGCCGCAGCAGAGAGAGACAGGAAAATCCGTGCAATGGCAGGCGCTTAACGCCGCGTGGAAGCATCCCATGCGCAAGACGGCGGACTGGGCCTGGGTCGCGGATGTCGATGAGTTCCTCAATATTCATACCAGCGGACATGACATCCCGGCGCTTCTGGCGGCGCTGCCCGACGGGGTGGATGCGGTGGCGGTGCCCTGGCGGCTTTATGGGCACAACGGGGTGGTGGAGATCGCGGATGCCCCGGTGACCGAACAGTTCACCCGCGCGATTCCGGCGGACGCGCAGTTTCCCATCGCCGCGACGCTGTTCAAATCGCTGGTTCGTCTGGACGGGCCGTTCAACCAGTTCGGGGTGCACCGGCCGCGGCAAAAACGCCCTGAAAAGAACGGCTTGCCGAGGTTTGTCGATGGCTCTGGCCAGTGGCTCTCCGAGGCGTTTTCGGGGCAGAGGGGACGGCTTTCGCTGTATGGGTTGGGGGCCGGGCGGGAGATGGTGGAGTGCAATCACTACGCCGTGCGATCAGCGGCGGGGTTCCTGCTCAAGAAGGCGCGGGGGCTGCCGAACCGGGCCGAGAAGGCGGTGGATCTGGCCTATTGGGTGGAGCGGAATTTCAACACGGTCGAGGATCGCAGCATCGCCGCGATGCGTCCGGCGACCGAGGCGCGGCTGGAGGCGTTGCGGGCCATACCGGGGCTGGCGGATTTGCACGAGACATCAGTGGCATGGCACAGGGCGCGGTTCGAGGAGATGGTGCGCACGCCGGAGCATCAGCGCCTCTTGGTGCAGATCCTCACGGCCGGGGGGAGCACGGTTCCGCCCGAGCCGGTGCAGCGCAAGCTGATCGCCTGGTATCGCGCCGCGCACGGCTGAGCCGGAAAGGGTTAACGGGCCGGGCGCGGTTTGCGGGGCCGGGCAACGCGAAAGCTGGGTTAACGCCTTGTTTTTCTGGCAAATGGGCAGGCTGCATCGCGTCGGTAAAACGTCGGTATCGCGTCGGTATCGATATCGGCGCAGGGCGCTTTAACGCAGCGCGCGGTGAGGGCGCGTTAACCTTTGTGCAGAGGGCGGGGTTTGACCGGGCGGAGCGCGCGGGCCGCGCGCGCATCATGATGTGCGTTCAGGCCACGCAGGCGCATTCCGGTTTGCGTTCAGGTCACGCAGGCCCATGTCAGTTTGCGTTCAGGCCACGCAGGCCCGGGGCTCTGCCCCGGACCCCGGGGTATTTGACCCGAGAAGATGCGGGGCGCGCAGCCCATCGCGGCGGTGTCGGTCCGGGTCTAGAAGAGGATCGCGGGCAGGATGTAGTCGCGCAGCGAGATCACGATGATGAAGGCGACCAGAGGCGCGAGATCGAGCGGGCGCGTGTCGGGGAGAAACCGGCGGATCGGGGTATAGATCGGCTCCAGCAGGCGGTTGAGACCATACCAGATCTGGCCGACCAGTTGCTGATGCAGGTTGAGAACCTGGAAACTGATGAGCCAGCTCATGATGATATGGGCCAGCATGATGAAGAAGGCCACATCGAGGATGAGCCGCAGCGGTCCGTAGAGTGCCATCATGATCCGGGTCCTTTCCTTTGCCGGGGCCAGAAGTAAGCGCCGCCGCGTCAAAGGGCAAGAGTGCCGCGAGGTCCGGGTTGACGCGGGGCGCGTGCGGCGAAAGAAGGCGCGCATGTATCCCTTTGTGCGCATGTTCCATCAGCTCTGGCGTCACCGGCGCGACCCGCCCCTTCCGCTGACGGGGGTGCATGTGTCGCATCATCGCTGCTGGCCGTGGGATATCGACATGTGGGTGGAGCTGAACAACGGGCGCACGCTCACGCTCTATGATCTGGGGCGCATTCCGCTGGCGCGGCGCGTCGGGCTGATCGCGGCGCTGCGGGCGAATCGCTGGGGGCTGACGATGGCGGGGGTGTCGGTGCGCTATCGCCGGCGCATCCGCACCTTCGAGCGGGTGACGATGACGAGCCGCGCCCTGTGCTGGGACGCGCGGTTCATCTATCTGGAGCAAGCCATGTGGAAGGCGGATGGCGCATGCGCCAATCACGCGCTTTACCGATCGGCGGTGACCGGGCCGGGGGGACTCGTGCCGCCCGCCACCGTTCTGGCCGCCATGGGGCAGCCGGAGGCGTCGCCGCCGATGCCCGACTGGGTTCAGGCCTGGGTGGCGGCGGAGGCCACACGCCCCTGGCCACCGGAGATGTCATGAGCATTTGACTTGCCTAATAGGGGCGCGGGCTGTCTAACTTGTGAAAAATCACGGGGACAGCGATGACGGAACCTTCGGCGCGCAAGCGGATCTGGGGCTGGTTTTTCTTCGACTGGGCGAGCCAGCCTTTCAACACGCTTTTGATCACCTTTATCTTCGCCCCTTATGTCAAGGAGCTGATGGGCGACGGCGCGGCGGCGCAATCGGCCTGGGGCTTTGGCATCGGGGCGGCGGGAATCGTGATTGCCCTTCTGGCGCCGGTCCTGGGGGCGATGTCGGATATTTCGGGCAACCGCATGCGCTGGATCTGGGTGTTCTCGGCGATGTATGTGGTCGGCTCTTACGGGCTTTGGTGGGCGGCGCCGGGGGATTTCAACCTGCTTCTCACGCTCACGCTGTTTGCCATCGGCATGATCGGGATGGAGTTCGCCACGATCTTCACCAATTCCATGCTGCCCGATCTTGGCCCCAAGGAGGAGATCGGGCGGATTTCCGGCAATGGCTGGGCGTTCGGCTATCTGGGCGGGCTGGTGGCGCTGATCATCATGCTGGTGCTTTTTGCCGAGAACGCGGAGACGGGACGCACGCTTGTCGGGCTGTCGCCCGCGCTTGGCCTTGACGCCGCCGCGCGCGAGGGCACGCGGGCGGTCGGGCCGCTGACCGCGATCTGGTACGTGGTGTTCATGGTGCCGTTCTTCCTCTGGGTGCGCGACCCCAAGCCGGTGCGGGCGCCGAAAGGGGCGCTTTCCAAGGCATTGGGCGAGGTGTGGGGCACGGTGCGCGGCCTGCCGCGGGCGCCGTCGCTGTTCGCCTATCTGGGCAGTTCGATGTTCTATCGCGATGCGCTCAACGGGATGTACACTTTTGGCGGGATCTATGCGGCGGGGGTGCTGAACTGGTCGGTGCCCGATATCGGGGTTTTTGCCATCATCGCGATCATCGCGGGGGCGGTGTTCGCGGCGCTCGGGGGGCGGCTGGATTCGGCCTTCGGGCCGCGTCCGGTGATCACCGCCTGTATCCTTGTGCTGAGCTTTGTGGCGATTTCCATTATCTTCGTCTCGCGCGAGGGGGTTTACGGCATCCCGGTCGGACCCGAAAGCCGCCTGCCCGATACCGTGTTCTACATCCTTGGCGCGATGATCGGCGCGGCGGGCGGTGCGCTGCAATCGGCAAGTCGCACGATGATGGTGCGGCAGGCCAACCCGGCGCGCATGGCCGAGGCGTTCGGCCTCTATGCGCTTGCCGGCAAGGCGACGAGTTTCATCGCGCCGCTGTCGATCGGCTTTGCCACTGCGCTGTCGGGAAGTCAGCAAATCGGCGTCACGCCGCTGATCGTGCTTTTTGTTATCGGGTTGATCCTGCTACGCTGGGTGAAACCGGATGGAGATATGGATCATGGGGCGTTTTCTGGGGATGATCTGCGCATTGCTCGCGCTGGCGGCGTGCCGGAGTGAGGAGGAGGGCGCGCGCGTGTCCACGCGTGCGGAGATCCCGGCCGAATGGCGCGATGTGGAGGCGAAGAAACTCTTCGGGACGCAAGCGGCGGGATCGCGGCAGGCCCCGGCGGTGTTCGGCGGCTATGCGCGCGGCTGTGTCGCCGGTGCGGCGCAGCTTGCCGAGACGGGGCCGACATGGCAGGCGATGCGGTTGTCGAGAAACCGCAACTGGGCCCATCCCGAGACGGTGGATTTCGTCCGCGATCTGTCCGCGACGGCGTCGCGGCTTACGGGCTGGCAGGGGCTTTACATCGGGGACATGAGCCAGCCGCGCGGGGGGCCGATGCTGACCGGGCATCGCAGCCATCAGAGCGGGCTTGATGTCGATATCTGGATGCGGCGGGCGGATCGTCTCGACCTGAGCCGGGCCGAGCGGGAATCGCTGTCGTCGGTATCGATGCGGCGGATGCGCGGCGCCTATGTCAACGGGGACTGGACGCGCCAGCATCACGAGATCCTCAAGGCGGCGGCCAGCGATCCGCGGGTGGCGCGGATCTTTGTCTTTCCGGGCGCGAAGGTGCGCATGTGCAAGGACGAGGCGGGCGACCGCGCCTGGCTGCGCAAGATTCGGCCCTGGTGGGGGCATCATTACCATTTCCACGTGCGGCTGAACTGTCCGAAGGGGGCGCGTGACTGCGAGGCGCAGGCGGCCCCGCCGCCGGGCGACGGCTGCGACGATGCGGAGCGGTGGGTGCGCGATATCCTTGATCCGCCGCCGCCCGATCCCGACGCGCCGCCGCCCAAGCCGCGCCGTGAACTGGAGCTGTCCGATCTGCCGAATCAATGCACCGCTGTCTTGCAGTCGCAGTAGGCGCGCTTCTGGTCCTGTCGGCCTGTCAGAGTGACGGGGCCGGACAGGACGAGGGGGCGGCGCGGCATATGTCCAGCCTGCGCTGGCATGTGGATGCGGCGTGGTTCGGCGGCTGGTCCGGGATAGAGGTGGAGGGCAGCGGGGCCGCGATGACGGTGATTTCCGATCGCGGGCGACTGCTGACGGCGACGCTTCGGCGCAACGCGGAGGGGCACATCGCGCGCGTGGCTGTGACGGGGGCGGCGCAAGTCCCGCGCCCCAACGGGGAGACGGGCGACTGGACGCGCCCGGATGCCGAGGGGCTTGCCATCGGGGCGGGCGATACCTTCGTGTCGTTCGAGGGGGTGCACAGGGTCGCGCGGTTGCACGGGCGGGGGGCGCATTGGCTGCCCGATCCGCCCGGGCGCGCGGGGCTTGGGGCCAACGCATCCTTCGAGGCGCTGGCCGTGGATGGGGCGGGGCGCCTTTTGACGCTCGCGGAAGGGACGATCGAGGATGAGGGCGATTTGCCACTGCATCGCTTCGAGAGCGGGCGCTGGTCCACGCCATTCGAGATTCCGCGCCGGGGGCGATTCCTGCCGGTGGGGGCGGATGTCGGGCCGGATGGCCTGTTCTATCTGCTGGAGCGCGATTTCACCGGCATCGGGTTTCGCAGCCGGGTGCGCCGGTTCGATCTGAGCGGGAGCGAGGTGCGGAGCGAGGAGACGCTTTTACAGACCGGCACCGGCGTGCATGACAACCTTGAGGGGCTGGCAGTCTGGCGCGATGCGGCGGGGCGAATCCGCCTGACGATGATCTCGGATGACAATTTCCGCATGATCGTGCAGCGCACCGAGATCGTGGAATATGTTCTGCCGGATGTGGCCAGATGAGGGTTGATCCGCCGCACGGACATCGCTAGAGACCGGGCGTCCCGCATGAGGCGGGACCAAGTCGCCGCTACCTTGTCAAAACGGGCTCATATCATGAAAGCGATCCATCTTCCCGGCATTCTTGCCATGGCCGCCATTGTCGTGGCCTCCAATATCCTTGTGCAGTATCTTTTCGGCCAGTGGCTGACATGGGGGGCGTTCACCTATCCGCTCGCGTTCCTCGTGACCGACGTGATGAACCGCGTCTACGGGCCCGAGGCCGCGCGCCGCGTCGTGGTGGCCGGCTTCGTCACCGGGGTGCTCTGTTCGGTCGTCGGCACCCAGATTCACGGCGAGTTCGGCCCGCTTGTGACGATCCGCATCGCCATCGGGTCGGGCCTTGCGTTCCTGACCGCGCAGCTTCTTGACGTGGCGGTGTTCGACCGGCTGCGCGAGGGGCGGTGGTGGCGCGCGCCGCTGGCGTCCACGCTGATCGGATCGACGGTCGACACCGCGCTTTTCTTCACCATCGCCTTTTCCGGCGCGCTGAGCGTCATCGAGCCGGGCAATGACGTAAGCTGGGCGGGCGAGATGCTGCCGCTGCTCGGGCTGGGGCCGGTTGTGCCGCTCTGGGTGTCGCTGGCGTTCGCCGACTGGATGGTGAAGCTGTCGCTGGCGCTGATCGCACTTGTGCCCTTCCGCATGATCGTGGGGTTTTTAACCGCAAGGACCACATGATTTTGTTTTGACATCTGGAAATTTTGTGGCAACCTGATCTCAACCGAAACATGAGAAAGGAGGTGTCCATTGTCTAGAGAAGCCATGGAGAGCGGTGTCGGAACAGTTCGGGAGGACCGCAGCTAGGGCAGCCCCTGGGTGACGGAAAACCGAATTGGTGCTGACCTAACCGGCGCACCTCCTAACATCTCGAAGGGCCGTTTCCCGTCTGTGGAAGCGGCCCTTTCGATTGGCCGTTTGGCTTCTCTGCATCACGTCGGTAAAACGTCGGTATTGCGTCGGTGCGGAATCGGCGGAGGACAAGATGCTCAGGATCAACGACGATATCGCCATCGAGGACTGGGAACTGACGGAGCAGTTCGTCAGAGCCTCCGGTCCGGGCGGGCAGAATGTGAACAAGGTCGCCTCCGCGGTGGAACTGCGGTTCGAGGCGGAGCGGTCGCCGTCCCTTCCCGGTGCGGTCAAGGCGCGCCTGAAGCGGCTGGCCGGGCGGCGCTGGAGCAAGGATGGCGCGGTGGTGATCTTCTGCGACGAGACCCGCCATCAGGCCCGCAACCGCGAAATCGCGCGGCAGCGGCTGGCCGAACTCGTGCGCAAGGCCACTGAGCGGCCCAAGCGCCGTATCCCGACTCGGCCCACGCTGGGATCGAAGAAGCGGCGGCTGGAGGCGAAGAAGCAGCGCGGCGAGGTCAAGGCGCTGCGCGGCAAGGTGGATGAGTGAGGGGGCCCGTCCCTTGCCGGCAGGATCACTTTGCTGATGGGCATGGGCGCGGGACAATGCGGGCGACGTGGGTGTGATCAGGCCGCCCCTCAGGCCGGTGCCGGGCCCGGCTGCATCGCCATGTTGCACAGAATCTCGAACATCACCGACACGCCGAGATAGGCGGTCCCGCCCGAGGCGTCGAACGGCGGGGAGACCTCCACCAGATCGGCGCCCGCGATGGTCACGCCATCGAGCATCCGCGCCACCTGCAATGCCTGAAAGGCGTTCGGCCCCCCAACCTCCGGCGTGCCGGTTCCGGGGGCGAAGGCGGGGTCGATGAAGTCGATGTCATAGGACACATAGGTCGGGGCGGTGCCCACAATCTCTTTCGCCTCTGTCATCACGTCCTCGGGGCCGCGGGCATGAAACTCCTCGATCGGGATCACGCGCACGCCCACGCTCTCGGCGAAGTCGCGGTCCTCGCTGTCGTAGGTCGTGCCGCGAATCCCGATCTGCACCATGCGGCGCGGATCGAGCAGCCCTTCCTCGATGGCGCGGCGGAAGGGGGTGCCGTGCGTGTATTGCATGCCGTCGAAGTAATCCTTGTAAAGATCCGTGTGGCTGTCGAAGAGGATCAGGCCGAGCGGTTCAGGTTTGGCGAGTGCCCTGAGAATGGGCAGCGTCGACAGGTGATCGCCGCCCGCCGTCAGAGGCAGGAGTCCCGCCTCGCGCACCTTGGAATAGAACCGGGTGATGCGGTCCATGCTGTCTTCGATATCGACCGGATTAGGGGCCACATCCCCCAGATCGGCGCAGTTCGCACGTTCGAAGGGCCGCACGCCGGTCGCCCCGTTCTGGGCGCGGATCATCGTGGACATGTCCCGCATCTGGCGCGGCCCGTGGCGCGGGCCGGGGCGGTTGGTCGTGCCGCTGTCCCAGGGAACACCGATCAGCCCGATCTGCACCTGCGATAGGCGCGGATCGCCCGGATCGACATGGGGCAGACGCATGAAGGTGGGGATACCGGCGAAGCGGGGCAGATCGAAGCCGGAGACGGGTTGGAAGAACGGATCGCTCATGTCATTTCCTTAGGGCTTTGCGCCGCCATCTCGAATGGTGGAGCGGAGGAGTGGATCGGCGCCATCGGTCAGACCAGAACCTCCATCTTCTCCTGATCTCCGACGCCGAAGACACGCTTGTAGCGGGCAATCTCGTCTTCGGGGCCCATTGCCTTGTTGGGGTTGTCCGACAGCTTCACCGTGGGGCGGCCATTGGCGCTGACCGCCTTGCAGACGAGCGAGAAGGGGGCGAGGCGGTCGTCCTCAACCAACCCCCGGAAATCATTGGTCAGAAGTGTCCCCCAGCCAAAGCTGACGCGCACCCGGCCAGAGAATTTCGCCTGCAATTCCATGATCTTGTCTACATCGAGTCCGTCCGAGAAGATCACCATTTTCTTGCGCGGATCCTCGCCGCGGTCCTGCCACCAGCGGATGGCCATTTCGGCGCCCTTTTCGGGATCGCCCGAGTCGACGCGAATGCCCGTCCACCCCGAGAGCCAGTCGGGCGCGCGCCTCAGGAAACCATCGGTGCCGAAGGTGTCGGGCAGGATAATGCGCAGGTTGCCGTCGTGTTCCTCGTGCCAGTCGGACAGCACGTCATAGGGCGCGCGGGCCAGCTCCTCGTCGCTGTCGGCCAGCGCGGCCTGAACCATCGGCAATTCATGGGCATTGGTGCCGATCGCCTCCAGATCGCGGTTCTTGGCGATGAGGCAGTTCGAGGTGCCGACGAATTTTTCACCCAGCCCCTCGACCATGGCGCGCACGGCCCAGTCCTGCCAGAGATAGGAATGCCGCCGCCGGGTGCCGAAATCGGCGATGCGCAGGTCCGGCACCTCCCGAAGCTGCTCGATCTTTTCCCAGAGCTTGGTCATGGCGCGGGCGTAGAGCACCTGAAGCTCGAAGCGCTTCATCTCGTGCAGGACGGCGCGGCCGCGCAGTTCCATGAGCACGGCGAGGGCGGGAATTTCCCACAACATGACCTCTGGCCATGAGCCTTCGAAGGTCAGTTCGTATTGGTTTTCAACGCGTTCCAGATGATAGGGCGGCAGGCGCAGGGTTTCGAACCATTCCATGAAATCGGGCCGGAACATCTGCCGCTTGCCATAGAAGGTATTGCCGCGCAGCCATGTGCTTTCGCCCCGTGCCAGCGAGAGGGTGCGGATGTGATCGAGCTGCTCGCGCAGTTCCCCTTCGTCGATGAGATCGGCCAGCGGGATATGGGTGCTGCGGTTGATGAGTGAGAACGTCACCTGTGTGTCGCGGTTGTTGCGGAACACCGACTGGCACATCAGCAGCTTGTAGAAATCGGTGTCGATGAGGGAGCGGACGATCGGATCGATCTTCCACTTGTGGTTCCAGACGCGGGCGGCGATGTCGACCATGGATCCCTCCGGCAGTTGGCGCCCCAGTCTTGCCGCCTGCGGCCGGGGAGGGCAAGGGGTTAACGGGGCGGGCGCGGTTTGCGGAGTCCGGCAACGCGAATGCAGGGTTAACGCCTTGTTTTTCTGGCAAATGGGCAGGCTGCATCGCGTCGGTGAAACGTCGGTATCGCGTCGGTGCCGATGTCGGCGCGGGCGGGTTTAACGCGGCGCGCGGTGAGGGCGCGTTAACCTTTGTACCGGGGGGGGGCGGGGTTTGACCGGGCGGAGCGCGCGTGCCGCGCGCGCAGTGTCATCTTTGCGCTCAGGCCGCGCAGGCCCATGTCAGTATGCGCTCAGGCCGCGCAGGCCCAGGGGCTCTGCCCCGGACCCCGAGGTATTTTGCCCGAAAAGATGCGGCAGGCTCGGGCACGGGGTGCCGTCAGTCAGCCGCTGCTTGTGACGCCGGACGAGGTTGCCCAGTGTCGGTGTCACACCCGCATGGGCATCACGACATAGACCGCGCTGGTGTCGTTGCCTTCGCGCATCAGTGTCGGATCGCCGGCGGAGTTGAACAGGAAGACGGCATTCTCGCGGTCCACCTGGCTGGCGATTTCCAGCAGGTATTTGGCGTTGAAGCCGATCTCCAGTCGTTCGTCGGAATAGGCCACGGCCAGTTCTTCCTCGGCGGCGCCGCTGTCGGGGGCGTTGACCGAGAGCACGAGCCGGTCGTCGTCGATCTGGAGTTTCACCGCGCGGGAGCGTTCGGAACTGACAGTGGCGACGCGATCCACCGCGCGAGCGAAATCGGAGGCGTCCACCTCCATCTTGCGGGTATTGCCCTGCGGAATGACGCGGGTGTAATCGGGGAATGTGCCGTCGATCACCTTGGACGTGAGGGTGATGTCGGGCGTGGCAAAGCGGATCTTGGTTTCGCTGACCGACACGGCGATGTCCATCTCGTCATCCTCGAGCAGCTTGCGCAGCTCTCCGACGGTCTTGCGCGGCACGATCACGCCGGGCATGTCCTCTGCCCCGGCGGGCAGGGCGGCGTCGATGCGGGCCAGCCGGTGCCCGTCGGTGGCCACACAGCGCAGCGCGCGGCCCTCTTCGCCATCGGCCACATGCATGTAGACGCCGTTGAGGTAATAGCGCGTTTCCTCGTTGGAGATGGCGAATTTCGACTTGTCGAACAGGCGGCGCAGCTCTGGCGCCTTGGCGGAGAAATTCGAGTGGTATTCCGAAGAGGCCATCACCGGGAAGTCCTCTTTCGGCAGGGTGGCGAGCGAGAAATGCGAACGCCCCGCCTCGACCGACAGGCGCCCCGCGGCGCTGTCGTCCACAAGGGTGACAAGCGCCCCGTCCGGCAATTTGCGCACGATTTCATGCAGCATGGTGGCCGACACGGTGGTGGCGCCGGCGCGTTCGACCTGCGCGGGGGTCTTGTCCACGACCTCTATGTCGAGGTCGGTGGCGCGGAACTGCACCTGATCGCCTTCGGCCTCTATCAGCACGTTGGCGAGGATCGGGATGGTGTTGCGGCGTTCGACCACCGATTGCGCCTGAGACACCGCCTTGAGAAGCGTGCCGCGTTCAATGCTGAATTTCATCCCACGTATCCTCCGCATGCCGGGAGCGGCAAGGTATCCTATTTCCGCCCCGGCTCAAGACTTTTTGTTGTTTTGTGTGCCCTTGTGGCAGGGGCGTCAAGGGGCTGGGGGCGCAATCGCGCCGCCTGCGTCCCGAAGGTGGCCGATACCGGGGATCAGGCCTCCAGCGCGCGGCGCAGAAGTTCGAGATCCTCGGCCATCTGCCCGTCCTGTGCGCGCAGCTCCTCGATCCGCTTGACGCCGTGCATGACGGTGGTGTGATCGCGCCCGCCAAAGCGGCGCCCGATCTCGGGCAGGGAGCGCGAGGTGAGTTGCTTGGACAGATACATCGCGATCTGCCGCGGGCGGGCCAGCGTGCGCACCCGCTTGGGCCCGATCATGTCGGACAGGCGGATGTTGAAATGCTCGGCCACTCGGCGCTGGATCTCTTCGACGGAGATCTTGCGATCCGAGGCGCGCAGCACGTCCGACAAGCAATCCTGCGTCAGATCCATCGTGATCTCGCGCCCGACCAGAGAGGCGAAGGCGAACAGGCGGGTGAGCGCGCCTTCCAGCACGCGGACATTGGTGGAAATGCGGTGCGCGAGAAATTCCAGAACCCCGCTGGACAGGCGCAGGTCGGGGTATTGGCTGCGGTATTGTTCGACCTTCGATTGCAGGATGCCAAGGCGCAATTCATAGTCGGTGGGGTGCAGATCGACCACCAGCCCGCATTGCAGGCGCGAGCGGATGCGATCTTCCATGTCCTTGATCTCGCCGGGGGCGCGGTCGGCGGAGATGATGATCTGCTTGTTGCCGTCCACCAGCGCGTTGAAGGTGTGGAAGAACTCTTCCTGCGTGGAATCCTTGCCGGCGATGAACTGCACATCATCGACCATGAGAACATCGACAGAGCGGAAAAGTTCCTTGAAGTCCATCATCTTGCGATCGCGCAGGGCCTGCACGAAGCGATACATGAACTGCTCCGCCGAGAGGTAGAGCACGTTGAGATCGGGGCGGCGGGCGCGAAGTTCCCACGCGATGGCGTGCATCAGGTGGGTCTTGCCCAGCCCCACGCCGCCATAGAGAAACAGCGGGTTGAAGGTGACGGGGCCGCCTTCCGCCACGCGGCGGGCGGCGGCATTGGCCAGCTCGTTCGGTTTGCCGACCACGAAGGTGTCGAAGGTGAATCGCGGATCGAGCGGCGCGCCGGGCAGGGCGTCGTCGCGCGGGGGGGCGGTTTGCGCGGCAGGCTGGGCGGCGGAGGCCCGAGACGGACGGGCCGGGGTTTTCGCGGCCACCTGGAAATGGATGCGGCGCACGTTCTCGCCGGCGTGGGTGAGCTGTTTGAGGATCAGATCGCCGAAGTTCTGGGAGACGTAGTTGCCGATGAAATTCGTCGGCACGTTGAAAGTGGCGACACCGTCGGCCATTTCCGCGAACTCGATCGGTTCGATCCACGTCTTGAAGTTGTTTTCCCCGATCGTCCGAAGAATATTCTGCCTGAGTTCACCCCATTGATCCTGTGTCATGCGTCCCCGTTCCGCGTCGTTTCATGTCATTATTCCGGCCCCCCAGGGCCCGGATCACTGCCGTTTTGCCAGACACGACCGCCCTGTGCCCCGAAGGCCGTTGCGCACTGATCCATGCCTCCCACAGCGAGATCAGGGGGGTCTGAAGACCCTGTCGGACGGATCGACCGGAACGCTTCTGGCCACCCCCCAGCAGCCGTGTTTCCCCGGTCGATTTGATCCTTGCGCAATGGAAGACAGCATAACCAATCGCGGTGATACACAGGTAAGTCATTGCTTTT
This sequence comes from Salinihabitans flavidus, assembly GCF_900110425.1. Taxonomy (GTDB): domain Bacteria; phylum Pseudomonadota; class Alphaproteobacteria; order Rhodobacterales; family Rhodobacteraceae; genus Salinihabitans; species Salinihabitans flavidus. The sequence continues at coordinate 111,453 of NZ_FODS01000007.1, read as the reverse complement.
GAATACAAAAGCAATCCCTGTGCTGCGCACCGGACAGACCATTCGAGGTCTTTTCCGATTGGCTTCTGTCCCCCCAAGGCGAAGTGAATCGCAGGTTTGAAACTAGCAATTTCCCGGCAGGAGCGGCAACTGTTCTTAGACCTTGACTCTGTCATCGGGTGAAAAGAATCTCTGCGCTCTCGTTTTGGTAGCGCATAAAAAAGGACGCCGCGCGGGGCGGCGTCCTTTGTTTTCAACGATTTGTGTGGCCTCAGCCGAGCGATTTGACCCGCGAGGACAGGCGGGAGATTTTTCGGGCAGCGGTGTTCTTGTGGAACACGCCCTTGGTGACTCCGCGCATCAGTTCGGGCTGTGCGGCGCGCAGGGCGGCGGTGGCGGCTTCCTTGTCGCCGGAGGCGATCGCCTCTTCGACATTGCGCAGGAAGGTGCGGATGCGCGAGCGGCGGGCCTTGTTGACGGCGAGCCGGCGCTCGTTCTGGCGGGCGCGTTTCTTGGACTGGGGTGTATTTGCCATGGGTTTTCGGACCCTTTCGTCGTTCGGTTCGGTTTCTGAAATGCGTGATACCGTCCGAACGGACACGCCCGGCAAAGCGGGGCGATTCGAGCCTGAGCGGGCATCACGCGCATGTATGACGGCGCTCTCTAGCGGGTTTTGCGCGGGAAGGAAACCGAAAATTCAGCTGGCCGGACGTATGTGCGAATCGTCGTGGCAAAACTGCGCCTGACCCGCGCCGGACGAGGGCGGGCGCGACTCAACGCCGGGGCAGTTTCGGGCCATAGCCGCGCGTTTCAAGGCCCATCAGCGCCATGAGCACCCCCAGGACGGCGGCGAAATCCATCCCTGCGCGCACGAGGTGCCATTGTCCGGAAAACGGCGCGCGCAGAAGGTGCTCGATACCGAAGAGCGTCTTCTTCGCCATCGTGCCAAGGGCGCGCCAAAGACGGCGCGCGGGCGCCACCCCGCGCACGCGGTCGGATTTCACGAACGTCGTGCCCTCGCGCAGCCCGCGCAGGAGGAAATAGCGCAGCCACTTGCGGGTTTCGGGCACATGCTCATGCACGAGGGCGCCGGGAGCAAAGGCGACGCGCGCGCCTTCGCGTTCCAGCCGCGTGAGAAATTCCCAGTCGCTTCCCCCACTGCGGGCGAACTCCGCCCGGAACCAAAGCGCCGGATCTTCCGGCAGGGCGGCAAGGCGCAGCAGCAGATTGGGCGAGCCGTAGATCAGATGCTCCTTGTCGAGCAGCCCGCTCTGGCGAAGCCACTCGGGATCGCCCGGCCCGAGGTCGGCCCGGACAGGGCCGATGACGATGTCCGCCTTCTGATCCCGTGCGGTCGCCATCAGCGCGGACAGCCAGCCCGGCGCGGGCCACTCGTCGTCGTCGATACAGGCGATGAACTCGAATCCCGCGTCGCGCGCGCAGGCCAGAACGTGATTGCGGGCGGGCGATACGCCGGGGACGTCAACCCGGTCGTAGCGGATATCGAGGCGGCCGCGATGCCGGTCCAGGACGGGGCCTGCCGGATCGCGGCCGTTGTCGGCGACAAAGAGAGTCAGGGGCCGCCCGCCGATGTCATCGGGCAGATGCGTCAGAAGCGTGTCGAGCATCGCGTGCCGGTCGCATGTGCAAACGGCAACGCAGGTGGTGGCCGTCGCACCGGAAGGATCGGATGCGAAGGACACGAGCGCGCCCTACTTGTCGCGGAACTGCGCTTCGCGCTTGTCGAGAAAGGCGCTCATGCCCTCTTTCTGGTCCTCGGTCGAGAAGAGCGCGTGAAACAGCCGCCGTTCGAATAGCAGCCCTTCGGAGAGCGGCGTTTCATAGGCGCGGTTCACCGCTTCCTTCACGGCCATCGAGGCCAGCACCGATTTCTCCGCAATCTTGGCTGCGGCGCCCATCGCCTCGTCCATGAGTTTCCTCGCCGGCACCACGCGGGAGACGAGGCCCGAGCGTTCGGCCTCTTCGGCGTCCATGAAGCGGCCCGTCAGGTGCATGTCCATGGATTTCGACTTGCCCACGAATTTCGTCAGGCGCTGGGTGCCGCCGATGCCGGCGATCACGCCGAGATTGATCTCGGGCTGGCCGAACTTGGCGGTGTCCGACGCGATGATGAAATCGCACATCATCGCAAGCTCGCATCCGCCGCCGAGCGCGTAGCCCGAAACGGCGGCGACAATCGGCTTGCGGGTGCGGGCGATGGTGTCGCCCTCGCGGCCGAAGAAATCCGAAAGGAACATGTCCACGAAACTCTTCTCGGACATTTCCTTGATGTCGGCCCCGGCGGCGAATGCCTTTTCCGATCCAGTCAGCACGATGCAGCGCACCTTGTCGTTGGCGTCCGCCTCTGACAGGGCCCGCCCCAGTTCGCGCAGAAGCTGTGAATTCAGCGCGTTCAGGGCATCCGGCCGGTTCAGCTTGATCAGGGCGATATGATCTTCGATTTCGACGATGATCGTCTCAAAAGCCATCAGGACTGCTTTCCATTGTTGCGGTCAGGATCGAACCCTTACCATCAAAACAAGGTTGATCAAGCTATCTTTGGCATTGCGGACAGTAGAAGGAGGAGCGCCCCGATTGGACCGCTCGCGCGATTCGCGCATCGCAGCCGAGCGCGCGGCATGGGGCGCCCTCGCGCCCGTATACATCGAAGCTGTGCTGAAAATATCCAAGCTCTCCATCGGCTTGGCGGTAATCGCGCAAGGACGACCCGCCCGCCGCGATTGCCTCTGACAGCACCTGCCGGATGATGGGAACGAGCGCGGCGCCCCGCGCGCGAGAGATGTTGCGGGCGCGGCGCCGCGGAGAGATGCCCGCGCGGAACAGCGCCTCGCAGACATAGATATTGCCCAGACCGGCAATGAGTCGCTGGTCCAGAAGCGCCGATTTGATCGGCGTGTTGCGGGCCCTGAGCGCCTCCGACAGATAGGTCTCGTGAAATTCATTGCCCAGCGGTTCGGGCCCCAGACGCGCCAGAAGCGGGTGCAGATGCTCTGATCCGGTGGGCATCAGGTCCATCGCGCCAAAGCGGCGCGGATCGTTGAAGGTGACGCGCGCCCCGTTGTCCATGTCGAGCACCACATGGTCGTGCCGTTCGGGCGCGGGATGATCGTGGACAAAGCGGCCCAGCGGATCGCCCGAGACCAGAATCCGCCCAGACATGCCAAGATGGATCAGCAGCGTCTCGCCGGTATCCAGATCGGCAAGAATGTATTTCGACCGGCGGCGCAGGCGGTCCACCCTTGCCCCGGTCAGGCGTTGCGCCATATTCGCCGGGAAGGGCCAGCGCAGATCGGGCCGGTTGACGCGGGCGTGCGCGATCACGGCGCCGGTCATCACCGGTTCCAGTCCGCGGCGAACGGTTTCGACCTCTGGCAATTCGGGCATGGGGGCGTCCTTCGTGGCAGGGGCGCCATTGTGCGCCCTTCCGGTGCCCTATAAGAAGACCGCAACGGAGAAAACGGCAAGAGCCATGAGTGACGACGACAGAAAAACCACGCATTTCGGTTTCGAGACGGTGCCGGAATCCGAAAAGGCGGGCCGGGTGCGGGGCGTCTTCAACTCGGTCGCGAGCAAATACGACGTGATGAACGACGCCATGTCGATGGGGGTTCACCGCATCTGGAAGGATGCAATGATGGACTGGCTCGCGCCGCGCGCCGGTCAGCGGCTTCTGGATGTGGCGGGGGGCACCGGCGACATCGCCTTTCGCTTTCTGGCGCGCGCGGGGCGGGGTCATGCCACGGTGCTCGACCTGACAGAGCCGATGCTGGTGGAGGGGCGCAAGCGCGCCGAGGCCGGGCGGATGGAGGACAGCCTCGACTGGGTGGTGGGCGACGCCATGGCGCTTCCGTTCGCGGATGGCAGCTTCGATGTCTACACGATCAGCTTCGGCATCCGCAATGTCACGCGGCCCGAGGTCGCGCTCGCGGAGGCGTTCCGCGTGCTGCGTCCGGGCGGGCGGCTGATGGTACTGGAGTTCAGCCAGATCCCGAACGAGATGATGCAGAAGATCTATGACCTCTATTCCTTCAACGTCATCCCGCGCATGGGGCAGGCGATCGCGGGGGACCGCGACAGCTATCAGTATCTGGTGGAATCGATTCGGCGCTTTCCCGATCAGGACACCTTCGTGTCGATGATCCGCGCCGCCGGGTTCGAAAACGCCAAATACCGCAACCTGTCGATGGGAATCGCGGCGCTGCACTCAGGCTGGAAACTGTGAGGGGGCCGCACAACATCTGGCGGCTGATCCGCACCGGCGCGACGCTGGAGCGCACGGGCGCGATGGGCTTCGTGCTCGATGCGTTCGAGGCGCCGCCCGCGCTTCGGGTGCTGGCGCGGAGCGTGGCCTGGCCATTCCGCTGGCTGGGCTACCGGGGCGATCCGGCGATGCCGCCGGCGACACGCGCGCTCACCGCGCTGGGCCCGGCCTACATCAAGTTCGGTCAGGTGCTCTCGACCCGCCCCGACGTGGTGGGCGAGGACATGGCGCGGCAGTTACGCGTGTTGCAGGACGATCTGCCGCCCTTCGACACGGCGACCGCGAAGAAAAGCGTTCTGCATGAGCTGGGCCGCGATCCCGACGTGATCTTCAGCGCGTTTTCCGGACCGGTGGCGGCGGCCTCGCTGGCGCAGGTCCACAAGGCACGGATCGCGGAGACCGGAGAGGAGGTCGCCGTCAAGGTGCTGCGCCCCGGCATAGAGCGGGCTTTCCGCAAGGATATCGACGCCTTCTATTTCGCCGCCGACGTGATCGAGTTCCTGCTGCCCTTCTCGCGCCGGTTGCGCCCGCGCGATGTCATCAGGCATTTCGACGGCGTGGTGTCGGGGGAGCTGGACCTGCGCCTCGAAAGCGCCTCGGCCAGCGAGTTCGCCGACAACACCGAAGGCGACGCCGGGTTTCAGGTGCCCCGCGTGAAGTGGGAGTATTCCGGCCGCCGGGTGATGACGCTGGGCTGGGCGGAGGGCGCGCCGCTGGGCGACAACGCGGCGCTCGATGCCGCCGGGCACGACCGGCACGCGCTGGGCAACCGGGTATTGTCGCTGTTTCTCAACCACGCGCTGCGCGACGGCTATTTTCACGCCGACATGCATCAGGGCAACCTCAAGGTCGCGGCCAACGGCGACATCATCGCCTATGATTTCGGGATCATGGGCCATATCGACGAATACACCCGCCGGGTCTATGCCGAGATCCTCTATGGCTTCATCCAGCGCGACTACAAGCGCGTCGCGGAGGTGCATTTCGAGGCCGGCTATGTCCCCCCCGACCGCGACGTGGACGAATTTGCCCGCGCCCTGCGCGCCGTCGGAGAGCCGATCTTCGGCATGGACGCCACGCGCATCTCGATGGGCCGGCTGCTGAGCTATCTCTTCGAGGTGACAGAGCGGTTCGGGATGGAGACCCGCACCGAACTGATCCTGCTGCAACGCACGATGGTCGTGGTCGAGGGGGTCGCGCGCTCGCTCGATCCGGCGGTCAACATATGGGACGTGGCCAAGCCGGTGGTGAGCGACTATATCCGCCAGAGCATCGGGCCGCGCGCGCTGGCGCGCGATCTGGCCCTCACCGCGAAGGTGATGGCGCGCTTCGGCCCGCGCCTGCCGGGCCTGATGGAGGATCTCCTGATCCGGCAGGCGCGGGCCGAGCCCGCCCCGCGCCCCGCGCGCTGGCCGTGGGTTCTGACCGGCGGGCTGGGCGGTCTGGCCATTGGCGCCGCCGCCGCGTTCGGCGCCGCCGTCTGGCTGCTGTGAGCCACGATTGAACGCGCCCTTGTGCGTCTTTTCGGGTCAAATATCTCGGGGGGTCCGGCGGGCGGCGCCCCCCGTCACAGCCATGAGTCGCGCCGCAAGGCGCACAATCGGGTCAGCCTCAGTTCATGAGACCCGCGTGGCGCATGGCCGCGTCGATCCGGGCCTTGGTGCCATCCAGAAGCCCGGTCAGCGGGCAGCGGACCTCGTCGCTGCACAGGCCAAGCCGCGACATCGCGTATTTGGCGCCCACCAGCCCCGGCTCAAGGAAAATCGCCTCGTGCAGCGGCATCAGCCGATCCTGATAGGTCAGCGCGGTGGCGTAATCGCCCGCCAGTGTCGCGGCCTGAAATTCCGCGCAGAGGCGCGGCGCGACATTGGCGGTCACGGAAATGCAGCCCACCCCCCCATGCGCGTTGAAGCCGAGCGCGGTCGCGTCCTCTCCCGAAAGCTGGATGAAGTCCGGCCCGCAGGTGCCGCGCTGCTCGCTCACGCGGGCCAGATCGCCGGTGGCGTCCTTCACCCCGACGATGCGCGGCAGTTTCGCCAGTTCCGCCATCGTGTCGGGCATCATGTCCACGACCGACCGCCCTGGAATGTTGTAGATGATGATCGGCAGGTTGCAGCACTCGTGCAGTGCGGTGAAATGCGCGACCATGCCGCGTTGCGTCGGCTTGTTGTAATAGGGCGTCACCACCAGCGCGGCATCGGCGCCCGCCTCTTCGGCGAACCGGATGAAGCGGATGGCCTCGACGGTGTTGTTCGATCCCGCCCCGGCGATCACCGGCACGCGGCCCGCGGCGGCCTTGACGACTTCGGCGATCACGGTTTCATGCTCTTCATGGCTGAGCGTGGGGCTCTCGCCGGTGGTGCCGACGGGGACAAGCCCGTTGCTGCCTTCGGCGATATGCCATTCGACAAGTTTTTTGAGCGTTACCAGATCCAGCGCGCCGTTCGAGAACGGCGTGACGAGGGCGGGAAGGGACCCTTTGAACATGACACGCTCCTTTGTTTCGGTTCCGGTCGGATCAGGTTATGACCGACGGTCTGCCCCGCCTGCCGCAGTTGTGAATTGAGAGGGGGGGCAGGCGCGGATATATAGAAAGGGTCTATCCTTTGTCGATCTGGAAATTGCAAGAGATCATGCGCATATTCCCGTTTTTGCTGCTGGCACTTTGTCTTGCGTCCGGGGCATCGGCGCAGACCCGGACCCCTGTGTCCGAGGCGATGGACGCCCTGCGCACCGGCGATTGGGACGGGGCCGCGAGCGCGGCGCGGCAGGGCGGTCAGGTGGCCGCCGACATCGTCACATGGCACCGGCTGCGCGCCGGGCGGGGCGAGGCGAGCGAGGTGCGCGCCTTTCTCGCGCGCAACCCTGACTGGCCGGGGATGGACTATCTCCGCAAACAGTCCGAGGGCGCTTTTTCCGGCGCCTCAAGCGACTGGATACTGGAATTTTTCGACGGGCAGCCCGCGCAGACGGCACAGGGCGCGCTGATCTACTCCGACGTCCTGCAACGCGGCGGAGAGCTGGGCGCGGCGCAGGCGGGGATCGTTCTGGCGTGGCGCACCCTGCCGATGGGCACGCAGGAACAGGCGGAATTCATCCTCAACTATGGCGATATACTGGCCCCGCATCACGAGGCGCGACTCGACATGGCGCTCTGGCGCGGCTGGGAGGAGAACGCCGAGCGGATGCTGCCGCTTGTCGGCGAGGACTGGCAGGCGCTGGCGCGGGCGCGGATCGCCCTGCGCGGAATGCGCCCCGGTGTCGATTCGCTGATCGAAGCGGTGCCGGCGCGGCTTCGGGATCATCCGGGGCTGGCCTATGAACGGTTCCAGTGGCGCGCGCGCAAGGGGCGTGACGCCGATGCCATCGAGGTTCTGCTGGAGCACAGCAAGGCCGGCACGCTGGATGAACCCGGGGAATGGGCCGGATGGCGCCGCGCGCTCGTGCGCTCGCAGATGCGGGAGGGGCGCCATGAGCAGGCCTATGAAATCGCATGGACGCATGGATTGACGGAAGGGTCCGCCTACGCCGATCTGGAATGGCTGTCGGGCTATCTCGCTCTGCGGTTTCTGGACCGGCCCGATCTGGCGCTCGGTCATTTCCTGAAGTTCGAAAAGGCGGTGGAGACGCCGATTTCCATGGGCCGCGCGGGATACTGGATCGGCCGCGCGCTGGAGGCCCTGGGCGACGATGAGGCGGCGGCGAAGGCCTATGCCGGCGGCGGGCAGTTCCAGACCAGTTTCTACGGGCTTCTGGCGGCGGAAAAGGCGGGGATGCCCCCCGATCCGGCACTGGCGGGCGGGGAGGCGTTTCCCGACTGGCGGCAGGCGTCCTTTACCCAATCGAGCGTGCATCGCGCCGCGATGCTGTTTCTGGAGGCCGGAGAGCTGACACTGGCAGAGCGGTTCTGGACGCATCTGGCCGAAAGCCAGGACCGCACCGGGATGGGGCAGCTTGGCCGGATGGCGATAGAACTGGACCAGCCGCATCTCGCCGTGATGCTGGGCAAACGGTTCGCGCAGGCGGGCATCGAGATCCCGGGCCCCTATTACGCTCTGCATCCGCTGGCAAAGCGCGATCTGCCGGTGGCGCCCGAAATGGCGCTCGCCATCGCTCGCCGCGAGAGCGAGTTTGACCCCGCCGTGATCTCCCACGCCGGGGCGCGCGGGCTGATGCAGCTCATGCCCGGCACGGCGCGGCAGGTGTCGGCGGCGCTCGAACTGGAATACGATGTCTCGAAGCTGATCACCGATCCGGTCTACAACGCCAGACTTGGGAGCGCCTATCTCGCCGGGCTGTCGCGGCAGTTCGGCGGCAACGTGGTGATGGTCTCGGCGGGGTATAACGCCGGGCCGTCCCGCCCGGTGCGCTGGATGAAAGATCTGGGCGATCCGCGCAGCGGCGAGAGGGACGTGGTGGACTGGATCGAGCATGTCCCCTTCTCGGAGACGCGCAATTACATCATGCGCGTGGCCGAAAGCCTGCCAGTCTATCGCGCGCGCCTCGGCAAGGCGCCGCATCCGGTGCCATTCAGCGAGGAACTTGTCGGCGGCACGCTTTCGGTCCCCGATGCGCCCATCGACTAGGCGCAACGCGCCCTAGCGTCTCACCCGCCGCTCCCGCCAGAGGGTGAACAGCCCCGCCGCGACCACCACGGCGGCGCCGGCAACGACGTTGAGGCGCACCACCTCGCTGAACACCACGAGGCCGATCACCGCCGCGAAGGGCAGTTGCAGATAGGCGAAGGGCTGCACCGCGCTGGCCTCCGCCGCCTCGTAGCACTTGATCAGCAGCCAGTGCCCCAGCGCCCCGGTCAGGCACAGCGCGCCCATCCAGCCCCAGTCCGGCCCGGTCATCGCCTGCCAGTTCCAAAGTCCGATCGGCGTCATGTAGATCACCCCGACGATGCCGACATAGAAGAAACTCGTATCCGACCTGTCGAGCCGCGAGACAAAGCGCGTCAAAAGCCCGTAAAGCGCGAACAGCGTCGCCGCGATCAGCGGCACGATGGCGGCGGGCTGAAACACCCCGGTGCCCGGTTGCAGGATGATCAGCACCCCGGAAAACCCCGCCGCGATCGCCGCCCAGCGGCGCCAGCCCACCGCCTCGCCGAGGATCGGCCCCGACAGTGCCGCGATGATCAGAGGGTAGGAAATGAAGATGGCATGGCTCTCGACCAGCCCCAGCAGGGTGAAGGCCGCCACCATCACGCAGATCTCGGTCGCCAGCACCAGCCCGCGCAGGATTTGCAGCAACGGTTGCGTGGTCGTGGCCACCCGCCGCAGCCCGCCGCGCTGGCGCATGGCGATGGCGGTGACGAAGGCGGCGAGAAACCAGTAGCGGATCATCACCACCATGAAGACGTTGTAGGTGTCCGCCAAGTGACGCGAGATACCGTCCTGCATGGCAAAGACGAAGCTCGCCCCGATCATCAGCCCGATCCCCAGCCGCGTGTTGAAACCCGCCATGCTCAGCCCTTTCGCGCGGTGGTCATGTGGCGCTTGCGCCCGAAGCCGGGCACGCGGGTGACGGCAAATCCCGCCGCCTCGAGGTTGCGGCGCACGAACCCCGCGGCGGTATAGGTGGCCGCCGTGCCGCCTGCCTTGGTGTGCGCGGCCACCTGCGTCATCAGCGGCGCCTCCCACATCTCGGGGTTGCGGGCGGGGGAGAAGCCGTCAAGAAACCACGCGTCTGCCTGCCAGCCCTGCCGCGCGAGCGCGCTGCGCGCATCGCCGATGATCACCCGCGCCTCGATCCCCTCCAGCGTGGACAGGCCCGGATCCTCGGCCCAGGCGGTGGTCAGGCGCGCGGCCCGGTCCGCGAGTGCCGGAAAGGCCGCCAGCGCCCGCGCCATCGCGTCCGGCGGGATCGGGAACCGCTCGAAACTGGTGAAGCGCAGTGGCGCGGTCATCCCCGCCTCCTCCCATGCCGCCCAGGCCGCCAGCAGGTTGAGCCCGGTGCCAAAGCCAAGCTCCGCGATGTGAAACCCCGGCGCGAACCGATCGGGCAGGGCGTTGCCGCGCAAGAAGACATGCCGCGTCTCCTCCAGCCCGTTCTCAAGGCTGAAATAGGGATCATCGAACCTTGTGGAGACGGGTATCGCCCCGCCGCGCCATGTCAGCGCCTCGCTCTGGTCGCTCATTGCCGGATGCCTTACAGGATGTGGCATGAGGTTTGACCAAAGGGGGGCGTATTTGCAATGGCCGATGTCACGGTGATGGGGGCGGGGGCGTTCGGCCTGTCGGTGGCCTGGGCCTGCGCGGCGCGTGGGGCAAAGGTGCGGGTGATCGATCCCGGCGGCGTGGGGGCGGGGGCCTCCGGCGGGATCGTCGGGGCGCTGGCGCCGCATGTGCCCGAGAACTGGAACAACAAGAAGGCGTTTCAGTTCGACAGCCTCGTGATGGCAGAGGATTTCTGGGCGCGGGTGGAGGCGGCGGGCGGCGTGTCCGCGGGCTACGGGCGCACCGGGCGGCTGCAACCCGTGATGGATGCGCGCGGGCTCGATATGGCGAGGGCACGAACGGACACCGCCGCGACCCTGTGGCAGGGACGGTTTTCATGGACCGTGACGGACGATCCCGGCGACTGGGCGCCCCGCTCGCCCACGGGACACTGGATTCGCGATGACCTGAGCGCGCGGATGCACCCGCGCCGGGCCTGCGCCGCGCTCGCCGCCGCGATCCGCGCGCGCGGTGGCGAGATCGTGGCGGATGGCGCCGCCGACGGGGCGGTGGTCTGGGCGACCGGCTGGCGCGGCCTGCTAGAGCTGTCCGGCGACATGGGCCGGCCGGTGGGCAACGGCGTGAAAGGGCAGGCCGCGCTCCTGCACCTAGACCGGCCCACGGCGCCGCAGCTTTTCGCGGATGGTCTTCACATCGTCCCGCACGCCAATGGCACGGTGGCGGTCGGCTCCACCTCCGAGCGGGAGTTCGATGACCCGGACACCGTGGACGGGCAGATCGACGCGGTGCTCGCGCGGGCCGTGGAGGCGGTGCCGGCGCTGCGCGGCGCCCCGGTGCTGGAGCGTTGGGCCGGGGTGCGGCCACGGGCGAAAAGCCGCGCGCCGATGCTGGGGCGCCACCCGCTGCGCGGGGCGGAGTTCATCGCCAACGGCGGCTTCAAGGTCGGCTTCGGCATGGCGCCGAAGGTGGGCGAGGTCATGGCCGATCTGGTGCTTGAGGGGCGCGACGCGGTGCCGGAGGGGTTTCGGCCCGAGGCGTCGCTGTGATGGGCCGGCGCCCCAACGGGGCCGGCGCCGCTGCATCTTTTCGGGAAAAATACCTCGGGGTCCGGGGCAGAGACCCGGGGCCTGCGCGCAGATCATGCTGTGCGCGCGGCACGCCCGCTCCGCCGGGTCAGCCCCGCCGATAGAGGAAACACCGCCCCTCCACCGCCCCTTCGGGCAGCGGCATCGGCTCCAGCGCCTCGAAATACATCCGGTCGGACGAGACCATGATCCCCCCCGGCGCCAGCAGCGGCTCGATCAGCGGCGAGACCTTGCGCGCGAAGGCGTCGTTCTTTTCCAGATTATGCCCGCCAAGATCGGCATGCACGATCCGCGCCGTCGCCCCGAAGCGCCTGAGCGCCTGCGGCAGCGTCTCCATCACGTCGCCCATAAGGATCTGCGCGCGCGGCGGCGTCGAGGCCGGGTTGGAGGCCACTTCGCGGTCGAAGACGAACACCTCCTCCTGCGAAAGCCGCTCGCGCAGGTGATCGTAGGTGCGCCCGTTGCCAAGGCCCAGTTCGAAGACCGGCCCGCCCGTCGCGGCGGTTTCGCGCACCGCGAAATCGATGCAGGCGCGCTGCGAAACCATGCGGTTGATGAAGATGTCGAGACGGCTCATCGGGTGTCTCCTGCTGTGTCACGCCCCCGTCATGTCGGGGTGCATCAGCCTCTAACCCGGATCGCTGCGCTTTGACAGGGGCGGCGCAGCTTGCGGGACGGCGGGAAATGATGTTTCACTTACTGCCGTGCGGGTTCGCGATCCTGTCGCAAGACAATGAGCGCGCGCCGGTTCGTCCGCTGCGGGAGGGATGAGGTTGCGCCTTTGACGGAACTTTTGAAGGTAGAGGGGCTGTCCATCGGGTTCGGATCGGACGCCCCGGTTGTTGATGATGTGAGCTTTTCCGTCGCCGCCGGTGAAACCCTTGCCCTCGTGGGCGAGAGCGGATCGGGCAAGACGCTCAGTTGCCGTGCCGCGCTGCGTATCCTGCCGGGGGCGGCGCAGGTGCGCGCGGGCCGGGTAATGTTTCACGGCCGGGACGGGCCGCGCGACCTTCTGGGGTTGAGCGAGCGGCGCATGTGCGACATTCGCGGCGACCGGATCACCATGATCTTTCAGGAGCCGATGCGCTCTCTCTCGCCGCTGCACCGGATCGGCAATCAGGTGGTGGAGGTGCTGCGCCTGCATGGCAAGGCGTCAAGCGGGCGCGGGCGCCGCCGGGTGCTCGACACCTTCGCGCGCGTCGGCTTTGCCGATCCCGAACGGATCTGGCGGGCCTATCCGTTCGAGTTGTCGGGCGGGATGCGCCAGCGCGCCATGATCGCCATGGCCATCGTGTCCGAGCCGGAACTTCTGATCGCCGATGAGCCGACGACCGCGCTCGACGTGACCACGCAGGCGCAGGTTCTGGGCCTGATCAAGCAGGTTCAGAAGGACATCGGTATGGGGGTGATCCTTGTCACCCACGATCTTGGCGTGGTGGCCAATATGGCCGACACGGTGACGGTGATGAATCGCGGCCACGTGGTGGAGGCGGGGCGCGCGCACGATGTTCTTGGCGATCCGGCGCATGGCTACACCCGGCATCTTTTCGCCGCCGCCCCGGCGATCCCCGAGGTGTGCGAGTTGCCTCACGAGGCCGATGACCGCGATCTGATCCTCGAGATGACCGATGTCTCCAAAAGCTATTTCGTGCGTGGCGCGGCGCCGTGGTCCCCAAAGCTCTGCGTGCAGGCGGTGCGCGGCGTCTCCCTCGCGGTGGAGCGGGGCCGCACGCTGGCCGTGGTCGGCGAAAGCGGGTCGGGCAAAACGACCTGCGCGCGCCTCGCGCTGGGGGCGGAGCCGCCCGATCGGGGCGGGCAGATCCGGTTCCGCCATGCCAGCGGGTCCGATCCGATCGACGTCACCGCGCTCAGCCGCGATGAGAAGATGGCCTTCAAGCGGCACGCGCAGATGGTGTTTCAGGATCCCTATTCCACACTCAACCCCCGGATGCGGGTGAAGGAGGCGCTGACCGAACCGCTGGAGATTCACCGCATCGGCACGGGGGCGGAGCGGCTCGACCGCGCGGCGGAGGTGCTGCGCTGGGTGGGGCTGAGCCCGAACATGCTGCCGCGCTTTCCGCATGCCTTCTCGGGCGGGCAGCGCCAGCGCCTGTCGATCGCGCGGGCGCTGATGCTCGATCCCGATTTTCTGGTCTGCGACGAGCCGACATCGGCGCTCGACGTGTCGGTGCAGGATCAGATCCTCACCCTGTTGGAGGATATTCGAGACCGGCTCAATCTCAGCTATCTTTTCATCAGCCACGATCTTGCCGTGGTGGCCCGGATCGCTGATGAGGTGGCGGTGATGCGGCAGGGGCTGGTGGTCGAACAGGGCGTGCCGGAGGCGCTGTTTCACGACCCGCAGCATCCCTATACTCGCGCGCTGATCGCCGCGCAGCCGGAGCCGGATCTCGCCCGCCCCATCGACCTGGGCATCGTGGCGCAGGGGGCGGGCGCGCCGGATGGCTGGCCCGAGGCGTATCGGTTCACAGGCAACATCGCGCCACCCCTGTCGGTGGTGGCGCCGGGGCACAGGGTGCGCTGCCATGTTTGAACGCCTTGCCACGATCCTCGCCGCGCTGATGCTGGCGCTGCCCGCGCTCGCGCTCGATTACCGCGAAAGCACGTTCTGGGGCGATGAGGTCGCCGCCGGCGATCTGCCGCCGGTCGCCGAGCGTGTGCCGCAAACCCCGCGTGTCGTCGATCCGCCCGCAAAGGGGCGCGAGTTCGGCACGCAGGGCGGCACGCTGCGCACCATGGTCACGCGCACCAAGGACGTGCGGCAGATGGTGGTCTACGGCTATGCCCGGCTTATGGGCTATGACCGCGACTACACCCTGCAACCGGACCTGCTGCGCGCCATCGACGTCGAGGAGGGGCGCAGATTCACCCTGCATCTGCGGCCCGGTCACCGCTGGTCTGACGGCGCGCCCTTCACCTCCGATGATTTCGCCTACTGGTGGAACCATGTCGCCACCCATCCGGAGCTGAGCCCGTCGGGCCCCGAGGAGTTTCTGCGAGTGCGGGGGGAATTGCCCGATGTGCGCTTTCCCGATGCCCACACCGTGATCTTCGAGTGGGCGCACCCCAACCCCGACTTCCTTCAGGCGCTGGCACAGGCGCGCCCGCCTTTCATCTACCGGCCCGCGCACTACCTGCGCCAGTATCACGCCGATTTCGCGGACCCCGATGACCTGAAGGCGCTGATGCGTGAGAAACGGGTGCGAAGCTGGGCGGCACTGCACAACCGCTATGACAACATGTACAAGTTCGACAACCACGAATTGCCGACGCTGCAACCGTGGATGCTCGCCACCGCCGAGGGCAAGAGCCGCTTTCTCTTCGTGCGCAACCCCTTCTATCACCGGGTCGATGCGCGCGGCGTGCAGCTTCCCTATATCGACGTGGTGGAGATGCTGGTGGTCGGGCCGGGGCTGGTGGCGGCCAAATCCAACGCCGGTGAGGTCGATCTTCAGGCGCGCGGCCTTGATTTCAACGATGTCTCCATCCTCAAGAAGGGCGAGGCGGAGCGCGGTGAATACCGCGTCCTGCTCTGGGACAACGGGACCGCCTCGCAGATCGCCATCTATCCGAACCTGAATTTCAACGATCCGCTCTGGCGCGGGGTCATGCGCGACGTGCGGTTCCGGCGCGCGCTCTCGCTTGGGATCGACCGGCGGATGATCAACCGCGCGCTTTATTTCGGGCTGGGGGACGAGGGCGGCATGACCGTTCTGCCGCAAAGCCCCTTTTTCCGCCCCGAGAACCGAAGCGCATGGGCACGTTACGACCCGCAGGAGGCGAACCGCCTGCTCGATGAAATGGGGCTGACGGAGCGTGACGACAGCGGTATCCGCCTTCTGCCGGACGGGCGGCCCGCGTGGTTCGTGATCGAGACCGCCGGAGAGCGGCAGGAGGTCGAGAACGCGCTTCAGATCATCACCGACACGTGGCGCGAGATCGGGATCAAGCTGGTGATGCGCCCGCTGGAACGCGGCATCCTGCGCAACCGGGTCTATTCGGGGGTCACGATGGCCTCTGTCTGGTATGGCTGGGACAACGGGTTGCCGCAGGCCGATACGCGCCCGGCCCATGTCGCGCCGCATCAGCAGGATTTCCTCGCATGGCCGAAATGGGGGCAGCATTACCAGACGCACGGAGAGCTGGGAGAGCCGCCCGACATGCCCGCCGCCCGCCGCCTGATGGATCTGGCCGACGAATGGGCCCGCACCGCCAGCCCCGAACGCAAGGCCGAAATCTGGCAGGAGATGGTCGACATCCACGCCGAGAACGTCTTTGCCATCGGAATCCTGTCGGGGGCGCCGCAGCCCGTGGTCGTGTCCAACCGCCTGCGCAACGTGCCGCAAGACGCGATCTGGGCATGGGATCCGGGGGCGCATTTCGGGATTCACCGGATGGATGAATTCTTCTTTGCCGATGATCCCGCGCCGGAGGGCGAGAGCTGATGGCGATACTGCGTTTCGCCGTCATGCGGCTTCTGACCATGCTGGCCACGCTTGTCGTGGTCTCCGCTCTGGTGTTCGTCATCATCAACCTGCCACCCGGCGACTACCTGTCCAACCAGATCGACGAGCTGCGCGCGACCGGGCAGGAGGCGGGCATCGCCAAGGCCGAGTTTCTGCGCAAGGAATACGCGCTCGACCGTCCGATCTGGGAGCAATACCTGATCTGGGTCGGCTTCGCCCCCGGACCGCAGGGGTTTTCCGGGATGCTTCAGGGCGATTTCGGCTGGTCGTTCGAGTTTGACCGCCCCGTTGCCGACCTTGTCGGGGAGGCGCTGTGGCTTACGATCCTGGTCAACCTTGCCGCCGTTCTCTTTGTCTATGCCGTGGCGCTGCCGCTGGGCGTGCTGGCGGCGGCGCGGTCCAAGACGTGGGTGGATTACACCACCGCCTTCGTCGGCTATCTGGGCCTTGCCACGCCGAACTTCCTGCTAGCGCTGATCCTGTTCTACTACGGGCACAAATACCTCGACCTGCCCATCGGCGGGCTGATGGCACCACGGTTCGAGGGTGAGCCGATGAGCTTCGAGAAGATGCGCTCCATCCTCATTCACCTGATCATCCCGACCTTCGTGATCGGCACCTCCGGGGCCGCCGCGATGCAGCAGCGCCTGCGCGCCAATCTTCTTGACGAGCTGAGCAAACCCTACGTGGAAACCGCCCGCGCCAAGGGGATGCGCGAAAGCCGGATGCTGGTGAAATACCCGCTGCGCGTCGCCTTCAACCCCTTCGTGGCCGACATCGGCACGCTGCTTCCGGCGCTGATTTCCGGCTCTGTTCTGGTGTCGGTGGTGCTCGGGCTTCAGACCATTGGGCCGGTGCTGCTTCAGGCACTGAAAAGCCAGGATCAGTTCCTCGCCGGGTTTGTGCTGATGTTCGTGGCCCTTCTGACGCTGATCGGCACGCTGGTTTCCGACCTGCTTCTGGCGCTGCTCGATCCGCGCATCCGCTTCGGAGGGCGCGAAACATGACCACCCTGCCCGATGGCCGCTATGTCGATGACCGACCCTATGCGCCCGAGGATGAAAGCGAAGTCCGCAACCCCGATCTCGACGCGCCGAACTGGCTTCTGATCTGGCGGCGCTTCCGGTCGCACCGGCTGGCGCTTCTGGCGGGGATTTTCCTGCTCCTGTCGTATGTGCTGCTGCCCTTTGCCGGGTTCATCGCGCCCTATACCGCGAGCGAGCGGCATGCCGATCACCTCTATGCCCCGCCACAGATGGTGCATTTCTTTCACGAGGGGCGGTTCATCGGCCCGCATGTGATCCCCCTCACCGCAGAGGCAGATCTGGAAAATTTCCGCTGGACCTACATTCCCGACCGGGACAACCCCGCGCCGCTCAAATTTTTCTGCGAGGGCGGGGAATACCGGCTCGCGGGGCTGATCCCCACAGACCGGCATCTTGTCTGCGCGCCGGAGGGGGCGACGCTCTTTCTTCTCGGCTCCGACCGGCTTGGCCGCGACGTGTTCTCGCGTATCCTTTACGGCGCGCAGCTTTCGCTCACCGTGGGGCTTGTCGGGATCACCGTGTCCTTCGCCATCGGGATCGTTCTGGGCTCCATCGCGGGGTATTTCGGCGGGTTCGCCGACTGGTCCATCAACCGGGTGATCGAGATCCTGCGCTCCCTGCCGGAATTGCCGCTCTGGCTGGCGCTGTCGGCGGCGGTGCCAAGCCATTGGGGGCCGGTGGCGGTGTTCTTCATCATCTCGATCATTCTCGGGATTCTCGACTGGCCCGGCCTTGCCCGCGCGGTGCGATCCAAGTTCCTGTCGCTGCGCGAAGAGGAATTCGTGCGCGCCGCCGAGATGATGGGCGCGGGGCCGCGCCGGGTGATCGGGCGCCACCTTCTGCCCAACTTCCTGTCGCATCTGATCGCCAGCGCCACGCTGTCGATCCCGGCGATGATCCTTGGCGAGACGGCGCTGAGCTTTCTGGGTCTGGGGTTGCGTGCGCCCGCCGTGAGCTGGGGGGTGATGCTCAACGACGCGCAGAACCTCGCCTCGATCGAGATCTATCCGTGGACGGCGATCCCGATGCTGCCGATCGTGATCGTGGTGCTGGCCTTCAACTTCCTTGGCGACGGGCTGCGCGATGCGCTCGATCCCAACCGCCCGTGACCCGGCGCGCGCAACGCGCGCTTGGGTGACGATGGCGTTCAGGGGCACGGCACCGACATCGACACCGACGCAATACCGACGTTTTACCGACGTGATGCCGAAAGCGTGTTTCCAAGCGAAATCAGCGCGTTAACCTGTGATTCGCCCCATCAGGCGACCCGGTGCCCCGCAGACCACACCCCCCGCAATCCCGGCACGCCCTCCAGCCGCCGAAAGCGGATCAGATCGGCGCGCTGCCCGATGGCGAGCTCGCCCCGATCCTCAAGCCCCGCCGCCCGCGCCGGGGCGCGGCTTACCGTGGCGATCCCGTGCGCCATGTCGCCCCACAGATCGCCAAGCTGCACGGCCGCCAGCAGAAGCGCGGCAGGCACGTAGTCCGATGACAGGATGTCCAGAAGGCCCTCGCGCGCCAGTTCATGCGCCGCCACATTGCCCGAATGAGAGCCGCCGCGCACGAGGTTCGGGGCGCCCATGATCACGCTGAGCCCCCTGTCCCGGCAGGCTTTCGCGGCCTCCATCGTGGTGGGAAACTCCGCGATGCGCGCGCCATGCGCCTGTGATGCGGCGACCTGCTCTTCGGTGGTGTCGTCATGGCTGGCCAGCACCGCGCCAAAGCGCCGCGCCTCGGCCACCGCCCCGGCCTCATGCCGGTCCCCGTGGCGCGCGCGCAACTCCTTGAGGGTGGCGACATGCTCGGTGAACTCGGCCTCGTTCAGCCCCCGTTTGCCCATCACGTAGGATTTCAGCTTGGTCAGGTCGCGGAACTGCCGCTGGCCGGGCGTGTGATCCATCAGGCTGACGATGCCGATCCGATCCTCGGGGCCGAACTCCGCCATCTCCTCCAGCAGGGAATCGGAACATATTTCGGCCCGAAGGTGCAGGAAATGACTTATTTTCAAGGCTTTGCGTGCGCGAAGGTCAAGCATTTCACTCGCCAGCTCCCGCGCGTAGCGGGTTTGATCCACCCCGTCCGACGTGACCAGACCCACGCGCATCGCGTCAAAGACGGTCGTGATTCCGGTGCCCGCAAGCTCCGCGTCATGGGCCATCATCGCTGCCTGGTGCGGCCAGGACACGCGCGGGCGCGGGCTGATATGCCGTTCGAGGTTGTCGGTATGAAGCTCCACCATCCCCGGCGCGACATAATCCCCGTCGCAATCCACCGCGCCTGTGGGCACAGCGGCGCCCCCGGCAATATCCGCGATGCGCCCGTCGCGCAGAACAAGGCTTCCGGTCAGGGTTTCGCCGGGCAGGACCAGCCTGGCATTGGCGAGGATAAGGTCTTGTGTCATCAGGGCGTCACCCTTCCTTGGCAGGTCGGTCGGAACAACCGGAGTTGGTCATGAAGTATAGACGTTTTGCGGTCTACTATACGCCCCCCGTGGGGGCGCTCGCGGAGTTTGGCGCGGCCTGGCTCGGCTGGGACATCGCGCGCGGCTGCGCGGTGGATCATCCCGATGTGCCCGGCCTGCCCCGCCCCGTGTCCGAACTGACGGCAACGCCGCGCCGATACGGGTTTCACGGCACGGTGAAGCCGCCCTTCCGGCTTGCGGAGGGCCGGGACGCCGAAGATCTGGCCGGGGCGATGGCCGCACTGTGTGCCCGCCGCCATGCGGTGACGCTCGACGGGCTGGAACTGTCCCGCATCGGCGCGTTTCTCGCGCTCACGCCGCGCGGCGATACCGCCGGGCTCAAGGCGCTCGCGGCCTCCATGGTGCGCGAGCTTGATGCGTTCCGCGCGCCCCTGACGGCGCAGGAAATCGAGAAGAAACGTCACTCCAACCTGACCGCCGCGCAGGAGGAAAACCTGATGACATGGGGCTATCCCTACGTCATGGATCAGTTCCGCTTTCACCTGACGCTGACCGGACGCCTCTCGCGGGCAGAGGGGGACTCGGTCCGCGCCGCCCTTGCGCCGGTGCTGGACCCGATCCGGCCCACGCCGTTCCGGATCACCGATCTGACGCTCGTGGGCGAGGATGAGGACGGGATGTTCCACACGCTTCATCGCTATGCCCTCACGGCGGGGTAGAGCGCGGCCAGCGCCGCCTCTGCCGTTTGGGCCAGCGGGCCATTGTTGACCACCTCGATGACGTCGAGCCCGCCCGGAATCGCATAGCCCGCCCGCGCCAGCCTGCCCGCGATCTCCGCCTCGCTTTCGCGGCCCCGCGCCGCGAGCCGCCGCGCCAGCACCTCCGGCGCGGCGGTCAACGCCAAGACCTTGAGCCCGCGAAACTTTTCCGCCGCCTCCGGCAGAGCGGTCCGCGACAGGTTCACCAGCGCATCGCGCCCGTCGTCCAGCACATCGACCACCCCCGCCGGCACGCCATAGCACAGCCCATGCGCCCGCCAGTGCAGCGCGAACTCCCCCCGGGCGGCACGCGCGGCGAACGCCTCTTCGCTCACGGGGTCGAAGTCCTCTCCGCCCGCATCGGGGGTGCGCGTGATCACCCGCCGCACCAGATGCAGGTCGGGCCGCCGCTCGGCCATCGCGCGCATGACGCTGTCCTTGCCAACACCCGACGGGCCAACCACCGCGATGAGCCGTCCCGCCATCTCAGGCCGCCTTCGGCGTGAAGGCCGACACATCAACCTCCCGGTCACAAACGCGCCCACGCGCCTCGGCGTCGTGGAAAATCCCGACGATCGCCGCGCCGCGCGCCTTCGCCTCTTCGATCAGCCGCAGCACGGTTTCGCGGTTCATCGCGTCAAGGCTCGCCGTCGGCTCATCGAGCAAAAGCGCGGGATAGTCATGGGCAAAGCCGCGCGCGATGTTCACGCGCTGCTGCTCTCCGCCCGAAAACGTCGTGGGCGACAGCGACCAGAGCCGTTCGGGAATGTTGAGCCGCCGCAGGAGTGTCTCGGCCCGCGCGAGCGCCGCCTCGCGCGTCACGCCCAGCGTCAGAAGCGGCTCTGCCACAACCTCGCGCGTCGGCACGCGCGGCAGCACCCGCAGGAACTGGCTGACATAGCCCAGACCCTCGCGCCGGAGCGCCACGATCTCGCGCGGGGCGGCGCGCGCCACATCCACATCCCCCACCTTGATCCGGCCCGATGTCGCAAGGTAGTTGCCGTAGATCATCCGCATCAGCGTCGATTTCCCGGCACCCGACTCACCCGTCAGCGCCACGCATTCCCCGGCGGCGACACTCAGATGCGCGCCCTCCATCACCGGAATCTCCGCGCCACCCTGATTGTGCAGGGTGAACCGCTTGCTGACATTGCTAAGGTCTATCATGGGCAAATCCTCGGTGTGTCAGAGCCAGCCGCGCCGGCGGAAATACAAAAGCGGCCCCAGGGACGAGGCCACCATCAAGAGCAGGGCGAGGGGGTAGCCGAACGTCCAGCCCAGTTCGGGCATATGCTCGAAGTTCATCCCGTAGATCGACGCGATCAGCGTCGGCGGCAGGAAGGCGACCGCCGCGACCGAGAAGATCTTGATGATACCGTTCTGCTCTATGTTGATCAGGCCGAGCGTGGCCTCCAGCAGAAGGGCGGTCTTCTGTTGCAGGAAACCGGCCTGTTCGGTGATCGTGCGGATGTCGCGGGATTGCGTCTTGATCGACGTGCGCAGCGCCCTGTCGGCCTTGCGGGTTTCCATCACCGGGGCGAGGTAGCCCATCAGCCGCTCCATCGTCAGAAGACTTTCGCGCAGGTGCATCACCAGCTCGTCGTTGCGTCCGATCTCGCGCAGCGTTTCGCGGTGGTTCACCCGTTCCTGCGATTCATCACTTTGAAAGATTCGCTGGGATATGATGTCTATCTGCTGGCCTGCCAGTTCGGTGATGTCGGCCAGCCGGTCGATGATCTCCTCGATCAGGCCGACAAGCACCGCCTCCGCGCTGGCGCATCCCACCGAGGAGCGCCCCGCCCGGTCGGGAAAGGTCGAAAACGGGCGCGGGTCATGGTGGCGGATGGTGATCAGCCGCGTCTCTGTCAGGATGAAGGTCACGGGCGCGACCACGGTCTTCTTTCCGTCGCCAAGCGACGGTAGCAGCGCGGTCATTACCGGCATGCCCTGATCCGAGTAGAGCCGTGACGAATGTTCGATCTCTTCCTGGTCGGCGCGACTGGGCAAGGTCACGCCAAGGGTCTGCGACAGCGCGCTGCGCTCTTCCTCGGCGGGGCTTTGCACGTCGATCCAGATCACGTCGTCGCCAGTCGCACCCGCTTCGGCGATCAGCGCGTCGCCCTTTACCCGGTATCCGTTTATCATCGCCGCATCCTCCATGTCCGATGTCCCGTCATGGCGACTATACCTGCAACACCGAGGAAACCAGTAGCTGGGTATAGCCGTGCTGCGGATCGTCCAGAACCTGATCGGTCAGGCCCGCCTCCACCACATGGCCGTCCTTCATCACCATCAGACGGTCGGCCAGAAGCCGCACCACCGCCAGATCGTGCGTCACGATGATGGCCGACAGCCCCATCTCGCGCACCAGCCCGCGCAGCAGATCGAGAAGCCGCGCCTGCACGCTCACGTCGAGCCCGCCTGTCGGCTCGTCCATGAACACCAGTCGCGGCCCCGTCACCAGGTTGCGCGCGATCTGAAGCCGCTGCTGCATCCCGCCGGAAAACGCATCGGGGCGGTCGTCCATCCGGTCGGCCGCGATCTCCACCCGGCCGAGCCAGTCCACCGCCTGCGCGCGGATGTTGCCGTAGTGGCGCGCGCCCACGGCCATCAGCCGCTCACCGACATTGCCACCCGCGCTCACGCCCATCCGAAGCCCGTCGCGGGCATGCTGATGCACGAAGGCCCAGTCGGTGCGCCCGAGCATCCGGCGTTCGGGTTCCGACATGGTCAGCGTGTCGCGCGGCCCATTGGTGCGTGTGTCGAAGAACACTTCTCCGCTGTCGGGGGGCAGGTGCCCCGCGAGGCAATTGAGAAGCGTGGATTTTCCCGAGCCGCTTTCGCCCACGATGCCCATGACCTCACCGGGGTAGAGATCGAAGCTCACGTTTTCACAGCCAATCCGGGTGCCGTAGTATTTCGAGACAGACCTGACATTCAGAAGCGGGGAAATCATGCCGCGCCCTCCTCATAGGGCACGCCCTGCGCGCCCATGTGTCCCGCCGCGCGGCGCGCGCGGCAGTAATCGGTGTCGGAGCAGACGAACATCCGCCCGCCGTCATCGTCCACGATCACCTCGTCAAGGTAGCTTTCCCCGGACCCGCACAGATCGCAGCAGTGATCGGCCTTCGACGGATCGAAAGGATGGTCCTCGAAATCGAGGCTCACCACCCGCGTATAGGGCGGCAGGGCATAGATCCTCTGTTCGCGCCCGGCGCCGAAAAGCTGTATCGCGGGGCAGTTCGACAGCTTCGGGTTGTCGAATTTCGGGATCGGCGACGGGTCCATGACATAGCGGTCTTCCACCTTCACCGGGTAGGCATAGGAGGTCGCGATCGCGCCGTGCTTGCTTATGTCCTCATAGAGTTTCACATGCATCAGCCCGTATTCCTCAAGGCTGTGCATCTTGCGCGTTTCCACTTCCGACGGTTCGAGAAAGCGCAAGGGTTCGGGGATCGGCACCTGATAGACGAGGATCTGCCCCTCGGTCAGCGGGGTTTCGGGGATACGGTGGCGGGTCTGGATGATCGTGGCCTTGCCGGTGTCTTCGGTGGTGGCCACCCCGGCCGTGCGTTCGAAGAACTTGCGGATCGAAACCGCGTTGGTGGTATCGTCCGCGCCCTGGTCGATCACCTTGAAGGTATCGTCGGGCGTCAGCGTCGCGGCCGTGACCTGCACCCCGCCGGTGCCCCAGCCATAGGGCATGGGCATCTCGCGGCTGGCGAAGGGCACCTGATAGCCGGGGATCGCCAGCCCCTTGAGAATGGCGCGGCGGATCATCCGCTTTGTCTGCTCATCCAGATAGGCGAAATTGTAAGCGTTCATTCGGCCGCCTCCTGCGCCTGCCGGCCTGCCGCCGCCTCTTTTCGCAACCGTCGGATCAGTTCCAGTTCGGACTGGAAATCGACGTAGTGCGGCAGCTTGATATGTTCGAGAAACCCGGTCGCCTGAATGTTGTCGGAGTGGTAGAGGACGAACTCCTCGTCCTGCGCGGGCACGCCGGCGTCGTCCTCTCCCAGCTCTTTCCAGCGCAGCGCGCGGTCGACCAGCGCCATCGAGATCGCCTTGCGTTCCGACTGTCCGAAAACAAGGCCATAACCGCGCGTGAACTGCGGCGGCTCGGTCTTCGATCCGGTGAACTGGTTGACGGTCTCGCATTCTGTGAGGGTCATCTCCCCGATCTCGATGGCAAAGCCAAGCTCGGGAATGTCCATCTCCACCGCGACGGTGCCGATCCGAAGCTCCCCCACGAAGGGGTGGTTGCGCCCGTATCCGCGCTGCGTCGAATAGGCCATGCCGAGGATGAACCCCTCGTCGCCACGGCTCAGGGCCTGAAGGCGCAGGGCGCGCGAGGCCGGAAGCTCCAGCGGCTCGCGCGTCAGATCGCGCGGGGTCTCGTCACTCTGGATCTCGTCCTGAATGAGCCCCTCACGGCCCAGAAACCCCGAAATATGCGGTGTCTCTTCGTCTCGCGGTTCCGCCACCGGCGGTTCGGGTGTCTCGCCATCGGCGGCGAGCTTGAAGTCCAGAAGGCGGTGGGTGTAGTCGAACGTCGGCCCCAGAACCTGCCCCCCCGGCGCGTCCTTGAAGGTCGCGGAAATGCGCCGGTCGCAGGTCATCGCGTCGGTGTTCACCGGCTCTGAATGGCCCAGCCGCGGCAGGGTCGTGCGATAGGCGCGGATCAGGAAGATCGCCTCGATCATGTCGCCGCGCGATTGCTTGATCGCCAGCGCGGCAAGGTCGGGATCGTAAAGAGAGCCTTCGGCCATCACCCGGTTGACGGCGAGGGCGAGTTGTTCGCGGATCTGCGCGATGGACAGCTCCGGCACGGTGGGATCGCCGCGCCGTTCTTCCGCGAGCCATGCGTGGGCGTTGTCGATGGCCCGCTCGCCCCCTTTGACGGCAACATACATTAGCTGGCCTCCAGCGTGGTTGTGCGGGGCAGGGCAGCAATCTGCGCCCCTGCCGTGAAGAAGAAATCAAGCCCGAGCGGGAATTGCGCCGCATTGGCCTGAAGCGCGGCGACCTCGGGAAGCGAGAGTGTCGCAGTGTCTTCGATGCCGGGGCCGCGCAGCGTGGCGCCACGGGCGGAAAGCGCCTCCACCTCCACGATCAGCGTGGTGGAGCGGTCGGGATACTCCGGCGTACCAATCGGGTAGTCGGCGAGCGGCAGAAGCGCCGCCCAATCCCCCAGCGCGAACATCGCCTTCGACCGTGCGACAAAGGGCGCGCCGGTGTGAAAGGTGATCCAATCGCGGATTTCGGGCGTGTCATGGCCTTTCGCCAGATGCAGCGGCGTTTCAGGATCGCAAAGTGTCAGGATCAGGGTTCCGGCGGCAACCGACAGCGGCGGCGGGGGTGTCGCGCCCGCGATCTGTTCGATCCGTCCGGGGCAGGCCATGACGCTCATCGCGGCGCGAAAGGCGTGGGCCGCATCCACGGGCGCATCGTCGAAGCCGCCTGAAAGGGTCTCTGCGCGCATCAGTCTTCCCCCCTGACCATTGTGAAGAAATCGACCTTCGTGGCGGCGGCCCGCGCGGCGCGCGCCTGTCGCGCGATCTCGGCCTGTTCGGCCAGTGGCTTGAGCACATGCGCGCGCACCGCCCCGGCCTTCGGTCCTTGCAGGAGCGCATCGCACAACGCCGCACGCTCTGCCTTGCGGGTGCTGCGCCCCTGGACATACCCATGCCCCACCGTCCCGTCGCCGAGACGAAGCGCACAGCGCGTGACCGTCATTTCGCCAAGATTGAACGGCGCGCCGGTGGCCCCGGCACGGCCCCGCACCATCACGCCGCCGATTTCCGGCGTGCGAAGCCATGAGAATTCAGGGCTTTCCCCCAGATCTGTCCAGCAGGCGTCGAGCGCCTCTTCCGGGGCCTTGGCCAGCAGGCCAAGCCAGGATCTTCTGTCCGTGGTTTCATTCATTCAGACACCTTGCCAAGTTGTCTACATCACTATACAACTAGACAAATAATTGACACTTCGGCAGCCAGGCCGCAACCCCAATCGCGTGAAGTTTTCGTGACATGAGCAACTCTCGACCCCCACTGTGGAAATCCATTTCGGAGTGGCTGACCGCCGACATCGTGGCCGGCCACTATGGGCCCGGCGACAAACTTCCGACGGAGGCGGCCCTTTCGGCGCGGTTCGCGGTAAACCGCCACACGGTGCGGCGCGCGCTGTCCGCGATGGCTGATGAGGGGCTTGTGCTGTCTCGGCGTGGCGCCGGGGTCTTCGTCGCGCAGACGCCGACCGAGTACCCCATCGGCGCGCGTGTGCGCTTTCACAAGAATCTGCGCGCGGCCGGACGCATCCCCGACAAACGTATCCTCACGATCGAGACCCGCGCCGCCGACACCAGCGAAGCGGAGGCTCTTTCGCTTGGCGCCGGAGCAAGCGTTCACGTCTATGACGGGCTGTCACTGGCGGACGGGCAGCACATCGCGCTTTTCCGAAGCGTCTTTTCCGCCGACCGCTTTCCCGCGTTTCCCGCCCATCTGCGCGAGACCCAATCCGTGACCGAGGCGCTGATCCGGCAGGGGGTTGCGGACTATACCCGGCTTTGGACACGTCTGACGGCGACCCGCGCCGACGCGGCGCAGGCGCGGCACCTGCGCCTGTCGGAAGGGGACCCGCTTCTGCGTTCGGTTGCGGTGAACACCGACACGGAGGGTGTGCCGGTGGAATACGGCCGCACATGGTTTGCCGGGGATCGCGTTACCCTCACAATCGGCGAGACATAGCCGCAACCTTCTCGATTTTCGGGCAAAAATCGCCGGTTTGTCATTCTGACGACATATGACTCCGGTAAGTTGCATCCAAAAGCAGGTTGAGAGCAGTCTGATGCCCCGTTTCCTACCCCCCACGCGCCTGACAGGCGCCACGATCCTGCGCGATGGCATGATGCAGCGCCGCTCTGTTGCCATCGCGGATGGGCGGATCACCAAGGGGCCCCTGCCGGCAGTGAATTTGTCGGGTTATCTGATCCTGCCGGGCATTGTCGACCTGCATGGCGATGCGTTCGAACGTCATATCGCCCCGCGCCCGAGTGCGCCCTTTCCGATCGAGACGGGATTGCGCGCGACTGACCGCGATGCCGCCGCGCATGGTGTGACAACCGCATGGCTGGCCCAGAGCTGGAGTTGGGAGGGCGGCGCCCGCGCGCCGGAGTATGCCGAAGATCTCCTGCGTGCGCATGCAGCCTATCGGGCGGAGATGCTGACCGATCTGCGGGTGCAAATCCGGTGCGAAACGCACACTGTGAACACCGCTGAGCGGCTGCTGAGCCTCGTCGAGGAGTTCGGAGTGGATTATGTCGTGTTCAACAATCATCTCGGGGAGGCGCTTGCGATGGCGCGCGACGATCCCGACAGGCTTGCCGCCGGCGCGAGCAGAGCGGGACGCAGCCCGCAAGAGCATCTCGCGCAGATTCATGCCGCGCGCGATCAGGCACGCGAGGTGCCGCGCTATCTCTGCCGGCTGGCCGAGGCGTTCGACCGGCGGGGTGTGCTGTATGGGAGCCATGACGATCCGGATGGGAACACCCGCGAGACCTATTCCCTCATCGGGGCCAGAATTTGCGAGTTTCCGACAACCCGGGCGCCTGCCGCGCTGGCGCGGGCGGTGAACGATCCGGTGATCATGGGCGCGCCCAACGTCGTTCGTGGCAACTCGCAAGCGGGCAATATCCGGGCCGTCGATCTGATTCACGACGGTTTGTGCAGCGCTCTGGTGTCGGACTACTACTACCCGTCGCTGGCGCAGGCCGCCTTCCGGCTGGTCGATAGCGGGTTGCTCGATCTGCCGCGCGCCTGGGCGCTGATTTCAGAGACCCCCGCACAAATCCTTCGTCTGGCTGACAGGGGGCGCATCGATATTGGAAAGCGGGCCGATCTGGCCATCGTCAATGAAAAGACCCGCATCGTGGAGGCGACAATCTGCAACGGGCGGATCACGCATCTGGCCGGCGAGGCGGCGCATCGCTTCCTGAGCGGGGAGACAGATCTTCATCTCGCGGCAGAGTGACGGCCTATCCGCCGTGTTTTTCCAGAAACGCCTCGACAGTCAACTCCCGGAAATCCGCCAGCGCCTTCCGGAGCCGTGCGTGATCCCAATCCCACCATACCAGCGCGATCAGCCTGTCGGCCAGTTTCCGCGGCAGTCGCGCCCGTAGCGGGCGCGCGGGCACACCGGCGACGATGGTATAGGGCGGCACATCCGCCGTGACCACAGCCCCGGCGGCCACCACCGCGCCATCGCCCACTGTCACCTCCGGCTTGATCTGCGCGTTGTGGCCGATCCATGTGTCATGCCCGATGAACACCCGGCGGGACCGGCGATGCTCGAAAAATGCGGCGTCATCCTCCGCGTCCTCCCAGTAGGAGGCGGAGCGGTAGATGAAATGATGCAGGCTGGCGCGATCCAGTGGATGATCGGTGGCCCCGATCCGCACGAAAGAGGCGATATTGGCGAATTTCCCGACCCTGGCATTGGCGATGTCGGCATAGCGGTCGCAATAGGAGTAGTCCCCGAAGGTGGCGTATTGCACCCGGCTGCCGCGCCCGACTTCGCAATAGGCGCCAAACCTGCTTTCAGTGATCTCACAATCACGGTGGATGACCGGGGCGTGTGGGGTCAATCGGGGCATTGCGAATTCAGTTTCTCATGTTGTGGGTGCCGTTCGCGTCAGCTTCGCGAACGGGAGGATCTTCAATGTCCGCTGTCGTCCGCCTTGATCAGCCTGCGCCGCAGCCAGCCCGAAAGGCTGTCCATCGCCATCACCATCAGAATGATCAGGATGATGTAGTAGCTTACTTCTTCCCAATCCTTTTGAGTGATCATCGCCTGCGTCAGCAAGAGCCCGATGCCGCCGCCGGTGATCGCGCCGATGATGGTCGCGCTGCGGGTGTTGGATTCCAGATAGTAGAGGATCTGGCTGAGCAGGACCGGGGTGATCTGCGGGATCACGCCAAAGCGATAGCGTTGCATGGGTTTGGCGCCAGTGGATTGCACGCCTTCGATCTGCTTGTGATCGACATTCTCCAGCGCCTCGGAGAAGAGCTTGCCGAAGGTGCCCGTATCGGTCAGCAGAATGGCGAGACTGCCGGTCAGCGGGCCGGGGCCGAAGGCGCGCGACAGCACGATGGTCCAGATCAGCGCATCCACGCCGCGCACGAAATCGAACACGCGCCGCACGGCAAAGCGCAGGGGCGCAAGGCGGCTGAAATTACGCGCTGCGACAAAGGCCAGCGGCAGTGCGATGATGGCGGCGCCCATGGTGCCCAGAAACGCCATCAGGATCGTCTCGAATATGGCCCAGATCACATCCTTGTGCCGCCACATCTTGTTGGTCCAGACATCCTGCACCATCGCTACCAGATTGCTCTTGCCCTCCACCAACCGATCACCCGAGAGCGCCAGCCCGGCAAGCTCACCGATTGATTTCCCATAGAACGGGCTGTCGAGCGTGAACCAGAAAAGCTCCCAGCCGAAATGATACCGCATCACCTCGGTCCGCGCTTTCGTCAGGGTGACGCGACCGGCCTCGGAGGTGATGTCGACACGGTTGGAGGACACGCTGATCCAGTCGGGAGGTGTGGCCGTCGGTAGCGATAGCGCCACCCCCTCACGGCGGCTGACCTCGACTTCGATCAGACCATAGCCCGGCACGTCGTATGACAGCCGATCTCCTTCGATCAGGACCTCGTGACCAGGCGTGAGCGCAACACGCACCGTGTCCTCGCCCTGCGGCGTAACCCAGTCCGGGGTCATGCCTTCGGGATAGGTGCCCTTGTTCTCTCCCTCGATGGCGACGGTGATTCCGCCCACGCGGTTGTCGCGGGTGACATGGGTCTTGTAGCTGTAGCTGTCGGCGATGAGGATGCGGGCATTGTCCATGCGGGCGCGTTCCATCAGGCCGGGGACATCGAAAGCAAAGAAGATATAGGTGAAATAGGCCACGATGATCACGGGCACGGAGAGGGCCATGATCCTCTTGCGGCGAAAGAGCCCGTCGGCCTGCGTGTGCTGGGGGGCGGCATCGGTCAGCATGCTCATGGCTCAACCCTCTCCGATCATCTTGTTGCGGTAATGGCTCGAAAGCTGGTCGAAGAACACGATCGCGCCGAAAAGAAGAAGGAAGATCGCCGCCACCTCGTCATAGCGGCCCTGACCCCAGCTGAAGGCGTTTTTGAGGTCGTAGCCGATCCCGCCAGAGCCGACGAAACCGAGGATGGCGGACGCGCGGATATTGATCTCGAACCGCAGAAGCGCGTAGCTCAGGTAATTGGGCGCGACCTGCGGGATCACACCCAGCCACATGCGCTGCCCCCATGTGGCGCCGGTCGAGTGCAGCCCCTCAACGGGTTTGAGGCTGGCGTTCTCGTTGACTTCCGAGAAGAGCTTGCCCAGGGCACCGACGGTATGCAGAGCGATGGCGATCATCGCGGGCACCGGACCACCGCCAAGGATGAAGATCAGGATCAGGGCGATCACGATCTCGGGGATCGCGCGCATGATGTCCATCAGTCGGCGAAACAGCGGGATAAGCCGCGGCCAGCGCGCAAGCCCGCGTGTGGACAGAAGGGAAATGACAATCGCCAGCATCGCCCCCAGAAGCGTGGCGGCGGCGGCAATGTTGATGGTCTCGATCAGCGATGGAAGGAATTTCCACATGAGTGCGGGCAGCAGGTTGATCTTTTCCCCCGCCTCGCGCAACACCTCGCCGGGAAACTGAAAGATGTTGAGAATTCCATCCCAGAACCCGCCCGCATTGCGATCATCCGCGATCATGAAGCCCGAGGTCATGAGCGCGATGAAGATCACGAGCATGATCCCGCCATACATGCGCTTGCGGCGGGTCATTTCCATATAGGCGTCCTGCACCCGGCCTGCGGTCAGGTCTGCCCCTGTCGTGGCGCTCTGATCTGTCATCGTGAGTCCCCCGGTATTGAAAGGCCGGGCCCGCACAAGGGGCCCGGCGCTGGTCAACCTGAAAAGGTTTACATCTTGGACTTGCGTGCCTCGACGATCGACACATAGGCGTCATGGCTGATCGGCTGGAAACCCAGGGCCTCACCCGCCATGAAATTATAGGCGCAATCAGGGTCCATATACGGCAGCGACGCGGTCAGCGTGGTGATGTCGATCTTGACGCGCTCGGGCAGGTCCTTGCGCAGCACGATCGGACCTTCGGGGATGGGCTTGGATTTCCAGATTTCGACCATCTGGTTCATATCCACGAGACCGGCATCGGAGGCTTTGCGCAATGCGCCGGAGTTGTATCCGTCTTCCCAGGCGCCCATGCCGTCGGCCCATGTCACACCGGCGTCGACATCGCCGTTGGCGACCGCGACGATGGTCTGCTCGTGACCGCCGACGAATTTCACTTCGCCGAAATAGTCACCCGATTCCATGCTGGCGCCGACGGCTTGCGGAATCTCGATCGAGGGAATCAGGTACCCGCTGGTCGAATTCGGATCGCCGAAGGCAAAGACCTTGCCTTCCATGTCGTCGAGCGAGGCGATGCCGCTGTCCTTGCGGGCGAAGCCCACCGAGTAGTAACCGTAGGAACCGTCCACATTGGTCTTCACCATGATCGGCTCTACAGCGTCGGGATCTGTCAGCCAGGCTTTGGCATAGGCGGATGCTCCGAGCCAGGCCATGTCGATGCTTCCACCGAGAAGGCCCTGGATCACGCCGTCATAGTCGGCGGGGGTGAACAGCTTGACCGGCACACCCAGAAGCTCTTCGGCCTTGGCGCGGTAGCATTCGTTCGAGGTCATGCGGTCCTGGGCGTTTTCGCCGCCAAGGATGCCGATACGGAACTCGTCGATCGTGTCCTGTGCCAGCGCGGGGCTGACGAGGGCAGTCGTGGTGACGATGGCAGCTAGGATATTTTTCATGGAACTCTCCGTTTGAAGTGAACCCCGCCGCAATCGTGCAACGGGGGCGGTTGAAAGTGGAAATCAGACGGCGGCCTCGGCCTCGCGCACGGCGCGGGTGAGGCCACGATCAAGCGTTTCGATGCTGGTCGAGGTGCTATCCTCGGAAAACGAGGCGTCGGCGCCATAGATGTCACGCGCGACCCCGGTGGTCAGTTGCTCGGGCGTGCCGTCGAACACCACGCGCCCCTCGCGCATGCCGATCACCCGGTCGCAATAGCGCCGCGCGGTATCCAGCGTGTGCAGATTGGCGATGACGGTGCGCCCGTCCTCTTCGTGAATGCGGCGCAGATCCTGCATCACGAGCTGTGCGTTCATCGGGTCGAGGCTGGCAATCGGTTCATCGGCCAGCACGATCTTTGGGTCCTGCATGAGGGCCCGAGCAATGGCGACGCGCTGCTGTTGGCCGCCCGAAAGCGCCTCGGCGCGCTTGGGCGCATGATCCGCGATGCCCAGCCGGTCGAGGATCGCGATGGCACGGTGAATATCCGCGCTGGGATAGATGTTGAACATCGTGGCCAGCGTCGAACGGCGGTTGAGCGTGCCATGCAGGACGTTGGAGACCACG
Source organism: Salinihabitans flavidus (assembly GCF_900110425.1). Taxonomy (GTDB): domain Bacteria; phylum Pseudomonadota; class Alphaproteobacteria; order Rhodobacterales; family Rhodobacteraceae; genus Salinihabitans; species Salinihabitans flavidus. The sequence continues at coordinate 78,702 of NZ_FODS01000007.1, read as the reverse complement.
TCCATGCGCGGTACGAGATTGAACTGCTGAAAGATCATCGCGCATTCCGATTGCCATGCGCGTTTGTCCGGCCCGCGAAGCGCGGTGATCTCGCGCCCCTCGAAATGAATCACGCCGCTTGTCGCATCCGTCAGACGGTTGATCATTCGCAGCAGCGTGGATTTTCCCGCACCGGACCGCCCGATCACGCCGATCATGCGAGACTCTTCGACTTGTATATTGACCGCGTCGACGGCTGTGTTCGGCCCGAAAGCCTTTGTCAGTTTCTCGATATGCAGCATAAATATCACCCGTTTGTTGAACTCCGGGCTAGGGCAGCTGTGCGACGAACAGGTTGCGGTTCGGTGAAACTTTTTTGACAGTCCGGCGCGGAACGTGCAGCAATGCGCCTGCGAAATGGCCGGTTTGTGGAATTGACCATTGAGCTTGCCCGCCGGATCGGGGAAGAGAGTGATCCAGAACGATACACTTGCGCGGGGACGTTGGCAGCCTTGGCCCGGAGTCGCCGGGAGGCCCGCCTGTTGCGGCTGCCCAGCGTTCCGCCCCGGGAACAGACCTTTCGGAGAGCCGAGCCGATGCTTCAGAATGTCCACCACTACCGCCCCGACCGTTTCACGCGTCTGCGTGACATGCTCACCTCGAAAGAGCCGCGTTTCCTGATGGAAGCACACGACGGTCTGTCCGCCAAGATCGCACAAGAGGCGGGCTTCGAAGGGCTCTGGGCGTCCGGCCTGTCGATTTCCGCCGCGCTTGGTGTTCGCGACAACAATGAGCTGAGCTGGACGCAGGTTCTCGCGCAGCTTGAATACATGAACGACGCGGTGGATCTGCCGATCCTTGTGGATGGCGATACCGGCTATGGCAATTTCAACAACTTCCGTCGCTTCGTGGCCAAGCTTTGTGAGCGTGGTATCGCCGGGGTCTGTATAGAGGACAAGCTTTTCCCGAAGACAAACTCCTTCCTCGAAGGCAGCCAGACCCTCGCGTCGGTTGAGGAATTCTGCGGCAAGATCAAGGCCGGCAAGGATATCCAGAGCCACCCCGATTTCTCTATCGTCGCCCGGATAGAGGCGTTGATTTCAGGCGCGGGGATGGAAGAGGCATTGATGCGTGCCGCCGCCTATGCCGATGCCGGGGCCGATGCGCTGGTGATCCATTCCAAGAAGGCCGACCCGGACGAGATCCTGGAATTCCTCGACAAGTGGGATCACCGGGTGCCGGTGATCCTGATCCCGACGAAGTACTACCGCACGCCCACGAAAACGCTCACCGATGCGGGCGGCTCGCTCGTCATCTGGGCCAATCACAACATGCGTGCGGCGATGCAGGCCATGCGCGAAACCTGTGCCACGATCATGCGCGATCAGTCCCTTGTCGCGGTGGAGGCAGAGGTTGCGCCGCTGGCGGATGTCTTCGCGCTGGCCGGAAACGAGGAACTGGAACGCGCCGAGGCGCAGTATCTTGCGGCCCAGCCGGACACGAGCGCGATCATCCTCGCCGCCAGCCGTGGCACCGAGCTGGCGGAACTGACGCGAGATCGTCCGAAATGCATGCTCAACGTGCGCGGCGCGACCATCCTCGACCGGCAACTGTCCGCGTTGACCCAGAACCGGGTGGAGGATGTTGCCGTGATCGTCGGCTATCGTCACGAAGCGGTTGAGACAGGCGATGCGCGCAAGCTTGTCAACGACGCCTATGAGACCACCGGAGAGGTCGCCTCTCTGGCGTTGGCGCGCGATATGCTGACGCGGCCCGCGATCATCTCATATGGCGATATCCTGTTTCAGCCCTTCTTTGTCGATCTGCTGAGGGGGGCGACTGGCGATTTCACCCTTCTGGTCGATCCCGAAGGCGACCGTCCGGATGAAACCGGCACGCGGAAACCGCAGGATCTGGTGAAATGCTCTGCGCCCTTCTCCGGTCTTGGCGGGGCGCAGCGTCCTGCCCTGATGGAGATTGCGGACGGTCTTGTCGGGGCGGATGGAAAATGGGTCGGCCTCATGGGGTGTTCGGCGCGCGGCGCACGCAAGCTGGCCGAGGAAATCGCCTCATTGGAGGAGGGCGGCCTCCTCGCCACCGCGGATCTTCCCATGTTGCTGACCCGCCTGATGGCACGGGGCGAGGTGGTGGACGTGATCTATGTCACCGGCAATTGGGTCAATGTGAACGATCTGGCCGATCTTTCCGAAGCCCGCAACGCGATGTAATGCCCATGATCGACGCAGACGCCTTCATCGACGGCACCGCCCAGATCGGGATCAATTTTTTCTCCGGTGTGCCCTGTTCCTTCCTGACGCCGCTTCTCAACTCGGTGATCTCGCGGCCCGGCACTGCCTATTGTGGCGCGACTAGTGAGGGCGAGGCCATGGCCATCGCCGCAGGCGCATGGCTCGCGGGCCGGGAAACCGCCGTGATGTGCCAGAACTCCGGTCTGGGCAACACGATCAATCCAGTCACTTCGCTCAATTACTCCTTTCGCATTCCCACCCTGATGATCGTCACCTGGCGCGGCCAGCCCGGCATCGGGGATGAGCCGCAGCACGAGTTGATGGGCGAAATCACGCAGGACATGCTCGGCCTGTGCCGCGTGAACAATGCCCCCTTTCCGACCGCGCCCGATCAGATTGCCCCGACGCTGCATGCCGCACGGGCGCATATGGATGCCGAAGAGCTTCCTTATGCGCTGGTGCTGCCCAAGGGCGGGGTGGCCAAGTCGCCCCTCACCCAGACCCCGGTGGACCGGCGCGCACGCCCCGTCATCACGGGGGACTTCACCAGTGCCACGCCCCCGCGTCGCATCGACGCGATGGAGCGGATCAAGGCCGCGTTGCCCGACGCCGGGTTCATCGCGACCACAGGCTTTTGCGGGCGCGAGCTTTATGCGCTTTCGGATGATCCGGGCAATCTTTACGTCGTGGGGTCTATGGGCGGCGCCAGCGCGATGGGTCTTGGTGCCGCGCTCAATACCCGCAAGCAAATTGTCGTGCTTGATGGAGACGGGGCGGCGCTGATGAAGCTGGGCAATCTGGCCACCATCGGGGGCGAGGCACCGGAGAACCTGACCCACATCCTGCTCGACAACGGGCTGCACGAAAGCACGGGCGGACAGCAGACCGTTTCGCCCAATGTCGATTTCGCGGAGATTGCCCGCGCCTGTGGCTATCGTGCGGTGGCGCGGGCCGATAGGCTTGCCGATCTCGACGCTTCGCTTTCGGTTCTGATGGCGCAGCCCGGTCCCCGTCTGCTGCATCTGCGGGTCAGCCCGTCGCAGGTCGAGGGGCTGCCGCGCCCCACTGTCGGCCCGCCTGAAGTCGCCCGCCGTTTCCGCACCTTTCTGAGCATGACATGACCCAAGACACCCCTTACCTTCTGACGCCCGGTCCGCTGACCACGTCTTTGAGAGTGAAACGCGCTATGCTGCGCGACTGGGGGTCGCGCGATCCCGACTTCGAGGCGCTGACGGCCGACGTCTGTGCCCGGCTGAAGGTGATTGCCGGGGCTGGGGACGGCTATGCCTGCGTGCCGATTCAGGGCTCGGGCACCTTCGCGGTCGAGGCGATGCTCGTGACGCTTGTTCCGCGCAAAGGGCATGTCCTAGTGCTGTCCAATGGCGCCTATGGCCGCCGCATTGCCGAAATCGCAACGCGCGTGGGCGTGCAGGTCTCGACACTGGAAAATGCCGATGACACGCCCAACGACGTGGCCGCCCTGCGTAAAAGGCTGGCCGAGGATGACAGTATTACCCATGTCGCGGCGGTGCACTGTGAGACTACCTCGGGCCTGCTCAACCCGGTTGAGGAGATCGCCGCCATATGCTGCGAGACCGGGCGGGCGCTGCTGCTGGATTCCATGTCAGGGTTCGGCGCATTGCCTCTGGACGCGGAGGGGCAGGGCATCACCGCCATTGCGGCCTCTGCCAACAAATGCCTTCAGGGGGTGCCGGGCGTGGGCTATGTCATCGTGGATCGGGGTGCGCTTCAGGCTGCGCAGGGCAATGCGCCCACTCTCGTGCTCGACCTCGAAGCGCAGCAGCGGCAGTTCGAAAAGGACGGTCAGTGGCGCTTTACTCCGCCCACGCATGTGATGGCCGCACTCTCCGAGGCGCTGATGGAACTGGAAGAAGAAGGCGGCCCTGCGGCACGGCTCGCCCGCTATCGTGCAAACTACGACCTGTTGTCGCAGGGGATGGCCGATCTGGGTTTCAGGCCGGCGCTTGATCCGGCGGTGCAGGCTCCGATCATCGTATCATTTCATGAGCCGCAGGCGGCGTGGTTCGACTTTGCCGAGTTCTATGAACGCCTCAAGGCACAGGGGTTTGCGATCTACGCTGGCAAGATGCGGGCCCAAGATACGTTCCGCATTGGTGTGATTGGCGCAATTGATCCGGGTATCATCGGTATGTTTCTGGATGTTACGCGAAATGTGATCGAGAAAATGCAAGAGAATGGCTGATTTTGCGCTCATCATGCGCGGAATGCAGCTTTTGTGGCCACTGCGCCCATGGACAACAGGTATGATATGGGTAGTTTAGGGAAAAATCATGCAGTACAGGTCTCGAACAAGCGGTGCTGCCAATAGAGTCCCGGACAAAAAACGGGGCAAGGAACGGAGTGGGGACATGACTCGGACGCAATCTAGTTTTTCGGCTTTTGCCGAGCGCCGATTCCGTTTGAGTGGGAAGTCGCTGATCGAGAACGGTCATCCCTATTTCGTTCCCACAGACACTCTTGAGGATTCAAGCGACAGTTGGCCCCAAGGATACCTGTCCCTCGCGCATTACGACTACCTCGGTCTGGCCCATCACCCGAGATTGGTGGAGGCCGCCAAGGCCGCGATCGACCGCCACGGCACCGGTGTTGGCGCCTCGCGGCTGGTGGGGGGGGAGCGCACCGGGCATCGTGCGCTCGAGGATGATCTTGCACGTTTTCTGGGTGTCGGCGGGGTTCTTTCGGTGATCTCGGGGTATCTCACGAATGTCTCGCTGATCAACCACCTGCTGGGGCCGAAGGATCTGGTTCTGGCCGATGAACTGGCGCACAATTCGATCGTCATTGGCGGCAAGAGCGGTCGGTTCGATTGGCGAACGTTCGAGCACAACAATCTCGATGATCTCGAACGCATCCTCGACGAGGTGCGCGGCACCCACAACCGCGTGCTGATCGTGACCGAGGGACTGTTTTCGATGGACGGGGATATTTCCGACCTTCCCCGCCTTCTGAAGATCAAGGAGAAGCATGATGCCTGGCTATTGCTGGACGAGGCGCATTCCTATGGCGTTCTTGGCACGACCGGGCGCGGATTATGCGAACATTTCGGCATCGACCCGAACCGGATCGAACTGACCGTCGGAACCCTGTCGAAAAGCTTCGCCTCCTCGGGCGGGTTCATCTGCGCCAATGCGGAGGTGATTGAGTGGTTGCGTTTCACGCTGTCGGGCTTCGTCTATTCCGTGGGCCTTTCGCCTGCCACCGTGGCAAGCTCGCACGCCGCGCTTGAAGTTCTTGCATCCGAGCCGGACCGGGTGACACGACTGCGTGCCAACTCCAGAAAATTTCTCAGGGGTGCGCGTGCCCGCGGGCTCAATACCGGCTCTGCGATCGGAGAGGCGGTGATCCCGATCCTCTTCGACACGCCCGAACAATGCGTTTATGTGGCAGAAGCTTTGATGCAATCAGGGATATATGCCCCGCCCATCTTCCATGTGGGTGTCCCCAAGGATTTGCCACGCATCCGTTTCTTCCTTTCGGCCAACCATACGGAGGCCGACATTGAGCGTGTGCTGGACAAGGTATCCGAATCCGTCGCAGCGACCCAGATTCCCGAAAGGATCGGCGCCGAGTGATGCCCGCCCTGTTCCGAGTTCACACCCTGCTGTTGCAGATCTGCACGGTGGTTATCGCGCTGTGGCTGCTTCCGGCCCCGGCATCGGCCGCACCGGGTCTCAAGCTCGTGTCGCATACCATGAGCGCAACCCTGCCAAAGGTGCAACCGGACTGGCCCGTTCCACGCGACGGCCATCAGGTGTTCTACATTCAGAGGTCCATGAACTCCAATACGGTCGTCTATGCCGCACGCTTTGACGAGTCCGGTCACTTTGATCGCAACACGCCCGTTCATGGCTATTGGCGCCGCTACAATACCGACGGTGTGGCCAAGTCGCTGAAGTTCATCGAGAAACAATTCGCCTATGGTGTGTCGTCCCGGGTCAATCCCGATGGTGAAACCTACGCCGTGACGTTCAAGGCGATCCCGCATCTTTCCGTTACCCTTCGTTCCCCGGCCCCCAATCGCGCATCGTTGTGGGCGCAGGTGGGTGACACCGACCTGCAACTGACCTATGCCTACCTCGATCTTGACGAAAGCGGGCTGATACCGAAGGTGACGCGCCTGCGTCTCTTTGGCACCGATCCCGCGACCGGTCGGGCCCACACACTCATATTTTCAGTATCCGGTGGAGCGATCCGCGAATGACTACGCAGAAAACCAAACTTATCCGAACCGCAATCGTCGGTGTCGGCAACTGTGCCAGTTCCCTGATTCAGGGCGTTTCCTACTGTCGCAAGATGGGCGATGATGCCATCGGCGTCAGTTTTCCCGATCTTGGGGGCTATACCCCCGCCGATGTTGATCTGGTGGCCGGCTTTGATGTCGATTCCCGAAAGGCCGGAAAGACGTTGGGAGAGGCGGCGCTCGCGGCGCCCAACTGCACCGAGATATTTCATGACGATCTGGGCGATCAAACGGCTATCGTGGGGCGCGGTCCCGACCTCGACGGCGTGTCAGCCTTCATGCTGAACCAGCCCGAGGACCGCAGCTTTCGCACCTCGCCCCTTCCGGCGATGAGCAAGCGGGAAATTGTGGACAGCCTTCGCGCCGCCGGAGCTGAGGTAGTGATGATCTTCCTGCCCGTCGGATCTCAGAAGGCGGTGGAATTTTATGTCGAATGTGCGCTTGAGGCGGGCTGCGCAGTGGTCAACGGCATCCCGGTCTTCATCGCCTCCAACACGGTCTGGGCACAGAAGTTCCGCGAAGCGGGCCTTCCGATTCTCGGCGATGACTTCAAGGCGCAGTTTGGCGCCACCATAGTGCACCGCACATTGACCACGCTGGCACAGATGCGTGGTGTCAAGATCGATCGCACCTATCAACTCAATATCGGTGGCAACACCGACTTCCTGAACATGCGCGACCATGATCGCCTTGCCACGAAGCGTGAATCGAAGACCGAAGCGGTGCAGTCGGTGATGGAAAACCGGCTGGAGAATGGCGACATTCGCATCGGGCCGTCCGACTACGTGCCTTGGCTCAACGACCGCAAGGTGGCCTATGTCCGGCTTGAAGGCCGGCTTTTCGGAGGCGCGCGCACCAATATCGAACTGCGCCTCGACGTGGAGGACAGCCCCAACGCCGCCGCGGAAGCGCTGGCTGCGATACGATGCGCGCGCATTGCCCTTGACCGGGGACTGGCCGGACCGATCAACGCCGCCAATTCCTTTCTCTTCAAACACCCGCCTGAGCAATGCGAGGATACGGATGCCCACGAGCGGCTGATGAGTTTCGCCGCAGGCGCAGAGGCCGCCGGCTGATGCCACGGCGTCCGGCCTTTGTCACTGGCGGGTCCAGCGGCATTGGCCTCGCCGTGGCCGGCCTACTTGCCGATGAAGGGCGTGATCTTGCGCTTTTTGCCCGCGATCCCGTACGTCTGGAAGACGCAAGGGCCGCGATCCTTGAGCGGAAACCGGACATCCGGGTGGAGATCTTTCCTGTTGATGTCAGGGAACGCGACATGTTCTGTGCCGCGGTGGCGCGCGGGATCGAGACGCTCGGAACGCCCGAGATCGCCATAGCATCCGCCGGGCTGGCCACGCCCGGGCTTTTCACCGAACAGCCGGTGGAATTGCACGAGGACCACATGGCGATCAATTATTTCGGTAGTCTGTTCTTCGCCCATGCCCTGACCGGACCGATGCGCGACGCGGGCGGGGGGAAGATTGCATTCATCTCCTCCGGTGCGGCCTTCTTCGGCATTTATGGGTATTCCGCCTATGCGCCCTCGAAATTCGCGGTGCGCGGTCTGGCCGAGGTGCTGCATATTGAACTCAAGCAGCATGGAATCGGTGTCACGCTCTGTTATCCACCGGACACCGATACCCCACAGCTTGCGCAGGAGATGCACACCAAGCCCGCCGCGACACGGAAAATTACCGAAGGCGGCGGTCTGTGGAGCGCCGAAGCGGTCGCGCGCGACCTCTTGCGCGGCATGAACAAGGGACGCTTTATCGTGGCGCCCGGAATGCAGATGAAGGTGCTTCATCACCTGACCAGCGTCATTCATCCGGGGCTGCGTGCCTTTCAGAACCGGGTTCTGCGGAAAACGGACCGTTCGTCTTGATCGGGCTGACGGTCTGGCACCTGACGCTGGCTGCGGGCGCGCTATTCCTGGTGGGCTACGTCGTGCTTGGCTTGCTGCTTGCCATTCCGTCCACCCGTGCGCTCGGCAACGATCTTTTGCGCACATTCATAACGGCGACGTTCATCGCGGCGCTGATCTTCGTGGCATTCAATGCGGGCGGTCCGGTGCTGGCAGGACTGCTGATCGCGATGGCGGCGCGCATAGGTTATGAGGCGACGCATGTGCGCCTTGGTATGGCCGCCGCGCGCGCTGTGGCGATCCTGACCGCACTGGCCACCGCCGCTTTGCTCTGGACCGCGCCGCCGCTTGCGCCCGTGGCCCTGGCCGGACTCTGGGTTTTGACAACCGCACGGCTTGTCTTCACCCCCGGCCCACGCGAAGGACGCATCTGGGCCATCGCGGACCTGCTCGCCTTTCCGATTCTGCCCCTGCTGATCTTTGTTCAGGCCGCGCAGGCGCCAGCCACGTCCGCGCTGATGCTGGCAACCTACATCATGGTCGAGAGTTTCGACAGCTACGCTCTGGCATGGGGCAGGCTCATCGGCCGCACCCCGGCCTTTCCCCGCCTCAGCCCCCGCAAGACGATAGAGGGTCTGGTGGGCGGGGCCTTCATGCTTGTACTCACGGTGCTTGCGGTGTCCTGTTTCATTGACGTTCCCCCGCGTGAGGCGCTTGTCGGCGGGATCATTGTCGGCGTTTTTACTGTTGCGGGAGATCTCGGGGCCTCGCGGCTGAAACGCAATGCTGGGGTGAAGGATTTTCCCGTTGTCATGGCCCGGCAGGGCGGTGTGCTCGATACCGTCGATTCGTGGGTCGCCGCGGGGGCCGGGCTGACCGTTCTGCTTGCCGTGCTTCAGCTTTCCGCATGAGGCGACGCTTGCCCTTCACCGCAACCTTGCCCACAATCGCCGCGATGTTCCGATCCGCCCGATCCCCATGAGACCCCTAGGCCCAGTCTTCCGAATCCTCAGCCGACCGGCCCTGCTCCGTCTTCTGGCGATCTTGGTCATGGTCGAGGCGGTCTTCATCGCCGAAAGCTTCACCACCCTGATGGAGCAGGCGCTCCGCTATGACGGCAACGCTTTCGACGTGCTACGCCTGCTGGGCTTTCGCGCGCCGGAAATCCTCGATATCGCGCTGGCGCTCGGACTGCTCATTGCGCTCCACTTCACGGTCTCCGACGCACGGAGACGGGGAGAGTTGATCATCCTTGCCACCGCCGGGGTCCGCTGGACACAGGTGATCTGGTTTGCCTTGACGCTTGGTGCGTGCGGCACCGCCCTCAGCCTGCTGACCGCCGGCCATGTGGTGCCAGCGGCGCGATACGGGGAACGTATCGCCGTTGCAGAGCTTCAGGCCCGTCATGTCGTTGATCAGATTCTGCGCCCCGGTCCGCGCAGCACGATCCAGACATTCGGAGGCACCACATTCATCGCCACCGACCCCCTGACCGACGGGCAGGAACGCGGACAGCTTTTCGTCTTCACCCCGAGATCGGGTGGTCCGTGGCGCGCGAGCCTGTCGCAGGACTGGACCATCACCGGCCCGGACGAAGACGGGGCGCATGACATTCGTCTCAGCACCTTTCGCGCCTATGAGGCCAATCCCGAACAGGCCAGCCCGATCAATGTGATCAGCGCCAGAAACGCGGCGTTTTCTTTCCGGCTGGACGATCTGGTCCCCGAACCCGACCGACGGCTGGAGCCGGGGGAAACGCCGATACGACTGCGTGCGATCGCCCCGGACGACCGCCGCCGCGCCGGTGAAATGCTGGCCCGCGCTGTTCTGGTTCCCGCCGCCGCCCTCTGGGCGCTGGTGGCGGTGGTGGCGGGCGGTGGTGGCCCCGGCCGTATTGTGGCGCTACCGCTGGCAGCGGCGTTGGTGCTGGGCTATGACGTGGCGGGCCGCGCATTGGTGGGAGAGGCCGCAACCCTTCTGCCGGCCTTGCCGGTGGTTCTGCTTTGTGTGCTCGCCTATATCCTGCCGCCCCTGACTTGGCTTCTTGCGCGCGGCGAGGCGATCATGACACCGCCAAGGGGATCGTGATGCGTGCGCTGACCGGCATTGCCATGCGATCGATCATGCTCGCCCATCTGCGGGCGATCGGCTTTGTTGTATTCCTGCTTCTGGCCATAGCCTTTTCCATCGACCTGTCGGAAAATCTGACCGGGCTACAGGACAAGGCCGCTGAAACGGGCCAGCCCCTCTGGCGCATCCTGTTTCCCTATCTCGGCTATCGCGGGGTCGACATTCTGACCCGGCTTCTGCCGATGGCGTGTCTCGCCGGAGCCTTCGCGGCAGAGCTTTTGCGGTTTCAGCGGCTCGAACCCGTGATTCTCGCGGCGGCCGGGGCCACACCGGCGCTGGCGCTCAGTGCGCTACTGGTCGTGGGTGTCATCACCGGCACGGTACAGGCCGCGCTTGAGGGCTGGCTGCGTCCTGCTGCGGTCTTTGCGCAGGTCGATCTTGGCGTGGGCAGCTATGCACGGCGCTTTGAGCGCAAGGAGAAAGACAGTCGCTGGTTTGTCGCGGACGATCGCGCCTTGCGGGCCACGGTGCAGCCTGGACAGCCCCCGACCCTGCGTGATGTTGTCCTCTTCGAGGGCATACGCCGGGCTGCGCTGTCCAGCCTGATCGTGGCCGAAAGCGCGCGGCCCGGCGCCGATCCGCAAAGCTGGGTGCTCAAAGAGGCCCGCCGCTGGGAAGCGGGACCAAACGGCAACTTGCGCCCGGAACCGCCGCAGTCTCTGACCATCCGTTTCCCACTCACCTCCGTCCATCTGACCTATCTCGATGTGGGCGGTTTCTACATCCCGCAGGAAGCGTTGCGCCGTATAACCGCGGTCGAGTCCGACCCACGCTTTGCCGACCGGCAGACCGCCCTCGTCCGGCGCTATGCGGCCTTTTTCCTGCCAGGGGTCTTTGCCCTTCTGGGGGCAAGTCTTGCGCAAACAGGAACCACCGCCCGCAGGTTCAATCCGCTTCGGTTGGTGGCGCTGGCGGTGACGGGCTATATCTCGGTGGTGCTGATCAAGATCTTCTGGTCACTTGGCGAGTTTGGGGCCATCGCGCCGCTCTGGGCTAGCCTCGCCTCGCTTCTGATCGCGGGAACGCTTGCCGCCATTCTTCAGATCAGACAGCTTTGAGGCGCCGGCTGAGCAGATCGACCAGCCGTCCGCGCGCCTCTGGCGGAGGGCGGTTGCCGAGCGCCGTGGCCAGCTTCTTCTCGAGGAAATAGCCCGTCACGCCAAGCGCTTCGACGATCTCGGCATCCGTCGCCGGCCCTGCGCCGCGCAGACAGGGCGGCAGTGGTAGAAGGCGGTCGGCCCAGTCTCCCGCCCCGGCCGCCGATACCGCCCGGCCGGACTTCGGCGAGACATGGATGAGCCCCTCGCGTGCCCCGGTCACCGCGCAGCACGACAGGTCGAGGCCGAATCCGAGTTCTTCCAGAAGCACCAGCTCCCATTGAAGGTAGGCCAGTGGCCAGACATCCTCCTGCCCCAGAAGATCGAGAAGCGACACCGTGCGCGCATAGAGCACGGGATGGGTCTCGCGCTCGGGCAGGCAAAAGATCAGAAGCGAAGTGACCGCGTTCAATCCGGCCAACGCCATTCGTTCGGAGAGTGCTGCGTTGCGGCTGCGTAGCGGCTCCGCCGTGAACGCACCGATGTGCGACTCGAGCCGGGCCCGCCACGTGAGATCAAGTTGCGTTCCCGGCTGAAGTGACGGGGCCATTCGGCGCGATGCGCCACCGCGCACGACACCAGCATGACGTCCGTGCGCAGCGGTGAACACTTCGAGGATCACCGCGTTCTCGCCATGTGCCCTTCGCTGCAGGCATATCCCTTCGTCCCGCCATTCCATTGCGCCACTATCGATTGCCTCGCCGCCCCCCGCAAGCCCGGATCGGAACGTTGCCATAGCGTGCGCCTTGCGGCGCGACTCATGTATTGGTTGGGGGTTTCATCCCCAAAGCCCCAAGGTATTTGACCCGAGAAGACGGGCAGGGCGCTCCTGAGCCTATCGGACCCAGATACCGACGCGGTCGGAACGCCCCTCCGCGTCGATAACGGTGAAGGTCGCCGCGCCGGGCTCCGCATAGGGCAGGACAATTTCACGCCGATGGCTTCCGGTGACGACCGGCGCGCCATTGGCCAGCACCGAGAGTGGCAGCACGCCTTTGCGCACCTTCACGACCACAGGCCCGCCTTCGAGCGTCGAGCCCTCCGGCGGGAAGGTAAGACGTGGGGCATCGGCGGGCTTTTCGAATAGCGCGCCGCGCCCACGGAACCGGCGCAACGGGGGAGGAAGACGTGCCGCGTCCAGCATCAGCGTCTCGGGGGGCGGCGGCGGCAGCGAGGACGATTGTCCGCCCAACCGCTGGAACAGGTCAAAAAGCACCGGCGCGGCGAGATCCCCCCCAAAGGCCCCGGGAACCGGGGTCCCATCGGGGCGCCCGATCCAGACCCCGGCGACATGCCTGCCGTCAAAGCCGATGGCCCATGCGTCCCGGTGGCCATAGCTGGTCCCGGTCTTGTAGGCGATGCCGAGATCCGGGGCACCGCGCGGCGGGGCAAGGGTGGACAGGATATGCCCGACCTGCCAAGCGCTGCTACGGTCCAGAAAGCGGACGCTGTCACTCGGGGTGTTGTCGCGTTTCCAGTGCAGCGGTCTGGCGACTCCACCGCGCGCGATTCCTGCGTAGAGCGTCACCAGATCTTCCAGTGTCATGCCGACGCCGCCGAGGGCCACCGCCAGCCCGGGTTTCCCCCCTTGCAATTGAGGCTCCGTTCCGGCCTGCCGCAGCGCTGACATGAGCCGCGCTGGTCCGATCTGATCGGTCAGCAGAATGACCGGGATATTGAGCGATTGACGCAGCGCATCCGCGATGCGCACCTCGCCCCGGAATTGGCCATCGAAGTTCTGCGGAGCGTAGCTGCCAAAGCGCACCGGCCGATCGTCGATCAGGGTTTCGGGATGGGCAAGCCCCCGGTCGAAGGCGAGCGCGTAGATCAGCGGTTTCAGTGTCGATCCGGGCGAGCGCAGGGCGCGCGTCATGTCCACGAATCCCGCGCGGCGGTCGGCGCTGGCATATCCGGCGGAACCGACCGTGGCGAGGATTTCTCCGCTGGTATGATCCGCGACGAGCAGGGCGATGGACAGGCGCTCGCCACGTCCGTGCAGGGCTTCAGTCCCGAGACGTTCCAGAGAGGCCTGAAGTCTCGCGTCAAGCGTCAGGTCGTGCCGTCGCGGTCCGGGGCTCTCTCGAAGCGCACGATCGGACAGATGCGGGGCAAGCGCGGGGAATGGGCGGCGGCGCTGTGGAAGGGGGGTGGAGATGGCCCCCTGCGCGGCGTCCCCGGTCACGGTGCCGGAGATCTGCAATCGGTGCACCACCCGGTCGCGGGCGCTTTGCGCGTGGACGGGTTCGCGATCGGGGCGTCGCGCGGCGGGGCTTTGCGGCAGAGCAATCAACAGCGCGGCTTCGGCCGTCGTCAGGCGGGTCGGCTCCTTGCCGAACCATGCCAGCGTGGCCGCGCGCAACCCTTCGAGATTGCCGCCAAACGGCGCGTGGGTGAGATAGAGCGAGAGGATGTCGTCCTTTGACAGCCTCCGTTCGAGGGCCAGAGCCACGCGCATCTGGCGCAGTTTCCCCGACCATTGTCCGGTGCTGCCATCCTCCAGAAGCCGGGCCACCTGCATCGTCAGGGTGGAGCCGCCGGAGACGATTTGCCCATTCACGAGCGCCTGACCGGCAGCGCGCAACAGCGCACGGGGATCGACCCCGGCATGGCTGCGGAACCGCTTGTCTTCATAGGCGATCAGCATGTCGAGATAGCGCTTGTCCACCTGATGCGGTGCGGTATCGAGACGCCAGAGTCCGCTTTCGACCTGATAGGCTCGAAGAAGCTGTCCGTTGCGATCGCGCACTTCCACGGAGGTTTCGGCCAGCAACGGCGGCAGGTCGGTGGCGTCCACCCAATCGTCGAAACCATCGCGCAGGGCGGCCCCGGCCAACAGGACCGCCATGAGCAGTAAAAGGGCGTGGCGTTTCATTTGGTCACGGTAAGTCGCCCTGCGCCGGTGCGCGCGCGGTAGCGCGGGCGATACATATCCTCGACCGAGGCGGCGGGATGATGATAGCTGCCGGGAGAGACCGCGCGCACGATATAGGCCAACTCAAGCGGGTCGTCCGAGCGCCAGTTGACGGCTGCAACAAAGCGGTCCGTCCGGAACTCGCTATGCTCGGCCTCCGCCGGCGAAAGCCAGTCCAGCTCCCGTATGTCGCCGGCGCGCAGAAGGTTGGGATTGTCGATTTCGAACCCGGCCGGAAGGGGGTCGTCGATAATCAGGCGTGCGCCGATGTCCTCATGTGGTACCACGCGCAGCACGGTCACGAAACGGTCTCCCGTCTTGACAGTGCTGCTGTCAAGCGGGGCGCCCTCCATCGTGTAATAGCTTCTGCTGAGCGACATCCCGTACCCCCCTTTTTCCGCGGGGCTGTCTGGCACACCGAGTGTCGTCACGGTCAGATCGGTGGCGCGTGGGCCATCGTTGCGGATCAGGATCAGTGCTGCCTCGGCCTGCTCGGCGTCGACGCGGATCAGCGGTGCGTCGGTGGGCACCCCGTCGACCGAAAGGCCGGACCGGCCCGGTGCGTCCATCACTGCGTGCGTCGCCAGCAGCGACCAGGCGCTTTCCTGGGTGGATCGCGTGCCGGCCGCCCCGGCGATACGTGCGGCCAACGCATCACGGTTCACGGCGTCCGAACCGCTTTCCACCGCAAGCGTGAGAACCGCGGCGGCATCGCGCAGATCGGTGCCGTAATCGGCGCGCCAGAGGCTGGCTTCCGCGTCTGCCGCCTGCCCGGAGAGGAGCGTATCGGCCCGCGCGAACATGCGGTCCGCGCGTGTCTGATCGCCGTAGTACGCCAACGCTGCGCCAAGCTGCGCTGCGCCAAGCGGGGTGGTGAACGCCTCTGCCTTCACGTCGGCATAGTAGCGCAGATCGCCCATGGCCGCCGCGCCTTCGCGTGCAAGCACCATGAGCGCATAGGCGATGTCTTCGCCCCCGGTGTCAAAGTCGGGGGCATAGTTGATGCGGTTGCGCAGGTTGTCCATCGCCTGCGCAAAGGCCAGTTGCGGCACGTCATGGCCTTGTGCCTTCGCGCGGGACAGCACATCGCTGACATAGGCGTCGAGCCAGAAATCCCCCGACTCGGCGCGCCAAAGGCCAAAGGCGCCGTTGCTGGCCTGCCTTGTGAGGATCTGCGTGATCGCCTCATCCACGCGGGTCCGCACCTCACCGCTCTTGTGAAGGTCGAGTGCGCGCGCCACCTCTTCGAAGTACAACAGCGGCAGCGCGCGAGAGGCGATCTGCTCGGTGCAACCATAAGCGTAGCGATCGAGTGACTGCAAAAGCCCCGGCGCATCGAAGCGTGCCAGCGCCCCGGCGGATATCACGGCAGAGCCGGTGCCGGGCCGCAGCCCCTCGAAAAGGTTCCCATCCAGGGTGAAGGTTTGCCCCGTATCAAGCGAGACGCGACGCGTGGTGCTGATCTCGGGATCGTTGGCACGCACCGGCAGGGACAGGGTCTTGACGATCTGCTTACCTGCGGGCGTTGTCAGGGCGAGTCGAACCGTGTGGTCGCCAACCTCACCGGCGGTAATCGGAACCGAAAGGCGCGCGGTGGCCTGATCACCCAGCGTGACACCAGAGGGCACAGCCCCTTCGGCAAGCGCGACGCCGTTGGCAGTCAGGTCAAGTCCCATGCGGCCCGACGGACCCTCTGTATGGGTGATCTCCAGCAGAAGGCGGCTTTCGTCACCCGGCGCCAGAAAACGCGGCAGGCTTGCGCTTACCACCACCGGGTTGCGCACGAGTACGTCGCGCTCGGTCTGTCCCACCGCAGTCGGGGTCCAGGCGATGGCCATGAGGCGCAGGGTGCCGTTGAAATCCGGCAGATCGAAGGTCACGGTTGCGCGTCCACCGGGGCCGACCGTCACCGGACCTTCGAAATAGGCCACCAGATCCTCGGTCGGAGGGGGCGATTGCAGGCGATCGCGGGCCCCTGCGTCCCCGCCAGACCGGAGGGCGCCCATTTCGCCGTTCATTCCGTCGATCAGGCGACCGTAGATGTCACGAATCTCAACGCCAAGACGACGCTGGCCAAAATAGTGGGCGGACGGATCAGGGCTCTCGAATCCGGTGAGGTTGAGAATCCCCACATCCACAGCGGCCAGCGTGACATGCGCGGTTTCCCCTTCGGCCACGCCATCGACGGCGATTTCCACGTCAAGCGGGCCATTGGGCGTCATCTTCTCCGGCGCGTCGATGGCAACGGAAAGCTGTTTCTCCCCCGGATCAATTTTCGCATAGCTCAGCCCCAGCGCGCGAGACGGATTCTGGCCTGCCGCCACGTCCATCGGACGGATCACCGTGGCGGTGACATAGACCCCCGTGCCCCAGTCATCCGTGACTTCGAGCGGGATCAGATTTTCGCCCTCGCTCACATCCACCGCTTTCAGGTCGATCAGGCGGTTGGACATGACCGAGATCAGCGCGGTTCCCGCAAATCGCGGCACGACGCGAAGCTGCGCCGTCTCGCCGCTGTGGTAGCCGGATTTGTCGAGTGACAGTTCGAGTGTGTCAGGCGTATCTGTCGTATCAGCAGGCGCATACCAGCCAGCGTGGAAATCGGTTGAGGCGGCAACATAGTCCCCGTCGGTCCGCTCCACCACAATCTCGTAGTGGCCCCAGTCCACAGGGGCAGTGAGGCTCAGCGAGTCTTGCCCAAGCGTCGCCTCGCCGGTGGCGACACGGTTGCGGGTGGTGATCGGCTCCCAGTTCCAGTTGCCGTATTGCTCATACCACTGGTAGCGGGTGTTGATGCGGTTCACCGTCCAGCGCACGGTCATCGGTTGGGGTGACAGGTCGGGCGCAAGCGCAATCAGGTCAAATCCGGCCTCCGACCCCTCCGGCACGACGCTGTCGAACTTCGGCCTGATGCCGATCATCGGGCCCGCAGGCGCAACAGGGTGGGTCAGAGTCCGCTCTACCGGGCGGCCGGAGCCTTCCGCCATCTCGATGACAAGCTCGGCCTGAAGCGGGCGGCCGGTGTTTTCCATCTCGGGCAGATCAAGGGTGACACGCGCGGTGCCGTCCGCGCCGGTGCGCCCGCCGTCAAAGCTATTGGTGCGTGGCGAAACAGGGTTATCGTGGCGTCCGAAGCGGTACTTGGAAAAGCCTTCCACTGTGTCGCGCGGGCGTAGCGTGACGTGGCCCGTGACAGGCAGATCGGCGCCCGGCGCGCCGAAGAGATACCGCGCCTCGATCCGAAGTTCCGGTGTGCCCAGAGGATTGAGCGGGCCCTCCGGCAGGGTCAGGTCAAAGTCGATCCGCTCCGGCAGAAAATCCTCCACCAGCACCCTTGCCGTTGCAAGCGGGTCCGCGTCGAGATCGGATTTGATCGCCAGCGTCCAAGCCCCGCGCGGCACCGTCGCGCCCAGCGGAAAGGAAAACACGTGGCCCCCGGCAACATCGTCGGTAGAGGTCTTGCGGGTGTATTCCACCCCGTCCGGACGTGTCAGGATGGCGGTAACGGGCAGGCCGGGCAATGCCTGCGCCATGTCTCCGCGCGCAAGCGCCGTGGCGTGGATCGTTTCCCCCGCGCGATAGGCGCCACGGTCGGTGGCAAGGAACAGGTCAACGGGCGGTGCCGGCGCGCGGCCCTCTACCCCGCGGTCCGACAGGTCGAAGGCGGGGTCCGTCAGCGACAGGAAGGCGAAATCCTCCGCCTCCTCCAGCGTCACGAGCGCGGGAGCCTTTGAGCCGGTGCCACGGGTCAGACCGGCGGCAAATCGGGCGTGGCCGTCCGCGTCGGTCACCGCCTCGCCCAGCACTCGGTTGGCGCGGTTGAGCAGTGTCACCTTTGTGCCCTCGCGCGGGGCGGCATCGCGCAACCCGCGCACGAAGACATGCAGCCCGTCGGTGCCCGAAAGCGTCGTGACCCCGAGGTCGGACAACACGAACCATTGCGTTGCGCCGGTCTGCTCATAGGGTTCGACCCCGGGTATGGCGGCCGAGAGCGCATAAAGTCCGGCAGGCAGATCGGCAATCACGTCCCCGACAGGCAGCCGCGTTGTCATATCCGCGTTGAGCGTGTTGCGCGTTTCCGCCTCGCCGGTCCAGACGGTCTCGGCCACGTTTTCGGAGAAGTCGCGCTCTCGGTAGTCGGGCAGGGGTCTTGCGAAATCATTGTCCAGAATGGTGCGCAAAAGATTGCGGTCGCTCACCCGGTAGAGGGTCAACTCCACGGTATCGAGGTTTACCGTTTCCACCGGCAGGCCGGCATCGGTTGTACGCGGCAGGATATAGGCCCGGCCCGGAAAGCGAACCTCGGGGGCACGGTCGCGGACATAGAGCGTGAGCGTCACATCCTTGATCAAAGCCTCGCCGCTTGCCGCAGGAAGACCTTCCCGGAAGGTGACGGTATAACGCGATCCATGCTCCACCCCGTCAATGCAGATCTGGCGGTCTTCGGCCTGCACGGCAAGGCGCTGATCGGGCAGACGGACGAAGGGGGTGTAGTCGGTGCCGGCCTTGATCAGCGGTTCGCTGAATTCCGCGCAGATCCGCGGCTGGGCGGTGTCGTTGTCCACGCGATGCTCGATGATGCGAAAGCCGTATTTACTGATCGCATCGTCGAGCGCGGCGGTGACATCCGCCCTTGGTTGCAGGCGCTCGGCCAGCCGCAGGGCCGGGATCATGTCACGACCGCGACCCGTCTGTTCAAGCATTTCGGCCATGATCATCAGGGCCGACACCTGTCCGGGCGCTGACGGTGCGCGCAGATAGGCATTGATCGCGGCGTGCAAGGCGCGATTGCGATTGGTGTTGCGATCAGAGTGGTTGTCGGTTTCGATATCGCGGTTCAGCCGCGCGTATTCCGCCCACTGATCGGACGCATCGCTCTTGGCCACCGCACCGCCCATCCAGCGCATGGCCCCCGCCAGATCACCATTGGCACGGCGCGTGCGGGCAGCCTCCAGCATTTCGGGAACCTCCCACTGTCCCGCGGTATGAATACGGCCGATATCGGCCGCCAGGCGGGTGGCACCGGAAATATCGTCCGAGGTCAGGAAGGCAAGCTCATCCTGCCGTGTTTCGGCCAGCGCGCGCACGTGCGGCGGTGCGGTATGGATCTCTGCCGACAACGCCCCGTCATAGGGTTGCCGCTCGCTGACGCTGGATTTCGGAAAACAGGCCGTGGAGCGGGTATTGAAAGTAAAGGCCCGGCAGTCCGGGTTCGACAGGCAGGCATTGATGCAGGCGTCATAGGTAGTGTCGAACAGGGCCTGAAGGTCGGAGCCGTAGAAATCCACATCGGGGGTGACGACGATCCGGCGTTCCGGCACCGGAGACTCGGCCAGGGCGCCCAGCGGGGCGGCAATAAAACCCGCCAGTGCCAGAATAATCCAACGCATCTGAAATCCTCCTGTATCAAACCAGATGATCTTGCCACGGACGTTCGCAGGCTGGCAACGATTCCCCCGGAACTGGTGAACTTAAACGGATATTCACCCTCCTGACCGACGCTTGCGCATCAGGCATGTCAACGCGGGGAAGGGTGCATGTCGCTTGCACAGAAACTGGCAGAGGAACGGCGCGCCAGGCTGGCTGCGGAACAATTGCTGGAACTCAAGCAGGCGGAGCTTTTCGCCGCCAACCGGAAACTCGGCCAACATGCGCGCAAGCTGTCCGATGAGATCGTTGAGACACGCGCGCAGGTGGCCTCCGTGCAGGATGAGAACCAGCGCGTGAAATGCGATCTCCAGATCGCCAACGAGAAGATCGTGATCGCGGAACGACGGCTCTGGCAATCGATCAAGTCAATTCAGGACGGATTTGCCTTCTTCGATACGGACAACCGCATGATCGCGGCGAACCCAGCCTATCTTGCAGTTTTCGACGGGCTGGAAGAGATCGAGCCCGGGGTGACCTATATGCGCATTCTGCAACTGATCACTGAAGAAGGGATCATGAATATCGGCGACACACCGCCCGCACGCTGGCGGCAGGAGATGCTGGACCGCTGGCAGCGTCCGGAACCCGACCCCATAACGCTTCAGCTTTGGAACGGGCAATACATCAAATTGATCGACCAGCGCGGCCATGGCGGTGATATGGTGAGCCTTGCCCACAATATCACGGACACCGTGCGCTATGAGAGCGAAATCAAACAGGCACAGGAACGCGCGGAGGCGGCAAATCGAGCCAAATCAGCCTTCCTTGCGAACATCAGCCACGAGATTCGCACCCCGATGAACGGCGTCGTCAGTATGGCCGACCTGCTGGCCGATACCGATCTGGGCGAGGAACAGCGTCTCTACGTCAACACCATACGCAATTCGGGCGAGGCGCTTCTGGTGATCATCAACGACGTGCTCGACTATTCCAAGATCGAGGCGGAGAAACTTGTGCTTCACCCCGAGCCGTTCGATCTGAAACTCTGCATTCAGGAGATCGCCACATTGCTGAAACCCGCGGCGCAGGAAAAGAACGTATCGCTTCTTGTCGATTACGATCTTTTCATGCCGACGCGCTTTGTGGGCGATCCGGGGCGTATCCGGCAGGTGCTGACCAACCTGTTGGGCAATGCGGTGAAATTCACTTCCGAGGGGCACGTGCTGGTGCGGGTGGTGGGCGTGCCGGCGGAAGGGGACGGTCAGGGCCGGATCACTGTGACGGTCGAGGATACGGGAGTCGGGATCGCGGACGACAAGATCGGGCACATCTTCGGAGAGTTCAATCAGGTGGAGGACGCGCGCAACCGCGCGTTCGAGGGCACGGGGCTTGGCCTCGCGATCTCCCGACGGCTGATCGGGATGATGGGCGGAGAGATCTGGGTGGAGTCGGAGCTGGGCCGGGGGTCCACCTTCGGCTTCAGCATAGATCTGCCTGTGGACGAAGACGACGCTGGAAAGACCCCGATCGCGCCTCACGAGGCCGGCGAAGACACGCCACACCCTGCGCCGGGTCCGGGCGGGCTACGCCGCATGCGCATTCTGGCGGCAGAGGACAACAAGACCAACCAGCTTGTTCTTGGCAAGCTTCTCGGGCCGCTTGATGCCGATTTACGATTTGCCGACAACGGGATTGAGGCGGTGGAAGTATTCGACAACTGGGCCCCCGATCTGATCTTCATGGACATTTCCATGCCACGGATGGACGGAAAGGAGGCCACGACAAAGATCCGGGCGAAGGAGGCCGACCGGGGCGGACATGTGCCGATTGTCGCGCTCACGGCCCATGCGGTGGACGGGGACCGGGAGGGGATACTCTCCGCCGGGCTGGATCGCTACCTCACCAAACCGCTGCGCAAGGCGGCGATATTCGAGACGATCATGGCGCATTGCCCGCAGGACGCAAGGCTGCCGCTATCCGAGGATGCCTCACCCGCTGCGCCCGGTGACGGGGGCGGGGTTGCCATGCAATGATCGCCACCCGTTCAGTCCGCCGTGCTGCCGCGCAGGAATACCCATCGGTTGCCCTCTGACATCTGTGGTCGATAGGTATAGCCTCCCAGGTCGAAGTCGGTAATCCCTTCGGGGTCGGTCAGTCGGCGCTCTATGATGAAGCGCGCCATCGCTCCGCGGGCCTTCTTGGCGTAGAAACTCACGATTTTCGGGGTGCCGCCGCGATCCTCCATGAACACCGGGGTGATCACCCGCAGCTTCAGGGCATCGGGGTCCACCGCACCGAAGTATTCCTGACTGGCGCAGTTTATCAGGACGTCGGTGCCGAGGTCCTTGGCCTGCGCGTTGAGGGTTCTGGCAATGCTGTCACCCCAGAACTCATAGAGGTTCCTGCCCCGGCGGGTTTTCAGTCGGCTGCCCATTTCAAGCCTGTAGGGCTGGATCGCGTCGAGGGGCCGCAAGAGCCCGTAAAGCCCCGAAAGGACGCGCAGATGCTCTTGCGCCCATGCCATTTCGTCGGGTTCCAGACTGGCCGCATCGAGCCCGGCATAGGTGTCGCCCGCAAAAGCGTGCACGGCGGGGCGTGTGACGCCCGCCTCTGGCGCTTCTTCGAACGCCTTAAACCTGTCCCGGTTGAGCCGGGCCAGATCGGGGCTCAGGTTCATCAGCTTCTGCAAGTCGCCAAGTGTCAGATTCCGCGCGGTTTTCACCAGTCTCGCCGCCTCATCCGGGAACAGGGGCGGGGTGGGTTCAACCTCTACCGGGTCCCAGTTCAGACGCTTGGCGGGCGATATTACAACGAGCATGGGCGGTCCTTCCTCTTGCGGCTTTCGCTGATCTAATCCGCCGCGCGCAGCACGTCCAGAAAGGCGGCGCCGAAGCGGTCGATCTTCTGCTCTCCCATGCCCGGAAGCCGGGCCATATCGTCGAGCGTGCGGGGGCGGCGTTCGGCGATATGGCGCAGGGTGGAATGGGGACAGGACAGATACTTCCCGGTGCCCTCCGCGCCGCGGGACAAGGCGTTCTGCGCTTCCAGCAGCCGGTCGAACAGATCGCCCTCGGTC
Source organism: Salinihabitans flavidus (assembly GCF_900110425.1). GTDB lineage: Bacteria > Pseudomonadota > Alphaproteobacteria > Rhodobacterales > Rhodobacteraceae > Salinihabitans > Salinihabitans flavidus. The sequence goes on along the minus strand of NZ_FODS01000007.1, from coordinate 55,747 downwards.
CGGCCGGCGAGTTTGCGGCGCGTGGGGTGGACATGCGCGGCGGCGCCGGTGATCACTTCGAGGAAGGTGTCGCCATAGGTCGCGAGTTTCTTGGCGCCGACGCCGCCGATCCGTGCCATGTCGTCAAGAGTGGCGGGCCGGGTTTCGGCCATCTCGATCAGGGTGCGGTCGTTGAAGATCATGTAGGCTGGCAGCTTCGCCGCCTCCGCAAGCACGCGGCGCTTGGCCTTGAGCGCCGACAGAAGCGGCGCATCCTCTTCATTGACAAGCGATTTCGGGGCCGGGCGACGATCCGCGCTGTCGATGGAATCGCGGCGCAGTGTAATGTTTTCCTGCCCGCGCAGGATGGGCAGGGCGGCGTCTGTCATGCGCAAGGCGCCGTGGCGCGCGGGGTCGGGGCGGATCAGGTCGCGGCCCATCATCTGCCGGAAAACCGCGCCCCACTGACGGCGGGAGAGATCCTTTCCGCACCCGAATGTGGGCAGCGCCTCATGACCGCGGGCGCGGATCTTGTCGGTGGTATTTCCCACAAGGATATCAGTGAGATGGCCCGCGCCGAACCATTCGTCGGTGCGCAGGATCGCCGAGAGCGCCTTGCGCACCGATTCGGTGCCGTCGAACACCGCCGCCGGGCCGTCGCAGAGATCGCAATTGCCGCAGGTCACATCCGATTCACCGAAGTATTCCAATAGCTTGGCGCGGCGGCAGGTGAGCGCCTCGGCCAGTCCCAGAAGGGCGTTCAGGCGGGCGTGATCGGCGGCCCGACGGTCGGGCGGGGCGGGGCTTTCGTCGATCTGCGCGCGGCGCAGGCGGATGTCGTCGGGACCAAAGAGCGTTAACGTTTCGGCGGGCGCCCCGTCACGTCCCGCGCGGCCGATTTCCTGATAGTAGGACTCGATGGATTTGGGCAGATCGGCATGGGCGACCCAGCGAATGTCGGGCTTGTCCACCCCCATGCCGAAGGCGACGGTGGCCACCACGATCAGCCCGTCGTCGTGGCTGAACCGTGTCTCTGTCATGCGCCGTTCTTCGGCGTCCATGCCGCCGTGATAATGCAGCGCCGCATGGCCCGCCTCGCGCAGGGCGGCGGCGATGGATTCGGTGCGCGCCCGGGTGCCGCAATAGACGATGCCGGACTGCCCCTTGCGCGCGGCGGCGAAATTCAGGATCTGCCGGCGGGGTCCGTCCTTGACCGCGAAACTCAGGTGAATGTTGGGCCGGTCGAAACCGTGCAGGAAGGTTTGCGGCGTCGCCGTGTCGAACAGGCGGGTGACGATCTCGGCTCGGGTTTCGGCGTCGGCGGTGGCGGTGAAGGCCGCCAGCGGCACATCGAGGGCGCGCCGCAATTCCCCTATCCGCAGGTAATCAGGGCGAAAATCATGGCCCCATTGCGAGACGCAATGCGCCTCGTCCACGGCGATGAGGCTTACGCCGATGCGTCGCAGCATCCCCAGCGCCGCCCCCGACGACAGCCGTTCGGGCGCGATGTAGAGCAGCTTGAGCCGCTCCGTGTCCAGCATTTCCCAGACTTCCGCGGTCTCTTCGTCGGTATTGCCGGAGGTGAGCGCGCCGGCGGCGACACCGGCCTGCCGCAGGGCGCGGACCTGATCGCGCATCAGCGCGATGAGCGGGGAGATCACCACCGTGACGCCCTCGCGCATGAGGGCGGGAAGCTGATAGCAGAGCGATTTGCCGCCCCCCGTCGGCATGATGGCGAGCACGTCGCGCCCTTCGGCCACGGCATCCACGATGTCCTGCTGTCCGGGGCGGAAGGCATCGAATCCGAAGACATCACGCAGGAACGTGGCGGCGGCGCACATGGGTGTTTTTTCCGAGGTTGACTGCTCTTGGCGGGACTGTCCCACATGGGGGTGCGGGGGGCAAGGGTTAACGCGGAGGCCGGCGGCGCGGGGCCGGGCAACACGAAAGCTGGGTTAACGCCTTGTTTCATTGGCAAATGGGCAGGCTGCATCGCGTCGGTAAAACGTCGGTATCGCGTCGGTGCCGATGTCGGCGGAGGGCCCTTTAACGCGGCGCGCGGTGAGGGCGCGTTAACCTTTGGGCCGGTTGGTCGGGTTTGACCGGGCGGAGCGCGCGTGCCGCGCGCGCATTGTCATCTCTGCGCTCAGGCCGCGCAGGCCCATGTCAGTTTGCGTTCAGGCCACGCAGGCCCATGTGAGTATGCGCTCAGGCCGAGCAGGCCCGGGGCTCTGCCCCGGACCCCGAGGTATTTCACCCGAAAAGAGGCACGGCGCGGGTCAATCCGCTGTGGCAGAATCGGCGCAAGCCATGCTAGATTTGGCGGTATGCTGAAGACAGACCCCAATATAGGCGAAAAACGCCCCGTGATCCGGCAGTTGGACGAGGGCGCGATCAACCGGATCGCCGCCGGCGAGGTGGTGGAGCGTCCCGCCAGCGCAGTCAAGGAGCTGGTGGAGAATGCGCTTGATGCCGGGGCACGGCGGATCGAGGTGGCGATTGCCGATGGCGGCAAGACGCTGATCCGGGTGAGCGACGATGGTTGCGGCATCGCGGGGGGCGATCTGCCGCTGGCGCTGTCGCGTCATGCCACGTCGAAGATCGACGGCTCCGATCTGCTCAATATCCACAGCTTCGGCTTCCGGGGCGAGGCGCTGCCCAGCCTTGGCGCGGTGGGGCGTCTGTCCATCACCTCGCGCGCGGCGGGAGAGGACGCGGCGGCGGTCTCCGTCACGGGCGGGCGGATCGGGCCGGTCAAGCCCGCGGCGCTGTCGCGCGGGACCATCGTGGAGTTGCGCGATCTGTTTCACGCCACGCCGGCGCGGCTCAAGTTCATGCGCTCGGACCGGGCGGAGGCGCAGGCGGTCATGGATGTGGTCAAGCGGCTGGCCATGGCCGAGCCGTTCGCCGGCTTCACCCTGCGCGATGTGACCGGCGGCGGCGAGGGGCGCGTGAGTTTTCGCGCCGAGGCCGAGACCGGCGACATGTTCGACGCCTTGCAGGGGCGGCTTGGCCGTATCTTGGGCCGGGAGTTCGCCGAGAACAGCATCGCGGTGGACGCCGAGCGCGAGGGGCTGCATCTGACGGGCTATGCCGCGTTGCCGACCTATTCGCGCGGCTCTGGCGTGGCGCAGTATCTGTTCGTGAATGGGCGGCCGGTGCGCGACAAGCTTCTGATCGGGGCGCTGCGCGGGGCCTATGCCGATTTCCTCAGCCGCGACCGGCATCCGGCGGCGGCGCTGTTCATCGACTGCGATCCGCAGCTTGTGGATGTGAACGTGCATCCGGCCAAGTCCGAGGTGCGGTTCCGTGATCCGGGGCTGGCGCGCGGGCTGATCGTGAGCGCGCTGCGCCATGCGCTGGCCGAGGCGGGGCATCGGGCCTCCTCGACCGTGGCGGGTGCGGCGCTGGGCGCGTTCCGGCCCGGGGGGATGGAGCCGGACGCGGCCGGCCATCCCGGCGCGCGCGTCTACCAGATGGATCGCCCGTCCGGGGCGGCGCGCGGCGCCGGTTATGCGATGCAGGCCCCCGCGCCGCAGCCGGAGGCGCCAGGCTTTGCCGAGGCGGCCGCGGCGCTCAGCGGGCGGATCGGGGAGACGGCGGCGGAGGACGGAAACGGGCCGGAACCGGGGGACCACCCGCTTGGCGCGGCGCGCGGTCAGGTGCATGAGAATTACATCGTCGCCCAGACCCGCGACGGCATGGTGATCGTCGATCAGCACGCCGCGCATGAGCGGCTGGTCTATGAAAAGCTCAAGCGCCAGATGGCGGAGCGCGGCGTAGCGGCGCAGGCGCTTCTCATCCCCGAGATCGTGGAACTGTCCGAGGGCGATTGCGCGCGGCTTCTGGCGGTCGCGGGCGATCTGGCGCGGCTGGGGCTGACGGTGGAGCCGTTCGGCGGCGGCGCGGTGGCGGTGCGCGAGACGCCCGCGATCCTCGGCGAGGTGGACGCGCAGGCGATGGTGCGCGACATCCTCGACGAGTTGGACGACGCGGGCGAAAGCGCGCTGGTGCAGGCGCGGATCGAGTCGATCCTGAGCCGGGTGGCCTGTCACGGATCGGTCCGGTCGGGCCGGCGGATGCGCGCCGAGGAGATGAACGCCCTTCTGCGCGAGATGGAAGCAACCCCCCATTCGGGGCAATGCAACCACGGGCGGCCCACCTATGTGGAGCTGAAGCTCGCGGATATCGAAAGGCTGTTCGGGCGGACATGATCACCGTGGCGGAGCCTGTGCTGGCGCCGGAGTCCCAAAGCCTCGTGCCGCTGACGAGCCGTCAGCCGCCGCGCACCAGATCGTCCTCTTCATCGGAGAGCGATATGCCAAGCTCGTCCATTCCGTTTTCGAGATGGTCCGACAGATGCGGCGTGCCGATCAGGTAGTCGGCGGTGGGGGTCGTCGCCTCCGCCCGCGCGGTTTCGATCGCCTCTTCGAGGTCGTCGGCGGTGAAGCTCTCGCGGCCGATCCACATCACGGCCACGAGGCTGGCCTGTTCATCCTCGTTCAGGTTGTCGATGAAGGCGCGCAGTTCCGCCTCGGCGCGCTCAAGCTCCCGCGCCATGAGAACGACCTGCGCGACCTTCCAGTTCGAGATTTCCAGCATGTCGCGTCTCCTGTTGTTTGCTCCACTGTAGCACAACAAATGGCGCGACGCGCGTCCTTGATTTGACGCAAGTCAGGCGGCGGTGCGGTGGCGCAGCACGATCACCAGAAACAGCACCATCGCCAGCACCGTGAGGAAGGAGCCGCCCTTGGCCAGCGTCTCGCTGGTCTCGTGCACGGCCTGCACGATGCCGGGCACGATCATCCCCACGCCCAGCAGCGCCAGCACGTAATGCGCCTTGGCCAGCGGGCCTTCGGCCGCCCTTGGCACAAGGTGATAGTACAGACCGGCCAGCGCGAAGACGACGAAGCCCAGAAGATTGAGATGGGCATGGGCCGGCGAGAGGGTGTGATCGGCGGTCGCCGACATCTGAATCCCCCAGATCATGCCCAGAACCGCGAAGAGAACCCCCGTCGCGAAAAACCATAGTGAGACACCACGCATTTCCCTTTCCTTTCCCTGTTGCAAAAGCGGGTCTTCACGCCCGCGCGTTGTTGCCCGGCAGCGGCGTTCCGCCGCATGTCGCGCGGAAGAAAATACCCCTGCGCTGTCATTTCGCAAAAGATTTTTCAAAGGCCCACGCCGCCTTGCGGGCGGGGCGATCTGCCGGCTCACTTCGACATGATGCCCCCGTCGTTTGTCCGGCAGGGGCCGAGGGCGTGCGCCCGGCGTCAGGCCGGGGGCAGACCGGCGCCGCCGCCTTCGGCCATGTGATCGACGATGGCCAGATGCTGCGCAAGGCGGCCCACCTCCGCCATGAAGCGGGCGACCAGTTGCGGATCGCTCGGCGCGGCGGAGACGCCGGCGGGGATCTGGCCGTTCAGAACCGCGTCCACCGCGAGGGACACCGGAATCGAAACGAGCCGCGACATCGCCGTGCCGCGCGCATCGCCCGTCGCGTCCATCACATAGGTCTTGTGCCAGACGGGCGCCCCGTCCCTTTCGGCCCGCAGCGACACGCAGAGCACGACGCGATCCGGCTCCCCCTCGGCATAGGCGTTCTCGGCCCAGAAGGCATCGGACATTTCCTTCATCCGCGCCTCGCCTTCGGGGCCGTCCAGCGTCTCGACCTCGCGGAACACGTCGGACCATGCCTCCGCCCAGCCGCCAAGCCGCAGGGTGCCGCGCACGAACTCGCGCACCGGCCAGCCCTCTTCGATGCCGTATTCCGCCATGAAGGGAATGGAATCGCGGTTGGGGTAGACCTCGAACGACTCGGGCTTGGGCAGCGGGGCCTCATAGGTGGAAATCGCGTCCCAGGGCCGGTCCACCTCAAGCTCTGCAAACTCCCGCACAGAGCGGGAGGGCGAACGCAGCGCCTTGAGCACGCCGAGGGGTGACCAGCTGAACTTGTAGCGGAACGGGTTGGGCACCTTCGGGATGCCCCCACAGTAGGAGGTGAAGGAAATCACGTTGCCCGCGTCGAACGCCCTCGAGGCGCGGTAGTCGGCCATCAGCGCATGCGCCATCAGGTGGTCGATGCCGGGATCGAGCCCGACCTCGTTCACGCAGGCCACGCCCGCCGCGCGCGCCGCGGCATCGAGCGCGCGCATCTCCGGTGCGATATAGGAGGAGGAGACGAAATGTGCGCCCTGTGCGATGCAAAGCTCGGCCAGCGGCACATGCCAGTCGCCCGGCAGCATGGAGACGACGACATCGCCGGGCTGCACCTCGGCGCGCAGGTTGTCCATGTCGAAAATCTGGATCCGGCGTGTGAGATCACCCACCGCGTCCCCGGCCTTGTCCAGCGTCCGGTTCCAGACCGTCACCTCGTGGCCCGCCTCGATCAGGCGGCGCAGGCCGGGGATGGCCGAAAGGCCGGTGCCGCACCAGTGAATCGTCATGTCGCGTCTCCTTCGTGTCGGCCCGTCGCGCGGCAGGATGGCCGGGCGCGGGCGGCTGTGCAATGGGTCAGATATGGCGGCGAAACTCGGCCTCGGCGCGGGCCCAGACGCCGGTGTTCAGCGCGCCCAGGCGCAACAGCGCGGGCAGAAGCTGCGCCGCGTAGTCCTGAGAGCTTTCGACCGGCAGCATGGAGGGCAGGTTGTCGATCGCCATCACGTCAAGCGGCGGGGTGTCCGCCACACGGGTGACCGGCGCCTGCCATGTTGTCGCGCTGTCATAGATGGGGACAGGGTTGTAGTCGCTGCCCGGATCGCAGGCGATGTCGCCGATGGCCGTGAGCGCGCGCGGCGCGGTGAGCGCCTCTCGCGACACGAACACCGGCGTGCCGGGGCGCGCGAAGATGCAGTTGAGAAAGATGTCGTGATCGAGGATCTCGGGAAAGGGGCCGCCGTGGGCGGTCTCGTCCATGTCCCATCCGGTGACGTCCACGCCGAGCGCCGCGCAAAGATCGGCGGCCCCGGTGCCCACGCGGCCCAGCGCGCCGATGACGATGGCGTGGGGTCGCGGGCTGCCGGTTCCATCAAACTCCCCCGCCAGATCCTCCAGAAGCGCCGCCTTGCCCGGATAGACGCCCACGGGGCCGCAGATCGCGCCGCGCCGCGCCGCCGCCCATGCCTTCAGCGTGACCGCCGCCCCGGCATAGCCCGCCCAGTATCCGAAGGCGGCGATGCGGCGGCCGGCCTCGTCCACCAGATATTCCAGATCGTAGAGCGTGCCGCCCCCCGCGCGGAACCGGCGCAGCAACTCCCGGCCCGCGTGCTGCCCCTTGAAGGCGTGGCCGAACATGATGTGGCGATGCATCAACGGCGTGCCATCCTCGGGCAGTTCCTTCAGCCCGAAGATGATCGCGTCGCGCGGCGCGCCCGGCCAGCTGTTTTCCGGCGCGATGTCGCAGCCCGCATCGAAATAGCCGTCGATGGGAATGGCGCGGCTGGCGCTTTGCTCGACCGTCACGCTCAGCCCGGCGTCGATCAGCGCCCGCGCGCCCTCGGGGGTCAGCCCCACCCGATCCTCGTTCGGCCGCTGCTCGGCCCGCACCCACAGATGTGTCATGGCGCCCCGCCCCTTCTCTGTTCCCCAAATACTCGAATTCGCGGCGCGCGCCACGGTCATGACGTGGCCGATGGCATATCGCGGCCCGAACCACCAACGCAATACCGACGTTTTACCGACGTGATACCGAAACGGGATTTTCCGTGATTTCAGCGTGTTAAGCGCGAATTTCCCGAATCAGCGTCTCCGCCCCCAGATCGGAGCGGAAATTGCGCTCCACATGCGCCCGCCCCGCCGTGGCAATCTGCCGGGCACGGTCGGGGTCGTCGGCCAGCGCGGCAATGGCATCGGCCAGTGCGTCGGGCGATCTGGGCGGCACCAGAAGGCCGTTCTCCCCGTCGGTGATCAGTTCCGGCACGCCGCCGGCATTGGTGCCGATCACGGGCAGGCCGCAGCTCATCGCCTCCATGTAGGCCACGCCGAGCGGTTCGTGCCAGCTTGCCAGCGCGAAGACATGCGCCGACAGCAGCCGCGCCTTCACCTCGTCGCCGGAGATGGCGCCGAGAAGTGTGATTTTATCGCCTAAATTCAGGTCTTTAATACGCGCCTCCAGTTCCGTGCGAAAGCCGTGGCCGCCGGAGTCGTCCTCTCCGGCGATCTCCAGCCGCGCGTCGATGCCCCGGTCCTGCAACAGGCGCACCGCCTCCATCAGATCCTGATGCCCCTTCACCGCGTTGAGCCGCCCGCAAGAGACAATATGGAGCGGCTCTCCCGGACGCGCCGGGATATAGGGCGCCTCGCGGCGGAGGGCGTCGGTATCCACGCCCATCGGCTGAATCGGCACGCGGGACGGCAGGTCGGGGCCAAGCGCGGACGGCAATTCATCGCGCAGCTTGCGGGTGATCACCGTGGCGAAATCGGCGTGACGCCATTTCAGCCTCTGGCCGGGGCCGTAGTCGGACAGCGGACCATGCAGCGTCAGGCTGTAAGGCACGCCGCCCATCCGCCGCGCCAGCGCCGCGATCAGCGCCGCGCGCCCGCAGCTATGGACGTGCAGATGGGTGATCCCCTGCGCCGCGCAGCTTTGCCGAAGCTGCTGCGCGGCGGCCGCGCTCATTGCCAGATCGCGGGCCAGTCCGCGCCCCTCGCGCCGCAGATCGGCCCACCAGTCGGCGGGGCGAAGTGTGAGAAAAGTCTGTAACGCTTTCAATGGCTTGATCGCGCCAAGGTACTCGGTACGCGCGATTGCCTCTTCCGACCAACCGTGCGAGATCAGCCTTGGGGGAGGTTTGCGCGTGCTGAAGATTCGCACGTCCACGCCCCGCGCCTCCAGCGCCGCGATCTCGCGCCAGAAGAAGATATGCGTCTGCCCCGGAAACTGGGGAATGAGGTATCCGAGGGTCAGACGGGAGTTCACGGGGTGCGGTCTCTGAAATGCCTTGGGAAAGTCATGGAAATCCCATTTCCTTATCGCCGTGCTCTAGCATAGTTTCCCCCATGTGCCGAGGGTCTTTGCCCATGGTGGAACGGAATGGATCAGGATCAGGTGCTGAGCGTCATCATACCCGCCAACAACGAGGCAGGGACCATAGGGCCTTGCCTGTCCGCCCTGCTCGGCTCTGACGGGCCGGAGGGGGTGCAGATCGTCGTTGTGGCGAACGGGTGCTCTGACGCGACGGCGGCCGAAGCGGCGGGGTTCGCCGCGCAGGCGGGCGCGTGTGGTTGGACGCTCGATGTGCTCGATCTGCCCGAAGGGGGCAAGCCGCGCGCGCTCAACGCCGGAGATGCGGCGGCGCGGTTCGAAAGCCGGGTCTATCTCGATGCCGATGTGACGGTCACGCCGGATCTGTTGCCGCAGCTTGCGCAGGTGCTGGATCGTGCGGACCCGATCTTTGCCAGCGGGCGGTTGCGGATTGCCCCGGCGCGCAGTTTCGCCACCCGGGCCTATCGCCGCATATATGCTCGCGTGCCCTTCATGAGCCAGGGGGTGCCGGGGGCGGGGCTGTTCGCGGTCAATGCGGCGGGGCGCGCGCGTTGGGGTGCGTTTCCGCAGATCATTTCCGACGACACCTTCGTGCGGCTGCATTTCACCCCATCTGAGAGGGTCGCGGTGCAGGCCCCCTATGACTGGCCGCTCGCCGAGGGGCCTGGCAACCTGATCCGGGTGCGTCGGCGGCAGGATGCCGGGGTGGCGGAAATTGCCCGCCTTTGTCCCGCGCTGCTGGAAAACGACGACAAGCCGCCGCTCGGCGTGGCGGGGATGGCGCGGCTGGCGGCCCGCGACCCGGTCGGATTCGCGGTCTATGCCGGTGTGGCGGCGGCGGTGCGCCTGACGCGGCGGGACGACATCCAGGACTGGAGCCGGGGGCGATGACGGGCGGCGTGGGATACCGGGCCATGATGCAGAATTTTCTGCGCGGAGAGGGGCTGGCCGCAAGGGCGATGCGGTCGTCGGCGCTCACGGTGGGGGGCTATGCCGGGTCGCAGGCGATGCGGCTGGCCAGCAACCTGATCCTGACACGGCTGCTGTTTCCCGAGGCATTCGGAACGATGGCGCTTGTCATGCTGGTGATGCAGGGATTGGCGATGTTTTCCGACGTGGGAACCGCGCCTGCGATCATGCAATCAAAGCGCGGCGACGATCCGGAATTCCTCGACACGGCCTGGACGATACAGGTGATCCGGGGCGTCTGCCTTTGGATCGCGACCTGTATCCTGGCCTATCCGGCGGCGCAATTCTACAACACGCCGGAGTTGGTGCAGCTTCTGCCGGTGGCGGGGTTCTCGTTGATCATCGCGGGATTCGGGCCGACCAGAATTCATAGCGCGAACCGGCATCTGATATTGGGCCGGGTGACGGTGATCGACCTTTGCACGCAGGCGGTGTCCCTGCTGGCGGCGATCGTTTTCGCGCTTGTGACCCAATCGGTCTGGGCGCTGGTGGTGTCCGGTATCGTGAGCGTGGTCGTGCAGCTTGCGCTCTACTCCCGGTTCCTGCCCGGTCGGTCCAACCGCCTGCGCTGGGAAAAAGAGTCCGCGCAGGAGCTTGTCCGTTTCGGGCGCTGGATTTTCCTGTCCACCGTGGCGGGGTTCATCCTGAGTCAGGGCGACAAGCTGGTTTTGGGAAAATACCTTAGCCTTCAGGGGCTGGGCATCTACAATATCGGCTATTTTCTGGCGAGCTTTCCGTTGCTTCTGGGGACCATGGTGATCCGGCGCGTCCTGATCCCGCTTTACCGAGAGCGCCCGCCGAAGGAGTCGCGGGAGAACTTTCTGAAGTTTCGCAAGCTGCGGTTTCTTCTGTCGGCGATGATCTTCGCGATGCTGTTCACGCTGTCGTTCCTTGGGGTCGGGCTGGTCGATCTGCTTTATGATTCCCGCTATGCGCTGGCAGGCGGGATCGTGGTTCTGGTCGCGGCGATGCAGGTACCCCATATCATCGCGCTGACCTATGATCAGGCGGCGGTGGCGGCGGGTGATTCGGATCAGTATTTCGTGCTGGCCGCGACACGGGCGGGGCTTACGCTCACCGGGCTGGTGTTGGGGGCGCAATACTATGGGCTGACCGGGGCGCTACTGGGTCAGGGGGCGGCCTATCTGCTGTCGTATCCGGTGGTGGTCTGGCTCGCGCGCAGGCAGGGGTGCTGGGATCCTTTTCACGACGCGGCCTTTGCCGTTCTCGGAGTGGCGCTGGCGGCATTGGCTATATGGATGAACCTTGAGGCGATTTCGGGGCTGATTGCCATGAATTCGCCTCCAAATTAACATTTGGATACTTATGTAATGTCGAATTGCTCTGACACGGTGCGTTTGAGCGCGTCCGGTCCCGTTCGGGCCGGGTACAAGTGAAAGCAGAGTTCCTTATGACCGACAGCAAGACCGCCCGCCACTGGAGCGAGAATGATGTCGCCATTGTCGGGATGGCGGCGCATCTGCCCGGTGCCCCCTCGGTCGAGGCATTCTGGAGCAATCTGCGCGCGGGCGTGGAGTCGATCACCCGGCTGGATGAGGCGGCTCTGACGGCGGCGGGGGAATTGCGCGCGCGTCTGCGGGCGCCCAACTATGTGCCCGCGGCGGCCATGCTCGACGGCTTCGAGAGGTTCGACGCCGACTTCTTCGGCTTCTCGCCAAGAGAAGCGGCGATCATGGACCCGCAGCACCGCCAGTTTCTTGAGACCGCCTGGGAGGCGCTGGAGAGCGCGGGGCATCCGCCGGAGACTTTCGATGGACCCATCGGCGTTTATGCCGGCTGCGGCATGGGGAGCTATTTCTATTTCAACATCTGCTCCAATCGCGATCTCGTGGACAGCACGGGGATGTTCCTGCTGCGTCATACCGGCAACGACAAGGACTTCCTGAGCACGCGGCTGTCGCATATCCTCGACCTCAAGGGGCCGAGCATCACGCTTCAGACCGCCTGTTCCACCTCGCTCGTGGCGACGCACTACGCGGTGCAGTCTCTGTTGAACGGCGAATGCGACATGGCGCTGGCGGGCGGCGTGACAATAGAATTGCCTCAGGGGCGCGGCTATCTCTATCAGGAGGGGGAGATCCTGTCGCCGGACGGGCATTGCCACGCCTTCGATCACCGCGCCCAGGGCACGGTCTTCGGATCGGGTTCCGGGGTGGTGGTGCTGCGCCGGATGGCGGATGCGGTGGCCGATGGCGATCACATCTGGGCGGTTATCAAGGGATCCGCGGTCAACAATGACGGCGCGGCCAAGGCGGGCTATCTTGCGCCGTCGGTGGACGGGCAGGCCGCCGCCGTGGCCGAGGCGCAGGCGATGGCCGATGTCACCGCCGATACGATCGACTATGTGGAATGCCACGGCACCGGCACCTATCTGGGCGACCCGATCGAGGTGGCCGCGCTGACCGAAGCCTTCCGCGAGACCACGCAGGACACCGGATTTTGCCGCATCGGATCTGTGAAATCCAATATCGGCCATCTGGACACCGCCGCCGGGGTGGCGAGCCTGATCAAGGCATCGCTGGCGCTGCATCACCGGGAAATGCCGCCCAGCATCGGCTATGAAAAACCGAACCCGGCGATCGACTTCGACAACAGCCCGTTTCGCGTGAACGACCGCCTGACAGAGTGGACAAGCCGTAGCGGCCCGCGCCGGGCCGGGGTCAACTCTCTGGGCGTGGGGGGCACGAATGCGCATGTCGTGCTTCAGGAGGCGCCCGAGCGTCCGGAGTCCGAGCCGTCGGACTGGCCGATGCAGCTTCTGACCATATCGGGACGGACGCAGCGGGCGCTCGATGAGAATACCGCGCGGCTTGCCGCCCATCTGCGCACCCATCCCGAAGAGCCGCTGGCCGATGTGGCCTGGACGTTGAAAGAGGGGCGGCGCGCGTTCGAAAAGCGCCGCGTCGTCGTCGCTGAAACCCACGAGGAGGCCGCGCGCCTTCTGGAGGATATGGACCCGCGCCGCGTCTTTACCCATGCTGCGGTGGGCAATGCGCCTGACGTGGCCTTCATGTTCCCCGGCGGCGGCGCGCAATATGTCGGCATGGCGCGCGATCTTTATGACACGGAGCCGGTTTTCCGCGACTGGATGGACCGGGGGCTCGATATTCTTCAGCCACAGGTCGGGTTCGATGTCCGCGCGCTCTGGCTGGCCGAGGGGGAGGAGGCCGAGGCGGCGGCGCGGACGCTTCGCAAGCCGTCGGTGCAACTGCCGCTGATCATGATCGTGGAATATGCGCTGGCGCAGCTCTGGATGAGCTGGGGGGTGACGCCCTCGGCGCTTGTCGGTCACTCGATGGGCGAGAATACCGCCGCCTGCCTTGCGGGCGTGATGTCCTTCGACGATTGCATCGGCCTTGTCCTGCTGCGCGGACAGCTTTTCGATACCGTGCCGGCGGGCGGGATGCTGTCGGTTCCGCTGCCGGTGGAGGAGGTGGCGCCGCGTCTGGGGGATGATCTGGACATCGCGTCGGTCAACGCGCCGGATCTGACGGTCGTTTCGGGCCCCGATGCCGCGCTGGAGGCGCTGCGCGCCGATCTGGCCGCGCAGGAGATCGAGACGCAGCGCATCGCCATCGACATCGCCGCGCATTCGCGGATGCTCGATCCGATTCTGGAGAAGTTCGGGGATTACCTGCGGTCCATCCCGCTTGGCGCGCCGCGTATCCCGATCATCTCCAACCGCACGGGCCAGCCGCTGACCGAGGCAGAGGCGCGCGATCCCGATTACTGGGTGGGCCATCTGCGCCATACGGTGCGGTTCGCCGATTGCCTGACCACGCTGGCGCAGACGGACGGCCGCATTTTCATCGAGATGGGGCCGGGCAAGGCGCTGTCGTCGCTGGCGCGGATTCATGGCGCGGTGGCGCGCGACCGGGTGCTTTCCGCGCTGCGCCACCCCGATGAGGATATTGCCGACGACAGCTATTTTCTCGGCGCTCTGGGGCAGGTCTGGGCCTGCGGCGGTGCGTTCGACTGGACGCAGGTCTGGGGAGAGGCACGGCGCAACCGCGTGGTGCTGCCGACCTATGCCTTCCAGCGCGCGCCCTATTTCATAGAACCGGGCCAGCCCGAGGCCGCGCCCGAGGATGATCTGCTTCGGCGGGAGGATCGGTCCGAATGGGGCTATCGCCCGGTCTGGCGTCCGAAACTGGCCGAATGCGACTGGGATGTGGGTCGCGATCTGGCGCAGGCGCCGAAGGCGAGCTGGCTGTTTTTCCTCGACGGGGAAGGCGTGGGCGCGGCGATGGTCGAACGGCTTCGCGCGGCGGGTCACGACGTGGTTGGCGTGACGGCGGGCGACGGCTTTGCCCGGACCGGAGAGGACAGCTATACCCTTGCTCCCGAACGCGGGCGCGAGGGGTATGACGCGCTCATCGCGGATCTGATGGCGCGCGGGCGGGCGCCGGAGCGGGTGGTGCACCTGTGGCTTCTGACCGGGGAGGAGACCTTCCGCCCCGGATCGTCCTTCTTTCACCGCAATCAGGAACAGGGCTTCTATTCGCTGCTGTTTCTCGCGCAGGCGATGAGCGACGACAGCCTGCCCAAGCCGCTGCATGTCACCGCCGTGACATCCGGCGCGGCACGGGTGCGCGATGAGGCGCTGCGATACCCTGAGAAATCCACGATCCTCGGCCCGGTGCAGGTGATCCCGCGCGAATTGCCGGGTGTGACCTGCGCCGCCGTGGATGTGGAGACGCCGCCGCGCAAGGGCGGGGCCATGGCGCGCACGGCGCTAGCCGAGGCGCTGCTGGAGGATGTGCTCGCCCCGCCACGCGATCACATCGCCGCCCATCGCGGCAGCAAACGCTTTGAACGGCAGTATCGCCCCGCGCCACTGGAGGAGGCCGCCGCGCCCGTCTGGCAGGCGGGCGCGACCTATCTGATCACCGGGGGCTTTGGCGGGATTGGCCTGACGCTGGCCGACGGCATGGCGCGGGCCGGGGCGAATATTGTCCTTCTGGCGCGTGGCGGGCTTCCGGCGCGGCAGGACTGGCCGCACTGGCTGGAAACCCATCCCCCGCAAGATCGCATCAGCCGCCGCATCCGCGCGGTGCAGCGGCTGGAGGCGCTGGGCGGCACCGTCATGGTCGTGGCCGGCGATGTCTGCAATATCGACGACATGGAGCATCTGCGCGATACGGTTGCGCAGCGTTTCGGCCGCGTGACCGGCGTGATCCATGCCGCCGGGGTGATCGACGACGGCCCGCTGCTGGCCAAGGGCCCGGCAAGCACCGAGGGCGTGCTGGCGCCCAAGCTGCACGGAACCGAGGTGATCGAGGCGGTCTTCCCCGATGGCAGTATCGACTGGCTGGTGCTGTTTTCCTCGTCCTCCACGGTCACGGCCCCGGCGGGGCAGGTGGATTATGTCGCCGCCAATGCCTTTCTCAATGCCTATGCAGAAGCGCGGACCGGCGGGCGCACCCGGGTGAGCGCGATCAACTGGGGCATCTGGTCCGATACCGGCATGGCGGCAGAGGCGGTCGCGGGTCGTCTGGGACAGACCCCGCCGGCCCCGTCCGTGCCGATCAATGCGCCGCTGCTCGATGCGTCGGGGTTCGATGAAGGGGGCAATCGGGTATTCACCGCCACGCTTGACAGGGGCCGGTGGGTGATCGACCAGCACCGCACCCGCGATGGCGCGGCGATCCTGCCGGGCACCGGGTACCTTGAACTGATCGCAGAGGCGCTGCGCGCGCAGGGAGAGGCGGAGAGCTTCGAGATCCGCGATCTGCTGTTCCTGCGCCCGCTGCCGGTGGAGGACGACTCCAAGGCCGAGATTCGCCTGCGTCTGCGCCGCAGCGACGAAGGCTATGAGGTGGAACTGCACTCGCGCGTCCACAGCGGCGGGCGCGAAGGCTGGCAGCTTCATGCCGAGGGGCGGGTGATTCTGCCGGCCCCTGCGCGGCCCGCGCCGGTCGATCTGGCGGCGCTGCGCGCCCGGATCGGGGACCTCTCGCAGTCCGGCGGCGCGGCGATACCGTCCGCACAGGAGGGGCAGCTTCGCTTCGGGCCGCACTGGCAGGTTCTGCGCGGCCTTGCCCAGAGCGGAGAGGAAGGGCTGGCGGAACTGTCGCTCGATCCGGCGCTGGCGGCGGAGGCGGGGGATATGCCGCTGCATCCCGGCCTTCTCGATATCGCGACGGGCTGGGCGATGGCGCTTGTCCCCGGCTATGGGCAGGAGCACCTTTGGGTGCCGGTCTCCTATGGCGCGCTCCGGGTCTTTGCGCCGTTGCCGCACAGCCTGCGCAGCCATGTGCGCCTTGCCTCCGGCAGCGCGGCGGAAGAAACGGCGCAGTTCGATGTGACGCTGACCGATCCGCAGGGGCAGGTCTGCGCCGAAATCTCGCGCCTGACGGTGCGGCGCATGGCCGATGGCGCCGCCTTTGCCCGCGCGCCCGCCCCGGCCCCGCATGAGATTGAGCCGGCGATACCGGACCCGCAGGCGCAGCAGCCGCTTTCCCCGGCCGAAGAGCGGCTGCGCCACAACCTGTCGCAGGGGATACCCGCCGCCGAGGGGGAAGAGATGTTCGCCCGCGCGCTGGCCACCGGGTTGCGGCAGATCGTCGTCTCCTCGCTCGATCTCGATGCGCTGACGCGGCAGGCGGCGCAGGCCGCCGACAGCAGCGGCCCCGGCGGGCAGAGCTTTGAGCGCCCGCAACTCGACACCGACTACGTGGCGCCGGAGAATGATATCGAACGCACGCTTTGCGGTTTCTGGCAGGAGCTTTTGGGCGTGGACCGTGTCGGCACGCGGGACAGTTTCTTCGATCTTGGCGGTCATTCGCTGGTGGCGGTGAGGCTCTTTGCCAAGGTGAAGAAAACCTATCACGTCGATTTTCCGATCTCGGTTCTCTTCGAGGCACCGACGGTGGCGCAATGCGCCGCGCTCATCGCCGCGCAGATCGGCCCGCAGGACGCGCAGGGCGCAGGCGGAGCGATAGCCGAGCCGGTCTCGCGTCGCTACACCCACCTCGTTCCGATGCACGAAGGCGAGGGTGGGCCGAAAACGCCGTTCTTCCTTGTCGCCGGGATGTTCGGCAATGTGCTCAACCTGCGTCATCTGGCGCAGCTTCTGGGGGCGGACCGACCGTTCTACGGGGTGCAGGCGCGCGGGCTCTATGGTGATGCGGCGCCGCATGATGATCTGACAGAGGCCGCGCGCGACTACATCGCCGAGATCCGGCAGGTGCAGCCGCATGGCCCCTATCTGCTTGGCGGCTTCTCGGGGGGCGGGATCACCGCCTACGAGATGGCACGCCAGCTTGAGGCGGCGGGCGAAACGGTGGCGGTTGTGGTCCTGCTCGACACGCCGCTGCCGGTCCGCCGCCCGCTCACGCTTGGCGATCGGCTGCGGATACAGCTATCGGAGGTGCGCCGTCAGGGTCCGCTCTACCCGGTGAAGTGGCTGCGCAATCGCGTGGCGTGGGAGTTGGCTAAGCGCCGTGCGCCGGACCGGACCGAGGCCGCGGAGGGCGGGCAGAGATTCCACAACGCCGAGATCGAGGCCGCGTTCATCGCCGCCACCGAACGCTACAGGATGCACCGCTGGGCGGGCCGGGTGGACCTTTTCCGCCCGCCGTTGCGCGGCAAGTGGTCGGTGGGCGGTGGCCGTCTGGTCAGCGGCGAGCGGGCCTATGTGCTGCACGACAACGACTGGGGCGAATGGGTCGGCGATCTGGGTGTGACGGAGGTGCCGGGCGATCACGATTCCATGGTGCTGGAGCCGAATGTCCGTGTCCTTGCCGCGCGAATGAAGCGCGCCATCGAGGCGGCGGAACAGGCGCGCGAGACGGGCACAGATCTACCGAGGGCCGCCGAATGACCCTTCCGCGTGATCCTTCGATACTGGCCATCGTGCTCAACTACCGCACGCCGGACCTGACGTTGCGCGCCGCCGATACGGCGCTGAGCGAACTGGCCGGGCTGCGCAGCCGCCTGATCATCGTGGACAACGCGTCCGGCGATGGCTCCGAGGCGCTGATCGCCGCCGAGATTGCCCGCCGCGACTGGGACGAGATGGGGGTGGAACTGCTTCAGAGCGGGCATAACGGCGGCTTCGGCGCGGGCAACAATGCCGGGATCCGCCAGGGCATGGCGACGGGCATCGACGGTGCGCCGCCGGATTATATCTATATCCTCAATTCCGACGCCTTTCCCGACAGTCAGGCGATCCGCCGCCTTGTCGAGCACCTTGAGGCCACGCCTGAATGCGGTCTTGCCGGAAGCTATATCCACGGCCCCGACGGCAAGCCGCATATGACCGCCTTTCGTTTCCCGTCGATCCCCGGAGAATTCGAGGGCGCGGCGCGTATCGGTCCGCTGAGCCGGATGCTCGAACGCCACATCGTGCCGCTCCCGGTGCCGCGCAAGACCACGCGCGTCGACTGGCTCGCCGGGGCGAGCCTGATGATCCGCCGCGAGGTGCTTGAGGAGATCGGCCTCTTCGATGAGCGGTATTTCCTCTATTTCGAAGAAACGGATCTTTGCCTGCGCGCCTTTCGCGCGGGCTGGCGCACTGATTACGTGCGCGAAAGCGAGGTCACGCATATCGGTTCGGTTTCCACCGGGATGAAGGACTGGGCACGGATGCCGCAATACTGGTTCGACTCGCGGCTACACTATTTCAACAGCAATCACGGCGCGGCCTATGCGGCGCTTGCGACGCTGGCGCATGTGCTGGGGGCCAGCCTATACCGGCTGCGCTGCCTGATCGACCGACGCAAGATCCGCGATCCCGACCGTTTTCTGCGCGATCTGATCGCCCACGCCCTGCGGGCACCGTTCCGCAAGTCCGAAACCCCGGGCGCGGGTATCCCCCCGCTGTTGCCGCCCGTCCTGTCCCGCCCAACCGGAGAGCAGACATGAATGTTGCCCCGCAGACCGATCTCCAACGCATGTCCTGCGTGCTTGTGGGGCAGGAATCGCTCACCGTGCAATGCGGTGAGATCTGGCGCGCCGCCGGCCATGAGATCGCCGCCGTGGTCAGCCGGGACGAGACCGTCACAGGCTGGGCGCACGGCCATGGCCTTGCGGTGCTGAGGCCAGGGTTGGATCTGGCCGCGCGGCTGCCGGACGGTTTCGACTGGCTGCTGAGCATTGCCAACCTTGATCTGCTGCCGCAAGAGGTGCTGGCAAGCGCCGCGCAGGGGGCGGTGAATTTTCACGATGGCCCGCTGCCGCGTTATGCCGGGCTGAATGCGCCGATCTGGGCGCTTATCCACCGCGAGGCGGAGCATGGCATCACTTGGCACCTGATCGAGGAGGGCGTCGATACCGGCGACATCCTCGTGCAGCGCCGCATTGCTATCACCCCGTCCGAGACCGGATTCACCCTCAATGCCAAATGCTACGAGGCCGCGATCGAGAGCTTTCCCGGTCTGGTGGCCGAATTGCAGCACGGCGCGCGCAACCGCACCCCGCAGCCCGAGACGGGCCGGAGCTATTTCGGGCTGAAGGATCGCCCCGCCGCCGCCGGTCGGCTCGATTTCCGCCGTGACGCGGAGGATCTGGAGGCGCTCGTGCGCGCGCTCGATCATGGCGACTATCGCAATCCGCTGACCACGGCGAAGCTGACATCGGGGGGGCAGGTCCTGATCGCGCGCGAGGCGCAGGCGATCACCGCCGGTTTCGTCCCGGCCACACCGGGAGAGGTGCTTGAGGTGGGTGGCGAACATGCCACCATCGCCACCGGGCGCGGGGCGCTGCGACTGTCGCGGCTGGCGGATGTCCACGGCCAGCCGGTGCAGCCCGACCGTGTCCTGAGGGTGGGTGACATCCTGCCATCGCCCGATGGCACAGCCGCCGAGCGTCTGACACAGGCGCTCAATGCCACGATTGCCGGAGAGCCGCACTGGCGCCACCGCCTGCGCGATCTGACGCCCATAGCCCTGCCGCTCATCGCAGAGCCGCGCGAGGCTCCGGTGTATCAGCGCCGGTCGCTCGACGTGCCCGAAGCACTTGAAATCGGGATGGTCTTGGCCGGTATTGCACGCTGGGCAGAGGCCAGCGGTGCAAAAGTGCCCTTCGATCTCGCCTTTCGCGCGGAGGGGCAGGTCGCCGCGCCGGGCTATCTTCTGGGGTGGGTGCCGCTGCGTGCCCAGACGGCGACCAAAAGCATGGCGGAGACCGCCGCCGCCTTCACCGCCGAGGTTGAAACCGCGACGAGCCGCGGGCCCGTTGCCGCGGACCTGTTTGCCCGCGATCCGGACCTGACCGCGCCGGCGATGCCGGCGCTTGGCGTCACGCTTGACGTCGATGCGGGGGCGATTGCGGGAACCGCGCTGTGCCTGTCGCTGTCCGATGGGCGGCTGGATCTGCACTACGACGCCAACCGCATTGACGACCGGCATCTGGACCGCCTTGCCGCGCGGCTTGAACTGGTGCTGGCGGCCCTGCCGGACGCAACCGGGCCGCTATCGGATCTGCCCGCCCTGCCGGGGGCCGAGCAGGCGGAGATACTGGAGAGCTGGAACGCGACAGAGACGCCCTTCGATCCCGACGCCACGCTCCACCGGCAGTTCGAGGCGCGCGCCGAAGCGCGGCCAGAGACCGAGGCGCTGGTGCACGAGACCCGCGTTCTGAGCTATGGTGCGCTCAATGCGCGTGCCAACCGGCTCGCGCATCGGCTGCGCGAAATGGGGGTGGGGCGCGGCACGCTTGTGGGGCTGTGCTGTCATCGCTCGCCCGATCTGGTCGCCGGGGCGCTGGCGATCTGGAAGGCGGGGGGTGCCTATGTCCCGCTCGATCCGGCCTATCCCGCCGACCGGCTCGCGCATTATATCTCCGACAGCGGCGCGGCGGTCATCCTCACGCAATCGGATCTGGCTACCGGCCTGCCCCCGCATGAGGCGCAGCTTCTGATCGCCGACACCGATACCGGCGTTGACACGATGCCCGACACGAACCCCGAAAACGACGTGAACGGCAGTGATCTGGCCTATGTGATCTATACCTCCGGCTCCACCGGAACGCCCAAGGGGGTGATGATCGAACATCGCAACCTTGCCAATTTCGCCGCCGCGATGGACGCGCGGCTGCCGCATGATCCGCCGGGCACATGGATGGCCGTCACTTCGCTCAGCTTCGATATCTCGGTGCTGGAGCTGTTCTATACGCTCGCGCGCGGGTTCAAGCTGGTGCTGAGCGGTGATGAGAACCGCACCCAGATTTCCGGCGGGCATATCCCGTCCGGCGAGGGGAACATGGATTTTTCGCTCTACTACTGGGGCAACGACGATGCGGCCGGGCCGAAGAAGTACGAGCTTCTGCTGGAAGGGGCGAAATTCGCCGACCGGAACGGATTCTGCGCGGTCTGGACGCCGGAGCGGCATTTCCATGCCTTTGGCGGGCCCTATCCGAACCCGTCCGTGACCGGGGCCGCCGTGGCGGCGGTGACGGAAAACATCGGTGTGCGGGCCGGAAGCTGTGTCGCGCCGCTGCATCATACCGCCCGCATCGCGGAGGAATGGGCGGTGATCGACAACCTGACCAACGGGCGCGCCGGGCTTGCCATCGCGAGCGGCTGGCAGCCCGATGATTTCGTGCTGCGCCCCGAGAACACGCCGCCCGCGAACAAGCCCGCCATGTTCGCCCAGATGGCGGAACTGCGCCGCCTCTGGCGGGGGGAGCCGGTGGCCTTCCCGCGCAAGGATGGCACCCTGCATGAGGTGGTCACGCAGCCACGCCCGGTGTCAAAGGATCTCGATCTGTGGGTCACGACAGCCGGCAACCCCGAAACATGGAAAGAGGCCGGGCGCAACGGCGCGCATGTGCTCACCCATCTTCTGGGGCAAAGCATCGAGGAAGTGGGCGAGAAGATCACCCTCTATCATGCCGCGTTGCGCGAGGCGGGATATGATCCGCGCAAGTTCCGCGTGACGCTCATGCTGCACACCTTCGTGGCCGATGACCGGGAAGAGGCGCGCGAGATCGCGCGCGAGCCGATGAAGGACTACCTGCGCAGCGCCGCCGGCCTGATCAAGCAATACGCCTGGGCCTTCCCGGCGTTCAAGAAACCGCAAGGCGTGAACAGTGCCTTCGATCTGGACCTCGGCAGCCTTTCGCAGGACGAGCTGGAGGGGATACTCGACTTCGCCTTCCTGCGCTATTTCGAGGATTCGGGGCTTTTCGGCACGGTCGAGGATTGCGTCGCCCGTGTAGACGAGCTCAGGAAAATCGGCGTGGACGAGATTGCCTGCCTGATCGACTACGGCATTCCCACGCAGAGGGTGCTGGAGGGGTTGCGCCCGCTGGCGGAGGTGGTCGCGCGCAGCAACAGCGGCGGCGCGCTCGACGATAGCGATGTCTCCATCGCCGCTCAGATCCTGCGCCACAAGGTGACCCACCTGCAATGCACCCCGTCGATGGCGCGCATGTTTGCCATGAACGACGAGGCGCGCTATGCGCTCGGGCAGGTCGAACAGCTCATGATCGGCGGCGAGGCGTTCCCTGGCGCGCTGCTGTCGGAACTGCGCGGCCTCACCCGCGCCCGGATCGAGAATATGTATGGCCCGACCGAGACGACGATCTGGTCGGCGACCGAAACCGCGACCGACGCCGATGGCGGTGTCGTCAGCCTTGGCCGTCCGATCGCCAATACGCGGCTCTACGTTCTTGACGCGGCGGGCGGGCCCGTGCCCGTGGGCGTCGCCGGAGAGCTTTATATCGGCGGGGCGGGCGTGGCGCGCGGGTATTGGCAGCGCGCGGATCTGACCGCCGAGCGGTTCCTGCTCGATCCCTTCTCGGGCGGCGATGGGCGCATGTATCGCACCGGCGATCTGGTGCGATGGCGCGGCGACGGGCGGCTCGACTTCCTTGGCCGCGCCGACCATCAGGTGAAGCTGCGCGGCTATCGCATCGAGCTGGGCGAGATCGAGGCCCGGCTGGAAGCGCGCGCGGATGTGGCGCAGGCCGTCGTGATCGCGCGCGAGGACACGCCCGGCGATCTGCGTCTCGTGGCTTATCTGCGCGGGCCGGACCTGCCCGATGAGGCGACGCTTCGCGCCAATCTTGCCGAGCATCTGCCCGAACATATGGTGCCCGCGCATTTCGTGCCGCTCGACGCCTTCCCGCTGACCCCGAACAAGAAGGTGGATCGCAAGGCCCTGCCCGCCCCGTCGAAGGCCGCCCCCACCCCCCGGCAGCAGGGGTTCGCCCCGCCCGAGAGCGATACCGCGCGCGATGTGGCCGCCGTCTGGTCTCGTATTCTGGGGGTGGAGCGGATCGGCGCCGGAGACAACTTCTTTGACCTTGGCGGACATTCGCTTCTGGCGGTGCAGGCGCACCGCGAGCTGCGCGACCGGCTGGGCCATGCCGCGCTCAGCATCACGGACGTTTTCCGCTTTCCCACGCTGTCGGCGCTCTGCGAGCGTCTGGACACGCTCTCGGGCAAACAGCCTGCGCCCTCGCCGGCCCGCGAAGAAGAACAGACACCCGATGCCCGCGCAGACACCCGCGCCGACGCCATGTCGCGCCGCCGGGCCATGCGCGCCCGCCGCAAGGAACGTCAGACATGACCCCCGTGAGACATCTTCGCGATCTGGCCAGTGCCAGCCTGCCGCCTCAGGTGGGCGTTGCGGTCACGAACCCGCGCCTGCCCAATGCCGCGATCTATCCCGAAGAGGCCGGGGCCGTCACCCATGCCCGCCCCGAACGCCGGCGCGAGTTTGCCGCCGGACGCGAGGCGGCGCGTCAGGCGATGGGACAAATCGGACTTGACCTCGTGCCGCTGCCCGCCGGCCGGGATCGCGCGCCGCGCTGGCCCTCGGGCGTGATCGGGTCCATCGCGCATGACAAACAGACCTGCATCGCGATCGTCGCCCGCGACAGCTATGCCGACGCGGTCGGCGTTGATGTGGAGGCCGACCTGCCGCTGGAGGACGATCTGCTTGCGACCATCTGCCGGCCGGAGGAACGCGCATGGCTTCAAACCCAGCCGCCCGATCGGCGGGGGGCTCTTGCCACGCGCATTTTCTCGGCCAAGGAGGCGGCCTTCAAATGCCAGTATGCCGTGAGCGGTGAGATGCTCGACTTTCACGCGATGCAGGTGACCTTCAACGCGAATATCACAGGGTTTTCGGCGCGCCTCGTCCATGGTGCCGGAGTTCTTCCCGAAGGCACCGAAATCACCGGACGTATTGGCGGCACCGGCACGCAGATCCTTACCGTGGCAGAGTTCAGGCACCCGCGTGAACAAGGCTAAAAGCCCAGTTCGGGTCATGCTATAACCACAAAGCCGGTTCAGAACCGGCGCAATCCAACGCCGCCCGGGGAAGGGCGGGACAAGAGGCGACAGGAACAGGTATGAACCGGATCCATTCGTTCGAGGAAAGCCTGAACATGCTGCGGCGGCATGTGCTGCTGCTGGTCAGCGTGTGCGCGGTCGGGATCATCGTTTCGGTCGTCTATGCGCTCAGTCTCCAGCGGCTTTATGAAACCTCCGCCGTGATCCAGATAGAACAGCCGCGTATCCGCGAACCGCAGACCACGTCGGCCACCGCCAACTCCGCCACAATGCAACAGCTTCAGATCATCGAACAACAGGTGATGGCGCGCGACAACCTTCTTCATATTGCTCAGGAATATGATCTTTTTGCCGATCGTCCGGAATTGTCGGAGGCCGAGCGTGTGGTTCAAATGCGACAGGCGGCGAGCGTCAGGCAGATTTCCGATCCGAACCTGCGCTGGCGGTCGGATCTTACCCCTACGGCGATGCAGATCACCGCACGCTGGGGGGATCCTGAGCTTGCCGCGGCCATCGCCAACGAGCTTGTGACAAACGTGCTTGAACAAAACCGCCGAAGGCGGGCGGAACGCGCACGCGAGACATTGGAATTCTTCGAAAGCGAGGAAGAGCGCGTCGGGCAGGCCATCGCCCGGCTTGAGGGGGAGATTGCCCGCTTCAAACGCGAGAATGCACAGTATCTGCCAGACGGGCTCAGCGGGTTGCGCGAGGAACGAAGCGGTCTGCGCGAATCCATGTTCGAACTGGATCGCCAGATCCTGGAGCTTCAGGCGGGACAGCCGACCCCGGGCTCCATCATGGCCGCGCGCGTGACCCGCCTTGAGGAGCAACGCGATCTGATCGGACGACGGATTGATGAGATCGAGACCATTATCCAGGCCTCTCCGGAAGTGGAGCGCGAATTCAATCAGCTGACGCGGCGGCTCGAGAAACTATCGGAACAGTATCAGGTGATCACCCGCAATCAGGCGGAGGCCGAAATGGGGCAGATGCTGCAAACCTCGCAGCAATCCGAGAGCTTCACGGTGCTTGAACGGGCCCTGGTGCCGGAACATCCGATCTCACCGAACCGCAAGCGCATTGTCTTCATAGGGGCCGCCTTGTCCGCTTTGGTGGCGCTGGTGCTGATGATCCTGCTCGAACTGCGGAACCCCGTGCTGAGAAGCGCCACCCAGTTCGAGCGTCAGGTGGGGATACGGCCCATAGTTTCGATTCCCATCGTCGAGCTTCCGGGCGAACGCCGCAAGCGGTGGTTCATATGGGGCGGCGAGGCGGCACTGATCCTCTTTGTCGCTGTTCTCATCCTGCTGTTCATTCTCGGCTGATCCTGTCTCACCTGCGCGGATCGCGGTGAACCGAATCACTCTGTACCTCGTTTCTGGTCGGAAGGCGGGATTCAGGTTAGAAGTGGTCTTTTCTGATGCGAAACGCGAAACTTTCCCCGTTTAGGCGGGTTTGAGGCATGACGCACTCAGGTTGTGTTGATCCCTTTCGGGAAACAATCCAGCGGGTATTTTCAAAACCATTTCCAAACGCGGCGATAAACTAAACCTTAAAGTGTGTAGTTTTTCGCCCAAATCACGCCACAATTCGGCCGAAACATATTAATTCATTTATTATCAATGACTTAAGCAAAGTGCCCCACACTGCTTGTTGGACTTTCGCCGTAGTTTTGCTATATATTTGACATAATTCGACACGGCTTAGGGACAATTGTGTAAAAACCAAGGCAGAAAACCCAGACATTCATAAGTCTGTCCTCTCCTTGGATTTCCACCAAGTAGCCAGCCACCGAAAACGGCCCAAGCGGGGCAGGGCCGGGATCAGCGATCCACTGTTGTGGAATCGTGTGGATATTTGTGTGCCTGGCCAATGTCGCTGCCATCTGGGGACTAAATGCCATGACTTTACAGTCACGAAACGAGTTCGCCGAAGCATTTGTGATCGAGACACCCCGCTTCGGTTTCTATCGAGACCATTTCAAGCGTCAGCTTGATATACTGGTCTGCCTGATGCTCGCACCGCTGGTTCTGCCGATCGTGCTGGTGCTGGCGCTGATCATAGCGCGCGATGGGGCCTCGCCATTCTACTGGCAGGAACGCATTGGCCGTAACGGTCGTGTGTTCCACATGCTCAAGCTGCGCAGCATGGTGCCCGACGCGGACCAGATGCTCGAAAGGTATCTTGACGAGAATCTGTTCGCGCGGCGCGAATGGGACGAGATGCAGAAGCTCCGGATTGATCCGCGCATTACGCCGATCGGACGCCTGCTCCGCACGACATCGCTCGACGAACTGCCGCAGCTCTGGAATGTGCTGTGGGGGCAGATGTCGCTGGTCGGACCGCGCCCGATGATGTGTTCGCAGAAGGAGCTTTATCCGGGGAATGCCTATTTCTCCATGCGTCCCGGCATCACCGGCTACTGGCAGATCTCCGAACGCAATGAGACGAGCTTTGCCCAGAGGGCGATCTACGACACCCGGTATTACCGGGAACTGTCGCTGAACGCCGATCTGCGGGTGCTTGTGCGTACTGTCGGCGTCGTGCTGGCCGCCAACGGGCAATAGATGCCCCGGACGTGAAAACCGGAACCGGCACCGACGCAATACCGACGTTATACCGACGCTTTACCGACACGCCGAATCAGACCTCTTGTGGTCCGGAACGGCGTGTCGCGCGTCACTTGCGGATATAGATCTTCCAAAGCCAGATCAGCAGTAATGAACCGAGAAGCGCGCCGACAAAGCCTGCGGCAAAGCCCATAAGGCTTAGCAAAACCCGAAGGACGACACCGCCGATCAGCGCCCCGGCGATGCCGATCACGATTGTGGTGATCACGTCGGTGTCGAGTTTCATGATCCGCGTGGCGATGAAACCCGCAGCAGCGCCCACAATGACAAGCCAGATGATCCACATATGATTTTTCCTATCTGCGCCAATGGGTTGGCGAAATCTTCATGTCAAAGTCGCGTGCCCGGTGGCAGGGGAAAGCCGCGCAGGAAACCCTCGCTGTCCTGCGCCCCCTTGCCCGCACGCTGCAACCTCGTCAGCCGTACGGCACCCGTGCCGCAGGCGACGGTGAGCCTGTTGTCCAGCACCTCACCTGCCACGCCATCGCTCGCGTCAGCCAGTTCGACCCCGAGAACCTTGACGCGCTGTCCCTGCACCTCCAGCCAAGCGCCGGGAAAGGGCGCGAGGCCCCGGATCTTCCTGTCCACAACCTCGGCAGGCGCCGTCCAGTCGATCCGCGCTTCGGATTTGTCGATCTTCGCGGCATAGGTCACCCCCGTTTCAGGTTGCGGCATTGGGGTCAGCTCGTCCAGCCGGTCAAGCGCGTCGGTGATCGCCTCGGCTCCGAGCCTGGACAGCCGGTCATGAAGGCTCTCGGCGGTATCATGCGGGCCGATGGGGGTGGCCCTGCGCAAAAGCACCGGGCCGGTATCGAGACCAGCCTCCATCTGCATGATGCAGACGCCGGTTTCCGCGTCGCCGGCCATGATCGCGCGCTGAATGGGCGCCGCGCCGCGCCAGCGCGGCAAAAGCGAGGCATGAATGTTCAGGCACCCGCGCTCTGGCGCGTCGAGAATGGGCTGCGGCAGGATCAACCCATAGGCCACGACCACCGCCACCTCGGCCCTCAGCGCGGCGAAGGCAGCTTGTTCCTCTGGCGTCTTGAGGCTTTCGGGGTGGCGCACCTGCAGCCCCAGCGCGGTGGCGCGGGCGTGAACAGGGCCGGGGCGTGGTTTCTTGCCGCGCCCCGCGGGTCGGGGGGGTTGGGTGTAGACAGCGGCCACCTCATGACCGGCGTCAACCAGCGCGTCGAGCACCGGGACCGAAAAATCCGGGGTTCCCATGAAGATCAGACGCATCGCGTTGCCTTTGCCAATGTTGACACAGTCTCAGTCCTATCCCAGTTTGCGCGCCTTGCGCAAAAGCATGTCGCGTTTCACCTTCGACAGGTGGTCGAAGTACATCCTGCCGTCGATGTGGTCGATCTGGTGCTGAACGCTTGTCGCCCAAAGTCCGACGAAATCGCGCTCTTCCGTCTCGCTCTTTTCATTGAGAAATCGCACGGTCACGGCACGCGGGCGGTCTATTCTGGCTGAAACGCCGGGAAGGTTGGGGCTTGCCTCTTCATGCGTGCGAAGCTGGGCGGACGCATGCAGAATTTCGGGATTGGCCATGCGCACGGGCTGCCCGCGTGCCTCGGAGGCGTCCACCACGATGAGGCGAAGCATCTCGCCGATCTGATTGCCCCCCATGCCGACTCCGGGCATCGCCTCCATCGTGTCGATGAGATCGGTCCAGATGCGGCGCACGTTATCGGTGATGGTATCCACAGGCACCGCCGCAGTGCGCAGCCGTCTGTCGGGCCAGCGCAGGCAGGGGCGGACACTCATGCAAGAACTCCATAGTCGGCCAGAAGTGCCGTGCGGGCGCTGTCGTCCACACGATCAAAGATTACGATCCCATCGAGATGATCGTATTCGTGTTGCGCGCAGATGGCCGCAAAGCCGGTCAGCCGCTCTTTCTGCCATACGCCATCAAGGCCCTGCCATCGCAGGATGATTTCCGCGTGGCGTGGCACATCCGCTGCGACTCCGGGGATGGACAGGCAAGCCTCCTGTCCAGTGACAATGGCGTCGGATCTCGACGTGATCTCGGGGTTAAT
The DNA here is from genome assembly GCF_900110425.1 of Salinihabitans flavidus. GTDB lineage: Bacteria > Pseudomonadota > Alphaproteobacteria > Rhodobacterales > Rhodobacteraceae > Salinihabitans > Salinihabitans flavidus. Next base: position 26,878 of record NZ_FODS01000007.1, on the reverse strand, counting down.
ACAGACATAAGGCGTGGGGGCGCTATCCTTCCACGTCGGATCCATAACGAAAAGCCGCTGCGTCAGCCCGATCTGAGGTGCGGCCAGCCCCCGACCCGGCGCCTCATACATCGTTTGCAGCATATCATGGGTGAGTGCCTTCAGGGCGGAAGGGTCTGCAACCGGCGTGCAGGGCGTTGAGAGCCGTGTGTCCGGCCAGCGGAGGATTTGCATCCCAAGTTCCTTTCGGGTCAGGCGTGTTGCCCACAGTCAGCCGCGAGCGCGGTCGCGCTTCATCTTCTGGGATTTGCGGGTCATCATCTGCCGTTTCATCGGGCCGAGGTAGTCGATGAAAAGCTTGCCGTTCAAATGGTCGATCTCATGCTGTATGCAGGTGGCCCAAAGCCCGCCGAAATCGCGTTCCTGCGGATTGCCGTTCATGTCGATCCAGCCCGCCCGCACTTCGGCGGGGCGCGTGATGTCCGCGAACTGTTCGGGAATAGACAGGCACCCTTCCTCATATGTATTAACGTCATCCGAGGAGGAAAGAATCTCGGGGTTGAACATCACCATCGGCTGCGGCTCCCCCTCTTTCACGCAATCGAGGACGATCAGCCGGCTCAGCGTACCAACCTGAGGCGCCGCCAGACCGATCCCGGGCGCGGCATACATCGTCTCAAGCATGTCGCGCGCCAGTGAGCGCAAGTCGTCCGACAGGTCGGTCACGGGGGCGCAGACTTTCTTCAGGCGCGGGTCGGGGTGGATGATGATCGGCTTTTGCATGCGTGATCAGATAGGCGATGCGCGCGACCTCTGCAACGCCCCCTTGCGCCTGTCAGTCAATCCGGTAGCGTTCCCCGAAAAAGAGGGTAAACGCATATGAATTTCGATGAGATCATTGATCGTCGGGGCACGGACTCGGCCAAATGGGACATGATGGAGCGCGCCTTTGGCGTCCCGCCCGAGGATGGAATTGCCATGTGGGTGGCGGACATGGATTTCCGCGCACCCGATTTTCTGCAAGATGCGGTGCAGCGTCTGCTGGAGACGGCGAACTACGGCTATTTCTCGGGGATGGAGACATTCCACGAGGCGGTGCAGTGGTGGATGAAGACGCGGCACAACTGGCGGATCGAAAGCGACTGGATCTTCGTGACGCACGGGCTTGGCAACGGGATCGCAATGACGCTTCAGGCGCTGACCGCGCCCGGAGATCGTATCGTGACCTTCACGCCAGTTTATCATGAGTTTCAGGCCAAGATCGAGCGCAACGGCCGGGTGAACACGCAGCTACCGCTTAGGCTGCGTGAGAACGGCACCTATGACATGGATTTCGACGCCTACGAGGCGATGATGACAGGCAAGGAGAAGGTCGCGCTCATCTCCGCGCCACACAATCCGGCGGGCCGGGTCTGGACACGGGACGAACTTGAGGCACTGGCGGATTTCTGTCTCCGACACGATCTAATTCTGATTTCGGACGAAATTCACCACGATCTCGTGCTGCCGGGATACAGCCATCTGAACGCCCATGTGGCGCTGCCGCAGATTGCCGACCGGCTGGTGGTTATGACCGCGGCCTCCAAGACATTCAACATCGCTGGCGCCCGCACAGGCTGCGTGATCATTCCCGATGATGCGCTCCAAGAACGGTTCGCGAAGTTCTTTCGGCAGTTCGACATCAGCCCAAACCTGCTTGGTGTCGACCTGACTCGGGCCGCCTATTCGCCGGCAGGGGCGGATTGGGTCGATGCGCTCAATATCTATCTCGATGGAAATTATCGCGCGTTCAAGGACGGAGTGGACGCGATCCCGGGACTTACGGCGATGCCGATGGAGGCGACCTATCTCGCGTGGGTCGATTTTGCCGGAACGGGCATGGCGCGCGAGGAGTTTCAGGACCGGATCTACAAGGACGCGCGCATTGCCGCGACACCCGGGCAGACGCTGGGCCGGGGCGGGGAAAGTTTCATGCGGTTCAACCTCGGCACCCCGCGTGCGCGGGTTGAAGAGGCGGTCGCGAGATTGAGCGCGGCCTTTGGGGACTTGCAGTAAAGCATCGCCGTTGCTTGCGGGGCAAATCCTTCCATGACGAAGTTGCCCCGCAAGAACAATGTCCGAACAATTCACATGATCGCGGGCGCGATCTATCCCTGCAGCGATTTTACCGACATTTCCCCGTCCTCGCGGGTCTTCATGGCCAAAGCCGCGGCATTGGCGCCGGCGGCCGTGGTGAAGTAGGGAATCTTGTCGTAGAGCGCCACAGAACGGATTTCGCGGCTATCCTCGACCGCCTGCACGTTCTCGGTGGTATTCATGACCAGATGAATTTCCCCGTTCTTGAGCACGTCCACGATGTTGGGTCGACCTTCATAGACCTTGTTTACATGCTCGCAGGTGATGCCATTCTCGCTCAACCAGCCTGCGGTGCCGCTGGTGGCCACGATGGTAAAGCCCATCTCTGCCAGCGTCTGTGCCGCTTCGAGCATCACGGGGCCCTTGTCGGAATCCTTGATCGAGATGAAGGCCCGGCCTTCGGTCGGCAGCACCATTCCCGCTCCCATCTGCGCCTTGAGGAATGCACGCGGGAAGGAACGATCCCACCCCATCACCTCCCCCGTGGAACGCATTTCCGGGCCAAGGATCGTATCGACGCCGGGAAAGCGTGCGAAGGGCATGACCGCCTCTTTCACCGAGAACCATGGCATGTCGGGATCGGCCAAGGTCATCGGGTCCGCGAGCGGCAGGACGGTGTCATAGCTTACGTCCTTGTAGGGCGGACGGTGCGGAAAGGCCGAGAGTTTCTCACCTGCCATGACGCGCGCGGCGATCGAGGCGATGGCACTGTCGGTGGCTTTCGCCACGAACGGCACGGTGCGCGAGGCGCGCGGGTTGACCTCGATCAGGTAGATATCATCCCCCTTGACCGCGAATTGCACGTTCATCAGCCCCACCACGTTGAGCGCGAGCGCGAGCGCGTGCGTCTGGATTTCGATCTGCTCTATGATGCTGCGGGGCAGCGAGTAGGGCGGCAGCGAACAGGCGCTGTCGCCGGAATGGACCCCTGCCTCTTCGATATGCTGCATGATTCCGGCGATATGGACCTGCTCGCCATCGCTGATCGCATCTACGTCAAGTTCCGTGGCACCGTCGAGATAGTGATCGAGCAGAACCGGGCTGTCACCGGAGACGACCACCGCCTCCTTGATGTAGCGTTCCAGATGGCCCATGTCGCGCACGATTTCCATCGCGCGCCCCCCCAGAACGTAGGACGGACGGATCACCAGCGGAAAACCAATCTCATCGGCAATCGCAAGCGCCTGCGCGTCGGTGGAGGCGATGCCGTTGTGGGGTTGTTTCAGGCCAAGCTGGTTGACGAGCGCCTGAAAACGCTCGCGATCTTCGGCAAGGTCGATGGCGTCGGGTGTGGTGCCCAGGATCGGGACGCCTTCTGCCTCCAGCGCGCGGGCGAGTTTGAGCGGAGTTTGCCCGCCATACTGCACGATGACACCATGCAGCGTGCCGTTTTCCTGCTCCACCCGCAGGATTTCCATCACGTGCTCAAAGGTGAGCGGTTCGAAATAGAGCCTGTCGGAAGTGTCATAGTCGGTCGAGACTGTTTCCGGGTTACAGTTGATCATGATCGTTTCATAGCCCGCATCGGTCAGGGCAAAGCAGGCATGACAGCAACAATAGTCGAACTCGATCCCCTGACCGATACGGTTGGGGCCGCCGCCAAGGATCACCACCTTCTTGCGGTCGGTGGGCCGCGCCTCGCATTCCGTGTCGCCCAATACAGGCGTTTCATAGGTGGAATACATGTAAGGGGTCTGGGCCTCGAACTCTGCCGCACAGGTGTCGATACGCTTGAAGGAGGCGGTGACCCCCTGCGCCAGCCGCAGTTTTCGCACATCGGCCTCGGCAAAGCCGGTGAGCTGTGCCAGTCGGGCATCGGTGAAGCCCATCATCTTGAGCCGCCGCAGCCCGTCGGCATCGCGCGGCAGGCCGCTCGCGCGCACTTCCTCCTCGGCGTCCACAATCTCGCGGATGCGAGACAGGAACCACGGGTCGAACATGGTGACATGCTGGATTTCATCATCCGAAAGCCCGTGGCGCATGGCCTGCGCGATGGTGCGCATCCGATCCGGCGTCTGCTTTGAAATGGCCCGGATCAGGGCGGATTTCTCGGGCGCGCCGTCAATCTCGATCTCGTCAAAACCGCTCAGGCCGGTTTCCATGGAAGCCAGCGCCTTTTGCAGGGATTCATGAATTGTGCGGCCGATGGACATGGCCTCGCCGACCGATTTCATGGCGGTGGTGAGATGTGGTTCCGATCCGGGAAACTTCTCGAATGCAAAGCGCGGGATTTTGGTCACGACATAGTCAATTGTCGGCTCGAAGCTTGCGGGCGTGACCTTCGTGATGTCGTTATCCAACTCATCGAGCGTATAGCCGACGGCGAGTTTCGCGGCGATCTTCGCGATGGGAAAGCCGGTGGCCTTGGACGCCAGTGCCGAGGACCGCGACACGCGCGGGTTCATCTCGATCACGATCATTCGGCCGTTTTCCGGATTCACCGCCCACTGCACGTTGGAGCCGCCGGTTTCCACACCGATCTCGCGCAGCACCGCAATCGAGCCGTTGCGCATGATCTGGTATTCCTTGTCGGTCAGGGTCAGCGCCGGGGCGACAGTGATCGAATCGCCGGTATGCACGCCCATCGGATCGACGTTTTCGATGGCGCAAACGATGATGGCGTTGTCGGCCTTGTCGCGCACCACCTCCATCTCGAATTCCTTCCAGCCCAGAAGCGATTCGTCGACAAGGATCTGACCGACCGGAGAGGCGTCCATGCCCGACCGGCAATAGTGGATGTAATCCTCGCGGTTGTAGGCCACACCGCCGCCAGTGCCGCCGAGCGTGTAGGCAGGGCGGATAATGGCGGGCAGGCCGATGTCTTCAAGTGCCTCAAGCGCGATGCGCACTCCGTCCTCAAGATCGGCCGCGCCATTGGCCTTCTTTGGGGCCGTGACGATCGTCGCGCGGGGGTTTTCCAGCCCGATCCGCTCCATCGCCTCGCGGAAAAGCTTGCGGTCCTCGGCCATTTCGATCGCTTCGCGCCGGGCACCGATCATCTCGACCCCGAACTTCTGCAATACACCCATTTCCTCGAGAGCGAGCGAGGTGTTCAGCCCGGTTTGCCCGCCCATCGTCGGCAGGAGCGCATCAGGGCGCTCTTTCTCGATGATCTTGGCCACCACCTCCGGAGTGATGGGTTCGATATAGGTGGCGTCGGCCAGCACCGGATCGGTCATGATTGTCGCGGGATTGGAATTCACGAGGATGACACGGTATCCTTCCTCGCGCAGGGCCTTGCAGGCCTGGGCACCGGAATAGTCGAACTCGCAGGCCTGTCCGATGACGATCGGACCGGCGCCGATGATCATGATGGAGTGGATATCGGTTCTTTTCGGCATGACGGACCTCGGGCAGGGGGACGCCGCCCGGGCGGACTCGTCCGGGCGCGCAAATTCTCGTGGGTTATAGTGGTCAGGCGGCGCGGTGCAAGGGGGATCGGGAATCCGTTCCCAGATGCCGCTTTCGCCCCTGTTTTATAGCGTATGTCCCAGTATAGGGGACGTGGCAGACGAGGGAGCGCCACGTGCAGATCAGGTTCGATCAGGGCCCCGCAGGGGCGGACACGGAATTTCGCGAGCCCGGCGGTCTGATTCTGGCCCGGGATGCGGCAGAGGTGCCCGCCGCGTTGGATGCCATGGAGCGCGCACGCGCCGGGGGCAACTGGTTGGCGGGGTATGCGACCTACGAGCTTGGCTATGCGCTGGAGTCGCGGCTTGCAGGGCTGATGCCGGAGGGGCGCCAACTGCCCCTCCTCTGTTTCGGGGTATATGAGCGGCCGGAAATGGGAATGCCCTTGGCCGGGCCGGCCGCACTGTCCGAACCGTGTCCGCGCTGGAAACGTCGGGACTACGGCATCGCATTTGATCGGGTGCACGCCTTGATCGGGGCGGGCGACATATATCAGGCGAATCTGACGTTTCCGATGGCTGCAAAGGCCGAGGGCGGAGCAGAGGCGCTTTATGCGGCGTTGAGAGCACGGCAGTCGGTCGGGCATGGCGTGCTGGTGCGGCAGACGGGGCTGCCCGATCTTCTAAGCCGCTCGCCGGAGCTTTTCTTTCGCACGGATGCGGGGGGGACGATTGAAACCCGCCCGATGAAAGGGACACAGCCGCGCAGCGCCGATCCGGAGGAAGACGCCGCACAGCGCTCGTTTCTGGCCGCTGATCCCAAGAACCGCGCGGAAAACCTGATGATCGTGGACCTGCTGCGCAACGATATCAGCCGCGTGGCGGCGCCTGGTTCTGTTGAGGTGCCGGATCTGTTCGAGGTTGAGACCTATACCACGGTGCATCAGATGGTATCGCGTGTGCGGGCGCGGCTGGCCGCTGGCGCGACGCTGGGAGACATATTTCGTGCGCTTTTCCCGTGCGGGTCGATCACCGGCGCGCCAAAGCTGCGCGCTATGGAGGTCATTCGGGAGCTTGAGCCCTCTGCGCGCGGGATCTACTGCGGCACCATTGGCTGGGCGGCACCGGACGGCCGATCCGAGTTCAACGTGGCAATCCGGACACTGACGCATGAGGACGGGCACGTGATGCTGAATGTCGGCGGCGGGGTGGTCTGGGACAGCACGGCGAAGAGCGAATACGAGGAGGCGCTATGGAAAGCGCGATTTGCGGCGGCGTTTCGGACGGAACACGCCTGATCGAGACCTTCGGCTGGCATCCTGGCGAGGGGTTCCGTCATCTCAACCGTCACCTGGACCGGATGGGGCGGTCTGCGAAGGTGTTGGGTTTCTGCTTCGATGAAGCGGAAGCGCGCGCGGTGATGCGCGCGGATGGAAGTCTGCCCCTTCGCTGCCGGCTGACACTCGGGGTGGAGGGGTTTGCTTTTACCTCCGCGCCGCTTGGGGCGCCGGTGCCGTTCTGGCGGATCGGGATGGCGCTGGCGAGGCTGTCGTCAGACGATCCGTGGCTGAGGCACAAGACGACGCGGCGCGCGGTCTATGATGCGGCGCGGGCCGCGATGCCCGACGGGGTAGACGAGATGTTGTTTCTCAATGAGCGCGGAGAGCTTTGCGAGGGCACGATCAGCACTTTGTTCGTGACCACGCGGGCGGGTGACGTCCTGACCCCGCCGGTCACGAGCGGATGCCTGCCCGGTATTCTGCGGGAGATACTGTTGCAGCAAAGCGAGGTGCGCGAAGCGGTTCTGGTTCCGGAGGATTTGCGCCGGGCGGTGCGGATCGAGGTGGGAAATTCGCTGCGCGGGCGTATTGCGGCGCGACTTCTGGTGTGATCCGAAGGGATGCGTGTTGCACACACGGATCTCTCTTCGTCGGCCTTGCGTCCGTTCCCTTGGATCAGGCGGTGATGTAATCGCGCGTCAGGGGCACGGCGTCCTGACGTCGGGCGAGCTGCACCTGAAAGACGCATTGTTTCGCGTGGCGGAACGTCAGTTCGCTGGCTACCAGGTAGAAGCGCCACATGCGGCAGAAACGCTCATCATAAAGCGCGCGCGCCTTGTCGATCTGCGCCATGAAACGTTCATACCAGTTTTTCAGCGTTTCAGCGTAGTGCAGTCTCCAGATTTCGATATCGGTCATCCAGAGGCCTTCTCGTTCCACGGCGCGGGTCATCTCAGACATGGAGGGAATGTATCCGCCGGGAAAGATATATTTGTTGATCCACGGGCTGGTCCGCGCTGGAGGAGCGGAGCGTCCGATCGTGTGGATAAGGGCCACCCCGTCAGGGTTGAGCAGGTCGTGGACATGCGAGAAATACTCACGATAATGCGGCACACCCACATGCTCGAACATGCCCACCGACACGATACGGTCAAAGCGTTCGGTCAGCGCGCGGTAATCCTGAAGCCGGATATCGACACGATCAGTAAGTCCGACCTTGGCGACACGCTCGGACGCGAGTCTCTGCTGCTCTTCCGACAGGGTCACCCCGGTGACGCGGGCGCCGAAGTCCTGCGCCAGCGTGAGAGCCATGCCGCCCCAGCCACATCCGATATCAAGAACACGCATACCCGGCTCCAGGCAGAGTTTCTTTGCGATATGCGCCTTCTTGGCCTCCTGCGCTTCTTCCAGCGTCATGTCAGGATGGCGAAAGTAGGCGCAGGAATACTGCCGGTCGTTGTCGAGAAAGATATCGTAAAGCTCACCGGAGAGATCATAGTGATGCGCCACATTGCGGCGTGCGCGACTTACCGGATTGAACTGGTGAAGGTTTTTCATGAGTGGACCAATCCAGCGTTCAGCGCCATGACCTACGCCCATATCCATGTTGGTGATCGCAAGCGTCAGAAAACCGTGCAGATCGTCCTGTGCGATGGTCAACGTGCCGTCCATATATGCCTCACCTGCGGCAAGCTCGGGATTCAGCACGAACCGGCGGAGCAGGGCGGGATCACTCAGCGTGACATGAATGGGCGCGCCGGTGCCATCTCCGAACTGCATTTCGGTGCCATCGGGCAAGCTCACATGGAGATCCCCTTTGGTCACGATCCGGCCAACAAGGCGCTTGAAAAGGGCTGTCCACATATCCACCCCCCGGATGATGGTCATTGCGTCCGTTCGGGCCACTGCGGCCCCACATGCAAGAGTTTTCAATAAATTTATACTTTTGTCCAGATTTGCGCGCAGATCCGCGGCGCGGGGAAATTCGGCCCGATGGATGGAATATCGCGGTTGTGCGGTGCAGCGGGCTTGACTTCCGGCCCGGGGGAAGGTGTATCGGCGCGAACCAGTTTCGCCAATAATCAACCAAGATTGCCGATGAAAGGCCAAGCCATGCACGCTTATCGTAGCCATACCTGTGCCGACCTGACAAAGGCCAACGTGGGGCAGACCGTCCGCCTGGCGGGTTGGGTTCATCGGGTGCGCGATCACGGCGGTGTGCTGTTCGTTGATCTGCGTGACCACTATGGCGTGACGCAGGTGCTTTGCGATTCCGACAGCCCCGTATTTGCAGAGGTGGACCAGCTGCGCAGTGAATGGTGCATCCGTATCGACGGAGAGGTGAAGGCCCGGGACGAAAGCCTGATCAACCCCAAGCTGCCAACCGGGGAAATCGAGGTTTACATACGGGATATGGAGGTGTTGGGCGCGGCGCAGGAACTTCCGCTCATGGTGTTCGGCGATCAGGAATACCCCGAGGAAACGCGCCTGCGCTATCGCTACCTCGACCTGCGGCGCGAGGTGATGCAACGCAACATGACATTGCGTTCGGACGTGGTCGCCTCCATGCGCCGGCGGATGTGGGACAAGGGGTTCCGCGAGTATCAGACACCGATCATCACGGCGTCATCACCTGAGGGCGCACGCGACTTTCTCGTGCCGAGCCGCCTTCATCCGGGCAAGTTCTATGCCCTGCCGCAGGCCCCACAGCAGTTCAAACAGCTGATCATGGTGTCGGGCTTTGACAAGTATTTCCAGATTGCGCCGTGTTTCCGGGATGAAGATCCGCGCGCCGACCGCTCGCCCACCGATTTCTATCAGCTTGACATGGAAATGAGCTTTGTCACGCAGCAGGATGTCTTCGACACGATCCAGCCGGTCCTGGAAGGCGTGTTCGAGGAATTCGCGGACGGCGCGAAGGTGGACAAACACTGGCCGCAGATCTCCTACAAGGACGCCGCGCTCTGGTATGGCACCGACAAACCGGACCTGCGCAACCCGATCAGGATGCAGGTGGTGAGCGAGCATTTCCGCGGCTCTGGCTTTGCCATCTTCGCCAAGCTGCTGGAGCAGGAGGGCACCGAAATCCGCGCCATTCCTGCGCCCGGTGGTGGCAGCCGCAAGTTCTGCGACCGGATGAACGCCTTTGCCCAGAAAGAGGGCCTGCCGGGGATGGGATATATCTTCTGGCGTGATGGTGCGGATGGCCTAGAAGCCGCCGGGCCGCTGGCCAAGAATATCGGGCCGGAGCGCACGGAGGCGATCCGCCAGCAGCTAGGCCTTGGTAAGGGCGACGCGGCCTTCTTCCTTGGCGGTAAGCCCAAGACGTTTGAGGCGGTCGCGGGCCGTGCGCGCACCGTGATCGGTGAAGAGCTTAGCCTGACCGAAACGAACCGGTTCGCGTTCGCCTGGATCGTGGATTTCCCGATCTACCAGAGGGACGAGGAGACCGGGCAACTGGATTTCGACCACAACCCGTTCTCGATGCCGCAGGGGGGCATGGCCGCGCTCGAAGGCGATCCGCTCGATGTGGTCGGCTATCAGTATGACCTGGCCTGCAACGGCTATGAACTGGTGTCGGGGGCGATCCGGAACCACAAGCTCGACACCATGTACAAGGCATTCGAGATCGCGGGCTACCCGGCCGAAGAGGTTGACCGCCGCTTTGGTGGGATGGTCAATGCCTTCAAGTTCGGCGCGCCCCCGCACGGGGGCTGTGCTGCCGGCATTGATCGGATCGTGATGCTGCTTGCCAGTGAATCGAACATCCGCGAGGTCATGATGTTCCCGATGAACCAGAGGGCCGAAGATCTGATGATGAACGCGCCGTCGGAGCCGTCCTCCGATCAGCTGATGGAGCTGGGTTTGCGGGTGATCCCGCAGGACGACTGAACACGTTTCGCCTGCCAGCGGGCGGCGCTCTGCAGTGAGACAGAAGAGGGCATGGGATGATCCTGTCGGGTTGTCCCGTGCCCTTTGTCGTTGCAGACTGGGCGCATGACGGATTGCCTTCTGACCCTTGCCGATATCCTTGCCGCGCGCCGCGCGATTGCCGGGGTGGCCGATGCCACGCCGTTCGTGCCCTCGCCGTTCATGAGCGAGCGGACGGGGCATGATTTCCTGCTCAAACTGGAGAACATGCAACCCATCGGCGCGTTCAAGCTGCGCGGGGCACTCAACGCCGTGCAGGCGCTGCCAGAGGGCACGGCGGGCGTGACATGCTGTTCGACCGGCAACCACGGGCGCGGCGTGGCATATGCGGCGCGTGAACGCGGGATGAGGGCGGTGATCTGCATGTCGGAACTTGTCCCGCAAGCCAAGATCGACGGTATCCGCGCACTTGGGGCGGAAGTGCACATTCACGGGCGCAGCCAGGATGAAGCGCAGGCCGAAAGCCTGCGGCTTGTGGCCGAGGAGGGGTTGGTGGATATTCCGCCCTTCGACGATGCCCGGGTGATCGCGGGGCAGGGCACCATCGGGCTGGAGATGCTGGCCGCACGGCCCGATCTGTCGATGATTCTCGTGCCGCTGTCGGGCGGGGGTCTGGCCGCCGGGATTGCCGTGGCCGCCAAAGCGATCAAACCCGGTATTCGAATGGTCGGTGTGAGCATGGATCGGGGCGCCGCGATGAAAGCCTCGATCGATGCGGGCCATCCGGTCGAAGTGGAAGAAGTGGCAAGCCTTGCTGACTCTCTTGGCGGCGGGATCGGGATGGCGAACCGGCTCTCGTTCGCGCTGTGCCGCGATCTGCTCGACGAGACGGTGCTGGTGAGCGAGGAGGAAATCTATCATGCGATGCAGGTGCTCTACTACGAGGATCGGATCGTCGCGGAAGGCGCCTGTGTTGTCGGTCTCGCAGCCTGTCTTTCTGGAAAGACAACGCCGGAGGGGCCGGTTGGCACCATCGTGACGGGTCGCAATCTCGACATGGAGATGTTCACCCGCGTTGTGACCGGACAGGATATCGAGCTTGGGGATTACACCGTGAAAGGACGTGCTTATGAGCCATGATATTCGCATCGTGACCGAGGCGGAACTGCGCGACGTGGTCACGCTCGACCTAGAGACCGTGGATGTGATTGAGGCAGCCTTTACCGCGCTGGCAAGCGGGACAGTGGTGATGCCGCCGATCCTGTCGATGGAGTTGAAAGAGGCCAATGGCGAGGTCGATGTCAAAACCGCCTATATCCCCGGTTTCGATGGTTTTGCGATCAAGGTCAGCCCGGGGTTTTTCGACAACCCCACGCTCGGGTTGCCGTCGCTCAACGGGTTGATGATCCTGTTTTCCGCGAAGACCGGGTTGGTTCAGGCGGTGTTCCTCGACAACGGATACCTTACCGATGTGCGAACCGCGGCGGCCGGTGCCGTGGCCGCACGCCATCTTGCGCCTGAGACCGTTCGGACCGCCGGTGTGATCGGCACGGGGGTGCAGGCGCGGCTTCAGGCGCAGGCCGCGCATCTGGTGCGACCGTTCGAGCGGTTGCTCGTCTGGGGACGCGATGGGGAAAAGGCCAAAGCCTGCGCCGACGATTTGCGGCAGGCGCTCGGCATCGAGGTGCAGGTGGCGCCAGATGCCGAGGCGCTGGTCCGTGAGAGCACGCTCGTCGTGACCACCACTGCCGCACGTGAGCCGGTGCTCCGGGCCGATTGGCTGCATCCCGGGCTTCATATCACCGCGATGGGGTCCGATCAGCCGGGCAAGAACGAGATTGATCCCGCCGCCCTTTTCGCAGCCGATGCCTATATCTGCGACCGGGTCAGCCAATGCGAAACGTCAGGCGAGCTTGAGGCGGCGCTGGCGTCCGGTCACTGGACTGGCGGGCGCCCGGCCGAGCTTGGCGAGGTGATCGCCGGCACATCACAGGGACGGATCGATCCACAGGCAATCACGATCTGCGATCTGACCGGCACCGGGGCACAGGACACCGCCATCGCCACGCATGTGTTTTCTCGGCTGGATTCTGCCGGAACCATCATAGAAGTCTGAATCGACGGCAAATCCTCCGACAAGGAAGGCGCCGGGGGATTGCGGACGGCCTTTTACGGCCTATCTTCACAAGGCGGTCCAAAAGGGGCTGTTCATATCATGCAGGTGCAGGAGTGGCCTTCGATCCGACCCTTGCCGATACCCGCTTTGGCTGTGGCCTTTCGGCGGTCATAGCGCCCCCTCGAGGCGTTGAAGAAATGGTGTCGCGGCTGGCTGGCGAGGATGAAATGGGCGCCCGCTTTCCTATACCGGAGTTTTCCGAATTTCTGCCAAGGTTTGCAGCGTTTCAGGAGGCGCGCAAGGCTCGCAAGGCTGCGCGCCGAGATGGGGATGCGGCTGCGGTGCGCGATGCGCAAGACGCATTGCGCTCCATGGTGAGAGAGGTGCGCCGCGCACAAACCGATTGGGCGCGGCAGACTGTCTTGCGCCGCTGCGAGACGCACGACGGGTTTCGCGAACGGCTGGTGCAGTTCTGGGGCGATCACTTCACGGCAAGGGGCAAGGCACCATTGCTGCGCGAGGCGCAGGCGCTCTACGTCGAAGAGAGTATTCGCCCGCATGTATCGGGGCGCTTTGGCGAAATGCTCTACGCCGTGGTGACAAGCCCGCTGATGCTTCACTATCTCGATCAGAATCGATCGTTTGGACCGAACAGCGCGATTGCGCAGCGAAAGCCTCAGGCCGGGCTCAACGAAAATCTTGCGCGCGAGTTGCTGGAGCTTCACACGTTGGGCGTGGATGGCTCCTATGGTCAGAACGATGTGCGCGCTCTGGCAGAGCTTTTGACAGGCTTGCGTTTCACGGCCGAGCAAGGCTTTCGCTTTCATCCGAAGCTTGCAGAGCCAGGGCAAGCGACGGTACTGGGCAAACGATATGGCGGGCCGGAGCCGGCGTTGTCTGATATTCGCGCTGTGCTGGATGATCTTGTGCGGCACCCGGCGACCGCGCGGCACATCGCCCGAAAGCTTGCGGTGCATTTTGTTGCGGACCAGCCGGACCCGGCGCTTGTCGCTGCGATGGCGGCTCGGTTCTCCGAAACCGAGGGCGACTTGATACAGGTGTATGAGGCAATGCTGTCGCATCCGGCGGCATGGCGGCGAGATGGGCCGGGCAACGTGAAGCAGCCGCTGGCCTTTGTCACCTCTGGCCTGCGTGCGCTCGGCGTCGGTCAGGCCCATCTTCGGCGGATGGACAGGCGGGGCTTTCATCAGAGATTGATCGCACCGATGGAGGTGATGGGGCAACCGTGGCAAGAGCCCGAAGGCCCCGATGGTTGGGCTGAAGCCGATTCCCATTGGATCACACCGCAAGGCATGGCCGCCCGGTTGCAATGGGCAATGGCGGCGCCGCGGCTGATGCTGCCGCGTTTGCCCGATCCGCGGGATTTCGTCGAACATGCTCTGGGGTCCGAGGCTCCGGAAACGGTGCGCCGCGCCGCAGGGGCATCAGAAACACGGTGGGAGGGCGTGGGGCTTGTCCTCATTTCCCCTGCCTTTCAGAGACATGGATGAGAGCGCTATGGGCAATGGTCTGACACGGCGGCAGGTTCTGTGGCGGGCGGGGGCGCTTGGCTGTTCGGCGGCGGCCAGCCCGCTTCTTACGCCACTGAGCTTCGCGTCGGCGCCATGGGACAACCGGCTGGTTGCGATTATCCTGCGCGGCGGGATGGATGGACTCGACATTTGCCGGCCGGTGGGAGATTCGGAATTCGCCGGGTTGCGTCCGGGTTTGTCCGAAGGGGGAGTGCCGCTTGACGGATTTTTCGAGCTGCATCCCGATCTGGCCGATCTCGAACCGCTTTGGCAGGCGCAGGAGCTTGCCTTCGTTCATGCCACATCGACTCCCTATCGTGACAAGCGCAGCCATTTCGACGGACAGGATTTGCTGGAGGCCGGGACAGCGGCGCTTGGTTCGAGTGTCGGGCGGGATGGCTGGCTCAACCGGATGCTGGCGGAGGTGCCCGGCGCAGTGGCCGAGACCGCCTATGCCATAGGGCGGGAAGAAATGTTGCTGATGGCGGGCGCGGCGCCGGTGTCCGGCTGGTGGCCCGATCTCGACATTACGCTGAGCGCGCAGGGACTGCGGCTTCTGGAGGCAACTCTGCGCGACGATCCGGCGATGGCGGAGGCGATGGCGCAGGCGGTTTTGCTTGCGGATAGCGATGGAAGTGGCGTGATCGCCGACTCTGATGCACCTGGTGCGGCGATGACTGCGATGACGGGGGATATGCAGGCGGCAACAAGTGGCAAGCCGGGGCAGGCGCATCTGAGGATTGCGGAATTTACGGCGCGCAAGCTGCGCGAGGAAACGCGGGTGGCGGCGTTCTCGCTGTCGGGGTGGGACAGTCATTCCAATCAGGCGCAATCTCTGCGCCGTCCGTTGCGGCAGTTGTCGCAGGTTCTGAACGGTCTGCGCGATGGGTTGGGTCCGAACGTCTGGGGCAAGACCACGGTCATCGCCATGACCGAGTTCGGCCGGACAGCCCGCATCAATGGCACGGGTGGCACAGATCACGGCACCGGAGGCACGATGATCCTTGCCGGGGGTGCGCTGCGCGGAGGGCGGGTCCTGGGCCACTGGCCGGGGCTGGCGGAGGGCGATCTCCACGCCCGCCGCGACTTGATGCCGACCTCGGACGTACGGAGCTGGACGGCATGGATACTGCGCGAGAGCTTCGGATTGTCGCAGGAACGGCTCGAACGGGAGGTGTTTCCCGGCCTCGACATGGGCTCGGCGCAAGGGATTTTGCGCTAGGCCGTTTTGCCGCCAGTTCAGATCGCGACAGAATCGGTGAGGCGGGACTGCACGATCCCCGCGATATGCGCGAGTGCCGATTGGGCGGGTTGGCCCTGCCGCCGGGCTGTCCGGAGTGCGCTTCCGGCCGCTTCCAGAGGCGCGTCCCCAGCGCTTCGGGCGACGCTGGTGGCGAATTGGGCGACATAGTCGACCACCGCACTGTCATCGCTGTCCCCAAGCACGTCGGCCAGATGGGCCATGTCGTCCCTGTAGGCGATAGGGTCGGGCCGGATGTCTTCCTGCGAGACAATACGGGGGCCGCTGGGGCGGCGGTCGTGTGGCAAATGTATGAGGATCGCTTCTTGAAAAGATGCGAGGGATTTCAGAGGTTTGCCAAGAAACCCGTCCGCCCCTGCCGCAATGGCGACAGGCTCGGAGAAATCATCTCCGGACATGCCGAGAATTACCTCCACCCGCGGCGTGGCGTGGGACAATTCATCGATCAGATCCGCGCCTGAACCGTCGGGCAGGCCGAGGTCGATAATGACAACCGAAGGGCGGTAGACCTGAAGGTGGCGCCGGGCGGAACGCAGGCAATCGGCGCGCCGGATGCGCGCACCGCTGCGCAGACACATCAGGCGCAGCGCCTCGCAGGCGAAACGGCTGTCTTCCACCACCAGAACAGTCAGCCCCAGAAGCGGCCGCGCGGCGGTCGGGGCCTGCGGGTTGGAATAGAGGATCGGATCGGTCATGGTGCCCCCTTTCGTAAAGCCAGTGGAGCGACGGTAGCGCGCCATGCCTAACAGATGGTTAAACTGCGTTTGCCGCGGGCTGCGGCGGGGTGTCTCTTGTCAGGGGCGCGGGCTTTGCCCATAAGGGCGCAAGGCCAAAGCAGTCATGAAAACAAGGGGGCGCTGCCCATGATCGGACGTTTGAACCATGTCGCCATCGCCGTTCCGGATCTGGAGGCTGCGGCGGCGCAATACCGCACAGCGTTGGGTGCGACGGTGGGTCCGCCGCAGGATGAGCCGGATCACGGGGTGACCGTCATCTTCATCGAACTGCCGAATACCAAAATCGAGTTGCTGTATCCGCTGGGCGATTCCTCGCCCATCAAGGGGTTTCTGGAAAAGAATCCGGCGGGGGGAATCCACCATATCTGCTATGAGGTGGAAGATATCGTTGCCGCGCGCGATCACCTCAAGCAGACGGGGGCGCGGGTTCTGGGCGACGGGGAGCCGAAGATCGGGGCGCATGGCAAGCCGGTCCTGTTTCTGCACCCCAAGGACTTCAACGGCTGTCTGGTGGAACTGGAACAGGTCTGATACCGGGCTGACTTGCGGGCCATCCGGCCTGCGCTGCAAGGAGAACGCGCCTCATGTCCATCACATCCGCGATCGTGCTTTATGCCGTGATCTGGTTCATGACCCTGCTTGTGGCCATTCCCATCCGCCTGAAAACCCAAGGGGATATGGGCGAGGTGGTGCCGGGCACGCATGCCGGGGCGCCCGAGCATCACAATCTTCGCTTCAAGGCGAAGGTGACAACCGCCGTGTCGGCGGTGATCTGGGTGTTCCTGTTCTGGATGATTTCCTACGGTCCGATTTCGGTGTCGGATTTCGACTGGACGAGCCGTCTGCCGCCCGTCGCAAGGCAGTAAACCCCGAATCAGGTTTAACCCTCTGAAGTCAGGCCAAAACCCCTTTTCGGTAAAACGTCGGTATTTTGTCGGTATTGCGTCGGTGCTGTCGTCCCGTCTGACCCCGTTTAAGGTTGCGCGCGTTGCGTGGAGCCGGTGTGTCGTTAACACTCTCTCGGACCCGGTCCTGAAGCGGGGCGCGGTCAGCCGAGATACCCCGCGACGACCTGAAGGATCTTG
Organism: Salinihabitans flavidus; assembly: GCF_900110425.1. GTDB lineage: Bacteria > Pseudomonadota > Alphaproteobacteria > Rhodobacterales > Rhodobacteraceae > Salinihabitans > Salinihabitans flavidus. The sequence continues at coordinate 9,532 of NZ_FODS01000007.1, read as the reverse complement.
TAGGCGGTGGCGGCGTCGTTCTCGACCACGGCGAGAAATTCGCTTTCGCCAAGGCGCAGCGCCCGTAGCGGGGTGTGGGCGCGCATGTCGAGCGCGCGGGGCACCTTGCGGATCAGCGCCAGCTCGCCCACCAGCTTGCCCGGCCCGGCGGTGGTGATGAGCTTGTCGGGCCCGTCTTCCACCGGCAGGTATATCCCGGCCTCTCCCTCAAGGATGAGATAGGCGCCGTCGGTGCCCGCATCGCCCTTGCGGAAGATCACGTCGCCCTCTTCCGCCTCGAACCATTTGGCGCCGAAGGCCAGAAGGCGCACCTGTTTGCGCGGCAGGCCGGAGAACAGTTCGGTCCCCGAGAGCGCGCGCATCTTGCGGGCAAGGTCGGCGGCTGCGGCGTTATCCTCTTCGCCTTCCGCCACGCCTTCGCCGTCCCGGATGCGGCCATGTTCGAGTTCGATGTGCTGATCGAATGTGCCGCCCACGTCGAGCGTTTCCTCCATCACGATCAGGGTGGTGTCGGGCAGAAGCTCGCGCAGTCGCTCGCACACAGAAACACGCGCCTCGGTGTCGTGACCTGACAGAAGACCGTCGAGAATGAGGATGTCGGGCCGCTTGATTGCCGCACGGGTCAGCGCCAGCGGCACGGCAAAGACCGATGGCAGCGCCGCGCCGCCCATGCCCGTGTGAATTGCATAGAGCAACTCGGCCACCTGCCGGCGCAGCCCCGCCTCTGCCAGAACGCCGGCCACCACCTCGCGCAACTGGCCGGTGCGCGCGGAGGAGGCGCTCGACAGCTTGCCGAAGACGGCGTTTTCCAGAACGCTCAGCCCCTCGGCGAAGCGGTCCTCGGAGAGGGGCGCGAAGATCTCGGACATCGGCGGGTCGAGCCGGCCATCGCGGGACTGGCGCAACTCAAGGATCAGATCCTTCATTTCATCGGTGAACGCCGGGCCGATCTGTTCGGCGGAAATTTCCAGCGGCAGCGACAGGATCAGCGCCTGTTCCTCATCTGACAGCGCGTCAAGCCCGCTGTCACGGCTTTTCTTCACCAGATCGACGCTTTGACGGTAGGTATCGGGATCGAGGCCGAGACGCTGAAACAGCGGATGGTCGGTGCCGTCCGTGCCGAAAGTCTGGTTCAGCATATCGATCACTTCCTGGCTCAGCTTGAGCATACCCGGGGCAAGGCCGGTGTCGCGCAACACGGCGAGCAGCCCGCTCGCCGCAGTGAGATCCTGTTCGGCACCGTTGCAGCGCCGCGTGGCAAAAAACAGGTTATCGGCCACCGGAAGGGCGGGGTTGTAGCGATCGGGATCGAAGGGATGATAGCAGTTATCCAGCCCCGCCTCGCGCAGGGCCTCCGCCACCTTTGGCCTCAGCGAGACCAGCTCCTTGGCCAGTTCGGGGTGATCGTCGGGTGAAAAGCACTGATCGAGGCCGCGACTGTAAAGCTCATTGCCCGAGCCGGCGGCATCCATGAGCGCCAGCCACCAGTCGAGCAACTCCTCCGTATCGTTCAGCCCTGCGGCAGCGGGCGAAAGCCAGCTGGCGTAAATCGGATCGGCTGAATTGCCCGAGCGTTCGGATTCGTGGATGCGATGGGCGGCGTCCGTCTCTTCGCCTTCGGGTATCCCGGCGGTGCCGTGCGGCACGGCGCGCAGCGCCATCATCGCATTCTCGCCCAGAGTGCCGTCGAAGACATAAGGCCGCCGTTCGGCGACGCCGATCCGCGCGGCAATCACGCGCTGGTGCAGGGTGCCGAGGTCATGCCCCGCGATCACGAGTTTGCCGGAGCTTGGCATCAGTTCGCGGGTCAGAAGCGCGGTCAGCGTATGGCGGTCCTCTTCGTCGGGGGAGGTGACGGCGATCATGCCTCCGCCCTGAAGGGTGACGTCGATATCGTCCAGCACGGTGGTGCCATCGCTGTCGCGCACGCTGACATCGCGCAGTTCTATGTCGCCGCGCAGATGCGGGATCTCTTCCGGCTCGCCCTCGAAGAGGGATTCATCGACCATGCCCGCAGGGGCGAACCGTTCCGTGATCAATTCCCACCGCTGTGACAGTTCCTGCACCTGATTGTAGTAGGTCAGCAGTTCCTTCCACGGGGCGGAGAGATCCTTGTAGGCCGACAGCGCCGCCACCAGCGCGCCGATCGAGACATTCCCCTGGATCACCAGATAGCCGCCGGCGAGAAAGAAGACGAAGGGGGTAAGCTGCGAAATGAAGTTGTTGAGAAACTTCATGAAGAACTTCTTGGTGTAGATCACCAGCCGGATGTCGAACAATGTCCCCAGACGGTGCGTGATCACCGCCTGCCGGTAGCGCCAGCCGCCATGCGTTCGCAGCGTGGCCGCGCCCTGAGCGCTTTCGCCGATCTCACCGGCCAGCGCGCGCACTTCGCGGATGCGCTCCTTGTTGTGGCGATTGATCTGGCGTTGCAGTCGCGGAATGATCCACGCCTGAAGCGGGATGAGCGCCACCGAGGCCAGCCCGAACCAGACGCTTTGCGCAAACAGAAAGCCGAGAATGGTGAGCATCTGCCCGGCCTGAAGCACCGGCTGCGAGATGGCGTCGCCCATCATGCCGCCCATCGGCTCGGCCTCCGCGGTGACCATCGATACCAACTCCCCCTGCGAGGTGCGTTGCAGATAGGGCTGCGGAAACCGCAGGATGCGGGAGATCAGCGTGTAGCGAAAACGGCGCAGCATGCGTTCGGCAAGGATGCCTTTCATCGTGTTGATGCGCATCTTGGTCAGGCCATGCGCCAGCACCGAGGCGAGGAACGCGAAACAGAGCAGGACGAGAAAGCCGACCTGGCTCATCTCGACGCCAAGCACGTTCACCGTGCTTTGCCCTGCGCCGATGGCGTCGTTGATGATCCGCTTGGGCAGTTCCAGCGTGAGATAGAGCAGAGGAAACAGAAAGGCGGTGAGCAGCAGCAGAAGAAGCTGATCCCGTTTCGAGTATTTCCAGATGAAGGAAAACAAAGACCGTTCTATGGGTCCGCCCCCCCGGCAATGCCCCGTGACCACGACCGGGTTTCCGCGGCCGACCTCGGCGGATGCTAGCAGCCTGCGCAACGCGCAGGCAACGGGATTCTGGACGTGTTTTCAGCGCGACGGGAGAGATTGCGCCGCGCACGGCTTGCCGCTAGGCTACATTCAAACACCCGGTTCCGCGTATCCCCGAGGAGGACCACCGGACATGCATGCGCCGTTGACCATCCTTCTTCTGATGCTGCTTTTGCAAATCAAGCACATGTTTGCGGATTTCTTCCTTCAGACACGCACCATGCTTTCGGGGCGCGATATCTATCTGCATGTGGGCCGCGCGCAGCATGTGGCGGTGCATGCGCTGGGGACGGTCATGGTGTTCGCTGCGATGGGGGCGTCGCTTCGGGCGATGGTGATCATCGTGGTGGGCGAGGCGATCGCGCATTATCACATCGACTACTGGAAGGGGCGGCACACGGCGGCCAACGGGCTGACCCCGGAACATGGGGGCTACTGGCGGGCGACGGGGCTGGATCAGGCGCTGCACCAGCTCACGTATATCGCGATGATATGGGCGTGGCTGACCTTCTGAATGAAAGGACGCGGAAACGGGCTGCGACTCGGCCCGGATGGCGCGTTTCAGCCTCGGGAATCGGCCATTTCCGGCACTGAGTCGCGCAATCGCGCCGTTTCCGGCGGGCGTTCACGGCGGAATACCGATGCCCGGCGGTTTTCAGCCTCGTAAAATATGTGCGAGATCAGATGCTTAGTTGGTTTTTCGCAAAACCTTCAAAAAACCGCTTGCGGGTTTGGGTGAGTAACCTTAGAACCCCCTTCACCGGCGGCGCAGAGGCGCGGTTGGGGCGGCTGGGCCGCGGTGCTGCAAGGCGGCGCGGACCTGGTTGAGGACTTTAGAGGCAGGTGATACGGGTTGCGCCGTTTGATTTGGGGCGCTTCCGGTTGATTTTGTCTCTGCGCTTTTTGACATTGATGTATGACTGAAGAGATATGTGGGCGGTTTGGTTCATTTCGATGGACGGACGTTTGCATATCGGGTCTCTAGGGGTTTTGCCCCGATGATGAGATTGAACAGCTTCACTGTTTGACGGACTTCGTTTCTTTTGGAGACGATGTGCATCAGACAGAAGAGTGCACCGGGTTTAGCCACTCGGTGCGATGTGCAGAGGTTCGAACGTCATGGATACGCCCGCGAGGGCGTTTCAACTTGAGAGTTTGATCCTGGCTCAGAACGAACGCTGGCGGCAGGCTTAACACATGCAAGTCGAGCGAAGTCTTCGGACTTAGCGGCGGACGGGTGAGTAACGCGTGGGAACGTACCCTTTTCTGCGGAATAGCCACTGGAAACGGTGAGTAATACCGCATACGCCCTTCGGGGGAAAGATTTATCGGAGAAGGATCGGCCCGCGTTAGATTAGGTAGTTGGTGGGGTAATGGCCTACCAAGCCTACGATCTATAGCTGGTTTTAGAGGATGATCAGCCACACTGGGACTGAGACACGGCCCAGACTCCTACGGGAGGCAGCAGTGGGGAATCTTAGACAATGGGCGCAAGCCTGATCTAGCCATGCCGCGTGAGTGATGAAGGTCTTAGGATCGTAAAGCTCTTTCGCCTGTGAAGATAATGACGGTAGCAGGTAAAGAAACCCCGGCTAACTCCGTGCCAGCAGCCGCGGTAATACGGAGGGGGTTAGCGTTGTTCGGAATTACTGGGCGTAAAGCGCACGTAGGCGGATTGGAAAGTTGGGGGTGAAATCCCGGGGCTCAACCCCGGAACTGCCTCCAAAACTCCCAGTCTTGAGTTCGAGAGAGGTGAGTGGAATTCCGAGTGTAGAGGTGAAATTCGTAGATATTCGGAGGAACACCAGTGGCGAAGGCGGCTCACTGGCTCGATACTGACGCTGAGGTGCGAAAGTGTGGGGAGCAAACAGGATTAGATACCCTGGTAGTCCACACCGTAAACGATGAATGCCAGTCGTCGGGTTGCATGCAATTCGGTGACACACCTAACGGATTAAGCATTCCGCCTGGGGAGTACGGTCGCAAGATTAAAACTCAAAGGAATTGACGGGGGCCCGCACAAGCGGTGGAGCATGTGGTTTAATTCGAAGCAACGCGCAGAACCTTACCAACCCTTGACATCCTCGGACCGCCGGAGAGATCCGGTTTTCTCGTAAGAGACCGAGTGACAGGTGCTGCATGGCTGTCGTCAGCTCGTGTCGTGAGATGTTCGGTTAAGTCCGGCAACGAGCGCAACCCACATCCTTAGTTGCCAGCAGTTCGGCTGGGCACTCTAGGGAAACTGCCCGTGATAAGCGGGAGGAAGGTGTGGATGACGTCAAGTCCTCATGGCCCTTACGGGTTGGGCTACACACGTGCTACAATGGCAGTGACAATGGGTTAATCCCCAAAAACTGTCTCAGTTCGGATTGTCGTCTGCAACTCGACGGCATGAAGTCGGAATCGCTAGTAATCGTGGAACAGCATGCCACGGTGAATACGTTCCCGGGCCTTGTACACACCGCCCGTCACACCATGGGAGTTGGTTCTACCCGACGGCCGTGCGCTAACCTCTTCGGAGGGGGCAGCGGACCACGGTAGGATCAGCGACTGGGGTGAAGTCGTAACAAGGTAGCCGTAGGGGAACCTGCGGCTGGATCACCTCCTTTCTAAGGATGATCGTAGCTGGATGGCTTGCCATTCACGTCGATCACTTAGCAAAGATCAACAAACAAAGTTGGTCAAACTCAGGACCAGGCCGTCCTCATATCTCTTCAGTATCAGACATGCGGGCTACCGCCCGTTACTATGGGTCGGTAGCTCAGGTGGTTAGAGCGCACGCCTGATAAGCGTGAGGTCGGAGGTTCAAGTCCTCCTCGACCCACCATGACTTCCCGCGAGGGAGCCAGTGGGGGCCTTAGCTCAGCTGGGAGAGCGCCTGATTTGCATTCAGGAGGTCACCGGTTCGATCCCGGTAGGCTCCACCAACCCCACGATTCGACCGCCAAGCGCTTTCGAGTGTTTGGCCGTCCAATCGGACGGATTTAACATCGTGAAGAGAGAAACATTACGACACTGTCGGTCGTCACGAGTGGGTGACGATCTCTGCCGGTGCCCTTCGGGGCCGGTGGCGCGCAACATGCATTCCTTGGGTGTTGTCGTCATATCCTGGCCGAAACAGGCAGTGTTGTCCAAGTCAAGTACACTAACCCGAGCAGCCGCAAGGTTGCTCATTGTCCGCTTCACCGACATGAAGCGGGCGGGAAAAGTATGACTTTTGGTTCGGAAACAGGATCTTGATGCTGACCAGCTGCAAGATCACGACAGGCATGAGTTTGTGTCTGTCTCTTTCTGGATCAAATCAAGCGCGAAAAGGGCGTTTGGTGGATGCCTAGGCAGTAAGAGGCGATGAAGGACGTGATACTCTGCGATAAGCTTGGGGGAGCCGAGAATAGGCTTTGATCCCAGGATCTCCGAATGGGGCAACCCACCTGACAGTTTGTTATAATAGCCCTCGGGCTGCTTATAACGGGCTGAAACAGGTACTTGAGACCTGAATACATAGGGTTTTAAGAGCGAACCCGGGGAACTGAAACATCTAAGTACCCGGAGGAAAGGAAATCAATTGATACTCCCTCAGTAGCGGCGAGCGAACGGGGACCAGCCGAGCCTTGAGAGTGAGAAGAACATGCTGGAAAGCATGGCCATAGCGGGTGACAGCCCCGTATTCGAAGCTCAATGGGACGCATTAAGTAGGGCGGGACACGTGAAATCCTGTCTGAAGATCGGGGGACCACCCTCGAAGGCTAAGTACTCCTTACTGACCGATAGCGAACCAGTACCGTGAGGGAAAGGTGAAAAGCACCCCGACGAGGGGAGTGAAACAGTACCTGAAACCGGACGCCTACAATCAGTCGGAGGGGCCTTGAGCCCTGACGGCGTACCTTTTGTATAATGGGTCATCGACTTGGTCTCACGAGCAAGCTTAAGCCGTTAGGTGTAGGCGCAGCGAAAGCGAGTCTTAATAGGGCGCATGAGTTCGTGGGATCAGACCCGAAACCGAGTGATCTAGGCATGACCAGGATGAAGGCAAGGTAACACTTGCTGGAGGTCCGAACCCACACCTGTTGAAAAAGGTCGGGATGAGTTGTGCCTAGGGGTGAAAGGCCAATCAAACTCGGAGATAGCTGGTTCTCTGCGAAATCTATTTAGGTAGAGCGTCATCCGAATACCCCCGGGGGTAGAGCACTGGATGGGTAATGGGGCCCCACAGGCTTACTGATCCTAACCAAACTCCGAATACCGGGGAGTACTGGGTGGCAGACAGACTGCGAATGCTAACGTCCGTAGTCGAGAGGGAAACAACCCTGACCTACAGCTAAGGCCCCCAATTCATGGCTAAGTGGGAAAGCAGGTGGGACGACCAAAACAACCAGGAGGTTGGCTTAGAAGCAGCCATCCTTTAAAGATAGCGTAACAGCTCACTGGTCTAAACAAGTTGTCCTGCGGCGAAGATGTAACGGGGCTCAAGCCATGAGCCGAAGCTTAGGATGCACATAGTGCATGGTAGCAGAGCGTGGTGTGACATAGCTCCATGCCTCTTTTGCGGACGGTGGGATCAAACCCACCCTACGTAATGGAGGCACGGGAGCTTTCTGTGAAGCCGGGGCGTGAGCCATCCGGTGGAGAGATCACCAGTGAGAATGATGACATGAGTAGCGACAAAGAGTGTGAGAGACACTCTCGCCGAAAGTCCAAGGGTTCCTGCTTAAAGCTAATCTGAGCAGGGTAAGCCGGCCCCTAAGTCGAGGCAGAAATGCGTAGACGATGGGAACGGGGTTAATATTCCCCGGCCAGGAGGATGTGACGGATCGCGGATGTTGTTCGCCCTTATCGGATTGGGCGGGCCGCTGAGCGGTTCCTGGAAATAGCCCTCCATCAGACCGTACCCTAAACCGACACAGGTGGACTGGTAGAGAATACCAAGGCGCTTGAGAGAACGATGTTGAAGGAACTCGGCAAAATACCTCCGTAAGTTCGCGAGAAGGAGGCCCGGTTTGCACGCAAGTGTTGGCCGGGGGCACAAACCAGGGGGTGGCGACTGTTTACTAAAAACACAGGGCTCTGCGAAGTCGCAAGACGACGTATAGGGTCTGACGCCTGCCCGGTGCCTGAAGGTTAAAAGGAGGGGTGAGAGCTCCGAATTGAAGCCCAGGTAAACGGCGGCCGTAACTATAACGGTCCTAAGGTAGCGAAATTCCTTGTCGGGTAAGTTCCGACCTGCACGAATGGCGTAACGACTTCCCCGCTGTCTCCAACATCGACTCAGCGAAATTGAATTGCCTGTCAAGATGCAGGCTTCCCGCGGTTAGACGGAAAGACCCCGTGCACCTTTACTACAGCTTCGCACTGGCATCAGGATTGTGATGTGCAGGATAGGTGGTAGGCTTTGAAACGGGAACGCTAGTTCCCGTGGAGCCTCCCTTGAGATACCACCCTTCGCACTCTTGATGTCTAACCGCGGTCCGTTATCCGGATCCGGGACCCTGCGTGGCGGGTAGTTTGACTGGGGCGGTCGCCTCCTAAAGCGTAACGGAGGCGCGCGAAGGTTGGCTCAGAGCGGTCGGAAATCGCTCGTTGAGTGCAATGGCAGAAGCCAGCCTGACTGCGAGACTGACAAGTCGAGCAGAGTCGAAAGACGGCCATAGTGATCCGGTGGTCCCGAGTGGAAGGGCCATCGCTCAACGGATAAAAGGTACGCCGGGGATAACAGGCTGATACTGCCCAAGAGTCCATATCGACGGCAGTGTTTGGCACCTCGATGTCGGCTCATCTCATCCTGGGGCTGGAGCAGGTCCCAAGGGTACGGCTGTTCGCCGTTTAAAGAGGTACGTGAGCTGGGTTTAGAACGTCGTGAGACAGTTCGGTCCCTATCTGCCGTGGGTGTAGGATACTTGAGAGGAGTTGCCCCTAGTACGAGAGGACCGGGGTGAACGATCCACTGGTGGACCTGTTGTGGCGCCAGCCGCAGTGCAGGGTAGCTATGATCGGAAAGGATAACCGCTGAAGGCATCTAAGCGGGAAGCCCCCCTCAAAACAAGGTATCCCTGAGGGCCGTGGTAGACCACCACGTCGATAGGCCGGAGATGTAAGCGCAGCAATGCGTTCAGTTGACCGGTACTAATGGCCCGATAGGCTTGATTTGATCCAGTAAAAGACAGACATACCGGATCCAGAAGCCATACATCAAAAGTGACTGACTTGGACAAAAATCAACGGGGGCTTTCCTCGGTTTGGTGGTCATAGCACGAGCAAAACACCCGGTCCCATTCCGAACCCGGTCGTTAAGTGCCGTAGCGCCGATGGTACTGCGTCTCAAGACGTGGGAGAGTAGGTCGCCGCCAAACCTAGAAAAGCCCCCCGTTTCTCTCTTCACAAAACACCCTGACGCGGGGTGGAGCAGCCCGGTAGCTCGTCAGGCTCATAACCTGAAGGTCGTAGGTTCAAATCCTACCCCCGCAACCAAA
>NZ_FODS01000002.1 GCF_900110425.1 Salinihabitans flavidus | reverse complement strand
CGATCATCTCCCGGCCGATGCGCTTCGACATGATCTGTGAGGCGAACGGCATCGAGCACCGGCTGACCAAACCCAACCATCCATGGACCAACGGCCAGGTCGAGAGGATGAACCGCACGATCAAGGACGCGACGGTCAAGCGCTTCCACTACGACAGCCACAATCAGCTACGCACGCACCTCACAGACTTCATGGCAGCCTACAATTTCGCCCGGCGGCTCAAAACTCTCGGCGGCCTCACGCCCTACGAATACATCTGCAAGGTCTGGACCTCAGAGCCGGATCGTTTCATCCTAAATCCGATCCACCAGATGCCGGGACTAAACACCTAGAGCAGCGCATCCTTATCGAGATCGAGTTTCACGATCTTCTCGTTAAGGGTGCGCCGTCCGATTCCGAGCGCCTCGGCTACGGCGTCCATGCGGCCGCGGTGCGCCTGTATCGCCTTTGCGATCAGCTCGCGTTCGAACGCGGCAACCGCCTCTCGCAGGGTGTCGGGCACTTCTGAAAAGGCGGTGTCGGCGCGGATCGCCTCGAGAACGGAGCCGCGCCCGCGCCGGGCGGCAAGCACGCGGCGTTCGGCGACATGGCGCAATTCTCGCACGTTGCCCGGCCAGTTGTGTGCCATCAGCGCGGCGATATCCTCGGGGCCCGGGTCGGGCGGAGCGATTTCATGGGTGCGGGCGTGCAGATCCAGAAAATGCCGAAACAGCAGGGCTAGGTCTTCGCGCCGCGCGCGCAGCGGCGGCAGCGCGAGTTGCATGGTGTTGAGCCGGTAAAGCAGGTCGGCGCGCAATCGCCCCTCTGCCACGGCGCGCTCCGGGTCTTCGTTGGAGGCGCAGACAAGGCGGAAATCCACCTTCACCGGAGCGTGCGCGCCGATGGGCCAGATCTCGCGCGTTTCGATCACACGCAGCAGCTTGGCCTGTGCGGGTTCGGGGCAGGCGCAAATCTCGTCGAGAAAGAGCGTGCCGCCGTCGGAGGCAGTCAGCGTTCCGGTCGTCTCGCCCTTCACGCCGAACATGCCGGCCTCGAACCGCGTGTCGGGCAAGGTGGCGCAGTTGAGCGCGACGAAGGGTTTTCCGGCGCGCGGCGACAGGTCGTGCAGGGCGCGGGCCACCAGTTCCTTGCCGGTGCCGGTCTCTCCGGTCACGAGCACCGGGGTGTCGGTTTCGGCCAGCGCTAGCACATCCTCGCGCAGGGTGCGGATGTCGGATGTCTGGCCCAGAAGCACGCGGTCCAGCCCCGAGAGCCGCGCCAGCCGCGCCTTGAGCCGGTCCCGGTCGCGCGCCATGCGGTGTCGTTCGGCGGCATTGCGCAGGATCGACAGAAGGCGGCGCGGATCGCAGGGTTTCTCGACGAAGCTGTAAGCGCCGTTCTGCATCGCCTCGACCGCCATGGGAATGTCTCCATGTGCGGAGATCAGCACCACGGGCGGCGCGGTGGCGCGGTCGAGGCTGGCCAGAAGCTCCATCCCCGACATGCCGGGCATGCGCATATCCGACAGGATCACATCGGGCGCCAGCGGGGGCAGCAGTTCGGCCACCGAGGCCGCGCGCGCCGTGGCCTCCACCTGCCAGCCCGCGGCCTCCAGCAGCTCGCAGAGCGAGGCGCGCATGGCCTTGTCGTCATCGACGATCAGGGCACGCAGGCCGGTGCCGCCGGTCATGGCTGCGCCTCCTCGTGCGCGCGGTGGCCGGACGGGGCCGGATCTGTGGCGGCGGCGAGTGGCAGTTCCACCGAGAAGACGGCGCCGGGACCGGCGCGACGGTCCCGGGCACGCATTCGTCCGCCGTGGTCACGCAGGATGTCGGCGGAGATGGCAAGGCCAAGCCCCATCCCCTGACCGGAGGGTTTGGTGGTGGTGAAGGGCTCTGTCAGTTCGGACAACTCCGTGCCGCTGAGCCCGGTTCCGGTGTCGCGGATGTCGAGCCGGGCGTAGTCTCCGGCGGTCGTGAGGCTCACCGACAGCTCCTTGGCTTGCGCCTCCTGCATCGCGTCCACGGCATTGCGCATCAGGTTGGTGGCGACCTGTTCCAGCCGCAGCCGGGAGCCAGTGACGACTACCGGATCGTCTGGCAGATCCATTCTCAGGTGAACGTCCGCGCCCTCGATATTGGCGGCAATGAGGGTTGCGGCGCCCCGGATGGCATCGCGCAGATCCACCGGCCCCATCGCTTCGGGGTCGGGACTGGCAAAGAACTTGAGCTGCCGGGTGATGCCCTCCATCCGTTCCACCAGCCCCGAGAGTTTCGCCAGCGACGCGGCGCGGCCCGAGATTTCCATCGCGACAAGGTGGTTGCGCATGGCGGCAATGGGCTGTCCCAATTCATGCGTGACGGAGGCCGCGAGACGGCCGAGCGCGGCAAGGCGGCTGGCGCGGGCCAGTTCATCGCGGGTGCGTTCGAGACGTGCTTCGGCCGCGCGACGTTCCTCGATCTCGACGGCGAGGCGGGCGTTGGCCTGCCGCAGGTCGGCCTCTTCGGCCTCGGACCGGCGCAGGGCGGCGCCGATGCGCGCGGAGCGGCGCGATTGCGCCACCAGCACCGCGATGGCGGCGATCACGGCAGCGATCACCACGGCAAGCCATGCGCGGGTGCGCACCGGGCTTTCGGAGGCGAAGTAATGCAGCCGCCAACCATGAGGCAGTGCGGCGGAGGTCAGGTGGATCTGCCGCTCCGCGCCGATGTCGGCGCGGTTGCCGGGCAGCGGGCGCCAGTCGAGCGGATCGAGCGGCAGATCCGAGAACTGCTGGGCGCGGGCGATCTCGGCGCGTTGTGCGGCGCTCAGCCCCGACAGACTTCGGTAGCGCCAGTCCGGGTCGGAGGCGAGCAGCACGACGCCATCGGCATTGGACAGGAGCACCTGTTCGCCGCTGTCCTGCCAGGAGCGTTCCAGCTTGCCCAGATCGAGCTTGATCGCCACCACTCCAAGCGTCTCTCCCGACGGCGTGGTGACGGCTTCGGCCATGAAATAGCCGGGCCGCCCGGTGGTGGCGCCGATGCCGTAGAAGCGGCCCTGCCGCCCGGCCATCGCCTCCTTGAAATAGGGGCGGAAGGCGTAGTTCTGGCCCACGAAACTGCCCGGCTGCCCGGCGTTGTTGGCGGCGATGGTCAGCCCGGTGGTGTCCATCAGATAAACCGCTTCCAGCCCCGCGCGGTCGGCCACGGCGGCAAAGCGCCGGTTGAGTGTCTCACGCCCGTCGCCGGGCAGCGCCGCGAGGACGAAGGGATCGCGCGCCAGAACGAAGGTCAGATGCGAAAAGCGGTCGATCTCAGCCTGTGTGGAGGCGCGGTAGAGCGAAAGCCGCCCCTCGGCGCGGGTGGTCTCTCCGGCGCGGAACCATGCGGCCGAGAGATGATAGAGGCCAAGGCCCAGAAGCAGGAACAGCCCGGCAAGGGCGAGGGCGCGGCTGAGTTTCATGCCGAAGTCTTGGCGCGAAACGCAGGCCGGATCAAGCGCCCGGCGCATCGGAGGTAGGGTCGGGGTCGTCGCCGAGAAGGCGGACCTCGCGCTGGGGGAAGGGAATGGAAATGCTGTTTTCACGAAACGCGTCCCAGAGGGCGAGATAGACATTGCCGCGAATATTGGTGAGCCCGCCGGTCGGATCGCAGATCCAGAAGCGCAGAATATAGTCCAGTGAACTGTCGCCGAAGCCGACGATATGGCAGACCGGGGCATTGGGATGACTGAGCACGCGGTCCACGGTCTTCGCCGCCTCGATGGCGATGCGCCGGACCTCATGAGGGTTGTTGGCGTAGGCTGTGCCGAAGTAGATGTCGAGCCGCACGAAATCGTTGGAATGGGACCAGTTGACCACCTGCCCGGTGATCAGATCTTCGTTCGGGATCAGGTACTCCTTGCCGTCGCGAGTCACGACCGAGACATAGCGCGCGCCCAGCGAGTTGATCCAGCCGAAGGTTTCGCCAAGCGAGATCACGTCGCCCGGCTTGATCGACTTGTCGAGCAGGATGATGATGCCCGAGACGAGGTTGGAGACCACCTTTTGCAGGCCGAAGCCGAGGCCGACGCCGATGGCGCCCGACAAGACCGCCAGCCCGGTGAGATCGACGCCGACGATGCGCAGGCCGATGAAGAAGGCCGCGCCGTAGAAGAGAACCTGAAGGAACTTGACCACCAACACCTGCATGGAGGGCGAGATGTCTTCGTTCCGGCTGATATTGGCGGCGGTGTTGCGCGCCAGGAATCGTGCCACGGCCAGCGTCAGCGCCAGCATCACCACCGCCTGAAGCAGGGTCAGCAGAGAGAGACGCATCTGGCCGACTTCAAGAGCGATGGAGTCGAGAAGTTGCCGCGCGTCCGGCTCCAGTCCCAGAATGTTCAGCGTCACCCAGACCCAGGCCCCGGTGCGCAGCACCATGCGCAGGAAATTGTTGTGAACCAGTCGCGCGATCAACGCGATGACCAGCCACGCGGTGGCCAGTTGGGCCAGAATGACCAGCATGTAGGAGCGGCTGGGCCATGTCACCTCGCGCATGATCAGCACCATGGCCCAGAGGACGATCACGAAGAAGACCAGCGCAAGGCGGCGGTACAGCATCAGCATGTAGCGCAACCGCCATTTCGGCCAGCCTTCACGGGTGCGTAGCCATTGGTGCAGTCGCGGACCGAACAGGCGCGAGAGCGCGAAGGCCAGCACCAGAAGCGCCAACGCGATAAGCACCTGATAGGCATTCCAGGGACGCAGCAGACTGGAGGCGAACCGGAACAGGTCTTCCCAGAGTCCTATCGTCAACTCCAGCGAGCCGGGGGCCTCGGGGTCCGGTGGCGCCCCCTGAGCGGCGGTATCCGGCGCGCCCGCCTGCGGCGTGCCGGTCTGCGCGATGTCGTAGGTCGTTGCTGTCGTTTCGTTTTTCACGCCGCTCCCCCGTTCGCCCAAGGGTAAGATTAAAGCGGCGCCCGGATCAATGACAGGAAATAAACCGCGCCCGCGTAAACGGCTTGCACCCGGCGCGGGGCTGGCCTAGCAGCCTTGCATGAGCGAGATTGTCCTGATCCTTCTGGCCGGTTTCGGCGCCGGCATCGTCAATGCGCTGGCGGGCGGCGGTACGTTCCTGACTTTTCCGGCGCTGGTCTTTGCCGGGCTGCCGCCGGTGCTGGCCAATGCCACGAGCGCGGTGGCGGTCTTTCCCGGCTATCTCGCGGCGGCGGCGGGCTTCCGCGCGGAGATTACCGCACTGCCGCGCAAGAAGCTCTACTGGGCGTGCGGGGTGGCGCTGGCGGGCGGGCTTTGTGGCGGGCTTCTGCTGCTGGTGTCCTCCAACGAGGTCTTTTCGGTGGTGGTGCCCTTTCTTCTGCTGGCGGCGACGCTGGCGTTCGCCTTTCAGAAGCGGTTGCAGATCTGGATGCTGCGCAGCCCTGTGAAGGCCACGCCCTACGGGGCGGTGGGGCTGTTTTTCGTATCGGTCTATGGGGGGTATTTCAACGGCGGGCTGGGAATCGTTCTTCTGGCGCTCTTCGCGCTGTGGGGGATGGTGGATCTGCGCCAGATGAACGGGCTCAAGAATGCGCTGTCCTTCGTGATTTCGGCCATTTCGGTGGCGACATTCGCGGTGGCCGGTCTGGTGGCATGGCCGCAGGCGGGGATGATGGCGGCGGCGGCCGTTCTGGGCGGGTTCGCCGGCGCGCGGCTCGCCCGGGTTCTGCCGCCGGTGGTGATCCGGGGATTCATCATCGCGGTGGGTCTTTCGATGAGCGCGGTCTTCCTTGCGCGGCTGTGAATGCCTATCTTGATGCAAGACATCGACAGGTGTAAGGACAACGCATGGAACGCATCTATGACATAGACGACCGCGCCTTTCTGCCCTGGCGCTTTTTCGGTCAGTCCAAGTCGGTCAACGCCGCGCTATGATCGCGCGCGGGCCGCGCCGTGGACGCGCGCGCCCCGAAGTCATGCAGCCTATCGCCACATTCATCGAAGGGGAGAGGACATATGTCCCCCAAGACACTCTATGACAAGATATGGGATGCGCATGTCGCGCATGAAGCCGAAGACGGCACCACCCTGCTTTATATCGACCGGCATCTCGTGCATGAGGTGACGAGCCCGCAAGCCTTCGAAGGGTTGCGGATGGCGGGCCGCGATGTGCGCGCCCCGGCCAAGACCATCGCCGTGCCCGATCACAACGTGCCCACGACCCCCGACCGGGTGCATGGAATCGAGAACGAGGAAAGCCGGATCCAGGTCGATGCGCTCGACCGCAACGCGATAGATTTCGGCATCAACTATTACCCCGTCAACGATGTGCGGCAGGGGATCGTGCATATCGTCGGGCCGGAACAGGGCTGGACCCTGCCGGGGATGACGGTGGTCTGCGGCGACAGCCATACGGCGACGCATGGCGCCTTTGGCGCGCTTGCGCATGGCATCGGCACGTCGGAGGTCGAGCACGTGCTCGCCACACAGACGCTGATCCAGAGCAAATCCAAGAACATGAAGGTGGAGATCACCGGGCAGCTTCCTCCCGGTGTGACGGCCAAGGACATCACCCTTACGGTCATCGGGCGCACCGGGACCGCGGGCGGCACCGGATATGTGATCGAGTACTGCGGCGAGGCGATCCGGTCGCTATCGATGGAAGGGCGGATGACGGTCTGCAACATGGCGATCGAAGGCGGCGCGCGCGCCGGTCTCATTGCGCCGGACGACACGACCTTTGAGTATATCAAGGGTCGCCCCCACGCCCCCAAGGGCGCGCAGTGGGAACAGGCGCTGGAGTATTGGAAGACGCTTTATTCGGACAAGGATGCGGTCTTTGACGAGGTGATCATCATTGACGCCGGAGAGATCGAGCCGGTTGTGACGTGGGGCACCAGCCCCGAGGACGTGCTGCCGATTTCGGGGCATGTGCCCGATCCGTCGCAGTTCAGCGGCGGCAAGGTCGAGGCGGCCAAGCGCGCATTGGACTACATGGGCCTGACGCCGGGGATGAAGCTGACCGATATCGAGATCGACACGGTGTTCATTGGCTCCTGTACCAATGGCCGGATCGAGGATCTGCGCGCGGTGGCCGATGTCGTGAAGGGCAAGAAGATCAAGGAGGGCCTGCGCGCCATGATCGTGCCCGGATCGGGCCTTGTGCGCGCCCAGGCCGAGGAAGAGGGGCTGGCCGAGATCTTTCAGGAGGCGGGGTTCGAATGGCGGCTCGCGGGCTGTTCCATGTGCCTTGCGATGAACCCCGATCAACTCTCGCCCGGCGAACGCTGTGCGGCCACGTCGAACCGCAATTTCGAGGGTCGTCAGGGCCGGGGCGGGCGCACCCATCTCGTCAGCCCGGCGATGGCGGCGGCGGCGGCGATCACCGGCCACCTGACCGACGTGCGCGAGATGATGTGAACGGTGCGGCGGGGGGATACCCCGCCCGACCCTGAAGGGCGGGGATGTCCCGCCAACCGTTTCAAGGAGACAGAGCGAATGGAAAAATTCGAAAAGATCACCGGGATCGCGGCGCCCATGCCGCTGGTGAATATCGACACCGACATGATCATCCCCAAACAGTTTCTCAAGACGATCAAGCGGTCGGGGCTTGGCGTCAACCTGTTCGACGAGATGCGCTATGACGACGACGGCAAGGAAATCGCGGATTTCGTACTCAACAAGCCGCAATACCGCAAGTCCGAGATCCTTGTGGCGGGGGAGAATTTCGGCTGCGGCTCCAGCCGGGAACACGCGCCGTGGGCGATCAAGGATTTCGGGATCAGATGCGTGATAGCGCCGTCCTTCGCGGATATTTTCTACAACAACTGCTTCAAGAACGGCATCCTGCCGATCAAGCTTCCGCAAAGCCAGGTTGATGTTCTGATAAGGGACGCGGAAAAGGGTGAGAACGCCCGGATGACAGTCGATCTCGAGGCGCAGGAGGTTACCACGTCGGACGGCGAAGTGTTTTCCTTCGAGGTGGACCCGTTTCGCAAACATTGCCTGCTCAACGGGCTCGACGACATCGCGCTGACGCTGGAGAAGGTCGCCTCGATCGACGCCTACGAGGCGCGGCTTTCGGCGGAGCGCCCCTGGGTCTGATCCGTTTTTCTGCCGCAATCCTGGCACAATTTGGGGCTGTCCTGCAGAGCAGGGCGGCCTCTTTGCATTTTACCAGGGAAGGGCCTTCGGCGGCTTGTGGACTTCGACCAATGGGGCACAAGATATGGCATAACTTTGGATTAGAAGGGTTTTTCCCACTGCCCATTGATGCAACGCCGCACCACTTTGCTCCGATTGCCGGGCCTGGAAGGAGTCTTTTCACACCGAGGCTTGAGACCTTTGGGGAAACCGGGCAGGATTGAGGCAATAATGAGGCAGCCCGCCGGAGCAGGCGGGATCAGGTTGGATACAGCACGCGGCAAAGAATCGCGGCGCTCCAGGTTGAAGGGAACGAGACCGTGTTTGAGCAGTTCACTTCCGCCATCGTGCGGGCATTCCTGATGGCGTTGCTGCTTGCGACGCCAGCGTTGATACTTCCCAATGTTGGTTTGGACGCGACGCAGATTGTTCTGCTGTTTGCACTGTTCACCGGATGTCTGATTTTTATCGAGTATTTCGCGCGTTACCCGTCGATCGTCGAGTTCCGCTATGCGCCGCCTTTCAACCGGCTGCGATTCATCGCGATCTTCCTGACAGTCCTGTCGCTTTCCATAATCGCACGGGCGCGGTTCGAACCCAATGCCCTGAGTTCCTTTCTCGAAGCACTGGGCGTCGTGGTGGGCAATGTGATTGATTTTCCATACTCGCCGGTGCAACTCATGGTGATCATGCTGCCCGACGATGCTTCGCAACAGCTTGTCGTGGCGGTGAGGAGCGCCTCGGGCCTGGCCTATCTGATTTCCTTGATCATGCTGGCGGTGTTCTATTTCTACGTTCGCATCCTCGACTGGCCGGCGCGGGGCGGCGCGTTCAATGTCTGGGTGAACCTTCCATTGTTCGATCCGACCGCAGGGGGGGACGTGTTGCCCCGGCTCAACCGCGACGGGCAACTCAATATCGCGTTCGGTTTCTTGATGCCGTTCCTGATCCCGGCCATTGTGCAGATGATGTCGGATCTGGTGGACCCGATCTACCTTGACGATCCGCAAACCCTGATATGGACGATAAGCGGATGGGCCTTCATACCTGCGAGCCTGATCATGCGCGGCATGGCGATGCTGCGAGTGGCGCAGCTCATCGACGAGAACCGCAAGCGCGCCTATGCGGCGGCGCGGGGGTTGCAGGCCGTCTGATCCTCGGTCTGATCGCGCTGATCGCGGTTTGCCTGCCGGCGCAGGCAGAGCCGCTTCGGGTGGCGAGTTTTCACACTGAATTGTCGCGCAAGGGGCCGGGGCTGATGCTGCGCGACCTGCTGCGCGGCGATGTGCAGGGGCGGGCCGTGGCGCGGGTGGTGGCCGGGGCGGCGCCGGATGTGCTTGTGCTTCAGGGGGTGGATTTCGACCACGATCTGCACGGGTTGAGGGCGCTGCGCGACGTGATCACCGAGGCGGGTCTGCATTATTCGCATCTTTTCGCGCTTCGGCCCAACAGCGGGATGGCCAGCGGTCACGATCTCGACGGCAATGGCCGTCTGGGCGAGGCGGCGGATGCGCAGGGGTACGGGAAGTTCGCCGGGGAAGGGGGGCTTGCGATCCTGTCGCGCCACCCGGTGCGCGAAGGCGGGGTGGTCGACTTCTCCGCGATGCTCTGGCGCGATCTGCCGGGGGCCCGGCTTCCGGTGTCGGTGGCGGGGCCGTTTCCATCGCAGGGGGCGCAGGCGGTGCAGCGACTGTCGTCGGTCGGCCATTGGGCGGTACCGGTCGCCGTTCCGGGCGGGGAGGTCACCATCCTGGCCTTTCACGCCACGACGCCGGTGTTCGACGGACCCGAGGATCGCAACGGGCTGCGCAATGCCGATGAGCTGCGTTTCTGGCTGCGCTATCTTGACGGGGCGCTGAATGTGCCGCCGCCCGGGGGGCGCTTTGTTGTGATGGGCGTGGCCAACAACGATCCGCGCCGGGGCGAGGGGCGAAAAGGGGCGATCCGCGCGCTTGTGACTGACCCCCGGTTGCAGGATCCGCTGGCCGGGCGCGACACCGTCGATTGGCCGCCGCCGGGGCCGGGCCGGCGGCGGGCGGATGTGATCCTGCCCTCCGCCGACTGGCGGGTGATGGGCGCGGGGGTGGTCTGGCCCGCGCCGGGAGAGGCGCTGCACGATGCGGCGGGCGCGGCGAGCCGTCACCGGCTGATCTGGGTCGATCTGGACGGCTGAGCGGCGGGGGCGGGGCGCAGCGCCACCTGCGGCAGAGCGGAGGCGAGCGCCTTGTCCAGCGGAGTATGCCGGAAGCCGGGCAGAAGGGCATCGAAACGCACCGCCCCGATCCGGTGCGGCAGGTTCCACAGATAGCGCATCTCCACCAGGCATCGGCCCATTTTCCAGACTGGCGCGGCAAGTCGCAGGGGTAGCCAGTTGAGAGGTTTCACGCGCAAGGCCCGCCCCGTCACCTGTTCGAGGGCGGCGGCCATCTCATCGCCCGACAGCGTGTAACCGGGAAAACCCACCTCCTCGTACCGGTTGAGGGTGTCGCGCCGCTCTGCCAGCATCACTGCGGCGCGGGCCATGTCCGGCAGATACGCCCAGGCATGGGGGATGTCACGGCGGCCGGGGTAGGTGAAACGCCCCTGCGCGATCTTCGGGGTCATCATCAGGTCGAACCAGTTGCCAGAGGCCTGCGTGTCGATGAAATCGCCTGCGCGCAGCAGGATGGTGCGCACCCCGGAGGCGCGATAGGCCTGCTCCATTTCGATGCGGATGCGGCCGAGCGGATTTGTCGCGGCGTGGGGCGTGGTCAGGTCGAAGACTTGCGGGCTGCCGTCGCCATAGACATAGACATTGCCCGGCACGATCACGGTGGCGTCATGTGCTTTCGCGGCGGCAATCACCTGCCGGGTAAGGTGCGGGACATTGGTGGCCCAGTCCGGGTAGGCCGGGTTCCAGCCGTTCACGATCACATCGGCGCCGCGTGCCGCCTGCATGAGGTCGTCGCGCGCACGGTCGAAGCGGCGCACCTGCCAGCCGGCGGCGGCGAAGGCTTCTGCGCTGGCGCGGCCGAAGCGGCCGGAGGAGCCAAGGATGAGAGCGGTCTGTTGCATGGGACAATCTCCTGTCTGGTTGGGATGGGGGAAGTCTTGTCCATGCGCGAGAATTTGGAAATTGGTTGAGATCGCAGATGTGCTATTCATTATTGAATGAATGACCGACTCTCATCGCTCGACTGGTCGCTGGTGCAGGCGTTTCTTGCCGTCGCCGAGACCGGATCGCTGTCGCAGGCCGCCCGGCGGCTGGGGGCAAGCCAACCGACGCTGGGCCGCCAGATCCGCGCGCTCGAATCGCAGCTGGACGCGGAGCTCTTCCAGAGGGTGCCGCGAGGCCTGACGCTCACTGCGCTGGGGCAGGAGGTGCTTCCGGCGGCGCAGGAGATGCGCGCTGCGATGGGCCGGATCGCGCTGACGGCGGCGGGTGGACAGTCGCGGCTTCGGGGCGATGTGCGGATCGCCAGCAGCGTGTTCATGGCGCATCACGTCCTGCCGGCGATCCTGGCGCGGCTGCGGCGCGCGGAGCCGGAAATTGCCATCGACCTCGTGCCCTCGGATGGATCGGAGAACCTTCTGTTTCGGGAGGCAGACATCGCGGTGCGCATGTATCGCCCCGATCAGCTCGATATTGTGGCCCAGCATATCGGCGAGATCGGGATCGGCGTGTTCGCGGCGCGGTCCTATCTGGAGCGGGCGGGGCGCCCGTCGGTGCCCGAGGATTTGCTGCATCATGAGATGGTGGGCTATGATCGCAACGATCTGATTTTGCGGATCATGCGGGACATGGGATTTCCCGCCGCGCGCGAGATGTTCAGTGTGCGCTGCGACAACCAGAGCGCCTATTGGGAGCTGGTGAGGGCGGGATGCGGCATCGGGTTCGCGCAGATCACGACAGGGCAGGCCGATCCGGGGGTGGAGCGGCTTTTGCCCGACATGGCGCTGCCACCCCTGCCGGTCTGGCTCTCGGCGCATGAGGCGATGCGGCACACGCCGCGCATCCGCCGAGTCTGGCAGGCGCTGAGCGAGGGATTGCGGCCGGTCGTTTCTTGATCTTTGCCGGGCTTGCCGCTACGCCCTTGGCGGAACGCTATTGACCAAGGACGGACATTCCATGAGCAACCCTTCCCTTCTCATTCTCGCCGGTGACGGCATCGGCCCCGAAGTCATGGCGCAGGTCAGCCGCATCATCGACTGGTATGGCGACAAGCGCGGCATGGCCTTCGATGTCAGCGAGGATCTCGTGGGCGGGGCGGCCTATGACAAACATGGCACGCCGCTGCACGACGACACGATGGCGAAGGCGCAGGAGGTGGACGCGGTTCTGCTGGGCGCCGTGGGCGGACCCAAATATGACGATCTGGATTTCAGCGTGAAGCCGGAGCGGGGTCTTCTGCGGTTGCGCAAGGAGATGGATCTATTCGCCAACCTGCGCCCGGCGCAGTGTTTCGGCGCGCTGGCGGATTTCTCGTCGCTCAAGCGGGAGGTGGTCGAGGGGCTCGACCTGATGATCGTGCGCGAGCTGACCTCGGGCTCCTATTTCGGAGAGCCGCGCGGGATCTTCACCGAGAACAACGAACGCGTCGGCATCAACACCCAGCGTTACACCGAAAGCGAGATCGAGCGCGTGGCGCGCGCGGCCTTCGATCTGGCGATGAAGCGCAATCGCAAACTCTGCTCAATGGAGAAGGCCAACGTGATGGAATCGGGCGTCCTCTGGCGCGAGGTCGTCACGGAGGTGAGCGCGGACTACCCCGAGGTCGAACTGAGCCACATGTATGCCGACAATGGCGCGATGCAGCTTGTCCGCGCGCCCAAGCAGTTCGACGTGATCGTGACCGACAACCTGTTTGGCGATATCCTTTCGGATTGCGCTGCGATGCTGACCGGCAGCCTTGGTATGCTGCCGTCCGCGAGCCTCGGCGCGCCAATGGCGAACGGGCGGCCCAAGGCGCTTTATGAGCCCGTGCATGGCAGCGCGCCGGACATCGCCGGGCAGGGCAAGGCCAACCCCTGCGCCTGCATCCTGAGCTTTGCCATGGCGCTGCGCTATTCCTTCGATACGGGCGCGGAAGCGGACCGGCTTGAACGCGCGGTGGAAAAGGTGCTCGCCGATGGTGTGCGCACCGCGGATCTGATGCAGAAGGAAGGCGGCACGCCTGTCTCCACCACCGAGATGGGCGATGCGGTGATCGCGGCGCTGGACGCGAGCCTGTAGCCCTCGCGCTGGCTTTTGTGTGGCGGGCGCATTCTCCGGCGTTTTCCACAGGTGATCATCTGCGGGTTTGAAACCGAATGGCCCGCAGCAACGACGGCAACGCGAGACTGCACGTCTGGATTTCAGGTCCCCTGGATGGTGAACGATCCTGTCGCTTTATCGAGAGCGGGCGACACACCGCGTAGTTGGCGGCCGGTATGATGTGGCAGAGCCTGCGATCAAAGGGGAATGACGGTCTCATCGGCTCTTGTCATTGTTCGAAAGCTGGGCTAATCCCCGGTTACGGTCGGAGTGTAGCTCAGCCTGGTAGAGCACTGTCTTCGGGAGGCAGGGGCCGGAGGTTCGAATCCTCTCACTCCGACCAATAAAACAAGGCGCCCACGGGCGCCTTTGGTGTTTTCAAGTCAGCGCTTCACGGTTCATCGGACCTATACGCCAGCCGAACTCCAGAGCGCTCGCCGCCTTG
This sequence comes from Salinihabitans flavidus, assembly GCF_900110425.1. GTDB lineage: Bacteria > Pseudomonadota > Alphaproteobacteria > Rhodobacterales > Rhodobacteraceae > Salinihabitans > Salinihabitans flavidus. The sequence continues at coordinate 305,815 of NZ_FODS01000002.1, read as the reverse complement.
CGCAGGTGTTCGGGGTTGTGCGTTGGTTCTGGGTGACTTCGACGGTTGGGAATCGGCATCTGGGATGTTCGAGCGCGGTCAGGGGCTTTTGCCACATTTCTGGCATGTCGATGCGACGGCGTTTCAGGAAGTGCTGTGTGCCAAAACCTGAAGTGTTTCAGACAAAGTTGATGGGACGGGGAGGTATGAGGAGTCGTCAGCCGCGGGCGGGCACCAGAAAGCGGGCGCCGGGCGCGAGGTGTGCGGCGATCCAGTGCAGGTGATCGCGGCGCAGGGCGATGCAGCCTTCGGTGGGAACCCCGGGGCGGCGCCACTGGTGGATGAAGATGGCAGAGCCGTGGCCGGGCTGGGCATTGGGCCAGTTCCAGTCGGTGATCAGCACCAGATCATAAAGCGGATCGGCGCGGCGCAGCGCCTCGTGGCTGTGCGGGTAGGGCGCACGGACCATGTGGTTGTAATGTGCCTCGCCGCTGGCATCCGACCACAGATCGTCCACAACAATCGGCGTGGCCCAGGGCGCGGGGCGCGGTATACGGTCGGGACGGTAGAGCATACCGACAATGCGGTGCGTTCCGGCGGGTGTGGCGCCGTCGCCTTCGCGCTTGGCCGTTGTCACCCCGCCGCGCCCGATGGTGCAGGCAAAACGCCGCGACCGAAAGCGCAGTCCCATGGGGGTGAGCACGATATCGGCGGGACATGCGATCACGGAAGATGTCCCGATTTTGCTACCTTGGTCGCGAGATAGGCGCGGTTGTGGGCGGTCTCCCCGATCCTGAGCGGCACACGCTCTGTCACGGCGATGCCGGTCTTCTCCATCATTTCGATCTTGCGCGGGTTGTTGGTCAGCAACCGCACAGCGGAAAACCCCATTGTCTTGAGGATGTCGGCGCCGATGCGGAAATCGCGTTCGTCGTCCTCGAACCCAAGCCGGTGGTTCGCCTCCACGGTATCGAAGCCCTGATCCTGCAAGCTGTAGGCGCGCATCTTGTTGGCCAGACCGATGCCACGCCCTTCCTGATTGAGATAGAGCAATACGCCTGCCCCCGCCGTGCCCATCTGCGCCAGCGCGCCGCGCAGTTGCGGGCCGCAGTCGCATTTCAGAGAGCCGAGAACATCTCCGGTGAAACAGGCCGAATGCAGCCGCGCAAGCACCGGCTTGTCGCGCGGCGGCTTGCCGATCTCGATGGCGTAATGTTCCTCGCTGCCGTCCTCGGGGCGGAAGATGTGTACGCGCCCGGCCTCTGACGCTTCCATCGGCAAGCGGGCATGAACAACGGGATGCAGTGGGCTCATCGCAGCGAAATGCGGTGCGGCGAGATCGGTGGGAATGACCGTCAGCCCGTGGTCGAGCGCGAAGCGGGCGGCATCGGCGAGAGGCAGTACCAGCGCGGCGGGCAGAAGACGGGCGGTTTTCACCACGCCGATGGCGGCGCGGTGCAGCGTCGCATCGCCCCCGCGCGCCGCGATCAGCGGCCCCTTCATCGGTTTTTGCAGATCGTCCGCTGGATCGGCCACCCCCATCACCCACCCAAGAGAGGCGTCGGGGGGCACGATCACTCGCGCCAGATCGCCGTCATAGGGGCGCGCCTTGAGCGTGACGGCGCGGCGCGCGGTGATCGCCAGCACCGACTCGCCGCCCAGTGCCAGCACGTCCGCCAGCCGCTGCGCATCCAGTGTTTCAGCGGCGAGCACGAGCGCCGCCCCCGCCTCGCTTGTGAGCACGATGGGCACCCCCATCCGCAGATCGGAGCGGGCCCGGGCGAGCCGTTCGAGAATGTCGGGCGCAAAACTCATGTCGTCCTCATGGCGCGGCGGGAGGCACAGATGTAGCCGCCTTTGACGCAATATGAAACATTTGCCGGCTGGATTACACGAGCGCGTGAGAGAATTGCAGCAAAACTTGCCGTCACCACGCTGCGCGGCCATGTCTGTGAACGGAGATAGAGGAGACCCGCATGGGACAGCTCAAGAAAATTCTTCTGGTGGATGACGATGACGATCTGCGCGAGGCGCTGTCGGAGCAACTCGTTATGACCGAGGATTTCGACGTGTTTGAGGCCGGCAACGGTGCCGAGGCCATGAGCCGGGCCCGCGAGGGGATTTATGATCTGGTCATTCTCGATGTGGGGCTTCCCGACACCGATGGGCGAGAGCTTTGCCGGTTGATGCGCAAGCAAGGGGTGAAGAGCCCGATCCTGATGCTCACCGGCCATGACGGTGACGCCGACACGATCCTTGGCCTTGATGCGGGGGCGAATGACTACGTGAGCAAGCCGTTCAAGTTTCCCGTGCTTCTCGCCCGTATCCGGGCGCAGCTTCGCCAGCACGAGCAATCCGAGGATGCGGTTTTCACGCTTGGTCCCTATACGTTCAAACCGGCTATGAAGATGCTGATCACCGAAGACGAACGCAAGATCCGCCTGACCGAGAAGGAAACCAATATACTCAAGTTCCTTTACCGCGCGAGCGAAGGCGTGGTGGCGCGCGACGTGCTGTTGCACGAGGTTTGGGGCTACAATGCCGGGGTGACGACCCACACGCTTGAGACGCATATCTACCGGCTGCGCCAGAAGATCGAACCAGATCCGTCGAACGCGCGGATTTTGGTGACGGAATCGGGCGGCTATCGTCTCGTTGCGTAGGCAAATTCATGCTTAGGTTGATCTGGAGCAATTCTAAATGTTCAGAACATCTTCAAATTGGGCTAGTATCGATTATGTCTGAGCGATGCGAAAAGAGATCCCGCGCATATCCGGGTAATGATATGCACCTCCCTGTTGGACTGGCCCGGGCTTTGCCCGGGCCTTTTTTTGTGGAGCTTGCCGTCAGGCTGCGCCCTCACCCGTGATCGCCCCGCGGCGCGCCTCCAGCGGGGTGATAGTGTCGCGGTTGGCGAGCCATTCGGGACGCGGGGTTTTCGCCGCGAAGGGCGCGCTGGGGCGATTGGTCAGCGCGTTATAGACGAAGAACGCGTTTGACCGCGGAAAGGGCGTGATATTCCCGTTCGAGCCGTGCAGCGTGTTGCACTCGAAGAACACCACGGTGCCGGCCGGACCGGTGGCGGTGTCGAGTCCGTGTTCCTTTACCAGCTTCGCGATCGTCTCGGGCTGCGGCACGCCGACCACCTGTGCCTTCAGAGAGGTCTTGTGGTTGTCTTCGGGCGTGGCGCCCCGGCAGCCGATGAACCTCCGGTGCGAGCCGGGCACAAGCATCAGCGGTCCGTTCACCGAGGTGTTGTCGGTGAGCAGGATAGAGGCCGAAACCGCGCGCATCCGGGGCACACCGTCCTCAGCGTGCCATGTTTCGAAATCCGAGTGCCAGTAGAATTCCTTGCCCTTGAAGCCCGGCTTGTAGTTGAGCCGGGACTGATGGAGATACACCCGGTCGCCCAGCAGAAACTCGGCCACGCGGGCCAAGCGCGCATCGGCCGCGAGTCGCGCGAAGGTTTCGGAATGCTCGTCCAGTCGGAAGATGGTGCGCACCTCGTCAGAGGCGGGTTCCGAGACGAAATCGGCCGGGCGCTCGGCCGGGTCGGTTGTGCGCAGGCGGCGGCTCACATCCATCAGGCCGCGCACTTCGTCCGGTGTGAAGAGATCTCTGAGCACCAGATAACCCTTTTGCTCGTAATGCTCCGCCTGTTCGCGCGCGAGGGGCGCATCCTCGCTCCAAGCCGTCCACAGCACAGGGTCGGCACGGTCGGTGATGGTTTCACGATCCGCATGGCGCGTCGGATAGGCATCCACGCGTTCACGTTCGAAGGATTCGGTTTTCATGGTGACAGTCATGCTCTTGTCCTCCTTGGCATTGTATCTGCGGTTACCTCCGCCCACGTCGGGACAGCCCCGGTCAAGGGGGGTGGAAGGGCGATTTTCGGGCTGTCCGCGCAGGCACTATCGACTGGAAAACCGACGCGGCGGGGGATAGGTTCCGCAAAAAGCGGAGAGCCTGACATGCCCTTTACCCTCGCCACCTGGAACATCAACTCGGTGCGTTTACGCGAGCCGATCGTTTGCAAACTTCTCGAAGAGGAGGGACCGGATATCCTGTGTCTGCAGGAGTGCAAGTCCCCGGTCGAGAAGATCCCGATGGAGCGGTTCAAAGCACTTGGCTACCACCACATGGTGGCGCGTGGTCAGAAAGGCTACAACGGAGTGGCCATTTTGTCAAAAGCGCCGATCGAGGATATGGGCGAGATGGATTTCGCTGGTCTCGGCCATGCGCGGCATGTGGCGGCGCGGCTGGACAACGGGGTCGTGATCCACAATTTCTATGTGCCCGCTGGAGGCGACGTGCCCGATCGTGCGGTGAACGAGAAATTCGGCCAGAAGCTCGATTACCTGACAGAGATGCGCGACTGGTTCCGCGATGAGCAGATGACCCGATCGATCCTCGTGGGCGATCTCAACATCGCCCCGCGCGAGGATGACGTCTGGAGTCACAAGAAGCTTCTCAAGGTGGTGAGCCACACCCCAGAGGAGGTTGAGCAGCTTGGCCAGACGCAGGAGGCCGGGGCCTGGGTGGACATCACCCGCAAGGACATTCCCGACGGCCAGCTCTATAGCTGGTGGAGCTATCGGGCGCGCGATTGGGATGCCGCCGACAAGGGCCGCAGGCTCGATCATGTCTGGGCCACTCCGGACATTGCGAACGCAGGTCACAACAGCCGCATCCTGCGTGCCGCGCGCGGATGGGAGAAACCGAGCGACCACGCCCCGGTTTTTGCCACTTTCGACCTTTGACTCGGGACGCGTAGCCCTCATATAGGGGCAAACGCAGACAAGGGATGACAATAATGCTGGAACTCGGACAAGGCACACAGACCCCCGCCGGTGATCTGATCAAGGATGTGAGCGAGGCCGACTTCATGGCCGAGGTGGTCGAGGCATCGCAACAGGTGCCGGTGATCGTGGATTTCTGGGCGCCATGGTGCGGCCCGTGCAAAACGCTTGGCCCCGCGCTGGAGGCGGCCGTGACCAAGGCAAACGGCGCGGTGAAGATGGCCAAGGTCAACGTCGATGAGAATCAGGGCATCGCCGGACAGCTGCGGGTGCAGTCGATCCCGACGGTCTATGCCTTCTATCAAGGGCAGCCGATCGACGGGTTTCAGGGGGCTCTGCCCCCGTCGGAGGTGGACGCCTTCGTGCAGCGCGTGATCGAAGCCGGCGGCGCCGCCGTCGAGGGCGGCGACGGTCTGGCCGAGGCGATCAAGGCCGCCGAGACCATGCTCACCGAGGGCGCGGCCAGCGACGCCGCACAGACCTTTGCTGCTATCATTGGCGAGGATCCCAACAATGCCGCCGCCTATGGGGGGCTGGCGCGGGCGCATCTGGCACTGAACGATGTGGAACAGGCAGAGGCCGTTCTCAACGGGGCCCCGGCAGAAATCAGCCATGCGGCCGAGATCGAGGCCGCCCATGCGCAGATCGAGCTGGCCCGGCAGGCCGAGAACGCCGGCCCCGTGGCGGAACTGCGCGACAAGGTCGAAGCTGATCCCGACGACCATCAGGCGCGGTTCGATCTGGCGCTGGCGCTGCATGCTTCTGGCGATGCCGAAGGCGCGGTCGAGCAGTTACTGGAGCTTTTCCGGCGGGACCGCGAGTGGAACGATGAGGCTGCAAAGACGCAGCTTTTCAAGATCTTCGATGCGCTGAAGCCGAATGATCCGGTGGTATTGAATGGACGCCGCAAACTCACCTCGATGATATTTGCCTGACGGTGAAACCGGGCTAAGCTAGAGGATATGATAAAACCTGCCGATCTTCCCGATATGCTGCCCGTGTTTCCGCTTTCCGGGGCGCTTCTCCTGCCACGCGCGCGCTTGCCGCTTCATATCTTCGAGCCGCGATACCTGGCGATGCTGGACGATACGCTCAAGACGTCGGGTCGACTTATCGGGATGGTACAGCCGCATGCCGTGCCGGGACAGGAGGCCCCGGTGCTTCACGCCATCGGCTGCGCCGGTCGCGTCACGCAGTTTTCCGAAACCGAGGATGGTCGCTACCTGATCACGCTGGCGGGGGTGTCGCGGTTTCGCGTCCTGCAAGAGGTGGAGGGGTTTCAGCCCTATCGTCGCGCCCGCATAAGCTGGGACGGATTCGACCGTGACCTCGGCCCATCGGAACGTGATCCGGGGTTCTCTCGCGAGCGGTTCATGATCCTTCTGTCGCGGTTTTTCGAGGCGCTGAACCTGTCGACCGACTGGGACTCCCTGAAGGAGGCGGACGACGAACTGCTGATCAATTCGCTCTCGATGCTGCTGGAATTCAAACCTGAGGACAAACAGGCCTTGCTTGAGGCACCATCGCTTCAAACGCGGCGTGAAACGCTTGTCACCCTGATGGAATTTGCCATGCGGGGCGGCGATTCGGAGGACATCATGCAATGACCCCTTCCCCCGCTTTCGACCGCCGCATGCTGGAGGCGCTGGTCTGCCCCGTCACGCAGACGACGCTTGAGTATGACGCCGAGAAACAGGAGCTTTTGTCCCGTCGGGCGCGGCTCGCCTTTCCGATCCGCGAGGGGATTCCGGTGATGCTCGTCGATGAGGCGCGCAAGCTTGACTAGGCGCGCATCAGCTCTGGCAGGTCCCCGGTCAGGCCCGCCGCCTCGCGGATGACCCCCCGCCGCAGCCCCGGCGCGAGATTGATCAGCCCCATCCCGATGTCGCGGCCCAGTCGCAGAAGCGGATTGTCGTTGGAAAACAGACGGTTTGTCATATCCGTCGCCATCGCAAGCGCCTGTGTGTCAAAGCGGCGCCACTCCTGATACCGTTCCAGAACCTGTATCATACCGATGTCCTCTCCGCGGCGGCGCGCCTCTGTCAGCACCTGAACCAGCGCACCCACGTCGCGCAGCCCGGCATTGAGACCCTGCCCGGCGATCGGGTGCATCCCATGTGCAGCGTCCCCAACAAGCGCGATGCGCGGCGCGGCAAAGCGGTTCGCGACCGTCAGGCCGAGCGGATAGGTGAACCGCTCGCCGGCCAGTGAAATCTCTCCGAGGAAATCGCCGAAGCGCGGGCGCAACACGGCGAGGTAATCGTCATCCTCCATCGCGTCGATCCGGGCGGCCATCGCATCGCTTTCGGTCCAGACGATGGAGCTTCGGTTGCCCGGCAGCGGCAGGATGGCCAGCGGCCCGGGCGGCATGAAGAACTGATGCGCGATGCCGTGATGGGGCTTTTCATGCGCGATGGCGCAGACCAGCGCCGTCTGTCCGTAGCCCCAGCCGGTGCGCCGGATACCCGCGCGCATCGCCACGCCGCTTTGCCGCCCATCGCAGCCCACCAGCAGCGCCGCCCCAAGCTGCCGCCCCGAGGCGAGCGTGACCGTCACCCCCGCCGTGCCGGGGGCCTGTGCGACAACGCTGTCCTCATGGATTGTGGTGATGCGCGGCGCCTCGTGCATCGCCTCCTGAAAGGCGCGGTAGAGAAAGCGGTCCTCGAGCATGAAGCCCATCGGCCCTTCCTCGATCTCGGCATGATCGAAATGCAGCAGGAAGGGCGACGGACCCTCCCCCGCGCGGCCGTCCGTGACCTTGATCTCGAGCATCGGCTGGGCGTTGGCCTCCACGCGGTCCCACACGCCGATGCGCCGCAGCAGGCGTTGCGAGGCCAGCGCCAGCGCATAGCCGCGCCCGTCGAAATTGTCGCCGGCGCGGATGGCGGCGGGACGGGCATCCACCACCGTCACCGAGAACCCGGCTCGTGCCAGCCCCAACGCGAGCGCCGGCCCGTTCAGCCCGCCCCCGGCAATCACGATATCGCTGTCATGTTCCATGCCTTCCAATATGCGTCTTGCTTCGGGATTGTCCATGCGCCGCAAGGCCGCTACCGTCACTGAACAAGAATTTCACGGGGAGAGGCGGGCATGTTCGAATGGCTTGAGATGAGCGCGGCGGATCTGGGGCGTGGAATCGGCGAGGGGGCGATTGATCCGGTAGCACTCACCCAGGCGTTTCTGGGCGCGATCGAAAGCCACGACCTGCGCGACCGCATCTATGCGAGGCTTACCCCGGATCGCGCCATGGCCGAGGCGGCGGCGGCGGCCGAGCGCGCGCGTGCCGGCTATCGCCTGTCGCCGCTCGACGGGGTGCCCGTGAGCTGGAAAGACCTGTTCGACACTGCCGGGGTCGAGACAGAGGCCGGATCGGCCCTTCTGAGAGACCGGGTGCCAGGGCGCGATGCGCGGGTGCTGCGCAATGCCACCGCGATGGGGCTGGTGTGCCTTGGCAAGACCCATATGTCGGAACTGGCCTTCTCGGGGCTGGGCTACAACCCGATCACCGCCACACCCCCCTGCGTGAACGACCCGCGCGCTGTGTCGGGGGGATCGTCCTCGGGGGCGGCGGCCTCCGTGGCCTTCGGGCTGGCGGCGGCAGGGGTGGGCACGGACACCGGTGGATCGGTGCGCATCCCGTCAGCGTGGAACGATCTGGTGGGGCTGAAAACCACCGAAAAACGCCTGAGTCTTGAGGGGGTTGTGCCGCTTTGCCCTTCTTTCGACACGGTCGGCCCACTGTGCCGCACGGTGGAGGATGCCGCGCTGATGCTGGCCGCGCTGGAGGGGCGGGGGGCGCCGGATCTGCGCGGCGCGCGGCTTGAAGGAATGCGCTTCGCCCTGTTGGACACCGTGGCGATGGACGATCTTGAGGACACGCCGCATGCCGCCTTCCTGTCTGCGGTGGAGCGCCTGCAGGCTGCCGGCGCGCGGGTGGAGCGCGTCGAGGCGCCGGAGGTGGCCCGTGCGATGGCGCTGTCGGGCGTGCTGTTCACCGGCGAGGCCTATGGCCAGTGGCGTGATGAGATAGAGGCCGACCCGGACCTGATGTTCGACCGGATTCGCGAGCGTTTTCAATCGGGTGCCAGCTTCTCCGCCCCCGATTTTGCCGCCGGTTGGGCCGAGCTTCACGAGGATCGCCGCCGTTTTGACGCGCGCATGGCACGCTTCGACGCGGTGCTGACGCCCGCCTGCCCGATCCTGCCGCCCGATCTGGCGCGGCTGGGCCGTGACGAGTCGTACTACGTGAGCCGGAACCTTCTGACCCTGCGCAACACGCGGATCGGGAACCTGATGGGTCAAACGGTTCTGACCCTGCCCACCGGCGTGGCGAGTTGCGGGATTCAATTCGCTACGGCGCCCATGTCCGAAGACCGCCTTCTGCGGATCGGGGCGGCGGCGGAAGCGGTTTTGGCGTGATTTTCCGAATCATAGGTTAACCCTTTGATTCAACGCTAAAACCCTTTTCGGTATTACGTCGGTATAACGTCGGTATTTTGTCGGTGCGCGCGATGCCGATTGCACCCTCGCGGGCGGTGTGAACGGGGCGGGCGTTGCTTTTGCGAGTATTCGCGCAAAGGTGAAAGCGCATTGGGCAGACCCTTCACCTTTGTCCCAGTCCTCTGGGGGAGTCGTCGCCGCGCGGCGACGGGGCAACGCCCCCCTCCGGCGTTTCGCAACGCTCCCGGCTCAGCGGGCGTGCCGGAAGGTGTCGGAGAGGATGGCAGAGAGGCGCGCGGCGTCCTTTTCGGTGAAGGCGTCGGGACGGTCGCTGTCGATGTCCAGCACGCCAAGCAGGTCGCCCGCACCATTCGTGACCGGCAGCACCAGTTCCGACCGGGTGGAGGCTGAACAGGCGATATGGCCGGGAAAAGCCTCCACATCCGCGACGAGCTGGATCTCGCGGGTGCGGGCCGCCGCGCCGCAAATCCCGCGCGAAAACGGGATCACGAGGCAGCCGTGCCCGCCCTGATAAGGGCCGATCTTGAGCAGGTCCGGTGCCACCACGCGATAAAACCCCGTCCAGTCGAAACGGTCGTCGGCATGATGCAATTCGCACGCCAGCGTCGCCATGAGCGCCACAGCGTCGGTTTCCCCCTCGGTCAGGGCGGCCACGGTTGCCGTGAGACTGTCGTAGTCAATCTGCATGTTGCCCCCAGATGAAGCGGCAATACCCACCTTTTGCCCCATGCGGGAAACCTGTGCCTTTTTGCGCTTGCGGTCAATTCACCGTGCGGGCCGATCCGGCGCGGGGCGGGACACTGTGCAGGTAAGGTTCACAGTCTGTTTCCCCGCCAATTGTGGCGGAAATGTGGACATCGCCCCCTTGCACCCACTAGGTTCAAGGGGTAGGGGCATCTTGTTATGTTGAAGACACGCGCAAAATACGGATTGGGCCAGGTCGTGCGCCACAAGAAGCATCCCTTCCGCGGGGTGGTCTTCGACGTGGACCCGGAATTCGCCAATACCGAGGAATGGTATGACGCGATTCCCGAGGAAAGCCGCCCGGTCAAGGATCAGCCCTTCTATCACCTGCTGGCCGAAAACGATCAGAGCTACTACGTCGCCTATGTTTCTGAGCAGAATCTGGTCGCCGATTATTCCGGCGAGCCGGTGAGCCATCCCGACATTCCCGATCTTTTCGGACCGTTCGAGGACGGGCATTACCCGCTGCATTTCCAGTTGAATTGACGGCAGGGGAGGGTTTGCGCCCACCCGCCGCCGGGGTTCAATAGCCGATGGCGCAGCCGTCCTTGCGCGGGTCGGACGCCCCTTCAAGCCAGCCGTCTTGAATCCGGATCGCCTGCGCCCCGCCGAGGGGGGCATCCGGGGTGACGACTTTGTGCCCCAGATCGGCCAGCGCCTGGCGCACCGGATCGGCAAACCCCCGTTCCATCCGCAACTCACCGCCATCGGGAAACAGGCGCGGCGCGTCGATCGCGGTCTGAGGGTCCATGCCGAAATCGGTCATGTTGGAGATGAAGCGCGCGTGACCGCTCGATTGATACTGCCCGCCCATAACGCCGAAGGGCATGACCGTGCGCCCGCCTTCACAGAGCATGCCGGGAATGATCGTGTGCATCGGCCGCTTGCCGGGCCCGTATTCGTTGGGATGCCCTTTCTCCAGCGTGAAGCCGGCGCCGCGATTCTGCATCGCGATGCCGAACTTTTCCGACGCGATGCCAGAGCCGAAGCCGTGGAAGATCGAGTAGATCAGCGAGACCGCCATGCGATCGCGGTCGACCACCGTGATATAGACGGTATCCTTGTGCACCGCCTCTGTCAGGGGGGGCGGGTGTGTCATGGCGCGGGCCGGGTCGATCAACGCGGCAAGCCGCGCGGCGGTTTCGGGCGCGAGCATTGCCTCCAGCCGGGCGGTGGCGTCCGGATCGGCCACGATGCGGTTGCGCGCGTCATAGGCCAGTTTCGCGGCCTCGGCCTCAAGATGCGCGCGCCTTGCGCCGAGCGGGTCCATCGCCGCGAGATCGAAGTGCTTGAGGATATTGAGCAGCAGGATCGCTGTCGCCCCCTGACCGTTGGGCGGATGCTCCACCAACTCCTGCGGGCCGTATGTGCCGCGGATCGGCACCGTCTCGTCGCAGCGGGCGGCGGCGAAATCCTCTGCCGTCTGCCGGCCGCCCGCCGCATGCAGGGCGGCGAGCATGTCCTCCGCGACCTCTCCGGTATAGAAGGCGTCCGGCCCGTGTTGCGCGATCCGGCGCAGCACCTCGGCCTGCCCCGGCGCGCGGAACCTGTCACCCACACGCAGGGGGCGGCCATCCTTCATGAAATGGGCGGGGCCGTGCCCCTGTAGCGCGGCACTGCATGTGGCCAGATCTTGGGCCACGCGCGGGGCGATGGGCACCCCCTCCTCGGCGTAGCGGATCGCCGGGGCCAGTACGGCATCAAGGCCAAGCCGCCCCTGGGTTTGCGACAGGTGGCAGAAGCCCGCCACCGCGCCGGGGATCGTGACCGCATGGGCGCTGCCCACGGGGATCGTGTCCAGCCCCTGCGCCCGAAGCGCCGCCGCATCCGCCGCCGCGCAGGCCCGGCCCGACCCGTTCAGCGCGCGGATGTCGTCGCCCCCCGCCGGCGACCACAGCACGAAACAATCGCCGCCGATCCCGCACATATGTGGCTCGCATATGCCCAGAAGAACCGCCCCCGCGATAGCCGCGTCCATCGCGTTGCCGCCCTGCTTGAGGATGTCGAGCGCCGCCTGCGCCGCGATCGGATGCGAGGTGGCGCAGATGCCATTTCCCGCAAAGACGGGCGAGCGCCCCGGAAGGTGGAAATCGCGCATATCTGATCCTCCGCTGCTGTGCTGCGCCGGAGGGTATGGCAGGTTGCGGGGAAGTTGGAACCGCTTTTTTCCGCCGCTCCGGGCGCTCGCTACTCTGGCAGGGCGATGCGGAAGCGCATGTGGTTGCGCCCGTCCGCGCGGTGATAGCTCGGGTCCTGCGCCAACCGGCGCACCAACCCCCAGCCCCAGCCCCCTTCGGGCAGATCCGCAACCCGGTCGCCCACCGGCGGCAGATGCCCTTCGGGGAGCGTACCGCCCGGCATGGCGCGCCCGTCGTCGCGGATCTCGAAGCAAAGCCCGCTGCCCGCGCGCCGGCAGCGCAGGTCGATTTGCCCGTCCGCGCCCCCGCTCAGCGCATGTTCGACCACGTTGTTGAGCACCTCGGCGAGCACGATCTCTGTCGTGGCAATCACCGGTTCGGGCACATTCTGCCCACGCAGATGGCAGGTGAGCGCCGAAAGAGCACCGCGCACATGATGTGCCTGCCCCGCCATGGTGATATGGAATCGGATCTGTGGTGGGGGTCTCATCGCCTGACGAGCCTGCCGCACATCGGGAGCGCCGCGCTGCCGGGCGATCATGACGCGAGCGCGTCATCGAGTGACGCGTGGATGTTGAACACCGAATCCATCCGCGTCAGGCGGAACACCCTGTCCACGTTGCCGCGCAGGCCCGAAAGCTCCATCCGGCGCGGCGCGGCCAACTGCTTCATCACCGCGACGATGGCGCCCAGCCCACTGGAATCGACGAATTCCACCTGCGACAGATCGAGGATGACGCGCGGCGGTCCCTGTTCCGTCTCCGCGCGCATCCGGTCCTTGAACTGGATCGCCACCGCCGCGTCGATGCGCGGTGCGTTCACCGTCACGACAAGGGCGTCATGCCCGGTTCTGCTCGACAGGTTCATGGCCTGCTCCGTCTCTGCTTCTCGATCCGGGGCGAGGATAGGCGGCAAACCTTACCAACAGGTATCGCGCCACCGCTGTTGCCAAACGCGCCGCGACCTGCTTGAAACATCCCTGTAGCAATTGCGGCGCAGACAGGGCAGCGAACCTGTCAAGGAGGACGACATGAAAAACGTGGTGATCGCGGGCGCGGCCCGCACCCCGATGGGCGGGTTTCAGGGCGTGTTCGCCGGGGTTCCGGCGGCCGATCTCGGCGCCGCCGCGATTCGCGCCGCACTGGCCGACGCGAAGACGGACACCGTGGAGGAGGTGGTGATGGGCTGCGTGCTGCCCGCTGGTCAGGGGCAGGCCCCCGCGCGGCAGGCGGGCTTTGGCGCGGGGCTGGGCGAAGAGGTGCCGGCCACCACGCTCAACAAGATGTGCGGCTCGGGCATGAAGGCGGCGATGGTCGGCTTCGATCAGATCGCCCTCGGCGCGAGCGGGGTGATGATCGCGGGCGGTATGGAAAGCATGACGGAATCGCCCTACCTGCTGCCCAAGATGCGCGGCGGCGCGCGGATCGGGCACGCGCAGGTGGTCGACCACATGTTCCTCGACGGGCTGGAAGACGCCTATGACAAGGGCCGCCTGATGGGCACCTTTGCCGAGGATTGCGCGGAAAAATTTCAGTTCACCCGCGAGGCGCAGGACGAATATGCCATCCGCTCTTTGTCGAACGCGCGTGAGGCGCAGGACACCGGCGCCTTCGACGGAGAGATCACTGCCGTCACCGTCAAGACCCGCAAGGGCGATCAGTCGGTGGACACGGACGAACAGCCCGGCAAGGCCCGGCCCGAGAAAATTCCTCACCTCAACCCCGCCTTCCGCAAGGACGGCACCGTGACCGCGGCCAATTCCTCTTCGATCTCCGACGGGGCGGCGGCGCTTGTCCTCGCCTCCGAAGAAGCGGCGGAGGCGGGCGGGCTGAACATCCGCGCCCGTATCCTTGGTCACGCCAGTCACGCGCAGGCGCCAGGCTGGTTCACCACCGCGCCGGTGCCCGCCGCGCGCAAACTGCTCGACCGGATTGGCTGGACCGTCGAAGACGTCGATCTGTGGGAGGTGAACGAGGCGTTCGCCGTGGTTCCCATGGCCTTCATGCGCGAGATGGGGCTGGAGCGGGAGCAGGTGAACGTCAACGGTGGCGCCTGCGCGCTTGGCCATCCGATCGGCGCGTCGGGGGCGCGGATCATGGTGACACTTCTCAACGCGCTGGAAAAGCGTGGCCTGAAACGCGGCGTCGCCGCGATCTGCATCGGCGGCGGCGAGGGCACCGCGATCGCCATCGAACGGGTCTGACCCCCGCGCCATATGCCCCTCCCGGACCCGGCCGCCTGCGGCACGGGGTCCGGGTCACGGACTTCCACAGGAAATTCATTCCCTCGGACGGGCAAATGCGCTAGTCTGCCTGAAAAACAAGACCAAACATAGGCGAGAGGCAGATGAGCAGATTCTTCCGCGCCCTGGTGATCCTGTTGCTGGTTACATCCTGCGGCAGTGGGCGATTTACGCCGCCGCGCAATCTCGATGACGCCTGCGCCATCGTGAACGAGCGGCCGCACTACCTGCGCGCATTCCGCGCGACCGAACGCCGTTGGGGTGTGCCGGTGCATGTGCAGATGGCGACGATCTATCAGGAAAGCAAATTCATCGGCAACGCACGCACGCCGAACCGCTATGTCCTGGGCATTCTTCCGATGGGACGGCAAAGCTCTGCCTATGGCTATGCGCAGGCGCTTGACGGCACATGGGAGGAATACCAGAACGAAACCCGCAACCGAAGGGCGCGGCGCGACCGCATCCGCGATGCGAGCGATTTCATGGGCTGGTACATGAACAAGAGCCGCGAGCGCAACGGCATAGCGCTGGCCGATACGCGGGCACAGTATCTCAACTACCACGAGGGGCACACCGGGTATGCCCGTGGCAGCTATCGCAGCAAATCGTGGCTACTGCGCGTCGCCTCGGAGGTGGAGGACCGCGCCAGGGTTTACAAGGCGCAGCTTTCGCGCTGCGGCCGGGCGTAGGCCGGGGCAGGGGCGCTCTGGCGGGCGTTGCACCTGATCGTAGACGCCCCGCGCGGGCAAGAGGGTATGCACCCGCCCGGCCAAGGACGACCGAACCCCACATTCCAGTGGGGGCAGGTTCGGCCCGGCACGCGCGGATCAGCGTTCGGGACGCCCCTCCTGCTTGCGGATGTTGAACAGATCGTTGGACAGTGAGATCCCGGTCTTCAATTCGCCCAGCCGGACTGTCACCGTCCCGCCATCCCCGTTGTTGATCACCCATTGGCGAAGCGTTACCGGATTGGCGGTGAAGTAAAGCTTGATGGTGCCGTAATCGGGGTTGTCGGGATCTTGCGCGGTCACGACCGTGGCGATGCCGTCCTCTGTGTGGCCGATCACCATGCGTTCACGGCCCAGATTCACATTGGGCGCAAGGATGATCGACAGCGGTGTGCGCTTGAGCGGATAGGTTTCGGGCGGCTGGTTCGAGCGGCCGTCGAAAATGGCCACCGCGCCGGAACCGGCCATCACAAGCCCCTCGTTGGGCGGGTCGTATTCGAACCGCATCTTGCCGGGGCGCTTGATGTAAAGCTGCCCGGCCGAACGCGTTCCATCCTCGTTGAGCTGGGTGAACCCGGCCTGCGCCGTGGTCAGAGAATTGAGATAGGAGGAAATCGCCGATAGCGGCAGCTTTTCCGCCGCCGCGGGAAAGGCCATCGCAAGGACCGCGCCTGCGGCCAGAAGGGTGCTCTTCATCGTCATTTTACCTATCTAGGCGCTGTGGTGGGGCGTTGCACCTGCCCCGCGCTCACATTTTCGCGCGCCGGCGTCTTATTGCTCGGGCACAAGGATTTCGCGCTTGCCGACATGGTTGGCGGGGCTGACCACGCCTTCATCCTCCATCTGCTCGACCAGTCGCGCGGCCTTGTTATAGCCGATGGCCAGCTTGCGCTGAATATAGGAGGTGGAGCACTTGCGATCCTTGATGACGATCGCCACCGCCTGATCGTAGAGCGCGTCCCCGCCCGTGGTATTGCCGCCAAGACCCAGCACCGCGTCGATGTCACCGGCGGTTTCGTTGTCGGGCCCCTCCAGAACCTCGCCCATATACTCCGGCGGACCATAGCTCTTGAGGTGGTTGACGATATCTTCCACCTCCTCGTCGCTGACGAACGGCCCGTGACAGCGGATGATCCGCGCGCCTCCGGCCATGTAGAGCATGTCGCCCATACCCAGAAGCTGCTCTGCCCCCATCTCGCCGAGAATGGTGCGGCTGTCGATCTTCGATGTGACCTGAAAGGAGATGCGGGTGGGGAAGTTGGCCTTGATCGTGCCGGTGATCACATCGACCGACGGACGCTGCGTCGCCATGATCAGGTGAATACCGGAGGCCCTTGCCATCTGCGCCAGCCGCTGGATGCAAGCCTCTATCTCCTTGCCCGCGACCATCATCAGGTCGGCCATTTCATCCACGATCACGACGATATAGGGCATTTTCTCGGGTTGGATCTGCTCGGTCTCGAACACCGGCTCTCCGGTTTCGTCGTCAAAGCCGGTCTGCACCGTGCGCGAGAACATCTCCCCCCGGTCGAGCGCATCCTGCACCCGCCCGTTGTAGCCGTCGATATTGCGCACGCCCATCTTCGACATCTTGCGATAGCGGTCCTCCATCTCGCCCACGACCCATTTCAGGGCGACGACCGCCTTCTTCGGGTCGGTCACCACGGGCGAGAGAAGATGCGGAATCCCGTCATAGACCGACAGTTCAAGCATCTTGGGGTCGATCATGATCATCCGGCATTCCTCGGGCGTCAGCTTGTAGAGAAGCGACAGGATCATCGTGTTGATCGCCACCGATTTGCCCGAGCCTGTGGTCCCCGCGATCAGCAGGTGGGGCATCTTCGCAAGGTTGGCCACGATCGGATCGCCGCCGATGTCCTTGCCAAGCGCAAGCGGGAGCTTCTGGTTGCCGTCGCCGAAATCGCGGCTCGACAGGATTTCACGCAGCACCACCATCTCGCGGTTGTCGTTTGGCAGTTCGATCCCGATGACCGACCGTCCCGGCACCGTGGAGACGCGCGCCGAAAGCGCCGACATAGAGCGCGCGATGTCATCGGCCAGTCCGATCACCCGGCTCGCCTTCAGGCCCGGTGCGGGTTCCAGTTCATACATGGTGACAACGGGGCCGGGGCGCACGCTCACGATGTCGCCCTTGACGCCGTAGTCATCGAGCACCGTTTCCAGCATCCGGGCATTTTCCTCCAGCGCCTCGTCCGACAGGTGATGGCGCTGGATCTTTTCCGGGTTGGTCAGAAGATTGAGCGGCGGAAGCTCATACTCGGCCTCGCTCTCCTCGAAGGCGAGGGAAGGCTGTGCCTCCTGCCGCGCGCGGGTGGAAGGTTGCACCGGCTTGTCGCTTCGCGGCTGCACCACCTTGCGGGGTTCGGGTGCGGGCGGAACGCTCGGGCGCGGGGTGGGCGCTTGGGGCGCGCGCGTGTCCTGCCATGCCTCTGGCGTCTCGAACAGCGCGGTCTCTGCGTCCTGCGGTTGTTCCGGCGCCATATCATCGCCGGTCTGCGCGCGCGAGGCGGTCAGCGGCGGCTCTGGCGGCAGGGCCATGCCCCGCTCCTGCCTGTCCTGTTGCTCCAGGATGAGCGGATCGGGACCGCGTCCGCGCCCCTTGGTCAGCGGCATGGCGTTCGGCGCCTGCACGTTCGGGTTGGCCCGTGCGCGTGTCTTGATCGCATCAGCGATCCGGGCGCGAATACGTTCATCGCCCGGCGCGGCGTCCACATCGGCGACCGCTTCCGGCTCCACCAGTTCCGGTTCGGGCAGGTCAGGCGCGCGGCGGATCAGTCCCGGCAGCTTCAGGAAAAGCCCGTCCCGCGCCGGGGCGGGGGCCGCCTCCTGCGCGCGGTCGTCCCAATCCTCTTCGGTTTCCGCCTCGCTCCAGTCGCGCGCGGCGGCCTCTTCCATCGCGGCTTGCGCACGGGCGCGGCGGTCGCGCCGGCGCGCCTGAAGCCCCTGCGCCAGTCGCAGCGCGCCGCCCGCGCCCCGTCCAAGGCCGGTCATCAGCGTGGCATAGACCATGACCACACCGATCAGCAGGAACCGCCCGATGCGGCGCAATTCGGCCCAGGTGAAGCCAAGCACGAAGGCGGCCAGCGCGAGGATGCACGCCCCCATCGCGAACGACATCGCCTTGAGCCCGAAACTCGCAGAGATCGGCAGGATATTGAGCACCGCCCCCAGCACCGTATCGCCAAAGAGACCGCCCAGCCCGAAGCTGTGGGTCCAGCCCGCCCCCGGCACGAGCGTGGAGGCATAGACCGCACCAAGCGCCAGCACGATCGGCGCGAAAATCGCGCGGGAAAACACCCGTTCTTCGCCCTGATGGAGTGCGAGGCGCAGGCCCCAGCCCACAAGCACCAGCGCGAGGCCCCAGCTTCCCCAGCCGATGATCATGAACATCGGCGCGGCGATGGTGGCCCCGAGACGCCCCATCCAGTTCTGCACCGGCGCATCCGTGGCCGAAAGCCAGCTTGGATCGGCCGGCGAGTAGGAGGCGACCATCGCCCCCGCCATCAGCCCCAGACAGATCAGCCCGAGCCCCAGAAGTTCCTTGCCGCGCCGCTCGATCGCGGCCTGCATGTTACTGTCGAAAAGCGGGTCGCGTCCGCGTGCCTGATATGCCATCCCGATACCCTCTTGCGTTCTTTACCCGAACAGACAGGCGCGCAGTGTCGTCAGCGCGTCCGCCAGTCCGTTCCTGGGGGCCACGAGCGCGGCCCTGATATATCCCTTGCCGGGGTTTTCCCCGTTCGCCTCATGGCTCAGATAGGAGCCGGGCAGCACCCGGATACCCGTCTCCTGCCAGAGCTTCAGCGCCGCCGCCTCGCCATCCTCGACCGGCAGCCAGAGGAAAAATCCCCCCGCCGGCGTGCGGTATCCCGGCAGATCGCCAAGCACCTCGGCGGCGATGTCGAATTTCTCATTATACAGGCGCCGGTTCTCCACCACATGCGCCTCGTCGGCCCAGACCTTTTCGGCCGCCCGTTGCAGCGGCAGCGGCAGCGGTGCGCCGGAATAGGCGCGCAATTGCTTGATCCGGCGCAGGCACTCCGGCCCGCCGGCCACGAACCCCGACCGAAGCCCCGGCAGGTTCGACCGTTTTGACAGCGAATGAAAAATCAGCACCCGCTCGGGATCGGCCCCCATCTCCTGCGCGGTCTGAAGCGCGCCGTGCGGTGGCGTGTCGCGGTAGATCTCGGAATAGCATTCATCCGCGAGGATGCGGAAATCATGCTTTTCCGCCAGCGTGATCAGATCGCGCCAATAGGCCCTGTCGGCCACCGCCCCCTGCGGATTGGCCGGAGAGCAGATATAGGCCACCGCCACCCGGTTGAGCAGATCGGTCGGCAGTGCGGCATAGGCGGGCAGAAAGCCGGTCTGCTCGGTGGCGGGCACGAACACCGGCTCCGCCCCGACCGACATCGCGGCGACCATATAGACCTGATAGAACGGGTTGGGCATGAGCACCGCCGGCCGCCGCCCGCGCACCTGTTCGGGCACCAGCGCCATCGCCGCGTTATACAACCCCTCACGCGTGCCGTTGAGCGGCATGACCTGCGTATCCGGATCGAGCGTGACGCCATAGCGCCGCCCGGCCCAATCCGCGATGGCCGCCAGCAATTCCGGCATGCCGTCGTTGGGCGGGTAGCTGTTGAAGCCCTCGGCGTGTTCCACGATCACATCGGTGACCCATTGCGGAAAGCGGTGTTTTGGCTCTCCAATGGTCATATGCACCACCTCGCCGCCGGGCTGGTGGTGGTCCAACAGCGCCCGCAGGCGCGGAAACGCATAGGCCGGAAGGTTCGAAAACCGCTCGGGAAACATATTCGACTGCCTCAAGGTTCGGGATCATCGCGCCCCGTTTTTCGTAAACTACCGAAGGGTGCGGGCTTCGTCCAGAAAAACAACCCGTTGCGCGGTTGTCTGTGGCATTTGCGCATGGTCCGCAATCAAGGCCGGGCGCCAGCGCTCTGACCGTTGTCAGCGCATTCCGTAGTAGAGGCCGACCACATGCTCCGCCTCGGCAAAGAACAGCCATCGGGAGGTGGCGACGCCCGCCACATGACTGAGCACCGCAAGGATGGCGAAGCCGTGGGAGAAAGGCAGCGCCAGAAGACCGATCGGCAGGACCGCCATGAGCAGCAGCGAGATCACGCGCAGTTTGCGGGCATGCCGGCGGCCGACAACGTGGACGAATTCGCGCATCAGGTAGTTGGGCGAGCTGTGCGGTGGGGCAAGCGAGCGCAGGGTGCCGCCATCGCCAAGACCCGTCGCGGTGGCCAGTGTCGTACCGCTTTGAGCGAAAGCGCGGTCGCCGCGCACCCACCAGAGGATCTGCATCAGAGCGGTGAAGACCAGAAGGCCGATGGACAGATCCACCCGGCCCGACAGAAGGGCGCCGCCGGTGATCGAAAAGCTGAGGAAAAGCAAGGGGGTAAGCGGCGTTTTCCAGCGCGGCACGGTCGCAAGCTGGGCGTAGATCATCGAGGTGGTGAACACTGCCAGAAGTGTCAGCGCCGCGCCGATCCAGCCGAGCCAGTTGATGTGAAACCCGACAAAGATCAGCGCGGCGGCATAAATCCCGGTGACGCTCAGCGCGGCGACGGCGACGACCGCCTCGCGGCTGAGCCAGCTTGTGCGCCATTGGCTGAAGGCGAGCAGGGCGCGTTCGGGATGGGCCAGATGGAAGGCGGAGGCCAGAAGCCCGCCCACCGAAAGCGCGTACCCCACGAAAAAGAACGCGAATGCCGCCCAGCCCGTGGGGGGAGTGGGATCGAGCCCGAGAAACGCCAGAAGGCCGAAGCCCAGCCCCGACAGGGTGGTGAATATGATGACGGACGGCGCCGGGTGCATCAGTCGGAGCCTCCGGGCAGCTTGTCCAGTGCACGATCGAGCCATGACAGGAAGCCGCGGGTATCCTCGGCCACCGGCTCAAGGAAGGGGGCAAGAACGCTCTCCTCGTTCCAGCTGTCACGGGAGCGCGGGGGCAGGTACTTGTTCACCGGGGCGGTTCCCTGTTCCGGCATGAGATCGAATCCCCCCCTTTTTTCAACGAGTTGCGAGACATCGGACTCCGGGTCGCCGAGATCGCCGAAGTGGCGGGCGCCGGAGGGGCAGGTGCGCACGCAGGCGGGGGTTCTGTCCTCTTCGGGCAGGTTTTCGTTGTAGATGCGGTCCACGCAGAGGGTGCATTTCTTCATCACGCCCTCGGCGGCGTCCATCTCGCGCGCGCCATAGGGGCAGGCCCAGGCGCACAGGCCGCAGCCGATGCAGGCGTCCTCGTTCACCAGCACGATCCCGTCCTCGGCGCGCTTGTAGCTCGCGCCGGTGGGGCAGACGGTGACGCAGGGCGCATTTTCGCAATGCAAACAAGACTTTGGAAAGTGAACCGTTTGCGCGGGGCCGTCTTCGGGCAGCACCTCGTAGCTATGTATCCGGTTCAGGAAGGTGCCGGAGGGCGCATCGCCATAGGGCGCCTGATCAGAGAGCGGCGCGCCGTAATTCTCGGTGTTCCAGCCCTTGCAGGAGATCGCGCAGGCGTGGCAGCCGACGCAGGTATCGAGGTCGATGACAAGGCCGAGTTTGCGGGTCGTTTCGGTGGGAAGATCGGTCATTTTGCCACGTCGGTATAACGTCGGTATTTTGTCGGTATTACGTCGGTGCGCCTTTCGGCGCGCGATGCGAAGGCCAAACGGGTCATTTGCCCACCTTCCACGCCAATGTGTCCGGGCCGCGCCCGACCGGCGAGCGGATCGGATCGAACACCGGCTGCGCCTCTGGCGGGGGGGTGGGCACGCGCTCTATCTTCACGCGCAGGTCGAACCATGCCGCCTGCCCGGTGACGGGGTCGGAGTTGGACCAGCGCAGCCCGTCGCCCTTGGGCGGCAGCAACTCGTGAATGAGGTGATTGAGCAGAAAGCCCCGCGTCGCCTCGGGCGCATCGTCGGAAAGCGCCCATGTCCCCTTGCGCTTGCCGATGGCGTTCCATGTCCAGACGGTGTGATCGTTGAGCCCGGCCTGATGCTCCACCGGCACCACGATGGAGCCGTGAACGGAAGTGAGTTTCGCCCAGTTGCCGGGGCGAAAGCCGTGTTCGTTCCAGATCTTCGTGGGCAGGTAGAGCGGGTTGTGGCCGTGGATCTGCCGCAGCCACGCGTTCTGCCCGCCCCATGAGTGATACATCGCCATCGGGCGCTGGGTCAGCGCGTGGATGGGAAATTCCACCGGGTCGGCGTGGCCGTCCTCCAGCGGGGGATACCAGATCGGCAGCGGGTCCATGACCTTGGCCAACTGCCCGCGCAAATGCGGCGGGGGCAAGTTGTCGCCGTGGCCTTCGGCGGCGCGCTGAAAGCGGCGCAGGGGTTCGACGTAAAGCTGAAAGAGATAGGGTTGCGGGCTGTCGAAAAGCCCCAGATCCACCGCCCACTCCTGATAGGCCATGTTCCACGGTTTGTAGAAGGCCGCCTCCTCGGGGATGGGGTGGATGAAAAAGCCCCCGTTCTCGATATAGCGGTCAAGCTGTTCGGGGTTTGGTGACCCGCGGCCCGTGGCTGTCGCCCCGTCGCCCGGCGGCCCACCCGCCCCCGAACCTTCGGGCGGCAAACGCCAGCCGGCCAGAGGGCCGATGCCGGGCTTGCGTTCGTGGTTCACGATGTAATCGGCGTAATCGCGGTATTTCGCCTCGCCCGCGTCATCGGTGAAGCCGGGCAGCTTCATCCGGTTGGCGAGGTCGATCAGAACGCTTTGAAAGCCGCGCACGTCGCGGTCCGGCTCCACCACCGGCCAGCGGATCGCGTCGGCGGCGGCGTCCGCCTCGCAGATCGGGCGGTCGAGCAGGGAGATGCAATCGTGCCGTTCCAGATAGGTGGTGTCGGGCAGGATCAGGTCGGCATAGGCAACCATCTCGGAGGAATAGGCATCCGAATAGATGATATGCGGGATCACGTAGTCCCCGGCCTCGTCGGTGTCGGTGAGCATGTCGATCACGCCGCGCGTGTTCATCGAGGAGTTCCACGCCATGTTCGCCATGTAGAGAAACAGCGTGTCGATGCGGTAGGGATCGCCCGCGTGGGCGTTGGAGATGACCATATGCATCAGCCCGTGCGCCGAGAGCGGGTTTTCCCATGTGAACGCCTTGTCGATGCGCGCGGGGCTGCCGTCCGCCTTGAGCGCCAGATCCTCGGGACCGCGCGGAAAGCCCAGATGCGGGCCGTCGAGCGGCGTGCTGGGCGTAGCCTTGCAATGCGGGGTCGGGTGCGCTTCGACCGGCTTGGGATAGGGCGGCTTGAAGCGGAAGCCGCCGGGGGTTTCGACGCTGCCCAGCAGGATTTGCAGCACATGTAGCGCGCGGCAGGTCTGAAACCCGTTGGAATGCGCCGAGATGCCACGCATGGCGTGAAAGCTGACCGGGCGGCCCACCATCTTGCTGTGTCTTTCGCCGCGAAAATCGGTCCATTCGCGGTCAATCTCGATCGCCTCGTCAAAGGCGGTGCGGGCCAGTTCCGCGGCGATGCGGCGGATCTTCTTCGCGGGGATGCCGCATTCGCGGGCCGCGGCCTCGGCGCTGTAGGCGGGGTCGAGATACCGCTCTGCCATCAGGGTCATGACGGTGCGATGGGTGCGACCCGCGTGGCGGTGGCTGGCGGACAGGTCGGGGCGCACGCCCTGCCGGTCGAAGGGCGCGGGCTTGCCGGTGGCGCGGTCGATCACCATCGGCTTGTCCTCGACGCCGCGCAGAAACAGGCCGGTGTCGGGATCGACCAGCACCGGCGCATTGGTGAAGCGCGCCAGATAGTCGAGGTCGATCTGCCCGGCGCGCAGAAGTTCATGCACCAGCGCGAGGATGAAGAGCCCGTCGGTGCCCGGCGTGATGCCAACCCATTCGTCGGCCACAGCGTTGTAGCCGGAGCGCACGGGATTGACGCCGATCACCTTCGCGCCGCGCGCCTTGAGCCGTCCGAGCCCCATCTTGATCGGGTTGGAATCGTGATCCTCGGCCACGCCGAAAAGCATGAAGAGTTTCGTTCTCTCCCAGTCGGGCTGCCCGAATTCCCAGAAGGAGCCGCCCATCGTGTAGATGCCCGCCGTCGCCATGTTGACCGAACAGAAGCCGCCGTGCGCGGCGTAGTTTGGGGTGCCGAACTGCTGCGCCCAGAAGGAGGTGAAGCTTTGTGATTGGTCGCGGCCGGTGAAGAAGGCGAGTTTTTCGGGATTGCTCTCGCGGATCGGACCCAACCAGCCGGTGGCGATGGTGAGCGCCTCGTCCCACGAGATTTCCTCGAACGCGCCGGAGCCGCGCGGGCCGGTGCGTTTGAGAGGCGCGCGCAGCCGCGAGGGGGCGTTGTGCTGCATGATCCCGGCCGAGCCCTTGGCGCAGAGCACGCCCCGGTTCACCGGGTGGTCGCGGTTGCCCTCGATATAGGCCACCTTGCCACCCTTGAGGTGGACGTCGATGCCGCAGCGACAGGCGCACATGTAGCATGTGGTCTTGCGGATCTCGTCCGAGACCGGGGGCGAGAGGTCCAGATCGGGTTGGGCGAAGGGCATTTCCGTGTCCTTTTGCATCTGGTGCGCAGGCTAGGGCAGATTGCCGGAGGGTGCGATAATTTTCTTTGATGCGGCGCGGTTGGGGGATCGGGTTCGCCATTGCCGGGGGCTTGCGGGAGGCTGTCAGCCCTGTGTCAAAAGGGCAAGCGCGTCGGCGGCGATCTGGCGTTCCTCCTGCGCCGGGACGATCCAGGCCGTGATCGCGGAGCCGCTGTCGTGCAGGCGGGGGCGGGCGGCCTCATTCGCGGCGATGCGCGCGCGCAGGCCCAGCCATTCCAGCCCGGCCATGATCCGCGCGCGCACGGGGGCGGCATGCTCACCGATCCCGCCGGTGAAGGCGATGGCATCGCAGCCCCCCATCGCGGCGATCAGGCTTCCGGCGTGGCGAATGGCGGAGTGGCAGAAGTGATCCACCGCGAAAGCGGCCTCTGGCGCATCCGAGGCCAGCAGCGCGCGCATGTCCGACAGCCCGCCCGACAGCCCGCGCAGCCCGCTTTCGCGGTTGAGCAGGCGGCGGGTCGCGTCGATCCCGTCTTCCTCGGCCAGTTGTAGCACCGCGTTGGCATCGATGTCGCCGCAGCGGGTGCCCATGGTCAGCCCCTCGACCGGGGAATAGCCCATCGTCGTGGCGACCGATTGCCCGTCGCGGATCGCGCAGATAGAGGCGCCGTTGCCAAGGTGGAAGGCCAGAAGGCGGCGCGGCAGGGGGGCGCCGGAAATGTCTGGCAGGTGCCGCGTCAGGGCGGCGTAGCTGATGCCGTGAAAGCCGTAGCGGCGGATGCCGGCCCCGTCGAGCGCGGGCGGCAGGGCGTAGCGGGCGGCGACCTCGGGCATGGTGGCGTGAAAGGCGGTATCGAAACTGGCGCATTGCGGCAGGTCGGGCGCGAGATCGGTCAGCGTATCGATGGCGGCGAGGTTGTGTGGGTTGTGCAGCGGCGCCAGCGGCGTGCAGGCGGCGATCTGCGCGCGAATGTCGGGCGTCAGGCGCACCGGCCGGATCAGCGCCCGCCCGCCATGCACGACCCGGTGGGCCGCCGCGCCAAGATTGTCCGGGGCGGTGCCATGATCCCGCAGCGCATTGAGGATGGCGGAAAGGGCGGCGGCGTGATGGGGCAGGGGGATGTCCTGCGCGTCGGAGCCGAGGTGCAGGCGGGGCGCGCCCGTGCCGATCCCCTCGGCATGACCCGAGAGCCGTTCCGACAGGTCGGGGCCGAAGAGCGCGAAGCGGATCGAGGACGATCCGGCGTTGATGACGAGGACGGGGCCGGAGGCGGGCATTACATGACCTTTGCGATATTGAGCAGGGAAAGCGTGGTCAGCAGGAGCACCACGCCGCGTCGGAATTGCGTCTGCGAGGCGATGGCGAAGCCCCGGGTGCCGACCCAGACCCCGAGACCGAGCACCGGAAAGGCCAGCACTACGCCTGTGAGGGTCTCCGGGCCGACAAGGCCGTTGGCCGCCATTACCGGCAGCGCCATCATGTCGAGCCCGGTGAGAAACGCAATCATCGTCGCGCGGAACACGGCCGGGGGGATCGGTTGCGCGGTGAGAAAGGCCGCGACCGGAAGCCCGCCCACCCCGGCGCTGTTGGCCAGTCCGGACAGAAGTCCCACGCCGAGATTGCCACGCCCGCCGATGGCACGGCGCAACTGCCAGCCCGACAGCAGAAACAGGCTCAGCGCGAGGACCATGAGCGAGATCGCCAGCCGCGCCTGATCCTCGCCCAGCCGGACCATCACCGCGATGGCGGGCACCGTCGCCACCGCCGCCCCGACCCAGAGCATCGCGGCGCGCCGCCAGTCGATATGCGGGCCGATGTCGCGCGCCTGAAAGGCGGTCATGGCAATCTCGCAGGCGAACACCACCGGGATGAGCGGCAGGGGATTCGTGGTCAGCGCCGCGAGGATGATGAAGATCGCCGAGAAACCGAACCCCGAATAGCCGCGAATGAAGGCCGCGAGAAGCAATGCGGCGGCCAGAAAGCCCCCCTGACCGGCGGAGAGATCGAAGGGCAGGCTCATGGTGTGTCGCCTGTCATCGTCTGAAGGGTGCCTGCGATCTCTGCCACGCCATCGGAGATGCGATCTGCCGGGATCGAGGAATAGGCCAGACGGTAGAAGTCGCGGGGCCGGTCCGCGCCGTGAAAGAAGGGGCGGCCCGGTTCGATCAGCACGCCGCGCGGACGCAGGGTTTCTGCCAGCCGCTCTGTATCGACGCCGCGGGGGGTCTGCATCCAGAACGAGGAGCCGCCATGCGCGCCGCGCCCGGCGATGGTCAGCCCGTGATCGGCGATCGCCTGCGCCATCACCGCGCGCCGGTCGCGCAGGGCGTTGCGGATACGGCCGATGAGGGCGTCGTAGTGTCCCAGCGACAGGAAATAGGCGGCGGTGCGCATGATATGGCCCGGCGGATGGCGCAGCACCAGCGAGCGCAGGGCGCGCGCCTCGCGGATGAACGGTTCCGGCCCGACGAGATAGCCGAGACGCAGCCCCGGAAAGATCGACTTGGAAAAACTGCCGACATAGATCACCCGCCCGTCGGTATCGAGCGATTTCAGCGCGGGCGACGGCGCGGTGAGAAAGGACATCTCGAATTCATAGTCATCCTCGACGATGAGCGCGCCAAGATCGCGCGCCCGCGCCAGAAGCGCCTCGCGCCGGGCCAGCGGCATGGTGGCGGAGGTGGGGCATTGATGGCTGGGGGTGGTGAAGATCACGTCGGTGCGCGGCGGGATCGCCTCGGGCGGCAGGCCGTCGCGATCCACGGCAAGCGGCGTGAGATGGCAGCGCGACTGGGTGAGAATATCGCGCAGCCCGTAGTAACAGGGATCTTCGATCGCGGCGCGGCGACGCTGGGTCAGAAGGATCTGCGCGGTGAGCCAGAGCGCGTTCTGCGCGCCCAACGTGATCAGGATTTCCTCGGGCCGGGCGGCGATGCCGCGCCGGGGCAGGGTGTGGCGGGCGATGAATTCCACCAGCCGGGGATCGTCCTGATCGTAGTAGTCGGTGGTCAGGGCGGCAAAGTCCTTCTGTCCCAATGCCTGAAGCGCGCACAGCCGCCAGTTGGCGTGATCGAACAGCGTCGGATCGGCCTGCCCGTAGATGAAGGGATAGCGAAAGCGCGCCCAGTCCTGCGGTCTACCCGGGGTGTCGCCGCCGGTGTAATGGCGCCCCAGCGCCCTGGACCAGTCCACCGCATCCTCTGTGCCGCGCGTGGGCGGCGCGGGGGGCGGTTCGGGCGCGTTGGGCGAGACGAAATGGCCCGACCGTCCGCGCGATGTCAGGTAGTCGTTGGCCTGAAGTTCGGTATAGGCGAGCGACACGGTGATGCGGCTGATGCCGAGATGGGTGGCAAGGCGCCGGGTCGAGGGCAGCCTCTCGCCCTGTCGGAAGCGGCCCGAGAGGATGCCTTCGGCGATCATCTGTCGGATCTGCGCCTGAAGCGTACCCTGCGCGTGCGGATCGAGAAAGAAGGTTTCGACGGAGATGCCCATGCGGGCAGCGTAGTCTGGACCTAAACCGCTGGCAATCTGGTCTGATCCGCTAGGAAAGGCGGGCGCCCGACCCGCCCCTGCGGAGGGGCCGGGCCGGGCGGGCCCGGCGTCGCGGGCCAGACCGGTCGAAAGCTCAGCCGAAGACGCGGGTGAGGGCGACGTCCACCGCGCCGGTGATCTCGTCGATGTCATCGGCGCTGGCGATCAGCGCGGGCGAGAAACACAGCACGTTGTTCAGCCCCGGAACGGAGCGGTTGGACGCGCCGATGATGACGCCCTGCGCGTTGCATTCGGCCACGACCTGTTTGACTTGTGCCTCGCTCACCGGCTCTTTCGTGGCGCGGTCGGCCACAAGCTCCGCACCGCAGAACAGCCCCTTGCCGCGCACGTCGCCGACGACGCGATGCTTCTCCATCAGCCCGGAAAGGTTGTCTATCATGCGCGCGCCCATCGCGGTGGTGTTCTCCAGCAGGTTCTCATCCTCGATGATGCGCATGTTTTCCAGCGCCGCAGCCGGGCCGGCGGTGCAGCCGCCGAAGGTGGAGATGTCGCGAAAATAGTTCATCGGGTCGGCGGCGTCGTCCTTGAACATGTCGAACACGGCCTCGGTGGTCACGCAACAGGCGATCGCGGCATAGCCGGAGGCGACACCCTTGGCCATGGTGACGAAATCGGGCTTGATCCCGTAATGCTGATAGCCGAACCAGTGGGTGCCGGTGCGCCCGACGCCGCAGACCACCTCGTCGATATGCAGCAGGATGTCGTATTTGCGGCAGATCTCCTGCACCCGCTCCCAGTAACCCGGAGGGGGCGTGATGACGCCGCCGCCCGCCGTGACCGGCTCAAGGCAGAGCCCGCCGACGGTGTCGGGGCCTTCGGCGAGGATCACCTCTTCGATGGCGTCGGCGGCGCGCTGCCCGTAGTCCTCGCCCGTCAGATCCCATTGCGCGCGGTATTCGAGACAATGGGGCACGCGCACGAAGCCGGGCGCGAGGGGGCCGTATTGCATCGCGCGCTCATCCTGCCCGCCGGCGGACATGGTCGCCAGCGTACCGCCATGATAGTCGCGGTCGCGGTAGAGGATCTTGTGCTTCTTGCCGCCGTATCTCTTGTGCGCGATCTGGCGGATCATCTTGAACGCCTTCTCGTTCGCCTCGGAGCCGGAGTTGGTGTAATAGACGCGGCTCATGCCGGGCATCTTGTCGATCAGCTTCTCGGCGAATTGCGAGCCGGGGATGGAGCCGGCGGACTGCGCGAAATAGCACAGTTTCATAAGTTGATCGTAGACCGCCTTTGCAATGCTTTCGCGGCCATAGCCGACATTCACCGTCCAGACCCCACCGGACACGGCGTCGAGATGTTCCTTGCCGGACTGATCCCAGACGCGCAGGCCCTTGCCCTCGACGATGATCCGGGGATCGGCCGACTCGAACGGTTTGTGCTGGGTGAGGTGATGCCAGACATGCGCCTTGTCGGCGTCGATGACGCGGCTCAGGTCGTTGTCGTTGAAAGTGCCGTCCATGGGTCTACCTCCTGCCGGGCGGGGAAGGCCCCCGCGCAAACGTGACCGCCCCGGTGACCCGGGGCATTTCCTGACTATCACCTTGCGACCGGAGCGTGCAAAGAGATAGGTCCAGTTCCGGCCTTGTGTATATCCAGTTGGGCGGCGCTATTTGGTCAGGATCAGCTTTCCGGCACGGGTGATCCGCAGTGTATAAACCTGATCGCCGAGCACGATCCGCGCAAGCCCTGTGGGGCTTGTCAGTTGTGTGGCGTCATACACCGGCAGATCGTTCTGAAGCGCAAAGCCATGGGTCTGGGCGTTCATCTGTGTCGTCCCCTCTTTGGGCGGGAGGGATATCTTGCGGCGCATCCGCGTATCCTCTTCCGATTCTGCGTTGCTGGCTTCCCTGAGGGGTGGCTGCTCCTTAACTGACAAAAATACTTAGGTATTGTCAAGACGGTTGCCGGTCGCGCGTGTGTGCCACAACCGAGGCGATTCCCGTTGCACAGTCCGCCCCGATTGGGCCAAGCTGCGGCAACATCTGAACGCCGAAAAGGAAGAGAAGGACCGCCGACCGTGAATTGTGTCTTTGTCCAGATCCGTTGCCGCCCCGGCACCACCTACCGCGTTGCCGATGAGATCGCGCTTCGTGAGATTCATTCCGAACTGTATTCGACAAGCGGGAACTTCGACCTGTTGATGAAGCTCTACATTCCGAGCGACGAGGACGTGGGCAAGTATATCAACGACAATCTTCTTGATATCGACGGAATCGAGCGCACGCTGACCAATCTGACGTTCAAGGCGTTCTGAGCGGGAAAGCCGGCGCGGATACGACAGGGAGGATGCGACATGCGAGTCTGGCCGATCATGGGCGTGCTTGCGCTGGCCGTCTGGGGTTTTGGCGCGGCGGCGCAGGAGGCGGCGGATGGCGTCGCGCCGGAAGGGGCGACGCCAGTCGGGACAGCGGCTGCACCGGACCTTGCGTCGGCGCAGGCGGCCAAGGAAGCCGGGCGCCCGATGGAGGCGCAGGAGTGGATGATCGCCGCCGCCCATCCCGAGGCGGTGCGCGCCGGGGCACGGGTGTTGCGCGGGGGCGGCACGGCAGCGGATGCGATGGTCGCGGCTCAGGCGGTACTGGGGCTGGTGGAGCCGCAAAGCTCCGGCCTTGGGGGCGGGGCGTTCCTTGTCTGGTATGACGCGCAAAGCGGGCAGGTCACGACGCTGGACGGGCGCGAAACCGCGCCGCTGGCGGCCACGCCGCGGCTTTTCCAGAATGTTGACGGCTCTCCCATGGGGTTCTGGGAGGCGGTGGTGGGCGGACGGTCCGTCGGGGTGCCGGGCACGCCCGCGCTTCTGGAGGCGGCGCATCGCAGGTGGGGGCGGGCGAACTGGCCATCGCTTTTCACCGACGCCGAGCGGCTGGCGCGCGAGGGGTTCCGCGTCTCGCCCCGCATGGCCGATTCGATTGCGGCGGATGCCGAACGGCTGTCCCGCCATCCGGCCACGGCGGCCTATTTCCTGCCGGAGGGCGAGCCGCTGGCGGAAGGCGCGCTTCTGACCAACCCGGCCTATGCCGAGAGCATTCGGATACTGGCGCGGGAGGGGGCGGCGCCATTCTATACCGGGGCGATTGCGGCGGATGTGGTGGCGGCGGTGCGGCGGGCCTCCAACCCCGGCCTGCTCAGCGCGATGGACATGGCGCTTTACCAGGTGAAGGAGCGCGCGGCGGTCTGTGTGCCCTATCGTGGGCATGAGGTCTGCGGCATGGGGTCGCCGTCGTCCGGTGGGCTGACGGTGGGGCAGATCCTCGGGCTGTCGGAGCCGTTCGATCTTGCGGCGCTCGGCCCGCAGAGCGCTGAGGCGTGGCGGATCATCGGCGATGCCTCGCGCCTCGCGTTCGCCGATCGCGGGCGCTACATGGCCGATAGCGATTTCGTGCCGGTGCCGGTCAAGGGGTTGCTCGACAAGGATTATCTGGCGCGGCGGGCGGAGCTTTTGCGCGGCGATGACGCCTTGGCCGACGTGGCGCCGGGCCAGCCGGAGTTCGATCACGCGCTCAACTGGGCCGACGATAACGCGGTGGAGCTTCCGTCCACGTCGCATATCTCTGTCGTGGACCGATACGGCAATGCGCTGTCGATGACGACGACCATCGAGAACGGCTTTGGCAGCCGGGTGATGGCGCGGGGATTCCTGCTCAACAACGAGCTGACGGATTTTTCCTTCCGGTCGCACTGGGACGGGGCGCCGGTGGCCAACCGGGTGGCGCCGGGCAAGCGGCCGCGATCTTCCATGGCGCCGACCATCGTTCTGCGGGATGGCAAGCCGGTGCTGGTGCTCGGCTCGCCAGGCGGCAGCCGGATCATCGGCTATGTGGCCAAGACGATCATCGCGCATCTCGATTGGGAGATGGATGTTCAGGCGGCGGTGAGCCTGCCGCATCTCGTCAACCGCTTCGGGCCCTATGACCTTGAAAACGAAGGGCTTCGCGCACCGCTTGAGGCGCTGGGATACGAGGTGCGGGTGGGGGCGATGACCTCTGGCCTGCATGCCATTTCGGCGCAGGGCGGCAGGTTTCTGGGCGGGGCCGATCCGCGCCGCGAGGGTCTGGCCTATGGCGAATGAGACCGGGGCGAGGTGGAGGTCTGGCATCTGTCGGCGCGATGGGGTTAGTGATAGGATCAGAGTCGAAGCAATGCCACAGGTCAGGAGGACAGAATGGTTCAGGCCATAGATTTGCCGCGCAACGAACAGGGGATCGCCGCGGCGCTGGACATCCTGAAGCAGACCTTCGGAGATCGGTTCCAGACCGGCGCGTCGGTGCGTGAACAGCACGGGCATACCACCACTTGGATCAAGAACCAGATGCCGGATGCGGTTGTTTTTCCACTGGAAACCGCGGAAGTCGCCGATGTGGTGAAGGTCTGCGCGCGCTATGGTGTGCCGATCATCCCCTTTGGTGTCGGCTCGTCTCTGGAGGGGCATGTGAATGCGCCCGCAGGGGGAGTCTGCGTCGATATGAGCCGGATGAACAAGGTTCTGGCGGTGCATGCCGAGGATCTCGATTGCGTGGTGCAGCCGGGGGTGACGCGCGAGGATCTCAACACCCATCTGCGCGATCAGGGCCTGTTCTTTCCGATTGATCCGGGGGCCAACGCCTCTCTGGGCGGCATGGTGGCGACGCGGGCGAGCGGGACGAATGCCGTGCGTTATGGCACGATGAAGGACAATGTGCTGTCGCTTGAGGTGGTCATGCCCGACGGGGAGGTGATCCGCACCGCCAGCCGGGCCAAGAAATCCTCGGCCGGATATGACCTGACGCGGCTGATGATCGGATCGGAGGGCACGCTTGGCATCGTGACCGAGATCACCTTGAAATTGCAGGGAATTCCAGAGGCGATGTCCTCTGCGCGCTGTTCATTCGACAGCGTTCAGGCGGCCTGCGAGGCGGTGATGACGACGATTCAATACGGGCTTCCGGTGGCGCGGATGGAGCTTCTCGATACCATGTCGGTGAAGGCGGTGAACGCCTATTCGGGGCTCGACCTGCCCGATACGCCCTTGCTTTTGCTGGAATTTCACGGCTCGGAGGCGGGGGTGGCCGAACAGGCGGAGATGTTCGGCACCATCGCCGAAGAGAGCGGCGGCAGCGGCTTCGAATGGACCACAAGCACCGAGGAGCGCACCAAGCTCTGGCAGGCGCGGCACGATGCCTATTGGGCGTCGATCCAGCTTCGGCCGGGGGCGAAGGGGATCTCCACCGATGTCTGCGTACCGATTTCGCGGCTAGCCGAATGTGTGCGCCAAACACAGGAAAAGATTGCAGAATCCGGGTTCATCGCGCCGATCATCGGGCATGTGGGGGACGGCAATTTCCACACCCTGCTTCTGGTGGATATGGACAACCCCGAAGAGGTGGAAAAGGCCGACATCTTCGTGGGCTGGCTCAACGATCTGGCGATCTCCATGGAGGGCACCTGCACCGGCGAGCATGGTATCGGGCAGGGCAAGAAACCCTATCTGATCCGGGAATTGGGCAAGGCGGTGGATGTGATGGCGTCCATCAAGGCGGCGATTGATCCCGACAATATCATGAACCCCGGAAAGATCGTGCCGCACGCCTGACGGACCTGTGGCCGCGAATTGGGTTAAGCCCTTGATTTCACTGAAAACGCCACGTCGGTAAAACGTCGGTATTTTGTCGGTATCGCGTCGGTGCCGCCTGTCCGGACCGGCCCGGTTAACGGCGCGTTCGGCGCAAAGGCGTTAAGATCGGGTAAAAAAAGTGCGGCGAGGGTGCGGTGGGCCGGCTCCCACCCCTGCGGAAATCCGCAAGGCGGCGCGCTGTGCCCGCGCGGTTTTTCTCATGGTGCGATACGCGGGATTTCATAAACTATCCCCGTCCAACGGATGAATATCAAGGGAGGAACCTATGAAACGACTGCTAAGCAGGGCGGCGGTGGCCGCGCTGGCCGTGTCCTTTGCGGGCGAGACGCTCGCCGAGGAATGGAATGTCTCGCTCTGGGGCAAGCGCCGGGCCTTTACCGAACAGGTCGAGAAGCTGGCCGAGCTGGTGAGCGACAAGACCAACGGGGAGTTCACGCTCAACATTTCCTATGGCGGGCTGTCGAACAACCGCGAGAACCTTGACGGGATCTCCATCGGGGCGTTCGAGATGGCGCAGTTCTGCGCCGGGTATCACCGCGACAAGAATCCGTCGATCACGGTGCTTGAGCTTCCGTTCCTTGGCGTGGAGACGCTGGAGCAGGAGCGCGCGCTGTCCATGGCGCTTTACCAGCATCCGGCGGTGAAGAAGGATCTCGCACGCTGGAACGCCACGATCCTGATGCCTTCGCCGCTGCCGCAATACAATTTTGCCGGTGTGGGCGAGCCGCCCGAGACGCTTGACGCCTTCGAGGGGCTGGCGGTGCGGGCCACCGGCGGGATCGGCGCGGCGATGGAAACGCTGGGGGCGGTGCCCACCTCCATGTCGGCCACGGAGGTGCGTCAGGCGCTTGACAGCGGCGTGGTGAAGGCGGTGTCCTTCGCGCCGCACGCGCATATGTCCTTCGGCATCGTGGAAAAGGCCGAATGGTGGACGACCAACCTCAACCCCGGCACGGTGAACTGCCCGGTGGTGGCCAATACAGATGCGCTTGAGGGGCTCAGCGATGAGCATCGGGAGGCGCTTATTGGGTCCATCGAGGAGGCGCTGAACCATTATATCGACTACTACCAGAACCAGACGATGGCGAAATGGGGCCCGACCCTCGATGAGCGCGGGATAGAGCGGATCACCTATCCGGACGAGACGCTCGCCGCCTTCGAAGAGGCCGCGGCCGCCCCGGCGGCGCAGGCGTGGATCGAGGAGAATTCCGCGCGCGGGCTTCCGGCGCAGGAGCTTTACGATTTCACGCTTGAGACGCTGGCGGAACTCAAGTCGGTGAACTGATCCGGCTTCGGATCGAAAGGCCCGTCCCCAGACGGGGGCGGGCCGATTGCACAAGGGGAGGGGGTGCGCGATGTCGGGATCGTCGCTCGTGCTGTCGGACGACAGCCGGCTGAGCCGAATCGACAGATCGCTCTACCGGCTTGAGCGCGTATTCGCGCTTCTGAGCGGGTTGGCGGTGTTTTCACTCATGTTGCTGGCGGTCGCCTCTGTCGGGGGGCGCAATGGCTTCGGACAGCCGCTGCCGGGCTATGTGGACTGGATCGAGCAGATCATGCCGCTGGTCGCCTTCATGGGCATTTCCTTCACCCAGCGGGACGGCGGGCATATCCGCATGGATATTCTGGTTGGCCAGCTCAAGGGGCGGTGGCTCTACGCCGCCGAATTCGTCACCACGGCGGCGATCCTGCTGCTGATGGTGCTGCTGGTCTGGGGCACATGGGCGCATTTCGACCGGAGTTTCGATTTCGCCGCGCCGATGTGGAGCCGGGACAGTTCCATGGACATCGCGCTGCCGATCTGGCCGGCCAAGCTTCTGGCGCCGGTGGCGTTTTCGGTGATCTGCGTGCGGCTGTGCCTGCAATTGTGGGCCTATGGGCGGGCATTGATCACCGGGACGGCGCACCCGGTGGCGGTGCCTCTGGTGATGAGCGCGGCCGAACAGGCCGCGATGGAGGCCGAGCATGTCTCGGGCCGGGACGTGTGAGCGGGGGCGATGGCAATGGAACCGATTGATATTGGCCTGGCCGTGACCGGCGGGTTGCTGGTTCTGGTGGTGCTCGGAATGCGCGTGGCGTTCGCCGCGGGTCTGGCCGGGATGATCGGGCTGATCTGGATCTTCTGGGCGAAGAAGGGTTACGCGGGCGAGGATTTCGGCTGGGCGCTGACGGTGGCGGTCAAGACGGCGGGGCAGGTGCCGCATTCCAAGGTCTCCAGTCAGGCGCTCAGCCTTATTCCGACCTTCATCATGATCGGCTATCTGGCGTATTACGCGGGACTGACGCGCGCGCTTTTCGAGGCGGCGAAACGCTGGATCGCTTGGGTTCCGGGGGGGCTTGCGGTGTCCACCGTCTTTGCCACGGCGGGGTTCGCGGCGGTGTCGGGCGCGTCGGTGGCCACCTCGGCGGTGTTCGCGCGAATCGCGATTCCCGAGATGCTCAAGATCGGCTATGACAAGAAATTCGCCGCCGGCGTGGTGGCGGCGGGCGGCACGCTGGCGAGCCTGATCCCGCCCTCGGCCATCCTCGTGATCTATGCCATCATCGTGGAGCAGGACGTGGGTAAGCTCTTGCTGGCGGGGTTCCTGCCGGGGATGTTCTCGGCGCTGGTCTATGCCCTGCTGATCGTGGGGCTGGCGCTGACGATCAAGGGGTTCGGCCCGCCGGTGGGCGGATTCACATGGCGCGAGCGTTTCGTGTCGCTGCCGCCCGCGCTTCCGATCCTGTTCGTGGTCGTGACGATCATCTTCTTTGTCTACAACCCGTTCGGCGGTGACGCATGGGGCACGCCGACCGAGGGCGGGGCGATCGGCGCCTTCGTGGTGTTCCTGATGGCGCTTTATCGCGGGATGCGCTGGACGGAGTTGAAGGACGCGCTTCTGGAGACGGCGAAGCTGTCGGTGATGATCTTCACGATCATCTGGGGGGTGCTGATCTATGTGCGGTTTCTGGGCTTCGCGGATCTGCCCGGCGCCTTCGCCGACTGGATCACGGGGCTGTCGATGTCGCCCATGCTGATCCTTGTGTGCATCCTTCTGGCCTATGCGGTGCTGGGGATGTTCATGGATGCCATCGGGATGCTGCTGCTGACGCTGCCTGTGGTCTATCCGGCGGTGATGGCGCTCAACGGCGGGGAGTTCGTGAGCGCGGCGGACAGCACCTTCGGCATGAGCGGGCCGATGTGCGCGATCTGGTTCGGCATCCTCGTGGTGAAGATGGCCGAGTTCTGCCTGATCACGCCGCCCATCGGGCTCAATTGCTTCGTCGTGGCCGGGGTGCGCGACGATCTGAGCGTGCAGGACGTGTTCAAGGGGGTGACGCCGTTCTTCATCGCCGACGGGGTGACCATCGCGCTGCTGGTGGCGTTTCCGGCGATCGTGCTCTGGCTGCCGGGACAGGTGTGAGCGGGGCAGGGGCGCCGCCCCTCTGCGCCTTGCGGCGCATTCACCCCGAGGTATTTGACCCGAAAAGACGAGGCGGGGCGCGTCAGCGCCGGCGCGCGTCGAAACGGTAGGTTGCAGTGAGAGCCACGCGCGCGTCGTCCTGTGCGACCATCGTGCCGATGCCGTAGCGCCCGATGGCATTGGTGGCGCTCAGGTCGAGGTCGAGCCTGCTTCCGGGCACGCGGTAGCGCACGCCCGCCGCCCAGACCAGCGGATCGCCGTCGTTGACCGGCGTGACCTCCGCGATGGCCTGAAGCCCGTTGGCCAGCTCATAGTTCACGCCGAGGCCGACGCCGAATTTCCGCTCGCTTCCGAAGGCGGCGAATTTCGGGTTGGCGGTCAGTGCGAGGCGGTCGTTGGCCTTCCACATCACCGGCATGCCGAGATAAAGCACGCCGTTGAGGCTTGCCGATGTGTCGCGCCCGATCAGCGCGCGGCCCGAGAGCGAGACCGGGCTGCCGTTGTTCTGATCGAGAAAGCGCAGCTTGACGCCGAACATGTAGCGCCCGCTCAGCGAGGGGATCTGCGAGGGGGTGGCCACGCTGCCGTCGTCGGCCACCTGGTCATAGGCGAATTCCATTTGCCCGTCGTAGTCGGGCGAGAATTGCACCGCACCGGAATAGCCCCCATCGGTGCCGAAGCCGAGGCTGCCCAGCACCGCGCCGGGGGTGAGCGTGTCGGCGGAGGTGAGCGTGTAGCCGTCGTGTTGCAGCGCCTCCTGCCGGCGCGAGAGCGGCTCTGCGGGGGTACCGCGGTAGTTCGGGCGATAGCGTTCCGACCGGCCGGGCGTGTAGGTCACGGTGGCGCCGATCATGGTGGTGTCGGCGTCCGGCAGCATGCCGATGATCGAGGTGGCCGGAGTGCCGCCCATGCCGTTGGTCACGAACAGGTCGAGCGTCGTCTTGGGCGTGACGTTGAAGGCGGCGCCCAGCGTCCAGATCGGCTTGTTGGTCAGGGTGCCGGCGCTGGTGACGGTATTGCCGTTCTCACCGAAGGGCATGTTCACCGAGCCGTAGGTGAGCCAGCGGCGGTGCGGCTTCCAGCTTGCGCCGACGCCGAGCATCGGGATGGTGCCGAAGAAGTCGTTGCCGTTCATGTTGTCGGTAAAGACCGCGATGCCGGGCGTGAGGTGGAACCTGAGATCGTTGCCCGCGTTGTAGGAGATCGGCAGGTGCAGCGAGCCGATGACGTGATCGGCATCCGAGCCGCCGCCGGAGCCGAAGATCGCGGATTCATAGCTGAAATACTCCAGCGAGGCGGCGGCGTGCACGCTCCAGCTTGCGTCCTCGTAGAAGCGGTATTTGCCCTGCAGCGCATAGGAGGACATCAGCACGTCGGGGCTTGCGCCGGCCACGGGGTTGATCGTGGGATCGCGGTGATAGCCGATGGAAAAGCCGAGCTGCGTGCGCGGCGTGACGCCGAAATCCATCCCGCCCATGTAGATCTGGTTGCCTGTCCCGGCGGTGGCGACCTCTGGGTTGGTCTGGATCGCGCCGGTCCACATGCGCCAGCCGTTCTTGTGGATCTGGTTGCCGGTCTCGAAGGTGCCCTGCCGACCGACATGTTCCTCAAGCGGGCTGCGCAGATCCTGTGCGGGCGCGATTGTGCCTGCCAGCGTCAGGGTGAGGGCCGCAACCAGTGACGTTCCTGTCGATCCGTTCATCGAAAACCCCATATGAAATGCGTGATGCCGGCCCGGGCCGCTCCGTCCTGCCTCTTGCCTAGCATGTCATGCTGGCCGCGTGCCACGTCATTTTTGGGGCGCGAGGCGGGATGGGGCGGGAGTGTGTCCGGTTAGCCAGCGTGGCGGTAGAAACAATAGCGATCCGGCGCCACCGTGTCCGGCCCGGGGAGCGGGTCGAAGCCTTCCAGCGGCTGGCCCGACACGAGGATGCCGCCGGGCATCATGATCCGCGCGATGCGCGGCGAAAGGCGGGCGGCCTCGGCCACGTCCCTGTCCTTCACGCCAAAGCCCAGATCGTAATGCACCAGAGCGATGCGCGCGCCTTCGGCGGCGAGCCGGTCCAGCATGGCGTCGGCCTCGCCCTCCAGAAAATCCTCTTGCGGGGGCACGCAGGAGGGGTGGCATTGCAGCACCCGGTCGATCACGCGGATGCGGCGCCCCCCGGCGTGTTCGCGCAGGTGGTCGTAGGTGCGGCCATTGCCCAGCCCCATGTCGAGGATGTCGCCGTCGATCCCGCCGATCCGCGCCAGCCCCCATTCGATTCCGTCGCGTTGGGCGGCAAGGCGGCGCATCATGCTGTCAAGGCGGCTCATGTCGTGTCCTCTCGGGCTGGCAGGTCGCGGTCGGCGCGCCAGAGGGCCGTCGGGCCGGCGCGCATTTCAAGCAGGTATTGGCGGCAGAAGTCCCAGACAAGGGCATCGTGCGCAAGGTGATGGGTCAGCAGGCCGAAGGGTTCGGCGTTGTCCGCGCACCCTTCGCGGCGCTCGCGCAGAAGGCCCGCCGTTTGCGCGATGAGCGTGCCCGGCGCGATCAGGTCGCGCGTGCCGCGCCAGTCGATGGGATCGACATGGGTGTTGATCCGCGCCAGCCCCGGCGCGGCCTGCGGCGCGGCGCGGGGCGTGAAGGCGGACAGGGCGCGCAGTCCGAGCGCGGTGAGAACCGGGGGGAGCGACGCATCGAAGCGGTTCCACGGCGGCACGAACACGGGGGCGAGCCGCGCCCCGAAGAGCGCGCGCAGCCGGTCGCGGGCGCGGCGCAGATCGGCCGCTGCCTCCGCGCGCGGCTGACCAAACTCGGCCTTTTTCGCGCCCTCGGGGGCGTGGTTGTCGTGCGACCAGCCGTGGATGAGCGGGATTGTATCGGGGCGATCCGCGATCCAGTCGGCAAGGGCCGGGGTGGCCTGCGCCGGGATCAACGCGAGATGGAGCGGCACACCGCTTTCGTCGCTGAGGGCGGCGAGACGCTCCAGCGCGGGGGTCGGAGTGGCAGTGTCGTCGTCGCGCCACCAGATCGGGCAGGTCAGCCCCGCGGCGCGCCATGCCGCCCATTCGTCGCGCAGCGGGGTCCAGTCGAAGGCGGGGGCGCGCGGGGCACGGGGCGCCGGGGGACGGGCCCCGGCCAGATCGGCGGCGATGCGCACCGAGTCCGCCGCGCCCGTATCGCGCAGGGTGCCGGGGGTGCGGCGGCCTTCGGCGATCACTTTCTCAAGCGCGCGGGACAGGGTTTGCGGTGTGAGCGCGGCGCTGGCGATGCTTTCCATCGCGGGCAGATGCGCGAGGGCGCGGGCGCGCAGGGTCTGTTCGACCTCTCCGCCGTCGTCGAAGGGCACGAGAACGGCGGGCACGCCGCTTTGCAACAGGTCGAGCGCGGTGTTGTAGCCGCACAGGCTCAGGGAGGCGGCGGCGTGGTGCAGCATGGCGCGGAAATCGCGGCGGATGCCCTCCACCGTGACATTGGCGGGGGCGGCCGCGTTCAGGGCGGCGATACGCACCTCGGCCCCCTCTCCGCCGACGAGCAGGCGCCAGGGCCGGACGGAGTGGCGCGCGGCGGCCAGTGCCGTGTCGAACAGCGCCTGTCCGACCGGGCCGCCCCCGGCGCTGACCAGCACCTCGCCAAGCCCGGCGCGGCCCGGGTGCGGCGCGGAGGCGGGCGGGGCGACATAGCCAGTGTAGCGCAGTTTGGGCGCGAGGGACGCATCCACCGGCCAGCTTGTCTCCAGTGGGGTCACATCGGGATCGGAATGGACGAGCACGGCGTCGTAGTGCCGCGCGATGATGTCATGGGTCCGGGCGGCCTTGTCCGGGTTGGAGGGCGGGGCGAGGATGTCGCGGATCGAGGCGAGCGTGACGGGGCGGTGCGGCAGATCCTGCGCGGCCTCCAGCAGGGCGAGAAATTCCGGCGCCAACGCGCGGCGGCCAAACGGAAAAAGCTCCGTGATCAGCACATCGGGCGCGATCTCCCGCAAGGTGGCGGTCATCGCCTGCGCGCGGGCGAGGCGGTAGGCGGGGGTGGCGGCGTGGCCATCGGTATCCAGAAGCGTGGTGAAGCGCGTGCCGTCCGAGGCGAGAGGCGGCAGTTGCACCAGCCGAGACCCCGCCGTGTCGATATGTGGGGTGGGGCGGCCGCCGGAGATCACCGTTGTGTTGTGTTCGGCGCTGGCAAAAGCCCGCGCCAAAGTCATTGCGCGGCTGAGGTGCCCCGCGCCCAGAAGATGGGTGACGGCGATCAGAACCTTCATACGGGCGCCCCGGTCAGGCGGGGGGTATCGGCCTCGGCATGCAGGCTGTCGCCCTGCACCCGCAGGACGAAAAGCCGGTTGCGTTTGATTGCGAAGGGGGCGGGGCCGTCGAAGTCCCAGCCCGTCGCGCGCGCCATCAGAACGCGCATGGTGCCGATATGGCAGACCGCCACGGTATCGCGCGAGAGCGTGGCAAGCCACGGGGCGAGGCGAGCCGAGAGGTCGGCGGGGGATTCGCCGCGCGGCGGGCGGTAATTCCAGCCCCAATGCTCGATGTCGCGAAAGCCGCTGTTCGGGACGGCCTTGAGGTCAATGCCGCGCAGCCCTTCCCACGCGCCCCAGTTCATTTCCATGAGCGCGGGCTCGAGGCGGGGTGCGGTCCCGCCCGACACGAGGGTTGCCGTCTCCACCGCGCGGGCGAGCGGGCTTGAGACGAGATCGGCCGCGTCCCAGGGCGGCGGCAGGCGGCGTTGCGCGAGATCGGCGCGCGCCTCGTCGTCGAGGGGGATGTCGCTGCGGCCCTGTATCCGGCCAGCGCGGTT
Source organism: Salinihabitans flavidus (assembly GCF_900110425.1). Lineage (GTDB taxonomy): Bacteria > Pseudomonadota > Alphaproteobacteria > Rhodobacterales > Rhodobacteraceae > Salinihabitans > Salinihabitans flavidus. The sequence continues at coordinate 263,812 of NZ_FODS01000002.1, read as the reverse complement.
CCAGTCGGTATGGCCGTGACGCAGAAGGGCGAGGCGGGTCGTCATGGGGCGGGCCTTTCGATCAGGGGGCTGAGCGCGGACCAGAGCCGCGCGCGCGCCGCGCCGAGCAGGTGTCGATCCGCGATCAGCGCGCGGGCCTCGGCGGCGCGGGCGGCGTGATGGGCGCGGTCGGTCAGCAATCGATCTAGACTGGCGGCCATCGCCTCGGGCCTGTCCTGCGGGACAAGGGCGGCGGGTGGCAACACGTCGCGCGGGCCGGGGCGATCCTCGGCCACCACGGGCACACCAGCGGCTTGCGCCTCGAGATAGACCATGCCGAACGCCTCATTCACGCCGGGCCAGAGGAAGGCGCGGGCGCAGGCGTAGGCGGCGGCCAGTCCCTCGGGCCCCAACTCACCCAGAAAGGTGTCGCGAGGGGCGAAGGGCGCCAAGAGCGCCTCAACCTCTGGCCGGGCGGGGCCCTCCCCGGCGATGTGAAGCCGCCAGCCGGGCGCGGTCAGATGCGCCAGCGCGGCGGCGATCGCGCGGTAGGAGGCCAGCTTGTCGCCCGTGCGGAACATGCCAGCCGCCAGAATCACCGGCTCTTGCGGGGCGGCGGCGGGCGGCAGATTCTCGCGCGACAGGAAGGGAGGAAGGGGCAGGATTTGCTGGCCCGGATTGCGCGCCTCCAGAAGCGACTCGGCGTCGTGCCGGGTCATGTAGAAGATCGCATTCGCCGCGTCGCAGGCGTCTTCGGCGGCGCGGGCGAAATCGGCCCACGGCCCGTCGAGGCGCTTGGCGGCGCGTGTCGCCTCCACAAGGATATAGGGCAGGCCAAGCGCGCTTGTGACGGCGGGCCCGATGAGATCGGGGGCCTTGTAATAGCTGTGATAAGTGATCCAGGCATCCCAACCACCGCGCGCGATCAGGCGCGCCGCCTCGGCCCCGGCTTTTGTGCGCAACGCGGCCTGCGCGGCCCGGTTGCCCGCCCCGTCGCGCAACGTCAGGTCAGAGACCAGTTCCGCCCCCGGCCCGAGGGCGGCCATCAGGGCGCGGGCCATCGTCCGGTCGCCGGAGGGGACGGGGTGCGAGGGCGGCTTCATCGGGGCGTAAAAGGCGAGCCGGGTCATGCCCCCTCCCGCATCGCGCGCAGCCGCCGGTCGAGTCGGGCGATGCCGGGGGCCATCGTGAAATCGGCGGTGAGGCGCCGCCATGCCGCCTCTCCCATCGCGCGGCGGGTTTCGGGGGCGCGGGCCAGCGTGGTGATGGCCTCTGCCAGCGCCTCCGGTGCGTCGTCGGACAGCAGCCCCTCCACCCCGTCGGTGATGAACTCGGGGATGGCGGAGACGGGGGTGGACAGGATCGCCAGCTTTTGCGAGGCGGCCTCCATCAGCACGTTGGGCAGCCCGTCGCGGTCGCCGTCACGGGCGACGCGGCTGGGCAGCACGAAGATGTCGGCGGCGCGCATGGCGGCGATCACCTCTGGCTGATCGCAGGCGCCGTGCCATGTGATGCGGTTGGCGATGCCGGCGGCCTCGGCCCGCGCCTTGAGGTCCGCGGCGAGCGCCCCGCCGCCCCCGCCGATGTGATCCCAATGCCAGTCGAGATCGACGGGAAGGCGGGTCAGCGCCTCCACGAGGCGGTCAAAGCCTTTCTTCTCCACCAGCCGGCCCACGGAAAGCAGGCGCAGCGGCCCGTCATGCGCCGCGCGCTCGGGCGGGGCGGGAAAGCGGGACAGATCGAGCCCGTGATAGACGAGCGCGACGCGCGACGGATCGTCGGCGAGCGCGCGCAGATGCTCCGCCCCGAAGCCGGTGCAGGTGGCCAGAAAGGTCGCGCCGTGGGTGGCCGACTGCAATTTCTCGCGCTTTTCCCACTCCGGCGAGGTCCAGATGTCCTTGGCATGGGCCGACACGCCCCACGGCAAGCCACGCAGGATCGCGGTGTAGCGCGCCACGGAGGCAGGGGTATGCAGGAAATGGGCATAGAGCGCATCGGTGCCGCCCGGCAACTCGGCGGCCAGAACGCAGGCCTGCCCGAAGCGGCGGACGCGGTTGCGGGTGGGATCGCGGCGCAGATCGCGCAGCCATGCGGCGAGCGCCGGCCAGACGCGGGGGCGGATCAGCGCGCGGGCACAGGCACGCGTCACGCGCAGCGGCTCATGGTGCAGGTATTCGGGCAGGTAGCGCACCTGCGCCCCGAGGGCGTCGTGCAGCGGGTGACGCTTGATGTCGGTGGGAAAGCGCAGCGACCAGATGTCGAGGGTATGGCCCGCCGCCTCTAGCGCCACAAGTTCCTGCGCGATAAAGGTTTCCGACAGCCTCGGCCAGCCCTTGACCACCACGGCCAGACGCCTGTTGCCTGTCATGCCGGAACAGGGCTGCGCAGGAGTGCCTGCACGCGATCCGACACCCGGTCGAGTCCGTCGAGCAGGCCGGGAAAGATCGCCTCGCTCGGTTTGCGCTGATCGGGCAGGGCGCGGATGGCGTCGATCATCGCCTGCGGGGTCAGGCCGTCGCGATACTCGTCAAGGCAGCGGACAAGGCCCAGTTCCTCGGCCCGGTGGGCGCGGATATACTGTTCTCGCCGGGGAAAGGTGCGCGGCACGATAACCGCGGGTTTGTCGAAGCTGAGCACCTCGCAGAAAGTGTTGTAGCCGCCCATGCAGACCACGCCCCGCGCGCCGCGATAGAGGTTTTCCATCCGGCTGTCGAAGCCCACGGCCCGTACCCGGCCATCGAGCCTGTTCACCCGCTCCTCGAACTCCGCCCGCTCTACTCCGGACAGGAAAGGGCCATAGACCAGACGCGCGCCGGGCGAGAGCGCGGGGTCGCGTTCATAGGCCGAGAGCACGAGGTTGACCATCGCCTGCCCGTCGCCGCCGCCGCCGGGAGTGATGAGGATATAGGGCTCTTCCGGCGGTTCGGCCTCCTCCTCAAGCGCGGCGCGGCGCAGGTAGCCGGTGAAATGCATTCGCGCGCGCGCCTCTTGCGACAGTGTCAGCCCCGCGGTCGGGTCGTAGATCGAGCGCAGACCATAGACCCAGATTTCATCGTAATACCGCTCTGTGGCCGCCCCGGCCTCCTTGCGGTCCCATTCAACGGCCAGTTCCTCGGGGCTGTCGAGCACGTCGCGCAGCCCCAGAACAAGGCGGGCTCGGCGCTTGTCGCGCAGCAGATTGAGCGCGGGCAGCAACTCTCCGCGAAAGCCGGTGGGTTCCTTGTCCACGATCAGCAGGTCGGGATCGAAATGCTCCGCCGCCGATTTGATCAGCCCGGCGCGCAGCGCGGTCGTCTCGTCGATGTCGAGACCCAGCGTTTCGGACACATATGAGCCATCCGGCGTCTTGGTCACGCCGGGCAGGCGGATGTGGTCCACCCGTTCGGGAAAGGTGAATCGCCCGGCCACCGGAGAGCCGGTGAGGATCACGGCGGAGATTGCGGGATCGGCAGCGGTGATGGCGCTGGCCAATGCGCGAGAGCGGCGCAGGTGCCCCAGACCGAAGGTGTCATGGCTGTAGAACAGCACCCGCGGGGCGCGGCCGCCTTGGCTTTGTCCCGTGGTATCGTGCATGTCACCCAATCCCAACTTGTCACGAAAGCTCAGAGCCGCAGGTCGGACTCCGACTTCGCGAGCACCCCCTTGATGTCGTAGAGCAGCGCCCCCGGTTTGCCTAGCGCCCGGATCTCCGCGGCGCTCATGGAGACGAACTCTTCATGCGCCACGGCGATGACGATCCCGTCATATTTTCCTTGCCCCGGCTCCTCTATCGGGGTCAAGCCATATTCCGCCTCGACGCCGGTGGCGTCCACCCAAGGGTCCCAGACATCGACCTGCACCGAATAGGAACGCAATTCGTCAACGATGTCGGCCACGCGGGTATTGCGGGTGTCGGCGCAGTTCTCCTTGAAGGCAAAGCCCATGATCAAAACTTTCAGGTCAGAGGGATCCGCCTTGCGCGCCAGCAACGCCTTGACCAGATCCTGCGCGACATGGCGGCCCATGTGATCGTTGATGCGCCGTCCGGCAAGGATCACTTCGGGGTGATAGCCAAGTTCCTCGGCGCGGTAGGTCAGGTAATAGGGGTCGACCCCTATGCAATGGCCGCCGACAAGGCCGGGTTTGAAGGGCAGGAAGTTCCACTTTGTGCCTGCCGCCTCCAATACCTCCAGCGTGTCGAGGCCGAGACGCGAGAAGATCAGCGAAAACTCGTTGACCAGCGCGATATTGAGATCGCGCTGCGTGTTCTCGATCACTTTGGCGGCCTCTGCGGTCATGATGGAACTGGCGCGGTGCAGCCCGGCGCGGATCGCGGGGGCATAGAGCGCCTCGACCCGGTCGAGGGTGGGGGCATCCTGCGCAGAGATGATCTTGACCACGTTTTCCAGCGAATGTTCCGCGTCGCCGGGGTTGACCCGTTCGGGCGAATAGGCGAGCGCGAAATCGGCCCCGGCGCGCAAGCCGCTTTGCCTTGCCAGCGCGGGGCCGCAAATCTCTTCGGTGACACCGGGATACACGGTGGATTCAAGGATGACCAGCGCGCCGGCGCGCAGATGCGGGGCGATGGTGGCGCAGGCGGCGCGGATCGGGGTGAGATCGGGCTTGCGCGCGGCGTCGATCGGGGTTGGCACCGCGATGATGAACACCTCCGCCCCGGACAGATCGGCGGGATCGGCGGTGAACCGGGCGGGGCTGGCGCGCAGGGAGTCGGCGGCCACCTCCGCGTTGCGGTCGCGGCCTTCGCGCAGGGCGGCCACATGCGGGCCCGACGTGTCAAATCCGATCACGTCGTGGCCCGCGCGCGCCAGCGCCAGCGCCAGGGGCAGCCCGACATAGCCCAGCCCGATCAGGGCGATCCTTTCACGGCCTGCTGTCATTGCGGCGGTTCCTTTTCGCGTTGCCCCCACACTGCGCGGGCCATCGGTTTCGCGCTAGCCCAGTTGTGCGCGATTGTCACCCCTCACGCCCCCGCGTGCACGGGAATGTCAGCAAGATTGCCTCGATCCGGCGGGCAGGCTATCAATCCCAAACCGCCGCGCAGACAGGAGGCTGCCGCATGACGTTGCGTCCGATCGCCCTATTGCTGTGGCTTTGCGCCCTGCTCACGTTCGCGCCGCTGGGGGCCGGGGCGCAGATGCAGTCGCTTGCCGCTGATGCCATCGGCAGCTCTGCCTCCGCCGAAGAAGGCAATGACGTCTCGCGCATTCTGCAACAGGCGGTGCGCGACGGATCCCGCGTGATCGTCATCGACAGGGCCGGTCAGGTGGCCGCCGCAGGTACGGTTCCGGGTGAGGCCGACCACACCCTGTTGATGCGGGTCCAGCAGGAGATCGACGGGTTTCGCGAGGTGCTCTGGCAGCGGCTCGCGGCGCTTCCCGTGGCCTTCAACGAAGTGCGCTACATCCTGCGCGCCTCATCGCCCGACGGGCGAATTTTCACCTTTGCCGAGACCGCGCTTTGGGTCTTCGTGCTTCTGGGCGTCGGCTTTCTGGTGGAGCGGCAAGTCTATGCCCGATGGATCGCGCGGCCGGTTGTCGTGTCGATGATCCGCGAGGCGCCCGAGGGCTATTCAGGCAAGCTGCCCTATCAGGTGGTGCGGGTCGCGATGGGGCTGATCGGGGTGCTGGTGTCGATGGCGGTGGCGGCGTTGTTGCGGGTGGGCCTGTTCGGCGTGGCCGGGGACAGCGCGATCCGCTTCACCATCTTCTCGGTGCATGTGGCCTATTTCCTGAGCCGGGCGGTGGCGCTGATCTGGCGGATGATCCTGTCGCCCAATCTGACGCAATACCGCATTCCGAAACTGTCGGACCGCGATGCGCGGCGTCTCTACCTGTGGCTTTGCGTGCTGGCGGCGGGCGATATCTGGTCGCTGACCTTTGCCAACTGGCTGGCGGAGCTGGGGCTGAACTACGACGTTTTCGCCGTGATGTCGGGGGGGTTGCAGCTTGTCATCGTCGCGCTGACCGTGGCGCTCGTCTCGGTCAACTACCGGGCGATCTCGGGCGCGCTGCGCAATGGCCGCCGTCCCGAGGAGGTGAGCGCGCCGCTGCGTGTGATCTCGACGCTCTGGCTTCCGGTGCTGATCCTCTATGCCGCGATTTCATGGGCAAGGCTGGCAATGGATCTGGTGCTGGAGCGGGCCACGTCCATACCGCTCACAGCGGCGGGTTACGGCATCGCGATGTCGGCGCTGATTGTCTATGCCGCCCTTAGCTATCTGATCGAGCGGTATTTCAAACGCTCCCGCAGGGCGCGTCCGCACACCGACGAGGCCGAAGCGCTGGCCCCGGTGCCGCAGCGGAATCTGAGCAGTTTCGAGGATCTTGCCCGGCGGGTGGCGGGGATTCTGGCAATTGTCGCAGGGCTTTACGCCTCCGTCAGGGTCTGGGGCGCCAGCACGATGATGGCCGGAAGCAGCTATGCCGAAAGCGTGCTCGACATCGTGGTGATCGGATTTCTGGGCTATATCGTCTTTCATGCCTTCCGCATCTGGATCGACGCCAAGATCGCGCGGGAGGCCGGCGATGCCCCGGAGCTTGAGGCGGGGGACGAGGGCGGCGCGGGGGGCGCGTCTCGGCTTGCGACGCTGCTGCCGCTGTTCCGCAACTTCATCCTGATCATCATCGCGGTGGCCATCGCGCTGATCGCGCTTCTGGAGATGGGGATCAATGTCAGCCCGCTTTTTGCCGGGGCCGGCGTGGTGGGGCTGGCCATCGGGTTCGGCGCGCAATCGCTGGTGCGCGATATCTTCTCGGGGGCGTTCTTCCTGTTCGACGACGCCTTTCGCAAGGGCGAATATATCGATATCGGAAGCGTGAAGGGCACTGTGGAGAAGATCTCGGTCCGGTCGTTTCAGTTGCGGCATCATCTGGGCCCTCTACATACCATTCCCTTCGGCGAGATCCAGTTCCTGACCAACTATTCGCGCGACTGGGTGATCATGAAGCTGCCGCTGCGCGTCACCTATGACACCGATGTGGAAAAGGTGCGCAAGCTGATCAAGAAACTGGGCGAAGAATTGCTCGACGATCCGGTGATCGGGAGCAATTTTACCCAGCCGCTCAAGAGCCAGGGCGTGATCGAGATGCAGGACTCGGCGATGATCATCCGGGTGAAGTTCATGACCAAACCCGGCGATCAGTGGCTGGTGCGCAAGAAGGTGTTTCAGGAGATCCGCGACCTGTTCGAACGCGAGGGAATCCGGTTCGCCCACCGCGAGGTGACGGTGCGGCTGGCCGATGGCAAGGCGGAGGATCTGAGCCGGGAGGAGCGCGAGGCTGTGGCGGCGGCGGCGCTTGGCGAGAACGAGGAAGGGACGCCAAAGCGCTGAGGGCGGCGAATCAGGGTTAACGCGCTGAAATCGCTGAAAATCCCGTTTCGGTATCACGTCGGTAAAACGTCGGTATCGCGTCGGTGTCGAAACCCGCGTCGCGCCTCCTCAGGCCGCTGTGAACGCGGCGCGCGTTGCATTTTCGAGTATTTCTGGGAACAGAGAAAGGGTCATGTGTCCTGCCGCATCTTTTCGGGTCAAATACCTCGGGGTCCGGGGCCGCGCCCAGGGGGTGCGGCCCGCGCGCGGCGGCGGCCTCAGCGCCAGAGCGCGGCGCGGCTTGCGAAGGCGCCCTGAAGTTTCGCCAGCAGTCGGTTGCCCGCGCCGGGGTGCGGGATGGCGCCGGTGGCGAGCCGGTCGAGCGCCACCTCGACCGGGCAGGGCGTGCCGGTGAGCGGGTCGAAATAGCGCGGGTAGTCGATCAGCGCGGCGTGCACCAGCCCCTCCAGCATCGGGCGGGCCTGACGGCGCAGCGGCACGCGGCCCCGGTCGTCGGTCAACCCCCAGCCGGCATAGAAGGGCGCGCCGAATGTCACCACGCGGCGGCCCCGGATCAGCGCCTCGAAGCCGGTCAGGGAGGTCATGGTCCAGACCTCGTCCACCCGATCGAGCAGCGCGGCCATGTCGGCGCGCTCAAGCACGAGATCGGCCCATTGCGCCGCGTCCCCGACCGTACCTGTGCGCAGTCCCGCCTCCACATCCGGGTGGGGTTTGTAGAGCAGCACCGCGTCGGGGTTGGCGGCGCGCGTGGCGGCGAGCAGGGCCGCGTTGGTGGAGATCGCCCCGGTGCCGGTGCGGATGGAGGCGTCATCCTCGACCTGTCCGGGCACGAGGATGCGGCGGCCCGGCGGCAGATCGAAGCGCGCGCCGCCGAGGTTGTATTTGCTCAGCCCCCGGCCTCGCAGCGCGGCGATGAGCCGCTCGGCGCGGAACTGCTGATCGGGGCGAAGCTGCGCGCGCGCGGCGATCCAGTGTTCCAGCCGCGAGGGGCGGGCCGGATCGTAGTAGATTCCGAGATCGTCCAGCACCAGTGACAGCGGCGGCACCAGTTCCGCGCCCAACCCGCGCGAGCGCAGGAATCCATCCTCGATCCGCACCGCGCCGGGGGGGCCGTCCTTGCTGGCCCAGACCATCGCGGGACGGGCCGGATCGGTGCGCCCGAAGATCATGCGCGTCTCGCGGCCAAAGACCTTTTGCAGGGTGCGGCGCTTCCACAGCCGCATGCCGTGCCCGGTCCAGCCGCGCCGGTCCTCGCGCCAGGCGCGGGCGCGCGCGGCCATGCCTTCCATGGCCTCTTCCAGCGTGCAGAGCCGGTTGCGCCACGGGTCATACCACGTGGGATAGAGGATCATGACCGCCGCGAAAAGCTGCGCGCGCGACAGGCGCCGGGTGCGGCGCGGGTGGGCCGCCTCGTCCTGCGTCAGGCCCCAGCCGGCATAGACGGGTTGCCCGAAGACGCGAGGGCGGTGTCCGGCGAAGATCGCCTCGAACCCCAGTTGCGAGCTGACGGTATAAACGCCCACAGCCCCCTCGAAGAGGCGCCACGGGCTGATCGGGTCGGCGCAGAGGGTGACGCGCCCGCCCGCGTCACCGGGGCCGAAATGGCCCGCGCGCAGGCCGCGCGCGGTTTCGGGATGGGTCTTGATCACCACGGGGCAGCCGGGGTGTTCCTCCTGCGCCATCACGAGCATCTCGCGAAAGCGGGCCGCATCGGCGCCACTGGCACGCACCGAGGCGTCGCCGCGCGTCTGGTCGATCACCAGCACATAGCCCGGCGCGGGCGGCTCCAGCGCGGGATCGACCGCGGAATACTTGCTCAGATGCGCCTCTTGCAGGCGGGCGATGGCGCCACGCGCGCGGTCGAGCAGCGCCGTGTCGTCGAGCGGCGCGGTGGCCAGCAGGGTCTCTATGTCGGAGGGCTGCGCGGGGTCGAAATGCACGCCCTGCCGGTCGAGAAAGAGGCCGATGGGCGGCTCTCCGGTGCGGCCGGGATGCAGCGAGCGCAGGAAGGCATCCTCGACCCGCAGGATCGGCGCGCCCCGGCGGACTGCGACGGCCTCGCCGCGGCGGGCGGTCGGGCTCTTGCCCCATGTGCCGACCATGTCCCCCGGTCCGGGCAGGCCGAGGCGGATGTCGTATCCGCTCAGGCTCAGGATGCGGCGCAGGCGGCGGTTGGTCAGGAAACCTCCGTTGTAAACGTAAAGCCGCCGGGGAGGGGAGCCCTCTCCGGCGGCTGTATCATGCGGGGTGCCCTGCGGCACCGGGGTCAGCCCCCGGAGCTTTCGGTCAGCGAACTGAGGATGCTGACGGAACTGAGCGATCCGGTCAGGGCCGAGATCGTCTTGTCCCATGTGGTGAACGGCGCCTCGGTGACATAGACGGTATCGCCGTCGCGGATCACGAAATCGCGCGCCACGAACATGCCGTTGGGCTTGGTCAGGTCGAGCACGTAGACCATGCGCTGCGCCCCCCGAAGATCGTTGCGGCCCAGCACCTGATTGGCGATCTCCTCCGGCTCGTTGCGGAACACGAACACGCCCGTGGGATCGGCCGTCGCAGACAGCAGCCCGCCGACCTGCGCCAGCGCCTCGACCGCCGAGAGGTTCTGGCTTTCGAAGTTCACGCGGGCCTGCGTGCCGGTGGCGCCAAGCGCGGTGAAGGCGCGTGTGTCCTCCTCGACCAGCACTTGATCACCGCCGCGCAGGGCGATGTCCAGCTCGGGGTTCTTGAACAGATCCTGGAACCAGATCTTGCCCTGCTTGCCGCCACGGGTGAGCGTGATCTGCGCGATTTCCGGCTCGATCGTCACGCCGCCCGCGCGGGCCAGCATCGCGGTGAGGGTGCGCGTGGGCCGTTCGATGGCATAGACGCCCTGCGCGCCGACGGCCCCGACAAGCGACACGGTGGAGCCGTCGCCCGCGGCACGGCGCACCTCGACCTGCGGATCCGGGGTCTGGTCTTCGAGCTTGGTCTTGATGATGCGGCGGATCGCTTCGGGCGTGTTGCCGGCGGCGCGGATGCGCCCGGCGTAAGGCACGAAGATGAAGCCGTCGCCATCGACCTGCACCTCTTCGAGGATCGAGGCGACCTGACCTTCGGGGCCGAGAAGCGGTTTGTCCACATTCTCCCAAATGGTCAGAGAGAGCGTGTCACCGGGGCGGATGGTGTCGGACCCGATGGTGCCGGCGCGCAGGAACTCTTCGGAAAAGCCGAGCGCGGGGGTGACGGCGGTGATGCGCGTGACCTGATCGTTGGTGGCGATGACATAGGCATCGCCCTTCTTTTGCACCGATCCTTCGTAGATCTCGCGCTTGTTCGGGCCGACGCGCGGCAGGCCGCAGGATGCGACAAGCGACACGACGACCAACAGGGCGACGGACCTCGCCCAACGGGAAGCTATGGGTTTCACTGCTCGGTCTCCTCGACCTGTTATTGTTCTGCCTCAGATTTTTTCCACAACCTACCGGAATCCGACACAAAACGCCATAGCTACACCTTGTGCCGGTCAGGTCACGACACGCAACTGTTGCCTTGGTGCCGCTGTGCCGAGGCTGAGCGCGTCATAGGGATCGTGCGGCGCCAGCATCATGTCCACCACCTGCCGCAGAAGCTGCCGCCGGGCGCGGGCGGAATAGAAGCCACCGGGCACCTGGCTGGTTTCCAGAAGATAGCGGCGGTAGTCGCGATAGGCGCGGCTGTCGGGGCGGCGGGCGCCGGCGAAGAACTGATCGAGCGGCTGGGTGGAGACGAACTCGGGGTGGTTGTAGACCGCGTCGCCGAAGACCTTGAGCGGGATGCCGCGCCAGAGCACCTGTTGCGCGGCGGTGGAATTGACGGTCACGGCGCTGCGCGCATCGCCCAGAAGCTGCGCCAGTTTGCCGCCGCGTACATAGTGGGTGCGCGCCGCGATGCCGTGGGCGGCGGCAAGGCGCCGGATCTCGCGCCGGAGCGGCACGCGCCCGTCTTCGAGCGGGTGGGCCTTGAACACCAGATGGTGATGGCGCGGAGCGCCACGGGCGAAATTCTCCATCACCAGTTCGAGAAATTCGGTCATCGTGGAGAAGGGCGAGTGCATCTGGAACGAGGCGTCGTGTTCGAGTTGCAGCAGCGCGAGGTGATAGGGAAAGCCGCCGTGGCGAATGCGCAGCGTGGCCAGCCGCCGGTCCACCGCCTGCGCCGGCATCAGAAGCAGGCGGCGCAGGTAGAGCTGAAACTCCTTGGTGACGGGGATCGCGCGGTGCGGGCGGAAATCGCGGTAGCGCCCGTTCCGGAACATCACGAACCAGTGGTAGAGCGCGCCGTAGAATACATGCTGGCGCATATCGCCCCAGTGGGCGGGGGGCATCGGGGTTTCGGTGTCGCAGCCCTTCAGCCCCTCGGTCATGTCGGCCAGCGTCATCCGCATGAGCCGCGAATGCCCGTTGGCGCCGCCGCGCTCATAGGTGACCCAGTAGGGGCGCAGGTAGCCTTCCTCGAAGACATGCACCTCGATCCCGGCCTGTCTCGCGGCGGTGACGGCGGTGGCGTGGATCGGGCGGGTGTCGCCGTAGAGCACCAGATCGGTCACGCCCTTTTCATCGAAAAGCGCGCGCAGGCGCGCCGGCCAGTCGTCGGGACGGCCCGTGAAGGGGAGATAGCTTTGCCCGTCAAACCAGAAGGCGCGGTCGCCCGCGTTGAAGCCGACCCGCCAGACCGTCGCCCCCGAACGCCGCAACATCTTGCCAAGCGCGTGGAAAAAGGGGCCATGCGGCCCCTGTAGAAAGAGGAAAACCCTGTTGTCGCCGTGCGGTTGGTGCATGGTCTGGGTGCGTGCCTTTTGCGTGGTGTGTCTGCCGAAACTGCTCTGCCGGAAACCCTATCCCGGCGCGGCGGCGAAAGTAAGGCGGCTTGTCAGCATGAAGATGGCACGATACCTGTCTGCAAAGGCGGTTCATGACAAGGGGGCAGGCGGATGTTCACGGGGATCATCAGCGATATGGGCGAGTTGCGCGAGCTTGAGCGGCGCGGCGATCTGCGGGCGCGGATCGGTACGCACTACGACACCTCGGGCATCGAGTTCGGCGCGTCGATCGCCTGTGACGGGGTGTGCCTGACGGTGGTGGAGCTTGGCGACGACTGGTTCGATGTGGACGTCAGCGCCGAGACCCTGTCCAAAACCAACCTCGGGGAATGGACCGAGGGGCGGCGCGTCAACCTCGAACGCGCCCTGAGGGTTGGCGATGAGCTTGGTGGGCATATCGTGTCGGGCCATGTGGACGGGGTGGCCGAAGTGCTTTCGGTCACCGACGAGGGAGACAGCACGCGGGTGATGCTGCGGGCGCCCGAGGCGCTGGCGAAGTTCATCGCGCCGAAGGGATCGGTGGCGCTCAATGGCACGTCGCTGACGGTGAACGAGGTGGAGGGCCGCGATTTCGGCGTCAACTTCATCCCGCACACCAAGGAGGTGACAACGTGGGGCGACGTGGCACCGGGCCAGCGGATCAATCTGGAGATCGACACGATGGCGCGCTATGTCGCGCGGCTTCGCGAGATGAGCTAGTGTTCAGCGCCTGACACGAGGCGCCCGGTGACGGCCTTCGAGGGAACGTTGAGGCGCGGCCCCGATGCGCGGCTCATGCCCGCATCCCGTGCGTTCGCCTTGCCCTGACGGGAAAACTCCTGACGGGAAATCGTCGCCTCACCGTCGTTTCATGCGGCAATCTGTCGGCGGCGGCTCTGGCAATCGGGCGCTGTAGGGGCTATCTGGCAGGCAAATGCGCAAGTCAGAGGCGATCAGATGAGTTTTGAGACACCCGGACCCGTGGAAGAGGCCCTGCACGGGGCAATCAGCCCCATCGAAGAGATCATCGACGAGGCGCGTGCGGGGCGGATGTTCATTCTGGTCGATCACGAGGATCGCGAGAACGAGGGCGATCTCGTCATCGCCGCCGAGTTCGCCGATGCCGACGCGGTCAATTTCATGGCCATGCACGGGCGCGGGCTTATCTGTCTGCCGATGACGGCCGCGCGGATCGACCGGCTGGGCCTGCCGATGATGGCGGTGAACAACTCCTCGCGTCACGAGACGGCCTTTACCGTGTCGATCGAGGCGCGCGAAGGGGTGAGCACCGGCATTTCCGCCGCCGACCGCGCCCTGACGATCAAGACCGCGATCAATGAGCAGAACACCATGACGAGCCTTGCCACGCCGGGCCATGTCTTTCCCTTGCGGGCCAAGCGCGGCGGCGTTCTGGTGCGCGCGGGCCATACCGAGGCGGCGGTGGACATCGCGCGGCTTGCCGGGCTGAACCCCGCGGGGGTGATCTGCGAGATCATGAAGCCCGACGGGACCATGGCGCGGCTGCCCGACCTGATGGAATTCGCGGCCGAGCATGACCTGAAGATCGGGACGATCTCTGATCTGATCTCCTATCGCACGCAGAACGACAACCTTGTGGTGGAGACATCGCGCGAGCAGGTGGAGTCGGAATTCGGCGGCACGTGGGAGATGCGGATTTTCACCGACCAGACCCACGGAGTGGAGCATGTGGTGCTGATCAAGGGCGACATTTCCACGCCGGAGCCGGTTCTGATCCGCACCCATGCGCTGCATGAGGCGTCCGACATCCTTGGCCTTGGCCCCAAGCCCGCGCGCGAATTGCCGCGCGCGATGGAGATCATCGCGCAGGAGGGGCGCGGAGTCGTCTGCCTGTTCCGCGAGCCGCGCCACGCGCTTTATGCCACCGAGGACGAGGGGCCCCGCACGGTCAAGCAGATCGGCCTCGGGGCGCAGATCCTCAACGAGATGGGCTTGCAGGAGTTGATCCTGCTCACCGATTCGCCGCGCACGCGCTATGTCGGACTGGACGGCTTCGGACTGTCCATCACCGGCACGCGCCCCATTCTTTCGGAGGGCTGACCATGGCCGGACAAGAAACGCATTACACCCTGCCGCGCCCCGCGTTCGACAAGCCTGTGAAGCTGCTGATCGTCGTGGCGCCGTTTTACCGGGACATTGCCGACAATCTGATCAAAGGCGCCGAGGCCGAGATCGACGCGTGCGGCGCCACCCATGAGATCGTGGAGGTGCCCGGCGCGCTCGAGGTGCCGACGGCCATCGGGATCGCGGACCGCCGGTCGAATTTCGACGGCTACGTGGCGCTCGGCTGCGTGATCCGGGGGGAGACCACGCACTACGAGACCGTGTGCAACGATTCCAGCCGCGCGCTGCAACTCATGGGGCTTCAAGGGCTGTGCATCGGCAATGGCATCCTCACGGTCGAAAACCGCGCGCAGGCCGAGGTGCGCGCCGATCCGCAGGATCAGAACAAAGGCGGCGGCGCGGCCGCAGCCGCCTTGCATCTGGTCGCGCTTTCGCGCAAATGGGGCGGCCCGCGCAAGGGTGTCGGTTTTCTACCCGACGCCGAGGAGATCCGCATCGCGGGGGACAACAAAGGCGATCCCGTTGCATGAGCACTGACGACACCGGCCCGGTTTCGGGCAACCAGAAACGCAAGATGAGAAGCGCCGCGCGGCTTTATGCAGTGCAGGCGCTGTTCCAGATGGAACATTCCGGCCAGACCGTCGATCAGGTGGAGCGGGAGTTTCTCGATCACCGTTTCGGAGAGCGGTTCGACAGCCACGAGATGCAGGAAGGCGACGCGGCCCATTTCAGGGACGTGATCGCGGAGGCGGTGAATTATCAGGCGTCCATCGACCAGTTGACCGACAGGGCGTTGGTGGCGAAATGGCCGATCGCGCGCATCGATCCGACGCTGCGCGCCCTGTTTCGCGCCGCCGGGGCGGAATTGCGCGACACGGCAACGCCGCCGAAAGTGGTGATCACCGAATATGTCGCGCTCACCGAGGCGTTCTTTCCCGAGGGGCGGGAATCGAAATTCGTCAATGCGGTGCTCGATCACATGGCGCGCGAGGCCCGGCCCGAGGCGTTCTGAAGCTGCGTGTCAGCAAGTCATGCGCAGCTTTTCGCCGCAGGGGCGGCGCGCCCCTTGTCATATGCGCGATTCGGCATAACTCTGTCGGTAACCGGAAAGAGGAGCCTTGCCATGCCCCGTCTCGTGAAACTCTACATCCAGCAGGTGCTTGTCGGCTTCGGCCTGAGCGCGGTTTTCGTGGGTCTGCTTCTGTGGCTCGATGTGGCGAACCTGTGGCATCTGGTGACGCATACCTCCGGCGGCATGATCGCTGTCGTGATGCTCTGGGTGTTCAACGGTATCGTGTTTGCCGGGGTGCAATTTTCCATATCCATCATGCGGATGGGCCGCGATGAGGATGGCGGCGGCGGACGCCGCGCGCCCGAGCCGGTCCTTCTGGCGGAACCCGTTCCGGTGCGCGCCGAAGAACGCCGAAGCTGAGGCGGTAATTTGCGGGAAGTGGCGGGCCCGCACGCGACCGTATGGTTATCTCATTCCCGAGGACCTGTGTGTACAGGTGGGCACCAGGTAGCCAGACCACGATCTGACCAGAGCCAGCTCCCTCGGAATTGCTTAAGGCCACCGGAATGCAACCGTGTAACGAGAGGGGCAGAACCCGCCACTGCCTGAGATAGGCTCCAAGAGGGCCGGCGGCAAGGGGGCGATCGAAATTTCGCAAATGATCCCGTCGTCCTGCCCCTTGATGTTCGTTCACCTTATGTTCATGATTGTGCGATGATACGACCAGATCAGGAATTGCAGCCGGGGCAGTTGCTCGCGCGCGGGGTCTGCCGCCATCTGCGCAGTCACGGATTCGTCTCGGTGGAGGAGTTCGTGCCGGTGCGCGGGCTGCGCGTGGATGTCATGGCGCTTGGCCCCAAGGGGGAGCTTTGGGTGATCGAATGCAAATCGAGTCGGACCGATTACCTGTCGGACCGCAAGTGGAGCGGGTATCTCGACTGGTGCGACCGCTTCTTTTGGGCGGTGGATGAGGCGTTCCCGGCTGAGATGCTGCCCGATGAGACCGGGTTGATTGTCGCCGATTCCCATGACGCGGAGATCTTGCGCATGGCACCCGAGGGCCGGCTTCCGGCGGCGCGGCGCAAGGTGATGATCCGGAAATTCGCCACCCATGCCGCGCGCCGCCTGCAAGCCTATCGCGATCCCAAACTGCCGCCCCTGCCGGAGGTGGAGCCCGATTGAGGGCTCGAGGCGCGCGCCCTAACCCGCCGTCATCCGGCTGGCGTTGATCACATGATCGCCGCCGATCGCGCCGAGGGACTGGAACAGGCCCGCGGTGTTCGACACGCCGAATTTCTTCAGCAGCTTGGCGCGATGCACCTCCACCGTGCGATAGGACATCTCCAGCGACAGGGCGATTTCCTTGGAGGTCTTGCCCTCGCCCAGCAGCGAGAAAACCTCTCGCTCGCGCCGGGTGAGCGGCTGGTAGGGGCGGGTTTCCGACAGGTCCGCGAAGCTCCAGACCGCGCGCATGAGCGGCGTCTCCGGGGTGAAGGTATGGCCGCGCACTCTCACCCAGAACAGATCCCCGCCGTTGCGCCTCATCACCCGCTCATCCCAGTAGGGCAGGCTCTGGCTCAGCACCTTGTCGCCGCGGCTGCGGATGTTCACGAACTCCTCTTCGGAGGGGTAGAGAAAATCGAACAGCCGGTCGCGCAGCTCGCCGCGTTCATAGCGAAACATCGCGGCGAAGGTGTTGTTGCAGTCCCGGATCACGCGGTTCTCTGTCACCACGAGGCCCACCGGCGCATGGGTGAACGCCAGCGCGGCAAAGTCCCGGTTGCGGTAGCAGTCGTCTATTGACGGCAGGTCGGTGATGGCGTGGCCCCCGATGTCGTTGCTGTGAAATATCCCCCAGGCCGCAGGATAGGTCACCCCGCCGCAACCTGCAAATCCCAATCCCGCGGCGCCGGGGCCGCGCTCAGAGCGCGCGCCAGCCGATGTCGTGCCGGTAGAACCCTTCGGGCCAGTCGATCGCCTCGACCATCGCGTAGGCCCGCTCGCGGGCATCGCGCAGCGTCTCGCCGCGCGCGGTGACATTGAGAACGCGGCCCCCGCTGGCGGTGATCGCACCGTGCGTCGCGGTGGTTCCGGCATGAAAGACCATGCGCGCGCTGTCTTCGGGCAGCGCATCCAGCCCCTTGATCACGCTGCCCTTTTCATAGGCGCCGGGATAGCCGTTGGCGGCCATCACCACGGTCAGGGCATGATCGTCGGCCCAGTTCACACGCGCCTGCGCCAGCCGTCCTTCGGCGGCGGCATGCATCAGGTCGAACGCCTGCGCGCCAAGCCGCATCATCAGAACCTGGCATTCGGGATCGCCGAAGCGGACATTGTATTCCACCAGACGGGGCGTTTCGTTCTCGATCATCAATCCGGCATAGAGCACCCCCTGAAAGGGCGTGCCGCGCCGGGCCATTTCCGCCACCGTGGGGCGGATGATCTCGTCCAGCGCCTTCTGCGCGATGGCGTCGGTGAGCACCGGGGCGGGGGAATAGGCGCCCATGCCACCTGTGTTGGGGCCGGTATCGCCCTCTCCCACGCGCTTGTGATCTTGTGCGGTGCCGATGGGCAGGACCGTCTCGCCGTCGCAGAGCACGAAGAAAGAGGCTTCCTCGCCCTCCATGAACTCCTCGATCACGACCTCGGCGCCCGCCGCGCCGAACTCACCGCCGAACATGTCGTCGATGGCGTCGAGCGCGGTCTGCTCATCCATCGCCACGATCACGCCCTTGCCCGCCGCGAGCCCGTCGGCCTTGACCACGATGGGCGCGCCCTGCGCGCGCACATGGGCCCTCGCGGGGCCGGCTTCGGTGAAATGGGCATAGCCGGCCGTGGGCGCGCCCGAGGCGGCGCAGATCTCCTTGGTGAAGCTCTTGGACGCCTCTAGCCGGGCGGCGGCGGCCGACGGGCCGAAGACAAGCAGCCCGGCCTCACGCAAGCGGTCGGCCACCCCTGCGGCCAGCGGCGCCTCGGGGCCGATGATCACGAAATCAATCGCGTTCTCCTCGGCGAAATTGACCACGGCGGTGCGGTTGTCGATGTCGAGCGCGGCGCAGGTGGCGATCTGCGCGATCCCGGCATTGCCCGGCGCCACGATGAGCTTGTCGCACTTGGGATTCTGCATCACCGCCCAGGCCAGCGCATGCTCGCGTCCGCCACTGCCGAGAATGAGGATGTTCATGGGGGATGCGCTCCTGCTTGGCCTTCCGTTGCGCGCGTTCTAAGGTGCCGCCAGCCAAGAGACAAGCGAGGCGAGATGTCCGACCTGATCGATGAGCCCGAAGAGGGCGCGAACGCCCCGGAATTCACCGTCACCGAGATCAGCGGTGCGATCAAGCGCGTGATCGAGGGGGAGTTCGGCCACGTCCGCATTCGCGGCGAGATCGGTCGGGTGAGCCGTCCCCGGTCGGGTCACATCTACCTCGATCTCAAGGATGACCGCAGCGTGCTGTCCGGCGTGATCTGGAAGGGCGTGGCCGCGCGTCTGGCGACCCGCCCCGAGGAGGGGCTGGAGGTTGTCGCCGTCGGCCGCATCACCACATTCGGCGGGCAGTCGAAATACCAGATCGTCATCGAGGATATCCGTCCGGCGGGGGTCGGTGCCCTGATGGCGATGCTGGAAAAGCGCAAGAAAGCGTTGCAGGCCGAGGGCTTGTTCGATCCGGCGCGCAAGCGGCCGCTGCCCTATCTGCCAGATGTGATCGGGGTCGTCACCTCCCCCTCCGGCGCGGTGATCCGCGACATCCTGCACCGTCTGCGGGATCGGTTTCCGCGCAAGGTGCTGATCTGGCCGGTGGCCGTGCAGGGCGAAATATGCGCCCCCGAAGTGGCGCGCGCGATCGAGGGATTCAACCGGCTGACACCGGGCGGACCGCTTCCCCGGCCCGACCTGATCATCGTGGCGCGCGGCGGTGGCTCGATCGAGGATCTGTGGGGCTTTAACGAAGAAGCGGTGGTGCGGGCGGCGGCGGCTTCGCAGATCCCGCTGATCTCGGCGGTCGGCCATGAGACCGACACCACGCTGATCGATCTCGCGGCCGACCGGCGCGCGCCGACGCCCACGGCGGCGGCGGAACTGGCGGTGCCGGTGCGGATGGAGCTTCTGAGCTGGACGGACGATCAGGGCGCGCGGCTGACACGGGCTCTCGGCTATGCGATTACGCAGCGAAACCAGAGACTTAGAGATATGTCCCGTGCGTTGCCCCGGCCTCGGACGCTGACCGAATGGGCCGCGCAGAAGCTCGATACGGTGGGCGCGCGGCTGCCGCAGGCGCTGATCCGGGGCGTGGACCAGCGGCGGCTTCGGCTGAGCCATGTCACCGGCAGCCTGCGCCCCTCGGCCCTGCGCCGGACCGTGCAAGGCAAGCGCGAGCAACTTCAGGCGCGCGCCCCGCGTCTGGCGCCGGCCCTGAAACGCAGCGCGGAGCGGCGGCGCGAGATGCTGAACGCGCGGGCGGAGCGCCTGTCCCCGCAACCGATCCTGCAGGAGATCGCCCGGGAAAAACGCCGTGTAACAGACCTTTCCGCGCGCCTGGAGAAGGCCGGAAAGGCGCAGATCACCACACGCGGTGAGCGGTTGACGGCCTGGGGACGGATGCTTGACACGCTGAGCTATCAGGCGACGCTGCAGCGTGGCTATGCCGTGGTCTGGGGCGATGGCGCGGTGGTCACGACAAGGGCCGCCGCGGGGGCGGCGCAAGCGCTGGAGATCGAGTTCGCGGATGGGCGGTTCACACCCGGTCAGAGTCAGCCGGGCCCGCGAAAATCCACGCCGAAGAAGACGCCTCCGGAACAGGGGAACCTCTTCTGATACGAATCATGGTTAACACGCTGAAATCGCTAAAAAAGCCGTTTCGGTATCACGTCGGTATCGCGTCGGTATCGCGTCGGTGTCGAACTTCGCGCCACGCCGTCTTTGGCCGCTGTGAACGCGGCGGGCGTTGCTTTTTCGAGTATTTTCGGAACAGAGAAAGGGCAGGACGTCTGCCGCATCTTCTCGGGTCAAATACCGTGGGGGGGGTGAACCCCCCAACAGGCGTGTGAGTCGCGCCGCAAGGCGCCCCTTTTGAAAACGCGCCCGTCGAATGGGGGTTTTCCCCCGCGACGAATGCGGTCTATGGTCCGCTCCGCGCCGGATGCGGGCGTGATGGAATGGTAGACATATCAGACTTAAAATCTGAAGGGGCTTTCGCCCCGTGTGGGTTCGAGTCCCACCGCCCGCACCATAGCCCCGCCCGTGCAGGGCCGGAGCGGTGCGGGTTGAAAGGCCTTGAGCGCCGGAGGATCTTGTGCCACATCCTGAAGCGGCAGATTTCCCGGGGATGTCGGCCTTGAGTCGTGCGTGTGTCCCAGCGGCGGAGCAGACAGACACGGCGGGAACGGCGCAGGGGCCTCCGCCATTTTCATGGAGCCCTCGATGCATTGGCTTTATCTGGCCGTGGCGGTCCTGTTCGAAACCATCGGCACGACCGCGTTGCAGGCCAGCCAGCAATTCTCGCGCCTTGGCCCGTCCGTCGTGATGGTGGCAAGCTACGCGGTGTCCTTTTACCTTCTGGCGCTGACACTGCGGGTCATGCCGGTCGGGGTCGTCTATGCGATCTGGTCGGGGCTCGGGATCTGTTTCATCGCGATGATCGCTTATTTCCTGTTCGGTCAGAAACTCGATTTTCCCGCGATCGTCGGGATGGTGATGATCATTGGCGGGATCGCGGTGATCAACCTGTTCTCGAACACCACCACCCACTGACGCCGGTCAGAGCGCGCGGGCGCGCAGTTTTTCGTAGAACGGCCAGTGATGATCCAGCATCGCCCGCAGGCGCGGCGCCTTGTGGGCCGCCGCTTCGAACACCTCGTCGGCGTCGGGCAGGGTTTCGGGCGCGCGGATGCGGTCGTGCGACAGCGCCTCGCGGTGCCAGTTCGCCACGCCTTCCCAGTCCTTCGGCCGTCCCGCCGCCCCGAGGTCGAGCGCATGCGGCGCCGGCGGCAACCCGCCGGCGGCAAAGAGCGCGTCGGCGCTGGTCTGCGGGTCGGCCTGCACGCGGTCGGCCTCCAGCACGAGGGGCCAGACGCCCAGCCGTTCGGCGATATGGGAGGCGTGGCGGTACTGCGCCTCCAGCCCGATCTCGGGCAGGCTCAGCTCCGGGTCCAGCTTGTAATACGAGGCGATGGAGCGGCGCGGATCGCGCACCAGAAAGACATTGGCGACCCGGGTGAGCAGGTCATCGTCGGTGAGGGCGTCGGGGATGACGTAATAGCTCATGTCCTTGAAGAACACCGGCCCGGCTTCTGCCGCGTCGAACAGCATGGTCTTGATCGCGTCATAGCGTTGCGGGTGATCGTCCTGCGGTTCGAAATGCGGAAAGCGGCCGCGGCCCTCGCCGAGGTAGTAGTGATACATGAACGGCTCGTGGAAGCATTTCACGTCGCCGCGCGCGCGCATCATCCGCTCCATCGCCGTGGACATGGATCTGGGGTGGCACCAGAGGGCGATCAGGGGATGTTTGCTCACGGGCGGGGCTTTCGTTGTGCGGGTCAGGCGGCGGTCGGCGGGCGGCGCTGCGCCCAGGGGGCGGCCTGCTCCAACTGCCGGGCGAGGCGGAGGAGCAGCGCATCCTCGCCCACCCGCGCGGCAAGCTGCATCCCGACGGGCAGGCCATCGGCCCCCTGATGAAGGGGCACCGACATGGCGGGCTGCCCGGTCAAGTTGAAGATCTCGGTATAGGGGGCGAAGGCCTCGGCCAGATCGCCCCAGTCGTCGACGCCGCGGCGCGCCGCGTCGCCCAGCAGCCCCGAGGCGGGCGGGGGCGTGGCCGTCACCGGGGACAGGAGGATGTCGAAGGGCGCCATCACCTCCGCCACGCGGCGGCGGATGTCCCAGCGGGTGCGGCGCAGACGCGCGGCATCCGTCATCGTCAACCGAGCCGCCGCTTCGAGGCCGAAGCGCACGATCGGGCCAAGCTCGTCGTTTTGCGGCGCGCGTCCGAGCGCCTGGCTGCGTTGCTCGACGAGCAGGGCGATTTCAGAGGCCCAGAGGGGCGCGGCCGCCTCTGCCGCGTCGATATGGCCGGGCCAGTCGAAGGGTGCGACGTGGTGTCCGAGGGACTCCAGAAGCTGGCCGGTTCGGGTCAGCAGTTCCGCGATCTCCGCTTCGGGGTGCTGGCCGGTGGCGGCGGCGGCGCAGAGGCCGATGCGCAGCGGTGGCGGCGGCTGAACGAGGGCCGCGAGATAGCCGCCTGCGGGGGGCGCGGCCAGCGGGCAGGGGGTGCCCGTCTCCGGCGCGGCGGTGGCGTCGAGCATGGCGGCGGAATCGCGCACGCTCCGGCTTAGGACATGATCACAGTTGAGCCCGCCCACGAGAGGGCCGAGCGGGGAGCCGGTGGCCACCCGCCCGCTTGTGGGTTTGAAACCGAACAGCCCGCAGCAGGCGGCGGGCACGCGGATAGAGCCGCCGGAATCGGAGGCATGCGCCATGGGCACCATCCCGGCGGCCACCGCCGCCGCCGCACCGCCGCTCGACCCGCCGGGGGTACGCGCCTTGTCCCAAGGGTTGAGCGTGGGGCCGTAAAGCTCCGGCTCGCAGGCGAAGTCGGTGGCAAACTCGGGCGTGTTGCTGCGCCCGATGACGGCGAGACCGGCGGCGCGCCAGCGCCGTGCGAGCGCGCTGTCGGCGGTGGCGCTGTCGGCGCCGTCGAAGAAGCGGCAGGCGTGTGTGAGCGGCCATCCCCGCACCTGCACATTGATGTCCTTGGCCAGGAACGGAACGCCCGTGAACGGCGCGCCGGAGGGCACCGCCCGCGCCGCGGCGCGCGCTTGCGTGTCGTCGCGCAGGATCACCGCGTTGAGCGCGGGGTTGAGCCGATCGATCTGCGCCAGGGCGGCCTCTGTCACCTCCGCGGCGGTGACCTCGCCGGCGCGCACAAGCGCGGCGAGGCCGAGGGCGTCATGGGCGCGGTAGTCGTCGGCAGTAAGCATGAGGGGCCTTTCCTGAACCGGGGGCGTTATTTCGGGCGGCCGCCCATCGCCTGGGTCATGCGGTCGGCCAGCATGGCGATGATCGCCATGCCCACCCCGGCGACGATGCCGACGCCGAAATCGCCGTCGCCCAGACCGATATAGACCAGTTGCCCCAGATCGCTGGTGCCCACGAGCGCGGCGATGACGAGCATGGCAATGGCATACATGATCGTCTGGTTCAGCCCGAGCAGGATGACCGGCGCGGCCAGCGGGAGTTTCACACGCCACAGCAATTGCAGGGGGGTGCAGCCGCTTGCGGTGGCCGCCTCGATCACCTCTTTGGAGACGCTGCGGATGCCGTGTTCGGTGTAGCGGATCGACGGCACGATGGCGTAGGCGATGATCGCCAGAAGCGCGGTGAACTCACCGATCTTGAAGATCATCACGAAGGGAATGAGGATCACGAAAAGCGGCATGGTCTGAAGCGTGTCGTTGAACGGGCGCAGGGCGGCGGAGACGGAATCGAACTCTGCCGCCAGAACGCCGAGCGCGCCGCCGATCAGGAAGCAGAACAGCACCGCGAGGCCGCAGAGGTAGATCGAGAGCATCGCCTCTTCCCACACCCCGGCGAGCAGCAGGAAGCCAAGCCCCGCCAACATGCCGAGCGCGAGCCGCCGGCCCCCGGTCTGATAGGCCAGAAGGGTCGCCATGGCGATCAGGGCCGGCCAGGGCATGCCGGTGATCCCGACGAAAAGCAGCATACCGAAGAAGATCACCAGCGCCGCCGCGCGCCAGCTTCGCCGCTGCCACGACAGCGCCGCCAGTGCCAGCACGGCAACAGCGTAGCCGATCTTGAGCGTGTCGGTGAAGGCAAACCCCCAGGAGAAGGGGGTGATCGTCTTTTCCAAGCCCATTTTCACCGGCAGCATGACGAAGAAGAAGGCCACCTGCTTGATATAGTTGATGGTCACGGTGAATTCGGTGACGATATACTGGACTGCGGAATTGAGCCGTCCGGCGGGGTAGAATTCCCATGCGGCGGGGTAGGTTTTCAGGAACGGTAGCACCTGCGCCAGAGCCGTGATCGCGATGGCCAGAACCAGTGCGGAGAGCCACAGCACCCTTGGCCGGGCCCATTCGAGCGCCTCCGGCCCGCTGGTATCGCGCCGGGCGATCTGCGCAGTGAGGCGATCCATGACCATCGCCATGAAGGCGATGACCAGCCCCAGAAGCAGGCTTTCGCCGAATTCCGCGCGGCGGATGGATTTGAGCACCTCCCAGCCGATGTCGGCGGTGCCGCCGATGATCGAGGCGATGATCACCATCGAGAACGCCGCCATCGTCGTCTGGTTCACGCCCAAAAGGATCTGACGCATGGCGCTTGGCACGCGGACGCGCCAGAAAAGCTGCCGTCTGGTGGCGCCGGACATGCTTCCGGCCTCGATCACCTCGCTGTTGACCGCGCCCAGTCCCATCGTGGTGTTGCGCACCATCGGCGGCACCGCGTAGAGCAGGCTGGCGATCAGACCGACCACCGGGCCGAACCCGAACAGCAGCAGGATGGGCAGAAGGTAGGCAAAGGCCGGGATGGTCTGCATCATGTCCATCGTGGGGCGGATGATGCGGTCGGCCCGGTCGCTTGCGAACCCGAGCGCGCCGGTGAAGAAGCCGATGATCACCGCCATAGGCACCGACAGGGCGACCAGCGCGAGCGAATTCATCGCCTCTGTCCAGAAGCCGATCAGGACCATGTAGAACATCGCCGCGAAGGAAAACACCGCCAGCTTCCAGCCCGATACCGCATAGGCCATGAAGGCGACCAGCGCGACGATCGCCGCCCAGGGCAGGCTGTTGATCCCGTCGCGAATCCAGCGCATCAGCACCGAGAGCTGATCGGAGAACGCCCGGAAATAGATGCCGAAGGAGTCGATCACCCAGTTCATGCCCGCATTCAGCCAGGGCGTCAGCGGGACCGCCCACCCGTCGGGAAAGCGGATCGCCCAGGGCAGGGCGTCGCGTTGCAAAAGCAGGACAAGCGTCAGTGCGATCAGGACGGCCCATGCGGAGCCGCCTGAAACCCATCGCCGGATCTCTGTCATGCCGTCTCTTTCGCGATTTCGCTGCCGTCTTCGTCCATGGCAGCGTCGTGAGCCTTTGTGCGCTTTGCCAGCGCGTCGATCAGGCTTTCGGGCGTGACCTGTCCGATGACGCGATCGCCCTTGCGCACGATCACGGAGTCATGGCGCCCGGCCATTTGCGGCAGAAGGTCTTCCAGCGTGGCGGTCGAATCGACCTCGGGCAGACCCTCGGGGGTTTCCTGCGCGCCGCCGGGGGCAAGGGCGTCGGCCGCCGTCATGACCCGCACCAGCGGAACGTCGCGGGTGAATTCCGCGACATAGGAATCGGCGGGGTCGGTGATCAGGTCGACCGGGCTGCCGATCTGGACGACCATGCCGTCGCGCATCAGCATGATCCGGTCCGCGATGCGCAGCGCCTCGAGAAAGTCGTGGGTGATGAAGATGATGGATTTTTTCAGCGTGCTTTGAATATGCAGGAACTCGTCCTGCATCTGGCGCCGGATCATGGGATCGAGCGCGGAAAACGGCTCATCGAGAAGCCAGAGATCGGGCTCCACGGCGAGGGAGCGAGCAATGCCCACGCGCTGCTGCTGTCCGCCCGAGAGTTGATGCGGGTAGCTGTCCTCGCGCCCTTCGAGACCGACCAGCGAGATGACGTTTTCCACGCGCTTGCGGCGTTCCTTTTCCGGCATGCCCTGAAGCGCCAGCGGAAAGGTCACGTTCTCGATCACGTTCAGATGCGGCATCAGGCCGAAGTTCTGAAAGACCATGCCCATCTTGTGGCGCCGGATCTCGATCAGCTCGCGCGCGGATTTGCGCAGCAGATCCTCACCGTCGAGCAGCACCTCGCCATAGGTGGGTTCGACCAGACGCGACAGGCAGCGCAGGACCGTCGATTTCCCGGACCCCGACAGGCCCATGATGACGAAGATCTCGCCCTGCGCGACCTCGAAGTTGACATCGACGGCCGCGGGGATCAGCCCGTCGTCGCGCATCCGTTCCGCGAGTGAAGCCGGGTCGCGGAGCGCGTCTTGATCCTTGAACCAGGTTTCCGGCTTTGTGCCGAACACCTTCCACAGATTTCGGCACACCAGCTTCGGCTCCGGCGTGTTCGATCGCGGGGTATCGTCGTCGGGCATATGTCGTCCTCGGCGGGAATGATGCTCAAACGCCCGGACCCGAAAGCCCGGGCGCAAAGAGCCAGTGTCGTCCGATTGAAGGCGGGGGACGACGAAGGCGCCCCCCGCGCGTTGTTATGACGCCGATCAGTCCTGCGCGGCGCGGGCGGCTTCGATCCAGGGCGTCCAGATCTCCTCGTTCTCGGCGATCCAGCCAGCGGCGGCATCTTCGACCGACATGCCCTGCTGATCGACCTGAAGGATCATCTCGTTCTGCGAGGCGTTGTCCATGGTGAACGCCTCTGCGAGCGCGTAGGCGTCGGGCCATGTCTCTGCGAAATCGCGGTTGACCAGCTTGCCGACATTGGCCTGGGCAAAGCCGCAGGCGTCGCCGCGCGTCTGGTTGGATTCGTCGCAGACACCGTTCTCGGGCGCATCCCATTCGATCCAGTTGAAATCAAACTCCGCGAAGAGCCAGTGCGGCTCCCAGAACATCATCAGCATGGGCTGCTGCGCCGCGACCGCGCTGCGCAACTCGGCGATCATCGCGCCTTCGCTGCCACCGGCGACCGGCTGAAACGGCAGATCGAGCGCCGCGACGAGATCACGCGAACGGGTGCCCCAGTCGGCCGGATAGGTGATCAGGCGACCGTTGGGAAATGTGTCGGCGGCGGCGAATGCCTGTGCGCAGTCGTAGAGCGCCTCATAGGCGGGCAGGCCGGGGCACTGCTCTTCCATATAGGGGGGGTAGATCCACCCCTCACGCGATTGCAGGCCGAGCGGGCCGACGATCACGATATCGCCGACGGCGAGGGCGTCGGGGTAGATGTCTCCAACGTTGTTGTCCCAGAACTCGGGCTGGAAATGCAATGTGCCCTGTGCCATCGCGGCAAGCTGTGGCACGGCGCCGGCGGTCACGTATTCCACTTCGTGGTCGAGCTTTTCGAGAAGCTGACCGGCGATATGGGCCGACAGGTTCTGCCCGGTCCAGGAGTTGACGGGAATGCGGATCTCATCGGCCTGAGCGCCGGCGGCGACCAGTCCGAATGAAAGTGCCGCGGCGATTTTCGTCGTAAACTTATTCATGTTCTGTCCTCTTCTTCCCCTTGTTTGGACATTGTTCTAAGGTGCAGCCCATGCAAATACAACTATCTTGGTCGAATAACCAAATAATACCGGGGACTCTGTCGTTGCTGCACGGATATTGTGCCGAATCATATTCACGCTCCGGGTGTGTCGATGCCGGATAGGGTCGCGGAGCGGTGGTACGAAACGGTTTCGATGGGGCAGGGGGTCACGCTCATACGTGAGACCCACGTCGCGCCCTGGCTGCGGTGCAATATCTGGCATGTGCGCGGGCGCGACCGCGATCTGGTCATCGACACGGGCATGGGATTGCGCCCGCTCGTGGAGGCGGTTCCGGGGCTTGCCGTGGAGCGCCCCGCCATTGGCGTGGTCACGCATACACATTTCGACCACTCCGGCGGTCTGCATCAGTTCAAGGACCGCGCGGGGCACGCGGCAGAGGCCGCGATCATCGCCGCCCCCGATGCGCACAACACCGTCGCCGACATCGGATATGTGCGCGCCGAGACCTTTTCGGCCCTGCCCTACGACGGTTTCGACCATACGCAGTTTGCCGTGAAGCCCGCGCCCCTGACACGAATTGTCGACGAGGGCGATGTCCTCGATCTGGGGGACCGGGTGTTTCACGTTCTGCACCTGCCGGGGCATTCGCCCGGTTCCATCGCGCTTCACGAACGCGAGAGCGGGGTGCTGTTCAGCGGGGACGTCGTGTATGACGATGCGCTGCTCGACAATCTCTATCATTCCGACCCGGATGTGCTGGAGGCCTCGCTCCGGCGGTTGAAGGAGCTGCCGGTTTCGGTCATTCATGCCGGGCATTTCGCATCCTTCGGGCAGGGAAAAATGGTTGAAATCATTGACGAATACCTTGCCGGCGGGCGGCGTATCACTGACACCGGCAGCTATGTCGCGGCCGCAAGCTGCGCGCATGATTCCGACCATTGAGGCATTCGGGCAAGGCGCGCCCGGAAGATTTTCAGACAGAGCAGGAGAGACATATGAACATCCTATCCCCGGTTGACTGGACCTTTCCGGTTCCGGTTTTCCTCGGCCCCGGCAGGGTATCGGACATCGGCCCGTTTTGCGAAAGTTCCGGCATCACCGCGCCGCTCATCGTGACGGATCGCGGATCGCGGGATCTGCCCTTTGTCGGGCGGCTGCGGGAGATGCTGACCGCGCAGGGGCTGCGCGCGGCGGTGTTCAGTGACGTCAATCCGAACCCCACGGATGAGAACGCGACGGAAGGTAAGGCGGTGTTCGAGGCCGGGGCGCATGACGGCGTGATCGCCATCGGCGGGGGATCGGCCATGGACGCGGCCAAGGCGATCAGCCTGATCGTCGGGCATGATACGCCGCTGTGGTCGTTCGACTTCGACGCGACGCCCCCGGCGGCGCATGCGTTCGCGCCGCTGATCTGTGTGCCGACCACCGCCGGCACCGGCGCGGAGACCGACAGCACCGCGATGATCACCGACACCGGACGCGGTATCAAGGGCTGCGTCTGGCACCCGGAGCACCGCCCGGCGCTGGCGATACTCGATCCCGAACTGACGGTCGGCCTGCCGGCCAATCTGACCGCATGGACGGGGTGCGACGCGCTGACCCATGCGATCGAAGCCTATTGCGTGGACATGTTCCACCCGATGTGTGACGGGGCCGCGCTTGAGGCGCTGACCCTTGTGAACGGGGCGATTCGGCAGGCGGTGGCGCAGCCCGATGACCTTGAGGCGCGCATGGCGATGCTGACGGGAAGCTGTCTGGCCGGGGTGTCTTTCCTCAAGGGGCTGGGCATGGTGCATGCCGTCAGCCATATGGTCGGGGCGCTCTATGACACGCAGCACGGGCTGACAAACGCGGTTCTGTTGCCTGCGGTGCTGCGCTTCAACCGGGCCGCGATCGAGGATCGCATTCCCGCCATGTCCCACGCCCTCGGACTGGAAAGCCGGGATTTCGACGGGTTCTACGCGGCGGTTTGCGGTATTCTCGACGATCTGGAGATTCCGAAAAGCCTGGCCGAACTCGGCGTTGGCCCGGACCGGATCGAAGAGCTTGCCCGCAAGGCGAGCGGTGATCCGGCGGCCGCCACGAATCCGCGACAGGCGAGTGTCGGCGAGATCGAGGCGCTTATAGCGGAGGCGGTCGAGAAGGCGCGCTGAGGGCGCTGCCTTGGCTTGCGGATGATCCTGTCCGCGCCGGTGAGCGCGGGGCAGGAGGGGGCGGCGTTCATTCGGCCGGGCTTGCCGCGCGCGGAGCCGGGTTGGGCATCACCCCTTCGATACGCACGTCGTTTTCCTCCAGCGTCGGGCGCAGATCCTCGAAGGTCTTCTTGTAGCGATACCAGGGAATGCCGGGCATCATGTGATGGATCAGGTGATACCCTTGCCCGAGCAGCAACGCATTTCCGGCAGGCATTTCGATGATGCGCGTGTTGCGGTAGCGCCCGGTTTCTTGGTGGTCGTGATGCGGTGACCACGTGAACATGAGCAGCATCAGGCTGTTGCCGATGTACCAGGGTACGAGCCAGAGGGTCACAAGCTCAAATCCGTAGCCCATCGCGATGACCCCGATCGCCAGAGCGGTGTTGATCGCGAATCCGGTCATGGTGCGCCGTGTCGCGGCGCGCGACATCTCAAGCTCCCTGCACCGCCGGTAGAGCAGCACCGGGTTGAAGTAGTTCAGCAGCACGACCGGAAGCCGGATGAACACATAGTCCATAAACCCCGCCCGCGCCGAAATATCCGGGTCGTCATCGTGGTTGGTGATGCGGTGATGCACGAGGTGATCGGCGCGGTGGTGGTCATAGAACTGCCACAGCAACACGCCCGCAAGGCTCCCCAGCAGCCGGTCCACCCATTGCAGATCCTTGCGCATGGCGCTGATGTTCATATGCACGGCCTCGTGCAGGACGGTGTAGATGGCGTAGATGATCACCGTGTTGATCGCCCCGGCGAGCAGGTAGGACATCGTGCCCGTCATGGCCAGTGCCACGGAGGCGGCGAATCCCGCCAGACAGCCGAGTGCGAGCAGGACCGTCGGCCATGAAAACTCCGGCGTGTTCGCCCGGCCGACGGTGATTTCGTGACGAACTGTCGAATTTGCGTTGGTCGATCGGGTCATGTCGTCTTCCGTTTTTCAGCCTTGGTTCAATTTACTGGGTATATAACCATTTTTTTGGGCAATTAGTCAAATATCCTTTGAAAGGCGGGGTTGATGCTTGTTGGCGTCATCGGACTGGACAGGACACAAAGGCTGCCATAGCTTAGGGGGTGGCGGATGCCGCCGGACGCACAAAAGGAAGCCACCCTTGGCCGATCAGACCCACAAACCGCGCCCTGCACGCGGAAAACGCTCTTCCATCGCAGATATTCGGCGCCGCGAACTGGCACGGGCGGCGCTCCGCACGATCGAGAAACATGGCGTCAAGGGCGCCACAGTTCAGCGCGTCAGCGAAGAGGCCGGCATTTCGCAGGGGCTGGTGCACTATCACTACAAGACAAAGGCGGATCTGCTCGAAGCGGCCGTCAAGCTGACAAATCGACTGATCACCGAGGAAGTGCTTCTCAGGCTCCGGCAGGCGCGCACACCGCATGAGCGTGTGCTTTCGGTGCTGGAGGCCAATTTCAGCCCGGAGGTCTTCAGCAAGGAGACGGCGCAAGCCTGGGCGTCATGTTCCGGCGAGGCGGCGTTCAATCCGAGGTTCGCGCGGGTCATGAACCTGATCGAGCGCCGGCTGATCAGCAATCTCGCGCATGATCTTTGCAAGATCATGCCTGCCGATCAGGCGCGGCAGCTTGCCCGTATCCTGACGATCATGAGCGACGGGATATGGTTGCAGGCAGCGCGCTGGGACGGGGCGTTTGACCGCGAGGCGGCAGTGAAACCTGTCTGGGATCTGCTGGCGCTGGCCTCTGTGCAGTTGCACCGCTGAGGCGGTTGCAGCCCGGTGGCACTGCGCGCGACCCGGCCCGGGGCGGGAGCGGCCCGTTCAGTTCTCAGATCCGCTGATCGTAGTCGCCCACGGACGGTTCGGTGCGGATTACCGCGTCGAGATCTTCGAAAATGGCGCGCAGTTCCTCCTCGCTGTCGGAGCTTTCGCAGACCACCACCAGATTGGGCGTGTTCGAGGACGCGCGCACCAGACCCCAGCTTCCGTTGTCGAGAATGACGCGCGCGCCGTTGACCGTCACCACCTCCTTGATGGCGCGTCCCGCGAGGGTTTCGCCCGCGTCGTGTTTCGCTGTCAGCTTCGCGACGATCCGCTCCAGCACCTGATATTTCTCGGAATCGGCGCAATAGGGGGACATCGTCGGCGTGGACCATGTACGCGGCAGGGCGCGGCGCAGGTCGGACATGGACTGGTCCGGGTTGCGATCCATCAGCTTGCAGATCTCGACGGCAACACGCATTCCGCAGTCATAGCCGCGCCCGATGGGTTCGGCGAGGAAATAGTGCCCGGATTTCTCGAACCCCGCCAGCGCGCCGATTTCCTTCACCCGGCGTTTCATGTGGCTGTGCCCGGTTTTCCAGTAATCCACCTTCACCCCGTTGGCCAGAAGCTCCGGGTCCGAGGCGAACAGGCCGGTGGATTTCACGTCGGCCACGAAAGTCGCGCCGGGGTGAATCTTTGACAGGTCGCGCGCCATGATCACGCCCACCTTGTCGGCAAAGATCTCTTCGCCCTCGTCATCCACCACGCCACACCGGTCACCATCGCCATCGAAGCCGAGTGCGAGATCGGCGCCCGACGCCTTGAGCGTCGCGGCCATGTCATGCAGCATATGCATGTCTTCGGGATTGGGGTTGTAGTTGGGAAAAGTGTAGTCGAGTTCATTGTGCGAGGGCACCACCTCCACCCCCATCCTTTCGAACAGTTCGGGTGCGAAGGCGCCGGCGGTGCCGTTGCCGGTGGCGCAAACGATCTTCAACGGGCGGGACACGCGGAAATCGCCCACCAGATCGTCAAGATAGGCCTCGCGCACACCGTCCGTGAATTCATAGGAGCCGCCCGTGGCAGGCTCTCCGTGGCCGCTGAGCACGATGTCGCGCAGCTCGTCCATCTCGTCGGGGCCGTGGGTCAGGGGGCGCTCGAACCCCATCTTCACCCCGGTCCAGCCGTTGGGATTGTGCGAGGCGGTGACCATCGCGACGGCCGGCGCATCCAGGTGAAACTGGGCGAAATAGGCCATTGGCGACAGGGCGGGGCCGATGTCGCGCACCCGGATGCCGGCCTGCATCAGACCGATGATCAGCGCGTGCTTGATCGACAGGGAATAGTCGCGGTAATCGTTGGCCACAACGATCTCCGGCGTGATCCCGCGGCGGCGGATCTGGGTGCCCAGACCAAGCCCCAGCGCCGTCATGCCGGGCAAGTTGATCTCTTCGGGGAAGCGCCAGCGCGCGTCGTATTCCCGAAAGCCCGTCGGCTTGATCATCGGATACTTCAGGAAATCCCAGGTGTTGGGGGTCACATCGTAAATCGGATGGGTCATGCTGCGGCGCCTTCAGGAAAAAATTGGGTCAAATGGTTATGGGATTCGCTTTAGCCAATCTGTCGAAGTCCATCAAGGTTCGGATCAGGGCTGCCATCTCGCCCAGCGGGATCATGTTGGGCCCGTCGCTGGGGGCGGTGTCGGGGGCCTCATGTGTTTCGATAAAGACGGCGGCCACCCCGACGGCGACCGCGGCGCGGGCCATGACGGGGGCGAATTCGCGCTGTCCGCCGGAACTTGCGCCCTGTCCGCCGGGCTGCTGCACCGAATGGGTCGCGTCCATCACCACCGGATAGCCGGTCTGCGCCATGCGGGGCAGGGCGCGCATGTCGGCCACGAGGGTGTTGTATCCGAAAGAGCTTCCGCGTTCGGTCAGAAGGATGCGGGTATTGCCGGTGCTTTCGATCTTGGCGACCACGTTGTCCATGTCCCAAGGCGCAAGGAACTGCCCCTTCTTGACATTGATGGCCGCGCCCGTTTCGCCCGCCGCCAGCAGAAGATCGGTCTGGCGGCACAGGAAGGCGGGGATCTGAAGCACGTCGCAGACCGCCGCCGCCGGGGCGCATTGGCCGCGTTCATGGATGTCGGTGAGCACCGGCACCCCGATCGCCTTGCGCACCTCCGCAAGGATGTCGAGCCCCGTTTCCAGCCCCAGCCCGCGCCGGCCGGACAGCGAGGTGCGGTTGGCCTTGTCGTAGGATGCCTTGAAAATGAACTGCGCTCCGGCAGCATCGCAGGCTTGCTTCATCGTGCCGGCGATCATTTGGGCGTGGTCGGTGCTTTCGAGCTGGCACGGCCCGGCGATAACCGTCAGAGGGCGGTCATTGCCGACCGTCAGACCGGCGATGTCGATGTGTTTCATGGTCTAGGACGATACCTGTTCTCTGAGGATGGACGCGGTGAGCGAGATCATCAGATAGATGCCTGAAAAGATCAGGAAGGCCAAGATCGTGTTCTCGAAGGCGCGCGGATAGGTGGGATCCTGCGACACCACGGGTTTGACCGAGGTTTCGAGATAGCGCACCTGACGCCCCGCCTCCAGTTCGGTCTGCTTGAGGGTCTGAAGCGCGGTCTGCATCATCAGATCGGCAGTGGCCAGGTCGGCCTGTGCCATCTGGATTTGCACCGCCTGCTGGGCCAGCGAATCCTCGCCCTGCCGGGCCTGTGTCATGCGCGATTCGAGCGTCTGGAGCTGGTTGCGCATGCGACGAACGTCGCCGCGCACCCCTTCGAGCCGGGCCTGATTGGGCCGTTCGTTGTCTAGCAGGGCCTGAAGTTCGAGTTCCTTTTCCTGAAGTGCGACCTCAAGGTTGGTCACCTGACTGCGCAGGGAGGCGATAAGCCCCTCGGGGTCGAGCACGGCCCCTTCCTGCAACTTGACAAGCGTGGCTTGTGCTGCACGCCGATCATTCTGCGCCTTTTCGAGACTTTCGCGGGCATCGCGAAGCTGATCTTCGCGCTTGCGCTGCGACAGGTCGTCGACGCGCGCCTCGGCATAGGAGATCAGCGCCTCGGAAAACCGCTGGCTC
Source organism: Salinihabitans flavidus (assembly GCF_900110425.1). GTDB lineage: Bacteria > Pseudomonadota > Alphaproteobacteria > Rhodobacterales > Rhodobacteraceae > Salinihabitans > Salinihabitans flavidus. The sequence continues at coordinate 229,313 of NZ_FODS01000002.1, read as the reverse complement.
ACTTTGGGGTCGGCGGCGCTCACCTCCATGCGGATCACGCCTTCGGTTGGGTCATAGCCGATTTTCACGTATTTCTTGTAGAGCTTGTGCGCCTTCTCGTTCGAGGGATTCGGCGGGAGCCGTTGCAGCGGGTCGATTTCAGGATCGGCAAAGTGCGACTTGAACCCCTCGTCCTCGTCAAGCCGGACCATCGCATCCTTGGATTGCAGGTAGTCCTGCGTGGCAATGCTGTCCTGATTGGTGGCGAACTGCGTGCCCGAGAACATGGAGCCGAGCCCCTGAGAGCCGCCCGCGCTATCGGCCTGAAGGATCAGAAAAGCGGAATTCGTGGCATACATCGGCGTTGCGATGACATAGAAATACCAGCCCGCCAGAAGCGTCGGCAGAAAGATGAAGGCGGACAACCGGGCGAAAAGCAGCGCCATCTTGCGGCGGCGGCGGCGGGCGATATCGCGTTGAATATCGGAAATCTCGCGCCCGCGCTGTTCCATCGGGGAAAACTGTTCGGTCGAGGGCAGATTTTCGCTGGGCGGCACGGTCTGCGGAAGCCGCATCCGGGTGTCGTCGTCCTTGGCGCCTTTGTCCGGCACCACGAGTTCGAGCATGTTGGTGCGATGAAACGGGTCGATGCCGCGACTGCGCAGAAGGCGGATCGCATCATAGTCCGAGGTCGCCGCCAGCCCGTTCTTCTGGGCCACCCGGCGCGCCATGCGAAGCTGCCGACCGCTCAGACCCTCGCGCTTGATCGCGTCAATGTCCTGATCGGGGGGCAGGTCGGTCGCGGCGCCCTGCGCGGTGCCATGGCCCGTCTGCCGCGTCTGCTCCTGCTCCTGACGGGGCGGGGCGGTGGTGGATTCCTGCTGGTCCCGCGTCTGGCGCACGACCGAGTCTGTCGACGCTCCGCTGGTGGTATGCGGCGCAGACCGGCGAATACGAAACTTCTTAGCCTTGGGTTTGGTAGTCATAGAGCTGTTTCGCTTCTTCCAAGGTGTCAAACATATACAACTGACCGTCCAGCAGCACCGCTGCCGACCTGGCGAATTTCTCCAGCACCTCTGGCTGGTGGGACACGATTATGATGGTCGTGGTGCGCAGCCGCTCACGCAGGATCTCTCCTGCCTTGCGGTTGAATTCCACGTCGGTGGAGGCCGGCATCCCCTCGTCGATCAGATAGATGTCGAAATCAAGCGCCAACATCAGGGCAAAGGTGAAGCGCGTGCGCATTCCCGTGGAATAGGTTCCCAGCGGTTGATCGAAATATTCCTCCAGACCGCAGAGCCAGCGGCAGAACGCCTCGACGTAGTCGGGATCGAGCCCGTAAAGCCGGGCGATATACCGGCTGTTTTCCACAGCCGAGTGGCGATTGACCACCCCGCCCATGAAGCCCAGCGGGAAGGAAATGCGGCACTTGCGGTGAATCTCGCCCTCATCGGGCTTTTCCAGACCCGCCATCATGTTGATCAGAGTGGTCTTGCCGGTGCCATTGGGCGCAAGGATTCCCAGCGAATTGCCAAGTTCCACGCGGAAGGAGACCCTGTCAAGGATCACCTTGCGCTGTTTACCCGTCCAAAAGGACTTACTCACATTCACGAATTCGAGCATTATAGCTCCGACCTGCTCTGCACACTCCCCTTCTAGCGAGGGGTGCTTAATGATTTATAGATCGAGTTGGGCAGTATTATGGCTCAGGCGCGTTCACTAAGGCAACCGAATTGCCCAAATTGTGTCGCTTTGGGCACGAAAACGACGGGGCACGTTGCCCCGCCCTCCTTTTGCGTTTCCACCTTCGCGACAATCCGGGGTGAAGGTCAGGCCACCATCTGCCAGATCAGACCGGCCAGAACCGCACCGATCATCGCAAAGCCCAGATAGGCGACAAAGACCCGGGGCTTGACCAGCGCCCACACCGCGATGGCGGCGGGAATGCTGCTGACACCCCCGGCGATGACGAAACTCATTGCCGCGCCGTCCACCATGCCCTGGGCCAGAAGCGCATCCACCAGCGGCACGGCGGCATAGCCGTTCAGATAGGCCGGAGCCCCCACGAGCGCGCCCAGGATGATCGGCCCGATCCCGTCGCCGCCCAGCACCCCGGCAATCATCTCCGCGGGAATATAGCGGATCATCAGCGCCTCGACCGTATAGGCCAGCGCCAGCCACTTGAGCAGGAAGGCCGCGTTCTCCAGCGTTGCGGTGCGGAAGGTCGTGCGGCGCCCGGCCTCTTGCCAGAAGGTCCAGACCGGCGTTCCGGAAAACGGCTTCTTCGCGCCGCAGCTTCCGCCGACCTGTGGTTTCTCGCGCAAGGGGTTCGCGAAGACGGGACTGCCCTTCAGGGTCATGGTGGCAAAGCCGCCCATCAGGCCCAGACCCACCGCCGAGAATGTCTTGGCCAGCGCGAAATCGAACCCCAGCGTGCCCGTGGTGATGGCGAACATCGCCGGGTCCATGAGCGGCGAGGCCAGCCAGAAGGCCATCACCGCCGAAAGCGGTGCGCCCACGGCGAGCAGCGCGGCGATGAAGGGAATGACCTGACAGGAACAGAAGGGCGACAGTCCGCCAAGAAGCGCCGCAAACAGGATCATGCGGACCTCTCGCCCCTCGAAGGCGCGGGCGAGGAGGGTTTCCGCGCCGCTCGCCTTCAGATAGCCGATGGCCAGGACCGCGAATGCGATGAACGGGGCGGTGCCCAAAAGCGCGCCGGAGGCAAACGCGACCGTGGGCCGGAACTGCGGGGGGTCCAGGATGGCAACGGCGGCCAGAATTGCGACGAGCACCAGCCACGCCTTGTCGATGCGGTTCCAGAGCCGCGCGGCGGCCGGTGGGGTATGAGTGGTATCAGCCATGATCGTTCTCCGGCAGGGGGCAGTCCGCACAACATTCCTTGAGAAGAAAGTCCGTGAGGCTGCGAATCTCGTCATAGGCCACGGCGGCGCAGATGATCGAACGGCCGGACCGGTTTTGTGTGACCAGGCCCGCCTGGGCCAGGATCTTCATGTGATGGGTCAGCGTGGAGCCCGTCACGCCGCTGCGCTTGCCCAACTCTCCGATGGCAAGGCCATCGGGGCCGGCGCGCACCAGAGTGTGCAGGACCACAAGCCGCTGCTCGGAGCCGAGCGCGGCGAACGCGGAGGCGGCCTGCGCAAGTGGCAGGCTGTCCGGTGTCGGGGATGTGTCTGTGTGTTTCATGATTCTAGAAATATCGAAATGAATTGCCTGACGCAATATATATTTTCACGATCATCGAAATGTTTTGAGTCTTTTGTCTGCCCGCGATATCCGGCACTGTGCCGCTCATGCGTCTGAAAGCGGACATTCGCGCCTGCCGGATCTGTGCCGATCGTTTTGCCGCCACACGGACCGGGCATGCGCCGCGCCCGGTGGTGTGGTTTCGCCCCTCGGCGCGCATCCTGATCGTTGGACAGGCCCCTGGCGCGCGTGTGCACGAGAGCGGCAAACCCTTCACCGACCCGTCGGGGGATCGTCTGCGCGACTGGATGGGCGTGTCGGAGGACGTATTCTATGACCGCGACAGGGTGGCAATCCTTCCGATGGCCTTCTGTTTTCCAGGGTATGACGCGAAAGGCGGCGATCTGCCGCCGCCGCCGATCTGCGCGAAGACATGGCGCGCGCAGGTGATCGCCGCGCTGTCCGAGGTGGAGTTGACGCTGCTGGTGGGGGGCTATGCGCAGAAGTGGCATCTCGGCACGAGCGCGGGGGTGAGGGAGACCGTGCGTGGCTGGCGCGATCATGCGCCCCGCGTCTTCCCCTTGCCTCATCCGTCGTGGCGCAATACGGCATGGCTCAGGAAGAATCCGTGGTTCGAGGCAGAGGTTCTGCCGGATCTGCGCCGCCGCATCGGGGAAGTGCTCTCATGACCGAAACGCCACTCGATACCGCCCATGCCGCGATGGAGGCCGCCCCCGAGGATGAGCCCGCGCGGCTGCGATTTTATGAACGGCTGGCCGACAGCGAGCTTTTCCTGCTGCTGATGGAAGAGGCGCGGGGCGACACCCTCAAACCGGAGGTTTTCGACCTGCCGGAGGCCTCCTACACCCTCGCGTTCGACCGCGAAGAGCGGCTGGCGCAATTCGCGGGCCGACCGGCCCCCTACGCCGCGCTGCCCGGGCGCGTGATTGCCGCGATGGCGGCCGGGGCGGGTGTGGGCCTTGGTGTCAATCTCGATGTCGCCCCCTCGGCCATCCTGATCCCACCGGACGCCACGGCATGGCTGGCCGATACCCTGAGCCACGCGCCCGACGAGGTGGAGGCGCGGATCGAGGCGTTCCTTCCGCCGGCGGGGTTGCCGGATACGCTTCTGACCGGGCTTGACGCCAAGCTCGCCCGAGCGGCGGGGCTGGCGCGCTGTGCCTATCTCGTGGCGGTGCGCTATGACAGCGGGACAAAGGGGCATCTTCTGGCCATCGTGGACGCGGCGGAGGGGGCGGAGGGTGCGCTTGCCCGTGCGGTCAACGAGGCGCTGGCATTTTCGGGGATCGAGGCCGGTGCGCTGGATGTCGGATTCTTCGCCGCCTCGGATCCGGCGGCCGCGCATCTGGCAAAGGCCGGCCTGCGATTCGATCTGCCCGAGCCGCCGGAGCAGGCCAGTCGCCCCGCCGCTGCCCCGGGGCGCGATCCCGAGAAGCCGCCAATCCTTCGCTGAGCTCGGAAGAGGGGCGCTCCTTCTTCTTTGTTCAAATACTTGTTCGCCCGACATCGTCAGGCGTGTGGGGGTTCGCTTGGGTGCAGGACCCTATCAATATCCCGCTTCACGATCCACGAGATAGAGCAACGGCTCGCCCGCTTCGCTTCTGCGGATGTTCTCGGCGATGACGCGCGCCGCCGTGCCCGGACGGGTTTCAGACGCGATATGCGGCGTGACCGTGACCTTCGGGTGATGCCAGTAGGGATCATCCTCGGGCAGGGGTTCAATGCGGAAGGTGTCGAGCGTGGCGTGGCCGATATGACCGTTATCGAGCGCCGCCAGAAGCGCGTCGTCGTCGATCAGCGGGCCGCGACCGGGATTGAGAATGACCGCCCCTTGCGGCAGCATGGACAGGGTTTCGGCGTTGAGTGTGTTTTCCGTGGCCGGCGTGTCGGGCAGAAGCAGAATGACGATCTGCGCGGTCTTCAGGGCCTCGCCCAACCCGTCCTTTCCGTGCAGGCAGGTGAGGCCGGGAACCTCCTTGGTGGTGCGGCTCCAGCCGGTGACGGGAAAGCCGAGCCCGGCAAGCGCCTTGCCGCATTCCAGCCCGAGTGTGCCAAGTCCCAGGATCGTGACGGGGCGATCTGCCGCCAGCGGGGGAATGCGCGGAGTCCAGTCGCCGGGGCGGCGGTGGATGTCGCGGTCGATGTCGAGATGGTGGCGCAGGACGTGGCCGGTCACCCATTCGACCATGCCCCGGCTGAGCCCGTCGTCGACCATGCGGGCGAGCGGCATGGTCAGCGTGTCATTGCCAACGATCTTCTCCACCCCGGCCCAGAGGCTGAGCACCGCCTTGCAGCGGGTATATAGGGTGAAGTCTCGAAGGGGCCCGTTGGGGGCGTAGATGATGTAATCGACATCTTCAGGGGGCAAATCCTGACTCAGGCAGGCCGTGATCGCGGCGGCGTCAAGGGCCTCGTGCAGGGCGTCGGCGTAGAAATCCCAGCGCTCCGGCGGCGCGGCGAAGAGGATATTGATCATCGGGCGGCTCCGTTTCGGTCTGTCTGTCCGGCCGGTGCAGTCAGGCCACAGATCGCGCCGGGTTGCAACCGGACCGCGCTGCGCCTCTGGCGCGGCGCCGGGCCCAACGGGGCGCGGCGCATCTTCGATGCGTCCGAGACCGGGCGGGAGCGCCCGCTTGCCGGTCAGCGCGGACGGTGGACATGGGCGCTTTGCACAAGACCGAAGGCCAGCATCAGCACCAGCATGGCAGAGCCACCATAGCTCACCAGCGGCAGCGGCACCCCGACAACCGGCGCCAGGCCCATCACCATCGACATGTTCACGGCGAAGTATAGAAAGAACGTCGCCCCCACGCCGAGAATGAGCAGAGACGAGAACCTGTCGCGGTTGGACACCCCCGAGACGATGCAGAACACGAGAATGAGCACATAAAGTCCCAGAAGCGAGGCGCCGCCCAGAAAGCCGAATTCCTCGGCCAGCGTGGTGAAGATGAAATCGGTATGTTTCTCTGGCAGGAAATTCAGCCGCGATTGCGTGCCCTGCATGAAGCCGCGTCCCGTCCAGCCACCAGAGCCGAGGGCGATCTTCGACTGCGTGATGTGATAGCCCGCGCCAAGCGGGTCCGTGGACGGATCAAGGAAGGTATCGATACGCCGGAACTGATAGTCCTTGAGCAATTGCCACTCGGTCCCGCGCGACTGCAACACGGCGGTTATTCCCCCACCTGCCAGAGCGACAACACCCGCAAAATAGCTCCAGTGCACCCCGGCCAGGAACATGACCATCGCGCCGCCGATCAGCAACAGGAGCGCGGTGCCCAGATCGGGTTGCTGGAGCACCAGAAGCGTGGGCAGCAAGATGACAAGGATCGGCAACAGCACCCAGATCGGGCGCGAGGTGCGCGGGCCGGGCAGCCAGTCGTAGTAGGCGGCAAGTGCCATCACCAGCGTGAACTTTGTCAGTTCCGAGGGTTGAAGCCGCACGAAGCCCAGGTCGATCCAGCGTTGCGCACCCATCCCGACGGAGCCCATGACTTCGACCAGAACCAGCAGTATCAGAGAGACGAGATAGGCCGCTCCGGAGATGCTGCGCCAGAACCAGATTGGCACCATCGCGATGATCAACATGAGCGCAAGGCCAACGGCGAAACGCTTGATCTGCGGCTCCGCCCATGGCGAGAACGATCCGCCTGCCACGGAATAGAGCATCAGGGCCCCGATCCCCGCCACCGCGATCACCAGCAGGATCAATGCCCAGTTGAGATAAAGAACCTTGCGCGGGCCGGCGGGCACCGACTTGACGGTATATTCCAGATAGCTCATGCGCGGTCGCGCCCGTCGTTGTTGCGTTCAGGCAGTTCCCGGCGCAGCCGTTCCTGAAGCGCCTTGATGCGGCTGCGGTCCGATGCCGGATAGGCGGACAGCGGCGGCTCTTCGCCATAAAGCGCCTGAAGAGTGATATCGCGCGCAATGGGGGCCGCCACCGCAGAGCCGCCACCGCCATGTTCCACCACCACCGCGACGGCGACCTTCGGATCGTCAACAGGGGCGAAATTCACGAAAAGCGCGTGGTCGCGGCGTTCCCAGGGCAGATCCTCATTGCGGCTCACCCCTTCGCGGCGTTCGGCGGCGGTGATATTGCGAACCTGGCTGGTGCCAGTCTTGCCGGCCATGCGAAACGCCTCTTCAGTGATACGCGACCCATAGGCGGTGCCGCGCCGGTGGTTCGACACGGCAAACATGGCGCGGCGCACGGCGCGCAAATGGTTTTCGTTGATGTCGAGGGGGGTGATCTCCGGCGTTTCCGGTTCGACCCCGTTGACGGATTTCACCAACTGCGGCAACAGCGCCCTTCCGGTGGCAAGCCGCGCGGTCATCACGGCCAGTTGCAGAGGTGACGAGAGCACGAACCCCTGACCGATGGCGGCGTTGACCGTATCGCCCAGAACCCATTGCGCGCCGCGCACCTGTCGTTTCCAGTCCTTTGTCGGGGTCAGACCGCTGGCCACGGCCGACATCGGCAGATCGTGGCGGATACCAAGGCCGAGTTTGCGCGCCATTGCGCTGATATTCTCGATCCCGACATCAAGGGCGAGCTTGTAGAAATAGACATCGCAGCTTTCGCGCAGGGCCGCTTCAAGTGTCATATGCCCATGTCCGCCCCGCTTCCAGCAGTGGAAACGCCGGTCGCTGACTTCAAGATGGCCGGGGCACCAGACCGTGTCCTCGCTCGTGACAACTCCGGCCTCCAGCGCGGCGAGAGCTGTCACCATCTTGAAGGTCGATCCGGGAGGATATGTGCCCTGCACCGTCTTGTTGGCCAGCGGACGATATTTGTTCTCCGTCAACGCGCGGTAATCGGCCACCGAGATGCCGCGCACAAAGAGGTTGGGGTCGAAGCTGGGCGCGGAGGAGATCGCAAGCAGATCACCGCTCTTGCAGTCCATCACCACCGCCGCCGCGCTTTGCTCTCCGAGCCGGGCCTGCACATAGCCCTGCAACGCGTGATCAATGGTGATTTGCAGATCCGCGCCCGGTGTGCCGTCATTGCGGTCAAGCTCGCGCATGACGCGGCCAACGGCATTGACCTCGACCCGTCTTGTCCCGGCCTTGCCGCGCAGAATCTCTTCGTGCTTGGCCTCGATGCCGACCTTGCCGATCTGGAAACGGGGGATGCGCAGAAGCTGGTCGGGGTTTTCCAGGCGCGAGAGATCATAATCCGAGATCGGTCCGACATAGCCGATCACATGGGCGAAATCGCACTTCATGGGGTAGCGACGGGACAGGCCGACCTCGGGCGTTATACCGGGAAGGGCAGGGGTGTTGACGGCCACGCGGCTCATCTCTTCCCAGCTTACCCGGTCGGCCAGGGTAACGGGCAGGAACGGGGGCGAGCGGCGCATTTCCGTCATGGCGCGGTTAAGCTCGTCCTCGTCCAGTTCGATCAGGCGAGAGAGCCGGTCGATGACGGTTTCCACGTCACCTGCGTCCTCACGTACAAGCGTGATGCGGTAGGAGGGTTCATTTGCCGCCAACCGCACCCCTTTGCGGTCGAAGATCTCGCCGCGCGCCGGGGCGATCAGGCGGATATTGATGCGGTTCTCTTCGGCCAGAAGGCGAAACTGATCGGCCTGCTCCACCTGAAGATAGCGCATCCTCAGTCCGAGCAGCCCGGCGAACCCCACCTGTGCACCGCCGAGCACAAGGGCGCGGCGGGTGATGCGGACGTGGCTTTGTTGCCTGTCTGCGGTGGGGCGTCTCATACCCGGCCCCCCAGACCCTCGACATCGCGCGCGCTGAGTTTGCGCAGTCCAAGGAGGAACCACGACACCAGCACCACGAGCGGATAGACCGCCGCACTCATGATCGTCTGGATCAGCGTCAGGCCAAGCGGAACCTGATCGACAAGGAATACCGACAGCAGGATTCGGTTGCCAAGCGCGATCCCGACGATCGCGCCGGTGGCTGTCAGCCATTCGAGCGCGAAAGGCATGCCGCGAAGATTGGGCACGCGGCGGCGCAGAGCCTCGCAGGCGATGACCGTTACGGCGGCAAAGAGGCCCGGGGGCCGCAGGAACAGGAAATCGGCCAGCAACATGATCGCGGCGATGAGAAGGGGCGGGGCATAGTCGGGCCGCCGCAAGACCCATGCGCAGGAAAACACCACAAGAAGATCCGGCCCGGTCCAGCGGCGCGGCGTGGTCTCAAGCGGCAAAAGCTGCATGAAGATCACCGCGAGCGACACGCCGACAAACACCAGCCGCATGATCCAGATCCTGGAAGCGTTCCGCTCAGCCATCGGGCACCTCGCGTGTGGAGGCGGGCGCGGTGGAATCGGGGATCACCAGATCACCGTGCGACAGGATGCGTTGATGGCCATGATCGCGCAGGACCCGCAGGAATTCGAGCCGCTCATAGTCTGCGGCAAGCCGGACCCGAAGACGACCGTCTGGATCGGTGGCGACCTGTCCGATCAGCAACCCGGACGGAAAGACCCCGCCGTCGCCGGAACTGACCACGCGGTCGCCCGGACGCACCTGATCGGGGGTCTCCAGAAAATCAATCGGTGGCGCGAGGGTGTTGTCGCCGACGATAAGCCCGGTCTGGCCAGAGGGCTGGATGACCGCCGGAATCCGGCTTGAGCTGTCGGTCAGCAGGATCACGCGGCTGGTGCTGTCGCCAACGCCCGAGATCCGGCCCACAAGCCCGATTCCGTCCATTGCCGCCCAACCATCCACGATTCCGTCGCGCGCCCCGATATTGAGCAGCACCGACTGCCGGAAGGGAGATCCGCTATCGGCCATGACCACGCCGGTGACATAGGTCAGCTGCGGATCGAGCCGCACGTTGTTGAGATCGAGCAGCCGTGCGTTTTCCTGTTCGAGTTGCAATGCCGCCTCTTTCCATGCCTTCATTTGCTGCAATTCGCGGCGCAACTCCCGGTTTTGCTGCGCCATGCGCTGATAGCTCTGAAAATCACGGAGCAGGTTGACGCTGGCCGTGACCGGGGCCAGCGCCCAGTCGAAGTTGGGCACGACGGTATCGACCACCTGCGCGCGAAACCGCTCTACGCGGGGGCTGTCGATACGCCAGACCAGGAAGATACCGATCAGGCACAGCACAAGAACGCCCAGAAGCAACCGTTTGAGCGGGCCGACGTAATCTTCGCCTTGTGTCCTGTCTCTGGCCAAGGGCCATTCCCCCTCGTATCAGAAGGACATGTCAGAGATGTAGCATGCCGCCAGCCGGGGCACCAATCACGTCAGCTGTCGTAGTCTATGGCGTGACGAAGCTGCTTTTCATACTCCAGCGCCTTGCCCGTGCCCATTGCAACGCAGTTGAGCGATTCGTTGGCGATGGACACCGCGAGCCCGGTCTGTTCACGCAGTGCCAGATCGAGATCGCCCAGAAGCGCGCCGCCGCCGGTGAGCATGACGCCCCGATCCACGATGTCGGCGCCCAGATCGGGCGGCGTGGCCTCAAGCGCGGTCATCACCGCCTCGCAGATCTGTTGCACGGGTTCGCTCAGTGCCTCGGCCACCTGGGCCTGGCTGATTTCGATTTCCTTGGGCACCCCGTTGAGCAGGTCGCGGCCACGGATCTTGATCGAGGTGCCGCGCCCGTCGTCGGGCATGCGCGCCGTGCCGATCGAGGTCTTGATGCGTTCGGCGGTCGATTCACCGATCAGCAGGTTCTGCTGGCGACGCAGATAGTTGATGATCGCCTCGTCCATACGGTCGCCGCCCACCCGAACAGAGCGGGCATAGACGATGTCGCCAAGGCTGAGCACCGCGACCTCGGTGGTGCCGCCGCCTATATCGACAACCATGCTGCCGGTGGGGTCGGTGATCGGCATGCCCGCGCCGATGGCCGCCGCGATGGGTTCCGCGATAAGGCCCGCGCGCCGGGCGCCGGCGCTCAGCACCGACTGACGGATCGCGCGTTTCTCCACCGGGGTCGCCCCGTGTGGCACGCAGACGATGATCTTGGGCTTGGAGAAGGTGGAGCGTTTGTGAACCTTGCGGATGAAATGCTTTATCATTTCCTCGGCCACGTCGAAATCGGCAATCACACCGTCACGCATCGGGCGAATCGCCTCGATGGAACCGGGGGTGCGCCCAAGCATCAGCTTGGCGTCCTCCCCCACGGCCAGTACCCGTTTGACCCCGTCCTTCACGTGGTAGGCCACCACGGAGGGTTCGCTCAGTATCACGCCGCGCCCCTTGACATAAACAAGTGTATTTGCGGTTCCGAGGTCGATTGCCATGTCCGATGAGAACAAGCCGCCCAGATTTCCAAACATGCGTTATCCGATTCCAGCACAACAGGTGTTAGGGCCCGCGAGTCGAAGATCGCGGGCCGGGCTTCCTTATAGGGCTGGGAAGGGTTTTGTGAAAGGCCCTCGCGAGACAGAATAAGCGCCATTCCGCCGCGATGACCCTGTCAAGCGCCGCGATGCAGCGTTAAAAGGGAGGTATGCTGTCCTATCAACATACTTATCACGCCGGAAACCTGGCCGACGTGCACAAACACGCGCTTCTGGCGGCGATGCTCGACTATTTGACGCGCAAGGACAAGCCGCTCGTCTACATGGAAAGTCATGCCGGGCGGGGCCTTTATGATCTGTCGGCGCAGGAGGCGATCAGAACCGGCGAGGCGGTGGCCGGTATCGGGCGCGTGGAGGCGTGGTTCGGCGACGATCACCCCTATGCACGCGTGCTGTCAAAGGTGCGGGCGGCTCATGGGGATGCGGCATATCCCGGCTCTCCGATGATAGCGGCGGCGCTGCTGCGCGCGGGCGACCGGATTGACCTTGCCGAGCTTCACCCGCAGGAGGCGACGGCGCTTGAGCAGGTGTTGGGCGGGCGCGCGGGCGTGCATCGCCGCGACGGGTTCGAGATGGTGCAGGCGCTCTGCCCGCCCACTCCGCGCCGGGGGATGCTTCTGATCGACCCGAGCTATGAGGTGAAGACCGACTACACGCGCATCCCGGAGCAGATCGCAAAGCTGCACCGCAAGTGGAACGTGGGGGTGATCGCGCTTTGGTATCCGATCCTGACTGCGCGGGCGCATGAGCCGATGCTGACGGCGCTGGAGGCGCTGGCCCTTCCCGGCGTGTTGCGCCATGAGGTGCGGTTTCCATCGGCCCGCGAGGGGCACCGAATGGTGGGATCGGGGATGTTCGTGGTCAACGCGCCCTATGGCCTGAAGCAGGAAGGGGACCGCCTGTCGGGCCTCTTCGCGCAACTTTCGGCGTGATGCACCGAGAGCGGCGCGGGGCGGGAAGGGGCCGCACCATGGCGGCCCCCGGAGATCAGGACACGTCCTTGTAGGAGATTTCCTTGGCGTCGGCGCCTTCGCCCATCTTGCCGCGCCGCACCAGCAGGCGGTTGAGCGCGTGGATATAGGCCTTCACGCTGGCCACGACGGTATCGGTGTCGGCCGACTGGCCCGTGGCGATCACCCCGTGCTCTTCCATCCGCACGGAAACGGTGGCCTGCGCATCGGTGCCTTCGGTCACGGCATGCACCTGATAGAGTTGCAGATGCGCGTTATGCGGGTGAAGCATCTTCACCGCGTTGAAACTGGCATCGACGGGACCGTCGCCGGTGGCGGTGATCTGCTTTTCCTCTCCGTCGATTTCCAGCGTAAGCTCGGCGCTCTGCGGGCTGTCGGTGCCGCAGACCACACGCAGGTGCCTGAGCTTCAGGCGATCATTCTCGGATTCCTCGCCCGCATGCATCAAGGCGATGATGTCTTCGTCATAAACCTCTTTCTTGCGGTCGGCGAGTTCCTTGAACCGCACGAAGACATCCTTGAGCTGGTTGTCCCCCACCTCGAAGCCAAGCTGATGCAGCTTGTCGCGCAGGGCCGCGCGGCCCGAATGCTTGCCCATCACGAGGTTGGAGGACATCAGGCCCACATCTTCCGGGCGCATGATCTCGAAGGTCTCGGCGTTCTTGAGCATGCCGTCCTGATGGATACCCGATTCATGGGCAAAGGCATTCTTGCCGACAATGGCCTTGTTGAACTGCACCGGAAAGCCCGAGACAGTGGCCACGCGGCGCGAGATTGCCATGATCTTGCGGGTGTCCACGGCGGTGTTCCACGGCAGGATGTCGTTGCGCACCTTGAGCGCCATCACCACCTCTTCCAGCGCGGTGTTGCCGGCGCGTTCGCCCAGCCCGTTGATGGTGCATTCGATCTGACGTGCGCCGCCTTCGACGGCAGCCAGCGCGTTGGCCGTGGCCATGCCGAGGTCGTTGTGGCAATGGGTGGCGAACACCACCTCGTCGCCGCCCGGCACCTCGGCGATCAGCCGGCGGATCAGATCGGCCGATTCCACCGGCGCGGTATAGCCGACGGTGTCGGGAATATTGATCGTCGTGGCGCCCGCCTTGATGGCAATCTCCACAACGCGGCGCAGGTAATCCCATTCGGTGCGCGTTGCGTCCATCGGGGACCATTGCACATTGTCGCACAGGTTGCGGGCGTGGGTCACTGTCTCGTGGATACGCTCCGCCATCTCGTCCTGGGTCAGGTTCGGAATGGCGCGGTGCAGCGGCGATGTGCCGATGAAGGTGTGAATACGGCTGTGCCGGGCATGTTTCACAGCGTCCCACGCGCGGTCGATGTCCGCAGGATTGGCGCGGGCAAGGCCGCAGATGCGGGCATTCTTCGACCGTTTCGCGATCTCGCTCACGGCGCGGAAATCCCCCTCGGACGCGATGGGAAAGCCGGCCTCGATGATATCAACGCCCATGTCGTCGAGCATCTCGGCGATCTCGAGTTTTTCCTCATGGGTCATCGTCGCGCCGGGGCTTTGTTCGCCATCGCGCAGGGTCGTGTCGAAAATCAACACACGGTCTTGATCAATCTCGGTCATGTCGGGTCTCTTTCATTTCTCCGTAAGCCTTTGGCGCGAATGCGTTCCCCTCTGAGCGGTCGCGCCGGAACGGCACGCTCAGAGGCGGGCTAGGAGAAGAAGGCCAGCAGGGAACCCACCGCAGTCATCGCGGTGTGCGTGGGGCGTGATATGGTCCTGCTTCAGCATGGGCGGAACTATAAGAGCCGGGCGCGGCGATGAAAACCCCGAATTTTTATCTGCGGGGTGGCGTAGGCGTGCTTGAACCACGGCCGCGTCCCGCTAGGTCAGGGCATATGGAAAAGGCATTGATCATCGGGGCGTCGGGGGGCATCGGGCAGGCCGTTGCCGGGGCGCTTCGGGCGCGCGGCGTGGCGGTCACGGGGCTGTCGCGCAGCGCGGACGGGCTTGACGTGACCCGTGAATCGGCGGTCGAAGCGGCGCTGGGGCGGCTTGACGGGCCTTATGACCTCATTCTCGTGGCGACGGGCGCATTGGAAATCAACGGCGCGCAGCCGGAAAAGGCGCTCAAACATGTCACCGCCGGGGCGATGATGGATCAGTTCGCGCTCAATTGCATCGGCCCCTCGCTGATCCTCAAGCATGGCGTCAGGCTCCTGCCGCGCGACCGGCGTGCCGTTTTTGCGGCGCTATCGGCGCGGGTCGGCTCCATCGGCGACAACGGTTTTGGCGGCTGGTACAGCTACCGCACGGCCAAGGCCGCGCTCAACCAGATGATTCACACCGCGGCCATCGAGTTGGGGCGCAGCCACCGCGAGGCCATTTGCGTGGCGCTGCATCCCGGTACGGTGCGGACCGCCTTCACCGAGAAATACCTGGCCCGCCATCCGTCTGTGCCGCCTGAGGATGCGGCAGAGAACCTGCTTGGCGTGATCGACGGGTTGACGCCCGATAAGACCGGGCTGTTCCTCGACTGGCGGGGCAAGTCCGTGCCGTGGTAGGCTGCCTTGGTCTGGTGCCTGGTGATCGTGACGCGGACCGGCTGCGCTGATCACTCGGAATTTTCGGAGGTGCGGGTCAGCGCGCCGTTTTCCCATTCGCCTTCCGCGCTTTCGCCGCTGGCATAGCGCATCGTGCCTTCACCCTGGCGCTTGCCGTCCTTGAACGTGCCCTCATAGACATCGCCGTTGGCATAGGTGGCGACGCCCTGTCCGCTGATCTCCCCGTTCTGCCATTCGCCTGCATATTCGAACCCGTCGGGCATGACGATCTTGCCCTCGCCATGACGCTGCCCATTGGCGAACTGGCCGGTGTAGACGGTGCCGTCGGGATAGGTCGCCTTGCCCTGTCCGTGGCGCTGCCCCTCCTGCCACTCGCCCTCGTAGCGGTAGCCGTCGGCATAGGTCATCACGCCGTAGCCGTGGTTCTTGGCGTTCTTGAACTCGCCCTCATAGGTCAGGCCGTTGGCATAGGTGGCCTTGCCCTCGCCCTCGATCACGCCGGCGACCCATTCGCCCTCATAGGTGGAGCCGTCGGGATAGGTGATCTTGCCCGTGCCGTCGGCCAGATCGGCGCGGAACTGCCCGGTATAGACCGACCCGTCAGGATAGGTCACGGTGCCTTCGCCCTCAATCCGGCCATCGACCCAGGACCCGACGTATTCATAGCCGTCCACGCCGGTGAAGGTGCCTTGTCCGTGGCGCTTGTCACCCGCGAACTCGCCCTCGTAGACATCTCCATTGGCATAGGTGACACGGCCCTGCCCGTCGCGTTGGCCGCCTGACAGGTCACCCTCGTAGACGTCGCCGTTGGGCTGGGTGAGCTTGCCGGTGCCGTCGATCTGTCCGGCGCTCCAGAGCCCTTCGTAGACAAGGCCGTCGGGCATGGTGAGCGTGCCTTCGCCCGCGCGCTCTCCGGCGACGATTTCGCCTTCGTAGACAGCGCCGTCGGGATAGGTGATGCGGCCAGTGCCTTCCTTCACACCATTGACCCAGTCGCCGTCATAGACGTAGCCGCCGGGGCTCGTCATCACGCCGCGCCCGTGGTGCATGGCATTGAGAAACTCGCCCTCGTAGCGCACGCCGTTGGCATAGGTGGCCGTGCCGGTGCCGGTGATCTTGCCCTCTTGCCACTCGCCCTCATAGGTGCCGCCGTCGGTGAAGGTGATCTTGCCGACGCCATGCGGCTTGCCCTTGGCAAACTCGCCCTCATAGACCGACCCGTTGGGAAAGCGCGCCTGGCCTTTGCCGCGGATTTCCCCCTCGACCCACTCGCCGGAATATTCATATCCATTCGGAAGCCGATACGTGCCGGTGCCATGTTGCAGCCCGTCCTTGAAGGTGCCCTCATAGACGCCGCCATCGTCGTATTGCTTGGTCAGCACCTCGCGGTCCTGCGCAATTCCCGGCGGCGCGGCCAAAAGACCAAACCCCAGTATCGTCAGTGAAAATGCCTGTATTACGTTCATCTTCTTCGCCCCATGGGTTCATCCCATACCGCCATTGCGGCCCGGTGCAAACCTAGAACAGGCTGGCGCGCGGGGCAATGTCTTTTGCCCCTTTGCGCTTTTCCCCGCGGCTGGTTCTGCTAGATCTCGGGGCAGCACAGCAGGTTTTGGGAGCGATCATGGCCAAGAGATTCCGCGTGACACTGGCGCAGGCGAACCCGGTGGTGGGCGATCTGGCGGGAAATGCCGCGCTTGCCCGTGCGGCCTGGGACGAAGGGCGCGCGGCGGGGGCGGATCTGGTGGCGCTGCCGGAGATGTTCATTCTTGGCTACAACCCGCAGGATCTCGTGATGAAGCCGGCGGTGCAGCGTGCCGCGATGGCGCAGATCGAGGCGCTGGCGCGGGACTGCGCGGAGGGGCCGGCGCTGGCGATCGGGGGGCCTTGTGCCGAGGATGGCAAGCTCTACAACGCCTATTTCATCTGTCGGGGCGGGAAAATCGTGTCGCGGCAGTTCAAGCACCACCTGCCCAATTACACCGTCTTCGACGAGAAGCGGCAGTTCGATCCCGGCCCGCTGGGCGGGCCTGTCGCGATTGGCGAGGCGCGCGTGGGAACCCCGGTCTGCGAGGATGCGTGGTTCGAGGACGTGGCCGAGACACTTCAGGAATCGGGGGCGGAAATCCTTTTGGTTCCAAATGGTTCGCCCTATTACCGCGACAAGTTCGACCGCCGGATGAACCACATGGTCGCGCGGGTGATCGAGACCGGGCTGCCGCTGATCTACCTCAACATGGTGGGCGGTCAGGACGATCAGGTGTTCGATGGCGGCACCTTCGTGATCAACCCCGGAGGAGAGCTGGCAGTGCAGCTTCCGGTCTTTGACGAGCGTGTCGTGCATGTCGATTTCGAGCGGGATGAGGACGGCGGCTGGCGGGCGCTGCACGGTGAGAAGGCGGTGCTGCCGCCGGGCGAGGAACAGGACTACCGGGTCTGCGTGGAGGCGCTTCGGGATTACCTGCGCAAGGCGGGATTTTCCAAGGTTTTGCTGGGGTTATCGGGCGGGATCGACTCCGCCATGGTGGCCACGATCGCCGTGGATGCGGTGGGCGCGGAGAATGTGCGCTGCGTGATGCTGCCGTCGGAGTTCACGAGCCAAGCCTCTCTAGACGATGCGCGGGAGGTCGCCACGCGGCTGGGGGTGCGCTACGACACGGTGCCGATCACCGGGCCGCAGGCGGCGGTGACGGAGGCTCTGGCGCCGCTTTTCGAGGGGTCGGCCTTCGGTCTGGCCGAGGAGAATATCCAATCGCGGCTGCGCGGTCTGCTGCTCATGGCGATGTCCAACAAGTTCGGGGAAATGCTTCTGACCACTGGCAACAAGTCCGAGGTGGCGGTGGGGTATGCCACGATTTATGGTGATATGGCAGGGGGTTACAACCCGATCAAGGATATGTACAAGACCCGCGTCTTCGAGACCGCGCGCTGGCGCAACAGCACGCATCGCGCGTGGATGAAGGGACCGGGGGGCGCGGCGATCCCGCCCGGCGTGATCGACAAACCCCCCAGCGCGGAATTGCGTCCCGATCAGAAGGATGAGGACAGCCTGCCCCCCTATGAGGTGCTGGACGGCATCCTTTACATGCTGGTGGATGAGGACAGCTCCGTCGCGGAATGTGTCGCGGCGGGGTATGATCGTGAGACCGTGAAGCGGATCGAACACCTGCTCTATCTGTCGGAATACAAGCGCTTCCAGTCGGCGCCGGGGGTGCGGCTGTCGAAGCGGGCATTCTGGCTCGATCGGCGGTATCCGATCGTCAATCGGTGGCGCGATCCGGGTTGAAACGGCGAATCAGTGCCAAGTCCTTGTTAACGCCGGAAAACCCATGTCGGTAAAACGTCGGTATTACGTCGGTATCGCGTCGGTATCGTTTTCGGGATTTGCGCCATTAACGCAGCGTTCGGCGCGAAGGCGTTAAAATCGGGTAAAAATCCGCGCAATGCCGGGCGCCGTGCCGTCCCCCGAAATTACAGGCTCAGCGGCGTGACCTCGCACAGCGGGCGCAGGCGGGCGGTTGTCGCCGCCTCGCACAATTCGGTCGCCGGGGTGGTGACGGCGGCGGAGGCGGCGGCGCTGGCATGGGCGAGCGCGGCCGGGGCCCCCTCACCGCGCGCCAGCGAGAGGGTGAGACCGGCCACGAAACTGTCGCCCGCGCCGGTTTTCGAACGCACCGGCACCTCGGGCGCGGTGACATGCAGGCAGGCCTCGGCGGAGGCGAAGATCGCGCCATCGGCCCCGCGCGCGACGATCACCTGCCGGGCCACGCCGCGCGCGACAAGCGTGCGGGCGATACTGGCGCTGTCTTCGCGGGTGGGCAGGGGGGCGCCCGCGATCTCTTCGGCCTCGGCGGCGTCCATGCGCAGCAGATGCAGCGCGCTGGCGCCCCGTGCCGTTGCCATCAGCGCGGCGCCGGAGATGTCCGCGATAAGCCGCGCGCCGGTGCCCGCCAGCCTTGCGGCCAGCCGCGCGGTCAGATCGTCCGGCGTGCCCGGGGGCTGGCTTCCGCTCAGCACGACGAGGCCGCCGGGCGGAGCCTCGCGCTCCGCGCGGTCCAGAAAGGCGCCCACGTCCCCTTCCGACCAGACCGGGCCGGGCAGGATGAAACGGTATTGCGCGTCGGTGGCCGCTTCGGTCACGACAAGGCTCTGGCGTGTGTCGCCGGGGGCGGGGTGCGCGATCAGCGGCACCCCCTCGGCCGCGAGCAGATCGTGCAGCGCCGCGCCCGTCGGCCCGCCAAGCGCGGCGAGCGCGCGTGCCGTGCCGCCCAGCCGGTGAATTGCGCGGGCGACGTTGATCCCGCCGCCGCCCGGATCGCGCCGGGGCGCGGTGCAGCGCAGCTTCGGGCCCGGCCGCACGTCGGGTGTTTCGCTGGCCAGATCGAGCGCGGGGTTGAGTGTGAGGGTGAGGATCTCCTGCATGAGCCGGATCATGCCCGCGCCCGCGCCGGGCGGCAAGAAAGATGTCGGAAATGGCGGGCGATGTCGAAAACGTGAGGGCGCGGCGAGGCGCGCCGGGCTAGACAGATGCCCCGGATGGCAAAAGGACGGATGGCGGATGACAGGCGTTCACGGCGTTGCGGGCGCGTTCAGCGCGGCGGAGTGTGACAGGCTCGTGGAACTGGTGGCGGCGGTGCCCTGCGCCGATGCGCGGCTGGTGGGACAGACCCGAAACCATAACCTGCGCCGCGCGGACCTTGTCTGGGTCGATGACCTGCCCGGCGCGGGCTGGGTCATGGACCGCCTGATCGACATCGCGCGCACGGCGAACCGGGCACGTTTCGATTTCGATGTGCGCGAGTTTGCCGAAAGCCCGCAAGTCGCCCGCTATGGCGCGGAGCGCGAGGGGCATTTCGACTGGCATTCCGACATCGGGGATGGGCCGCTCGCCGCGCGGCGCAAGCTGACGCTGGTGGTGCAGCTTGCGCGGGCGGGCAGCTATGACGGCGGCGATCTGGAGGTGATGCCCGGCGCGCATGTGGTGGTGGCCAACAGGGAGGTGGGGGCCGCCACGGTGTTCCCGAGCTTCGTGCTGCACCGGGTCACGCCGGTCACGCGCGGCGCGCGGCAGTCACTGACCGTCTGGGCGCACGGGCCGGCGTTCCGGTAGGTTTCTGCCGGTCACAACTCGGGCGTCGGGTCACATGCCCGCCCGCTTGCCGCGATCTGCGCCCCGACGCGCAACGGGCCGGGGCGCGACCGGGGCTCAGAGCATGAGCTGATAGCTGTGCGGCACGTAGCGATACCCGTCGCCCTGCGTCTCGACATAGCCGACGCCGGGCCAGGGCATGTGATAGCCGACGAAGGGGATGTTGTCGGATTCCAACATTCCGAGCAGGCGCTTGCGCGTCTCCACGGCGGCTTGCTTGTCCTGATCGAACAGCACCTCCCATTCGGGGTTGGCGAGCGACCAGACGTAGTGGTTGGCGAAATCGACCGCGAGCAGCAGTTGCCGCCCCTCGCTTTCGAGCATGTAGGCCATATGACCCGGCGTGTGGCCGAAGGCGGCCATCGCGGTGATGCCCGAGGCGATGGCGTGGCCGTCGTCGATCATCGTCGTGCGCTCTGCCAGCGGGCGCATCTTCGCCTCGAACGTCTCGTTGCCGGACATGTCCCATGCGTCGAATTCCACCGCGCCGGTGATATGCTCGGCATTGGCGAAGGTGACGCTTTCGTCGCCCATCAGCCCGCCGATGTGATCGCCATGCATGTGGGAGATCACGACCTTGTCGATCTGATCGGGGCTGTAGCCCGCGGCATTGAGGGCGTCGGTGATCCCGCCGGGGTCGGTGCCGGTGTCGAACAGGATCAGTTCCGATCCGGTGTTGACCACCGTGGGGGTGAAGAAAAACTGCGAGACATCCGTGGGGATGCGTGCCTTCTGCGAGGCGGAGGCGAACGCCTCATCGTCGACGTTGAGGCCGAAGATGCTGTGCGGGTCTTCAACCGGGCGGGTGGCGGCGAGCAGGGTCGTCACCTCGAAGTTGCCCAGCGTCATCCGGTTGAAGCGGGTGCTGCCCACGCCCATCATCTCGGCGGCGGCGAAGGCCGGGCGGGATGCGGCCGCGGCCAGCGGCAGGGCGGCGGCGCCCATCAGCATATGGCGGCGGGATACGAAGGGGGTCTTCATGGCAGTCTCCTCTCCTGTTTGAACTCCCCCCGAAGTGTAGGGTGGTTTCAGCGGACGCGAGACGTGTTCACGCGAATGTGAGAGCGCGGCGTTATTTCAGCCGCGCCATCACGGGGCGTTGCGCGGGGCCGGGCGGCTTTGTATGAGGGCGCGATACGCAGGCAGGAGTGGCGCATGGATCATTTTCTTTACCGCGACGGCGCGCTTCACGCCGAGGATGTGCCGGTGGCCGAGATCGCGGCGGCAGTGGGCACGCCCTTCTACCTTTATTCCGCCGCGACGCTGACCCGGCATTTCCGGCTTTTCGACGAGGCGCTGGAGGGGGTGGATCACCTTGTCTGCTACGCGATGAAGGCGGCGTCCAATCAGGCGATCCTGACGCTTCTGGCGGGGCTGGGTGCGGGGATGGACGTGGTGTCGGGCGGCGAATACGCCCGCGCCAAGGCCGCTGGCGTGCCGGGCGAAAGAATCGTCTTTTCCGGTGTCGGCAAGACGCGCGAGGAGATCGCCACGGCGCTTGCGGGCGGCCTGCGGCAGTTCAATGTCGAGAGCGAGCCGGAGCTGGCCGAGATCGACGCCGTGGCGCGGCAGATGGGCGTGATCGCGCCGGTGACGCTTCGGGTGAACCCGGATGTGGATGCGAAAACCCACGCCAAGATCGCCACCGGCAAGTCGGAAAACAAGTTCGGCATCCCGATCGCGCGGGCGCGGGCGGTCTATGCCCATGCCGCCAGCCTTCAGGGGGTGAAGGTGGTGGGGATTGACGTGCATATCGGCAGCCAGCTCACCGATCTGGCGCCGTTCCGGGCGGCCTATCGCAAGGTGGCCGAGCTGACCGGGCAGCTTCGCGCCGACGGGCACGAGATTTCGCGGCTCGATCTGGGGGGCGGGCTGGGCATCCCCTATGAGCGGTCCAACAGCGCGCCGCCCCTGCCGGTGGAATACGGTGCGATGATCCGCGAGGAGCTTGGCCATCTGGGCGCGCAGATCGAGATCGAGCCGGGCCGCCTGATCGCGGGCAACGCCGGGATCATGGTCACGCAGGTGATCTATGTCAAAGAGGGCGAGGGGCGCGACTTCCTGATCGTGGACGCGGCGATGAACGACCTGATCCGCCCGGCGATGTATGACGCCTATCACGATATCGTGCCGGTGATTGAGCCCGCGCCGGGCGCCGAGAGCCGCCCCTATGACATCGTGGGCCCGGTCTGCGAGACCGGCGACACCTTTGCCCGCGCGCGCGCCATGCCCCCGGTCGGGCCGGGCGATCTTCTGGCGTTCCGGTCGGCGGGGGCATACGGCGCGGTGATGGCGAGCGAATACAACGCCCGCCCGATGATCCCAGAGGTGATGGTGCAGGGCGATCAATTCGCGGTTATCCGCCGACGTCCGACCTTTGACGAAATGATAAAACGCGATACCATTCCACCATGGATCGGTGGCAATCCCGCCGCCTGACCGACCGATGGGGAGCACCGCCATTTCCGAGCGCAGCCCCGAGACCACTCTCAAGCGCCTTGGCTGGGTGATCGGCTTGACGCGGGCCGGTATGCTGTCAGAGCGTCTGACGCGCGGGTTCTGGCCGCTTTGGTCGCTGCTGCTGGTGATCGCGGCGGCGCTGATGCTGGGCCTGCACGACACGTTGAGCGTGGAGGTTGTCTGGGGCGCGGCGGTGCTGTCACTGGGCGCGGGGCTGTGGTTTCTCTGGCGCGGGGTGCGCGGGCTGCGCTGGCCGACACGCGCCGAGGCGCTGGCGCGGCTTGACGCCACATTGCCGGGGCGACCGCTTCAGACCCTGAGCGATCAACCGGCGATGCGGGCACAGGACGACCCGGCCCGCCGCCTGTGGCAGGTGCATCAGGCGCGCATGGCGGCGCGGGCGCGCGCTGCGCGCCCGGTTTCGCCGGACCTGCGGATTTCCCGGCTCGATCCCTTCGGACTTCGGCACATGGCGCTGCTGGCTCTTCTGGTGGCGCTATTGTTCGGGTCCGTCAACCGCGTGGGCACGGTGGCCGGCATGGCACCGGGCGGCGCGGCGCAGGCGGCCGGTCCTGTCTGGGAAGGGTGGCTGGAGCCGCCCGCCTATACCGGGCTTCCGACCCGATACCTCAACGATCAGCCCGAAGGCACGCTGGAGCTTCCGGTGGGCACGCAGGTGACGATCCGCCTTTATGGCGAGGCCGGCGCGCTGAGCGTGTCGGAAACCGTCTCGGACCGGGTGGGCGAATTGCCCCCGGCGAGCGCGCCGGTGCAGGATTTCACGGTGGCCAGCGACGGCGAGGTGCAACTGATCGGACCCGGCGGGCGGGAGTGGCAGATCGCGGTGATCCCCGATCGCGCCCCGCAGGTGGAGATCACCGGCCCGCCCGAGACATCCGGGCGCGGCGAGATGAGCCTGCCGTTCGCCGCGCGGGACGACTACGCGGTGACGGGGGGCGAGGCGGTCATATCCCTTGATCTGGGCGCGGTGGAGCGGCGACACGGGCTGCGCGCCGAGCCGGAGCCGCGTGAGGACATCACCGCCGAAATCCCGCTGCCCATCACCGGCGACAGGGCCGAGTTCGAGGAGGTGCTGATCGAGGATTTCTCGCAGCACCCATGGGCGCATCTGCCGGTCGAGGTGACGCTTCGGGCCGAGGACGCGGCCGGGCAGACGGGCGCGGCGGCGGTGGCGCGGTTCGATCTTCCGGCGCGGCGGTTCTTCGATCCGGCGGCGGCGGCGGTGGCGGAAATGCGGCGCGATCTTCTGTGGTCGCGGGAGAATGCAGGCCGCGTGTCGCAGATCCTGCGCGCCATATCCCATCGCCCCGAAGAGGGGCTTTTCCGCAGCGAAACCTCTTATCTTCGGCTGCGCGTGATCCTGCGGCGACTAGAGAATTACGCCGCGCATGACCTGAGCCGCGCGCAGCGCGACGAGATTGCCGCCGCCCTCTGGGATCTGGCGATCCTGCTCGAAGAGGGGGATCTGGGCGACGCGCTGGAGCGGCTGCGCCGGGCGCAGGATCGGCTTTCGGAGGCGATGAAGAACGGTGCCAGCGACGAGGAGATTGCCCGCCTGATGCAGGACCTGCGCGAGGCGACGCAGGATTACATGCGCGAACTGGCCCGCCGCGACCGCGAGGAGCGCGACGGCGAGGACGGCGAGCGGCAACTCTCCGAGAACGCCATGCAGCTCAACCAGAATGACCTGCAACGGATGATGGACCGGATTCAGGAGCTGATGGAACAGGGCCGCATGGCCGAGGCGCAGCAGGCGCTGGAGGAATTGCAGCAACTTCTCGACAACATGCAGATCGCCGAGGGCGGCGCGCAGGGTCAGCAGTCGCCGGGACAGGAGGCGATGGAGGGGCTTGCCGATACCCTGCGCGAGCAGCAGGGGCTTTCGGACGAGGCGTTCCGCGATCTTCAGGAACAGTTCAACCCCAATGCGCAAAGCGGCCAGTCGCAGGGCAACGAGGGCCGCAGCGGCGGCGACGGGCGCGGGCAGTCGCATGACGGCACCGGATCTGGCGAGGGGGAGGGGCAAGAGGGCCAGCAGGGCGCCGAGGGCCAGCAAGGGGCCGAGCCGGACGAGGGCGCGCTTGCCGACCGGCAGGAGGCGCTGCGCCGGGAGTTGGAGCGTCAGCGCGGCAACATGCCCGGCGCGGGCACACAGGAAGGCGATGCCGCGCGCGAGTCGCTCGACCGGGCGGGCCGCGCGATGGAGGGCGCCGAGGAGGCGTTGCGCGGGGACGATCTGGCCGAGGCGATCGACCGGCAGGCCGAAGCCATGGAGGCGCTGCGCGAGGGGATGCGCAACCTTGACGAGGCGCTGGCGCAGCAGCAACAGAACGGCGGGCAGGGCCAGCAGGGCACAGCCGACGCCGATGGCGGGCAGGCGCGCGACCCGCTTGGCCGCAATCCCGGCAGCCGGGGCCTTTCGGGGAGCGAGGATGAGCTTCTTCAGGGCGAGGATGTCTATCGCCGGGCGCGCGATCTGCTCGACGAGATCCGCCGCCGCGCCGGGGAAAGCGACCGCCCCGAAGAAGAGCGCGAGTATCTCCGGCGGCTGCTCGACCGCTTCTGACCGACGGCGCCGGGCCTGACCCTTGCACCGTCGGGGCGTTCTGGCGCAGTCTCGGACAAAACACGACAAGATGCGGGGCCGGGGATGCAGGCGGATATCGGGGTTTACGGGCTGGGCACGATGGGCGGCGCGCTGTCGCTCAACCTCGCGGAGAAGGGGTTTCGCGTCGCGGTGAGCAACCGCGAAGCCGACTGGATCGCGCCCTTTGTCGCCGGAGCCGGGCCGCTGGCCGAGCGGATCGTGCCGCGCGAGGGGCTGGAGGCGTTCATCGCCGCTCTAACGCCGCCCCGGGTGGTGCTGTTCATGATCCCCTCCGGCACGCCGCTGGACGAGATGATCGCGCAGGTGACCCCGCTTCTGTCGCCGGGCGATACGATCATCGACGCGGGCAACGCCGACTTCAACGACACCGAGCGGCGGGCGCGGGCGCTGGCGGAAAAAAGCCTGCATTTCGTGGGGCTTGGCATCTCCGGCGGGGAAGAGGGCGCGCGCCACGGCCCCTCGATGATGTTCGGCGGAAGCGCCGAAAGCTGGGACCGGCTGCGCCCGATGGCCGAGGCGATCGCGGCGCGGTATCGGGGCGATCCCTGCGTGGCCCATCTTGGCCCCGGCGGGGCGGGGCATTTCGTCAAGACCGTGCACAACGGCATCGAATACGCCGACATGCAGATGATCGCGGAGATCTATGGCCTGCTGCGCGATGGCGCGGGATGGGAGGCCGGCAGGATCGGGGCGCTCTTCTCTGGCTGGAACGCGGGGCCGCTTCGGTCCTTCCTGATCGAGGTGACGGCGGCGGTGCTCAAGGCGCGGGATGCGGGCACCGGCGCGCCGGTGGTCGATGCGATCCGCGACAGGGCGGCGCAGAAGGGCACCGGGCGCTGGACGATGATCGAGGCGCTGAAGCTCGGGCAGGCGCCCAGCACCATCGCCGCTGCGGTGGACGCGCGGGTGTGGTCGTCGCAGCACGCGGCGCGCACGGCGGTCGCGGGGGCCATTCCGGCGGGTGCGCGCGATGTGGCGATCCCGGCCAGCCCCGCGCTTGAAGAGGGGCTGCGCGCGGCCCGGATTTTGGCGCATCTTCAGGGGTTTGAGCTTTTGCGCGCGGCGTCGGGCGCGTTCGGCTGGGCCCTCGATCTGCCCCGGATCGCGGAGATCTGGCGGGCCGGCTGCATCATCCGCTCCGCGCTTCTCGATGAGTTGGCGGAGGCGCTGCGGGCGGTGCCGGAGGGCGCGCCGCTACTGCTGGGTCCGGGGCTGGATGTGACGCTGGCGCGGACGGTTCCGGCGCTGCGCGCGGTGGTGGGCGCCGGGGTGGCGGGCGGCTGGCCGGTGCCGGCGCTGGCGGCGGCGCTGGCGTGGTATGACAGCATGCGGCAGGCGCGCGGCAGCGCCAACCTGATCCAGGCGCAGCGCGATTTCTTCGGCCATCACGGGTTCGAACGGATCGATGCGCCGGGGCCGCATCACGGGCCGTGGACCGCCAAAGACTAAGGCGGCGTGCGGTGGGGATGGGCCGGATCGGACGACTCACCTCAAGCTCTTGTTAACGCTCCAAAACCCGTGTCGGTAAAACGTCGGTATTTCGTCGGTATCGCGTCGGTGGCGATGCGCCGGATCGGCGTCGTTAACGGCGCGAACGATGCGTTAAGATTTGGTGAAGCCGGGGGCAGGGGGCGCTGCCCCCGTCGCCGCATGGCGGCGACTCGCCCGAGGTATTTGGCCCGAAAAGACGAGCTGCGCCTAGCGCCAGAAGGCGACCCATTCGACAAGGGCGACGAATTTCCGGGCGATCAGAAGGGCGGTCTGGCCATCTGCCCAGTACATGTCGGCGATCAGCCCGCCGAAGATCAAAAGTACCAGGGCAACCGAGATCGGATTGGTCATGGGGCGCGCCTTCTCGCAAATCCTCGCCCTTGGTATGCCCGAGCGGCATGAGACGCGCAAGCGGCGCGGGGGAATGTCCCCTGCGTCAAAGACGGCCCATCTTCGCGGCCACATCGGCCATGCGCGCGGAAAAGCCCCATTCGTTGTCATACCATGCCAGCACGCGCACCAGCCGCCCGCCCAGAACCTTGGTCTGATCGGCGGCGAAGGTGGCGCTTTCGGTGGTGTGGTTGAAATCGACCGACACCAGCGGCTCCTCGGTATAACCGAGGATGCCCCGGAGCCGGCCGGCGGCGGCCTGCGCCATCGCGGTGTTCACGGCCTCTGCGCTTACCTCGCGGCCGGCCACGAAGGTCAGGTCCACGGCGGAAACATTGGGCGTGGGCACGCGCACGGCGGAGCCGTCGAGCTTGCCCTTCAGTTCCGGCATCACCTCGCCCAAGGCCCGTGCGGCGCCGGTCGAGGTCGGGATCATCGACATGGCGGCGGCGCGGGCGCGGTAGAGATCCTTGTGCCGGCGGTCGTGGGTCGGCTGATCGCCGGTATAGGCGTGGATCGTGGTCATGATGCCCGACTCGATGCCAAAGGCGTCATGTAGCACGCGGGCCACCGGCGCGAGGCAGTTGGTGGTGCACGAGCCGTTGGAGATCATCGTGTCACCGGCGGTGAGCGCGCCATCGTTCACGCCGAACACGATGGTGCGGTCCACGTTTTTCGCGGGCGCGGAGATCAGCACCTTTTTCGCGCCCTGATCCAGATGCGCGCGCGCCTTGTCGCCGTCGTTGAACTTGCCCGTGCATTCGAGCACCACATCGACGCCGGACCAGTCCAGTTCCGACAACTCGTAGGTGGAGAAGACCTGCATTTCGCCCTGTCCGAGATCCATCGTGCCGTCGCCTGTCGTCACCTCTCCGCGAAAGCGGCCGTGCACGGAATCGTAGCGCAGCAGATGCGCGGCGGTGTCCAGCGGGCCGGTGGCGTTGATCTTGACGACCTTCACATCGTCGCGCGCGGCCTCGGCGATGTGCAGCAGGGTGCAGCGGCCGATGCGGCCAAACCCGTTGATCCCGACGGTGACGGTCATGGCATATCCTTTTGTGGCGAATTCGCGCGGGGTATAGACGCGATACGCGTGGGGGGGAAGGCCGATTGCCGCCGCCCCGCGCGGTGTTAGCGATAAATGTGACGCGGGTGCCGCATGTTCCGCCCCTGTCCGCCGCGCGGGATCAAGGCCGAAGGCCGCCGCGCATCGACGGGCCGCCCCCCGGCACGGCGATGCGCGGCTCGGGCGTCTTGTCCGCGCCGGGCGGTCCGGTCAGCCCGAGATCGACGAGAAGGCGTCGAGCGCGCGTTGCCGCGAGCCGCGCAGATCGACGATCGGGGCGGGGTAGCTCTCTCCCAGCCGCACGCCCGCCTCCCGCAGCACGGGGGCGGGCGCCTCCCATGGGGCGAAGAGGTGCTTGTCGGGCAGCTCCGCCAGTTCGGGCACGAAGCGGCGGGTGTAGGCGCCCGCGGCATCGAATTTTCGCCCCTGCGTGACCGGGTTGAAAATGCGGAAATAGGGCGCTGCGTCGGCGCCGCTTCCGGCGATCCATTGCCATGAGGCGCTGTTGTTGGCCAGATCGGCATCAAGCAGCGTGTCCCAGAACCACCGCTCTCCGTGGTGCCAGTGCAGCAGGAGGTTCTTGACCAGAAAAGAGCCGGTGATCATGCGCACCCGGTTGTGCATGTAGCCGGTCTGCCACAGCTCTCTCATCCCGGCATCGACGATCGGAACGCCGGTGCGCCCCTGTTGCCATGCGGCGAGCGCGGCGGCGTCCTCGCGCCAAGGGAAGGCGTCGAATTTGCCTTGCAGGTTTCGCCCCGGCAAATCGGGGTTGTGATAGAGCAGGTGGTGCGAGAATTCGCGCCAGCCCAGTTCGGACTGGAAGTGATCGGTATTGGCGCCCATCGCGCGGTTGCCCGCGGCGTGCCATGCCTGATGGGGGGAGATCTCTCCGAAGTGCAGGTGCGGCGAGAGGCGCGAGACATAGGGCTTCGCCGGAAAGTCGCGCCCCGTCTTGTAGTGGGCGAGGCCGGTGTCCAGAAACGCCTCAAGCCGCGAGAGGGCGCCCGCCTCTCCGGGGGTCCAGCCGTCCAGAACGGCGCGGTCCCAGCGGGGGCGGGGCCGCAGGGCGAGATCGCCCAGTGTGGTGTCGTTCGGCACGTCGGCGAAGGTGATCGTCGGCACGGACAGCGGCGCGCGGGGCGCACCGGCGGCGCGGCAGCCCTTGCGGAAGAAGGGGGTGAAGACGCGGTAGGGGGTGCCGTCGGGCTTGGCCACCTCCATCGGCTCCCACAGCAAGGCGCCGGGGTGGCTTCGCACCGTGAGGCCTTGCGCACGCAGCGTCGATTTGAGGCGGCTGTCGCGGGCGGTGCGCCAAGGCTCATAGGCGCGGGTCCATGTGACGCCCTGCGCGCCGAGATCGCGGGCCAGCCGGGGCAGGAGGGTTTCGGGATCGCCCGCGAAAACCTGAAGGCGCCCGCCAAGGCTTGCGTTCAGCGCGGTGAGCGAGCGGTGCAGCCATGCGCGGCTGGCCCCGCCCATCGCCCAGTCGCCGGGGTGGATGTCGTCGAGGATATAGACCGGCACCACCGGGCCGGATGTTGCGGCGTCGGTGAGCGCGGGGTTGTCGGCACGGCGCAGATCCTGCCGGAACCAGTGGATCACGGGGGCGTCGGTCATGGGGCCATCCTAATTGCTGCGACCCATGATGCGAAAGTAGATCGCGTCGGGCAGGATGGAAAATATCCGGAACAGCCATGCGAAGGGGCGCGGGAAGCTGGTGGAAAAGCGCCGCCCCGTCATCGCGCGCAGGACGTGATCGGCGGCGGCCTCGGGGGTCATGATCTGCGGCATGGCAAAGTCGTTCTTGTCGGTCAGGCGGGTGCGGATGAAGCCGGGATTGGCAAGGCGCACCGAAACCCCCGTGCCCGCCAGATCCACATGCAGGTTCTCGGCCAGATGCATCAGGGCCGATTTGCTCGCCCCGTAGCCGATGGCGCCGGGCAGGCCGCGAAACCCCGCGAGCGAGCCGACAAGCGTGATGCGCCCCGCGCCGCGCGCCACGAAATAGGGCAGCACATGGCCCAGCACGCGCAGCGCCCCGGTGAAATTCGTGTCGGCCATGCGCAGCACCGAGGGCGCGTCCCACTCCTGCGCGCGCATCGGATCGTAGGTGCCCGCGTTGTAGACGACCTGGTCGATGAGGCCGGTTCTCTCCCACGCGGCGGCGAGGCTGGCATCGTCGGTCACGTCGAGCGGCAGGGCCCGCGCGCCGGGCAGTTCGGCAGCCAGCGCATCGAGCTTTTCGGCCCCGCGCGCCGACAGGATCAGACGCGCGCCGCGCCTGTGCAGCTTGCGCGCCAGCGCCGCGCCCAGCCCCTCGCTCGCGCCGATGATCCAGATGGTCTGCCCGCCCGGCGTCATGGCGCGGGCCGCAGCGTGGCGACAAGCTCCGCCACCTTGATGCCGAATTTGCGCATTTGGGATCGGTTCATGATCACCCCGTTTTCAGTGAGATACAGCCAGTCGGTGACGGAGAGCACATGGCCCCCCGACTCCGCCGGCAGCCGGATGCGGTAGTGCATGCGGATCGTCGCGCCCGAGACCTGCCCGGTGCCGGTGCCGATGACATCGGGCGCGGTGGCGGTGAAGCGCCCCTCCTCGCCCGGTGTCAGGGTCCATTCGCGGGCCTGCGTGGTGCCGGTGGAATAGGTGAAATCCTCGGTCAGCGTTCCGGTCGCGCCGTTCCATGAGCCGTGCATCTTCGCGGTGAACCGCGAGGCGACGCGCCCGGTGGGGCCGTAGATCATCCCCTCCGACAGGATCGGGCCGTTCAGGTGGGTGCGCAGATCGAAGACGGGCGTGGTGCCAGCATAATCGCGCGGATGCTGCGCGGCAAAGCCGAGGGTCTGGCGCTTGACCACATAGGCCAGCGCCAGAAGAACGAGAAGGATCAGGACGGGTTTCATGCGGGGGCCTTTGCGGGGTGGGGCAGCCGGACGATCATCGCCAGCGCCACGAGTTTGAGAAGACAGGGCAGAACGGCATACCCCCATGTGAGCGCGGCGGGCGCGGGCGCACCGGCACCGGTGGTGGTTCCGGTGCCCAGCCCCAGAAAGACCAGAGATCCGGCGGCCAGCGCCAGCGACAGTTTCTGCGCCAGCGACCACAAGCCGAAGCCCGCGCCCGCGCCGCCGCGCCCCATCAACCCGGCGAAGAGCGCCGGAAGGATGACGAAATCGGCCCCCAGCGCCAGACCGCTGGCCGCCGAGATGAGCGCGAAGGCCGCCCCGTCGCCGGGGCCGAGCGTGGCCACCCAAGCGAAGCTGACGATGGCCAGCGTCATGGAGCCGAAGAGCACGCGGCGCGGGCCGAACCGTTCCCCCAGCCGGGCCCAGAGCGGGGCGGACAGGCCGGCGGCGGCAAAGAAGACCAGCAGGAACAGCCCGGCCATGTCGGGCATGTCGAGCCGGTATTCCACGAAAAGCAGGAACAGCGTGGAGGTCAGCCCAAGGGGCAGCGCATTGATCAGCGCCAGCCCCAGAAGCCGCCGTGCGGGCGCGCCAAGGGCCGGGCGCAGCGCGCCGGGGCGCCCGCGCTGCCAGATCGGGCGCACGACGGGCAGCGCCACAAGGCAGATCGCCGCCAGCAGCAGGCCATAGCCGCCGTATTGCACCTGCGGGCCCCAAAGCGCGCTGATGGCGGCGGGGGCGAGCGTGGCCAGAAGGATGCCCGCCAGAAGCCCCGCCTCGCGCCATGCGGCGACACCGAAATGCCCGCCCATGTCCTCGGCCCATGTCACGCCCTGCGCGTAGAACAGGATCATGCCGAGCGAAAAGCCGGTGAAGATCACGATCAGCGTCGCGATCATCCACACAAGCGGCGGCAGGGGCGGGGCGGCAAGGACCGGCAGCCCGAACAGCAGCGCAAAGCCAAGCGCCATCGTGCCAAGCGCCAGCGCGGCGAGATGCGGCTGATGATCGGGGGCGGCATCGACCAGCCGGCCCAGAAGCGGGTCTTGCACGAAATCCACCGCGCGCAGCGCCAGCAGGGTCAGGCCGATCACCTCGAAGCCCAGCCCAAGCTCGCGATGGGCGAAAAGCGGCAGGTGGATATAAAGCGGGATGCCCGCCGCCGAGAGAACCGCCGCGAAAAGGAAGATGCGCCAGCCCATTCAGCCCTCGCCCCGCAGGCGGGCGGTCTGTTCGGGATCGCGGCTCTGCTCTGACAGCCAGATGCCGAGAAAGCGCCGCGCGGCGCCGGGATGCTCCACGATGCAGGGGGCGGCGTCGCCCCGGCGCAGCGTCACGCGGTCGCGCGCCTCCGCGCGGGCGATGATCCGGTCGCCGCGCGCCACATCGGTGAAACATGCGTCCAGCTTGGTCACGAGCGCCGCCTGATCGGCGCGGGGGCCTTCGATCCGGCGCAGTTCCTGCGCGGTGGCGCGGGTGAGCTGGCGGGTTGAGAAGCCGCGATGATAGGTCAGGCGCAGCGCGAAGGGCGCCTGCCATGAAAACGCCGCGCCGCCCCGGGTGAACAGTTCGGCCTTGTAGAGCGGAATACCAAGCGCGCGCACCGTGGCCGCCCCGCGCGGGGCCAGCGGCTCCGCCGCCGCCGTGGCCGGCAGGGCGATGAGCATGCAAAGCGTGCAAAGGGCAAGGCGGGTCATGAGCTGATCTCCTCTGCCGGGGGGGCGGGGCGACGGCGAAACCGCGCGCCCTTGGCCCAGAGTTTGAGCGCCTGCCAGAGGATGAGCGCGACCACGCGCCCCGAGCCCATGGGCCGCCGCAGCGCCGCCCCCAGCAGTGAGCGCGGGGTCGCGGGCCGCCGCGCGCCGTTCAGCGTGGCCAGAACGCCGCCCGCGCCATCCTCCAGCGCGATGCGGATGGCAATGCGCCGGTCCGTGACGCGGAAATGAAAGCGGTAGGTGCCGCGCGTGTCCTGAAACGGCGAGACGTGAAAGATCTTGGTCGCGGTGATCTCGTCGCGCGGGCGGATGGGGGCGAAACCGGGGCGCGCGCAGAAGTACGAGTGCCTGTCGCCCATGGTGTTGTTCACCTCCGCGATCACGGCATTGAGCGCGCCCGCGTGCCAGATGAGCCAGAAGCTGACGGGGTTGAAATGCAGGCCGAGAAAGCTTGGTTGCGTGAGCAGTTCGATGCGCGCCTCTTCCGGGTCGGGGTGGCCGTGGGCGGCAAGCTGCCGGCGCACCCATGCCGCGCCCTCGCCCGCGCCGCGCGCGCCGCCATGGTGGCGGTCATGCACGGCCCAGAGGTTGAAGCGGTTGTGCGACAGCAGCGCCGGCAGGCGGGGCGCCTCCGGCTCCAGCAGGACGAAATCCACGCCGTAGGAAAAGGCGTTGGCGATCGCCCCGCGCCGCCCGTGCCATGTCCGCCCCCGGATATGTTCGGCCCCTGCGGTCATTCGGCCGCCTGCATAACGGGATGCGTGGCGGCCATCGCCTCGGCGATGCTGACCGCGCTGGCAAAGCCATCCTCGTGAAAGCCGTGCCGCGTATAGGCGCCCGCGAACCATGTGCGGTTGTCGCCCTGCATCGCGGCAAGCCGCCCCTGCGCGGCGATGGCGGCATGGTCGAACACCGGGTGGCGGAAGGTGGTCTGATCGTAGATCAGGTGATCGGGCACCGGGTCGATCGGGTTGAGGGTGACGAAATGCGGATCGTCCTCGGGGATGTTCTGAAGCCGGTTCATCCAGTAGGTCACGCCGATCGCGCTTTGAGGGCGGGAGTGGTCGGCGCGGTAGACCCAGCTTGACCAGCAGGCGCGGCGGCGCGGCATCTGGTTCGGGTCGCGGTGCAGGATCGCCTGATTGTCCTGATAGCGCAGATCGCCGAGCACCGATTCCTCGCGTGCAGTGGGCCGGTCCAGCAGGCGCAGCGCGTCGTCGGAATGAGTGGCCATGATCACCTCGTCGGCCTCGATGGCGGGCTGGCCCTGCAGGTGGACCGTCACGCCATCCGCGCGCCGCTCCACCCCGCGCACCGGGCTTGCGGTGCGGATGTCCGCGCCCAGCAGGCGCAGGCGCGCCTCCAGCCGCCGGACATATTCGACCGAGCCGCCCGAGACGGTCCACCACTGATGCTGATCGGACCAGCCCAGCAGGGCATGGTTGCGGAAGAACTGCACCAGAGAGCGGGCGGGAAAGTCAAGGATGCCGTCCGGCGGGGTGGACCAGATCGCGCCGCAGATCGGCAGCAGGTAATAGTTGCGGAACCACGCCCCGAGCGACAGGTTGTCGAGCAGGTCGCCGATGGTCAGCGCCGGATCGTCCGACGCGGCCACCGCCCGCGTGTTGAACCGCAGGATGTCGCGCAGCAGCCCGTAGAACTGCGGGCGCGCGATGTTGCGCCTCTGGCCCATCACCGCGTTGAGCGAAAACAGCGCGTATTCGACGCGCCCGTTGTCGATGGAGGCGCCGAAGCTCATGTTGCTTGTCTCCACCGGCACCTGAAGATCGTCGAACATCGCCGTCAGATGCGGGTAGGTGGGATAGTTGAACACGATGAAGCCGGTGTCCACGGGCTGATCGCCGCGCTTTCCGGCCATGACGGTGCGCGCGTGCCCGCCAAGGCGCGGCGCGGCCTCGATCAGGGTGACACGGTGGTGGGGCGCCAGCAGATAGGCGGCGGCAAGACCGGAGATCCCCGCGCCGACAATGGCGATGTGACGGGGGCGGACCGGCGCGGCATCGAATGACATAGGGCTTTGTTCCTCTGGTTGGGTCTGTGGGGTTACGGGCCGTGGAAAAAATCGGATCACAAATTGATCCGGTTGACGGGACGGGCCGTAAAAGGGGTATGTTGCAGTTCGTGGAATCCCGGCCCGGCATCATGCAGGGCCACCGGCAGGCCGCGCGTCCTCGCGCGGCGGAAGAGGCCAGTGAGGCATTGAACAAGTTGCAGCATGCACCGGAAACAGAGTTGCTGATCGCAGTTCGCGACCGGCGCGACAAGCAGGCATTCGCACAATTGTTCGATATTTACGCACCGAAACTCAAGGCCATGGTGATGCGCTCGGGCACCCCGGCGGCGCAGGCCGAGGATATCGTGCAGGACGCGATGCTTTCGGTCTGGCGCAAGGCGGCGCAGTTCGACGCCCACCGCTCGCAGGCGTCGGGCTGGATCTACCGGATCGCGCGCAACCGGATGATCGACATCGCTCGGCGCGATTATCGCCCGCTGCCCGAGGAGCTGAAGATCGACGAGCCGCCCGCCGAGCAGCCGGCGGAGATCATGGCCATGGACCAGGAGGCGGCGCGCCTGCGCGCGGCGCTGGATACCCTGCCGCAGTCGCAGCGCGAGATGATCGAGAAAGCCTACCTCGGTGAGTTGAGCCACAAGGAGATCACCGAGACGACCGGCCTTCCGCTTGGCACGATCAAATCGCGTATCCGCCTCGGGCTTGAACGGCTCAGGCACGAATTGAAAGACCTCAGACAGTCATGACAGCCCCGCAGCATCATATCCCCGAGCCGATGATGGCGGCCTATGTGGCCGGAAATCTGCCGCAGCCGTTTGCCGTGGTGGTGGCGACGCATATCTCCATGTGTGACGAGTGCCGCGCGCGCCATGAGACGCATCTGGCGCTGGGCGGCGCGGTGCTGGAGTCGCTGGAGGACGCGCCGGTGTCGGACGCCATGCGCGCGGGGCTATTCGCCATGCTCGACGAGCCCGCGCCCGAAGAGCCGGCCGCCCCGAAGCCGCGCGGCATCTATCCCGCGCCGCTGGCGGACATGGTGCCGGGGGACGGGCCGCGCTGGCGCTCCATCGGGATGGGCGCGCGGCAGTCGATCCTGTGGCGCGGCAAGGAGGGCAGCCTGCGCCTTCTCTATATTCCCGCCGGTCAGGCGGTGCCCGATCACAGCCACAACGGGCTGGAATTGACACTGGTGCTTCAGGGCAGTTTCTCGGACGAGGGCGGGCGGTTCGGCGTCGGCGACGTGGAAGTGGCCGACGAGGCGGTGGAGCATACCCCGCTTGCCGGGATCGACTCGCCGTGCATCTGCCTTGCGGCCACCGATGCGCCGCTGCGCTTCAGCGGCATGATCCCGCGCCTGTTGCAGCCGGTGTTCCGCATCTGAGAACGCACCGCGCGGCCGCCCGCGCGGCGGAGCCGCCGGCGGGAGTGTCTGGACAAGGATGATGGGCTGGACCTGCCAGAGATGCGGGCGCTCACAACGCCGGATCCGCCTCGTGGGGCCATTGCGCGCGCAGGGCCGCGTTGGCCTGTCGCCAGTGCCGGGAAAGGGATTCGGCAAGGGTGCGGGGATCGGCGAGGCGGTTCTGCCGCGTCATGCTCTCGGTGTGTTCAAGTTGCCGGTGCAGTCCGCGCAGCCCCAGAACCGCCGCCGATCCGGCAAGCCGGTGGGTTTCATCGCGGCAGGGCGCGTTACCGGCCCCCAGCCCGCTCAGATAGCCTTCGAATTCCTGTGTGAATCGCCGCAGGTGGCGCAGCGTGTGGTCGGGGCCGAGCGTGTCGAGCATGTCGCCGAACACCCCGGTATCGAGCACCTGATCCTGCGGGTCGGGGCGCACCGTGTCCGCGGCTGGCCCATCGCTGGCGCCGGTGAGGCGCCGGACGATGCCGCGAAGCTGCGCCGTATCGAAGGGTTTGACGAGGATCTCGTCGATCCCGGCCTCGCGGATGCGGGCGCGGTCGCCGGGCAGGGCGTGGGCGGTCAGCGCGACCACCGGCACATCGCGGCAGGCGCCCTGCGCACGCAGCGCGCGGGTCGCCTCCAGCCCGTCCAGCCCGGGCATGGAAATATCCATGAAGATCAGGTCATACCGCTGCGCGCCGGCCAGCGCCACACCGCGCGCGCCATCGGTGGCCTCGGTCACGCGGTGCCCGGCCTTGCGCAGCATCCTGTGCACCACGAGGCGGTTGATCTCGTTGTCCTCCACCACGAGGATGTCGAACCCGGCGGGCGCGCCCGTGGCCTCCGGCCCGGCCGCCGGGGCGGCCCCGGGCGGCGGCACGGCGGGCAGGGGCAGGTCCATCCAGAAGCGGCTGCCCTCGCCGGGATGGCTTTCGGCGGCGATCCGTCCGCCCATCGACTGCACCAGCCGCCGCGTGATGCCAAGGCCGAGCCCGGTGCCCGTGCTTTCGCGGTCATAGGCGGTATCGAGGGTCACGAAATCCTCGAAGATGCACTCAAGGCTGTCGGGCGGAATCCCGATCCCGGTGTCGGCCACGCTGAAGCGCAGGTGCCCCCCGGGGCCCACGATCTGCGCCGCGAGGGTGATCTCGCCGTTGCGGGTGAACTTGATGGCATTGCCGATCAGGTTGAGAAGCGCCTTCTGAAGCCGCCATGGATCGCCCTGCACCCAGCCGACCGTCCCATCCGGGCAGGCGCTGAGTGTCAGGCGGTTGCCCGCGGCCTGCGCGGTGGCTTGCTGACTGTCGATCAGCCGCACCAGCAGCGGGCGCAATTCAAAGGTGGTCCGCGTGCCGGGGCTTTCCTCTGCGTCGAGCCGGGACAGGTCGAGCACATCGCTGACATGATGGGCCAGAAGATCGCCGGAAATCTGCATCGCATCGGTCAGGCGCTCTTGCTCGGGTGTCAGCCCGGTGTCGCGCAGCAGCCCGATGGTGCCGAGAATACCGTTGAGCGGCGTGCGGATTTCATGGCTCATGACCGCCAGAAGATTGGCCTTCGCGCGCTCTTCGCTTCGGGCGTCGTCCCGCGCCTTGCGAAGCGCCGCTTCGGTGGCCTTGCGCTCTGATATGTCGCGGACATAGGCCACGTGGATCGGCCCGTCCGCGCCCGTGGCGGCACAGACCGAAATCTCCACCGGGAAATCGCGCCCCGATCTGTGCCGCGCGGTCAGCGACAGGCGCCCGTGCGTGTCGGCGGAAAAGGCCGCGCCGCCGATACGCCGGTCCGCCCCGCCGGACGCTGACGCGGGATCATCGGACGGGGGGGCGAGGATCGACACATCGCGGTTCAGCACTTCGGCGCGGGTGTAGCCGAACAGCGCCTCCGCCGCGCCGTCGTAGTCGATGATCCGGCCCTTGCGGTCCACCACGAGGATCGCGTCGAGCGAGGAGAGAACCATCGCCTCCAGCCGCGAGCGGGCGCGCCGGTTCGCCGCCGAGGCGCGCTGCGCCTTTCGGTAAAGCCGCAGCAGCGCGGCCAAAAACGCCAGCAAAAGCGCCACGAGCCCGGTGATCAGCACCGCCAGCATCGTCATCAGCCGCAGGATGCGCAGGCGGCTCTCATCCGCGCGGGCCGCGGAATGTGTCGTGCCCTGCAACGCCAGATCGCGCACCACCGGCGCAAGCGCCCCGGCCTCTGCGGCCAGATCGGGCAGGGCGGCGCGCAGCCCCGCGTCGGGCCGGTCGATCAGCGGCACGGTGTCCGCGAGAAACTGCTCGACCCGGTCGAGCGATGCCCGGAATTGCGGCTGTTGCCGCATCGCCGCGTAGGCGGAGCTTTCGCGCAGGGTGGCAATGCGACTGTAGAAGATGTCATACCGCCGGCGCAGGTCATCCAGCAGGGCCGCGTCATCGGGGCCGGCGCCGGTGAGGAGCGTCTGGCCGAAGCGCATGAATTCCACCTCGGCCTGCGCCAGTGACCAGTATCTGTTGTCCGATTCCGCCGTCTTGAGCGAATGCACCCGGGCCGCCATGTCCCATGCAAGGCTCGCGATGGCGACAAGCAGCACCACGATGACGCCCGCGGCGGCGATCTGTCTGAGTTTATGGCCGCGCCGCATCGCGCATCCCCCGTCCGCTGCCGGGCCCGCTGCCGGTCAGGCGGGCAGATTAATCCACGAAGTCGAGACGGTCCAGTTGCCAGATGCTGCGCGAATAGACCACCTCCGTCTGATAGCGCGTGTCGGAATCGTAGGGGTAGATGATCCAGAGCGGCCCCTTGTCGCGCAGGCTCATGGTCTTGCCGTTCCGCAGGTAGGCGACGATCGGCCCGTCCGGCGTGGCATCGGCCATCGGAATGGTGACGGAATAGTCATTGACCGCAGAGGCCCTGACCGCCCGGCCCGTCGCGCCCATCTCTTGCGCCAGAACGTCGAGGCCCACGCCGTCGAAGCGCTGAACGCCCTCGGACCAGATGGTCGTGGTCTCCACGCGCCGGGTGGGCAGGGCGCGCAGGGCCTCAAGGTCGAATGTCACCGGGAGGTCCGTGTCCGGTGGGTCGATCTGGCCCGTCACCGTCAGAATGGGGGCACCTTCGGCCCCATCGGCGTGCAGCGGAGCGCCCTGAACAAGGATGGCCCCGACAAGGGGGGCATAAAGCAGGCGGCGGAAGGTCCGGTCCGGTGTCGTCAGCATCTCTCATCCTCTCGTCCCCAGGCGCGGCCGGTCGCCCTCGGGGGGCATCCGGCGGCCGGTGGCGCCTAGGTCTAACCGCCCGCCGTTTCGGATGCCAAGCGAAACCTTGCCGGGATGCGGCAAAAGCGCCCTCGCCAAGCGTGAACCTCTCCGATAAGGTGCGCGGTACATTGTTGCCGGAGCATTACCCAATCGACATGCGCATTTTACTTGCGGACGATCACGAATTGGTGCGCGATACGCTGTCCGCCTATCTGGCGGCGGAGGATTTCGCAGAGGTGTGCCATGCCGGCACGCTCGCTGGGGCAATGCACCTTCTGTCCGAGGAGGGGCCTTTCGATCTGGTGCTTCTGGACTACAACATGCCGGGGATGAGCGGGCTGCACGGGCTTGCGGAGATCCTGCGTGCCCATCCGGGCGTTCCGGTGGCCATCCTGTCCGGCACCGCGGCCAATTCGGTGGCCCAGGACGCGGTGAACGCCGGGGCGGCGGGGTTTCTGCCCAAGTCGATGGGCGCGCGCAGCCTGATCAACGCGGTGCGCTTCATGGCCTCGGGGGAGATTTTCGTGCCGCCCGCGCTGATGCACGCGGCCGCGGCCGAACAGAACCCCGCCGCCGCGCAGCTTTCGCGGCGCGAGACAGAGGTGCTTTCGGGCCTGTGCCGGGGGATGTCCAACAAGGAAATCGCGCTTGAGCTTGATCTTCAGGAGGTCACGATCAAGCTGCATGTGCGCACGCTGTGCCGCAAGCTTGGTGCGCGCAACCGCACGCAGGCCGCGCTGAGCGCGCGGGACGCCGGCCTGTTCTGATCCGCTCTCTGCGGGCCGGGCCGATCCGTTTTTATGCCGCTCTCGGGCGCGGGAAAAAATCCCTCTGTTTTCAGGAAAGAAGGATCATCGTTTCCGCCTGTTTCCGGCCTCGCCGCAAGCGCTGGAACCCGCGCGGCAAATGGGCTATAGCGCCGCGGTACCGCTGATCTGGAGGAGATCGCCTTGCTTGATGTGACCACGATGCGGGCGTCGCTGCACGATGCCTATGATCTGGCCCCCTCGATTGACCTGGCCGAGTCCATGTCCGACATCTACGCGCGGATGGACCGCGTTGTGCCGCCGTCCGACTGGGCCATTCATGCGCCCTATGTCGCCGCGATCAACGCGCTCAAGCAAGAGCGCAGCGCGGTGATCCTCGGACACAACTACATGACGCCCGAGATTTATCACGGGGTGGCCGACGTGGTGGGCGACAGCCTGCAACTGGCGATCGAGGCGACGCGCGTGCAGGGCGATGTGATCGTGCAATGCGGCGTGCATTTCATGGCCGAAACCTCCAAGATCCTGAATCCGTCGAAGACCGTCCTGATCCCCGATATGCAGGCCGGCTGCTCTCTGGCGGAATCGATCACCGCCGAAGGCGTGGCCGAGATGCGCGCGAAATACCCCGGCGCGCCGGTCGTGTCCTATGTCAACACCACCGCGGAGGTGAAGGCGGCCTCCGACATCTGCTGCACCTCGGCCAACGCGCTTGCGATCGTCGAGGCGCAGGACAGCGACATGGTGATCATGACACCCGACAAATACCTCGCGCAGAATGTCGCCAATCAATCCTCCAAGACCGTCGTGTACTGGGACGGATCGTGCATCGTGCATGAGCTTTACACCGCCGAGGATCTGCGCGCCTACCGCGAATATCACCCCGACGTGGCGATCATCGCGCACCCCGAATGCACCCCCGAAGTTGTGGCCGAGGCCGACTACACCGGCTCCACCCGCGGGATCGTGGACTGGGTGCACAAGCATCACCCCAAGGAGGCGATGCTCGTCACCGAATGCTCGATGGCCTCCAACATCGCCGACGAGCTGCCGGAGGTGGAGTTCGCCAAGCCGTGCAACATGTGCCCCTACATGAAGAAGATCACGCTGGAGAAAATCCTCTGGTCGCTTCACACCATGTCCGAAGAGGTCATCGTTGCGCCGCAGGTGGCCGAAAAGGCCCGCAGTGCCGTGCAGCGCATGATCGACCTGTCGCGTTGACCCGGCCACGGACCGTGCGCCGCCATTCGGCGCGGGCCGGGTGCGTCACGCGACCCGCATTGTGAAAGAGGTGCCATGGCACAGCCCGTTCCCCCCGTTCCCGACCTGATCCTTGAGCCGATGGTGCGCGCCGCACTGACCGAGGATCTGGGCCAGTATGGCGATGTCACCACCCGCAGCGTGATCCCCGAGGGCACCGCCTATGCCGCGCGGCTCAATGCGCGCGAGGGGGGCGTGGTGTCGGGGATGCAGGTCGCGGCGCTGGCGTTTCGCCTTGTGGACCCGGAATTGCGGATCGACACCCGCCTGCCCGATGGCAGCCCCTGCGGCCCGGGCGATACGCTGATGGAGGTTTCGGGCGCGGCGGCGTCGATCCTCAGCGCGGAGCGCGTGGCGCTTAATTTCGCGGGGCGGCTTTCGGGGGTTGCCACGCTCACCGCCCGTTTCGTGGCCGAAACGCGGGGCACGGCGGCGCGCATCACCTGCACCCGCAAGACGACGCCGGGCCTGCGCATCGCCGAGAAGCAGGCGGTGCTGCATGGCGGCGGGTTCAATCACCGCTTCAGCCTGTCGGACGCGATCCTGATCAAGGACAACCATATCGCCGCAGCGGGCGGCGTACGCGCGGTGCTAGAGGCGGCGAAGGCCCACGCCAGCCACATGATGCGGGTGGAGATCGAGGTGGACCGCCTCGATCAACTCGCGCAGGTGATGGAGGTGGGCGGCGCCGATGTCGTGCTGCTCGACAACATGGACAGCGACACGCTGCGCCGCGCGGTGCAGATGGCGCGCGGCCATCTCGTGACCGAGGCCTCGGGCAACATGGCGCTGGAGCGTATCGCGGAGGTCGCCGCGACGGGGGTCGATTACATCTCTGTCGGGGCGCTGACCCATTCGGCGCGCACGCTCGATCTGGGACTGGATTTCTAGGGCGCGCCCCTCAACGGCGTGACGTCCCCGCCCCGAACAGATCGGGGGCGATCTGCGCGCGCCCCTTCACCGCAACGCCCGCCCTGTTAAAAGCGCCCCGAGGGGCCCGCCCACGAAAATCGGCACCGACGTAATACCGACAAAATA
The DNA here is from genome assembly GCF_900110425.1 of Salinihabitans flavidus. Lineage (GTDB taxonomy): Bacteria > Pseudomonadota > Alphaproteobacteria > Rhodobacterales > Rhodobacteraceae > Salinihabitans > Salinihabitans flavidus. The sequence continues at coordinate 186,778 of NZ_FODS01000002.1, read as the reverse complement.
CCGACGTTTTACCGAAAGCGGTTTTTTAGCGATTTCAGGGCGTTAACCCTGATTCGCCCAAATCAGTCTAGCGCGCCGCCACGACGATGAATTCCACCTTGTAGTCCGGCGTGGCGAGCCTGGCCTCCCCGCAGGCCCGCGTCGGCGCGTGACCCTCGGGCACCCAGGCATCCCAGACCGCGTTCATCTCTTCGAAATCGGCCATGTCGGCCAGCCAGATGGTGCATTGCAGAAGCCGGGTCTTGTCACTGCCCGCCTCGGCGAGAAGGATCTCGATCTTGTCAAGGCAATCGCGGGTCTGTTGCGCCACGCTTTCGCCCGCCGTGCCGACCTGCCCGGCCAGATAGATCGTGTCGCCGTGGGTGGTGATCTGGCTCATCCGGGTGCCGGTGTGCGCTCTGGTTATCTTACTCATTTCATTGTCCTTTTCACAAAGTTCGGAACCGGACCGGCGCCAGTGCCGCGACGGTTTCGGGGGGAAGATCCGGTGTCTGGCGCAGGCAGAGCGCGGCGGCCAGATCGGCCATCGCCGGGGCCGTCTGCACCCCGTAGCCGCCCTGTCCGGCCAGCCAGAAGAACCCCTCTGCCATGGGGTCGAAGCCCACGACGGGGGTGCGGTCGGGGGCAAAGGTCCGCAGACCAGCCCATGAATGTTCCATGCGTGTGACAGGCACCGTCACCGCCTGCTCATAGCGATAAAGCCCTTCGGCCAGCACCATGTCGTCGGCCCATGCGTCATGCGGCTCCACCGGGTCCTCGTCCGCCGGGCTGACCAGAAGCTTGCCCGCGTCGGGTTTGGCATACCACCGCTCGCTGGCCGAGGCGAAAAGCGGCCAATGCGCGATCTCATACCCCTCCGGCGCGGGCAGCAGGGCCGCCGATCGCCGCATCGGTTGCAGCCCCAAAGGCGGCACCCCCGCGAGCGCCGCCACCTTGTCGGCCCACGCGCCAGCGGCGTTGATCAACACCGGCGCCGTCCATGTCCCGGCCTGTGTTTCGACACGCCATGCCGTTGATTCGTATAATATTTCTTGCACTTCCGCACCTGTGACAATCTCGCCCCCGAGTGCCTTGAGACGCCGGGCAAACGCCTGCAACAGGCGGTCCACGTCGATGTCCTGCGCGTCGCGTTCGATGGCGGCGGCGGCGATTTTCTCGGGCCGCAGGATCGGCACCAGCTCCACGGCCTGCGCGGCGGTCAACCGCTCCAGCCCCGTCGCCCCGGCGGCATATTCCTCCAGCGCGTCAAGCTCATCGTCCTGGGCAATCAGCATCTCGCCGCGCGGACTCAGAAGGCTGCCTTCGGCCATCTCGCCGGGATCTTCGAGAAACGGCGCGGAGGCCGCATTCAGCGCCCGCAGCGTGGCATTGCCGTAATTGCGGATGAAGATCGCGGCCGAGCGCCCGGTGGCGTGGTAGCCGGGCTGGGCCTCGGTTTCGAGAACCACGACACGCGCGTGATCCGCGATGCGCGCGGCGGCGCTGACCCCGGCGATCCCGCCGCCGATGACGATGACATCCGCCGTGCTCATGCCCCCCCCTGAAAGCCATTGAGAACACAGGTCAAATTCTTGCCCAGCGTATCGCTGAGATAGCCGCCCTCCTGCACGAAGAGGACCGGCAGCCCGGTCGCCGCGATGGCCGCGCCGATGCGGGTGAAGCCGTCCTGCGTGACCGCGAGCCCCTGAAACGGGTCGTCGATAGAGGCATCAAGCCCGAGCGCCACAACGAGAACCTCCGCCCCGAAGGCCCGCACCCGCGCCAGCGCTCCCTCCAGCGTCTTGAGGTAGTCAGCGTCATTGGTCCCGCGCGCCAGCGGCAGGTTGAGGTTGTAGCCCAGCCCTCGCCCCTCGCCGCGTTCGTGGGCGTGGCCCCAGAAGAACGGGTAGAAGCGCGCCGGATCGGCGTGGATGGAGACGGTCAGCACGTCGTCCCGATCATAGAAGATGCCCTGCGTGCCGTTGCCGTGATGCACGTCGACATCAAGGATCGCGGGCCGCAACCCCGCCGTGCGGAGCCGTTCGGCGGCGATGCCGGAGTTGTTGAGAAAGCAAAAGCCCCCCGCCAGATCGCCGAAGGCGTGATGCCCCGGCGGGCGCGACAGGGCATAGGCCGCGCGCTCTCCGCCAGCAAGGAGATCGGCGCCGGTGATGGCGCTCTGGGCCGACCAATAGGCCGCTTCCCATGTGCCTCGCGAGATCGGGCAGGCGGTGTCGGCCTGATGAAACCCGGCCTGCCCCACCGCCGATTTGGGATAGCTGTCGGTGCGGCGCGCGGGGTGAATATTGGGGATGACCTCTTCGCCGCCGCCCTCGATCCGGCGCCAACGGGTGTAGATATTCTCAAGGAAAACAAGGTACTCGGCGGAGTGAAGCGCTGCGATCGGGCCAAGCCCGGCATCGCGGGGCGCGTCGAAGGTGCATCCCGCCGCCTCTGCCCCAGACTTGAGAACCTCTATCCGGCGGGGCTGCTCGGGGTTGGGAAGCATCGTCCCGTTGGCCATGAAATGCTTGGGGTCATGGGCCCATTGGCGTTCGTCGAATACCGCTTTCATCATTGTCTCCGTGGGCCGTGATCCGGCCTCGATCAGTGTTGTGTCGTGCCCGCGCGGCGGGTCAGATCGCCGTTCGGTCCGCGCCCTTCAGACCAAGCATGGCGCGCGCTTCGGTCGCGTCCACGACCTCGCGGCCCAGATCCTCGACGATGCGGCGGATCTTGACGACCTGCTCGGCGTTGGTCTTCGCCAGCTGCCCGCGTGCGATCATCAGGCTGTCCTCCAGCCCCACGCGCACATGCCCGCCCATGGCCGCCGACATGGTGACAAGGGGGGTCTGGTGCCGACCGGCGGCCAGAACCGAGAACATGTAATTGTCGCCGAAGAGCTTGTCCGCGATCAGCTTCATATGCATCAGGTTTTCGGGGTCCGGGCCGATCCCGCCCAGCACGCCAAAGACGAACTGAATGAAGAACGGCGGCTTCACAAGCCCCCGGTCCGCGAAATGGCGCAGCATGTAGAGGTGGCTCACGTCATAGCATTCGAACTCGAACCGGGCGCCGCGCTCCACCCCCATTTCGGTCAGGATGCGGGTCATGTCGCGCGGGGTATTCTTGAACACCAGATCGTCGGAATTCTCCAGAAACGGCTTTTCCCAATCGTGTTTCCACTCGGTGATCCGCTCGGCCGCAGGGTAGAGCGCGAAATTCATCGTGCCCATGTTGAGCGAGCACATCTCGGGCTCTGCCCGTTTCGGGGCGGCGAGTCGGTCGTCGAGCGTCATCACCGCGCTGCCGCCGGTCGAGATGTTGAGCACCGCGTCGCTGGCCTGCTTGATGCGGGGCAGGAAGGCCATGAAATGCTCTGGCGCGGCGGAGGGCTGCCCGGTGGCCGGATCGCGTGCATGAAGGTGCAGGATCGCTGCCCCCGCCTCGGCCGCGCCGAGGGCGTGTTCGGTGATTTCATCTGCCGTGACAGGCAGATAGGGCGACATGGACGGCGTGTGGATGGAGCCGGTGATGGCGCAGGTGATCAGGATCTTCGACATGTTACCCTGCCTTGAGTTCCGGCCGGATTTCGGCGGTGAATTGCGCCAGCGAGGCGTCGAGCCCCTCCATGATTTCATCGAGATGGGTGTCGTTCACGATGAGCGGCGGGCAGACGAGGATATGATCGCCCTCGATCCCGTCGCGGGTGCGGCGCGAATAGACGATAAGGCCACGCTCATAGGCGATGCGCACGAAACGGTCATGGGCATTGAGCGCGCGGGGCAGGGGGGCCTTGGTTGTGCGGTCGGCCATGAATTCGAACGCCAGCAAGAGCCCCTTGCCGCGCACGTCCCCGATCAGCTCGTGCCGTTGCATCAGCGCCTGAAGTCGGGCCTTCAGTTTCTCGCCCATCCGAGCGGCATTGGCGCAAAGCCCCTGCGATTCGATTTCTTCGACCACGGCAAGACCGGCGGCGCAGGCGAGCGGGTTGCCGGCATAGGTGAACCCGTGTGCGAACCCCCCGGCATCGAGTACCGGCTCCACCAGTCGTTCATCGGCGATCATCGCCCCAAGCGGCACATAGCCCGCACCGAGCCCCTTGGACATCACCACGATGTCCGGCCTCGCGCCCCAATGCGCGCACCCCAGAAAGGCCCCGGTGCGGCCCGCGCCGGTCATCACCTCATCCATGATGAGCAGGATGCCGTAGTGGTCGCAGATCTCTCTGAGCCGCTCCATATAGCCCGCAGGCGGAACGAGCGCGCCCGTGGAGGCGCCGCCCACTGGCTCCACGATGAAGGCCAGCACGGTTTCGGGGCCTTCCGCTTCGATCTTCGCGGCTAGCATGTCGGCATAGTGGCGCCCGGTTTCGGGGTCGTCCGGGTCCAGCCCGTCGAGATAGGCGCGCGGGGCGGGGATCTTCGGCATCTCGCGCATCATCGGCGCAAAGGGGCGCGACAGCGGATCATAGTCGGTGACCGCCAGCGCCCCGAGTGTGCAGCCGTGATAGGAGGGCGTGCGGCTGATCACCTTCCAGCGGCTGTCCTGCCCGGTGGCCAGCGCGTGCTGGCGGGCGAGCTTCAAGGCGCTTTCGACGGCTTCGGAGCCGCCGGAGACGAAAAACACCTTCGACAGCCCGGCGGGCATGAGCCCGGCCAGTTTCGCCGCCAACCGCTCGGACGCTTCTGTCTCGAAATGCAGGCGGTAGCCGAAGGTGGATTTCTCCATCTGCCGGCGCATGGCGGTGAGCACGTTTTCGTTGGAATGGCCGATATTGCAGACCATCGCCCCGGACGAGCCGTCGAGATAGCGGTTGCCCTCGCGGTCCCACATGTAGACACCGCGCGCCTGCTCCAGGACCGGCTTGCGGCCCCGTCCCTGATAGAAAAGATGGCTCATATCAGCCCTCCGGCAACGCGGCGCAATCCTTCGGGCGGAAAGCCAGTGTCACGCTGTCGCCTTCGGCAAACGGATGGCCGTCGATCATGTTGATCGCCTGAAGCTGCGTGTCTCCGGAGCGCACGAAATAGCGCACGGTCTGACCCTGATAGTCCACGGTTTCCACCGTCGCTTCTGCGGTGTTCGCATCGCCAATGTCGGTGCCGCGCGGGGTCAGCAGAAGCTTTTCCGCCCGCAGGACGAGCTTGACCGGGCCTTCTCCGTCGATCAGCGCGGCCTTGTCGGCGGGCACGGGGACTGTTCCGAAGAGCGGCACATCGAGCGTGACCGTCTCGGCAGTCTTGCCGGTGCAGCGCGCCGAAAGGATGTTGGAGGCGCCAAGGAAATTGGCGACGAACTCCGAAGTGGGCTTGTTGTAGACCTCCTCGGGCGTGCCGACCTGTTCGACCCGGCCCGCACTCATCACCACGATCTGATCGGACAGGGCCAGCGCCTCGGACTGATCATGGGTCACGAAAACGGTGGTCACGCCGATCTGGTCTTGAATGCGTTTAAGCTCCACGCGCATATCCTCGCGCAGGTTGGCGTCGAGTGCCGAGAGCGGCTCATCAAGCAGAAGGACATCGGGGTTGATCACGATGGAACGCGCCAGCGCGATGCGCTGCTGCTGGCCGCCGGAAAGTTCCTTGGGGTAGCGCGCGCCGACATCCGGAAGTTGCACCAGATCAAGCGCGGACTGAACCCGCTCTGTGATTTCGGTTTTCGAAACGTCGCGGTATTTCAGGCCGAAAGCCACGTTTTCGGCCACGGTCTTGTGCGGAAAGAGCGCATAGCTCTGGAACACGATCCCGAGGTTGCGCTTGTGGATCGGCACCTCGTTCACGCGCTTGCCGCCAATCAGGATCTCGCCTTCTGTCGGATCGAGAAGCCCGGCGATCATGCGCAGGTTGGTGGTCTTGCCGCAGCCCGACGGACCGAGCAGCGTGACGAAAGCGCCCTCGGGGATCTCCAGAGAGGTCTTGTGCACCGCGGTAAAGGTGCCGAAGCGCTTGACGATATTCTTGAGGTGAACCGAACTCATGCCGCCTGATCCGTTTGTCTGGGGGCGGCCCCGGATTGATCCGGGACCGCCGTTTCGCCTCAGTAACCGCGCTGCACGCGACCGAATGTCTTGGACCACTCCGCCTCGTTGCCGTTCCAGTATTCGGGATCGGCAAAGGTGAGGCTCTCAAGTGTGCCAGACGGGTCATAGGCCGGAAGCGTCGGGATCTTGTCGCCAAGATCGACCTTGGTGCCGTCGAGCGCGGGCGGGTAATTCTGCCCCTCGGCCACGGCAATGGAGGTTTCCGGCGCCAGCATGAAGTTCAAAAGCTCCTCGCAGGCTTCTACCGGGCTGCCCTTGATCACGAAAAGGCATTCCTGCCAGCCAAAGCTGTTCGGCGGGTCATAGTAGCCGATGTCGTGGCCCTCTTCCTGAAGCGCGGCGATCCGGCCCGACCAGCCTTCGGTCACGTAGATCTCCTCCTCGGCCAGAAGGCTCATCAGTTCCGCACCCGAACCCCAGTATTTCAGGGCAAGGTCACGGTGTTGACGGATGGCATCCCAGACTTCCTCCATGTCCTCGATGTTGTTGGGGTCCTGCCCGGTTTGCAGTGCGCCATACCAGATCCGCGTGCGCCAGTCCGACCAGCCGCCGATCTTGTCCTTGTAGGCCTCGTCGATGAGGATGCTGGCGCCCTTTTCCCTCATCTCCTCGTCGGAGATATACTTGCGGTTATAGGCAAGGCCGGTGGTGCCATAGTCATACGGCACGGCCGAGAGCGCGTCGGGCGTGATCGCGCGATAGGGTTCCATCAGGCGTGCGATCACCAGCTCAACGTTGGGGATATTGTCAAGGTTGAGCGCGGTGGTCAGGTCGAAGTTGTGATAGCGGGCATAATCGAAAACGCCTGACAGATGCGCGATGTTGAACTCGCCCGGCTGGCTGGCGCGCACCTGCGCGAGGTATTCGTCCCCGCCCGAGAAGGTGCCATCGACGACCTCGATGCCGGTTTCCGCGGTGTAGGGATCGAAGGCGTGTTCGCGGAACGCCTCGGACACGACGCCGCCCCAGCCGTCAAAGCGGACCTGCTGCACATCCTGCGCCATGGCGTATTTGGCAAACGGCGTCTGCACGCCATAGGCAAGACCGGCCGCCCCGATCAGGCCGAGAAAGCTGCGCCTGTCGAGGTCGCCGTTCCTGTAACGCTCCCGCAGGCGTTCATAGCGGGTGGTGTTGTCCATCTTTTTCATATCCATCTCCTTGTTGGTTGATTGGTGAAGCGGCTTCAGGGGCCGCTCTTCTGGGCAAGTTGTCGTGCAATGGCCGCCCCCAGCAGGGGCAGGCCCACGGTCAGCAGGATCATCACCGTGCCAAGCGCGTTGATCTCCGGGCTTATGGAGTTGCGCAGCATGGCGAAGATCTGGGTCGGCACGGTTTCCACGCCGCCCGGTTTCCAGAACAGGGTGCCGGTGATGTCGTCGAAGCTGATGGTGAAGGCGAAAAGCCCGCCCGCGAGCACCGCTGGCAGCATCAGGGGCAATGTGATCTGGAAAAAGGTCTGCACCGGCGAGGCGCCAAGGCTCATCGCGGCCTCCTCCACGTCCCGCTTGATCGCCACAAGCCGCGCCTGCACCACGAGGATCACGAAGGGCAGGGTGAAGATCACATGGCCGAACAGCAGGAGCGTGAAGCTCTTGTTGATGCCGAGGAAGTTGAGGAAGAGCAGAAGCGCAACCGCAAGGACCACTTCCGGCACCAGGATCGGCGCGATCAGGAACGTGGAAATCATGTTGGTGCCCGGCACCTTGTAGCGCACGAGCGCGAGGCTTGCGAGCACGCCCAGCGTGGTGGAAATGACCGCCGTCATCAGCCCCAGCGTGACCGATGTGCGAAAGGCGCGCAGGATCGCATCGTTGTTGGCCAGCTCCACGAACCAGCGGAAGGAAAAGCCGGTCATCGGGAAGCTGCCGAACTGCGATGCGTTGAAGCTCAGCAGAACCACCACTGCCACCGGCAGGAACATGAAGCCATAAACGAGAAGCGCCCAGAGGCGAATGAGAGACCAACCCAGTTTGCCCGTTCCTTCCATCAGCCCAGCCCCTTCATCAGTTGCGCCATGCCGAGATAGCGGTTGTAGAGCATCACAAGCGCGCCCAGAACGACCAGAAGCATCAGGGAAAGCGCCGATCCGAGCGGCCAGTTGAGTTGCGTGATGATCGCCTCATAGACGAGATTGGCGAACATGGCGTCGCGCGGCCCGCCAAGCACCATCGGGGTGATATAAGTGCCTGCGCCCAGCACGAAACAGAGCAGCCCGCCCGCCGCCAGTCCCGGCAGCGAGAGCGGCAACGTCACCTGAAGAAATGATTGCCATTTGGTCGCGCCAAGAGAATTGGCTGCCGACTCCAGATTGGTGTCGATCCCATCAAGGCTGACGAAGACATTGAGGATCATGAAAGGCAGCAGGAAATGCACCAGACCGAGGATCACCGTGGTCTCGTTATAGAGCATCTGTATCGGCTCGTTGATAATACCGATGGTCATCAAAAGGCTGTTGAGAGCACCGGAGACGCCGAGAATGTTGATCCAGCTCATGGTTCGGATGATGTAGCTGATCCAGAAGGGCAGCATCAGCAGCAGAAGCAGGACCGGCTTGTTTCCCTTGGAGCGGGCAATGAAATAGGCGGACGGGTAACCCATCAGCGCGCAGACGATCGTCGTGATGCCCGCGATCTTCAGGGTGTTGAGCAGGATGTCGCGGTAGAAGGCGTCGCTCAGCGCTTCTTGCCAGTTGTCGAGGAAGAACCCCACCTGATCGGCCCCGGCGGCAGAGCGTAGCCAGAAGCTGTAAACCACGATGAACATCAGCGGCACGAAAAGAAGAAGGCCCACCGCCGTCAGGGCGGGGGAGAGAAGGATCCATGGCTGACGCGCTTCGCGGGCTTCAACGGACATCTGTTATCCTTGGGACAAGATCGGCTTGATCGAACCATGCGAAAGTGTCAGTCATTGATCAAATAGATAATGGTGATTGTGAATATAGATGAAATCTATGTATGAGCCCGATCCTCGTATCGATCCCCGATACGCGCCGGAGCGGATCGCCCGCGAGTTGGACTGGAACCTGTTGCGCACCTTCGTGGTTCTGGCGGAGGCGCATTCGGTCACAGAAGCGGCGCAGAGGCTGCGCCTGAAGCAGCCGTCGGTCTCTTCCGCGCTCAAGAAGCTGGAGGATCGGATCGGGCGCAAGCTCATAGATCGGTCGCCCGGGCATTTCGCACTCACCGATGCCGGGCGTCTTTTGTACCGCGAGGCGGTGGACATTCACGGCTCCATCCTGCGGCTGTCGACCCTGCTGCGGGAAATGACCGACGAGGTACAGGGCCATGTCAAGGTCGCGGTGGCAAGCCATGTGGTTTGCCCGTTGTTTGACCGCGTTCTGGCGGAGTTCCACGAAGAGTATCCGCGCGCGAGCCTGTCCATAGATGTGTATTCGAGCGCCGAAGCGATTGCGGAGGTGGCGGCCAAGCGGGCCTCTTTCGCGGTCTGCCTTGTGCGTGATCATAACCCGAAGCTGGAGTATCGCCGTCTCTACAGGGAGTTTTTCGGCCTGTTCTGCGGGCCGCGCAACCCGCTGTTCGGGCGCACGGGACTCACCCGAGAGGATCTGGCTGGACACACGTCGGTCAGCTTCGAGACGGACCGGCTTCACGATGTGCTCAAGCCTGTGACGATGATGCGGGCCGAGGCGGCGCTCGGCGACCGGATCACCGGGGTGTCGAGCCACCTTGAGGAAGTGCGGCGCATGATCGTGGCGGGTATCGGGATCGGACCCCTGCCGGTACACGTGGCGGCGCGCGACGTGTCGGACGGCTTGCTCTTTCAGGTGCCGCCATATGATACGCTGCCGGCGATTGATGTGCATGTGGTCTGGAACCCGCATACGGTGAAGAACCGGGCCGAAGAGTTGCTTCTGAACGGCTTGCAAAAGGCGATCGAGGAAACTCCGATCGAGGACCGCACCTATGCCCCGGAACTGCGCAGCCCGGAATAGGGGGCCTGCGGAGAGGCGAACGCCTGCCGGAAATAATCATGCATGATGGCAAGCGGGCGATTGAATTCCAATCCCCGGCGCCAGGCAAGGCCAATGTCCATTGACGGGATGTCCAAGTCGGTGGGCACCGTGCCGATGCGTTTGCCTTCAAGCGACCAGGGGCGATACACCATGTCCGACAGGATCGTGATCCCCTGTCCATTGGCGACCATGGAGCGGACGGCCTCCACCGAGGAGGTGCGCAGTTTCACGCGCGGCTGGTGGCCTGTCATGCTCCAGTATTTCATGGCGGTATGGGCTGCTTCGTCCACGGTGAGCATGATGTAGTCTTCCCTTGCGATCTCGGCGAAGCTGGCCTTGCCCCTGCGCTGAAACGGATGGTTGTTGGCCACCCAGAGCCGCCGGGTGGATCGCAGAAGGGTTTCCGATTCAAGATCGGGGTTGGTCAGGTTCGAGGTCAGAAGCACCGCGATATCGAAGCGGTTTGAAAGCAGTCCCTCTTCGATGCTTTCGCGGTTAAGCTCGTGAAGGCGGATTTCCAGACCGGGATGAAGTTGTGCAAGCCGGTCGAGATGGTAGGGCAGGAAATAGCCAATCACCGTATAGGTCGTCGCGAGCGTGATGACCCCGCTGACAGCGGAATGGCGCCGGGTGAGTTTTGTTGCCTCGTCCAGTTTTTCGAGGATTTCATGCGCGGAGGCGAGAAATTCACGCCCCGCGTCCGTCATTTCCATACCGCGCGCGGATCGCTGGAACAGTGCCGTGCCAAGCTCCGCCTCCAGTTCGCGGATAGCCCCCGTGACCGAGGATTGCGAGATCGAGAGCGCCGTGGCCGCGCGCCTGACCTGGCCGGTCTCCGCAGTGGCGACGAAATACTTGAGGTGACGGAAGTTCATCTCTGTTCCGATCTAAATACCTGAAGGCCCATTAACGGAAAAATGAATGCGCGCTCAAGGGATTTTCCCTGCATCGCGCCATAAGCGCCTATACGCAATGTTTCGAGGAATGACGCGCCCGGATAGATATCTGATTTTCCGATATTCGTTGTGCAAGTTTTAGAATTTTACAATTCAACGCCTCGCCCGGAAACTGACTTCAAAGACCACACAAGGATGCCAGTCATGCGGGACATTGTCGATCTTAACTGCGATATGGGAGAGGGCTTCGGCCAGTGGGAGCTTGGCGAGGCGCCGGACGCGGATCTGATGGCGCTGATCAGTTCCGCCAATATCGCAGCGGGGTTTCATGCGGGCGATCCCAACACGATGGACCGGGTGATCAAGCTCGTCCACGAGTATGGAGTCGGGCTTGGGGCGCATCCCGGATATCACGATCTTCAGGGGTTTGGCCGGCGTTACATCCGCACAAGCGCCGAGGAACTCGTCAACGACATCCTCTATCAGGTCGGGGCGATCCGCGAATTCGGTCGTCGCTACGGAGTGCCGCTTCAGCATATCAAACCTCATGGCGCGCTCTACATGGAAGCGGCGGTGAACGAGGAGCTATCGCAGCATATGGTCGAGACCCTGCAAAAGACCTGCGGCGAGGCGATCCTGTTCTGCATGGGGCCATCGAAAACCTACGAGGTGGCGAAGCGGTGCGGGCAGCCCGTCGTGCGCGAGCTGTTCGCCGACCGCGATTATGACGAAAGCGGCCACATCGTCTTTGCGCGCAAAGTGGCCCGCCCCGACCCGCAGGCGATCGCCGCGAAATGTCTGCGTGCCTGCAAGGAAGGCATCGTCGAGACGGTTCAGGGCACGGAGATCGAAATGGAATTCGAGTCGATCTGTTTCCACTCCGACACCCCCGGCGCATTGGAAATCGGCAAGGCCATCCGAACCACACTCACGGAAAACGGTATCACGATCGCCCCTGCGGCGACTGTGCTCGACCGGATGAACTGAATTCAGGATTAAAAGCGATAAGGGAGACACCTATGGCAGAGATTCAATCCCCCCTTCCGGGAACGTTTTATCATCAGGCTTCGCCCGGTGAGCCGCCTTTCAAGGCCAAGGGCGACGCGGTCGCGGTCGGTGACACGATCGGCCTGATCGAAGTGATGAAAACCTTCATCGAGATCAAGGCGGAAGCGGCCGGCACCTTCGCCGATTACAAGATCGAGGACGCCGCGCCGGTCTCGGCCGGGCAGGTTCTGGCGGAGCTGGACGGCTGACCATGGACATTCAGCGCCTGTTCATAGCCAATCGCGGCGAAATCGCCGTTCGCATCATCCGTGCGGCGCAAGCGATGGGGATCACGACGATTCAGGCCTATTCGGAGGGTGATTCCGAGATGTTGGCGGTCAGGCTGGCGGACGAGGCGGTGTGTATCGGTCCCGCGTCGGCAAAGGACTCCTATCTCAATATCGACAAGGTGGTGGCCGCCGCGCGCGAAAGCGGGGCCGACGCGGTCCATCCCGGCTATGGCTTTCTATCCGAAAGCCCGACCTTTGCCCGTGCGCTTGAGGCCGCGGGCGTCCGCTATATCGGGCCATCTGCGAACACGATCGAACGGATGGGCGACAAGGTCGCCGCGCGTCAAGCCGCCGAAGCGGCGGGGGTGCCGGTCGTGCCCGGATCTGACGGGCGGGTCGATTCGGTGGATGACGCCGCCATGATCGCCGCAAAGGTCGGATATCCCGTCATGATCAAGGCCGCCGCCGGCGGCGGGGGGCGCGGCATCCGCATCGCAGCGGATGAGGCGGAGCTTCGCAAACTCGCGCCACAGGCGCAGCAGGAGGCGGCCGCGGCCTTTGGCGATGGCGGGCTTTACCTTGAACATGCGGTGCAATCGCCCCGGCATATCGAGGTGCAGATCGTTGGTGACGGCAAGAGCGCCGTGCATTTCTTCGAACGCGAGTGTTCGCTTCAGCGGCGGCGTCAGAAGGTCTGGGAAGAGGCCGGGGCCGAATGTCTCGACGAACCCACGCGCGATGCGCTTTGCGCCTCGGCCGTGGCGCTGGCCGAGGCGGTTGACTATGTCGGTGCGGGGACGCTCGAGTATCTCTATGACCCTGAAAAGAATGCGTTTTACTTCATCGAGATGAACACGCGCATTCAGGTTGAACATCCGGTGAGCGAAATGATCACCGGCGTCGATCTGGTGCAGGAGATGATCCGGGTTTGCGGCGGCGAGCCGCTGAGCGTGACGCAGGAGCAGATCCGCCGCAACGGTCACGCCATCGAGGTGCGGATCAATGCCGAGGATCCGCTGATGCAGTTCATGCCGTTCCCCGGCAAGGTCGGTGCCCTGCGCATCCCGGAAGGAGACGGTACCCGCTTCGATCATTTCCTCTACGAGGGCTATCAAATCCCGCCCTTCTACGACTCGCTTCTCGGCAAGCTGATCGTGCATGGCAAGGATCGCGCGGATGCGATCGGCAAGCTGAGCAAGGCGTTGAAGGGGCTCGATATCGGTGGGCTGAAGACAACAGTGCCACTGCATATTGCACTGGCAGAAGACAAAGACGTGCAGGCTGACGCCTTTCATACCCAGTGGCTTGAGCCCTGGCTGGAAGCCGGCAACCTGACGGCCGCAGCAACAGGAGGCGCATCGTGAAGACACGTTATTCATATGGCGGGGATGAGCATATCTACGTGGAAATGGACGAGGAGATGTCGCTTGATGCCTTCTTCAAGTCCCTGTCCATGAGCAATGCTGTCCGGGAGGCCGACATACCCGGCGTGACGGAGATCTGCCCGGCGAACGCATCGTTTCAGGTGCGGTTCGACCCGGATGTGACCCCGCCCGAGGAGATGCTCAATCGCGTAAAGGAACTTGAGCACAAGGCCGAAACCGCCGAGAAACGGATGACCACGCGGATCGTCGAGGTGCCGGTCTACTATCAGGATCCATGGACCCATGAGACGGTCATGCGGTTTCGGGAACGCCATCAGGATCCGAGCGGCACCGATCTGGACTACGGCGCGCGGATCAACGGCTATGACAGCGTGGAGGCGTTCATAGAGGCGCATCACGCGGCCCCGTGGTTCGTGTCCATGGTCGGCTTTGTGTCGGGCCTGCCCTTCCTCTATCAACTGGTCGAGCGTGACAAGCAGATCGAGGTGCCGAAATACCTGCGCCCCCGCACCGATACGCCGAAGCAGACCGTGGGCTATGGGGGGTGTTTTACCGCGATCTACTCGGTGCGCGGGGCCGGAGGCTACCAGATGTTCGGCATCACGCCGATGACGATCTACGATCCGCGGCAGGAAACGTCCTACCTCAAGGACTTTCTGGTGTTTTTCAAACCCGGAGACATCGTGAAATTCGAGCCTATCGATCGCGAGGCCTACGACCGCGTCCTCGCAGGGGTCGAGGCCGGCACATGGCAGCCAAGGATCGCCGAGGTGGAGTTCGATCTTGATGCGTTCAAGGCCGACATGGAAGGAACCAACGCAAAGCTGATGGAGGCTCTCAATGGCGCTTAAGATTGTCAAACCCGGCCTTGCCACCTCGATTCAGGATCTTGGGCGCCCGGGATATTTCCACCTTGGGATCCCGCAGGGCGGCGCGATGGACCGGCTCGCCATGCGGGCGGCAAACATGCTTGTCGGCAACCCCGAAGAGGCTGCCGGGCTTGAAGCCGTGTTCATGGGCCCGGAGATTGCATTCACCGCTGATGCCAGCGTTGCCGTGACCGGCGCGGAGATGCCGGTGACCGTGGACGGTGAGCCGCGTGAGACATGGACGAGCTTCACCGTGCGCAAGGGGCAGGTGCTTGGGTTCGGCTTCCTTCAGAAGGGCGCGCGGATCTATATCGCCGTGTCCGGCGGAATCGACACGCCGCCCGATCTGGGCAGCCGGTCCACCTATCCCATTGGCGCGCTTGGCGGAATCGAGGGGCGGCCCATAGAGGCCGGCGATACGCTTCCGGTGGGAAGCGCGCCGCTGGTCGAGGAAGGGCGCAGCGCGCCTGCCCAACTGCGCCGGATGCCGGGCAACCCGGCAGAATTGCGGGCGCTTCCGGGACTCTATTGGCACCGGATCACCGAGGCCGCGCAGCAAGGGTTCTTCGATGACACATGGACCGTTGCGGCAGAGGCCGACCGCATGGGTTACCGTTTCAAAGGCGGCCGCGTATTGGAATTTGTCGAGCGCGAACAACCCTTTGGTGCAGGGGCCGATCCGTCGAACATCGTGGACGGCTGCTATTCCTACGGCTCGATCCAGGTGCCCGGCGGGACGGAGCCGATCGTGCTGCACCGCGATGCGGTCTCGGGGGGCGGGTATTTCACGCTTGGAGCAGTGATCTCGGCCGACATGGACCTGATCGGGCAGCTTCAGCCCAACACGGAGGTGAAATTCAGGCGCGTGGACATGGCCGAGGCGCTGGCGGCGCGCGCAGAGCGGCGGCAGATGATCGAGAAGCTGCGGCAAGAGCTGGCGTAGGCCACAGCTGGCGGGCGGTACGGTGCGAAGCCACCACCGGGCTGCACCGCCGCCGGATGCCTGGCAGCCCGCTCCTCGGGGTGCGGCCCCGAATCGGGTTAAGCCTTTGCAAACGCAGAAAAACCCATGTCGGTATCACGTCGGTAAAACGTCGGTATTGCGTCGGTGCCGAAAACCGCGCCGTGCCGTCTCGGGCCGCTGTGAACGCGGCGCGCGTTGCTTTTTCGAGTATTTTCGGAACAGAGAAAGACCATGCGCTTTGCCTACCTCATTTCGGGTCAAATACCTCGGGGTCCGGGGCAGAGCCCCGGGGCCTGCGCGGCCTGAGCGCAAATCATGGAGCGCGCCGCAAGGCGCCCCGTCTGGTCACGCCATGTGAAACGGGCCCGCGTCGCCGCGCGGGCCCTCTGGCTGTGATCGGTCCGGCTCAGGCGGCTTTGGCGTCCGGACCGAAGCGGTCATAGAAGCTCTGGTTCTTGTCGGCCATTTCGCGCAGAAGCGGCGGGCAGGCGAAGCGATCGCCATAGGCGGCCTGCAACTGGTCGCAGCGGTCCGCCGCCCAGGGTGCGCCGACGATGTCGAGCCATGAGAACGGCCCGCCCGACCACGGCATGAAGCCCCAACCAAGGATCGCGCCCACGTCGCCCTCGCGGATGTCCTCCAGAACGCCCGCCTCCAGCGCGCGCACCGCTTCGAGCACCTGAACGAAGATCAGCCGATGCTGCACCTCCATCAATTCGGGTTGCTCTTGGGCGCGGGAGAACTTGTCGCGAAGCCCCGGCCAGTAGCCAAGACGCTTGCCCTTGTCGTCGTAATCGAAGAACCCGGCCTTGGCCTTGCGGCCCAGCCGTCCCTCGTCGACCATCCAGAAGGTCACGTCGTCGGCCACCGATCTGGGATAGGCGTCGCCCATCGCCTCCATCGTCGCCTTGGCGATCTTCGCGCCGAGGTCGAGCGAGGTTTCGTCGACAAGCTGGATCGGCCCGACCGGGAACCCCAGAAGCTGCGCCGCATGGTCGATCAGCGGGCGGGTCACGCCCTCGCCGGCCATCATCACGCCCTCGTTGATATAGGGGATGATGCAGCGGTTGGCATAGAAGAACCGCTCGTCGTTGACCACGATCGGCGTCTTGCGGATCTGGCGCACGTAGTCGAGCGCCTTGGCCACCGCGCGATCGCCGGTCTTGCGGCCCTTGATGATTTCCACCAGCGACATCTTCTCGACCGGCGAGAAGAAGTGGATGCCGATGAATTGCTCGGGCCGCTGCGACGCCTTGGCCAGTTCGGTGATCGGCAGGGTGGAGGTATTTGAGGCGAAGATGCAGTCATCGGGCACCACGGTCTCGACCTTCCGGGTCATCTCGGCCTTGACCTTGGTATCCTCGAACACCGCCTCGATGATCAGATCGCACCCCTTGAGCGCGTCCAGATCGGGCGTGGCGGTGATGCGCGAGAGCATCTCCTCCTTCTTTTCCGGCGTCGCCTTGCCGCGCTTGATGCCCTTGTCCATGTAGTCCTCGGAATAGGACTTGCCACGGTCGGCAGCGTCCTGGGTCTGGTCGATCAGAACGACCTCCATCCCGGCCTGCGCGGAGACGAGCGCGATGCCCGCGCCCATCATGCCCGCGCCCAGAACGCCGATCTTGCTGACGCGCTGATCGGGGGCGTCGGGGCGGTTGGCGCCTTTCTCCAGCGCCTCCTTGTTGATGAAGAGCGAGCGGATCATCGCCGTGGACGAGGGGTTCATCAGCACGTTGGTGAACCAGCGCGCCTCGATCTTCAGGGCGGTGTCAAACGGCACCTGCGCGCCCTCGTAGACCGCCGACAGAAGCGCCTTGGCCGCGGGGTAGACGCCCCATGTGTTGCCATTGACCATTGCGGAGGCGCCCACGAAGGTCATGTAGCCTGCGGGGTGATAGGGATCGCCCCCGGGCATCTTGTAGCCCTTCGTGTCCCACGGTTTGACCAGATCGGCGTCCGAGGCGCCGAGCACCCATTCCTTCGCGGCGGCGACCGGATCGGCCACCACCTCGTCGATGAGACCGGCGGATTTCGCCTTCTTGGGGTCCGACAGCTTGCCCTCCAGCAGGAAGGGGGCCGCCGCCATCGCGCCGAGCTTGCGCGCCAGTCGCGTGGTGCCGCCCGCGCCCGGAAAGATGCCGACCATGATCTCGGGCAGGCCGATCTTCGCCTTGGGGTTGTCGGCGGCGAAGATGCGGTGGCAGGCCAGCGGCAGTTCGAAGCCGATGCCGAGCGCGGTCCCCGGCAGGGCGGCGGCGATGGGCTTGCCGCCCTTGTTTGTCTTCTCGTCCATGCCTGCGCGTTCGATCTTGCGCAGCACGCCATGCATCTGCATCACGCCGTCGAACAGGCCCTTGGCGGGGCTGTCGCCCGCGTCGTCCTTCATCTTGGCGATGACGTTGAGATCCATCCCCCCGGCGAAGTCGGATTTGCCCGAGGTGATCACGATGCCTTTCACGGCGTCGTCGGCCAGCGCGTCGTCGACGAGATCGCTGAGTTGCTGGAACCCCTCAAGCGACATGACGTTCATGCTCTTGCCGGGCACGTCCCAGGTGATGACGGCGGTGCCGTCGGCGTCCTTGGTCATGGTGAAATCGGTCATGGTTGTCTCCTCCTGCTTGCCAGTCACACGCGCTCGATGATGGTGGCCGCGCCCATACCGGACGCGATGCAGAGCGTGGCAAGCCCGGTTTCCTTGTCCGACCGCTCCAGCTCATCCAGAAGCGTGCCGATGATGATCGCGCCGGTGGCGCCCAGCGGGTGGCCCATCGCGATGGACCCGCCGTTGACGTTCACCCGTTCGGGGTCGAGGTCGAAGGCCTGCTGAAAGCGCAGAACGACGGAGGCGAAGGCCTCGTTCACCTCGAACAGGTCGATGTCGGAGATCTGCATGCCGCTGTCGGCGAGGATCTTCTGCGTAGCCGGCACCGGGCCGGTGAGCATGATGGTCGGATCGGTGCCGATCTTGCAGGTCTGGCGGATGCGCGCGCGGGGCTTGAGCCCGTATTTGCGCCCGAATTCGGCGTTGCCGATGAGCACCCCGGCCGCGCCGTCCACGATACCGGAGCTGTTGCCGGCGTGGTGGATATGCTCCACCCGCTCCATCTGCGGGTATTTCATGATCGCCACCTTGTCGAAGCCGGGCATGGATTCGCCCATCTCCTTGAAGGCGGGTTTCAGGCCGCCGAGCGTTTGCATGTCCGTGCCGGGGCGCATGTATTCGTCGCGGTCGAGGATCGGCAGCCCGTTCTGGTCGGTCACCGGGATGAGCGATTTCGAAAACCGCCCCTCGTCCCATGCCTGTTTGGCCCGGCGCTGGGATTCGACGGCAAGGGCGTCGGCCTGATCGCGGGTGAAGCCGAATTGCGTGGCGATGATGTCGGCGGAGATGCCCTGCGGGACGAAGTAATGCTCCATCGCGACGGTGGGATCGACGGCCATCGCCGCCCCGTCGGAGCCCATGGGCACGCGGCCCATCATCTCCACCCCGCCGGCGATATACCCGTCACCCGCGCCGCCGCGCACCTGGTTGGCGGCGAGGTTCACCGCCTCCATGCCGCTGGCGCAGAATCGGTTGATCGCGAGGCCGGGAATGGATTCGTCGAGATCGGAGGCCAGAACGGCGGTGCGCGCGAGGCAGCCGCCCTGTTCCTTGACCTGCGTGACGTTGCCCCAGATCACATCCTCGACCGCGTAGCCGTCAAGCGCGTTGCGGTCCTTCAGCGCGTTCAGCATGGCGGCCGAAAGGCTCACAGAGGTCACTTCGTGCAGGGCGCCGTCCTTGCGGCCCTTGCCGCGGGGGCTGCGCACGGCATCGTAGATATAGGCGTCGGTCATGACGGTCTCCTTTCTCAGGCCCGGTCCGCGGGGGAGCCGGGCATCAGGTCATAGGGGTGTTTCCAGCCGGGGGTCCGTTCGATGTTGGACAGCCAGCGGTCGATATTGGTCCAGTCGCCGCGATCGAAGCCGAAGGGTTCGGTGTAAAACAGATACCCGCAGCAAGACAGATCGGCATTGGTCAGCCCGTCGCCCACGATCCAGTCGCGCCCCTCAAGATGGGAGTCGAGCGTGGCATAGGCGGCCTTGAGGCGACCCTGATTGAAGGCGATCACCTCGGCGGGGCGCTTGTCCTCGGGCAGGAAATTCATCAGAAAGCGGGTCATCCCGGCCATCGAGCTGAGCTTGTGGTTGTCCCAGAGCACCCAGCGCAGGATCTCGTAGCGGTCCTTGCGGCTTTCGCCGCCGAACTTGCCCGTCAACTCGGTCACATAGGTCTGGATCGCGCCGGACTGCGAGGTGCGGAAATCTCCATCCACCAGCACCGGAGCCTCGCCCAGCGGGTTGACGGTCTCGCGGTAGTCCGGGCGTCTGGTCTCGCCGCCGAAGAAGTCGACGAAGACCGGCGCCCAGTCGAGGCCGGACAGTTCCAGCGCGAGGGCGGCCTTGTAGGAGTTGCCCGACTCGCCGAAGCAATAGAGTTGAATGGTCATAGATGCCTCCCTCAGTCGTCGTGCGCGTGGGGCCCCGGCGCCGGGCCGGGGCCGCCGTTTTGTTCAGAACGCCTCCGCGTCGAGCGCCATCACCGTGTCGGCGCCCGATTCGATGCGCGCGAGGTGCATCGCCGTGGCCGGCAGGCGGCGCTTCATGTAATAGCGTCCGGTGGCGAGCTTCGTCTCGTGGAACGCGGCGTCCGAGGTGCCGCCATCCAGCGCGGCGGCCGATGCCCTGGCCATCTGTGCCCACATCAACCCAAGGCAGACATGGCCGAACAGATGCATGAAGTCATATGACCCTGCAAGCGCGGCGTTGGGGTTTTTCATGCCGTTCTGCATGAAGAACATGCCCGCGGTCTGAAGATCCTTGGACGCCGCCTTGAGCGGGTCGAGAAAGTCGGCCTTGATCGCCTCGTTGTCGTCGTTGTCCTTGATGAAGCCCTTGACCAGATCGAAGAAGGCCATGACGTGCTTGCCGCCGTCCTGTGCCAGCTTGCGGCCCACCAGATCGAGCGCCTGAACGCCGTTGGCCCCCTCGTAGATCATGGCGATGCGGGCGTCGCGGGTGAACTGGCTCATGCCATGTTCCTCGATATAGCCGTGCCCGCCATAGACCTGCTGCGCGAGCACGGTCATGTCGTAGCCCTCGTCGGTCAGAAAGCCCTTGATCACCGGGGTCATCAGAGAAATCAGTCCGTCGGCGGCCTCGTCATCGGCGCGGTGGGCCTTGTCGATCAGCATCGCGCCCCACAGAAGGAAGGCGCGCCCGCCCTCGACAAAGCTTTTCTGATCCATCAGCGCGCGGCGCACATCGGGGTGCACGATGATCGGATCGGCCGGGCCGTCGGGGTTCTGCGCGCCGGTCACGTCGCGGCCCTGAAGCCGCTCCCTCGCGTAGATCACGGCGTTTTCATATGCGGCGGCGGCCTGCGCGAGCCCCTGCATTCCGACGCCGATGCGGGCTTCGTTCATCATGGTGAACATGGCGCGCATGCCCTTGTGCTTTTCGCCCAGCAGATAGCCGGTGGCGCCGTCGTAGTTCATCACGCAGGTGGCGTTGCCGTGAATGCCCATCTTCGTTTCGATATTGCCGACGCTGACGCCGTTGCGCTCGCCGAGGCTGCCGTCCTCCTTGACCATGATCTTGGGCACGATGAAGAGCGACACGCCCTTGATCCCGTCCGGCCCGCCGGGGATTTTCGCCAGCACCAGATGGATGATGTTGTCGGCCATGTCATGCTCACCGGCGGAGATGAAGATCTTCTGCCCGGTGATCTTGTAGCTGCCGTCGTCCTGCGGTTCGGCCTTGGTGCGCATCAGGCCCAGATCGGTGCCGCAATGCGGCTCTGTCAGGTTCATGGTGCCGGTCCACACGCAAGAGACCATCTTGGGCAGGTAGGTGGCCTTCTGCGCGTCGCTTCCGTGGGTCAGGATCGCGGAGGCCGCGCCGTGGGTCAGGCCCTGATACATGGTGAACGCCTGATTGGCGGCCGAGAACATCTCTCCGACGGCGGTGCCCATCACGTAGGGCATGCCCTGCCCACCGAACTCTTCGGGCAGGTCGAGGCCGGGCCAGCCGCCCTCTTTCACCTGATCGAAGGCGTCCTTGAACCCGGTGGGCGTGTAGACCACGCCATTTTCGAGCCGGCAGCCCTCGGTGTCGCCCACGGTATTGAGAGGCGCGAGCAGGTCGGAACTCAGCTTGCCGGCCTCTTCCAGAACGGCCTTGGTGAAATCGGCCTCCAACTCGTCATAGCCGGGGATACCGGCCTGAGAGACATTGAGCATGTCATGCAGGATGAACTGTGTGTCCCGGACGGGGGCGGTGTAGCTGGGCATCGGTGTCTCCCTTGGTTTGGATTACTCGGCGGCGGTCCGGTCCTGGCGCATGGAGGCGATGATCTTCTCACCCCATTTGAGTTGCTCCTGAAGGTCCGCGATCGCCTGATCGAGTTCGTCGCGCTGCGACTGCATGTCCCTGAGCCGTTCCTGCGCAAGCTCGTAGGTGCGGGTGATCTGGGTCTGCTGCTGGTCGCCCATGTCATACAGGTCGAGAAGCTGGCGGATCTCTTCGAGCGAGAAGCCGAACCGTTTGCCGCGCAGAATCAGCTTCAGCCGCGCGCGGTCGCGCTTGGTAAAGAGCCGCTTCTGACCCTCGCGGTGCGGGAAGATGAGCTCTTTCGCCTCGTAGAATCGCAAGGTGCGCGGCGTCACATCGTAGGTGTCGCACATCTCGCGAATGGTCATGGTCTGATTGGTCATGTCATCAACCCCCGTGATCTGAACATAGGGTGCAGGATAGGCGATGAAAGCGTCGTTACAACAAAAGTTGACGTTTACGTAATGAAGACGCTGCGTCATGCCAAGGTTGACGTAACTTCCTTTCAGGTCACCGCCGAAGTTGCGCAAGTTTCTGCGTGCGGGGTCATGATTGCGGGAGGATTTCGTCGATTTGATCTCTGCGTGTCGCGGTCAGCCGAGCGACGCGGCGGTCTGATCGCGCAAGTCCTGCAACTCGACGATGGCCTGTTCGATCTGCTGCTTCTGATCGCGCAATTCGTCCATCTGGCGGTCGGCCATTTCGATGAATGCCTCCATCTGCGCCTTTGTGCCTTCGCGTTCGTAGATCAGGAGCCATTGCCGGATGTCTTCGAGCTTGATGCCGAATCTGCGCCCGCGCATGATCAGGATCATCCGCGCCACCTCTCGCGGGCCGAAGAACCGCGCGCGGCCTTCGCGCTCGGGCTGGAGAAGTTCGATATACTCGTAGTACCGAAGGGTGCGCGGCGTCACGTCGAACTTGGCGCACATCTCCTTGAACGTCAGGCGGGTTTCGGCCATCGGACTCCTCCATTCGCCAGCGTAACTTAGGCTCCGGCGCGGGGAAGGGCAACCGGCGGGCTTGCACATCCACGCCGATCCGTTCGATATACGGGAGTGGAACGTGTCAGGAGGCGTAATGCCGGAAGAGAATGGGAAACTCGCGCAGCAATTCGTTCATTCGGTGCCTTTCGCCCACGCGCTCGGCATGGAACTGACCGAGATCGGGGATGGCCGCGCGGAGCTGATCATGCCCTTTGATCCGCGCTTTGTCGGCGATCCGGGCAAAGGGGTCATTCACGGCGGCGCGGTGTCGGCGCTGATGGATACCTGCTGCGGGGCGGCGGCGATGTGCCATCCTGACGCCAACTGTTTTACCGCGACGATTGATCTTCGGATCGATTACATGCGCGCGGCGGCGCCGGGGCAGACGATCCGCGCGCGGGCCGAATGCTATCATGTGACCCGCAGCGTGGCCTTCGTGCGCGCTGTGGCGCTCGACGATGACGAGGACCGCCCGGTGGCCACCGCCAACGGCGCCTTCACGCTGGAGGGCAAGGGATGAACCACAGACCGCCCGAACCGGTTCAGCTGATCAAGCAACGCCGCGATGCGGTGTTGAACGCGCTGGTGCATGAGGTGCCCTTCATCCAGTTTCTGGGGGTGGAGTTCGACCGGCGCGGCGATGAGCTGACCGCCGTGATGCCCTATGACGAGAAGCTGATCGGAAACCCGATGCTGCCCGCGCTGCATGGCGGGGCGACGGCGTCGTTTCTGGAAATCACGGCGATCATCGGCCTGAGCTGGATCAGCCTGTGGGACGAGATGGAAAACGGCCGGGCGCAGGCGGACGCGCTTGCCAACGGGCAATTGCCGCGCCTGCCCAAGACCATCGACTTCAATGTCGATTACCTTCGTGCGGGGCTGCCACGCGACAGCTATGCGCGGGCGCAGGTGAACCGATCCGGGCGGCGCTATGCCTCGGTTCACGTGGAGGCGTGGCAGGACCGGCGTGCAAAGCTTTTCGCACAGGCGACGGGGCATTTCATGATGCCGCGCCGCGATGACTGAACCGTCGCCGCGCGCAGAGACGGACATCACCCACGGCCGCGTTCTCAAGATCGCGCTGCCGATTGTGCTGTCCAATGCCACGGTGCCGATTCTGGGCGCTGTGGATACCGGCGTGGTCGGGCAGCTTGGCGCTGCCGCGCCAATTGGCGCGGTGGGGATGGGGACGGTGATCCTCACCACGCTCTACTGGGTGTTCGGGTTCCTGCGCATGGGGACGACCGGCCTTGCGGCGCAGGCGCGCGGGGCGGGCGATACCGCGGAGACCGGCGCGCTTCTGACGCGGGGGATCCTGCTGGCCGGGGCGGCGGGGTTGGTCTTCATCCTGTTGCAGGCGCTGATTTTCAGCGGCGCTTTCGCCATATCACCAGCCAGCGACGAGGTGGAGACGCTGGCGCGCGATTACATGGCGATCCGCATATACGGCGCCCCGGCGACCATCGCGCTTTATGCGATCACCGGCTGGCTCATCGCGCTGGAGCGGACGCGGGGCGTGCTGGCGATCCAGCTTTTCATGAACACGATCAACGTGGTGCTGGATGTCTGGTTCGTCCTCGGCCTCGATTGGGGGGTGCAGGGCGTGGCGAGCGCGACGCTCATCGCGGAATGGAGCGGGCTTAGCCTTGGGCTCTGGCTTTGCCGGGATGCCTTCACCGGCAACCAGTGGCGCGACTGGGGGCGGGTGTTCGATGGCGCGCGCATCCGGCGGATGATGCAGGTGAACGGCGACATCATGGTGCGGTCGGTGCTGCTCATGCTGTCGTTCACCACGTTCCTTTTCATCGGCTCCGCGTTGGGGGATGTGACGCTGGCGGCCAATCAGGTGCTGGTGCAGTTCCTCAATATCACCGCCTTCGCGCTCGACGGGTTCGCCTTTTCCGCCGAGGCGCTGGTGGGCGGATCGGTCGGCGCGGGGGCGCGGGCGCGGTTGCGGCGCGCGGCGCTTCTGGCGTCGCAATGGGGGCTTGGCGGGGCGCTGGGAATGGCGCTGTTCTTCGCGCTCGCCGGGCCGATGATCATCGACCTGATGACCACCGCGGAGGCGGTGCGCGCGCAGGCGCGGGCCTATCTGCCGTGGGCGGTGGCGGCCCCGATCCTGAGCGTTGCAAGCTACATGTTCGACGGGGTGTTCATCGGGGCCACGTGGACGCGCGACATGCGCATCGCGATGCTTCAGTCGGTGGCGCTCTACGTTGTGGCGCTGCTGGTCCTCGTGCCGCTGATGGGCAATCACGGGCTCTGGCTCGCGCTCATGGTGCTGAACGTGGGGCGGGCGTTGACGCTCTGGCGGCGGTATCCGCGGCTGGAGGCGAGCGTGGGAGGCGCGCCGTCAGAGTAGGTCGAGCAGCGCCTCGGGCGGGCGGCCGATCACGGCGGTGCTGCCCCTGATGCCGATGGGACGTTCGATCAGGATCGGATGCGCCGCCATCGCGGTGAGGAGCGTTTCCTCGTCGCTGTCCGCGCTCAGCCCCAGATCCCGGAATGTGGCCTCGCCGGTCCGCATCATCGCGATGGCCGGCAGGGCGAGCGCGGATGTCACGGCGCGCAGTTCCGCAAGCGTCGGTGGCTGCTTGAGATAAAGGCGCAGCGCGACCTGCGCCCCGCGTTCGTGCAGGAGCGCCAGACCGGCGCGGGATTTGGAGCAGCGCGGATTGTGCCAGTAGTCGATCATAGCCAGTCCTTTCGATTCTGGCCCACGGCCTGCGCGACATTGTCAAAGCCGTCACGCGCCAGAAGCCGGTCGAGACCGTGCAGGATGTCGGCCACCAGAGACAGCCCGCCGAACACCAGCGCGGTATAGAGCTGCACCGCGGAGGCGCCTGCGAGAATCTTGGCGTAGGCCTGTTCGGCGGAGGCGATCCCGCCCACCCCGATGAGCGGCAACGTGCCCTCTGTCATCTGCGAAAGCTGCGCCAGAACGCGGGTGGAACGCTCGAACAGCGGCGCCCCCGAAAGGCCCCCGGCCTGGTCGCGGTGGGGGGAGCGCAGCCCGTCGCGCGACAGGGTGGTATTGGTGGCGATGATGGCATCGACGCGCGCCTCAAGGGCGACGGCGGCGATCTCGGCAAGGTCGGTCTGCGACAGGTCGGGCGCGATCTTCAGGAACACCGGGATGGGCCGCTCCAGCGTGTCGCGCACCTCCATAACCCCTTGAAGAAGCGCGGAAAGCGCCGCCTTGCCTTGCAGGTCGCGCAGCTTTTCGGTGTTGGGGGAGCTGACATTGACGGTGGCGAAATCAATGTGCGCGCCGCAGCGGGCCAGCACTTGCGCGAAGTCGGCGGCGCGGTCGGGGCTGTCCTTGTTGGCGCCGAGGTTGAGGCCGGTCACGATGTCCAGGGGGCGGTGCGACAGCCGGTCCGCGATCGCCTCCATCCCGTCGTTGTTGAAGCCGAAGCGGTTGATCGCGGCGCGGTCCTCGGTCAGGCGGAACAGGCGCGGTTTGGGGTTGCCGGGCTGCGGGCGGGGTGTGGCGGCGCCGATCTCCAGAAAGCCGAAGCCGGAGCGGGACAGCCCCTGCAAGGCATTGGCATTCTTGTCAAATCCCGCAGCCAGTCCGACCGGGTTGGGCAGCTCAAGCCCCGCCACGGAGGTGCGCAAGCGGGGCGATGTGATCGGCCCGGGGGTGGGCGTCAGCCCCAGTTGCAGGGCGCGGATGGCGAGGGTGTGGGCGGCCTCCGCATCCATGCGGCGCAGGGCGGTCAGGCCGATCCGCTCCAGCCATTTCATGCGAAGCCCCCGCCGGTTTCAAGCGCGGCGCAGCGGATGAGACGCGAGGTTTCGATCGCGGCCTGCCGGTGGATCACCGCCTGCCGGTAGGCGGGATCGGTCACCATTTCAAGGAAGGCATGGGCCGAGGGATAGCGAGCCACGAAGGCCGCGTCCCAGCGTTCCGAGGCTGGGCCGATCAGCGTGGATTCAAAGGCGCCGCGCCAGATGATAGAGCCGCCGACGCGGGAGAGAACCGGGGCGGTGTCCTGCCCGTAGTTCGCGTAAGCCTCTGACCCGGATAGGGATTTTCCATGCAGCGGGTGATCGGCGGGATAGGCGGCCGCCGTGCGGAAACGCACGAGGTTGAGCATGTCGATGGGGTGATCGCGCCCCAGCGCCTTGAAGGCGTCGAACTGGGCGCGGGTGGGATCGACGTGGCCCGCGACCTCCTCGGGGAAGTCATGCGCGTTGCCGATGAGGGGCAGGGGCCGCGCCCAGAGCAGATCGCTCATGCGCAAGTCCCTGTAAAGATGGGGGAAAAGCGCGCCTCTGCGCGACGGCTCCCACTTCAGCGCGTCGCCCAGTGCGTCGCTTTCGGCGGCCAGAAGCATCAACCCGTCCTCGCCCGCGAAGTGCTTGGCGGCGGTGCCAAGGGCCTGTTCCGCCGTGGAAAAATGCACATAGCCATCGGCCAGATCGACCGGGGCGCCCGGCGTGGCGCCGTTGGCGAGAAGCTCGGCCCATTCGCCGGCGCGGAAAATCTTGTAGATCAGCATGGGGTGTGAGTGCCGCGCGTCGGGGCGAAGGTCAAGCGCGGTTTGCGGGCATTGAGACGGGCGCAACCGGCGGGTTTGGCCGAATCAGGGTTAACGCCCTGAAATCGCGAAAAAACCGCTTTCGGTAAAACGTCGGTATTACGTCGGTATCGCGTCGGTGTCCCATGCCGCCAACCTGGGCCCGGGGGCATCGTGAACGCAGCGTGCGGTGAGAGAGTGTTCATTCATGTTGACATTGGGTTAGCGCGCGTTGCGTCTGACCAGAGACGCCTCGCGCTGGTGTTCAACAGAGGACCGGGGGCCGGCGATGGCCTTTGCGGGCAGGTTGGAGCCGGGCCCCAGTGCGCGGAACAAAGGCGCGGCACGCGCCGCCGCGCAGCGCCCGACCGCCCCCTCGGGCTGGCGCTTTCAAAGCGTTGCGTGCCTGCGTGATCGTTGAGGTGCTTTGCACCATAAACTGACATCCACCACCTTTGAGGCGCCCACCCGGCGGTCTGGCGCCGCGCGATATTTCCCCGCGACCGCCATGTCGTTTTTGACCTTTGGAGATATACCATTACATAATGGGGACGTACATCCAACGGTCGTCGTCGCTCAACAAGAGACCCCGAAAGCATCCATCGGGCAAACGCCCTTCCCCAACAGATCGGAGCAATCATGGATACGCAGCCCATTCACATCGCCGCACGTCGCTACGCGGAGGAACACGAGCGCGGACAGCTTTCGCGGCGTGAATTCCTGACCCGCGCCACCGCCCTTGGCGTGTCGTCCGCGGCCGCCTATGGCCTGATCGGGTTGGCGGCCCCCACCCCGGCCCGGGCGCAGGCCCGGCAGGGCGGAACGATCCGCATTCAGTCGGATGTCCGCGCGCTCAAGGATCCGCGCACTTACGACTGGCCGCAGATGTCGAACTTTTCGCGCGGCTGGCTTGAGTATCTGGTCGAGTATCAGCGCGACGGCAGTTTCAAGCCCATGTTGCTGGAAGGCTGGGACGTCAGCGACGACGCCACCCGATACACCCTGCGTGTGCGCCCCGGCGTGACGTGGAACGACGGCACCGACTTTACCGCCGCCGACGTGGCCCACAACATTACCCGCTGGTGCGATCAGTCGGTCGAGGGCAATTCCATGGCCTCGCGCATGACCTCTCTGATCGACCCGGAGACCGGACAGGCCCGTTTCGGCGCGATCGAGGTGACCGACGATCTGACCGTGACCCTGACGCTGCAATCGCCCGACATCACTCTGATCGCCGGTTTCTCGGACTACCCGGCGGCGATTGTCCCGCAGGATTTCGGCGGCGATCCGATGGAAAACCCAAAGGGCACCGGGCCGTATCTGCCCGAGGAATTGTCGGTGGGTGTGAAATCCGCGCTGGTGCGCAACACCGAACATGACTGGTGGGGCGCCGAGGTTTTCGGCGGGCCCTATCTGGACCGGATCGAATACATTGATTTTGGCACCGATCAGTCGGCGCATTTTTCTGCCGCCGAGGCGGGCGAGGTCGATATGCTCTATGAATCGCTGGGCGAATTCGTGGACCTGATGGACAGCATCGGCTGGGAAAAATCCAAGACCGTGACCGCCAATACCATCTGCGTGC
The DNA here is from genome assembly GCF_900110425.1 of Salinihabitans flavidus. Taxonomy (GTDB): domain Bacteria; phylum Pseudomonadota; class Alphaproteobacteria; order Rhodobacterales; family Rhodobacteraceae; genus Salinihabitans; species Salinihabitans flavidus. Next base: position 157,920 of record NZ_FODS01000002.1, on the reverse strand, counting down.
GCCCCAATCAGCGCGCCGAGGTCGATGGCACCAGACCTTATGCCGATGTCCGGGTGCGCCGGGCGCTGGCGCTGGCGGTGTCCAACGCGGTCTGTCTGGAACTGGGCTACGCCGGGCGCGGGGAGGTGGCCGAAAATCACCATGTCTGCCCGCTGCATCCCGAATACGCGGAACTGCCCGACCCGGTGACGGACCCGGTGCGGGCCGCCGCGCTGATGGAAGAGGCCGGCATGGCCGATTTCGAGCATGAGCTGATCTCCATCGACGACAACTGGCGGCGCAACACCTGCGATGCGGTCGCGGGCCAGTTGCGCGATGCCGGTATCCCGGTGCGCCGCACGGTGATCCCCGGCAACACCTTCTGGAACGACTGGACGGAGTATCCGTTTTCGGCCACCGACTGGGCGCAGCGACCCTTGGGCGTGCAGGTTCTCGCGCTGGCCTACCGTTCGGGGGAGCCGTGGAACGAAAGCGGCTTTGCCAACGAGGAGTTCGACGCGATCCTGAAAGAGGCGCTGGCGATGCCGGACGCGGACGCGCGGCGCGAGCTGTCGGCCCGGCTTCAGAAGATCATGCAGGATGAGGGGGTCGTCATTCAGCCGTTCTGGCGGTCGACCTACCGCCATTATCGCCCCGGCATCGTGGGGGCCGAGCAGCATCCGACGTTCGAGATCCACGTCTACAAGCTGGGCCTGTCGGACTGAGCCTGACCGGGCCTGCCGGGCGGCACGAGGGACCGGCAGTCGCGCGCGCGGCTGCCGGCTCGCGTTCAGGGGGCGCGTCAGTCCAGGCGCAGGGTGGCGCTGCCCAGTCCGGACATCTCCAGCACGATTTCGCCGGTGCCGTCGTGATACCAGATCGGGCTATGGGTGCCGCATAGCACCACCTGACCGGCCTGAAGCGTCAGGCCCCGCTCGCCCAGATGATTGGCCAGCCATGTCACCGCCTTCAGCGGATCTTGCGGGGCGGCGCCGGTCACGTCGTGGCGGATTTCGCCGTCGATCGCCAGCGTCGTGCGCACCGTATCCGGTTTCAGGGTTTCCGGTGCGGTGCCCGGCCCCCCGAGAACCGCGCCCACGTTGGAGATGTTCTGCGCGATGACATCGGGAAGATGAATCCGGCCCATGTCGGTCTCACGCATGTCCAGCAGCTCTATCGCGGGGATGAAACGGTCGATGGCGGCCAGCACCGTTTGGGTGCCGAAGGGGGCGTCCTGTGGTGCGAGCGTCGTGCCCATGACGGCGGCAATCTCCGGTTCGAGCGCGAACTGCCGGTAATCCGCGGCCCGCAGCATTGCCGGGCTGTCGTGGCGCTGGGCGGTGAACACCCGCCCGCTTGCAGGTTCTCCCAGACCGAAGCGGTCCAGCAGGGCGGTGGAATTGGCCGCGATCTTCCAGCCCGCGACCGGGCCGAAGGCGCCATCCTGCGTGAGGATTTCAGCGACGCTGTCCTGCGTCTTGTAGGCGTCCTTCAAATCCCGTGGCGGATCGGTTTCACGGGCGCTGAAGGGTGCGCCGCCGCGAATGTCCTGCACGATCCGGGTTACGGTTTCAGTCTCTGTCATCATGCGATCATCTTTCTGAAGCTGTCGATCCATTCGAGCCCGGCCGTCGTGTCGCCCGCCGGACGGTATTCCGCCGAGAGCGCCCCGTCATAGCCGGTCTTGCGAAGCGCGGTGAGCGCGGCGGGGAAATCAAGATCGCCGGTGCCCGGTTCGTTCCGGCCCGGCGCGTCGGCAAATTGCACATGGCCGATGCGCGGCCCGGCCTGCGCGATGGCGGCGCACAGGTCCGCCTCGGTGATCGCCATGTGATAGAAATCGAATTGCACGAAGAGGTTGTCATGCTCCGCCTCGTCCAGCAGGTCGAGCGCGTCTTGCAGGCCGGTCAGGAAAAAGCCCGGCACGTCATGCGGATTGACCGGCTCGACCATGACGCGCACGCCGATGTCCGCCATCACGCCCGCAGCATGGCGCAGGTTGTCGATCAGCGTGCGGCGGCACAACGCCGGGTCCGCGTCCGGGGGCGGGCGGCCCGACAGGATATTGACCTTGTCGGCCGACAGCGCGGTGGCCTGCCGCGCGCAGGTGGCGACGGCGGCGCGGAAATCGTCGCCGCGGCCGGGCAGGGCGGCAAGCCCCACCTCGTCACCCGTGCCGCGCGGCACGTTGATCAGCACGACCGGCAGGCCCGTCGCCGCGATGGCGGCGCGCAGCGGGGCGATATCGGCGGCTTCGGGGAACTGGATTTCCACGCCGTCAAACCCGGCATCGCGCGCGGCGGCGAGACGGTCCGCCAGCGCAACCTCGGTGAATAGCATGGAAATATTCGCAATCAGGTGCATCGACGGACCCCGGAAAATTCAACGTTGACAGGAAAAGGGATTCGGGTGTTGGGTGCAAGCACAAACATTCTTAGTTGAAACTTTCTCAGAGGGGAGCATCATGGCCGGCCCGTCCGACAAGACCCAGCCCGACACTCAAACGTCCGGCAGAAAACTGCGCTCCAGAATCACGACGGACGGCATCGACCGCACCCCGCACCGCGTTTTCATGCGGGCGATGGGGCTGGACGACGAGGCGATTGCCAAGCCGATGATCGGCGTCGTGAGCCAGAAGGGCGAGGTGACGCCCTGCAACATGACCCACTACGCTCAGGTGGACTACGCCAAGGAGGGTGTCGCCATGGCGGGCGGCACGCCGCGCGAATTCACCACGATTTCCGTTTCCGACGGGATCGGCATGAACCACGAGGGCATGAAATTCAGCCTTGTGAGCCGCGAGATCATCGCCGACAGCATCGAGGCGGTCATCCACGGGCACGCCTATGACGGGATCGTGGGCTATGGCGGCTGCGACAAGACCCTGCCGGGTGTGATCATGGGCATGGTGCGCTGCAATGTGCCGGCGGTGTTCGTCTATGGCGGCTCGGCGCTGCCGGGGCGGTTTCAGGGGCGCGACGTGTCGGTGCTGGACGCCTTCGAAGCGGTTGGCGCGGTCCAGGCGGGCACCATGACCGAGGACGAGCTGACGCAGATCGAAGAAGCCTGCAAGCCGACCATCGGCGCCTGCGCGGGGCAATTCACCGCCAATACGATGGCGATGGTGTCCGAGGCACTGGGTATGACCGTTCCCAATTCCGCGATGATTCCGGGTGTCTATTCCGAACGGCGCGGTGTCGGCCAGAGGGCCGGCGCGCTGGTGATGGAGATGCTGGAACGCGGCGGGCCGCTGCCCCGCGATATCGTCACGCGCAAGGCGCTGGAGAATGCCTGCGCCATCGTGGCGGCGACCGGCGGATCCACCAATACCGCGCTGCACATCCCGGCCATCGCCCATGAGGCGGGCATCGCCTTCACTGCCGACGACGTGGCCGCGGTGCTGCAACGCACGCCGTTCATCGGCAACCTGCGGCCGGGCGGAAAATACCACGCCAAGGACGTCTACGAGATCGGCGGCGCGCATGTGGTCATCAAGGAATTGATCGCGCATGGCTTCATGCATGGCGACACGCTGACCGTGACCGGCCGGACACTCGCCGAAGAGGTGGCGCATGCCCGAGCGCCCGATGGCGAGGTGATCCGCCCGGTGTCCGACGCGATCATGGCGTCGGGCGGGGTTGTCGTGCTCAAGGGCAACCTGTGCCCCGACGGTGCGCTGCTCAAGGTGGCGGGGCTGAAATCGCTGACCTTCACCGGCATCGCGCGGGTGTTCGAATCCGAGGATGATGCGGTCGAGGCGGTGCACAGCCGCGATTACACCGAAGGCCAGGTGTTGATCGTGCGCAACGAGGGCCCGGTCGGCGGGCCGGGGATGCGCGAAATGCTGGGTCTGACCGCGCTGATCTACGGGCAGGGCATGGGCGAGAAGGTCGCCCTGCTGACCGATGGGCGGTTTTCGGGCGCCACGCGCGGCATGTGCATCGGCCATGCCGCGCCCGAGGCGGCGGCCGGCGGGCCGCTCGGGCTGGTGCAGGACGGCGACAGCATCACGATCGACGGCAAGGCCGCGACCATCACGCTCGACGTGCCCGAGGAGGAGCTGGCGCGCCGCCGCGCCGGCTGGTCCGCGCCTGAAATCCGGCACAAGGGCGGGCTTTTGTCGAAATACGCCGCGACCGTGGGTCAGGCGCATGAGGGCGCCGTGACCCATGCCGGAAACGCCCAGTGGCCGGAACAGCGCCGGGGCAAGACAAAAGGACCACGCGCATGAGCGAGACACCGACACTCGGCTATATCGGCACCGGACTGATGGGTGCGCCGATGGCGGCCCGGCTGATCGAGGCGGGCCATTCCGTCACGGTCTGGAACCGCACCGCCGCCAAGGCGCAGTCGCTGGTCGATCGCGGCGCGGCGTTGGGCGAAAGCCCGGCGGAGGTGGCCGCGGCATCGGATATCGTGTTCCTGTGCCTGACCGACACCGACGCGGTTCGAGAGGCGGTATTCGGCGACAACGGCGTGGCGCGCGGCGCGCGCGAGGGGGCGATCCTCGTGGATTTCTCGTCGATCCAGCCGGACGCGACGCGCGAGATGGCGGCCCGGCTCAAGGACGAGGTCGGCATGGACTGGATCGACGCGCCGGTTTCGGGCGGTGTGCCGGGGGCCGAGGCGGGAACGCTGGCGATCATGGCGGGCGGGTCTGAGGACGGCTTTGCCCGCGTGGAAAAGATCGTGCTGGAGATGGCGTCTCGGTTCACCCTCATGGGGCCGGTGGGTGCCGGCCAGACCACCAAGCTGTGCAATCAGGTGATCGTCGGCTGCACCATGGCCGTTCTGGCAGAGGCCACGCGGCTTGCCACGAACGCGGGGGTGGACGCCTCGCGCCTGCCCGAGGCGCTGGCGGGCGGGTTTGCCGACAGCAAACCGCTTCAGCTTTTCGTGCCGCGTATGGTGAACGCGCAGCACGAGCCGCCGCTGGGCCATGTCCAGACCATGCTCAAGGATCTCGATTCCGTCTGCGATCTTGCCCGGTCCAGCACCTCGCCGGTGCCGTTCACGGCAATGGCGGCCGAGCAGTTCCGCCTGCTGAAGGCGCGTGGTGGCGAAACGGCGGATGCGCTTGAGGTTTTCAAGCTGAGCGCCCCCACGAAACTTTAACAAGACCAACAAAAACTCAATCCAACACGGAGGAAGACATGAAACACTTCAAGACCCTGATAATATCCGCGGCGATCGGTGCAACCGGCCTGCCCGCGATGGCGCAGGAGGTCACGACCCTGCGCGTCGGAAGCTGGCTGCCGCCGCATCACCTGATCGTGTCGGGCATCATCGAGCCGTGGGCGGCCGCGATCGAGGATGAAACCGGCGGATCGCTGCAATTCGAGGTCATGACATCGGCGCTTGGGCCGCCGCCGGCGCAGTTCGATCTTTTGCTCGATCAGTCGTTTGACGTCGGCTATGGCGTGAGCGGTCACAATGCCGGCCGGTTCACCATGACGCAGGTGATGGACCTGCCGTTCATGTCGCCCGACCCATGGGCCGGATCGGCGGCCGCATGGCAGACCTATGAGAAATACGGCGACGAATATGGAGAGCATGAAGGCGCGCATGTCGTCGGGCTGTTCACTCACTCCAACCCGAATATCAACATGGCCGAGGGCCGGGTCGAAACGCTGTCCGATCTCGAAGGCAAGACGATCCGCGTTGGCGGCAACGTGACCGGGCGCATCATGTCCGAACTGGGCGCCTCGCCGGTACAGTTGCCCCCGACCGAGGCGCAGACCGCGATGTCGCGCGGTGTCGCGGACGGGATCACATTTCCGTCCGAATCCATCGACTTCTTCGGCATCACCCCGGTCATCAACTCGATCACGCGCATTCCCGGCGGTCTTTACACCGACACGTTCTGGGTCGCGTTCAACGAGGATAGCTGGAACGGGCTGACCGACGAGCAGCGCGCCGCGGTCAACAAGCATTCCGGCATGGCGATCGCGCTTCTGGCCGGTTTTGCATGGACCAATGGCGACACCTTTGGCGAGGAAAAGCTGGTCGAGAAGGGTGTCGAATTCCTGACCCTGTCCGAAGAGGATGTGGCCACGGCGCGCGACAGGCTCGAACCCCTGCAAACCGAATGGCTTGAGCAGGCCGAGGAGAAGGGCTTCGATGGCGAGGCGATCCTCACCTATGCCCGCGACATGGTTGAACACTATCGTGCCGACAAGGTTGTCAACGTCGTGAAATGAACCGGGAGCTGGCACCGCCTCGTGCGGTGCCAGCCTGCCCATGCCACGGAGCCGCCACCGGATGCACCGCCTTTTTACACTGTTCGACCGTTTGTGTCTGGCGCTGGCCTGGCTGTCGGGCCTGATCGCCGCTTTCGTGATGACGGTCACATTCGTCGGCGTCGTCATGCGATACCTGCTGCGCAAACCGCTGATGGGCGGGTTCGAGATGATCGAGATCGGCATGGGGCTGATCGTGTTCAGCGCCCTGCCATGGATGGTGCGGCGCGGCGCCAATATCCGCGTCACGGTCCTGTCGGACAAGTTTCCGACAATGCTGGCGCGTCTGGCCGATTTTTTCAGCCAGTCCGTCGGTGCGATCCTGATGGCATTCATCGCCTGGCGTGTCTGGCTACAGGGTGAACGTCTGCTGAAATACAACGAGGTGACGATGGAACTCCGCGTGCCCAAGGGGATGATCGCGCAGGGCATGTCCGTCCTGCTGGCGGTCACTGCGCTGGCCTTTCTGCTTTGTGCCGTGGAGGTGCTGCGCCGCGCGGGGCGCGGCGAACCTTCTGCGGGCGGGTCGCGCTGATGGGACTGTGGGAGATTGCCGGGCTGAGCTTCGGCGGCGTTTTCATGCTCATGATCATCGGTATGCCGATCGCGCTGGCGATGCTGCTGGTCGGTCTGGGCGGAATCTGGTTCACCATTTCCGAACGCACCGCGATGGGCATGATCGGCCAGTTGCCGATCAACGCCACCATGTCCTATGAACTGTCGGTCCTGCCGATGTTCATCCTGATGGGTGTTTTCGTCACCCGCGCGCGCATGTCCGAAGACCTCTACCGGTTGTGCCACGGATTTGTCGGCCACCTGCGGGGCGGGCTGGCGGCGGCGACCGTGCTGGCCTGCGGCGGGTTTTCCGCGCTCAGCGGGTCGTCCATTGCGACCGCGGCGACGATGGCGAAGGTCGCGGTGCCGGAAATGCGCCGCTACGGATACGCGGACGGTTTCGCGGCGGCGGCGGTGGCGTCGGGCGGAACGCTTGGCATCCTTATTCCGCCCTCGGTGATCCTGGTGCTTTATGGAATTGCCACCGGCACCGATATCGGCGCGCTGTTTATTGCCGGTATCCTTCCGGGGCTGCTGGCGATCGCACTCTATCTCGTGGCGATCCGGATCACCGCCCAACTCGATCCGGGCTGCGCCCCCGCCGCGCCGCGACAGGACTGGCCCGAACGGATTCGCAACCTGCGCAGCGTGGGGCCGATCCTTCTTTTGTTCATCGGTATCATTGGCGGGCTCTATCAGGGCGTTTTCACCCCGACCGAGGCCGGCGGGGTCGGTGCCACGGGCGCGTTTGTTTTCGCGCTGTGGCGGCGGTCGATGTCCTTTCGCGTGTTCATCGACTCGCTGGTCGAAACCGTGCAGACCACGGCCAGCCTGTTTCTCGTGCTGATCGGGGCGCTGGTATTTTCGAACTTCATGAACCTGCTTGGCCTGCCCGGCGCGCTCTCCGATCTGATCACAGAGCTCGGGCTTGGCCCCACAGCGGTCATATTCGTGATCTTCGCGATCTACCTTGTGCTCGGCATGTTCATGGAAAGCCTGTCCATGATCCTGCTGACGATCCCGATTTTCTTTCCCATCGTCACGGACCTTGGGTTCGACCCGATCTGGTTCGGCATCTTCGCCGTGATGGTCACCGAGTTGTCGCTGATCACGCCGCCGGTGGGGCTGAACCTGTTTGTCATCAAGTCGGTGATCATCGATCTGTCAATGGGCGCCGTCTACCGTGGCATTCTGCCGTTCGTGCTGGCCGATCTTGTTCGGATTGCCATTATCATCGCGGTTCCAGCCATCGCCACGATCCTGCCGGAACTGGCGAAATAGGAGATGCGATGTCTGATCCCATCCTGCCCCCTCTGATCTATGAAGACCAGATCCCGCCGGCTTTCGACCGGCTGGATCACGGTATCCTGCACGAGTTCATCGGGATGTATCTGCGCGTCGCCTATGAGGCGGCCTACGAAGATTTCCGCAAGCGGCTGGGCGACGAGGCTCTCAAGCCGGGGTATTTCACGATCCTGACCCTGATCGTGCACAATCCCCGTATCACCCAGACCCAGATCGGGCTGGCGTCGCAACGCGACAAGTCCAACGTCACCAACGCCTTGCGCTGGATGGAGGACAACGGCTTGATCGTGCGTCACCTGTCCATCCGCGACCGGCGCACCCATATGTGCGTCGCCACGCAGGACGGAATCGAGATGCAGGCCCGTATGCAAGCAAAGGCTGCGTTGCATCTTCAGGCGCTGAATGACGCCATTGGCCCCGAGCGGCGCACCGAGTTCGTCCGCACGCTCAAGGACCTGATCGGAGCGCTTCGCAAGGGCCAGGACTGATCGGCTGCGCGGACCCGCGGCGCGGGACGCGCGGCGCCCGCCCATGACGCAACCCGGAGCGAAAACGGGAAACCCGGGACGACGACGCATCGACTGAACAGGGGATCTGGTGGAGCCTAGGGGAGTCGAACCCCTGACCTCTACAATGCCATTGTAGCGCTCTCCCAACTGAGCTAAGGCCCCGACCGCGCCTACCTAGGACGTCGGCCGGACGGGATCAAGCGAAAAATCTGCCCTGTCCAAAGAATCCCGCACCCCCGGCGCGGGGGCGCTGGCGGCGCGGCTGACGGGTTGGCGGCGGCCGGGTTTCGTGGTAATTATACGTTCGTATAAGATCGTGCCTCTTCTGATTCCCGGAGATCCGCCCTGACCGATACGCGCCGCAGTTTTACCCGCGAGTCTGCCGAGCGGCGGCGCGAGGCGCTGATCGCGGCCACGCTCGCGCTCATCTCCGAGCAGGGGATGGGTGCGGCGACGGTGCGGGCGATCGCGGCACGGGCCGAGGTCACGCAGGGGTTGATCCGGCACTATTTCGACAGCAAGGAGGCGCTTCTGACCGCCGCCTACGAGGCGCATATGCACCGGATGACGCAGGCCACGGCGGATGGGGCCGGGGACGGGACCACGGCGCGGGCGCGGCTGGCGGGGTTTGTGGTGGCCGGGCTGACGCCGCCGGTTGTGGATGGCGCGTCGGTTGCGCTCTGGGCCGGATTCCTCAAGACGGTGCGCGAGAACGAGCGGATGCGTGCGACCCATGAGGCCACCTATCGCGATTTCCGCGACCGGCTGGAGGTGCTGATCGCGGCAGCGCTGGAGGAAGAGGGGCGGCACCCGGGTGCGGAGCAGCTTCGGCGGCTGGGGATCGCGGCCAACGCGGTCATCGACGGGCTCTGGCTGGAGGGCGGGGCGCTTCCGGGCGCCTTCGCCGACGGAGAGCTTCCCGATCTCGGGTTGATGGCGGTCGGGGCGATCGTCGGGTTGAATTTGACAAGCGAGGATAGCAGAGCATGAGACTGGCATCGGTGAACACACGTCTGGCGGGACTGGGCGGCGCGAAATGGGACGTGCATTTCAGGGCGCGCGAGATGGCCGCCGCGGGGCGCGAGGTCATTGAGCTGACCATCGGGGAACCGGATGTGCCCGCACCGCAGATGCTCATCGACGCGGCGCAGGACGCGCTTGCGCGCGGGCGCACCGGCTATTCCGACGGGCGCGGAGAGCCGGGGCTGCGCGCGGCGCTGGCCGAACGCTATACGCACACCACCGGAGGCGCGATCGCGCCCGATCAGGTGATGTGCTTTCCCGGCACGCAGACCGCGCTTTACGCGGTGATGACGGGGATCGTGGAGGCGGGCGACGAGGTGCTTGTGGGCGATCCGATGTATGCCACCTATGAAGGGGTGATCCGGGCCACCGGCGCGGACATGGTGCCGGTGCCGCTGCGCCCCGAACGCGGCTTTCGGCTGTCGGCGGAGGATGTGGCCGCGCGGGTGACGCCGCGCACGCGGGCGATCCTGCTCAACACGCCGCACAATCCGACCGGCGCGATCCTGACCGCGGCGGATATGGAGGCGATCGGCGCGGTGGCGCGCGCGCATGACCTGTGGATCGTGGCCGACGAAGTCTATGAGGAGATGGTGTTCGACGGGGCGGAGTTCGTCTCGCCGCTGGCGTGGCCGGATCTGGCCGAGCGGGTGATCGTTGTTTCCTCGATCTCGAAATCCCACGCCGCGCCGGGGTTCCGCAGCGGTTGGGCCATCGGGCCGGAGGCATTCATGGAGGCGCTTCTGCCGCTGTCGGAGACGATGCTGTTCGGCAATCAGCCGTTTCTTGCGGACATGACGGAACGCGCGATCCGCGAAGGCTCTGACGTGGCGGATGGCATGCGGGCGCGGTTTTCGGCGCGCGCGGCGCGGCTGCGCGACCGGCTGGCGGGCGAGAGCGCGCTTGGCGTGCATATGCCGCAGGCCGGGATGTTCGCCATGATCGACGTGTCGGCAACGGGGATGGACGGGCACGCCTATGCCCTCGATCTGCTGGAGCGCGAGGGGGTGGCGGTGATGCCCGGCGCCTCCTTTGGCGAGGTTCTGGATGGCTGGGTGCGCGTCGCGCTGACGGTGGAGGATGCGGCGTTCGACGCCGCCTGCGACCGGATCGTGGCCCATGCCAATACCTGTGTGGGAGAGCCGGCATGACCAGTATCGCAGAGGCACTTGTCGCGCAGTTGAAGGCGCGCGGGGTGGCGACCGTGTTCGGCATCCCCGGCGTGCACACGGTCGAACTTTATCGCGGGCTGGAGGGATCTGGGATCCGCCATGTCACGCCGCGGCACGAACAGGGGGCGGGGTTCATGGCCGATGGCTATGCCCGCGCCTCGGGCCGGCCGGGCGTGGCCTTCGTGATCACCGGGCCGGGGCTGACCAATACGCTGACGCCGATGGCGCAGGCGCGCGCCGACAGCGTGCCGATGCTCGTGGTCTCTGGCGTCAATGCGCGCCCGAGCCTTGGCAAGGGGCTGGGTCATCTGCATGAATTGCCCGATCAGCAGGCGGTGGCGCGCGGGGTTGCGCTCGTCTCCGAGCAGGTGGGGCAGGCGGGCGATCTGTCCCCGGCGCTCGATCGGGCGTTCGCCTGTTTCGAGGGCGGGCGTCCGGGCCCGGCGCATGTGGAACTGCCGCTCGACGTGGCGGGGGCGCCGTATGACGCCGCGCCCGGGCAGCCCGCTCGGCCCGCCGCGCCAGTCCCCGGCGCGGCAGAAATGGCAGAGGCGGCGGCGCGGCTGCGGGCGGCGAAGGCGCCGGTGATCCTTGTCGGGGGCGGGGCGCGCGGCGCGGCGGCGTCTTTGCGCGCGCTGGCCGAACGATTGGGCGCGCCGGTGGTGCAGACGGTGAACGCGCGAGGCGTGATCCACGGCCATCCGCTTGGCGTGCCCGCCAGCCCGAGCCTTCAGGCGGTGCGCGATCTGATCGCGGGGGCCGATGCGGTGCTGGCGGTGGGCACGGAGCTGGGTCCGACCGACTACGACATGTATGAGCGGGGCGACCTGCCGGAGATGGCCGGGCTGATCCGGGTGGATATCTGCCCGCAGCAGCTTGCCCGGCGCGATGCGGCCCTGTCGCTCAATGGCGATGCGGTGGCCACGCTGGAGGCGCTCAATGCCGCACTTGCCGATGTCGGATCTTTGGAGGCCAACGGCGCGGCGCGGGCGGCCGGTGCCCGGCAGGCCGCGCGCGCGGAGATCGGCCCGCAGATGCGCGCGCTCTGCGATATGCTGGAGGCGATGCGCGATGCGGTGCCGGATGCGCTGATCGTCGGCGATTCGACGCAGGCGGTCTACGCCGGGAACCTCTACTACGATCACGACCGAAGGGGCGGCTGGTTCAATTCGGCCACCGGCTATGGCGCACTGGGGTATGCCATTCCGGCGGCGGTGGGAGCCGCGCTCGGCGCGCCGGGGGCGGATGTGATCGCGCTGACCGGCGATGGCGGGGCGCAGTTCACCCTGCCCGAAATGATGGTGGCGGTGGAGGAGAAGTTGCCCGTCACCTTCGTGATCTGGAACAATCTCGGCTATCGGGAAATCGAAACCGCGATGCGCGAGGCCGGGGTCGCGGTGGTGGGCTGCGATCCGGTCCCGCCGGACTTCGAAGCGGTGGCGCGATCCTGCGGGATGCCGTTCACGCGCTGCGCGCCCGGCCCGCAGGACGTGGCCGCCGCCCTGCGCGCGGCGCGGCGCGGCGATGGCCCGGCGATGGTGGAGGTCGACGCGCGCTGATGCGGTGAGCTACCCCTTATGCACATGTGGAAAGAGCCGCACCGCGTGTGCGACCCTTCCCAGGCCCTTGGAGGGATTATTGCAAGGGGGCAGGCTCGAAGCTCAGCGCGCCGTGGATCGTTGCGGTTTCCGGATCGGCGCCGTTCGCAAACTCCAGATGGGTTTCTTCGGTCACCGAAAGCGTGAAGCTCTCGTTCTGTTCCAGAACGCCGGAATCCCAGCTTGCGTCGGTGGCGGTGGCCATGCCCGCGAGATCGGTGACATTGACGAATTGCACCGTATCGCCGGGATCGACAAAGGCGACATCGGGGAAATACCCGTCACCCATGATCAGGATCTGATGTTCCGCCGCCTGAAGCGGCATGACACCGACCATCACGGTCAGCGCGGCCGCAGCGAATGTCCTGTGCACCATTTCAAAGCCTCTTTCGTTACCAATTCTGTAGAACCTGTGCCCCTTTCAGGATCACCTTTTCAAATACAGTGAAATTGCGGCAGGAATTTGACCATGCCCCGGATGAAACGGGCCGGGGCGGATGGTCGTCCGGGGGATTATCAAATAATCCGAACGGCACCTTCAGGGTGTGGAGCGCGCGATTGCGGTTGGATATGCAGGGCGATCACGGTTTGATGACGTGGCGCGCCCTTTCGCCGCGCGCCGCCACAAGGAGACACCCATGCCCGGCCCCTATCACGTTCCCCAAGGCGGGTTGCCACCGCAGACCCAGCTTCTGACCGGCAGGGCGGTCTTTACCGACGCCTACGCCGTGATCCCCGCCGGCACGATGAGCGATATCGTCACCTCGCGGCTGCCATTCTGGGAGGGGGCGCGGTTCTGGGTGCTGGCGCGGCCCATGAGCGGGTTTGCCGAGACCTTTTCGCATTCCATCGCAGAGCTGGCAGCGGGCGGCGGGTCGGACAGGCCGGAGCTGGACAGCCGGGCGCAGGCGGTGATCTTCGTGGTCGCGGGCATGCTGCGGCTGACGATCGACGGGACGGCGCATGAGATGGGCGCGGGCGGCTATGCCTATATTCCTGCCGGGGCGGACTGGACACTCTGGAACGCGGGGCAGGAGGCGGCGAGTTTCCACTGGGTGCGCAAGGCCTATGAGGATGTCGAGGGGCTGGACCGACCGGGGGCTTTTGTCACCTCGGACGCCGAGGTGCAGCCGCAGCCGATGCCGGACACGGAGGGCAAATGGGCGACAACGCGGTTTGCCGATCCGGACGATCTGCGCCACGACATGCATGTGAACATCGTCACCTTCGAGCCGGGAGCGGTGATCCCCTTTCTGGAAACCCATGTGATGGAACATGGGCTATACGTGCTGGAGGGCAAGGCGGTCTACAGGCTCAACCGCGATTGGGTCGAGGTGGAGGCGGGCGATTTCATGTGGCTGCGCGCCTTTTGTCCGCAGGCCTGCTATGCGGGCGGGCCGGGACGGTTCCGCTATTTGCTTTACAAGGACGTGAACCGGCATATGTCACTGCGCTGAGCGCGCGCCTTCTTTCAGGGCGCGCCGAGGGCACGGGAGAGATCGGCGGCGGCGCGGGATATCAACGCCCCGAGGTGTTCGATACGGTCCTCGCGCATGCGGTGGGTCGGGCCGGAGACGGAGATGCCCGCCACCGCCTCACCGTAGAAGTTCAGGATCGGGGCCGCGATGCAGCGCATCCCCTCGGTCCGTTCCTCGTCGTCGAAACTGTAGCCACACACGCGAATGCGGTCGAGATCGGCGCGCATGGCCGCCGGGTCGGTGATCGTCTTGGGCGTGAACGCCTCTAGGGTGTCGCGCAGGAAGCCGTCGATGCGGGCCGGGTCGGCAAAGGCCAGAAGCGCCTTGCCGATGCCGGAGGCGTGCAGCGGGCTTTGCGTGCCGGGGGGGGAAAAGGCGCGGATCGTTTCATGCGTTTCGACCTGCGACAGGAACAGAATCTTCCCGCCCTTCTCGATCGCAAGATTGGCGGTCTCTCCGGTCGATTCCATCAGGCTGCGCATGACGGGGCGGGCGCGTTCCACCACCGAGGCGCGGCGCAGGAAGGCGGAGCCGAGCCGGAAGGCGCCGGGGCCGACGTGCCATGTCTGATCGCCGGGATCGGCCTCGGCCATGCCGCGCACCTCCAGCGTGGTGAGGATGCGGTAGATCGTGGCCGGGGATTGCCCCAGATCCTCCGCGATTTCGGTGAGGGTCTGACCGCCTTGTGCCGCCAACGCCTCCAGCACGTCAAGCGCGCGGTCAAGCGACTGAATCCGGGTCTTTTCGGTCTGATCGTGGAACGCCTTGGGGCGACCGCGCTGGCGGAGTTTCGGGGGCATGGGATACCTGTGTGTTGCCGCCGAGGGCGGGGGGCTGAGCTATTTTGAAATATTATTTTGTGCAGTGAAAAATATCAAGTGATTGTAATAAGGTTAAGAATTACCCTTTCGCCGTTTCTGAAAAATGTTTTCAAAAAAATTGCGGTATGACGGAGGCGGGCCTATCCTTGCGTCAAGCCAAGCCAAGGAGCCTGCCATGAGCTTTCAGAACCCGGTTTTCATTCCCGGCCCGACCAATATCCCCGAGGCGCTGCGCCGCGCGGTGGACATGCCGACGATCGACCACCGTTCCGCGCTGTTCGCCGAGATCCTGCATCCGGCGCGCGAGAAGGTGAAGGCCGTGCTGAAAAGCGAGGCGGCGGAGGTGTTCTTCTTTCCCTCGACCGGAACGGGGGGCTGGGAGGTGGCGATCACCAACACGCTTTGCCCCGGCGACCGGGTGCTGGCGGCGCGCAACGGCATGTTCAGCCAGCGCTGGATCGACATGTGCGAGCGGCACGGGCTGACGGTCGAGGTGGTCGAAACGCCCTGGGGCGACGGCATTCCCGCCGACCGCTTCGAGGAGATCCTGACCGCCGACGCGGGCCACGAGATCAAGGCCGTTCTGGCCACCCATAACGAGACCGCGACCGGCGTGACATCCGACATCGCGGCGGTGCGCCGGGCGATGGAGGCCGCCGGGCATCCGGCGCTGCTTCTCGTCGATGGGGTGAGTTCCATCGCCTCCATGGATTTCCGTATGGACGAATGGGGCGTGGATGTTGCCGTGACCGGATCGCAGAAGGGGTTCATGCTGCCGGCCGGGCTGGCCATCGTCGGGTTTTCGCCCCGCGCGATGGCAGCGGTGGAGCGCGCGACGCTGCCGCGCACCTTCTTCGACATTCGCGACATGGGGCGCAGCTATGCCGCGAACGGCTATCCCTTCACCCCGGCGGTGGGGTTGCTCAACGGTCTGAACCAGAGCTGTGACATGCTGCTCGCCGAAGGGCTTGAGGCCGTGTTTGCCCGCCACCACCGTATCGCGGAGGGGGTGCGGGCGGCTGTTCGGGCCTGGGGGCTGGAGCTTTGCGCCAACGCGCCGGAGCTTTATTCCGACAGCGTGAGCGCGATCCGCACGCCCGAAGGGGTCAACGCCACCGATATCGTGACCCATGCGGCCGACGTTTATGGTGTGGCCTTCGGTGTCGGGCTGGGCGAGGTCGCGGGCAAGGTGTTCCGTATCGGGCACCTCGGCTCTCTGACCGATGTGATGGCCCTTTCCGGGATCGCCACCGCCGAGATGTGCATGGCCGATCTGGGGATGGATGTGACGCTCGGCTCCGGCGTGGCCGCCGCGCAGGAAGTCTATCGCCGCAGCGCGGGCAACGGCCGGCGCGAGGCGGCCTGAGATGAAGGATGCGCCGATGTATATACCCAACCTCGATGACATGCTGGCCGCGCGCGTGCGGATCGCGCCCCATGTGCATCGCACGCCGGTCCTGACCTCTTCGTTTCTCAATGAACTGACCGGGGCGGAGCTGTTCTTCAAATGCGAGAACTTCCAGAAGGCCGGGGCGTTCAAGGTGCGCGGCGCCTCCAACGCGGTGTTCGGGCTGAGCGACGAGCAGGCCGCGAAGGGCGCGGCGACGCATTCGAGCGGCAATCACGCGCTGAGCCTGTCCTATGCCGCCGGGCGGCGGGGGATTCCCTGCCATGTGGTGATGCCGCGCACCGCGCCGCAGGCCAAGAAGGAGGCCGTGATCGCCTATGGCGGGAAGATCACCGAATGCGAGCCCTCCACCTCCTCGCGCGAAGAGGTCTTCGCGCGGGTGCAGGAAGAGACCGGCGCGGATTTCGTTCACCCCTACAACGATCCGCGCGTGATCGCGGGGCAGGGGACATGCTCTGCCGAGTTGCGCGAGCAGGTCGAGGGGCTGGATGCGGTGATCGCGCCCATTGGCGGGGGCGGCATGATCTCGGGCACCTGCCTGACGCTGTCGAATCTCGCGCCGGAGGTGGAGGTTTTCGCGGCCGAGCCGGAGCAGGCCGACGACGCCTGCCGCAGCTTCAGGGCCGGACACATCATCGCCGATGACGCGCCGGTGACGGTGGCGGACGGGCTCAAGGTGCCGCTCAAGGACCTGACATGGCATTTCGTGAGCCATCACGTCACCGATATTCTGACCGCCTCCGAGCAGGAGATCATCGACGCGATGCGCCTGACGTGGGCACGCATGAAGATCGTGATGGAGGCATCAAGCGCCGTGCCGCTGGCGACCATCCTCAAGAACCGCGAGCGGTTCGCGGGCCGGCGCGTGGGCGTGATCATCACCGGGGGGAATGTCGATCTCGACAGGCTGCCCTGGATGGAAAGCTGAAAATCTGGCGCCGCGCGACAATGCGCGCGCGAACGGAAAGGACCTGAAGGATGAAAGACGTGACCAACCTAGACGACTTCGAAGTCGGCTTCGACATCCCGGCCAAGCCCGGTATGGATGAGGCGGATATTCAAACCCCGTGCCTGATCCTCGATCTCGACGCGCTGGAGCGCAATATCAGGAAGATGGGCGATTATGCCAAGGCGCACGGGATGCGCCACCGGGTGCATGGCAAGATGCACAAGTCCGTGGACGTGGCGAAATTGCAGGAAAAGCTGGGCAACTCTGTCGGGGTCTGCTGCCAGAAGGTGTCCGAGGCAGAGGTGTTCGCCCGTGGAGGGATCAAGGATATACTGGTGTCCAATCAGGTGCGCGACGCGGCCAAGATCGACCTTCTGGCGCGAATGCCGAAATACGGCTGCCGGGTGATCGTTTGCGTCGATGATATCGACAATGTGGCGGACCTGTCCACCGCCGCCGCCGCGCATGGAACGCAGATCGAATGCTTCGTGGAAATCGACTGCGGCGCGGGGCGCTGCGGCGTGACGACAACAGAGGATGTCGTCGCCATCGCCAGGGCGATCGACGCGGCCGATGGGCTGAAGTTCAGCGGTATCCAAGCCTATCAGGGCGCGATGCAGCACATCGACGCATACGAGGACCGCAAGGCCAAGCTCGACATTGCCATCGCCATGGTGCGCGACGCGGTCGAGGCGCTGACCGCCGAGGGGCTGAAGCCGGAGCTGGTGTCGGGCGGCGGCACCGGCAGCTATTACTTCGAGTCCAACTCGGGCGTGTTTAACGAGCTTCAGGCCGGATCATACGCCTTCATGGATGCCGATTACGGGCGCATTCTGGATGAGAATGGCCAGCGGATCGATCAGGGCGAGTGGGAGAATGCGCTCTTCCTGCTCACAAGCGTGATGAGCCACGCCAAACCCGACAAGGCGATCTGCGATGCGGGGCTGAAGGCGCAGTCGGTCGATAGCGGGCTGCCGGTGATCTTTGGCCGGGACGATGTGGAATACATCAAATGCTCGGACGAGCATGGCGTGATCGCCGACCCCGATGGCGTGCTGAAGATCAACGAGAAACTCAAGCTGGTGCCGGGCCACTGCGACCCGACGTGCAACGCGCATGACTGGTATGTGGGCGTGCGCGGCGGCAAGGTGGAATGCGTCTGGCCTGTCACGGCGCGCGGGCGGGCCTACTGATTCGGGGCTTGGTCAGAGGCGCCCGCCGGATCGGGCGGGCGCACCGATACTGAAAAGAAGGATTGCGCGATGATCATCGTTCCCGAACGGGAGATTGCCGGGCTGATCACGCCCGAGGCCGCGTTCGACGCGGTTGAGAACGTGTTCGGCGCGATGGCGCGCGGGGAGGCCCTTAACTTCCCCGTGATTCGCGAGGCGATCGGCCATGCCGACGCGCTCTATGGGTTCAAGAGCGGGTTTGACCGGGCCGGCCTTGTCATGGGCCTGAAATCGGGAGGCTACTGGCCGGGCAACGCCGACAAGGGGCTGACCAATCATCAGTCCACCGTGATTCTGTTCGATCCCGACACCGGGCGGGCCACGGCGCTTGTGGGCGGCAATCTTCTGACCGCGCTGCGCACGGCGGCGGCCGCTGCGGTGTCGATCCGGCATCTAGCGCGGCCGGACGCCAAGGTGTTGGGCATGATCGGGGCAGGTCATCAGTCCACATTCCAGATGCGTGCGGCGCTGGCGCAGCGGCGATTCGAGAGGGTGATCGGCTGGAACCTGCATCCCGAACGCCTCAGCCGTCTGCAAGAGGTGGCGCAAGAGCATGATCTGCCCTTCGAGGCGGTGGACCTGCCCCAGATGCGGGAGGCGGATGTGATCATCACCATCACGTCAAGTTTCGATCCCATCCTGATGAGCGATCATGTCGCCGACGGCACGCATATCGCCAGCATGGGCACCGACACCAAGGGCAAGCAGGAGCTGGAGCCCGCGCTGGTCGCCCGCGCCCGCCGTTTCACCGACGAGGTGGCGCAATCGGTCAGCATCGGGGAATGTCAGCACGCGGTGGCCGCGGGGCTGATCGGTGCCGACGACATCGCCGAGATCGGCGCGGTGATCAACGGCACCTATCCGGGACGCGAAGGCGCGCGGGAGGTCACGCTGTTCGACGGCACCGGCGTGGGGCTTCAGGATCTCGCGGTGGCGGCGGCGGCGGTGCGTTTGGCCGGTGAAAAAGGCGTCGCCATCGAGGTGGATTTCTGAAGCGGGGGCTGGTGTTTCCCGCGCAAACCCGGTGAACTGCATGAAAGCACCACCACAACGGACGCCGGGAAGACATGACCACAGCACCCACTCGCATCTTCATCAACGGGTTTGGCCGGATCGGCCGGACCCTGCTGCGCATCATGGCGCGCGGCGGGGAGTTCGATGATCTGGAGATTGTCGGGATCAACGATATTGAGCCGTTGGAAACCTGCGCCTATCTCTTTGAATACGATAGCGTTTTCGGACCATACCCCGGCGACGTGCAGGCCGGGGGCGGGCAGTTGACGGTGGACGGCCGCGCCATCCCCTTTCACGCGGAAGGCGATTTGCGTGCGCTCGATCTGTCGGGTGTCGATCTTGTACTGGAATGCACCGGCATGGCCGGCAAGCGCGCCGTGGCCGAGCGCGGGATCGAGGCGGGTGCGGGCGCAGTGCTGATTTCCGGCCCGTCCGATGAGGCGGATATCACAGTCGTGATGGGCGCCAACGAGGATCGGCTGGGCGATCACCGGATCGTGTCGAACGCCTCCTGCACGACGAATGCGCTTGCGCCGCTGATGCGCATGCTGGACGACGGGTTCGGCCTGATCAGCGGGCAGATGACCACCGTGCATTGCTACACCGGCAGCCAGCCAACAGTGGACAAGCCGCGCGGCGATCTGGCGCGCAGCCGGGCCGCGGCGCTGTCGATGGTGCCCACGACGACATCGGCGCAGCGCCTGACCGACCGGGTTCTGCCGCACCTCAAGGGACGGGTGGAGGCGCGCGCGATCCGGGTGCCGACCGCCAGCGTGAGCGCCATAGATATGACCATACAGACCCGCGCGCCGGTCACGAAAGAGAGTGCGAACGCCCACCTGAAGGCAGAGGCGGCGCGCTCGCCTTTGATCGGCTGGACGGAAAAGCCGCTGGTGAGCACCGACCTGCGCGCCCGGCCCGAATCGCTCATCCTGTCCGGCCCCGAAACCTCGGTTTCGGACGGCGGGCTGCTGCGGGTGTTCGGCTGGTATGACAACGAATGGGGGTTTTCGTGCCGGATGCTGGACATGGCGCGCCTCATGGCGTGTCGCGGCAACGGCTGAGAGGGACAGAGGGAGGACACAGATGACGAGCAGTGGCAGGGACGACGACAAGCTGCGCGAGCGGGCGCTTTACTACCACGAGTATCCCAAACCCGGAAAACTGGAGATCCGGCCCACCAAGCCGATGGCCACGGGGCGCGATCTCAGCCTGGCCTATTCACCCGGCGTGGCCGAAGCCTGTCTTGAGATCGACAGGAACCCGGCGGAGGCCGCGCGCTATACCGCCAAGGGCAACCTCGTCGCGGTGATCACGAACGGGTCCGCAGTGCTTGGCCTTGGCAATATCGGGGCGCAGGCGAGCAAACCGGTGATGGAGGGCAAGGCCGTCCTGTTCAAGAAATTCGCCGGCATCGACTGCTTCGACATCGAGGTGAACGAGGACGACCCCGAGGCGCTCGCCGATCTGGTGTGCCGGCTGGAGCCGACGTTCGGCGCCATCAACCTTGAGGACATCAAGGCCCCAGATTGTTTCGTGGTGGAGCGGATCTGCCGCGAGCGGATGAACATCCCGGTGTTTCACGACGATCAGCACGGCACCGCCATCGTGGCGGCGGCGGCGGCCTATAACGCATTGATCGTGGCCGGAAAATCGGTGGAGACCATCCGCGTTGCCGCGCTTGGCGCGGGGGCGGCGGGGATCGCCTGTCTCAAGATGCTGATGGTGATGGGCGTCAAGCACGAGAATATCCTCATGCTCGACAGCAAGGGGGTGGTGCATACCGGCCGCAACGATCTGTCTCCCGAGAAGGCGGAGTTCGCGCAGGACACCGATAAGCGCAGCATCGAGGACGCGCTCAGCGGGGCGGACCTGTTTCTCGGGGTGTCGGGGCCCGGGCTGCTCACCGGGGAGATGGTCAAGCTGATGGCGAAGGACCCCATCATCTTCGCGCTGGCCAATCCCACTCCCGAGATCATGCCCGATGTCGCGCGAGAGGCATCCCCGGGGGCGCTCATCGCCACGGGGCGGAGCGATTATCCCAATCAGGTCAACAACGTGCTGTGTTTTCCCTTCATCTTCCGGGGCGCGCTTGACGTCGGCGCGACAGAGATCAACGACGAGATGAAGATGGCCTGCGTGGAGGCGATCGCGGGCCTTGCGCGCGCCACGGCCTCGGCGGAGGTGGGGCAGGCGTATCGCGGCGAGACGCTCAAGTTCGGGCTCGATTACCTGATCCCCAAGCCCTTCGATCCAAGGTTGCTGCCAACCATCGCGCTCGCCGTGGCCAAGGCGGCGATGGACAGCGGCGTGGCCACGCGGCATATCGACCTCGACGCCTATGGCGCGCAGCTTCAGGCGCAGGTGTTCCGCTCGTCCATGATCATGCGCCCCGTGTTCGATGCGGCGCGCGCGTCAACCCGGCGGATCGTCTTCGCCGAGGGTGAGGATGAGCGCGTGATGCGCGCCGCGCAGGCGATGGTCGAGGAGGCGGTGGACACGCCGATCCTGATCGGGCGGCCCGAGGTCGTGGAAATGCGGCTCGACCGGATGGGGCTCAAGATCCGGCCCGGCGCGGATTTCGAACTGGTCAATCCCGAAAGCGACGCGCGCTTTCGCGACTACTGGTCCCGCTATCATCAGATCATGCGCCGCAAGGGGGTTACCCCCGATCTGGCCAAGGCGATCATCCGGACCAACACCACCGCCATCGCCGCCATGGCGGTGGAGCGCGGCGAGGCCGACAGCATGATTTGCGGTACTTTCGGGGAATACCGCTGGCATCTCAACTATGTCACGCAAGTTCTTGAAAACACAGAACTACACCCTATCGGCGCGCTCTCCCTCATCCTGCTGGACCGGGGGCCGATCTTCGTTGCCGATACCCATATCCACATCGAACCGGAGGCCGAGCAGATCGCCGAAACCGTGATCGCCGCGGCGCGTCACGTGCGCCGCTTCGGCGTCACACCGAAGATCGCGCTCTGCTCCGGAAGCCAGTTCGGCAACCTCGACAGCCGCTCGGGCCGGGTGATGCGCGGCGCGCTGGAAATCCTCGACACGCGGTCCCGCGATTTCGAGTATGAGGGCGAGATGCACACCGATGCGGCGCTCGATCCGGATCTGCGCGAGCGGCTGTTTCCCGACGGGCGGTTGAGCGGCAAGGCCAATGTGCTGGTCTATGCCAATACCGATGCGGCGGGGGCCACGCGCAATGTGCTCAAATCGCTAGCGGACGGGCTGGAGGTGGGGCCGATCCTGATGGGGATGGGCAACCGGGCGCATATCGTGACCCCCTCGATCACGGTGCGCGGGCTTCTCAACATCTCGGCGCTGGCGGGAACGACGGTGTCGACCTACGGTTGAGAGAATCAGGGTTAACGTGCTGAAAACGCTGAAAAAGCCGTTTCGGTATCACGTCGGTAAAACGTCGGTATCGCGTCGGTGGCGATGACCGCCTCGCGCCGTCTTCGGACGTGATGAACGGGACGGGCGTTGCGTTGGAGTATTTTCGGAACAAAGAAAGGGCAGGGCACCTGCCGCATCTTTTCGGGTCAAATGCCTTGGGAGTTTGGGGGTGAATCCCCCAACGCACGTATGAGTCGCGCCGCACGGCGCCCCGTTTGGTCCTAGCGCAGAGGCTTGAAATGGGCGTTGCGGGCGGCGCAGTCGCGGCTGACGTCGCGGCCGCAGGGGACGGGCGCGAGATCTTTTGACAGGCAGATGCGCGCCTCCTGGATGTGGCCGTCGCGGCAGGTGATGGTGATCATCTCCTCGGTGAGCGAGGGGTTGGCCCTGAGGAACGCCTCCTCCACGACAGAGGCGGGCAGGCGCACCGGGTCCGTGAGGGTGCGGAACATGGGCGGGCGGGCGATGCTGTCATAGGCGCGGCGCGAGAGGGCGAAGTAGTCCTCTGCCGCAAGGCCCGAGCAGCGCCCGTGCTTTTTCCACTGATACCAGGCCAGGCCCGGGGTGCCCATGATATCGGCCATCGACCGTGTCAGGGCGCGCGGCGGGTTGGGCGTGGCGGTCGGGCAGAAGGCGGGCCAGCCGCGATGATACTGCGGCCAGAGTCCGTGCAGCACCCAGCCATGCCCGCCCCCCGTCTCGCAGGGGGCCGCGCCGCGCGCATCCCCGTCGAGCGCGCACCAGTTGGGCGACCAGCTCAGGCTGAGCAGGTAATAGTCGAACACGCCCGCCGGCTCGCCGTCGGCGCGCGCGGTGGCGGCGGGCAGGGCGAGGATCAGCCCGCAGAGGAAAAGGATCACAGGGCGCATTCGCTCTTTCCTTATGGAACGACAGGCACTATATAGCCGCCAAGTTCCCCGACAACGGAAACCCGTCCCGGATCTGCCATATCCGGGGCAGCCTGCCAAGGCAGGCGCCGGGAAAGTCTTGTCGGGGCCGACCCGTGAAGGAGATGACAATGGCAAAACCGATCATGGCCAAGGCGACAGCCGTCTGGCTTGTTGACAATACCACCCTGACGTTCAAGCAGATCGCGGATTTCGTCGGGATGCATGAGCTGGAGATCCAGGGGATCGCCGATGGCGATGTGGCCGCGGGGGTGAAGGGCTTTGACCCGGTCACCAACAACCAGTTGTCGGCCGAAGATATCGAATTGGCAGAGAAAGACCCGCAGCGCGGGCTCAAGCTCAAGCACAACCCCGCCGCGCAGGGCGAGGAAAAACGCCGCGGCCCGCGCTATACCCCGCTGTCCAAGCGGCAGGACCGTCCCGCGTCGATCCTGTGGCTGGTGAAGTTCCACCCCGAGCTGACCGATGCGCAGATCGGCAAGCTGGTGGGCACCACGAAGCCGACGATTCAGGCCATCCGCGAGCGCACCCATTGGAACATTTCCAATATTCAGCCGATCGACCCGGTGGCGCTTGGCCTGTGCAAGCAGTCCGAGCTTGACGAGGCGGTGCAGAAGGCCGCCGGCACGAAGGTCGCCAAGGGCACGGTGATGAACGATGACGAGCGTCGCAAGCTGGTCAGCACGGAGCAGTCGCTCGGCATGGATGCCGAGCCGCGAATGCCCACTGCGATCGAGGGGCTGGAGACCTTCAGCCTGACCGAAAGCGATGACCGTCAAGCGGACGAAGACAAGCCGGACCGCGGCGATTACAGGGATGCGGAGAGTTTCTTCAACCTGCCCGACGGCGCACATGAAAACGACGATGAGGATGACGACGAGGACGACGACGAGAAGAAGGGCCGCGACACCCGCAAGGGACGCTGAGCCTTACCGGGCGTTTCGTTCAGACTCTGTGCACCGCCCCTTTCGGGGGGCGGTTTTTTCGTGCCGCGCAGG
The DNA here is from genome assembly GCF_900110425.1 of Salinihabitans flavidus. Classification (GTDB taxonomy): domain Bacteria; phylum Pseudomonadota; class Alphaproteobacteria; order Rhodobacterales; family Rhodobacteraceae; genus Salinihabitans; species Salinihabitans flavidus. The sequence goes on along the minus strand of NZ_FODS01000002.1, from coordinate 133,324 downwards.
CGCATGTGGCGGTGCGGCCGTCTGCGCGGTCAGAGCGGTTTGCGGGCGCGCAGGGCGGCACCGATGGTGCCTTCGTCGAGATAGTCCAGCTCTCCGCCGATCGGCACGCCCTGGGCCAGCGACGACAGCCGCACCGAATCCTCGAGCATGTCGGCGATGTAATGCGCGGTGGTCAGCCCCTCGACCGTGGCGTTCAGGGCGAGGATCACCTCGGTGATCCCTTCCGCCTCGATCCGGTCCTTCAGGCGCGGCAGCGACAGTTCCTCGGGGCCGATGCCGTCGAGCGCCGACAGGGTGCCGCCGATGACGTGGTAACGGCCCTTGAAGACGCCGGCGCGTTCCATCGCCCAGAGATCCGAGACATCCTCGACCACGCAGAGCTCTCCGGTGGCGCGCCGTTCGTCGCGGCAGATCGCGCAGGTCTCGGAGGTGCCGATATTGCCGCAGGTGAGGCATTCGCGGGCGGTGCGGGCGACGGTCTGCATCGTCTCGGCCAGCGGGCCCAGAAGAAGCGCGCGCTTGCGGATCATGGTCAGCACCGCGCGGCGCGCCGAGCGCGGGCCGAGGCCGGGCAGGCGGGCCATGATCTCGATCAGCCGGTCGATGTCGTTGCTGTTGCTCATCGCGCGCCTTTTGCCGGCGGTCCCTTCAGAAGGGCAGTTTCATGTCCTTGGGCAGGCCCAGATCCTCGGTGATCCGGCCCATCTCTTCCTGCGCGCGGTCGGCCGCCTTGGCCTGCGCGTCCTTGATCGCGGCGAGGATGAGATCCTCGACCACTTCCTTGTCGTCGCCGGAAAAGATCGACGGGTCGATGTCGAGCGACTTCAGTTCCCCCTTTGCCGAGGCGGTGGCCGTCACCAGCCCGGCGCCGGATTCGCCGGTGACGGTGATCTTGTGCAGCTCGTCCTGCATTTCGGCCATGCGGGACTGCATTTCCTGCGCTTTTTTCATCATCCCGGCCATGTCGCCGAGATTTCCAAGGCCCTTGAGCATGTTGTTCTCCTGAGTGGTCTGGCTTGGCTGTTAGATACGGATGGCGATGCGGGCGCACAAGGGGCGGCGCGTCAGTCTTCCTCGAACGGGTCCCATTCGTCGGAGACCTCGGGCAGGGCCTCGGCCTCGGCTTCGGCGGCGATGTCGCGGGCGGAGCGGACGGAGGTGATGCGCGCGCCGGGAAAGGTGTCGAACACCGCCTGCACCAGCGGGTGGGCGCGGGCCTCGTCGCGCAGGGCGTTGTCGTCGGCCTCGCGGGTCTCTGCAATGGTGGGGGCGCCCGCGCCGTTGACCACGCTGACCGCCCAGCGGTTGCCGGTCCAGCGTTGCAAGGTCGCACCGAGGCGCTGCGCCAGATCGCCGGGGGCGTCATCGGTGGGGGTGAATTCGATGCGCCCGGGCTGATAGGCGGCCAGGCGCAGGCAGGTTTCCACCTCCACCAGCAGTTTCACGTCGCGGTTGCTGCGGATCAGCTCGATCACATGCTCGAAGCTGGGATAATGGGTCAGCGCCGGATCGGCGGCCAGCGCCTGCGCGGGGCCGGGACCGCCGGAGGGGGCGCCGCCGCCGGTCGCCCGCGCGGGGGCGTGGGAGGTGTAGCCGCCATTGCCACTGTCCCCGCCATTGCCGGCGGCCGGGGCGCGCGACCCGCCGCCGCCGCCCGGTCCGGGGCCGGCTGCGGGGGGCGGGGGCGTGTCCTGAAGCTTGCGCAGAAGCTCTTCGGGGCTGGGCAGGTCGGCCACATGGGTCAGGCGGATGATCGCCATTTCGGCGGCCATCATGGTATTGGGGGCGTTGCCCACCTCCTCCAGCGTCTTGAGAAGCATCTGCCACAGGCGGGTGAGCACGCGCATTGGCAGCGCGTCCGCCATGGCGCGGCCGCGGGCGCGTTCGTCGGGGCCGACGGTGGGATCCTCGGCGGCCTCGGGGGTGATCTTCACCACGCTGACCCAATGGGTGATCTCGGCCAGATCGCGCAGCACCGCCATCGGGTCCGCGCCCTCGGCATACTGGGCGGACAGCTCGTGCAGGGCGCCGGCGGCATCGCCGCGCAGGATCATGTCGAACAGGTCGAGCACGCGGCCCCGGTCGGCCAGACCGAGCATGGCGCGCACCTGCTCGGCGGTGGTTTCCCCGGCGCCGTGGGAAATGGATTGATCCAGCAGCGAGGTGGCGTCGCGCGCGGAGCCTTCGGCGGCGCGGGTGATCAGCGCCAGCGCGTCGTCGGCGATCGCGGCGCCTTCGGCGGTGGCGATGCGGCGCAGCATGGCGATCATGTCCTCCGGTTCGATCCGGCGCAGATCGAACCGCTGGCAGCGTGACAGCACCGTGACCGGCACCTTGCGGATCTCGGTCGTGGCGAAGATGAATTTCACATGCGCGGGCGGTTCCTCCAGCGTCTTGAGCAGCGCGTTGAAGGCGCTGGTCGAGAGCATGTGCACCTCGTCGATGATGTAGATCTTGTAGCGCGCGGAGGCGGCGCGGTAATGCACGCTTTCGATGATCTCGCGGATGTCGCCCACGCCGGTGCGCGAGGCGGCGTCCATCTCCATCACGTCCACATGGCGGCCTTCCATGATGGCCTTGCAATGCTCGCATGTTCCGCAGGGGTCTGTCGTGGGGCCGCCCTGACCGTCGGGACCGATGCAGTTCATGCCCTTGGCGATGATCCGCGCGGTGGTCGTCTTGCCGGTGCCGCGGATGCCGGTCATGATGAACGCCTGCGCGATGCGGTCGGCCAGAAACGCGTTCTTGAGCGTGCGCACCATCGCGTCCTGACCGACGAGATCGGCGAAGGTCTCGGGGCGGTATTTACGGGCGAGAACCTGATAGGCGGGGGTATCGGACAAGGGGCGCACCTGTTGCGGGGGAATCCTGCCCCGCAGACTAGGGGCTGGCGTGGCGGAGGTCCAGTGGCAGGCCGGGGGCGAGTCCCGCTTGACTTTGTCGCCGCGATGCGGCAAACACCCCTCAACGCCGCCTTGCCGCGTGAGCAGGCCGCGCCCCGTCAGACCGGGCGCAACGGTGTTCGCAATCACCAGATCCCCATCACGCAGGGTTCTTTCGGTCGGGTCGGACCGCATGGGATACGCCCGTGCATGTCGAGGCCCTGCCATACCCTCGTGCGCCGACCCCGAGAGGCGGCCATGACATCCGTCCGTGTGCGGGTCATCTGGCCCTGTGCGGATCGAAAGGATACCTTTTGTTCGATTTCGACATGCTGGGCCTTGAGCCCTCCCTGACCAAGACCATTGCCCGCGCCGGGTTCACCGAGCCGACCCCGATCCAGAATCAGGCGATTCCGCTCGCGCTCGACGGGCACGACATTCTGGGGCTGGCGCAGACCGGCACCGGCAAGACGCTGGCCTTCGGGCTGCCGCTGATCCAGCATCTGCTGGCCGAACCGGCGCGTCCCGCGCCCAAGACGGTCAAGGCGCTTATTCTCGCGCCGACGCGCGAGCTGGTGAACCAGATCGCCGAGAGCCTGCGCCCGCTGGCGTTTTCGACGCCGCTCAAGATCGCCACGGTGGTCGGCGGGCAGTCGATCAACCGCCAGATCGGCGTTCTGGGGCGCGGCACGGATATTCTCGTGGCCACGCCCGGCCGCCTGATCGACCTGATGGAGCGCGGCGCGGTGCGGCTTGAGACCGTGCAGCATCTTGTCCTCGACGAGGCCGACCAGATGCTCGACCTCGGCTTCATCCATGCGCTGCGCAAGATCGCCGCCCGGCTGGGCACGCCGCGCCAGACGATGCTGTTTTCGGCCACGATGCCCAAACAGATGGAAGAGCTGAGCCGTGCCTATCTGACCAACCCCAAGCGGGTGCAGGTCGCGCCTCCGGGCAAGGCAGCGGACAAGGTGACGCAATCCATCATCTTTCTTGAAAAGGCGCACAAGCCCGGCAAGCTGCGGGAAATCCTGTCGCGCGATCTGGATGCGCTGACGCTGGTGTTCGCGCGCACCAAGCACGGGGCGGAAAAGCTGATGAAGCAGCTTGTGGCCGACGGCTACAACGCCGCCTCGATCCACGGCAACAAGAGCCAGGGACAGCGCGACCGCGCCATCAAGGCGTTTCGTGACGGCACCGTGAGAACGCTTGTGGCCACCGATGTGGCCGCGCGGGGGATCGACATTCCCGGTGTGACCTATGTGATCAACTATGACCTGCCCGACACGCCGGACAATTACGTTCACCGCATCGGCCGCACCGCGCGCGCCGGGCGCGAGGGCGAGGCGATCGCCTTCTGTGCGCCCGAAGAGGCGGATCTGCTGTGGCAGGTGGAAAAGGTCATGAAGATCGAGATCCCCGTGGCCAGCGGAACGCGGCCCGAAAGGCTCGGCAAGACGGTCGGCAAGCCGGGCGGCGGACGCAACCGCAATCGCGGCGGTGGCGGCGGCGGCGGTCAAGGCCGTGGCGGCGCGCCTGCCTCGGCGGGCAAGCGCCGGCCCCAGCGGCGTCGGGCGGCGTGACATTCCGGCCTCGGCGGGGAGATCCGGCGAGGCCCTTTGCCCCCCCTTTTGCGCAGCGTGTCGGCCATTTCCATGAAACGGAAAGATTTGACATCCCGCGCGATCCGCCTATCCCGATAGGAAATGTCGATGGATAGCGCAAACGGGGGAGTGGTCTTGACCCAGCCTATCGGGGAGAAGGCGGCGGTGGAGGCATCGGACTACACCATGTCCTATGTCTGCCGCGCGATGGTCGAGCGGAACCGGGACGGCGAGGACGGCGCGCAGCCGGGGCTGTCGCCTGAAACGCTTGAACGGGTTGTCGCGGCGGTGTTCCGGAAATCGCGGGAGAGTGGGTTTGCCACGGTGCGCCTTGAAGAACTGGCGCGGGAGGCGAACCTGTCCGCGACGTTGCTGGACAAGGCGGTTGGCGGCAAATGCGGCCTGATGACCATGATGCTGCATGAGGTGGCGGAGGCGATCGTCGCGGTCCTTGGCCGTCCGCCAGAGGCGATCGGCCGCGATCCGGTGGCGCATCTGGGCTGGTTCATGACCACCCACCTTGCGCTGAGCGAGGCGATGGGGGACTGGTTCGTGTTCATCTTCATGGAGGCACGCAGCCTGCCCGCACCGCAGCGCGCCATGGCGGTCGAGATCGAAGAGGCGACCGACATCTATCTTGCTGAAATTCTGGATGCGGGTCGCGCGGCGGGATGCCTGCGCCCCGATGATCCGGAGTTGATGCCGTTGCTGATCAAGCCCCTGCTCCGGGACTGGTATCTCAAGCGCGCGAAATATCACCGCCGCGGGATCACGCCGGACCGCTATGCCCGCGAGGTCAAGCGGATGGTGATGGCGGCCTGCGGGGCGGCGTCCGGCGCGCCCTGAACGGCGGGGATCAACCGGGCACGCAGACCACGAGGATTCGCGCGTCGCGGTCCCCGTCCGAGGCGTAGAGGTGACCGATGGCGCTGTCGAAATAGATGCTGTCGCCGGCCTGAAGATGCACCGGATCCCGCCCTTCGGCAAAGACCGTGACGGCGCCGTCCATCACGATCAGGAATTCCTGCCCCGGATGGCGCACGAATTCATCGAAGTCCACGAAGGCGCGCGCCTTCAAAGACCCCATCATCGGGCGCATTCCCTTGTTCCACAGGTCGGGAAAGAGCATCTCGTAGACGTAATTCTCGGTTTCCTGCCGTTTGAATTCGCCCCGCCGGGCGACGGCGAAGCTTCCGGGGGTGAACGTCTCTCCGCTATCGCCGAAGAAGGCGGCCAGATCGGTGCCGAGACCGTCGGCAAGCTGTGCCAGCCGGTCATAGGTCAGCGCGATCAGTCCGCGTTCGGCCTTGGAGATGGTGGAGATGGCAAGGCCGGATCGTTCCGCCACCTCGGCCAGTGTCCAATTCTTGTCGCGGCGCAGCTCTCGCAGGCGCCTGCCGAATTCCTGACGCTGAGTCGCGTTATCCTGCGATGTTTTCATGGTATGAGATTACGGGCAAACTTCTGAAAGGCCAAGAATTTTTCCTATCGGAAAAATTTGTTCTTTCCCATTGGAAAATTGCTGCTACGCTCCGAGTCGGAAACCACGCGAGGGGAACGGGATGGCCGCGAGGGCGCAACAGGTCGATATCGTCGTGATCGGTGCGGGCATGGCCGGGGCCTCGGTCGCGGCGGAGCTTGCCGGGGCGGGCGCGGGGCGCATTGTGCTGCTGGAGCGGGAGGCGCAGCCGGGATACCACACCACGGGACGGTCGGCGGCGATTTTCACGCTGGCCTACGGGCCGCCGGTGATCCGGGCACTGACGCGCGCCTCGCATCCGTTCTTTCTTGGGCAGGGGCCGGCGGGAACGCCGCAGGATCTTTTGCGCACGCGCGGGGTGATGTTCGCCGCGCGGGCCGATCAGCGGGAGGCGCTTGCCGCGCTGCACGCGGAGTTGGGCGAGGCGGTGCGCCCGCTGGGCGCGGATCAGATGGCCGAAAGGGTGCCGCTTCTGCGGCCCGGCTATGCGGCGGCGGGGCTGATTGACGAAAGGGCGGCCGATGTCGATGTCGCCGCGCTGCATCAGCATTACTTGCGCGTCTTCCGCGCGGACGGCGGGCATGTCGTCACCGGCGCGGAGGTGCGCGGACTGACCCGCGACGGCGCGGGCTGGCGGGTGGAGACCGAGGCGGGCGATTTTACCGCGCCGGTCGTTGTCAATGCCGCCGGGGCTTGGGCCGATGAGGTGGCCGCGCTCGCGGGGGTCGCGCCGCTGGGGCTGCGCCCGCTGCGGCGCACCGCGATTCTCGTGGCCGCGCCCGAGGGGATGGTGCCGGACCCATGGCCCATGGTGGTCGACGCCGAGGAGCAATTCTATCTCAAGCCCGATGCGGGCAAGCTGCTGCTGTCGCCGGCGGATGCGACGCTGTCGCCGCCCTGCGACGCGCAGCCCGAAGAGCTTGACGTGGCGATCTGCGTGGACCGGATCGAAACGGCGTTCGATCTTCAGGTGCGCCGGATCGAGAGCAAATGGGCCGGGCTGCGCAGCTTCCTGCCCGACGGCGATCCGGTGGCCGGTTTCGCGCAGGACGCGCCGGGGTTCTTCTGGCTGGCGGGGCAGGGCGGCTACGGCATCCAGAGCGCGCCGGCGCTGGCGCGTGCGGCGGCGGCGCTGGTGCGGGGGCGCGCGGTGCCGGGTGATATTGCCGATCTCGGAGTCAGTGCGACGTGCCTTGCGCCCGCAAGAGTGCGGGAGATGGCCTGATGATCTGGGTGGTGATGGCCGGGGCGGCCTTTCTGTTCTCCGGTCTGGCGATTGCCTATGTCATCGGCGGCGCGGCGGTTCTGGCGTTTCTGGCGACCGACAACGCGCGTTATCTGGCGATCCTGCCGCAGCAGATCTTTTCCAAGATCGACGTGTTCGCGCTCATGGCGATGCCGCTTTTCATCCTCGCGGGCGAGTTGATGAACCGGGGCGGGATCACCAAGATCCTGATCAACCTGTCGATGGCGCTTGTCGGGCGGGTGCGCGGCGGGCTGGGGCATGTCAATATCCTAACCTCGGTGTTCTTTGCCGGGATTTCCGGCTCGGCGGTGGCCGATTCCGCGGCGCTGTCCAACACGCTGGTGCCGGAGATGCAGCGGCGGGGCTATACGCTCAGCTATGCGAGCGCGATTACGGCCGCGTCGTCGATCATCGGGCCGATCGTGCCGCCCTCCATCATCCTGATCTTTTACGGGGCGCTCATGGGCACCTCGGTCACGGCGCTGTTTCTGGCCGGGATCGTGCCGGGGCTGGTGCTGGCGGGGGCGCTGTTGCTGGTCAACACCTTCTTTGCGATCCGCGACGACCATCCGCGCGTGCCGCGCGAGGAGATGCCGTCGTTTTTCCCCACGTTGCTGCACGCGCTGCCGGCGCTGTCGATTCCGGCGATCATCCTTGGCGGGATCGTGCTGGGCTGGATGACCCCGACGGAGGCGGCGGCGGTGGCGGTGTTCGCGGCCTTCGGGGCGGGGTGGTTCTATGCCGGGCTTGGCGCCAATGACATCTTCGAGGCGTTCCGGCGCACGGCGCTGCTTTCGGGGTCGATCTTCGTGATCATCTGCGCGGTGTCCGCGCTGGGCCATCTGGGCGCGCTGGAGCGGGTGCCGGAGGCGATTTCGGACACGGTCGCGCGGCTTGGCCTCGGGCCGCTGCAATACATGCTGGCGATGAACGTCATATTTCTTCTGGCGGGAATGGTGCTCGATATTCCGGTGGCGCTTGCGCTTCTGGTGCCGTTGCTGGCGCCGGTGGCGCTTGAACAGGGGGCGGACCCCGTGCATCTTGGGATCGTGCTGTGTTTCAACCTGTGCATCGGGCTTGTCTCTCCGCCGATGGGGGGCTGCCTTCTGGTGGTCTCGGCGGTCACGGGGGTGAACTACTGGCGGCTGGCGCGGACGATCCTGCCGTTCGTGCTCGTTCAGATCGGGGTGCTCGCGCTTCTGGTGTGGCGCCCTGAAATCAGCCTCGCGCTGCCGCGGGCCTTCGGGCTGGCGGGAGGTTAGCGAGGCGCAGATCAACCAGACCAAAAGACCAATCCAACAAGGGAGACAGAACCATGACCATCAGACATATTTTCGGAGCGGCGATGCTGGCCGCCTCGGTGGCCTTTGCCCCGGCGGTGTCGGCGCAGGTGAAGATCGCGCTGGACAGCCCGCCGGATCTTGACGGCTCGGGCAGCTACGTCTGGGCGCATGCCTTCGCCGAATACCTCAACGAGAACGGCATGGAGGCCGAGGAATACCAGCGCGGCGCACTTGGCGGCGATGACGAGCTGTTCGACCAGGTGAGCCAGGGGCTTCTGGAGGTGTCGATGTCGCCGCTCAATATCGTGGGCTCGCTCGACAAGTTGATCTACGGGCTGCGGCTGCCGTATTTCTTCCGCGACATGGAGCAGGTCGATCGCGCCCTGAACGAAGGTGGGATGCTGGCGCAGATCAACGAGGCCACGACGCCCGAAGGCGTGCGCGTGCTGGCGGTCAATACCGTGGGGCAGTCCAGCGGCATCTTCAACACCAAGCGCCCGGTGCGGTCGGTCTCTGACATGGAAGGGCTGCGGATGCGGGCCCTCGACGAAAGCCAGATCGAGCTTTACGAGGCATGGGGCGCGGCCGGCACCATCGTAAGCTGGGCCGAGGTGCCGAACGCGCTTCAGACCGGGGTGGCGGACGGATACATGAACCCGGCCTTCGTGCCGCTTCTGTTCGGGCATACCGATTTCCTCAAGCATTTCACCGATGCGCGCGTCACGCCGTCGCTGCGGATCACCATCGCCTCCGAAGACTGGTATCAGGGCCTGAGCGACGATGAGCGGGCCACTGTCGATGCCGCCGTCGCCGCCGCGACCGAGGCCAACCGTGAATGGCTCGGCACGCAGGATGCTGTGATGGACAAGCTCGAAGAGGCCGGCGTCGAGGTCGTGCGGCTTGATCAGGAGGCCCGTCAGGAGTTCCTTGAAGCCTCTGCCCCGGCCTATCAAAGCGGGCTTCTGAGCGCCGAGCAGATCGCGGCCTGGGACGCCGCGAAGGGCGAGTGATCCGATGATCCGGCTGGCCGATCACGTTGACAGGATTTCCGCCGCGCTCAACCGCATCGCCCTTTGGGGGGCGGTGCTGGCGCTGCTGGTCATGTTGCTGTCGGCCAGTTGGCAGGTGGTGGCGCGCTATGTTCTTGACGCGCCACCGATCTGGACAGAGGAACTGTCGCGGCGCGGCATGGTCTGGGCCGGGATGCTGGGCGCCTCCTGCGCGTTTCGCGCGGGGGCCGATCCCACGCTGTTCCCGGCCATGCGCCACTATCGTGGCGGGACGGGCATGGCGCTGTCGCTCATCCGGGGGGCGGGCGTTGTGATCTTTGCGACGCCAGTGATCTGGTATTCGGTCTTCAATGCCCGGATGGACCCGGCGCGCGGATTTCTGGGCCGCAGTCTCAACCGGCAGGCCGAGATGCTTGAGATTCCGATGATCTTTTTCACGGCGGCGGTGCCGGTCGCCTTCGTGCTGATCGTCATTCACATGACGGCGGGGATACTGGTGCGCGCCTCGGGGCGCCTGCCCGCGAACGAGACACCGAGAGAGGATATCGAGACATGAGATTATTCATCGCCGGGCTGAGCACGGAGAGCAACTCCTTCTCGCCCCTGCCCACCGGGCTGGCCAGCTTCGAGGAGGCCGGGATCTATCACGGCGATGGCACACGCCACGAGATGCATTACTGGACCGCGGCGCTTCACATCTGGCGTGAGCGGGCCGAGGCCGAGGGCTGGGAGGTGGTGGAATCGCTGGCCACCGCGGCGCAGCCATCGGGGCCCACGGTCAAATCCGTCTTCGAGGGGTTCCGCGACGAGATCCTGTCGGACCTGCGGGCAGCGGGGCCGGTGGATATCATCCTGTTCAGCCTGCATGGCGCGATGATCGCGGATGGATACGACGACTGCGAGGGAGAGCTGATCGCCGGGGCGCGCGCGATTGCGCCCGATGCGGTGATTGGCGGGCTTCTCGATCCGCATTGTTTCCTGACCGACCAGATGATGACGAAAGCCACGCTTCTGGTGCCTTACAAGGAGTATCCACACGTGGATATTCCCGAGCGGGCGGGCGATCTGTTCGATCTGGCATCGCGCACCGCGCGCGGCGAGATTGCCCCCGTCATGCGCGATTTCGATTGCCGGATGATCCTTGCCATGCCGACCCCGGCGCAACCGATGCGCGGGTTTGTCGATGACATGATCGCGCGCGAGGGTAAGGACGGCGTGTTGATGCTGGCGGTGGCGCACAGCTTCCCTTGGGGCGATCATCCGCGCGTGGGCGCGCGGGCGCTGGCGATCTGCGACGGTGATGCAGAGCACGCCGAGACCGAGGCGAGGCGTCTGGGCGAGGCGCTTTTCGCGTTGCGCCATGAGTTGCACCGCGAGATGCCCGATATCGACACCGCGCTCGATCAGGCGGAGGCGGAGCCGGCCGGGCCGGTGGTGCTCGCGGATGTGTCGGACAATGCCGGCGGCGGAGCGCCGTCGGACGCGACCTTCCTGCTGCGCGCGATGCTGGAGCGGGGAATGCAGGGCGTGGCCACGGGCATCTTCTGGGATCCGGTGGTGGTGCGTATTTGCAAGGAGGCGGGCGAGGGCGCGACGCTGCCCATCCGGCTTGGCGGGAAATGCGGGCCGGTGTCGGGCGATCCGCTCGATCTGACGGTGACGGTCCGGCGCGTGGCCTCGGGCCTGACGCAGCGGTTCGGAGAGTTGCCCGCGCCGCTGGGCGAGGTGGTGTGGCTGCATTGCGACGGGATCGACATTCTGGTGAACGACACCCGCACGCAGACCTTCCACCCTGAAGCCTTCGAGAACATGGGGATCAGGCTGGCCGAGCGGAAATACGTCTGCGTGAAATCGTCGAACCACTATCAGGCCGGGTTCGCGCCGATCGCGTCGAAGGTGATTCCGGTGGCGACCCCCGGCTCCATCACGCCCGATTATGCCAATATTCCCTATACCAAGCGGGCGCGCGATTACTGGCCCGCCGTGGAGGATCCGTTCCAATGACCAATCCGCTGATTGCCGCACGCGATGCGTTCGCCGATGCCATGCCGGAAACCCGCGCGTCCTTCGGGGGCCGTGAATGGGGCTATATCGACACCGCGGAGGGGGACGAGGCGCTGATCCTCATTCCCGGCACGCTGGGGCGGGGCGACATCTTCTGGCAGCAGATCGAGGCGCTGCGCGCGCGGCTGCGGATCGTGGCGCTGACCTATCCCGCGTCGGGCGGTGTGAGCGAGTGGGCGGATGATCTCGCCGCGCTGATGGACAGGCTTGGCATTGCGCGCGCCTCGGTGCTCGGCTCGTCGCTGGGTGGCTATCTGGTGCAGTATTTCGCGGCGGTTCATCCCGGACGGGTGGTGCGGGTGTTCGCGGCCAACACGATGAGTTCCACCGCAGGCTATGAGACGCGGATGCCCTATGCGCTCGATCTCGATGCGGTGCTGGTGGAAGAGTTGCGCGCCGGTTTCGAGCAGGGGCTGTCGGCATGGGGTGTGAGCCATCCCGAACAGGCCGATCTAGTGGAGCTTTTGCTGGGCGAGGTGGGCGGACGCATCCCCGAGCCGGAATTGCGCACGCGGCTCAAGGCGCTGAAATCCGCGCCCGAACTGCCGGAGGTGACCCTGCCGCGCGCGGCGCGCATCACGATAGAGGCGGATGACGATCCGCTGATCCCGCCGGAAAAGCGCGCGGGCCTGCGCGAAAAACTGGCGCCGGGGGTGGCCTATCGGTTCGCCACGGGCGGGCATTTCCCCTATGTGGCGCGGCCGCAGACCTATACCGCGCTGCTGGAGCAGGCGATGGGCCTTGAGGTGACGGGGCCGGACTGGGGCACACAAGAGGAGCGGGTGCTGTGATCGTTCTGACGCATGAGGATGTGGCGCGGCTTCTACCGATGACAGAAGCGATAGAGGTGATCGACCGCGTGATGCGGCAGGTGTCCGACGGCGGCGCGGAACTGCCGCTGCGGTCCGTGGTGCCGGTGGGCGGGGCCAACCGGATGGGCGTGATGCCCGGTTCCATCGGCGATCCGGCCTGTTACGGGGTCAAGCTGGTGAGCCTGTTTCCCGGCAATCCCGAAAAGGGGCTGTCCTCGCATCGCGGCGCGATTGTCCTGTTCGAGGCGGAGACCGGCGGCGCGGTGGCGATGATGGATGCGGGGCTGCTGACGGCGGTGCGCACCGCGGCGGCGAGCGCGGTGGCGACCCGCGCGCTGGCGCGCGAGGAGGCGTCGCGGCTGGCGATCCTCGGCTATGGCGAGCAGGCCGAACATCACCTTGACGCGATGATGGCGGTGCGCCCGGTCACGCATCTGCATGTGGCCGGGCGCTCGGCCGGCAAGGCGGAGGCGTTCGCGCTTCGCGCGCAGGCGCTTTATCCGGGGCTGAGCGTGGCGCATGGGGACGACTGCCGCGCGGCGGTGGAGGGGACGGACCTGATCTGCACGGTCACGGCCTCTCCCACGCCGATCCTGATGGGCGACTGGGTGCCCGAGGGCGCGCATCTCAATATCGTCGGCTCGTCCATCCCGTCGATGCGCGAGGTGGACGACGCGCTGGTGGAGCGCGCTTCGGTCTGGGTCGATTACATGCCTTCGACGCTGGCGCAGGCGGGCGAGATCGTGGAGATGATCGCCGCCGGAAAGCTGTCGGCCGGGGATCTGATGGGCGAGATCGGCGCGCATCTGCTGGGCCGGGTGCCGGGGCGCGGCGACACTGGGCAGATCACGGCCTATCGCTCTCTCGGGGTGGCGGCGCAGGATCTGGCGGCGGCCCATCACGTCCTTGGCCGGGCGGAGGCCGAAGGGGCGGGGCAGGCGGTCACGCTCTGATCCCCGGCCCGTTGCCGCCACGGCAGCGCGCGCCCCGGCGTTGACACCGGGCCGCGCTTGCGGCCATGTCCGGGCGCGGGGCAAGGGGGCCGGTATGCAGCAGGCGCGAGCAGACGAAGACGGCATTTGCGATCTTTTCGTGATCGGAGGCGGAATCAACGGCTGCGGCATCGCGCGGGACGCGGCGGGCCGGGGGCTTTCGGTGACGCTGGCGGAGCGGGGCGATCTGGCCTCCGCCACCTCCTCGGCGTCCACCAAGCTGTTTCACGGCGGGCTGCGGTATCTGGAGTATTTCGAGATCCGGCTGGTGCGCGAGGCGCTGAAGGAGCGCGAGACGCTGTTGCGCGCGATGCCGCATATCGCGTGGCCCATGCGGTTCGTCCTGCCGCTGCATCCGGGGATGCGGTTCGACACCAGCACCCCGGCGGCGCGGTTCCTGTCGCGCCTGATGCCGTGGATGCGCGGGCGGCGCCCGGCGTGGATGATCCGGCTGGGTCTGTTCCTCTATGACCATCTGGGCGGACGAAAGATCCTGCCGGGCACGACGACGCGCGATCTGCGCAGCGGGCCGGAGGGCGCGCCGCTGAAGGACGCCTTCACCCGCGCCTTTGAATATTCCGATTGCTGGGTGGAGGATTCGCGGCTTGTCGTGCTCAACGCCCGCGACGCGGCGGTGCGCGGCGCGGATATTCTCGTGCGCCACGAGGTGACGGGTGCGGTGCCGGAGGCGGGGATCTGGCGTGTGACACTGCGCGAGACCGGCACCGGCGCCGAATGCACGGTCCGGGCGCGGATGCTGATCAACGCGGCGGGCCCATGGGCCGGAGAGGTGATCGCGTCGCGCCTTGGCATCGACACCGGGGCAAGCGTGCGTCTGGTGCGCGGAAGCCATATCGTCACCCGGCGCCTCTTTGATCACGACAAGAGCTATTTCTTTCAGGGGCGCGACGGGCGGATCATCTTTGTCATTCCCTATGAGGGGGAGTTCACGCTGATCGGCACGACCGACGAGGATCATCCCGACCCGTCGGTGCCGCCGGTCTGCACCGAGGCGGAGCAGGACTATCTCTGCGCCTTCGCGTCGGAATATTTCCGCGTGCCGGTGCGGCGCGAGGATATCGTCTGGACTTATTCCGGGGTGCGGCCGCTTTACGATGACGGCACGCGCAGCGCCACGGCGGCGACGCGCGACTATACGCTGACGGTGGAGGAGGCGGGCGGCGCGCCGGTTCTCAATGTCTTTGGCGGCAAGATCACCACCTACCGGCGGCTGGCCGAAAGCGCGTTGGAGAAGGTGGCGAACCATTTCCCCGGCCTGCCGGGGCGATGGACGGCGGGCGTGCCGCTTCCGGGCGGGGATTTCGCGGTGGATGGCGCCGGGGCGCTGATGGCGCGGCTGCGGGGGGACTACCCGTTTGTGACCGAAAGCTGGGCGCGGCGGCTGATCCGCGCCTATGGTACAGAGGCGTGGGCGGTACTGGGGCAGGCCGGCAGCGCGCGGGATCTGGGCCGTGATTTCGGCGCGACACTGACCGAACGGGAGGTGACGTGGCTGATGACCCGCGAATATGCGCGTGAGGCGGACGATGTGCTCTGGCGGCGGGGCAAGCTGGGCCTGCGGCTGAGCGCGGAGGAGGCGGCCGCGCTGGAGGCGTGGATGGCGCGCGGATAGCTCAGGGTTCTTCCACATCGAGGACGAAGGCGCCGGGGCCGATCTCGTTGCGGATGAGGTTCACGGTTTCCTTTCGGATCGCGCCGTCCTCGGGGCGGAAGAGCCCGCATTTGCGCAGCGCCGCCTTCACGTCGATGTCCTTTCCGAGAAATTCCAGCACCACGCGCGAGGCGCCGGGTTTGCGCCCGCGCCGCGTCGGCCCACCGGTCTGGATGCCCACGAGCCGGTCGAGCCTGTGGCGGTGGCTTGGGTAGAGTGTGACCGACGTGATGGAATTGCGTTCCAGCGTCTCGTATTCCATGACGTAGATGCGGTCCGCGAGGTAGAACAGCGCCCCGTCGTATTTGTTCAGCCCCGAGGCGACCCTTTCGCCGGGTTTGCGCAGGATCTCGATATTGCGCCAGTAGTATTTTCCCTCCTCGGGATAGACGGACGCGAGAGAGCGGATGATCAGCCCCGGATTGCCGAATGAAAAGAAATAGCGAAAGTAGAATCCGACATATTTTTCAAGGCTCTGGCTTGAATGATAGAGCTTTTCGAGATGCTGGAGCGGTTTGCTCAACTCGGTTTCCTGCGCGGGTTTGCGGCGCAGCGAGATCATGTCCTCGAAGGGCGCGGCCTCCATCAGCAGTTCGGCCTCGGTCACGCCGAAGAAATCGCAGATCCGGCGCATGTTGCGGCGCGAGGGGCGCGATTGCCCGGCCAGATACTTGTTGAACTGCTGCCGGTTGAAGTCCAGCTTGCGGCAGACCTCTGCGATGGAGCGGTGATAGCTGCACAGCAATGAAAGATTCGTGGCAAAGTCATTCGTCATGCCCCTAGTGCACACTGACGCGAAAAGAGTGTCAAGGCGCGAAGGGGCGCGAAGTTGAGATTCGCCCGGCCGTATTCGAGGCTGTCGCGTGAGCGTCGCGTTGCGACAGGCGAAAGACAGGGGCGGGAAAGCATATGAAACATGTCACGGAGTATCCCCACGCGGTGAAGGAATATCGCCACGTCGAGGTGCCGATGCCTGACGGATGCATCCTGGCCGCGCGGATCTGGATTCCCGACGGGGCGGAGGCGGCGCCGGTGCCCGCGATCCTTGAATATCTGCCCTATCGCAAGAACGACCTCACCACGGAGCGCGACGCTTCGATGCAACCCTATCTGGCGGGTCATGGCTATGCTGTGATCCGGCTCGACCTGCGGGGGGCGGGCGATTCTGAGGGGCTGATGGTCGATGAATACACCGCGCAGGAATTGCAGGACGGCGTCGACGCCATCGCCTGGATCGCGGATCAGCCATGGTGCGACGGCACTGTCGGCATGATCGGGATTTCATGGGGCGGATTCAACGGCTTGCAGATCGCCGCGATGCAGCCGCCCGCGCTCCGGGCGATCATCACGCTGTGTTCGACCGACGACCGCTATGCCGACGACATTCACTACATGGGGGGCTGTCTGCTGGGCGAGCAGCTGAGTTGGGCCTCGATCATGTTCGGGCGCAACACGCTGCCGCCCGATCCGGCCAATGTCGGGGCGAAGTGGCGCGAGATGTGGATGCAGCGGCTTGAGGGAAGCGGTCTGTGGCTCAAGACCTGGCTGGAGCATCAGGCGCGCGACGATTACTGGAAGCATGGATCGGTTTGCGAGGACTGGTCGAAGATCCGGATCCCGGTTTACGCGGTGTCGGGCTGGGCCGATGGCTATTGCCGCAGCGTCTTTCGCCTCATGGAGCATTTGCAGGGCCCGAAGAAGGGTCTGGTCGGCCCATGGGCGCACCGCTACCCGCATATGGGCGAACCGGGTCCGGCGATCGGGTTTCTGAAGGATGAGCTGCGCTGGTGGGATCACTGGCTCAAGGGGCGGGAGACCGGTATCATGGAGGAGCCGATGCTGCGCCTTTACATGCAGGACAGCGTGCCGCCACAGGGGCATTACGAGCATCGGCCCGGCCGCTGGATCGCGGAGCCGTGCTGGCCCTCGCCCCATGTGGCGCGCACCGATTTTCACCTTTGCCCCGATGGCGGGCTTCGGCGCGAGGCGCCCGAGGGGGCGGCGGAGTTCACGCATCACTCGCCCGCGACGGTGGGCATGGCCTCTGGCAAATGGTGCGGCTATTCCAAGCCGGGCGACGCGCCGTTGGATCAGCGCGCCGAGGATGGCGGCAGCCTGTGTTTCGAGACAGACCCGCTATCCGCGCCGCTGGAGATGGCGGGCGATGCCATCGTGCGCCTGCGGGTGAGCGTGGACCGCCCGGTGGCGCAGGTCGCCGCGCGGATCTGCGATGTGGACGCCGATGGCCGATCCACCCGCGTGTCCTTCGGGGTGTTCAACCTGACCCATCGCAACGGGCATGAGGTGCCCGAGGCGCTGGTGCCCGGCGAGATCTATGACATCGAGATCCCGATGAAACACGTGGCGCAGAGTTTTGCCGCGGGCCGCCGGCTTCGGCTGGCGATCTCGACCAGCTATTTCCCGATGATCTGGCCCGCGCCGGAGCCGGTGCGCCTGACACTGCACAGCGCGGGCAGCGCGCTGTCCCTGCCGCTTCGGGCGGCGCGGCCGGAGGATGACGAACTGCCGGCATTCGGCGCGCCGGAGGCCGGGCCGCCGCCGGGCATGGACCAGATCGAGGCGCCGGAAGTCTATTTCCGCGTTCTGGAGGATGCCGCGAACGGATGCACCGAGATGCAGATCGCCGACGGTGCCGGGGTCTTCCGGTTGCATGACAACGACCTGACGCTGCGCAAAGAGGGGGTTGAGAGCTACAGAATTGCGCATGACGATGTGACATCGGCCTCGGGGCGCTGCGAATGGACCTACGGGATGCAGCGTGGCGACTGGTCTGTGCTGACGAAGACCGAAACCACCATGAGGACGGACCGAAGCGATTTCATCATCCGCGCCCGGCTGCGCGCATGGGAGGGTAGGGTGCTTGTCAAGGAGATCGAATGGGATGAGCGAGTTCCACGAAATCATGGGTAATGACGCTATATGGCGCGGTAATCGCGTCATATGGCGAATGACTGCGAACTGGAGGGGTGCGTTATAAAGATGAATAATTCCCTCAAACACATTGAAAACAGGAGGACCACCATGAAACATAGCGGAACAACACGGCGCGGCTTTCTCGCCTCGACGGCGGCGATCGGCGCGATGGGGCTTATGCCCGCCCTGCCCACGGCGGGGTTCGCGCAGGCCGGATCGGTGCTGCGGCTGCGGCTGGACGGAGACAACGATATTCTTGACCCGGGCTACATGTCCGGCGGCACGGAGATCGAGGCGCAGAAGCAATGCCTGCCGTTCCTTGCGCAGTATGACCGCACCGAAGAGGGCTTCGACTGGGCGCCGACCTATTTCGTCACCAAGCTGGAACAGCGCGATCCGACGCATATCGATTTCGAGCTGGCCGAGGGGCTGGTGTGGTCGAACGGCTATGGCCCGGTGCGGGCCTCGGATGTGAAATTCTCCTATGAACGGATGAAGGGCACCGACTGGTCGGGCTATTTCGATGCCATGGATCATGTCGAGGTGACTGGAGAGCGCAGCGGCACCATCGTGCTCAGCGAGCCGTTCGCGCCGTTCATCATGATCACGCTCTGCCACGGCCCCGGCGCGGTGCTGTGCGAACAGGCGGTCAAGGACGCGGGCGGCGAGTTCACCAACGAATTCCCGGCGGTCTGCGGACCCTATACCTATGAGGCGATCCCCGGTCAGCGCGTGATCTTCCACGCCAATCCCGACTGGGCCGGCCCGAAACCGGCGTTCGAGCGGATCGAGGCCAACGTGATCTCCGAGGTGAAGGCCGCCGAGCTGGCCTTCGAGGCCGGAGAGCTGGATTGCACCGAGGTGGGCGCCGACACGCTGGCGCGCTATACCAAGAACATGCCCGACAATACCGAGATCACCGTTGCGGGTGAGCTGCAATACATGTGGATGGGGATGAACACCGACCATCCCAAGTTGCAGGACATCCGCGTGCGCAAGGCGATCCAGCGCGCGGTGGACGTGGATTCCATCCTTCAGGGCGCCTATTCGGGCACCACGTCGAAATCGCACGGGATCATCTGCCCGGGCCTGATCGGCAACCGCGATCAGAGCGGCTACAGCTATGACCCGGCGGAGGCGCGCGCGCTTCTGGAAGAGGCCGGGGTCTCCGGTCTGGAACTGACGCTGCGCACGCTCAACAATCAGGAGCGGATGCTGGCGGCCCAGATCATTCAGGCCAACCTCGGCGCCATCGGCATCACGGTGAAGGTGCTGCCGGTCGAAAGCGGCCCCTACTGGGAGATGGGTCAGGAAAGCAAGGGCGACACCTGGAAGGATCTGGAGCTTTGGATCATGCGCTTCGGCACCACGCCCGACCCCTATGAGGCCGCGCAATGGTTCGTGTCCGATCAGGTCGGCAAATGGAACTGGGAACGCTGGACCGATCCGGAGTTTGACCGCCTCTATCAGGAGGGGATCGTCGAGACCGACCCGGAAAAGCGTGAAGCGATCTATGTGCGGATGCAGGAAATCATGGAGGATACCGGGGCCTATCTCTGGATCAACCATGAGCCCGAAGCCTTCGTGCATACCACGGACATCGACGTCAACGCCGCGCCGTCGGGCGAGTTGAACTACCGTCTGTTCGACAAGGCCTGACCTGCGGGCCGTTCTGATCGCGGTCCCGCGCGCCCCGGCGCGCGGGATGCCCTTCACTTGCAGAGGATGAAGAACGGATGCTCCTCTACCTCATCAAGCGGCTCGGGTTGTCGGCGGCGGTGGTCTGCCTTGTCATTCTGGTGCTGTTCTCGCTGCTGTATTTCATTCCGGGCGATCCGGCGACCATCGCGCTCGGCCCCCGCGCCACGCCAGAGGCGATCGCGCGCTACGCCGAGAAGATGCATCTCGATGAGCCGGTCTGGCGGCAGTTCGTGATCTACATCGGCAACGTGTTGCAGGGCGATCTGGGCGTGGACGTGTTTTCCAACCGCTCGGTGACCACGATCATCATGGAGCGGATCGGCTTCACGCTGGCGCTGGTCACGACAGGGATGGGATGGGCGATGCTTCTGGGTATTCCGCTGGGCTGCCTTGCCGCCGTGAAACCCAATAGCTGGCTTGACCGGATCACCGGCGTGCTGTCGGTGGGCACCATCGCGGTGCCGTCGTTCCTCGTGTCGATCTGGGCGCTGCTGATCTTTGCCGTGCATCTGCGCTGGCTGCCGGCCATCGGTGCCGGAGAGCCGGGAGAGTTCGGCGACCAGCTCAGCCATCTGGTGTTGCCGGCCTTTGCCATCGGGCTGAGCTGGGTGGGTTATCTCGCCCGCATGGTGCGCGCCTCCATGCTCGAAGTCATGGGCGAAAATTACATCCGCTCGGCGCGGGCCTTCGGGCTGCATCCGCGCAAGGTTGTGTTCGGCTATGCGTTGCGGGTGGCGATCCTTCCGACCATCACGCTCATCGGGATGGGGTTCGGCGGTCTGATCTCCGCCACCGTCTTTGCCGAGATCATCTTTTCCCGTCCCGGTATCGGCAAGCTCATCTTCGATTCCGTGATGGCGCGCAACTTCCCCATCGTGCAGGGCGCGGTCCTCGTGGCCACATCGCTTTACATCTTCGTCGTCCTGTTTTCCGACATCCTTATAGCCTGGTTGGATCCCCGTGTCCGAGAATCGCTCTGAACCCGAAACCGGCATTCCGGCGGTAGACGCATCGGGCCTGCCCGATCACGTCTCCGAAGCCGAAGTCCTTGAATCCGCCGCCCGTGAACGGCGCGAGAAGCTGCTCATGTTCGTCACGAACTGGCAGGGCCTGACCGGGTTGATCCTTGTCCTTCTGTTTTTCGCCAGCGCCATTTTCGCGCCATGGCTGGCCCCGTATGAGCCCAATACGCTCGACATTCCGGCGCGTCTGTCGCCCCCGTCGTTGGAGCATCTGGCGGGGACCGATCAGCTTGGGCGCGACACCTTCTCGCGCATTCTTTACGGCGGGCAGGTCGCGCTCAAGATCGCGGCGATCGGGGTGTCGGTGGCGCTTCTGGTCGGGCTGGTGCTCGGGATGATCGCGGGCTTCGGGCCGCGCTGGCTCGACAATCTGCTGCTGCTCGCGTTCGACACGGTGCGGTCGTTTCCGACCATCGTTCTGGCGCTGGCGATGGTGGCGCTCGCGGGGCCGAGCATGGGGATGGTGCTCATCATCGTGATCGTCACCTCTATTCCGCAATATGCGCGGGTGGCGCGCACCGCGACACTGACGCTCAAGAACACCGACTTCATTCTGGCCGAACGCTCCCTCGGGGCCAGCACGATCCGCACGCTGTGGCATCATATCATGCCCAATGTGGTGGGCCCGCTGATGATCCTGGCGGCGATGGATGTGCCGGTGGTGGTCACGGTCGAGGCGGGGCTGAGCTTTCTCGGGCTTGGCGTTCTGCCGCCCACGGCAAGCTGGGGCACGATCCTCAACGAGGGGTATCTGGTGATCCGCGATGCGCCATGGATGGTGATCGCGGGGGGCATTCCGCTGATCCTTACGACGCTAGGCTTCACCTTTCTGGGCGAGGCGTTGCGCGACATTTTCGATCCACGCATGGGCAAGGGGCGCTGAGGCATGGAAACGCTTCTCGACATTCGCAATCTCTCGGTCGATTTCCGCACGCCGCGCGGCCGGGTGCAGGCCCTGCGCGACGTCTCCTTTCCGGTGCGCAAGAACCGCATCGTCGGCATTGTCGGCGAAAGCGGGTCGGGCAAGTCCACCGTGCTCTGGGCGATTCTTGGGCTGTTGGCCAAGAACGCCGAGGTGACATCCGGCGAGGTGCAGTTCGGCGCGCGCGATCTGCTGCACGCCGGAGAGGCCGCCCTGCGCGCCGCGCGCGGAGAGGAGATTTCCGTGGTCTTCCAGGACCCGATGACAAGCCAGATCCCGGTTCTGACCTATGGGCAGCAGATGCTCGACATCCTCTATCGCCGCCGCAACGTCTCGGCGGCCGAAAAGCGCCGTTTGGCGGTGGAGATGCTGGGCAAGGTCGGCATCCCCGATCCGGCCAGCCGCATCGACCAGTATCCGCACCATTTCTCGGGCGGGATGCGGCAGCGCGCCGGGATCGCCATGGCGCTCCTGACCGGGCCGAAGCTTCTGCTGGCCGATGAGCCGACCACCGCGCTCGACGTGACGATGGAGGCGCAGATCATCCATCTGTTGCAGGAGTTGCAGCACGAACTGGACGCCACCGTTGTCGTGGTCTCGCACAACCTCGGCCTGATCGCGGAACTGTGCGACGATGTGGTGGTGATGTATGCCGGAGAGGTGATCGAGGCCGGCGAGGTGCGCGAGATCTTTCACAACGCGCAGCACCCCTATACTCGCGCGCTTCTGGAATGCGATCCGGCGCGGATCGACGACGTGTCGCGCAAGCTGCCGGTGATCCCCGGCGAAATTCCCGATCTGACGCGGCCGCGGCAGGGCTGCATCTTCGCGCCGCGCTGCCAGCGGGTGATGCCGGAATGCCGGCAGATCACCCCACCGGATGTAGAGCGCAGCGCCGGCAATTTCGCCCGCTGCCATCTGCTTGACGGGCCGCTGGCGGACCCGTCCTGGCCGCCGCCGCACGAGGTGAACACCGTCGGGCGGGGGCAGGAAACCGCGCTCAAATCCGCCACCGTCGCCTCGGCGGAGCCGCTGCTCGATGTCAGCGCGCTGAACGTGCAGTTCGAGACGATGGGACCGATCCGCGCGAAGCTGCGCGGCGTCGAGGCCCGGCATGTGGACGCGGTGCTCGACGTGAGCCTGTCGGTGCGTCCGGGCGAGACCGTGGGCCTTGTGGGCGAGAGCGGCTCCGGCAAGACGACGCTGGGGCGCACGATCCTGAACCTTGTCAGGGCGCAGGGCGGGTCCGTTCGGTTCGAGGGCAACGAGATCCGCAACATGCCCGAAGGGCGGTTCAAGCCGTTGCGCCGCGACATGGCGATGATGTTTCAGGATCCGGTCGGCTCTCTCAGCCCGCGCAAGTCGGTGCGCGCGCTGATCACCGAGCCGTTCCAGATCCACGGCATCACCGGCGTCGATCTGGACAAGGAGGCCGAACGGCTCGCCGATATGGTGCGCCTGCCCAAACCCTTCCTGTCGCGCTATCCGCATGAGCTTTCGGGCGGGCAGGCGCGGCGCGTGGGCGTGGCGCGGGCGCTGGCGCTCAATCCCAAGCTGATTATCGCGGATGAACCGACGGCGGGGCTCGATGTGTCGGTGCAGGGAGAGATCCTCAACCTGATGGCCGACCTTCAGTTCGAGCATGGGCTGGGATACCTGATCATCACCCACAACCTGCCTGTGGTGCGCCACATCGCGGACCGGCTGGCGATCATGTATCTGGGCCGGATCGTGGAGCAGGGCGACACCGCGGAGCTTTTCCGCAATCCGGTGCATCCCTACACGCAGGCCCTTGTCGAGGGCGTGCCGCAACCCGACCCGGACAGGCGCCGGGCGCATGTGTCGATTTCGGGCGAGGTGCCGAGCCTGCTCAACCGGCCGAAGGGCTGCGACTTCGCAACCCGCTGCCCCTATGTGCAGGATCGCTGCCGGGGTGAGAAACCGCCGCATTACGAGCTTGAGGGCGGACGCAGCCACGCCTGCTTTTTTCCGCTGAACTGAACCCACGACATCACAAGAACAAGAAGAGTGAAGACCATGAGCTATGGTATCTATATCGGGCGGAACCATACCGCCGACGGTATCCCCTATCTGGCCGGATATGGCGATGAGCCGTCGAGCCACTGGCTCGAGATCAACCCGCGGCAGGATCACGCGCCCGGCAGCACCGTCACCGTCGGCGTCACGCCGCAGGCCGATATGCCCGGACGGCTGAGCGAGATACCGCAGGCGGCGCGGACGGCGCGCAATATCCGCGTGAGCTATAGCTACTACCTCGGCGTGCCCGCACCGCTGACGAATGGCGGGCTGAATGAACACGGGGTGGCGGTGCGCGACATCTGGTCCACCTCGCGCAGGGATCTGATCGCAATGACGCCCCGAGACCAGAGCGGGCCGAATTATTCCGATCTGGCGCGTTTCGTCGTGGAACGCGCCCGCACCGCCCGCGACGGGGTGGAGTTGATCGGGGCGCTGATCTCGGAGCACGGCTATTCCACCTATGGCGGCAACTCTCACATCATTGCGGACCCGGACGAGGCATGGGTGGTGATCGAGTTCGCGGGCGGCAAGGGCCTGTGGTGCGCGGAGCGGCTTGGCCCCGACAGCATCCGCGCCTCGCGCCCCGGCTACATCGCCGAGATCCCGAAAGAGCCGAACGCGGATTTCCTCTTTCCGCCGCATTTCTTCGAAACCGCCATCGAGAAGGGATGGTATGACCCGGCAGAAGGGCCGTTTCACGTCAACCGGATCTATGGCGATGGCAAATATCGCTGGGACGGGGTGGCGTGGATCGAGGATGCGATGCGCGCGCGCGCCGCGCGTCCCGAAAAGATCACGCTGGAGGATGTGTTCTGGTCGATCAGCACCGAACGTCTGACCGGCGACACCGCAGGCTACGGGCAGGTTGTGCCTCTCACCCACCCCGCGCATGATGCGCTGCGGATGATGTGGTATGCGCCCGTCGGCGCGGCGACAGCACCGCTTCTGCCGGTCTTTCTCGGCCAGTCGTCGGTGCCCCCCGCCTATCGGCAGCACCGCTACCTGACCAAGGGCGAAAGCCACCGATTTCTCGACCTCCGCAAGGATGACAAGACCCCCGATACGGTGTCGATTGTCCCGCAGGGGATCGAGACCGCCGGATCCGCCGTCTATGTCTTCAAGCGGTTGATGCATCTTGCCTTCCAGAAGCCCGATCCGATCCTGCAAGAGATCGATGACCACTGGCGCGCGGTGGAGCGTCGGGTCAACGCCGCGCTTGGCGATGTGCTGCGCAGCGCCGGCATTCTTCTGGATGCCGGAGAGGAGGCGCTCGCCGCGCAGGTGCTGACGGAATACAGCCATGCGCGGCTGGCCGAAGCACTGGCTGACTGCACCGCGCTGGCGGACGCCGCGTATGTGCGTCTGCGGGCGCTGGATGCGCTGAATCTCACGCGCAGGCCGCTTCGACCGGAGCAGATCTGGTAGGCAGGGACCGCAGAGCGCCGGGCGCGAAATTTCGCGGACAGGTGAATGGCCCCGCCCCGCACCTTGGGATAAGGAGGGGCGAATACCATTCTCCGAGGCGCACCGCGATGCAGACCCAGATCCCCCTGACCCGCGACCTCGTGCTGATCGGTGGCGGGCATACCCATGCGCTGGTGCTGCGCAAATGGGGCATGTCCCCGCTGCCCGGCACGCGGCTGACGGTGATCAACCCCGGCCCCGCCGCGCCCTATTCGGGGATGCTGCCGGGGCATATCGCGGGGCATTACACGCGCGAAGAGCTTGACATAGACCTTGTGCGGCTGGCGCGGTTCGCCGGGGCGCGCGTGATCATGGGGCATGCCACCGGGATCGACGCCGGCCAGAAGACGATCACCGTCGAGGGGCACGGCGAGATCGGCTATGACGTGGCCTCCATCGATATCGGGATCACGGCAGAGATGCCCGAGCTGCCGGGATTTGCCGACCATGCCACCGGGGCGAAGCCGCTGGACACCTACGCCAGTCGCTGGGCCGATTTTCTGGATTCGGTGCCGGCGGAGGAGGCCGCGCCGTCGGTCGCTGTGATCGGGGCCGGGATCGCGGGGGTGGAACTGTCGATGGCGATGGCGCACCGCCTGCGCGGCATGGGGCAGACGCCGGTGATCACGCTTCTGGAGGCCGGAGACGGCATCAGCGGCACGTCGCCCGCCACGTCAAGGCGACTGATGCGGGCGCTTGCGGAGAATAATGTCACCTTCCGCACCGGGGCACGCATCACGCATCTTGAGGCGGGCCGCGTGCATCTGGAGGGGGGAGAGGCGGTCGAGGCCGGATTCATCGTCGGATCGGCCGGGGCCTTCCCGCATGGCTGGCTGGCGGGGACGGGCCTGCCGCTGCACGGCGGCTTCATCGAGGTGGACCCGACGTTGCAAGTGCGCGGGCATGACGATCTCTTCGCGGTCGGCGATTGCGCGCATATGGGCCATGCGCCGCGCCCCAAGGCCGGGGTTTTCGCCGTGCGCGCCGCGCCGGTGCTGCACGACAACCTGCGCGCGGCGCTGAGCGGCGGCAGCCTGCGCCGGTTCACCCCGCAAGGCGATTACCTCAAGCTCATCTCGCTGGGCAAGAAATCCGCGATGGGGGAGAAATGGGGGCGTGTCCTCTCCGGCGCGTTCATGTGGTGGCTCAAGGACCGGATCGACCGCAAGTTCATGGATCAGTTTGCCGACTACCCGGTGATGGCCCCGCCGCGCCTGCCCGATCCGGTGACGCTTGGCGTGCGCGAGGAACTGGCGGGGGGCAAGCCGCTCTGCGGTGGCTGCGGCTCAAAGGTCGGGGCGGAGGTGCTGTCGCAGATCGTTGCCGGGGCACCGCCCGCGATGCGCGATGATATCACCCCCGCGCCGGGCGACGATGCCGCGATCCTCACGGTGGGCGGGCAAAGTCAGGTGATCACCACCGACCACCTGCGCGGGTTCATCCTCGATCCGGCGCTGATGGCACGGATCACGGCGGTGCATGCCCTGGGCGATGTCTGGGCCATGGGCGCCGCCCCGCAGGCCGCCACGATCAACGTGATCCTGCCGCGCCTATCGCCCGCGCTTCAGACCCGCACGCTGCGCGAGATCATGCGGGCGGCGGGCGATGTGATCACCGGCGCGGGCGCGGCCATCGTGGGCGGGCACACGACGATGGGGGCCGAACTGACGCTTGGTTTCACGGTTACGGGGCTTTGCGACGAAGCGCCGATCACGCACGCTGGCGGGCGGTCGGGCGATGCGCTCCTGCTGACCCGGCCGATCGGGTCGGGCACCCTGCTGGCCGCCGAGATGGCGATGCAGGCGCGCGGGCGCGATGTCGCCGCGATGCTGTCGCAAATGGCGGCGCCGCAGGGCGATGCCGCCCGCATCCTGCGCGGCGCGCGTGCGATGACCGATGTGACGGGCTTCGGGCTGGCTGGGCATCTGCGGGCGATCTGCATGGCGTCAAGCACTGGCGCCGCGCTGGAGCTTGAGGCGATCCCGACCTATGACGGGGCGGCGTATCTGGCCGGGGCGGGGCATCGCTCCACCCTCTATACCGCCAATGCGCAGGCGGCGCCGGTGATCGGCGCGCGCGGCGCGACGGGCACGCTTCTGCACGATCCGCAAACCGCGGGCGGGCTGCTGGCCGCCGTCGCCCCCGATGAGGCCGATGATCTTCTCGCGCAGTTGCGGCAGGCCGGGCACCGCGCCGCGCGCATCGGGCATCTGACCGATGAGCCTGCCGTGATCAGGTGCCGCTGACTGGCGCGCGCCGCGGCAGGTCCAGCGCGAGGATGCGATCGGCGGCCCGGCCAAGCGCCGCCGCATCAAGGTCCGTCATCGCCACCCGCGCCAGCGGCGCGCCGAGACGGGCGCTCGACTTGGCATAGCGCGGGTCGTAGTGGCGCTCCATCAGATCCTGCGCCAGCGCCCGAAGCTCTCCGGCGGCGAGCATCTCCTGCCAGCGGGCGATCTGCGCCTTGCCGTGATGCGGCGCAAGCTGCGCCAGCGCCGCGCCGAAGGCGCTGCCATCCTCCAGAAGATCGGCATAGGCCCTGACCAGATAGGCGGCGCGCGCTTCCACGCTGGCCTCGATCAGCACGCGCGGCGCGCGGGTCATCGCCTTCCACAGCGCGGGCGGCACGAACACCCCGCCGATCCTGTTGCTCTCGGCCTCCACATAAACCGGGCGCGAGGTGTCCATCCCGGTCAGCCGCATGGCGATCATCCCCTCGAACCGCTTCTGCGACGGCTGCCCGCCGGGCCGCGCGCCGAACACCGATCCGCGATGCGCCGCCAGCCCTTCGAGATCGAGCACCTGCGCGCCGCGGTCCGCCAGATGATGCAGGACATCTGTCTTCGCCGTTCCGGTGCCGCCGTCGATCACCACCACGCGATGCGCCAGCGGCGTGTCGTGCATCGCCCCGACCACCAGACGCCGGTAACTCTTGTAGCCGCCCTCGATCAGCCCGACACGCCAGCCGACCTGCTCCAGGATCGACGCGAATGAGCCCGACCGCTGCCCGCCGCGCCAGCAATAGACCAGCGGTCGCCAGCCGCCTGTCCGGTCCGCCAGCGGCCCCTCAAGGTGGGCGGCGGCATTGCGCGCCACCAGCGCGGCGCCGACCTTGCGGGCAAGGAACCGATCCTGCTGCACGTAGATGGTGCCGACATGCGCCCGCTCTTCATCCGACAGCACCGGCAGGCTGATCGCGCCGGGGATGTGATCCTCGGCGTATTCCGACGGGCTGCGCACGTCGATGATATCGTCATGGGGCAGCTGCGCGAGATCCTGCAGCGAGGTGAGTCTTTCGGCCATACCCGCGATCTAGACCAGCCCGGCGCCAAAGACCACAGGTCAACACGCCGGGAGACGTGGCTTTACCTGCCGAAGCCCGCGGCCGTCGGCAGCCATGTGGCGATCTGCGGAAAAGCGACAAGAAACGCCATGCCGCAGAGCATCAGAAACACGAAGGGACTTGCCCCGCGCACGATCCGGCTCAGCGGGGCATCGGTGATCCCCTTGATCACGAACAGGTTCATGCCCACCGGCGGGGTGATCATCGCCAGTTCGAGGTTGATCATCAGAAGGATGCCATACCAGATCGGGTCGATCCCGAGGCTCAGCATCGTCGGAAGCAGGATCGGCGTCGTGATCAGGATGATGGCGATGGATTCAAGGAACATCCCCAGCACGAAGATCAGCACCATGACCACGAGGATGAAGCCGAGCGGGCTCAGCCCGAGGTTGACGACCGCCTCTGTCACGCCGACGGGCAGACGGATGAGGGTGATCGCGTGGCCGAACATCGCCGCGCCGGCGATGATCATGAACACCATCATGGAAGTGCGCATGGTGGCATAGGCGCACTCCCAAAGATCGCGCAGGCCGAACCCGCGATAGATCACGACAGCGACGAACAGCGCATAGAGCGATCCGGCCGCCGCCGCCTCGGATGCGGTGAATACGCCGAAGTAGATGCCCCCCATCACCAGCGGGGGGGCCAGAAGCGCCCAGATCGACCGGCTGAAGGCAGCGCGCGCGCGCGCCCAACCCGCCCAGTCCGGTGCGTCGATATTGGAGTGGGTGCGCGCCTGAACCATGCAGTAGACCGAGAATACGAGCGCAAGCAGCACGCCCGGAACGATCCCGGCAAGGAACAGCGCGCCGATGGAGGCCTCCGACACGATGGCATAGAGGATCATCGGCCCCGATGGCGGGATCAGGATGCCAAGCGTGCCGCCCGCGGCAACGACGCCAAGGGCGTTGTGTTCCGGGTAGCCGAACCGCTTCATCTGCGGGATCGCGCTCGACCCGATGGACAGCGCGGTGGCGACCGAAGACCCGGAGATGGCCGCGAAAATGGTGCAGGCCAGAACCGTGGCGACGCCAAGACCGCCCTTCACATGGCCGATCACCGTATGGGCGAAATCGTAAAGATCGTCGATCACCTTGGCGCGGATCATCACCTGCGCCATGAACACGAAAAGCGGTATGGTGCTCAGGATCGGCTTGTTGAGATGGGTGTAGACCGCGTCGCCTGTCCCGTCCATGTCGCCTTCGAACAGAAAGAGGATGACGCTGGCGGTCAGGCCAAGGGCGGCAAAGATCGGAATCCCCGTCAGAAGAAGCACGATCAGCCCGGCAAACACGAGAAACAGGGTCACTTGCGCTCTCCTCTCAGCGTCGCGAACAGGCGCAGGGCAGCCATGGCGCCCAGAAGGATGGCGCCGACGACAATGGGAACCTGCGGTATCCAGGTTTCGATTTCCACATACCCCACGGAGTAGGAGCCGAAGCTGTAGGCGAAAGTGATGGAGTCCCAGATGGAGACACCGAGAATGAGGGCGAAGGCAATCACCGAAAGGTTCGAGAAAAGGCGCTGAATGCGGGCGATCGGCGGGCTCAGCCGTGTCGAAACGAGGTCGATGGAAATATGGTCGCCGCGCCGGAAGGCCTCTGCCGTGCCAAGCATGACCATCGCCACAAGAAGATATCCGATGACTTCGTCACTCCATTGAATTGGGCGGTTGAACACATAGCGTTGGATCACGGCGGTCGTGATCTGCACGAAAATGACGAGAATCAAAAACGTGCTGACCGCCCCGCAGAGGCGGACAACCCCGGTCACCAGCCGTTCGGGAAAGAAGGGGGCCTTGGCCGCCCCCTTCCGGTTTTCACGATCAGGCATCACGTCGCCCGATCACATCTTGTCGATGAGATCGAGGAGCTTCTGGCTGTCGGCGTCGTTCGCACCGAACGCCTCGTCGAAGGCCGGGCGCATGACGCTTTCGAGCCTGGCGATCTCCTCGTCGGTGGCGATATGCACTTTCACGCCCTTTTCGCGAAGCTGATCGGGGCCGGCCGCGCTGGCCGCGACCGATGCCTCGACGGCCCATTGCGCCGCCTTCAGCCCGGCCTCATCAAGCGCCTGCTTGGACTTGTCCGACAGCCCCTCGTAGAACTCGGGGTTCAGGTAGCCGTGAAGATAGGCCGAGAGCACGGGGACCACGGTGAAGGCGTCCTGAACCTCGAAGTATTTGCGCGACACGGCGGCGGCGACATCGGTCAGGGCGGCATCAACGATCCCGGTGGCCAGCGCCTGATAGACCTCGGAGCCGGGCATGGCCGTCGGGGTCGTGCCAAGCGCGCGCAGCGCGGCGTCGAAGGGTGGAGTCAGTCCGCGGAATTTCAGCCCTTCGAAATCCTCCGGCGCCACCAGCGGTTCGCCATTCGTGGTAAAGACGGTGGAATTGGTCTGGAACATCCAGACAACATTTTTCACGCCTTTCTCCTCGAGCTTGTCCTCGAGGAAGGCCGCGGCCTCGGACTCGGGCCATTTTTCCCAGATCTCGATATCACCGAAGGCAAAGGGCGCCACGGTCACGTTCATGATCGGCAGCGTCTTGCCCCACTGAAAGTTGAGCGAAAAGGCGCATTCGATGTCGCCCTTGGCGGTGGCGACGATGTTCTCGCGCGCGCCCACAAGGCTGTCGGCGCCAAAGATCTGCACGTCGATCTCGCCGTCCGAGAGCGTTTCCACCTCTTCGGCCCAGCGATCGACCACCTTGGCGATATGGTGCGCCGGCGGAAGCTGATGGCTGCACCGCATCTCGGTCGCGGCGAGGGCCCCGGTCGGGGCCGCTGCCAGAATGGCAAGGCCCAGGGCCGTCTTGGTCAGGTGCTTCATGATAGTTCCTCCCTTGGTTGAAAATCAGGCGCGCCATCGCGCGTTCTGAGGTGGGCCCGCACGATGCAGCGCCCCGTGAAAGTCATCGTCGGGCATCGCCTCCTCCGCGATGCGCCGGGCAGTCTTGAGGGTGTCCAGGTCGATCCCGGTGGCAAACCCCATGGTTTCGGCAAGATAGACAATATCCTCGAATACGACATTGCCGGTGGCGCCGGGGGCGAACGGGCAGCCGCCCAACCCGCCCAGAGAGGCGTCGATCACCCGAGCGCCATTGTCGAGCGCGGCGGCGGCATTGGCCACGCCCATGCCGCGCGTGTCGTGCAAATGGATGATGAAGGGGCGTCCCGCGCAAACACCGGACATGCGCGCGCAGAGTTCGCCGACCGCCTTCGGCCCGGCATAGCCCACGGTATCGGCCAGCCCGACAATATCGGCCCCGGCCTCAAGGCAGGCGTCCGCCAGCCGCAGCACCTCGTCATGGGCGACATCGCCGGCGAGCGAGCAGCCAAAGGCCATGGCGATCCCCGCGTTGACGATCTTGCCGGGGGCCTCGGCGTCGCGCCGCGCCGCGATCTGCCTAACCAGATCGACGGCGTCGCCGCGCGAGCGGCGCATGTTCGCCTCGCTGTGTTCCTCGGTGGCCGACACGACGCAGACCATTTCGCGGATCGCGGTGGCGAATGCCGCCTCCGCCCCCCGTTCATTGAGCGTCAGGGCCGCGGAATGCAGATCGTGCCGCTCCGCCCCTTCGATCATGGCGCCTACGTCGGCGAACTGCGGAAACCGCCCCGCCGGCAGGAAAGAGCCGATCTCGAAATGGCGCACGCCCGCCGCGGCCTCGCGCTCCAGCCAGTTGAGTTTCGCCTCCGTCGCGGGGTGGGAGCGGGCGATCTGAAGGCCGTCGCGCAGGCCGACCTCGCGCAGGGTGATCCGGTCGGCGGGGTAGATGGCGTCGATCCGGCTCATGCGGTCACCCGGCGCCCTGCGCCGCTTGCGGCGGCGATCTCCGACTCCGACAGCCCCGCCGCGCCCAGCACATCGCGCGTATCCTGCCCGATCCCGGCGATATCGGCGCCCGCGCTCATCACCGCATGGTCATCGACCTCGAAGGGAAAGCCCGGCGCGCGATAGCTCTGCCCCTCGGGCAGATGCGACACATGCAGGCCACCGGGGCGGTTCACATGCGGATCGTCATACATCTCTGCGGGGCGATTGATGGGCGAGAAGGGGATGCCCGCCTCCTCGAACACGGCGATCAGGTCGTCAAAGCCGCGCCCGCGCACCGCCTGCGCCACGATGGGAATCGTCCAGTCCCGCGCCTCGATCTGATCCATACGGGTTTGCAGGCGCGGATCGCTCCGCAACTGATCAAGCCCGAGCAGATCGCACAGCGTCACCCACTGCCCCTCGGTCACGGCGCCGACGAAGATCTGCCGCCCCTCGGCGGTTTCGAAGATGTCATAGACCGGCCATGAGAACTCGCGCTCCGGCATGGGCGGCGCCTCGCGCCCTTCGATGTCGAATTGAACCATGTGCTGCGCCACGAGGAAAAGACAGTTCTCGAACAGCCCGGTGCGCAGCGTGTGCCCCTTGCCATCCTTGCCGCGCTGCAACAGCGCCGCAAGCACCGCGAAGGCGCCGAACAGCCCGCCCATGATGTCATTGGCCGATGAGCCGATGCGCAGCGGCCGCCCGGTCGGCCCGGTCATATAGGCCATGCCGGTCATCATCTGCACCACCTCGTCCATGGCGGTGCGGTTCTCGTAGGGGCCTTTCAGAAACCCCTTGAGCGACGAGACGATGAGATCGGGGTAGCGCTCGCGCAGCGTCTCGGGCGCAAGCCCCATCTTCGCAAGCGACTGATCGCGGAAGTTCTCCACGAACACATCCGCCGTATCCAGCAAACGGTGCAGCGCCGCGCGGCCCTCATCGGTCTTGAGATCGAGCGTGATGCTTTTCTTGCCGCGGTTGAACGTGGGGTAGAAGCCGCGCCCCATGCCGGTCAGCGCGCGCGTCTTGTCGCCCTCCGGCGGTTCGACCTTGATGACCTCCGCCCCGAGAAAGCCGAGAAACATCCCGCAGGACGGCCCCATGATCATATGCGACATCTCTATGACGCGCAGTCCGGTCAGCGGTTTGAAGTCATCGGTCATTCATGCGTCCTCCTTGGGGGGACCATAGCCTCCCGGTCGCATGATGAATATTATAATGTTTCGACATATGCCTTCTTGAAACAAGAACGGTTAGCGTAATCTGAACGCGCCCCGAACCTGCGTGCGCCTCGTGCAATGGTCACTGAAATCATGTGTCAAACCATGCGAGCGGGCGGGTTTGCCGTTGAAACACCTGATGAAAAGCGACTTTTTTATGTAGAAAGTTGACACCTCGCTTTGCACAGGCCATCGTTCATGTGTCTCAAACGTGGTTCCGCCCGGATCGCCGGGTCCGCACAATTATGTGGCACGGGAACAGACAGCGCGCCCGACGGGCCGCACACGCGTGTGAAATGTCATGCTGGCATACGCGCGGACATTGTGGATCAAACTGCCGCGCGCTGCCGCGTGGTCCGCAGAAAACTAAAACTTGAGGGGAGTTTTCTTATGAAAATCACCAAACCCATCCGACACATCGTGACTGGCTTTGCGCTGGCCTCGGCGCTTGGAACGGTCGCCGCGGCCGACACATGGCGCTATGCCTTCGAAGAGGCGATCGACGAGGTTCAGGGCGTCTTTGCCCAGAAGTTCAAGGAAGAGGTCGAGAAGAATTCCGATCATACCGTGCAGCTCTTTCCCTACGGGACGCTTGGCGAATCCGCCGACACGATGGAGCAGGCACAGGCCGGCATCCTGCAGTTCGTGGATCAGTCGCCGGGCTTCACCGGCTCTCTGATCCCCGAGGCGCAGGTTTTCTTCGTGCCCTACCTGCTGCCGCAGGACACCGACGCGCTGGCGAGGTTCTTCCGCAACTCCGAGGCCATCAACGAGATGTTCCCCGAGCTTTACGCCGAACAGGGGCTTGAACTGCTGACCATGTTCCCCGAAGGCGAAGTGGTGATGACCACGAAAGAGCCGGTGACCGGGCCCGACGATCTCGACGAGGTGAAGTTCCGCGTCATGACCAACCCGCTTCTGGTGGAAAGCTACAAGGCGTTCGGCGCAACGCCCACGCCGCTTCCGTGGGGCGAGGTCTACGGCGGGCTGCAAACGAACATCATCCAGGGCCAGGAAAACCCGATGTTCTTCGTCGAATCCACAAAGATGTATGAGGTCACGGACCACATCACCTTTACCGGCCACAACAATTTCACCACTGCCGTGATGGCCAACAAGGACTTCTATGACGGGCTGTCCGAAGAAGATCAGCAAATGATCCAGGACGCCATCGACGTCGCCTTCGATCACATCATCGAGTATCAGGAAGGGCTCACGGAAGAAGCTCTCGACGCGATCCTGGAAGCCAAGCCGGAAATGAACGTCACGCGGCTGACCGAAGAGCAACGCCAGCCGTTCATGGACGCCGCTGAATCGGTGGAGCAGCAGTTCCTCGACATGACCGGCGATAGCGGTGCCGAGATTCTTGAGCAAATGAAAGAGGATCTCGCAGAAGCGACATCCGACTGAAGATCACAAATGACGGGCGCCCACAGGGCGCCCGTTTTTTCAATGAAAACAAATTCAGGGATGGGACAGTGACGGAGCATGACGAAGACGGCTCGCAAATTCAGTCGCAAACCGATACGACATCGACAGACGATGCTCCCTTAAAGGCCTATAAGTCGGATCTTCCGGGGCTTTTGGGTGTCGTGGACACAGGGATTGCCCGCATCGAATCCGTTTTTCTGGCGGCTGGGGTTCTCTTGATGGCCTGCAACACCATCGCGAATGTGGTGGGCCGTTTCGTTTTTCAATCGAGTCTTTTCTTTTCCGAAGAGCTCAACCGCGTTCTCATCATCCTGATCACCTTTGCCGGCATCTCCTATGCGGCGCGGCAGGGTCGGCACATCCGCATGTCCGCGATTTATGACACGCTTCCGTCGAAACCGCGCAAGCTTCTGATGATCGTGATTTCCCTTGTCACCGCGGTCTTCATGCTCGGGTTGGCGTGGTATTCGCTGCAATACATGTTGACGCAGGCCGGGCGCGGCCGGGTGCTGCCGTCGTTGCAGATCCCGGTCTGGATCATTCTGGTCTGGGTGCCGGTCGGGTTCTTCATGACCGGGCTTCAGTACCTGCTGACCGCGATCAAGAACATGATTCAACCCGACATCTATCTCTCGACCAATGTGCTCGAGGGATACGATGACGACGAGATCGAGATCTGAGGAGAGCATCATGTCGATCACGATTTTTTCCATCATGGTGGTTCTTCTTCTGCTGGGATTTCCCATGATGATCCCGCTCATCGTCGCGGCCTTCGTCGGGTTCTTTACCCTCTTCGGCGGCATGGGGCAGATGGAGACCATGGTCCAGCAGATGATGGCCGGGATTCGTCCGGCCTCTCTGATCGCGGTGCCGATGTTCATTCTGGCCGCCGACATCATGACGCGCGGACAGTCGGCGGGCCGGCTCATCGACATGGTCATGGCCTTTGTCGGGCACATGCGCGGGGGGCTGGCCGTTTCGACCGCCGCCGCCTGCACGATGTTCGGCGCGGTGTCCGGCTCCACTCAGGCGACCGTGGTCGCCATCGGCTCCCCCTTGCGGCCGCGCATGCTCAAGGCCGGATACAAGGACAGCTTCATTCTGGCGCTGATCGTGAATTCCTCGGACATCGCCTTTCTGATTCCGCCATCCATCGGCATGATCATCTACGGGGTGGTGTCGAACACCTCCATCTCCGAGCTGTTCATCGCCGGCGTCGGGCCGGGGCTTCTGATTCTGGTTCTGTTCTCGATCTACTCGTGGATCTACGCGGTGAGACACAAGGTGCCGACGGAGGAGCGGGCGACATGGTCCGAGCGGATGACGACCACGCGCAGGGCGCTCTGGCCGCTCGGGTTTCCGGCGATCATCATCGGCGGCATCTATGGCGGCATCTTTTCCCCGACCGAGGCCGCGGCGGCCTGTGTGCTCTATGCGCTGTTTCTGGAAATGGTGGTGTTTCGGGAGCTGGATTTCAGAGGGCTGTATGACACCGCGAAGTCCACCGGGCTGATCACGGCGGTCGTCTTCATCCTCGTCGCGGTGGGCAATGCCTTTTCGTGGGTCATTTCCTTCGCGCAGATCCCGCAGGAAATCCTGAGCGGTATCGGCATCGACGAAATGGGCCAGATCGGCGTTCTGGTGGTCATCTCCATCGCCTTTTTCATCGGCTGCATGTTCGTGGACCCCATCGTGGTGATCCTCGTTCTGGTTCCGATCTTCGCCCCGGTTGTGGACAGTGTCGGGCTCGACCCGGTTCTCGTGGGCGTTATCATCACCTTGCAGGTGGCCATCGGCTCTGCGACACCTCCATTCGGGTGTGACATTTTCACGGCCATCGCGGTGTTCAAGCGGCCCTACATGGACGTGGTGCGCGGCACGCCGCCGTTCATCCTGATCCTGCTGTGCATATCCGCGGCGCTGATATTCTTTCCGCAGATCGCCC
Organism: Salinihabitans flavidus; assembly: GCF_900110425.1. Lineage (GTDB taxonomy): Bacteria > Pseudomonadota > Alphaproteobacteria > Rhodobacterales > Rhodobacteraceae > Salinihabitans > Salinihabitans flavidus. The sequence goes on along the minus strand of NZ_FODS01000002.1, from coordinate 96,435 downwards.
TTTTCCTGCGGGACATGGCCTTTGCCAAATGATCCCGGTGCAACAAACAGATAAGGAATGACGATGTTCAAGAATATCCTTGTCCCCTTCGATGGCTCCACCGGGGCGGAGGAGGCCCTCATCACGGCGGCCAGCCTGGCCAAGCTCTGCGATGCGGAAGTGACGGTCCTGACGGTCTATCGCCACCACTCGATGCTGGAGGCGTCGTTCTCGATGGTGCGCACGCAAGAGCCGGGCAGCATCGACGACGCCATGCGCAGCCACGCCAAGGAGGTGGCCGAACACGGCAAGGCGATCCTGACGGAACAGGGCGCCCCCCGCGTGCGCGGCTTCACCAAGGTCGGGCAGCCCGCGCGCACGATCATCTCTTTCGCCAAGCAGCACGAGAACGATCTCATCGTGATCGGCAGCCGCGGAATGGGATCGGTCGAAAACTACCTGCTGGGCAGCGTATCGCACAAGGTCACCGGCCTGTCGCCCGTTCCCGTGCTGGTCATCTGAGGCCAGAACCCACCGCCCGAGGCGGGAAAGCCGGCGCGGCGCCCTTGCCCCGGGGCGCGGCCGGGCATTTCCCACTTGGCACACTGGCCCCCTTTCATTACCAACGGTCCCGAACGACCGGGGGGAATTCATGCACACAGACTGCGATGCGCCGGGGCCTTTCCGCGCCCGGCGGGCAGGGGGCCGTCATCGGGCAGGCGCCGGGGCCGCGCGATGGTGAAACTGAGGTCGCTGATCCTGGCGCTCTGCCGCTGGGCGGACAGGGCCACCGCAGTGCTGTGCGGCACGGCCTGTGCCGTTCTTGTGGCCAGCGTTCTGGCCATCGTCGTTCTGCGATTCGGCTTCGACACCGGCTTCATCAAGCTACAGAACCTTGCCGGCTATGCCTTTGCGGTCCTAATGATCCTGTCGTTGCCCTACTGTCTGGCGCGCGGCGGCCATGTGCGGGTGGAAGTGATTTCCGAGCGCCTGCCCGCCGCTTACATCCGCGTCGCCGATACCGCCGCGCTCCTTTTTCTGATGGTGCCGGTGTTCGGCCTGATGATCTGGGCCTATTGGCCCGATCTGCTCTATAGCTGGTCGATCCGCGAGGGCGCGATCGAGACGGGGGGCCTCGGCGGCGTCTATCTGGTCAAGACCGCGCTGCCGCTGGCGGGCGGGCTGATGATCCTTCAGGGCCTCGGCGCGGTCCTCTCGCCAGAGGCGCGCGAGACATGATCCTGTCCGAGATGTTCCTTGCTCTCATGCTGCTCGGCCTCTTCGCCGGCATCCTGAGCGGTATTCCCGCCATGCTGGCGATTGCCGGGGTGCCGCTGCTCACCGCCGTGATCGCAAGCGCCTTCGGGGCCTTCGATCTTGGGTTCCTCAACTTCTTTCCCGCGCGCGTCTATGGCGTGATGTCCAACCCGCTTCTGATGGCAGTGCCGCTTTTCGTGCTCATGGGGGTGCTGCTCGAAAAATCCCATGTCACGCAGAAGATGCTCGATGTGCTGCGCCGGATGCTCGGCGGTTCCGCACGCGGCATGGCGCTTTCAGTTCTGGCGTTCTCGGCGATCATCGCCGCATCGACGGGAATTGTCGGTGCGACGGTGGTGATGCTGGTGCTGATCAGCCTGCCCGCGATGCTCGACGCCGGGGTGCCCAAGCGGCTGGCCAGCGGAATCATCTGCGCCAGCGGCACATTGGGGCAGATCATTCCGCCCTCGATCCTTCTGGTGCTACTAGGCGATCAGATCGGCAATACCTACCTCGAGGCGCAGCAGCAGGCGGGCAATTTCGCGCCCGATGCGGTTTCGGTCGGCGATCTCTTTGCCGGGGCGTTGTTGCCGGGGCTGGTGCTTGTCAGCCTCTATGCGCTTTACATCTTCGCCACGCTGCGGGGCAGCGGCGTCCCCAAGGCGGGGTCGGTTCAGACCGGACCACAGCCGCGCCCGCGCGAGATTCTCGAAAGTTTCGCGCCACCCCTGCTGATGATCCTCGCGGTTCTCGGCTCGATCCTCGCCGGCATCGCCACCACGACAGAGGCGGCCGGCCTCGGCGCGGTCGGCGCTCTCATCCTCGCGGGCTATCAGTTGCAGGAACCGGGCACGGGGCGGCGCCTCGTGGCGCTCGGGGCGGTGGCGGTGCTGGCGCTTGTCGTGCTGCGCATGGTCACCGACGGACGCTACGGGACCGGCCTGATCGTTCTGGCTGCCTTCTTCGTGGCGCTTCTGGTGCTCGCCATCGCACTGTCGATGCGCACCCTGCTGCGCACCGATGTTCTTGTTGTCGCAACCAGCGACACGCTGAAGATCACCGGGATGGTGTTCGGCATCGTTGTCGCGGCCTCGCTTCTGGCGCTGGTCTTTCGCGGCTTCGGCGGTGACGATCTGGTGTCCGAGCTCATGGCGAACCTGCCGGGCGGGGAATGGGGCGCGCTGGCGGTCATCATGGGGCTGGTGTTCCTGCTCGGGTTCATCCTCGAAGCGGTGGAGATTATCTATATCGTCATCCCGCTTCTCGGGCCGCCGATCCTCGGGGGCGATGTCTCGCCGGTCTGGTTCGGCGTGCTGCTTGCGATGAACCTGCAAACCAGTTTCCTGACGCCGCCCTTCGGGTTTGCGCTGTTCTACTTCCGGTCCACCGCGCCGCGCCACATCACCACCCGCGACATCTATATCGGCGTGGCCCCGTTCGTTGTCCTGCAACTGATCGGGCTGGGCATCCTGATCGCCTTTCCGCCGCTTGCAACATGGTTGCCCGGCGTGCTGTTCTGACCCCAGACGAAAACGAACCTGAAAACTGAAAACTCGGAGGAGAAGATGAAAAGAAGAACATTCCTGGCCAGCGGTGTCGGCGTCGCCGCCGCCGCAGGCAGCCTTGCAAGCCCAGCCGTGGCGCAAGGCAATATCGTGTGGAACCTGCCCACCGCCTTTCCCAAGAACGCCCCCGGCGTCGGAACGAACGTGCAGAGTTTTGCGAAGATGGTTGAAACCATGTCCGACGGACGGCTGAGTTTCCGCGTCCACGGGGGCGGTGAACTGGTGCCCCCCTTCGCCGTCGAGGATGCCGTGCAGCAGGGCAACGCGCCCGTCGGACACGGCCCCACCTACTATGCCGCCGGGAAAAACTCCGCGCTGCACTGGTTCACCGCAGTGCCCTTCGGCATGACATCGAACGAGCATTTCGCGTGGCTCAAATGGGGCGGCGGTCAAGAGCTCTGGGATGACATCTATGCCCAGCGGGGCCTCAAGGCGTTCTATTCCGGCAACTCCAACACGCAATCGGGTGGCTGGTTCAAGAAAGAGATCAACACCGTCGGCGATCTCGATGGCCTGAACATGCGCATCGCGGGTCTGGGCGGGGAGATCTACCGCAAACTCGGCGTCAATGCCGTGCTGATGCCGCCGCCGGAAATCTTCCAGTCGCTGCAATCGGGGGCGATCGACGCCGCCGAATGGGTGGGTCCGATGCTCGATCAGGCGTTCGGCCTTCAGAAGGTGACCAACCTTTGCTACCTGCCGGCCTACAATGAGCCGGGCGCGGGTCTTGCGGTGGTCTTCAATCAGGATGCATGGGACGAGTTGCCTGCCGATCTGCAAATGATCTGTCAGGCGGCGTCCTATGCTGCCGCGCTGGAGACGCAGGCGCAATTCGACTACTACAACGCGCAGGCGATGGCCTCGCTGCGCGAAGAGGGCGTGAAGTTCCTGCATTTCAGCGAGGAGATTGTCACCGCCATGCGCGAGGCGTGGGAAGAGGTGCAGAACGATCTGACCGAGGCCAACCCGGACGTGGCGCGCGTGCGCGAAAGCTATGACGCCTACCTCGTTCAGGCGCAGCGCTACGCCAAGGACATGACCGTCCCGATGCTGACCGGCCGCGGCTGATCTCGCTTCCGGCAGGGGCGGGGCCCTGAGCGGGCCCGCCCCTGCCGCTTGCCACCGCTCTCAGCGTCTTGGGGCGGGAAATGCGCGCGGGCGGCGTGATCCGTCCTGCGTCAACCCGATCTCAACCTTGATGAACAGAACCTTGCCGAACGCCCTGTTCAGGACGCTTTGCGCGGAAATCGGCACCGATGCGATACCGACGCAATACCGACGTTATACCGACACAGGTTTTCAGGCGTTTGATCTGTCTGTTAAAGGTCTTCCGGACAGAAGAGGAGCCGCTGGTTTCTGACCGCTTGACCCGCAAGAATGCCGCCATGCGCCAGAAAGCCAAAGACTAGGAGCGTGCAATGATCTATGATCGCATAGCGAATTCTGATCATGCTGCGGGAAAGGCGGAACAATGGCAATTCAAGAGGGTACCGATGACGGCCTTACCCTGCGGGCACCGACATCCGAGGATGGTGCCGATGTCTGGCAGCTTATACAGGATAGCGGACCGCTGGATGAAAATTCCATGTATTGCAACATCTTGCAGTGCGACCAGTTCGGCGACACCTGCGTTGTCGCCGAACTCGACGGCACTGTTGTCGGCTGGGTGTCGGCGTTCATCGAACCGAGCGATCCCGAATCGCTGTTTATCTGGCAGGTCGCCGTCGACGCTAAGGCGCGCGGGATGGGCGTGGCACGGCGCATGCTCGACCATCTTCTGGCCCGCGAGATCTGCGCGGGGGTGACACGGCTTCGTACCACGATCACGGCGGACAACGAGGCGAGTTGGGCACTGTTCAACTCCTTTGCCGACCGGATGGATGCCGACCTCGAGCGTGAACCCCACTATGAGCGCGAAGAGCATTTCGAGGGACGTCATGCCACAGAATACATGGTCACCATCGGCGAATTCGATGCCTCGGGGGCCCGCGATGAAGACAAAACCTCCGACGAGAGCGACGCAAGCGTGGCTTCCTAGGCCCAATGCAACCCCAGACAAACGGGACCGCAGATGACTCATACCAGAACCGATATCTTCGAACGTCGCGAATCTCAGGTGCGCAGCTATTGCCGCAGCCTTCCGGCGATTTTCACCAGCGCCGAGAATGCGACAATGCGCGACATCGAGGGGCGTGAATACATTGACTTTCTCGCGGGCTGCTCGGTGCTCAACTACGGCCATAACGATCCGGACATGACAGCCGCGCTGATCGAACACATCACTGCGGGCGGGATCGCCCACGGGCTGGACATGTATACCGACACCAAGGCCGAGTTCCTGCGGGCCTTCGAGCGGCTGATCCTGCAACCGCGCGGCATGGACTACAAGGTGATGATGACCGGGCCCACCGGCACAAACGCCGTCGAGGCGGCGATGAAGCTGGCGCGCAAGGTGACGGGACGTGCGAACATCATCGCGTTCACCAACGGCTTTCATGGCATGACACTCGGAGCGCTGGCGGCGACCGGAAACGCCGGCAAACGCCAGGGTGCCGGCGGCGTGTCGCTGGGTGACGTCACGCATATGCCCTATGAAGGGTCGCTGGGCGCGGACGTTGATACCCTCAAGGTCATGGAGGCGATGCTTGCCAACCCGTCGAGCGGGATCGACGCGCCGGCGGCCTTTATCGTCGAGACGGTGCAGGGTGAGGGCGGGCTGAATGCCTGTTCGGCCGAATGGCTACAGGGGGTGGAGAAGCTCGCGCGTGCGCATGACGCGCTTTTGATCGTCGACGACATACAGGCCGGTTGCGGGCGCACCGGGCACTACTTTTCTTTCGAGGAGATGGGCGTGACGCCCGATATGGTCACGCAGGCCAAATCCTTCTCGGGCTACGGGCTGCCGTTCGCCGCGCTGCTGATCAGGCCCGAGTATGACATATGGTCGCCGGCCGAGCACAACGGCACCTTCCGCGGCAACACCCATGCCTTCGTGACTGGACGCGTGGCGCTGGAAAAATTCTGGAGTGATGAGAGCTTCGCCGTCGAGGTTCGCCGCAAGGGCGATGCCCTGCGAAAGGGGCTGGAGGCCGTCGCGGCGCATGTCCCGGGGGCAACGCTGAAAGGGCGCGGGATGATGCGCGGCATCGACGTGGGCTCGGGCGAGCTTGCAGATCGGATCTGCGCCGCCTGTTTCGAGCGCGGCCTGATCATCGAAACTTCGGGCGCCCATGGCGAAGTCGTCAAAGTGCTCGCTCCGTTGACCATCCCAATGGAACAGCTGGAGGCCGGGCTCGACATCATCGGTGCCGCGGCCGGCGTCGTGGCGGGCAGCTGAGGCACGCGATCGCGTGGTCGTCCTGACGGCGCGGAGCGCATTTACCGGGCAGGGAGCTCCCATGGCTGAACATACGGTCGAGAAGATCGGCGGCACCACAATGAGCCGCTCCAACGAGTTGATCGACACGCTTTTCAAACGGGGCGGCCCCGGCGCCGATCTCTACCAGCGGGTCTTCGTTGTGTCCGCCTATGGCGGCATCACCGATCTGCTTCTGGAAAACAAGAAGTCCGGCTCGCCCGGCGTCTACGCGCAGTTTGCCGCCGAAGACAGCAGCATGGGCTGGAGCAACGCGCTCAACACCGTTGCCAATGCTATGTGCGAGGCCCATGGACGCCTGCTCGACGATCCCGGCGACCAGCGCGCCGCCGATGAGTTCGTTCGTGATCGGATCGAGGGTGCGCGCTCTTTCCTGATTGATCTGCAACGCCTGTGTTCCTACGGGCATTTCCGGCTCAACCAGCACATGATGACCATCCGCGAATTGCTTTCGGGACTGGGGGAGGCCCATTCGGCCCATGTCACCGTGCTCATGCTGGCCCGGCACGGTATCAATGCCCGGCTGATTGACCTGACCGGCTGGCGTGACGAAAGCCAGCCTGCGCTCGCCACCCGCCTGGACGATGCGTTCGCCGATGTTGACCTTGCGCGCGAAATGCCGGTTGTCACCGGCTACGCCCAGTGCCGAGAGGGGCTGATGCGCGAGTACGACCGCGGCTATTCCGAGGTCACTTTCGCGCATCTGGCCGCGCGGACTGCGGCCCGCGAGGCCGTCATCCACAAGGAGTTCCACCTCTCCAGCGCCGATCCGCGGCTTGTCGGGGAGGATTGCGTCGTCAAGATCGGGCATACGAATTACGACATGGCCGACCAGCTTTCGAACCTCGGCATGGAGGCGATCCACCCCTCCGCCGCCAAGATCCTCCGCCAGGCCGAGATTCCGTTGCGCATCGTGAATGCCTTCGATCCGGGCGATCCGGGCACGCTGATCGATTCCGACACAAGCGGCCCGCCCCGCGTCGAGATGGTCACCGGGCTTCCCATTCTCGCACTTCAGGTGTTTGAGCAGGACATGGTCGGCGTGAAAGGCTATGACGCCGCCATACTCAAGGCACTGACCCGCCACGATGTCTGGATCGTCTCCAAATCGTCCAATGCCAACACGATCACGCACTACGTCAATGGCACGCTCAAGGCCATGCAGAGGGTCGAAAAGGAGATTCTGACCTCCTATCCGGCCGCCGAGATTGAAATGCGCAAGGTCGCGCTGGTCAGTGCGGTGGGCAGCAACATGTCGGGGCTTCAGGTGCCCCGCCGAGGGCTGAATGCGCTGGCCGAGGCTGGCATCGATCCCATCGCGGTGCAGGATACGGGGCGGCATGTTGACGTGCAGTTTATTGTCGACAGCGAGCAGATGGCCGAGGCCGTCAAGGCCCTGCATGCCGCACTGGTAGAGCAGGACGCGATCGCCGCGAGATAAGGTGGCCGCCCCTGCGTGGACGCCTGCCCGGGGTGGCGGTGGAGCACCCTCGCCCACGCCGCGAGTTCGTGCACCTGAACCTCCGCTCATACCGGGACGGCGTGGCGCTGTTGTCCGCCGCATCGGTCGCTCTGTTGGCCCGGTTCCTCGTCAGCGTCGGGGACAATGCCCCCGGCACCCGGCCGCGTCAGTGATGCTGCGACGCAGCCTCGAACAGAATCAGCTCGACACGCTCGGACCCGTCCACATAGGCGTCGTGACCCGGCGGGATCTCGAAAAAATCTCCCGTCTCGATGGTCGTTTCCGCCCCTGTGTCCACCATGCGAACCACGAGCCTTCCACCGATGCAGTAGCCGGTATGGTGCATGGGACAGGTGTCGGGCGAACCGAGAAGAGGCTTTTCATCCCGTTCCCAGGTCCAGCCCGGTTCGAAGGTCGCATACATGCCGGTTGTTCCGGCGGTTGTCCGAACGATATCGATTCCACCCCGCTCTTTCATGTCGAGCGCTTCGTCCGGAGTTTCGAATCGTCTGGTTTCAATGGTTTGTGACATGGTCGGTGTGTCCTTTTCCGGTGTTTTCAGCGGTGGGTCCGCGATGCTGGCGGACATCATACGCCCACGATGTCGTCCTTCAGGGAGTTGAGCATCGAGCGTACCTCGGTCCGCGACGCCTCGTCGTGTCCTTGCTCGGTCATGGTGGCGATGATGTCGTCGACTGCGGCCTCGTATTCCGCTTCGCTGATATTCATCCCACGATGGGTCTCTGCCATGCTGCGGCCGCGATAGATGTCGGAACCGCCGCATTCGGCCGAGAAGAACATGCAGGTCTGATGCTTGATCTCCGCCACCCTCTCGGGACACTCCAGATAGGGCAGGAAACGCGCCTTGATCGTCGGGTTTCTCAGGTGCGCGTCAACGATACCGTCGACGAGTCGCCGAATCCCGGCAGAGGCGCCGAGCCGGTGGTAGAGTGTAACGTTGACCAATTGGTCTACCGTCGTGTCTGTCATTCGTTCACCTCCTTGGCTGTCTGCCAAAGGTGCGGCATCGGGTGGAATGCACGCGGGCCGCACCTTTCCCGGTCGGGATCTCAATCGGCTCAGGCGCTTTGTGCCTGTGCCGACTTGACATCGGTTGCCGTCATGGCCTTGCCCCCTATGCCCCATGCGCCGCTTGCGATCTCCTGGACACGGACCCAGGTCACGCCGCGCAGGGGCTCGCCCTCGATGCGGACCATCGCCTCGGTCACGTCCTCTATCATCTTCCTCTTCTGATCAGCGTCGAAGACGCCTTCAATCAACTGTATGTCCACAAGCGGCATGACACGATCCTCCTCTACGGCTTCGTTTTCGGTGACATCGGTTCGATCCGATGCGGTGCCAATCTGCCATCCCCGGACGAGGTCTGACCAGTTCACGGACTGAACCAGCCCCGATACTGTTTCTGAACTAGCCCGGATCGGGGTGCCTGTGGCATCCTTGGATCCACAGCCAGGAGAAGGAAGGTCACGATGACGAACGCGAGCTACAAGCAGTTCTGTCCCGTTGCCATGGCAGCGGAGATTTTATGCACGCGGTGGACGATCGTGTTGTTGCGGGAGTTTATCGCCGGCTCCACACGCTTCAACGAACTGCGGCGCGGCGTGCCGCGCATGTCACCTGCATTGCTGTCCAAGCGCCTGCGCGAACTTGAGGCTGCCGGACTGCTGAAACGCGAACGGTTGCCGGGATCGCCGGAGGTCGATGCCTACCGCCTGACACAGGCCGGGCGCGATCTATCGCCGGTGATTGAGGCGATTGGCATGTGGGGGCAGAAATGGGTCGAGACCGAGCCCTCACTCTCGAACCTCGACCCCGAGCTTCTGATGTGGGACATGAGGCGCAACCTCGATACCGATCCGGTGCCCGACCGAAGGACCGTGATAGAGTTCCTGTATTCCGAATTGCCGCCTTCGCAGCGCAAGTGGTGGCTCATCGTTGAGCCGGATCGCAGCGTCGATCTTTGCCATGTCGATCCGGGATTCGACGTGGATCTTTATGTCCACGTCGATCTTCGCACCATGACCGAGATCTGGATGGGTCTGAAAACGGTGGCGCGCGCCACTGACGAGGGCAAGCTGTCGATGGTCGGCCACACGTCGCTTGCCGACAGCATGCAGTCCTGGCTGGGGCTGAGCCCGTTCGCGCAGCAGCCCAAGCGCGCGAGCTGACCCGGTTTGCCTCATCAATGGCCCTCAAAGGCAAGGTAAATCCCGAAACAACCGACCAGAATGAGGCTTGATGCCCAGAGCACATCAAGATTGAACCATGTGCGCGACAGAAACTTCAGGCCGAAATAGAAGTATATTGCCATAGCAATCACGCCGCCCGCGATGGTCATGGCCAAAGTGTGCGCCAAAGCTACGAAGACGGCAGAGGCGATGTTCTGCCCCATCAGTTCCCGTGCCGCGTCGTGGCCACCGTCTGCCGTTTCAACACCGCAAATGCCAAGGTAGATCGGGACCAACATCAACCCGGCCCCATGCGCCATCGCGGCCAGAAAAGACCACAGCACCAGCTTTGTGGGGTGGATCCGGGACAGAAATCTGGGGTGCCTGCGATTGATCAAAAGATAGATCCCTGCGGCGATCACCAGCGCACCGGCACCAATGCGAATCTCTTTCTGCCAGTTGACCAAAGCGGTCATCATCGAGAAGGGCAGCAGAATTGCCAGCATGGCCAGCAGATGCCCGACGGCAAGCGCGCCGATGGCTTTTGCCATGGCCCTGTTCCGGCCTTCCATCAGGCCAGCGGATACCGCCAGCGGCCAACCCATGCCGGGATTGACCCCGTGATAGAAACCCGAAAGGATGACGGCCCCCCAAAGAGCCGTCATCGTGCTTGTGTCGAGTTCCATTCAGACGTTGGGGTAGCAGAAACTGTCGGTCGAGCAGTCTCCGCCCTCAAGCCGGATCTGGTGTGCCCGGTAGCCCTTCGGGAAATCGACGTAGAAATCCGGTTCAAGCTCCAGCCCGCCAGTCTCGCCGACGTGGGCCATGACCATTTGACCGCCCTCTTGCCCCGGATAGAACTGTTCGTCCCATGTGGAGTAGAGCGAGTTGGTCCAGTAGACCCGCTTGCCGTCGCGGCTGATCTCGACCATCTGCGGTCCGAAGGCGAAGTCACCGCCGCCCGGGTGTTTGGTGCCACGCGCGATGCCGCCGAGTTCCACCTTGCCTGTCAAAACCGGGTTCATCGGGTCAGACACATCATACTGGTGCATCTCGCCCAGCCCCCAGCAGGCGACATAAAGGTATTTGTCATCAAGGCTGAGATCGATATCGGTGACCAGCGGCGGCACGGCCTCGAACCCCTGCAACAAGGGCGGCAGGTTCTCGGGTTTTTCCGGGCGCGGGTCGATGGTGATGGTCTTCTTGCTCTGCCAGGTGCCATCGTCACCACGCCACCAAGTGAAGATCGCCCCTTGCAGGTTGGTCGTGTCCACCACCACGCCGCAGAACCCATGAGATTTCTTTGGGTCATGCGCGGGCCGAATTTCCAGCGCCATCTGGTAGTTCTCACCAAAGTCGATTGTCTGGATGTTCTTGCGGCGGCGCAGATCCCAGAAATGGATCGAGTGGCCGTATTTGTTGGACAGAAGATCCTCGGCCACGATGCCGTTCTCGAATTGCGGCGGCAGGCCCCATTCCGAACTGACCATGTAATCCTGCGGCAGATTCCACCAGAAATCGTAGTGCTTGTCCTGCTTGCCCCGGTCCATTTCATACTGGCCGATGATCTCGAAGGTTTCGCAATCCATGATGAAGATGCCCGGCGGGCCGTCCGTGCCATCCTTGCCACCGCCACCCAGCGTCGAGACATAGATCCCTTCCGGACCGCAGTGTATCGTGTGCGGGCGTGAATAGCCGGTCTTGGCAAAGACTTCTTCAGGCTCGATGATCTTGTGGATTTTCAGATCCAGCGGATCCTTGGTGTCGATCACATAGATGCGCGAGGACCGAATGCCCGGAACGATCAGGTAGCGCCGTTCCAGAAAGGCATGGCCCGACAGCGGTGACAACGATGACGAGCAGGCGTTCCAGCCGAAATGATGAAACTCGTCTCCCTTGTTGGGCATCAAAAGTTGATGGACGATGCTGCCATAGCTGTCGGATTTCGGGTTCAGGTCGATCACGGCGATGCCGTCAGGCTGCGCGCCATCGGGACTGAGCATCACTGTGAAGCCGTAGTTCTCCACCGGGGCCTGCATGGCAAGCTGCGCGGTGGCGTGAAATGTCGGGTCCGGTCTTATAGTCATGTCTACCTCCCTTGAATGAACAAGCCCGTGATGGGCAGTCTTGGTTTCGGCTCTCCTCTTCTTGGCGGTGTGGCCGTTGCCTCCTCAAACCTCGGCCACGTTGCACAGTTGAATGGCCCCGCTGATGCGGTCGGCCAAGTTTATGAGTTTCAGTCCGATTCCTGAACGGTCCGCCTCTCCGAAGCGCCGGATTGGTCCGACGGCCCCCACGCTGAAGATCGCGCCGATATTGCCAATGGAGACCGGCGCGGCCACACTGGCAATCCCGAGGTCAATCTCCTGATCGCAATCGGCAAAGCCCCGCTCTGCGATCCGGGCAAACTCTGCGCGCAACTCCGTTTCGGTCGTCTTGGTGTGCTCGGTATAGGCTTTGAGGCTGCCACCAATGATGCAAGTCTGGAATTCCGGTTCAGCAAAGGCCGCAATAGCCTTGGAACACGAACAGGCATGCATCGGGCGCACTCCGAGCCCCGGATGAACGAAGGCTCGGCCGGGATCTTCCGGGGTTTCAACATGGATGATCTCGACCTGACTGCTTCGAAAACGGGCCAGGAAAACGGTTTCGTTGAATTGGATCGCTGCGGCCTTGAGCAGGGGCGCCGCCGCCTTTCGCACATCCACGTCGGACTTCCCGAGAAGGGCGATGCGGATCAGACGCTCACCGATAACGACGCGTCCGTCGCCTGAAGGCGCCTCAATGAGGCCTTGTTCCTGAAGCGTCTGAACCAGCCTGTAGCAGGTGGGTTTGGGCAGACCTGTTGCCTTCTGGATTTCCGCTGTGGAAACGGAACGTCCTGCGATGGCAATGAGCTCAAGAATTGTGATCAGGCGGTCCAGATGCATATTGACCGAATCATTCCATAACGTGAGACTACTTCTTACAAAGTGATACAATTTCTCGATAGAGCAAGAAAAAAGACGGAGACTTCAAGATATGCGCACACGTGCCGCCGTGGCCCTGGAGGCCGGAAAGCCGTTGGAAGTGATGGACGTGAATCTCGATGGCCCCAAGGCGGGCGAGGTTCTGGTGGAGATCAAGGCCACCGGTATTTGCCACACCGACGAGTTTACCCGCTCGGGCGCCGATCCCGAGGGGATTTTCCCCGCCATTCTGGGGCATGAGGGCGCAGGCGTCGTTCTGGAAGTGGGCGAGGGTGTCACCACGCTCAGTCCCGGCGATCATGTCATCCCGCTTTACACACCGGAATGCCGCGAATGCTATTCCTGCCGTTCGGGCAAGACGAACCTGTGCACCGCGATCCGCGGCACGCAGGGGCAGGGGCTGATGCCGGATGGCACGACGCGATTTTCCATGCTCGATGGCACACCGATCCATCACTACATGGGCTGCTCGACCTTTGCCAACCATACGGTCATGCCGGAAATCGCGCTGGCCAAGGTGCGCGAGGACGCACCGTTCGACAAGATCTGCTATATCGGCTGCGGCGTGACAACGGGTATTGGTGCGGTGATCAACACGGCAGGTGTTGAAATCGGGTCCACCGCGGCGGTGTTCGGTCTGGGCGGGATCGGCCTCAATGTCATTCAAGGGCTGCGTATGGCGGGCGCGGACATGATCATCGGGGTTGATCTGAACGACAACAAGGAAGAGATGGCGCGCAAGTTCGGGATGACGCATTTCATCAACCCGAAGAAGGTCGAGAATACCGTGCAGGAAATCGTCAAGCTGACGCAACGCGGTGATGACCATCTCGGCGGCGTGGACTACAGCTTTGATGCGACCGGCAATGTCAATGTCATGCGCGATGCTCTTGAATGTTCGCACCGCGGCTGGGGTGTGTCGGTCGTTATCGGCGTGGCGCCAGCCGGTGCCGAGATTTCGACGCGGCCTTTCCAACTGGTCACGGGGCGGGTCTGGAAGGGCACGGCGTTCGGTGGCGCGAAAGGGCGCAGCGAGGTGCCCAAGTTCGTGGACTGGTACATGAATGGCAAGATCGAGATCGACCCGATGATCACCCACAAGCTGACGCTCGACCGGATCAACGAAGGGTTCGAGTTGATGCATGAGGGCAAATCGATCCGGGCGGTGGTCGAGTTTTGAACGATGCGCCAACCGGGCCGCTGCGCCCGCCACACTGACAAGCTGACATTCACGCACCTTCAGTGTCGTGCTTCATACCGTCGGGTTCGTCAGGTGCGCCGGTAAAAGACAACGAAGATTTGCCGCGATCAGCCTATGGATCGTCGCAGGGGGCTGTGCTCATTCGAAGCCGTGGAATTACGGTGAACAGGGGTTTTGCTTGTTGAATACCGCACCTTTCCGGTGTGGTATTTCCCGTAAGGGGCGCACACATGAAAAGACCTGTTCTTGATGCGACCGACATCCGGATCCTCAGCGCAGTCCAGGAACATGGTCAGCTGAGCAAGACCCGGTTGGCAGAAATCGTCAACCTTTCACCAACGCCATGCTGGTCCCGTCTCGACAGGTTGAAAGCGGCGGGGTTTGTCCGCGGGTTTCATGCGGAGATCGCGTTGGAGCGGGTCACCGATTTTACCCAGCTTGTTGTGACGGTTTCGTTGGCGCATCATCGCAAACCGGATTTCGAAAGGTTCGAGGCGCATATCCGAGACCTCGACGAAATCACCCACTGCATCGCGACAGGCGGCGGCATGGACTACGTTATGACGGTTTTTGTTCCCAGTCTGACCTCTTTCCAGACCCTCATGGACGGCCTGCTTCTGGCCGATGTCGGCATTGACAGATATATCACCTACATTGCGACTCGGCAGGTCAAGGCCAGTTCTCCCAACCTTGCCAAGCTGACCACCAGAACCACATGCTGAGGCAACACGTCCGGTTGGTCTGGCGCGGGATCGCAAATTGGCCTGATCGGTCTCGTGTATGGCCGGATTTCAGAACGCGCTCGGGCGCCGCAAATGCTAGAGTCTACCCGGTATTCTGACAGATCATGGCAGATGATGCCGACTGTCAGCACGGGAGGATGACATGACGCAATCACCTGATATCGGTTTTGGGACCCAGATCCGCAGATCGCCCTATTTCGATGCGACGGTTCGGTGGGGTGCGCGGGGGTTTTCAGTCTACAATCACATGTATATTCCTCGCGATTTCGGCGACCCGGTCCAGAACTTCTGGAACTTGGTGAATGATGCGATCCTGTGCGACGTGGCTGTTGAGCGCCAGGTCGAGATCACCGGACCGGATGCGGCGAAATTCACTCAGCTTCTGACGCCGCGCGACCTGTCGAACATGGCTGTCGGGCAATGCAAGTATGTTCTGATCACCAATGCCGAGGGCGGCATTCTGAACGATCCCATTCTTCTCAGGCTGGGTGAGAACCACTTCTGGTTCTCGCTGGCCGACAGCGACATCCTGCTTTGGGCGCAGGGTGTGGCCGTGCATTCCGGTCTCGATGTCACCATCCGCGAACCGGATGTGTCGCCACTGCAATTGCAGGGCCCGAAATCGGGCGAGGTGATGAAGGCGCTCTTTGGCGACAGCATCATGGATCTGCGTTATTTCCGGCTGCGCGAGACAGAGTTGGACGGTATTCCGCTGGTCGTGTCGCGCACCGGATGGTCCGGCGAGCTGGGGTATGAGATCTACCTTCGGGACGGAGCGTGCGGTGATGCGCTCTGGGAACGTATCATGGCTGCGGGCCTTCCACTGGGGCTGAAGCCGGGCCACACGTCCACGATCCGCCGGATCGAGGGCGGCATGCTGTCGTATCACGCGGATGCCGATATCAATACCAACCCCTACGAGCTTGGTCTTGACCGGCTGGTCAATCCGGAGATGACAGCGGAGTTCGTTGGCAAGTTCGCGTTGCGACGTATTCGGGAGCGCGGGGTTACGCGCAAACAGGTCGGCCTTCAGATGAATGGCGCGCCACTCCCGGCTCCGAACACAACGTTCTGGACCATCACAAAGGATGGCACCCGCGTCGGCAAGGTCACCTCTGCCGTCTATTGCCGCGCCTTGAGCGGAACATCGCGCTCGCCATGGTTTCTTGCGAATTCACCGAACTTGGCACGGACCTACAGGTTCGGACGCAATCGGGCGTGATCGACGCCACCGTGGTGAAGCGGCCCTTCCACGATCCGGGACAGAACCCGTCTCAGTCTGGCTCCAACGGTTCGGATCAACGTCTGGTGTCGAGGGAAAACAGGTGAAAGTGTACGGGTCTTGATCGTCCGGCAGGCGCGCACTTGGACACCCCAAGGCATTTAGCCCGGCGACAACGCTCCGACGGTGCGCGGCGAGACCTCGCGCAGCAATTTGCGGGTCATGGCGCGTTCGAAATCGGCAAAGCCCTGCGCCACCTCCAGAAAGGCGCCGGGGCCGCGGATCACTTCTTCGCGGTAGTAGTCGATGAGCGAGATCTCTCCCTCGAAATCCGCGCCATTGATTACCAGCCCGTTCACGGTGACGCCGTTGAAGGGAAATTCGGCATAGGCGGCGGCGGGGGGAAATCCCTCGTTATTGACGCCATCACCGGACATGTCGAGCGTCTTGAACAGGCAGGCGGGGCCGGCTTGCAACAGCGTCGCGCCGTGGCCGAGGGCGTAGCCCATCGCGGTGGGAAACTCCGTCTCGCTTCGGGTGGAGGCGGCAATTCGGTTGGCGGCCGCCAGAAGCGCGCCGCGATCGTCGATCATCGTCCAGTCGAGGAGGGTCTTGTATTTGAGCCGCCCGCTCCATTCATACGCGGCCAGCGCGACGGGTGGCGCGGCGAAGAATGCCTCCTGCACCTCGGGGGCGAGAAGGGCGGCGGCCAGCCCCTTGCGTTGCAGCGCGTCCTCCGCCTCATCGACCGAGGCCGAGACATCGAGCGCCAGCAAGAGCGCGAGCCGGCACTCCTGCGCCTGCGCCCCCAAAGGGGCGCAAAGCGACAGGAGCAGAGCCAGAGCCCTTACCAATGGCCCGTGTTTTCCATGCTCGCCCAGGGCTCTGCGGGGGCCAGAGATTCGCCCTGTTGCAAAAGCTCGATCGAGATGTTGTCGGGGCTGCGCACGAAGGCCATGCGCCCGTCGCGCGGCGGGCGGTTGATGGTCACCCCTTTGTCCATGAGATGCTGGCACATCGCGTAGATGTCGCCGACCTCATAGGCGAGATGGCCGAAATTGCGGCTGTCATCGGGCAGTGCGTCGTCGCCATCCCAGTTGTAGGTCAGCTCCACCGGGCATTCCTCCTGTCCCGGAGGGGCCATGAACACGAGCGTGAAGCGCCCGCCCTCATTGTCCCAGCGGCGCGTTTCCTTCAGGCCCAGCAACTCATAGAAGGCCATGGATTTTTCCAGATCCTTCACGCGGACCATGGTGTGCAGATATTTCAGATGCATTGCGCTCTCCCGTTCGAATCCAGCCCACAGCGTAGGGTGCGAGGCTGAAATGTCGAGGGGGGTCAGAAGGCCGAGCGAAAGCCCATGTGGAGGCCGAACGCCTTCTTTTCATAGAGCCCGACGTTGGAGTCGGTGCGCGAGGCGTGCAGCGTGACAGAGGGCACGAAGCCGTAGTAATCGAGCTTGGGAAACACGGCAGTGAGATGGGCGGACATTTCGGTGTCGTGGCGCCCGTCGGAAGTGAACCGGGAGCGGTCGTGATTTTTTTCTGACAGCGACAGCCCCATGGAAAGCTGCATGTCCATCACCGGCTTCGCGATCGCGTATTCGGCTCGCGCGGTCAGCCGGCGGTAATCGAGATGCGGGGAAGTGGAGGTGCTTTGCCGCGCGCTCAACCCAAGGCTCAGCCGGTCGCCGTTGCCGAGCCGGTGGTCGAGCCCGACGCGCAACCCGGCAAGATCGGCATCGGGGGTGCCGCGCATTAGGTCCTGATGCTCCGCGCTCAGCCCAACATGGGCACGCGTCCGGCGCGAGAGTGCGAAATGCTTGGCCGCACCGAGCTTGACGAAATTCATGTAGGGATCACCGCCATACCAATTCCGGCCCAGTTCTGCGGTGATCTCATAGGGGGCCTTGGTGCCGGGCAGCCGGGCCGTGCGCGACAGCCCGACACTGACAGAGCTATAAGCGAAATCGCTGCCGGACACGTCCGGCGCGCTGGCCTTGGCGGAATCGGAGAGGACGTAGGTCTGATGCTGAAGGTTGAACAGCGCCTCGTTGCGGGCGGTCTTGCTCTCCGACAGGCGATAGCGGGCGCGCAGCCCGGCGCTGATCTGCGTTCCCGACAGGGCGGCGGCCGCGCCGGTGATGGGAAACTCGATCCAGTCGTTCAGTGTCACGCTGTTGGCAGTGCTTCCGCTATTCACGTTGGAGCTTGGCGCGATGGAGAAAGAAAGCTGCGCCGACCACGGGTTGCGCTGGCGCACATAACGGAAATCGCGGATCGCGCGGGCGCGCAGGCCGGGGCTCGGGGCGTGTTCGCTCGCGCGGCGCAGCCACCATTGCGCGCGGGTGCGTTTACCATCCGAGGCCAGCGCCTGCGCCATCGCCAGCGCCGCGCCATAACGTGGATGATCGGCTTCGGCCAGCCGCCATGCGCGGCGCGCGGCCTGTTGCGCGACGCGATATTGTCCCAGATCGCGCGCGGCGCGGGATTTCATCACAAGCGCCTGAATGTCACCGGGATCGCGCGCAAGCAGCGCCTGCGACAACTCCAGCGCCTGTTGGGGTTCGTGGTAGGCGATGGACAGCGCGGCGGCATGGCGCATTTCCGCCACCGAGAGTGTGACAGGCCCCTCCGCCGCCGTGGGTGCGGCGGTCAGCAAGGCCAAACCCGCCGCCGCGGCAAAGGGACGGATGCGATGCACGATGCGTTTCATTTGCGCCCCCTTGTCAGCGGGCGAGAATAAAGCCGCCGGTTTCGCGCGTGGTTACATTCTCAAAGCGCGGATCATCCGAGGTGATGACAAGAACCCCGGCTATTTCACCGGCATTCTCACCCGAGAGGATGGCGTAGTAATTGCCGCTCTCCCAGATTTCAGAGCCGGAAGAGGCGTTGATGACCCTGCTGTTCAACTCTCCCATCATCTCGCCGTTGGCATCCACGTTGCCGGAACCGCTTACCACGAAATTGAGAGAAGGAAGCGCGGTATAGGTAGTGCCGGTTTCCGAGCTGAGCGCGGTGAGCACGTCGGCGGTAATGTCATTCCCGGCGGTGTCATAGATCGTGCGGTTGGCCACCTGTCCAACTACGCCTGCGCCGTTGTTGAAATCGTCAAAGTCGATGGAAACGGTCATATCGCCTTCGGCATACTCCATGCCGCCCACGCCCTCGAAATCGCGCAGCGCGGCATAATCGCCGGAGTATGTCGCCTGCCCACTGGTTGGCAGGGTCACGTCCCCGCTACGCTGGTAGATGAATCCGCCAAAGCCATAATCTGCATAGGCACCGGTGCGCACGATGGCTACCTTCGTCTCACCTGACGGGCCGACACGGTAAAGCGCCTTGTGCGACAACTGGTTTATCGGCTTGCCCGAAACCGGATCGGTCACGGTGCCAGCATTTTCATAGACCGCGAAACTGTTCAGGGTGCCGACCTGATCGTCGCGACTATAGGCGTCGTCCCCGTCAAACGCGAGGTTGTCGACGGTGAAGGTGTCTTCGCCATTTTCATTGTTATAAGTGACGGTTTCGACCATACCGCTTCCGTCGCCGTCATTTTCTTCGTAGCGGGTGATGCCCGTCTCGGGCGAAGGGCTGGTGGTGCCGGGTGGCAGATCATCGCCAAAGATCCCGACGTTCTCTTCTTCTTCCGACTGCTCTTCTTCTGTCTCTGTCTCGTCGTCGAACGGGTTCGTGCCGCCACCAAGACAGGCGGACAGAAGCCCGAGCGCGAGCAACATCGCGGCTATACGGATCATGATACTGCACCCTCAATATATGTTCTGCGCTTTTCACGCTTTTGCCAAAACTCTTGCCTCTGCTTGCGTCGAAGTCAATCCACGCCGTTGAATTGCGGGCAACCTGTTGCAGACAGGGCGCCTCAATCCTGTGGTGGCGGCGGCGGTTGTCCCAAGATATGGTCGTGGCGAACAGAGTCGGAGCAACAAAAGGATTCGCCCGATGCCGCTGACGCCAGAGCAACAGGCCGAGATCGAAAACCAGCGCAGCACGACGCGCGAGACCCTGCGCGCGGTGAGCGAGGGGATGGAACGGCATCTTTATACCGCGATCCCGGTCCTCGATCACGGCTTTGTGCGGGTGATCGACTACATGGGCGATGATGCCGCGATCTGCCAGGCGGCGCGCGTGAGCTATGGCAAGGGCACCAAATCGGTGAGCAACGACGAGGGGCTGATCCGCTATCTCATGCGGCACTGGCATTCGACGCCCTTCGAGATGTGCGAGATCAAGCTGCATGTGAAACTGCCGGTTTTCGTTGCGCGGCAGTGGATCAGGCACCGCACCGCGAACGTGAATGAATATTCCGCGCGCTATTCGATCCTCGACCGTGAATTCTACATCCCCGAGCGGGACGCGCTGGCGGCGCAGTCGCGCACCAACAATCAGGGCCGGGGCGCCGCGCTTGAGGGCGAAGAGGCCGACCGTGTGCTGCGTATCCTGCGCGACGACGCGATGCGCTGCTACGATCACTATGAAGAGATGATCGGCGAGGACGGCCAGCAGGGGCTGGCGCGGGAGCTGGCGCGGATGAACCTGCCCGCCAATATCTATACGCAGTGGTATTGGAAGGTGGACCTTCACAACCTGCTGCATTTCCTGCGGCTGCGCGCCGATGCCCATGCGCAATACGAGATCCGCGTCTATGCCGATGCGATCTGCGACGTGGTGGCCGATTGGGTGCCCTTCGCCTTCAGGGCGTTCGAGGATTACCGCATGGGGGGCGCAACACTCTCGGCCACGGCGCTGGACTGCCTGCGCCGGATGCTGAAGGGCGAGGCGGTGACGCAGGAGACCTCCGGCATGAGCAAGGGCGAATGGCGCGAATTCGAAGGGATCCTGAACGGCCCGGCGCAACCGGGGTCGTAGCGCGAATCCATCCATCGGGCGCCCATGATTTCATCATTCGGGTGAATCTTGCCCCGTTTGTGGGCAAAAACTCTTAGTGGCGGGCAAAATCAGCGCGTGGCGGCAGACCCCGCAGAGGGGTTTGATAGCGTCCGTTGCCGAACCCACCAGACACGGTGCGTTCGGGAATCGGATGTGACGCATGAATGCCATTGCAGACCTCATGAGGCCGCAGCGCAGCACAGGCCGCGCTTCCGTTGCCATCGCGACACGCAGGGGCCGCGCGGCGATTGCCGGGCTGCATCAGGCGGGATCGGCCAAGGCGATGTATCTGCCCGGTGCGGGCGGGCCGGAGGTCGTGTTTCTCAATACCTCGGGCGGGCTGACGGGCCGCGACCGGCTGCGCTATGCGCTTGATCTCGGGTCCGGGCTGCGCGCCACGGCGACGACGCAAACGGCGGAGCGCGCCTATCGCGCTGTGGGTGATCCGGCACATGTGCGGGTGCGTCACAGCGTCGGCGCGGGCGCGCATCTCGACTGGCTGCCGCAGGAAACCATCCTGTTTCAGGGCGCGCGGCTGCGGCGCGAGACGCAAATCGACCTGACCGGCGATGCCACTTGCCTGCTGCTGGAGGCGGTGGTTCTGGGCCGCGCGGCGATGGGAGAGCGCGTGAGCCGGTTGGAATTCACCGACCGCCGGATGATTTCGCGGGACGGTGTGCCGCTGTTTGCCGAGCCTCTGCGCCTGACGGGCGAGGCGTTGGCGGCGGGGGCGGCCGTGCTGGCCGGGGCGCGCGCGATTGCCACGCTGGTTCTGGTGGCGCCGGACGCGGCGGACCGGCTTGAGGCGGCGCGCGCCATTCTCGATGAGCCGGGCGTGCGCGCCGGCGCCTCGGCCTTTGACGGCAAGCTGGTGGTTCGGCTGATGGCGGGCGACGGCTGGCCGCTCCGGCGGCAGATCCTGCGCGCGCTGGCGGTGCTGAGGCCAGGCCGTCTGCCGCGTGTCTGGCAAACTTAGAAAAGGATCGCAGAATGTATCTGACCCCCCGCGAGAAGGACAAGATGCTGATCAGCCTGGCCGCCATGGTGGCGCGGGGCCGGCTGGCGCGCGGCGTGTTGCTCAATCACCCCGAGGCGGTGGCGCTGATCACCGATTTCGTTGTCGAGGGCGCGCGCGAGGGCCGCAGCGTCGCCGACCTGATGGCGGCGGGAGCCGATGTGATCACCGCCGATCAATGTATGCCCGGCATCCCCGACATGCTGCCCTCGGTTCAGGTCGAAGCGACATTTCCCGACGGGACCAAGCTGGTCACCGTCCACCATCCCATCCGCTGAAAGGGTCCGATCATGCGTTTACTCCTTGCTGTCCTGATATTTGCGCCCGCGCCCGCGCTGGCCCATTCCGGCGCGCATCTGCATCCGCACGGGATCGATGCGTTCTGGCTTCTGGTGGTGGGGCTAATCGCGGTGGCGGGCGGTTATCTGATCGGACGGGGACGGAAATGATACCCGGAGAGTTCTTTCCCGCCGCGCAGGACATCACCCTCAACGACGGTCGCCCCGTCACCGTGCTGGAGGTCGCCAATACCGGCGACCGGCCCGTGCAGGTGGGCAGCCACTACCACTTTGCCGAGGCCAACAGCGGCCTGTCGTTCGACCGCGCCGCCGCGCGCGGCCAGCGCCTCGACATTCCCGCCGGCACCGCCGTTCGCTTCGAGCCGGGCCAGACGCGTGAGGTGCGGCTGATCCCCTATGCGGGCGCGCGGCGGGTGTTCGGCTTCAACGGTCTTGTGATGGGGGAGGTCTGAGCCGTGGCATACAGCATTTCCCGCAGCGACTATGCCGAGATGTTCGGCCCCACCACCGGCGACCGCCTTCGCCTTGGCGACACCGAACTGATCATCGAGGTGGAGCGCGACCTGACCACCTATGGCGAAGAGGTGAAATTCGGCGGCGGAAAGGTGATCCGCGACGGCATGGGCCAGAGTCAGGTTACGCGCGCCGAGGGCGCCATGGACACGGTGATCACCAATGCGCTGATCGTCGATCACACCGGCATCTACAAGGCCGATGTGGGCCTGCGTGACGGGCGGATCGCGGTCATCGGCAAGGCGGGCAACCCCGACACGCAGCCGGGCGTCGATGTGATCATCGGGCCGGGCACCGAGGTGATCGCGGGCGAGGGAGAAATCCTGACTGCGGGCGGGTTCGATGCGCATATCCATTTCATCTGCCCGCAACAGATCGACGATGCGCTGCATTCCGGCATCACCACCATGCTGGGCGGCGGAAGCGGTCCGGCGCATGGCACGCTGGCCACCACCTGCACGCCCGGAGCGTTCCATATCGGGCGGATGTTGCAGGCCGCCGACGCGCTGCCGATGAACCTTGGCTTTGCGGGCAAGGGCAATGCGAGCCTTCCGGGCGCGCTGCGCGAACAGGTGGCGGCCGGGGCCTGCGCGCTCAAGCTGCACGAGGACTGGGGCACCACCCCCGCCGCCATCGACTGTTGCCTTGGCGTGGCCGAGGAAACCGATGTGCAGGTGATGATCCATACCGACACGCTCAATGAATCGGGGTTTGTGGAGAACACCATCCGCGCCATCGGCGGGCGCACCATTCATGCCTATCATACAGAAGGGGCGGGGGGCGGCCATGCGCCGGACATCATCAAGGTGGTGGCGACGCAGAACATCCTGCCGTCGTCGACCAATCCGACGATGCCGTATACCGTCAACACCATCGAGGAGCATCTCGACATGCTGATGGTGTGCCACCACCTGAGCCGCAGGGTGCCCGAGGATGTGGCCTTCGCCGAAAGCCGCATCCGGCGCGAAACCATCGCCGCCGAGGATATCCTGCACGACATGGGCGCGTTCTCGGTGATGGCATCGGACAGTCAGGCGATGGGCCGCGTGGGGGAGGTGATTTCCCGCACATGGCAGACCGCCCACAAGATGAAGGTGCAGCGCGGACGGCTGAGCGGGGAGACGGGCGAGAACGACAATGCCCGCGTGCGCCGCTATATTGCGAAATACACCATCAACCCGGCCATCGTGCACGGTATGTCTGCCCATATCGGCAGCATCGAGGTCGGCAAGCGCGCCGATCTGGTGCTCTGGAACCCGGCGTTTTTCGGGGCCAAGCCCGAGATGGTGCTCATGGGCGGGTCCATCGTGATGGCGCAGATGGGCGATCCCAATGGGTCCATCCCGGCGCAGCCGGTGCATTCGCGCCCCATGTTCGCCGCTCTGGGGCGGTCACTGGAACGCTCATCGATAAGTTTCGTCAGCGCCGCCGCGCAGCGGGCCGGGACCGGCGTGCAACTGGGGCTGGCCAAGGACACCGTGGCCGTCGAGGGCTGCCGGGGGCTGCAGAAGGCCGACATGAAGCACAACAGCGCCACGCCGATGATCGAGGTGGATCCCGAAACCTATGAGGTGCGCGCCGATGGCGAGGTGCTGACCTGCGAGCCGGCGCAGGAGCTGCCGCTGGCGCAACGCTATTTCCTGTATTGAGGTGTGATGATGACCGACCTGCCCGTTGCCCGCCGTCTGTTGCCGGACGCCTCGCCCGAGGTAGCCGATGTTGTGGCGCTCGACTACGATCAGCGCCTGTTGCGGCGCAAGCGTCTGGTGACGACGGGCGGTCTGGCCTTCCTTGTCGATCTTGGAGAGGTCACGAATCTTGACGATTACTGGGGCTTCGCGCTCGATGACGGGCGCGCCATAGCGGTGGAGGCCGCGCCCGAGGATCTGGTTGAGGTGACCGGAGATCTGCCGCGGCTGGCATGGCATATCGGCAACCGGCACACGCCCTGCCAGATGTGCGGCGATCACCTGACGATCCGCCGCGATCATGTGATCGAGGCGATGCTGACACGGCTGGGGGCGGGTCTGCGGCCGGTGACCGGGCCGTTCCGGCCCGAGGGCGGCGCCTATGGCAAGGGACGGACCATGGGCCACGATCACGGCGGGCACAACGATCATCACCACCCGCACCCACATCCCGCCTGATGCTGACCCCCGCGCATCTGACGCTGGTGCAATGGCTCTCGCCTGCCTTTCCCACCGGGGCCTTCGCCTATTCGCATGGGCTGGAGCAGGAGATCGCCAGCGGCACCGTGCACGACCGGGCCAGCCTTGAGGCGTGGCTGGGCAATATCCTGCGCTTCGGCGCGGGCTGGCAGGATGCGGTGCTGCTGTGCCTCGCGCTGAGAGCAGGGGCCGATACGCGGGCACTCGATGCCCATGCGCGTGCGCTGCAACCGAGTGCGGAGCGGCTTGGCGAAACGCTCGACCAGGGTCGGGCGATGGCGCGCTGCGTGTCGGCGGTCGGTGGCCCGCCGGTCGAGGCCGGTCCCTTGCCGCTGGTGCTGGGTCGGGCGGCGGCGGGGCTGAACTTGCGGCGCGCAGAGGTGGCGGCGCTTTATCTGCAAGGCTTTGTGACCAATCTGGCGGTTATCGCGGTGCGCCATGTACCTCTTGGCCAGAGTGAGGGGCAGCGGGTGATCTCCGCCCTGCAACCGCTGATCGTGGAACTGGCCGGGGCTGCCGCCGACGCCGGCCCGGACGACCTTGCAAACGCGGCGCTTTCCGCCGATCTGGCGGCGATGCGGCATGAAACCATGGACGTGAGGATTTTTCGCACATGAGCAAGTCTCAAAACGGCCCGCTTCGGGTGGGGATCGGTGGCCCGGTGGGCGCGGGCAAGACGACGCTGACCGAAGGGTTGGCGCGCGCGCTGGCGCCGCGCCTGTCGATGGCGGTGATCACCAACGACATCTACACCCGCGAGGACGCCGAGGCGCTCATGCGCGCGCAGGTCTTGCCGATGGAACGTATTCGCGGGGTGGAAACGGGCGGCTGTCCGCATACCGCGATCCGCGAGGATGCCAGTATAAATCTTGCGGCGATTGACGATCTGACTGCGGCGTTTCCCGATCTCGACCTGATCGTGATCGAATCGGGTGGCGATAATCTGGCCGCGACCTTCAGCCCGGAACTGGCGGATCTGACGATCTATGTGATCGACACCGCCGCCGGGCAGGACATCCCGCGCAAGCGCGGGCCGGGGCTGACGAAATCCGATATGCTGGTGGTCAACAAGATTGATCTCGCGCCGTATGTGGGCGTGGACCTGGCCCTGTTGGAGGAAGACACCCGCGCCGCACGCGGCGCCCGGCCTTTCGTGCTGGCCGAATTGCGCCGCGGCGACGGCATTGACGCGGTGGCCGCGTTCATAGAACGTGAGGGGGGTCTTGGCGCCTGAGCCGCATCAGGGGTCATCCCGGCCTGATGGAAAGGACACCCCCAATGCCTGCAAAGTCGAAAGCTCAACAACAGGCCGCCGGTGCCGCACTGGCGGTCAAACGCGGTGAAGCGGAGAAATCCAGCTTGAAGGGGGCCGCGAAAGATATGTTCGAAAGCATGAGTGAGGCGGAACTGGAAGATTTCGCATCGACCCCACGCGAGGATCTGCCCGACAAGGTGGAAGGCGATGACTGATCATCAGTCAGCGTCAAAAGACGAAACGGCGCCACCAAGGGGAGCGCCGTTTCGCATGAACCGTATATATGGGGATCAGCCGGCGGCGCGATCCTCGGGCTTGTAGCCAATCTGCTCCGAGACGGTGAAACGTCCGCCCGCGATCTTTTCGATCTTGTTCTGCCGCAGAAGCTGACCAAAGCTGCGCAGCCCGTCTTCGCGGTTGAAATCCGCATCATGCGCTTCGCGGGCAAGACGCATGAGCATCGGGCGTGAGAACTGGTCGTGGCCCTCGACATAGGACAGATAGGCCGCCGCCGCTTCAAGCAGGTCGGGCAACCCTTCCGCCCCCATCGATTCGGCATAGTCGGCAAAGCTGCTGGCGGATGCGCTCTCGTATTCACTCGGCACAGGCCGCGCGGCGGCGACACGGCGCGGACGGACCGGGGCCTGCGGCTGCGTGGTGTCCACCCGCTGTTCGGCCACCAGTTTGAGTGGCGACGCTTCACTGTTGTCCCGGTCAGGGCGCCGAGTTTCACCGCGGCCTTCGCGCGTCGGACGGCTGGGCCGGGCGGGGCGCATCACCTCCGCCAGATCCGAGCGATAGGGCTCCGCGGCGTCGCGCTTGTTGGCGGCGTCCTCGCCTCCGGCGCGGCGTTCGGCCCTGGTTGCGGCCACGGCAGCACGCAGATGTGCGATGGCGCTGCGGCGGCGGGTGCTTTCAGGCTCATCAAGCTGGCGGTTGGTCTGCGCGAGGATACGGCCGAGATCGTCGCCTTCCTTTGAGTTTTCAGGCAGGCGCGGGGCTGGCTGCGTCGTGGCCTCTTCCTCGTCCACGGGGGCGGTCTCGTCGTCCGCCTCGGCAGCCTCGTCCATTTCGCTTGTTTCGGCTGTGTCCTCCGGGGCGTCGTCCGCGTCGTCGCGAAGATCGGCCGACTCGTCTTCAGGGCCGGTGTCCAACTCGGCCTCGACCTCGGCCAGTTCGGCCATCAGGTCGGCCTCTTCCTCGGGCGAAAGGGACGTGGCCTCGGTGCTGTCCGGCGCAGGGGGGGCTGTGTTTTCGGCCGCGTCGGCCGCTGACTCGTCCAGAAGTCCGGTGGCCACCGCACGCTCGAAATCGGCACGCTTCATGCGGATCACACGGGCGCGGACGGGGGCCGCCGTGGCGGTCTCATCCTCGAAATCCCGGGTCTCGACGATATCCATTGCCGAGTTGTCGTCCCCCAGATCATCAATCGGAGCCCGGACTGCGGCGCCGGTGGCGCCAATGTCCTGTGACTCAGAGGCATAGTCCTCGGCGTGTTCGTCCTCGGAATACTCCTCCCCACTCTGTGCTTCGGCACGGGAGACGACGGCACGGATACGGCGCAGCTTCGCCGCGATGGAGTTGTCGTCGTCTTCTTCTTTCGCGGCAGTGGCTTCCGGTTCCATTTCGGGCTCCGGCTCGGCCTCTGCCACGGCTTCCGGTTCCACTTCGGGCTCCGGCTCGGCCTCTGCGACGGCCTCCGGTTCCATTTCAGGCTCCGGCTCGGCCTCTGCCACGGCTTCCGGCTCCGCTTCGGGCTCCGGCTCGGCCTCTGCCACGGCTTCCGGCTCCATTTCGGGCTCCGACTCGGCCTCTGCCACGGCTTCCGGCTCCACTTCGGGCTCCGGCTCGGCTTCTGCCATGGCCTCCGGCTCCAATTCGGGTTCCGGCTCGGCGACTGCGCCGTATTCGGGCTCGGCCTCTCCAGCTGAAACGCCCGGCGTCATCGGAGCGGGCGGTGTTTCCGCCATACCGGCGCGCAGCACAATGGCGCCATGTTCGGTCCGGGCCTCAACCTTGCGGGAAATTTCGCGTTCCGCGATTCGGGTGAGCATTTCCGCATCCGGCACGGGCGGCTCAGCCCCGAAATATCGGTCGTCCGCGGCCAGGTCGCGGAAATACTCTGCAATTGCCTTCATGGTCTCGAAACTTTCGTCGAACCCTTCCAGCGTGCAGGAAAAGGTGCCGTAGGAGACCGTCAAAACCTTGTTGTTCGTAACCATCGGATGTGCGTCCTTTGAACTGTGCAAGGGCTTCTATATCACGGGGCAGGCGTCGAAAGCTGACCGATTCTGTGCCTGACAGGGTATCATTTCAGGGCCGAATTGTGGTCTGTTTCCTGAAATGCGGCAAATGAGGGTGAAATGCCAGAGATTGTTCGTAGTGTCGAACCAGTCACCCTTGCCGGGGCCGGGGAGATGGGAGAGCATGATCTCGATCTTTGCCTCAAACACGCACCACGCTTGGTGGCGGCCGATGGCGGCGCGGTGATGTGTCTTGCGTGCGGGCAGGTGCCCGAGGCGGTCATCGGGGACATGGATTCGCTCGACCGCGCCGTGCAGGCGGGGCTGCCGCCGGAGCGAATTCACCGGATCGACGAACAGGAAAGCACCGATTTCGACAAGGCGCTGCGCCATATTGCGGCGCCGCTCGTGCTGGGTGTGGGATTCACCGGGGCACGGATGGATCACTTTCTGGCGGCGTTCAATGTGCTGGTTCGCAATCCGGGGCGGCGCTGTATCTTGCTGGGCGCGCAGGATCTGGTGTTCCTTGGGCCACCGCTGTTTCGGATGGCGCCGCAGGTGGGCACGCGGCTGTCGCTCTATCCGATGGGCGCGGTGGAGGGGTTTTCCGAAGGGCTTCAATGGCCGATCGCCGGGCTGACCTTCACCCCCGATGGGCGGGTAGGGACGTCGAACCGGGTCACCGGGCCGGTGGAGATCGGGTTCACCGCGCCGAAAATGCTGGTGATGTTGCCGCGCGACAGCCTCGGACTGGCAGTCAGGGCACTTGCGGAGCAACCCGGCTCATGGCCCGTTCCCTGAGTACGACATAAAGGCCCGAGGCGACCGTGATCACGATCCCCGCCGCCGCCAGCCCGTCGGGCAGGTCGGCAAACATCAGCCAGCCGATCAGCGTGGCAAAGGGAATTTCAAGATACTGCATCGGTGCCAACGTGGCCGAGGGCGCGTAGCGCAGCGACCATGTCATCACCAGATGCGCGAATGTGCCGAGCAGACCAATGCCAATCAGAAGAAGCGCGCTCTGGGCGTCGGGGCGGATGAACTGCAATTCCGGAATCGCGTTGAGATCCCCCCAGAGCGCAAGCGGAACGAGCAAGACCGTTGCCATCACGCCCGACACCGCCTGAAGGCCAATGGGATCGGTCTCCTTGGCGATGTGGCGCGTCACCAGCATGAAGAGCGAAAAGACCACCGCCACCACGAGCGGCAGAAGCGCGGGCCAGCCCACGTCCGCGAAACTGGGTTTGATCACCATGAGCGTGCCGGCAAATCCGACGATGCAGGCGATCAGGCGACGCGGCCCGACCTCTTCGCCAAGCACGAACTTGCCCAGCAGCAGCATCAGGAACGGCATGACGAAGGCGATGGCCACCGCATCCGCCAGCGGCAGATAGCGCAGGGCGGTGAACATCGCGCCGATACCGATGATATGCAGCACCGTGCGCAGCAGAATGAGATGAAAGACCGACCGCCGCACCCGCCAGATCCGGCCGGTCATCATGATTACGGGAATGAGAATCGCCGCCTGCACCGCGAAGCGGACCACAAGCACCATGCCAAGCGGTACGCTTTGCCCCAGTATCTTGGCCAGCGCGTCCCCAAACGGCGCGAGCACACAGAACAGCAGCATGAGAGAGATGCCGAGAAGGGGACGATCCTGAGCCATGATCCGACGTTAGAAAGAAGAGGGCAGGGGCGCAATCACGGAGCGCGACCCACGTGACGTGACTTGGCGTCACTTTGGGGATGGAAAGGAAAAACCGGGCCGATCCCAAGGGGATGGCCCGGCAGGAGGGTTGCCCGTCGCCTGCTTGGGGCGCCGGTGCGCCGCTGGTCGTTCAGCGGTTCATCCTGTTGTCTATAAGGTCGTCGACGACGGCAGGGTCGGCAAGGGTCGACGTGTCGCCAAGCGAGCCATGATCGTTCTCGGCGATCTTGCGCAGGATGCGGCGCATGATCTTGCCGGAGCGGGTCTTCGGCAGGCCCGAGGCCCATTGGATGAGATCGGGGCTGGCGATGGGGCCAATCTCGGTGCGCACCCACTGGCGCAGTTCGGTGCGCAGATCATCTGTCGGCTCCACCCCGTTCATCAGCGTGACATAACAGTAGATGCCCTGTCCCTTGATGTCATGCGGATAGCCGACGACTGCGGCCTCGGCGACCTTGGGGTGGGCGACGAGGGCGGATTCGACCTCGGCGGTGCCCATGCGGTGGCCCGAGACGTTGAGCACATCGTCCACGCGCCCGGTGATCCAGTAATCGCCATCCGCGTCGCGCTTGCAGCCGTCGCCGGAGAAGTAATAGCCCTTGTAGTCGGAAAAATACGTCTTTTCGAAACGGGCGTGATCGCCCCAGACGGTGCGCATCTGGCCCGGCCAGCTGTCCTTGATCGCCAACACGCCCTCGGCGGGGTTGCCAGCGATCTCCTCGCCGGTCTGCGGGTCGAGCACCACCGGCTGCACCCCGAAGAAGGGCTTCATCGCCGCGCCCGGCTTGGTGGCATGGGCGCCGGGCAGCGGCGTGATCAGATGCCCGCCGGTTTCGGTCTGCCACCACGTGTCGACGATCGGGCAGCGTCCCTTTCCCACCACCTCGTTATACCAGGTCCAGGCTTCGGGGTTGATCGGCTCGCCCACGGTGCCGAGGATGCGCAGGGATGACAGGTCGCATTTCTCGACCGGCTCGTCGCCCTGGCCCATCAGGGCGCGGATTGCCGTCGGCGCGGTGTAGAACTGGGTGACGCGGTGCTTCTCGCAGACCTGCCAGAAGCGGCTGGCGTCTGGCCATGTCGGAACGCCCTCGAACATCAGCGTGGTGGCACCATTGGCCAGCGGGCCGTAGACGATATAGCTGTGCCCGGTGACCCAGCCGACATCGGCGGTGCACCAGAAAATGTCGCCGTCATGGTAATCGAATGTGATCTCATGCGTCATCGCGGCATAGACGAGATAGCCGCCCGAGGTATGCACCACGCCCTTGGGCTGGCCGGTGGAGCCGGAGGTGTAGAGGATGAAGAGCGGGTCTTCCGCCCCTATCTCGGCCGGCTTGCAATAATCGTCGGCTTCCATCGCCATTTCATTATAGTCGAAATCGCGCCCGTCGATCCATGTGGTCTGCCCGCCGGTGCGCTTCACGACAAGGCATTTCACGCTGTCCTTGCAATGCAGAAGCGCGGCGTCGCAGTTGGATTTCAACGGCGTCTTGCGCCCGCCGCGCGGGGCTTCGTCGGCGGTGATCACCACTTTGGCATCGCAGCCGTTCACACGGGCGGACAGCGCATCGGGCGAGAAGCCGGCGAAAACCACCGAATGAACGGCACCGATGCGCGCGCAGGCCAGCATCGCATAGGCGGCCTCGGGGATCATGGGCAGGTAGATCACCACCCGGTCGCCGCGACGCACGCCCAGATCCTCGAGGATATTGGCCATGCGGCAGGTGCGGCGGTGCAGTTCGGCATAGGTGATGTGCTGCGCGGTGTCCTCTGGATCGTCCGGCTCCCAGATGATGGCGGTCTGATCGCCGCGATCCTTCAGGTGCCGGTCGATGCAGTTGGCCGAGACATTCAGCGTGCCGTCGGAGAACCAGTTGATCGCCACGCTGCCAAGATCGAACGACACATCCTTGATCTGGGTGTAGGGTTTGATCCAGTCGATCCGCTTGCCCTGCTCGGACCAGAATCCCTCCGGATCGGACAGCGACGCCGCATACATCTCATCGTATTTCGCCACGTCGATATGGGCATTGGATATCATCTCATCGGACGGGGGATAGGTTGGAGATGTCATTGCAGCAAGTCCTTTCGTCAGCCTTGGATGGTATGCCCGTCGCCCCCGGACGGGGCGCCGCGGGCGGTCCTGATCAGATGGCCAGATACTCCGCGCGCAGGCTTTCGTTTTCAAGCACTTCTTCGGCGGTGCCATCGAAAACGATCTGCCCGGTGTCGAGGATCACGGCCCGGTCGGCCAGTTCCAGCGCGCGCACCGCGTTCTGTTCGACGATCACGGTGGTGATGCCCTGTTCCTTGATGATGCGGAGTGTTTTCTCGATCTCGTCCACGATCACGGGAGCCAACCCCTCATAAGGTTCATCGAGCAGCAGCACCTTGATGTCCCGCGCCAGCGCTCGGGCTATGGCGAGCATCTGCTGCTCCCCGCCCGAAAGCGTCACCCCGTCCTGACGTCGGCGCTCGCCCAGACGGGGGAACAGTTCGTAAAGACGGTCGATCGACCAGCCGACAGGCGGGGCGATCTGCGCAAGTTGCAGGTTTTCCTCAACCGTCAGACCAGAGATGATGGAGCGATCCTCGGGCACGAGGCCGATACCGGCCTGCGCGGCCTGATGGCTGACCATCGTGTGAAGCGGTTGATGGTCAAGCCAGATCTCGCCATGCGTGACCTGCGGGCTGAGCATTCGCGCGATGGATCGCAGGGTCGAGGTTTTGCCCGCGCCGTTGCGGCCCAGAAGCGCAAGAATCTCGCCCTCATGCACGTTGAAAGAGATGTTCTGCACGATATAGCTCTCACCGTAATAGCTCTCCATGTTCCAAACGGAGAGGAAGGCGGGGGCGGTTTCGGCGTAATTGCGGCCCTTCGAAAAGTCCGGTTTGACGTTCATCGCAGTCTCTCCTTATGCCGCCGCTTCGCCAAGATAGGCTTCGCGCACCTTGGGGTGGCCCTTGATGTTCTCGGGCGTGTCCTCGACCAGCGGCGAGCCCTGCGCGAGAACGGTGATCCGCTCGGCAAGACTGAACACCACATGCATGTCATGTTCGATGATCACGATGGTGATGTCACGCTCCGACTTGATCTGCTTGAGCAGGTCGATGGTGTTGTTGGTATCGGCGCGGGCCATCCCGGCGGTCGGCTCATCGAGAAGCAGAAGCCGCGGTTCCTGCGCGAGACACATAGCGATCTCAAGCCGCCGCTTGTCGCCGCGCGACATGGAGGCCGCGTGCATGTGCCGCTTGTCGGCCATGTTCACGTCGGCGAGGATCCGGTCCGCCCAGTCCACGATGTCCTTTTCGCGCATCATGTTCTCGATCGCATGCATCCGAAAGGAGCCGTCGCGCTTGGCAAAGCAGGGGATCATCATGTTTTCCAGCACCGATAGCGCGCCGAAGATTTCCGGCGTCTGGAACACCCGGCTTATACCCATCTGGTTGATCTTGTGGGCCGAAAGGCCCAGCACCGATTGCCCGTCGAACATCACCGACCCGGTATCGGGGGTGAGCTTGCCGACCAAGACATTGAGCAACGTAGACTTGCCCGCGCCGTTGGGTCCGATGATGGCATGGCAGGAGTTTTCTGCGACGCTGAGATTCACGTCCCCCAGCGCCTGCAACCCGCCGAACCGTTTGCCCACGTCCTTGACTTCGAGAATACCCATGGGTGTGCCTCCTTATTCCGCGGGATCGGTTTTGGCGGATGTGTCGTTGTCTGTCTTGTCGGCCGGTTTGCGGCGGAACAGCCGCGCGATGCGCTGTCCGCCTTCCACCAACCCGCCGGGCAGGAACACGACCACCAGCACAAACAGGATACCGAGCGTCAGGTGCCAGCCCTTGCCGATGAAGGGATGGATGATGAACACCACCGCATCCTCAAGCCCGTCGGGCAGAAAGGCGAACCAGCTGTGCAGGATCGAGTCGTTGATCTTCGAGAAGATGTTCTCGAAATACTTGATGAAGCCCGCGCCCAGGATCGGCCCGATCAGCGTACCGGCCCCGCCCAGAATGGTCATCAGCACGACCTCGCCCGAGGCGGTCCATTGCATCCGCTCCGCCCCGGCAAGCGGGTCCATCGCCGCCATCAGCCCGCCTGCGAGCCCGGCATACATGCCCGAGATCACGAAGGCCGCGAGCGTGTAGGGCCGCGGATTCAACCCGGTGTAGTTGAGGCGGGTCTGGTTCGATTTCACCGCCCGCAGCATCAGCCCGAAGGGAGACCGGAAGATGCGGATTGAAAGATAGAAGGCGACCATCAGAACCACCGCGCAGAGGTAGTAGCCGTTGTTGAACGTGAACTCCCACCCCCCGAATTTCAGATACGACGAATCGTTCATCACCAGCCCGAAGAGATGGGGGCTGCTTGGTGAGAATCCCGACATCAGGATCTGCGGATCGCTGGTATAGACCTGAAGGCCGGTCTCGCCATTGGTGATCGGGGTCAGCACCGAATACGCGAGGCTGAAGCTCATCTGCGCGAAGGCCAGCGTCAGGATCGAGAAATAGATCCCCGACCGGCGCAGCGAGATGAAGCCGATCAGCAGTGCGAAGACGGCCGAGACCACTATCGCCAGAAACAGCCCCGGCAGGATGTTGTAGTCGAGCAGCTTGTACATCCAGACGACGGAATAGCTTCCGACCCCGAGAAAGGCCGCGTGTCCGAACGACAGGTAGCCCGTCAGTCCGAAAAGGATGTTGAATCCGATGGCGAAGATACCAAAGATCACGAAACGCTGCATCAGGTCGGGATAGCCCGCGTTGAACTGCGCCATCGCGCTCCCCACCGGGAAGGGGTTGAGCAGGATGGGCGCGAACAGCGCGAGGAAGGTCACCACCAGAAACAGCAGGAAGTCTTTTCTATTCAGTCCGAGCATGGCCTATCCCTCCATCACGCCTTTGCGGCCCATCAGGCCCCGCGGACGGGTGAGCAGAATGATAATTGCAACGAGGTAGATGATGATTTGGTCGATACCGGGCAGGATCGACTTCACCTCGTTCATCGACGCGAAACTTTCGAGAATTCCGAGCAGGAACCCCGCCAGCACCGCGCCGGGGAGAGAGCCCATGCCGCCGACGACGACCACGACGAAGCTCAGCACCAGAAAATCCATCCCCATGTGGTAGTTGGGCGAATTGATCGGCGCATACATCACGCCCGCCATGCCCGCGACCGCCGCCGCGATACCGAACATGATGGTGAACCGCTTGTCGATATTGATACCCAGAAGGCCCACCGTCTCCCGGTCGGCCATGCCCGCGCGCACGACCATGCCGAAGGTGGTGAATCGCAGGAAGGCAAAGACCGCCCCGATGATCACCGCGGCAAAGAGGAAATAGACCAGCCGCCAGTAGGGATAGATGATCGCGTTGGGATCGAAGCCCAGAAGCACACCGAAATCCAGACTGCCGCGAAAGGCATCGGGCGCCGGGGTGGGGATCGGGTTGGCGCCGTAGAAATACTTGATGATTTCCTGAAGCACGATCGCAAGACCAAAGGTCACGAGGATCTGGTCGGCGTGTTCGCGCTTGTAGAAATGCTTGATCAAGCCGCGCTCCATCACAAAACCGACCACAAGCATGACCGGGATCGAGAACAGGATCGCCAGAGGCACCGACCAGTCGATGATCGCACCGCCCACCTCGGGGCCGAACCAATGTTCCAGATAGGCCGTCTCGACCGTGGCCGGATTGCCTAGAAAGTCGGTCTTTCCCGGGTCGATGGTCTCGAAGCTGAAATTGAGAATCCGGCTGAGTGTGACGGCGCAGAAGGCGCCGATCATGAAAAGCGCCCCGT
The DNA here is from genome assembly GCF_900110425.1 of Salinihabitans flavidus. Lineage (GTDB taxonomy): Bacteria > Pseudomonadota > Alphaproteobacteria > Rhodobacterales > Rhodobacteraceae > Salinihabitans > Salinihabitans flavidus. Next base: position 60,558 of record NZ_FODS01000002.1, on the reverse strand, counting down.
GGGCGAAATTCACCACGCCAAGCGTGCCGAAAATCAATGTCAGGCCAAGCGCGATCAGCGCATAGGCAGAGCCCTTGTCGAGCCCGTTCAGAATTTGCAGGATGATTGCGTCCATGGTCCCCACCGTGCGAGTTAGGGGATGCGCCGGCCCACTGTCGGTCCGGCGCATCCCCGTAAGAAGAAACAGATTTCCAGCTTAGAAATCTGCCCGGGAAATTCTAGTGAAAGACATTTCCCGTCACTCCTGTGGCGATCAGCTGCCCGGGTTGCACTCGCCCAGTTCGCCGCCGTCGAACATCGGGTGATCAGCCGGGTAGGTCACCTGCGCCGCCGGGGTCACCTCGACGACTTCCAGAAGGTCGAACTCGCTTTCAGGGTTTTCCTTGCCTCGCACGACAAGCACGTCCTTGAAGCACTGGTGATCCTCGCCACGATAGAGCGTGGGACCGTTGCCCATCCCGTCGAACTCGAACCCTTCGAGCGCCTCCACGATGCCGCAGGGGTTGAAGGTGCCCGCGCGTTCGGCCGCGTCGGCATAAAGCAGCGTCTGCACATAGCAGGTGTGCGCCGCCTGGCTCGGCGGGAAGCCGTATTTCTCCCCGAAGGATCTCACGAAGGCCTTGGAGCCCTCGTCCTGAAGCGACCAGTGCCAGTTGGTCGAGCCGAGAATGCCCTTCACGTTCTCGCCCGCGCCGCGCGCCATCAGGCGCGAGTAAAGCGGCACGACGATCTCGAAGTTCTTGCCGTTGACCGTCTTCTCCTTGAGACCGAACTGCACGGCGTTCGTCAGCGAGTTGACCATGTTCCCGCCGTAGTGGTTGAGAACCAGTACGTCGGCGCCCGAGTTCAGAACCGGCGCGATATAGGACGAGAAATCCGTCGCGGCCAGCGGGGTCAGCACGGTGTTCACCGTTTCCCAGCCGAGCGCCTCGGTGGCGGCAACGATGGATTCCTCCTGCGTCCAGCCCCAGGTATAGTCGGCCGTCAGGTGATAGGCCTTCCGGTCGGAGCCATAAAGCTGTTCCAGCACCGGCGCCAGCGCGGCGCCCGACATATAGGCGTTGAAGAAGTGGCGGAAGCCATTGGCCTTCTTGTCCTTGCCGGTGGTGTCGTTGGAATGGGTCAGACCGGCCATGAAGATCACGCCCGCCTCCTGGCACAGGCCCTGCACGGCAATGGCCACGCCCGAAGATGAGCCGCCGGTGATCATGACGGCGTCGTCCTTCTCGATCATCGAGCGGGCAGAGGCGCGCGCGGCGTCCGATTTGGTTTGCGTGTCGCCGGTGACGTATTCCACCTTCTTGCCGAGAATGCCGTTGCCCTTCAGCGCCTTGGAGCTGAAGGTGTTCATCATCCCGCCGTCGCCGCCGCCGTTGAGATGCTCGACGGCAAGCTCATAGGCGCGCAGCTCGTCGGCGCCCTCGTCGGCATAGGGGCCGGTCTGGGGCACGTTGAAGCCAAGCGTGACGGAGCTGCCGGTGGGTTCATTCATATAGGCGGCGGCCGAGCTGGCGGTGAAAATCGTGGGTAGTGCGACGCCGGCGCCCGCGATGGCGCCCGACTTCAGCACGCCACGGCGTGTCAGAGTGGTCTTGGACATGTAATCCTCCCTTTTATGAGATGTGATCGGCGGCTCCTCTTTTCCGCCGGTCACAGGCACTTGATGTGCAGCGCCATTATCGCGGGCTTTTCGAAAATGAGGCAATAACCTCTTTCAGGATAACAATTATTTTGTAAATAACTGAACAGTTTACTATAGTATACTGTAAATTAATTTTTCGGCAGTGCAGAAAGCCGTTGATAAGACCGGAGAAATGTCATGGCGCGCGACACAATCACAGGCAGCCGCATCCGCGAACGCCGCAGCATGGCCGGTATACGGCAGGCCGATCTGGCGCGGGCCGTGGGTATCTCGCCCTCCTATCTCAACCTGATCGAACACAACCGGCGCAGAATCGGTGGCAAGCTGCTGCTGAGGATTGCCGATGTTCTGGGGGTGGAACCCTCGCTTCTGAGCGAAGGCGCGGAGGCGGCCTTGATCGCCGATCTGCGCGAGGCGGCCGCCGATGCGGACGATGCGCAGCCGGAACTTGAACGGGTGGATGAATTCGCCGGCCGATTTCCCGGCTGGGCCGCGCTTCTGGCGGAGGGGCACCGCCGGATAGGCGCGCTGGAGCACACGGTGACGACGCTCACCGACCGGCTGACCCATGACCCGCATCTGGCCGGGTCTATGCATGAGGTGCTCTCGATGGTGACGGCGGTGCGCTCCACCGCCGCGATCCTGGCTGAAACGCCCGAGCTTGAGCCGGAATGGCGGGGCCGCTTTCACCGCAATATCAATGAGGATGCGACCCGTCTGGCCGAAAGCAGCCGCCGCCTTGTGGCCTATCTCGACGGCGCGGGCGATGCCGGCGCGTCGCTGACCTCTCCGCAGGAGGAGGTCGAGCAGATGATGGCCGCGCGCGGGTATCACCTGCCGGAGCTGGAGACCGGGCAGGCGTCCCCCGATGCGATCGTGGAGGAGGCGACCGGGCTTGACACCGCGGCGGCGCGCAGCCTTGCGCAGACCGCGCTGCGGCTTTACCGCGCCGATGCGCAGGCGATGCCGCTGGACAAGATGGCGGCGACGCTCGCAGAGGTGGGGATCGACCCCGCCGCCCTTTCGCGCCGCTTTTCCGTGCCGCCGGTGGCGGTGTTCCGGCGGCTGGCGGCGATGCCCGACGAGGTCATGCCCGCCCCCGTGGGTCTGGTCACATGCGACGGCTCCGGCACGCTTGTGTTTCGCAAGCAGATCGCCGGCTTCGATCTGCCCCGCTTCAGCGCCGCCTGCCCGAAATGGCCGCTTTTCAGCGCCCTGAGCCGTCCGCAGACCCCGATCCGTCGCACCGTGACCTTTGCCGGGCGCGATCCGCGCGCTTTCGACGCCTATGCGATGAGCGACCGGATCGGCCCGGCCAGTTTCGATCACGATCCCCTGCATATCGCCTATATGCTGCTGGTGCCGCGGGGGGCGGTCCAGCCCGGCGCACCGCTCGTGGGATCAAGTTGCCGGGTCTGCCCGGTGGAGGAGTGCCCGGGCCGGCGCGAGCCGTCGATCCTCGTGGACGGGATTTGACGTGGATTTTGCGACACTGCCCCCTTAGACTGATCCGGCGCGTGGGGAGACGCGCCAAAAATGCGACCAACGATCATCGGGGAGGAGATTATCGGAATGGGCAAGCGTGTTCTTCTGATCGAGGACGAGCCGAATATCATTGAAGCAATCAGCTTCATTCTGTCACGCGACGGCTGGTCGGTGGCGACCCATGCGAACGGCCATGACGCGGTGGACAAGGTGACCGCCCACGCACCGGATCTTCTGATCCTTGATGTCATGCTTCCGGGCAAGAGCGGGTTCGAGATCCTGCGCGAGCTGCGCGAGGCGGAGCCGACACGCGGCCTTCCGGTCCTGATGCTGACCGCCCGTGGCCAGACCAAGGACCGCGAGATGGCCGAACGCGCCGGTGTGAGCCGGTTCATGACCAAACCCTTTTCAAATGCCGATGTGCTCGACGCCGTGCGCGAACTGGTGGCGGTATGACCGACCGACCCGCGCTTTTCCTCGAACGACGGTCCTACCGGCGGCGGCGACTGACCGACATGATCCGGGCGCTGCCGGTGGTCGGCGCACTGCTCTGGGCGGTGCCGTTGCTCTGGCCGCTGGAGGGCGAGGGGACCGTGCGGACGTCCGACGCGATCATCTATATCTTTTCGGTCTGGGCCGGGCTGATCGTGGTGAGCGCGCTGCTCACCCGGCTGATGCCGCGGGGTGAAGGCCGCACGGACGATGGGCAGGACGGCGCCTGATGGCCCCGCTCAACATCCTTATCGCGGTCTGCCTGATCTATGTGGCCTTTCTCTTTGTCGTCGCCTTCGCCGCGGAGCGCGCCGCGATGCGCGGGCGCGGGGGGTGGCTGCGTTCTCCGGTGGTCTATACGCTGTCGCTGTCGATCTATTGCACCGCATGGACGTTCTACGGCGCGGTCGGTTACGCGGCGCGCTCGGGGCTGGAATACCTGACCATCTATATCGGCCCCTCGCTGGTCATGTTCGGCTGGTGGTGGGTGCTGCGGCGGCTGGTGCGGATCGGCCGGTCGCAGCGGATCACCTCCATCGCGGACATGATTTCCTCGCGCTATGGCAAGTCGAACATGCTGGCGGTGGGGGTCACGGTTCTGGCGGTGATCGGCACGACGCCCTACATCGCTCTGCAACTGCAATCGGTCACGCTCAGCTTCGAGGTGTTCTCGGATGTGCAGGCCGCCGGGCAGACCGCGCCCGACCATGGCGCGACCGCGCTCTGGGTCGCGGTGGGGCTGTCGTTCTTCACCATTCTGTTCGGCACCCGGAACCTCGACGTGAACGAACGTCACCATGGCGTGGTCATGGCCATCGCGGTGGAGGCGGTGGTCAAGCTCTTCGCCCTGCTGGCGGTTGGCGTCTTCGTGGTCTGGGGCGTGGCCGGCGGGATGAGCGAGACCCTGGCCCGGATCGACGCCTCCGAAATCGGCACATGGCAGATGGCGGGCGGTCGCTGGGCGGGTCTGATCTTCCTGTCGGCGGCCGCCTTCCTGTGCCTGCCGCGCATGTTTCAGGTGCTGGTGGTCGAAAACGACAACGAAAGCCACCTGCGCACCGCCTCGTGGGCCTTTCCGGCCTATGTGATGGTCATGAGCCTTTTCGTGGTGCCGATCGCGGTCATGGGGCTGGAGATCCTGCCCGAGGGCGCCAACCCGGACCTTTTCGTGCTCACCCTGCCGCTTGCCACCGGGCAGGAGGCGCTGGCGATGCTGTCCTTTCTCGGCGGTTTTTCCTCGGCCACCTCGATGGTCATCGTCGCGGCCATCGCGCTTTCGACCATGGTGTCGAACCATATCGTCATGCCGATCTGGCTGCGGGCCACGGGCGGCGGTGCGATGGTCTCGGGCGATGTGCGCCACGTGGTGATCCTGTCGCGGCGGGTGTCGATCGCGGGGGTCGTGGGGCTGGGCTATCTCTATTTCCGCTTCTCCGGCGGGGGCACGGCGCTGGCCTCCATCGGGCTGATCGCCTTTGCCGGGGTGTCGCAGTTCCTGCCGGTGCTCATCGGCGGGCTGTTCTGGCGCGGCGCCACGCGGGTGGGCGCCTTCTGCGGGCTGTCTGTGGGCTTTGTGATCTGGGTCTACGCGCTGCTGCTGCCCAGCTTCGGGGCCGGTGTGATCCTTCCCGCCGATCTGATGGCGGAGGGGCCCTTCGGGCTGGGCTGGCTGCGCCCGGAGGCGTTCTTCGGCATCGCGGGGATGGACCCGCTCATCCATGCGATCCTGTGGTCGATCTCGCTCAACACGCTGGCGTTCTTCGTCGGCTCTCTGGTCAGCTTTCCCTCGCCGCTGGAGCGGCTTCAGGGCGCGCAGTTCGTCAACATCTTCGAACACAGCTCCCGCCCGCAAAGCTGGGCCGGGGGCAAGGCGCAGGCCGAGGACCTGATGGTCATGGCGCAGCGCATCATCGGTGCGCGCGAGGCGCAGGCCCTGTTCGAGAGCGAGGCGCGCAAACAGGGCATGAGCGGCGTTCTGCCCGAGCCGAACGCGCGCTTTCTCGATGTGCTGGAGCGGGAACTGGCCGGCTCCGTCGGCACCGCCACGGCGCACGCGATGATCGGGCAGATCACCGGCGGCGCGTCGGTGTCGGTCGAGGATCTGATGGCCGTGGCCAATGAGACCGCGCAGATCATGGAACATTCCAGTCAGCTCGAGGCGAAATCCGAGGAACTCGCCCGCACCGCGCGGCAGTTGCGGCAGGCCAACGAGAAACTGACCCAAATCTCGGTGCAGAAGGACGCCTTTCTCAGCCAGATCAGCCACGAATTGCGCACGCCCATGACCTCCATCCGCGCCTTCTCAGAGATCCTGCGCGAGGACGGGCTGGGCGCGGGCGCGCGCGACAAATACGCCACCATCATCCATGACGAGGCGATCCGTCTGACCCGGCTTCTCGACGATCTGCTGGATCTGAGCGTGCTGGAAAACGGGCAGGTCAGTTTGCGTGAGCAGAGCGCCGATCTGGGAACGGTGCTCGATCACGCGATCGCCACCGCCCTGACCGGGGTCAGCGGGCCGGTCATTCGTATCCGGCGCGACCGGGCGGCGGAGGCGATCAGGCTGCATACCGATCCGGGGCGGCTGGCACAGGTGTTCATCAACCTGATCGGCAACGCACAGAAATACTGCGATGCCGAGGCGCCGGTGCTGACCATAGAGGTGCGGCGCGCCGGGGGCCGCGTGGTGGTGGATTTCATCGACAACGGCAAGGGGATCGCCACCGACGCGCAGGGGATGGTCTTCGAGAAGTTCGCCCGCGTGAGCAGCGCCCACCGCGCCGGCGGCGCCGGGCTGGGCCTTGCGATCTGCCGTGAGATCATGCTGCGGCTGGGCGGTTCGGTCAGCTATCTGCCGGGGCAGGGCGGTGCGGCCTTTCGGGTGGAATTGCCGGCGTCCGGGTCGATGGCGGCGCAATAGGGCCGCGCGCGCATTCGCCCCGCGACGCAACGCGCGCCCTGTTAAAGGGCCCCGATTTCGCAAAATCGGCAAAACGGCACCGACGCGATACCGACAGAATACCGACGTTATACCGAAAGTGGTTTTTTCGGAATTTCAAGCGGTTAACCTGATTCGCCCGCAAGGGGCGGAAACCGGGGAAAACAGCCCTTCCGTCGCGATACGGTAAAGGCAATGGTAACCTTCTTTGTCCTAGTGTGGCCTCAAACCACCCGCAAAAGGCGGTGACAGAGGACATGGGTCAACCACACTCCAATTCAGTGCTCCGGCGCAAGGCCAGCGAAGGGCGACAGGATCATCTCGCGCGCGCCATGACGCCGCGCAAGGCGCTGCGCCTGGCTCTGGCCCGCGCGGCTGACAGCCTTATGGGCCTGGCGATCACGGCGCGTGACGTGGCGCAGGAACGCATGCGGCAGGAGGATCTGATCGGCCTTCTGGACGATGCCGCGCTTCTGATGCTGCTCGACGGGCCGGACGGGCATGGCGGCATGGTGCAGATCGACCGCCCCTTCATGGCCGCGCTGGTGGAGCATCAGACCATTGGCCGGGTGCTGCCCATGCCGGGCGCGGATCGTCGCCCCACCAGGGTGGATGCCGCTCTGGCCGCGCCCCTGATCGACAACATGCTGGAAAGGCTTGGAAAAACCCTTTCCGACGAACGAGAGGCGTTGTGGATCACGGGCTACCGCTTCGGCGCCATGATGGAGGAACGGCGCCTGATCGGCCTTGCGCTGGCGGAGCCTGAATTTCATGTCTTCAGCCTTCACCTGGAGATAGGCGGCGGCGTGAAACAGGGCACGATGCGCATCGCCTTTCCGCACCGCAAGCCCCAACCGCCGGTACAGGACGACACGGCCACACCCGACGCCCCCGGACTGCAAAGCGCCGTCCTGCATGCCCCCGCGACGCTGGAGGCGGTGTTGACGCGGGTGACGCTGCCCCTGTCAGCCTTGCAGGCGCTCAAGCCCGGAGAGACGCTTCCGATCGCTGCCGATGCCCCGCGCAACTGCGCGCTGGAATCGTTGGGCACCCCGCTGGAGACTCCGGCTGTTCTGGGCCAGATGAACGGAATGCGCGCGCTGCGCCTTCAGGGCGGCGGGGGGGCGGCAGCGTCCTTGCCGCCGGAGGCGGCCAGTGCCGAGCCCTCGATACCGGAGTTGCCGGAACTGTCCGATCTTCCCTCCCAGCAGACCGGCGAGACGTCATCTGTCACCGCTCCGGTACCGGGCGCGGAGGGTCTCGAAGATCTGGACGACCTTCCGGATCTATCTGATTTTGATGGGTTTTCCGATCTTCCCGATCTCTCCGGGGCTAGGGCTGCGGGCAATGAAGAAGAGGCCGGACTCGACGATCTGTCGCTTCCGGCCCCGCTTGACGATCTGGAGGTTTGATCAGCCGCGATTGGCGGCTATCTCACTAATTTTAGGTCGTAATTGCCCAAGCTGATACCCAGCTCGCGCCGCCGCGGACAAAAGCTCATCGGCATCCACATCCCCGGCGTTGCCCAAAATCCAGGCCACTGTGCTGCGTGTGCCGCTGGCGCAATAGGCCAGCGCCGGCCCGGAGGAGTCGTCGATCGCCGCACGCTGGCGGGCGACGTTGTCCGGCGTCATCGTCTCGTGGGTCAGCGGAAGCACCTTGAAATCGAGGCCGGCCGCCCTGGCCGCCTGCGCGATCGCCTCGGCCTGAAGGGGAGGCGGGTTTTCCGCATCCGGCCGGTTGCAGATGATCGTGGTGAAGCCCGCCGCCTTGATGGCGGGCACATCCTCGACCGTGATCTGCGGCGAGACCGAAAAGCGGGGCGTGATCTGACGAATATCCATGTCTGGCTCCTTACTCGGCAGGGACAGCCCTGTCCAGTTGCGCGCGCACATGCGGGGCGGCGAACATCCCCACAAGCATGGCCCCGAAGAATACCCAATGCGGCCAGCCGCCATAGGACAGCGAGGCGACAGACGGCCCCGGACACAGCCCGGCAAGCCCCCAGCCGGCGCCAAACAGTGCGGAACCGACGATCAGGTTACGGCCAAGGCGCGGTTCGGGCGGGGGCGGGAAGTCACCGCCCACAACCGGCCTGCGCCCCTTTGTGAACAGCCACGCGATGGCCATCGGGATCATCGCGCCGCCCATCACGAAGGCCAGCGTCGGATCCCAGTTGCCAAAGACATCGAGCCAGCCCTGAACCTTGGCGGTGTCGGTCATCCCCGAAACGAACAGGCCCGCGCCGAAGAACCCCCCGGCGATAAAGGCAAAAATCAACCGTTGCATCAGATCACCCCCAGCATGTGACGGAACAGAACGACGGTCAGGCCACCGGCCAGGATATAGAACACCGTGGCCACAATGCCCCGAAGCGACAGCCGCGACATGCCGCAGACGCCGTGCCCGGAGGTGCAGCCATTTGCGATGCGTGTCCCAATGCCCACCAGAAGACCCGCCGCGACCAGCACAGCGATATTGGTGGAGGCATGGGTTTCAAACGGCCGGTAAATGGGCTTCAGCACAATGGGAAGCAGAAATACCCCCGCCAGAAAGGCGAGCCGTTCATAAGCCGCCGCGCCGCGCGCCGTGCCGTCCACGAGACCGCCAACAATGCCGCTGGCGCCCATGATCCGGCCGTTGGCCAGCAGGTATACCGCCCCCCCGGTGCCGATCAGCAGTCCGCCGACCAGGCCCCAGATCCAGTCCAATTCCATGATGCGTTTCCTTTTCGTCCTTGGCGTCCGCGCACACCTGTTCCCGTGCCCGGATCGTTGTTATTCAGAGCTTGTTGACGGGAACCTTGAGGAACACATCGCCCTTGTCGTCCGCGGGCGGCATCTGACCGGCGCGCATGTTCACCTGAAGCGAGGGGATGATGAGCTTGGGCATGTCAAGTGTCGCGTCACGCTCATTGCGCATCTTCACGAACTCGTCCTTGGACTTGCCCGCGCCGACATGAACGTTCCGGGCCTTCTGTTCGCCCACCGTGGTCTCCCACGCATAATCATCCCGGCCCGGCGCCTTGTAGTCATGACCGACGAAGATCCGGGTTTCATCCGGAAGCGACAAGATCTTCTGCACGGAATCATACATGGTCTCCGAAGAGCCGCCGGGGAAATCACAGCGTGCGGTGCCGAAATCGGGCATGAAGAGCGTGTCACCGACAAAGGCTGCATCGCCGATCACATAGGTCAGGCAGGCCGGGGTATGGCCGGGCGTGTGCAGCACATCTCCGCGCAACTGCCCGATATGAAAGCTGTCGCCCTCGACAAAGAGCTTGTCGAACTGGCTGCCATCGCGCTGAAATTCCGTGCCTTCGTTGAAAACCTTGCCAAAGGTATCCTGCACGATCTTGATCCGATCACCGATGCCGATCTTGCCGCCAATGCGTTCCTGAAGGTAGGGTGCCGCCGAAAGGTGATCTGCGTGGACATGGGTTTCCAGCAGCCATTCCACCGTCAGATCGTTCCCTTGTACATAGGCCACGATGGCATCTGCCGACCGTGTGTCGGTGCGACCCGAGGAATAGTCAAAGTCGAGAACACTGTCGATAATCGCACAGGCGCTGCCCTCGGGATCCTTGACCACGTATGAGATGGTGTTGGTTGCGTCGTCGAAAAAGGCTTTGATCTCCGGTTTCATAGGGAATCCTCCATTTGCTGGCCAACATATATTGTTTTACGCATATGTCGCAAGGGGGAAGTCGGAATTGACCTGAATCATTGTCCCGATCTGCACCGTCATGCCAATGTCACTGAACGATGTCACAGGAGGAACAGACATGAATCTGGATGCGCGCAGGGAGGTATTGCTCAAGCGTTTGTCGGAACTCGACACAAGGCTGCACAGGATCGAGGCAGAACTTGATGAGCCCCATTCGAAGGATTGGGAAGAGCAGGCCGTTGAACGCGAGGATGAAGAAGTGCTCGAACAGCTTGGACAGAGCGGGCAGGCCGAGATCGCGCGCATTCGCGCGGCACTTCAGCGCATTCGTGATGGAAAATATGGCATCTGTACGCGATGCGGCAGCGAAATTTCGCAGGCTCGTTTGGATGTGCTGCCTGCCACGCCAATATGCAAGACATGTGCTGCCGAGCTCTCGGGATAGGCACCTGCGACTGGAGGAGGAAATTCGATGTCCCTGACCGTGCAACAACTCGTTGAAGATGCGACCGCGATTGAAGGCCAACTTGCCGAAGCGACAGGGTCGCAGAAATGGGAGTTGCATCAGCAGCTTCATCGCACCCTTGAGGCCATTAAACTGCGTGGGGGCAAAGTGCCCGCGCGTTTGCACGAGCTTGATCTCGATCTGCTGGAAGAAGCCGTCGAGGACGGTTTCGACAACGTTCCAATCTGAGCGCAAGCGCCAAATTCCCGACCTGTTCTGCCCGCGCCGGGCTTGCGTCCGGTGCGCTTTGTCCTGTTAATACAAGACAATCCGCAAGGGGCCCGCCCAAGGGCGGCCGGCAATGCAAGGAGGCGGGACTGATGGCAGACGTGGTGGCCTACGAGGTGGTGGACGGAGTGGCGGTTCTGACGGTGCAGAACCCGCCGGTGAATGCGCTGTCCACAGCGGTGCGGCGTGGGATCGTCGAAGGACTCGCCCGGGCGGAAGGGGACGAGGAGATCGGCGCGCTGGTGATTATCGGCGACGGGCGGACCTTTCCGGCCGGCGCGGATATTTCCGAGTTCGGAAAACCACCCGCCGATCCATGGCTTCCAGAGGTGTGCAACCGGATTGAGCTGTGTCCCAAGCCTGTCGTGGCAGCACTTCACGGCACGGCCTTGGGCGGCGGTTTTGAAGTAGCTTTGGCAGCGCATTACCGACTGGCAGCGACAAGCGCGCGCATCGGGCTGCCGGAAGTGACGCTCGGTATTCTGCCGGGGGCAGGGGGAACACAGCGCACGCCGCGTATCGTGGGGGCGGAAGTCGCGCTAGATCTGATGCTGAGCGGCAAGCCCATGCCGGTCACGGCCAAGGCGGCGCAGCCGTTCTTTGACAAGTTGATCGACGGCGATCTAAGAACAGAGGCGATTGCCTTTGCCCGCGATCTGATCGAAAGCGGCGCGCCGACCCGGCCCACACGCGAGATGACCGAAGGGTTTTCCGACGGCGCGGCGTATCAGGACGCGATCGCTGCCCGGCGCAAGGCGATTGCCGGTCGTCCAGAAATCGCGCCGGCCGAGATCGTCCGCTGTGTCGAGGCCGCGGCGCTTCTGCCATTCGAGACGGGTCTGGATTTCGAGCGCGCGGCATTTGAGACCTGTGTGACCTCTGACCAGTCCGCCGCGCTGCGCCATGCCTTTTTTGCCGAGCGCCGTGCCGCGAAATTTCCTGAACTGGCCGACGGTCGCCCGCGGGAGATCGAGCACGTGGGTGTCATCGGAGGGGGCACGATGGGCGCGGGAATCGTCGCAGCCTGTCTTGATGCCGGGCTACGGGTTTCGCTGGTGGAGCGTGACAACTCCGCGCTCAAGGCCGGGCTGGAGCGGATCACGGCGATCGAGGATCGCGCATTGGAACGCGGCCGGGTTGACGCGGACACCCATGCCGCGCGTCTGGGACGTCTGAACGGTGCGGCGGACATGGTGTCGCTGGCGGAATGTGATGTTGTGATCGAGGCCGTGATCGAGGATATGGACGTCAAGAAGCAGATCTTTTCACAGCTTGACGCCGTGGTGAAGGAGGGTGCTGTCATGGCGACCAACACCTCCTACCTGGATGTGAACGAGATCGCGACGGCCACGGATGCGCCCGAGGATGTGCTCGGCCTGCATTTCTTTTCCCCGGCCAATATCATGCGTTTGCTGGAAGTTGTTGTGGCGGACAAGACCAGCCCTGACACAGTGGCGACCGGCGTGGCGTTGGCCAAGCGATTGGGGAAGATTCCGGTGCGGTCTGCTGTTTCCGACGGCTTTATCGGCAACCGGGTGTTGTCGGCCTATCGCAATGCGGCGGAACTGATGCTGATGGACGGCGCCACGCCTTATGAGCTCGATGACGCGATGCGCGCGTTCGGCATGGCGCTGGGGCCGTATCAGGTGATGGATCTGGCGGGGCTCGATATTGGCTGGGCACGTCGCAAGCGGTTGGCACCCTCGCGCGATCCGTCGCAGCGCTATCTTGAGTTGGGTGACCGGCTTTGTGAGGCGGGGCACTTCGGGCAGAAAACCGGGCGCGGCTACTATCGTTATAAGGAAGGGTCTCGCAAGGGTACGCCAGATCCGGAGGTACTGGCCCTGCTGGAGAGTGAGCGTAGAGAGAAAGGTGTTGCGCCGCGCAGCTTCACCGTGGCGGAAATTCAGCGCCGCTGCCTTTGCGCGATGGTCAACGAGGGCGCGAAAATCCTGCGAGAAGGGGTGGCTTCGCGGCCTTCCGACATCGACACGGTGATGCTGCACGGCTATGGATTTCCGCGCTGGCGCGGAGGGCCGATGAAGGCTGCCGATCTTGTCGGTCTGCTTCAGATTCGAAGCGATCTGCGGCGTTTCGCCGAGAAGGATACATGGCTATGGGAACCCGATCCGCTCTTTGATGAGTTGATTCGGAAAGGTGAGGATTTCGAGTCGCTCAACGGGTAGTTTCGTATCCGCCATGGCGGGCAGGCCCGCGGGCCTGGCCCCTACCCGATGAAGATGCCGAGAATGACGATCATCAGCCCGATCACTGACAGAAACAGCGCCCCCATATTAAGCGGCATCACCTTCTGCACGGCGGCCCGAAGCTCATCGTCTGATAGTTTGGCGCGGCGTGCCTTCTGCACCTTCAGGATCGACACGATCAGCCCCGCCAACCCGCAAATCGAGATACCCGCGCCCAGCCAGATCATCCATTCCATGTCCGGTTCTCCTGCTCTCTCGAGTAAGAACCGGACCTAGAGGAGGACGCCTGCGGGCGCAAGTCTCATGTGCCACGAAACCCACCTTGCGGGGGCGCAGGGCGCGGGATAGGGTGCGGCCTCGAGCAGAGCCAGAGGATCCCATGAGCGACCAAACCACCGATGCCAACTATCGTGTGACCGCCGATGAACTGCGTCAGTTCATTGAGCGTTTCGAACGACTTGAACAGGAAAAGAAAGACATCGCCGAACAGCAGAAAGAGGTGATGGCCGAGGCCAAGGGACGCGGCTACGACACCAAGGTGATGCGCAAGGTGATCGCGCTGCGCAAACGCGACAAGGATGATATCGCCGAGGAGGAGGCGGTGTTGGAGATGTACAAGGAAGCTCTCGGAATGGCGTAGCTTTCCCATTGATCTCTGCAGGACGAGAGAACTGGCGCTGGCTTGCCCAACGGTTCCTTTTCCAGGCAACGTGCTCAGGCAATGGTGAGTGTCACATCATCAGTGCCAGAAAAGTGTCAGAATGAACGCGCTTTTCTTGGCAGAGGTATCTCTTGGCGCTTCGAGACAATCGAGCCAAGACGCACCATCCGCACATCCGTCGGCCAATGATGATCACTCATCTCCCTGCTCGGATTTTGGAAGTATCGAACACGAGGGGCAGAACGAGATCCCTGGATCCTGATCCTAGCGATTGGCCCGCGCCAAGAGACCCACCGCCACAAGCCCCACAGCCACAATCAAAAGGGCACCGGGGCTCGCATCGCCGAGATTTTCGAGGCTTGCCTGATCATGCACCCGTGTGGCCAGCGTGTCGTAATTGAAGGGCCGAAGAAGCATTGTCGCGGGTAGCTCCTTCACGCAATCAACGAACACCAAAAGCAGTGCGGATCCGATCGAGCCGCGCACCAGCGGGAAATAGACAGATGACAGAACCTGTCCCTTGGTCCGCCCCAGCGACTGCGCGGCCATGCCAAGGCTCGGTGGTACACGACCAAACGCCCCATCCGCCGCCCCCTGTGCGATGGCAAAAAAGCGCACGCAGTAGGCGAGTACCAGCGCAAATGCCGATCCGGTCAGAATAAGCCCGGGGTCCCATCCCGTCAGCAAAAGCACAGTGTCGGCCAGGCTGTGGTCGATCGCCGCAAGCGGAATGAGGATGCCAACCGCCAATACCGCCCCCGGTGCGGCATAGCCGATGGTGGTAAGCGGCATCAGAATGCCCGGTAGAACCCGACCCGACATCCGCACGCCATAGACCAGAAAGACCCCTGCCAGCACCGTGAGCAGTGCCGCGATGCCACCGACGGTAAGTGTATTGGTGAGCGCCCGAATAAGGCCGGGATCACTCCAGCGATTGGCATTCTCCAGCGCGTGCGATGAGATGACCGACACCGGCAGGACAAATCCCAAAAGGATCGGCAGGAGGCAAAGACCCGTCGCCAGCCAGCCCCAGCCCCCGCTTAAGTACACCCGCTCTGGTGGACGTTGGCGGTTCGACATGGAAAAGAACCGTATGCTGCGGCGGCTCGATTTCTCCAACGTCAGAAGAACCACGACAAGCACCAGCACGACCGTAGAAATCTGTGCTGCGCCACCGGCGTTGTTGCTTTCCAGCCAGACCGAGAAGATGCCGGTGGTCAGGGTCTGCACGGCAAAGTAGTCTACTGTCCCGAAATCATTGACCGTCTCCATCATCACAATAGCCGATCCGGCCGCGATCGCCGGGCGCGCCAGTGGGAGGCCAATGCGGAAAAACCGCGCCAACGCGCCCGCACCAAGTGAACGGGCCACATCTTCGCCTTCTGCCGACTGTTCGCGAAAGGCCGCGCGCGTCAACAGATAGACATAAGGATAGAGCGCCGCCGCCAGCACCAGAATCGCCGCCCCCATTGAGCGGATCTCGGGGAACCAGTAGTCCCGTGCGTTCTGCCAGCCGAACATCTGGCGCAGTCCTGTCTGCACCGGGCCGGCATACTCGAGAAAGTCCACCAACGCGTAGGCACCGACATAGGCCGGGATCGCCAGTGGCAGAAGCAGCACCCATTCCAGCCAGCCAGCCCCCGGAAAACGATAGCGCGCCACCAGCCATCCCGCCCCGGTGCCGACACAGGCCGCCAGCGCGCCCACGCTCAGCATCAGCACCAGCGTATTGGACAGATAGCGCGGCAGGGTCGTGGCCAGCAGGTGCGGCCAGATGTTTTCGGTTGGAAACAGGGCGATTGCAAACACCGCGATGATCGGGGCCAGAACGACGACCGCAATTGCCAGGGCACCAATCGACCACGGGCTGATCGCCAAACGCCGTATTGGGCGGGCCGGTTTGATGTTACTGATTGTTTCCATCGGCTCCCTGTTGCCCGAAAGCGGTTTATCTGTCCAGAAAGGAAGATATACTGCCTCGGCAATGCAACGGAAAGTCCCGGAGAACCATGCAGGTCATCCTCCATACTGGCGCCCATTTCACCGATGAAAACCGGCTTCTTCAGAGTCTCGCCCGTGATCGTGAGCGTCTGGGTGAACGTGGTGTTTCAGTGCCGCGCCCATCGAGCTATCGCAGGCAGATCCGCGATCTTCTGAATGAACTTCGAAAGGCGCCTCTGCCCCCTGATACCCGCGAAACGCTTCTGGCTGAGATTAACGAGGTGGAAAACCCCGATCGCTTGGTGCTCTCGAGCGCGGATTTCTTCGGTGTTTCAGGGCTGGCACTGGGCGCCGATCGCTTTTATCCAAAAGCGGCGGGGCGACTTGGCGATCTCTGCACCCTGTTTCACGGCGACGAGGTGGAGCTTTTCATGGCGATCCGTAACCCCGCCACCTTCCTGCCGGCGCTTTATAGCACGAGCAAAAAGATCGACTTTGACGATTTCCTCGGAACCACAGCGCCGATGGCGCTGCAATGGTCGGAGATGATCTCGCGCATTCGCGAAGAGGTGCCCCTGGTGCCGATCACCGTGTGGTGCAATGAGGATACACCGTTGATCTGGGAGCAGATTCTACGTGAGATGGCCGGCGCCGACCCGACGGAGGCGTTCGAGGGCCGCCATGACCTTGTCACCGAAATCATGACCGAAGAGGGGCAGCATCGCTTTGAAGAGTATCTTGCCAGCCACTTCGGTCTGAATGAGGTGCAGAAACGCCGCGTGATCGCCGCGTTCCTCGACAAGTTTGCAAAATCCGATGAGGTGGAAGAGGAACTCGACCTGCCCGGCTGGAGCGAGGAATTCATCGCCGCTCTGACCGAAGCCTATGACGAGGATGTGTTCGAGATCCAGCGTATGCCCGGCGTCACATTGATCACTCCCTGACCCATACGCGCGAGATTTTACAGCAAGCAGGAAAAGCAGGATGTGTCGACAGATTGCGGCAGATCAAAGAGTAAATTTCCGACACAGGCTAGATTTCGGATCGCAATGGTCGAAATCGGATACGGTGGGCTTTTTATGAAATCTTATCTTTGGGTTGTTTTGCTCATCGGGCTGAGTCCCTCACTATCGGCCGAGACAGTACAGGTCGCGCCGATTTCGGTGACGGAATGGAAATCGGTCTACGGAAATGTGGAAACCCGGAATCGGGTTCCAGCACGCGCCCGCATTGGCGGCACCGTCACCAAACTGGACGTGGCAGAGGGTGACACCGTAAGCGCTGGGGCCCGGATCGCGGTGATCGAGGATGTGAAGCTGACCTTCCAGATTGATGCTCTTGATGCGCGTCTGGAATCGCTGGCCGCGCGTCTGGCCACCGCTCGCTCTGATCTGACGCGCGGCGAGCAGCTAATCGAGCGCGGGGTAATCACCAATCGCCGGTTCGAAGAGTTGCAGACCGCTGTCGATGTGCTTGAGGGCGAGATCTCCAGCCTTGAATCCGAACGCTCCGTTGTAGAGCAGCAAATCAAGGAAGGCGATGTACTGGCTCCGGGGGACGGGATCGTTCTGTCGGTGCCGGCATCGCTTGGTTCGGTTTCTGCGCCAGGGGAGGTTATCGCGGAAATCGGCGGAGGCGGCACCTTTCTTCGGCTCGCCTTACCGGAACGCCACGCAAGGAACCTGTCGGAAGGGGACCGGATTGAAATCGAAGGTGCCGAGGGGGCGCGCAATGGCACTCTTGCCAAGGTTTACCCGTTGATCGAAGGGGGGCGTGTGCAGGCGGATGTGGAGGTGGACGGCCTTGATGCACGTTTCATCGGTCGACGCGTGCTTGTTCGGCTGCCGGTCGGCGAACGAAAGGCAATACTGGTGCCCGAGTCGACTCTCTCTCGGAACGGGGGCCTCGACTTCGTGACGGTTCAGTCCGAAGATGATCTTATCCGGCGCGTGGTTGTTCCTGGGGAAACCCTGACGCGGGATGGCGCGAAGTGGCGCGAGATACTGACCGGCCTTGAGCCCGGCGACGTTGTGGTGACGCCAGATGAGTGAGGGACATTCCGCTCCGACCGGCGCACTGGGTGTCGCAGGCCGACTGACGCGCGCCTTCATCGCCTCTCCTCTGACGCCTCTTCTGCTTCTGGCGGCGATTGCTGTCGGGCTGATCGCGCTGTTTCTGCTGCCGCGCGAGGAGGAGCCGCAGATTTCTGTCCCGTTGGTGGACATTCACGTTCAAGCGGATGGATTGAAAGCACGCGATGCGGTCAAACTTGTGACCGAGCCGCTTGAAACCATCGTCAAGGGGATCGATCAGGTCGAACACGTCTATTCCGACACCCGCGACGATCAGGTGATGGTCACCGCGCGCTTCACAGTCGGGGTTGCTTCTGAAACCGCGATCCTTCGGGTGCGTGACAAGATCCTTGCCAATATATACCGGATCCCCGTCGGCATTCCCGAACCGCTGGTTGTGGGGCGTGGAATCAACGATGTTGCCATTGTCGGGCTGACCTTCAGTCCCGCCAGCGAACAGGATGTCGTGACCGCCGCGGATCTCACCCGTATTGCCCGCGAGGTCGAGGTGCGGCTGGCGCGGATTGACAATGTCGGGCTGACCTATGTGATCGGGGCGAAGGATGAGGCGCTTCGCGTGGCGCCTGATCCCGAAAGGCTCGCACTTTATGGGATCACGCTGCAACAACTTGCAGGCAAGGTTCAGGCCGCAAACAGCGCCGCGCCGGCGGGCAAACTGCGTTCCGACGGGGAGCAGATTGGACTTGTGATCGGCCAGACGCTGTCCACTCCCGAGGAGATCGGTAATCTGGAGTTGACGGCGCGTGACGGGCGCACGGTCTATGTGCGCGACGTCGCCGACGTGGCTTTCGTCTCCGGCATGGATGAAAGGCACGTTGCAACGCTGCACCGTGCCGAGGATGGCACGATCGAGCGGCGGCCCGCCGTCACTCTTGCGCTTGCCAAACGGGCGGGCGCCAATGCGGTTCTCGTGGCCGAAGAGATCCTGCATCAGGTGCACCAGATGCAGGGCGGGCTGATCCCGGACAGCGTGGAGGTGGAAATCACCCGCGATTATGGCGAAACGGCCAATGAAAAGGCGAATGAGCTTCTGTTTCACCTTGGTCTCGCCACCGTCTCGATTGTCATTCTCGTGCTTGTCGCGATCGGCTGGCGCGAGGCACTGGTGGTCGCAATCGTCATTCCCGTAACCATTCTGCTTACGCTTTTTGCCGCTTGGGTCATGGGGTATACGCTTAACCGGGTCTCGCTTTTCGCGTTGATCTTTTCCATCGGAATCCTTGTTGATGATGCGATTGTGGTGATCGAAAATATCTCCCGGCATTGGAGTATGAAACGCGAGGATCAAAGTCGCTTCAGCGCCGCGATTACGGCGGTCGCTGAGGTGGGGAACCCGACCATTGTTGCGACGCTGACAGTGGTGGTGGCGTTGCTTCCGATGTTGTTCGTTTCGGGATTGATGGGCCCCTATATGAGTCCGATCCCGGCCAACGCTTCGGCGGCAATGATCTTTTCCTTCTTCGTGGCGGTAATGATCACGCCTTGGCTCATGCTCAAGATCGCTGGTCGCGCGCCGTTGCATCACAGTGAAGGGGATTTTCCCGGTGGCCGGCTCGGGAAGCTCTATGCGCGGGTAGCGCGACCGCTTCTGCAAACCAAGGCGCGCAGCGGGGTATTCCTGTTGGTTGTCGTGGTTCTGTCTTTTGGCTCTCTAGGGCTGCTATACACCAAGCACGTTACGGTAAAGCTCTTGCCTTTCGACAACAAATCGGAGCTTTCCATCGTGATCGATCTGCCCGAAGGGGCAAGCGTCGAGTCGACAGATGCAGTGGCACAGCAAGCCGCGAGGATCGCGATGCAACTGCCGGAGGTGGTCACGGCTCAGACCCATTCGGGCACCGCGTCAGCCTTCAACTTCAACGGGCTTGTACGCCACTACTTCCTTCGCCAGACACCGGAACTGGGCGATGTGCAGCTCAATCTCGAAGCAAAGCACCATCGCGATCGCACGAGTCACGAGATTGCACTGGATCTGCGCGAAAGACTCCAGCAACTTGACCTGCCGGAGCACACGGTGCTCAAGGTTGTAGAGCCGCCGCCAGGACCGCCCGTAATTGCGACCTTGCTGGCCGAGATTTATGGCCCCGATCCGGAAACACGGCGCGCAGTGGCCGCACATGTCCGACGCGCATTCGATGAGGTTCCGTTTATCGTCGATGTGGACGACAGCTACGGGGTGCAGCCGCGCCGGCTCCGGGCCGAACTGCAACCGGCCAATCTCAACTTCTATCACGTTCTGGAAAGCGATGCGCTCGACACGCTGCGACTGCTCAACGGGTCCATGACAGTAGGCTATTCACACCGCGGCGAAGGTCGTCGCCCGATTCCGATCGTCGTGTCCCGTGCCAAGGCCGACCGGGTGATCAACGAGGCTGCGCTTTCAACGCCAGTGCCGGCGGATGCACTGCCCGGCGGGCGCGGTGTCGTGGAACTCGGCGACGTGATCGAGATTTCCGAAGAGCGTGCCTCTTTCCCAATCTTTCGGCACAACGGCCATGATGTCATCATGGTGACAGGGGAGCTTGCCGGCGATTTCGAAGCGCCGCTTTACGGCATGATGGCTGTTGCTGACGGGCTCAAGGCGATGGGTCTGCCAGAGCATCTGTCGCCGGAGATCCGCATGAACGGACAGCCGGACAGCACAGAGCATCCGGTGCTGCTGTGGGACGGAGAATGGGAGGTGACATGGGTCACCTTCCGCGATATGGGAGCAGCCTTCGCGGTTGCACTTCTTGGCATCTACATCCTGGTAGTTGCGCAGTTTGGCAGTTTCCGCTTGCCACTTGTTGTCCTGACGCCGGTCCCGCTCACGTTTCTGGGGATCATGGCCGGGCACTGGATTTTCAACGCGCCGTTCTCCGCCACCTCAATGATCGGGTTCATTGCGCTTGCGGGAATTATCGTGCGCAATTCCATCCTGCTGGTCGATTTCATCCGTCATGCCAATCCCGAGAGGAACGTGACGGTCGAGATCCTCGTCGAGGCAGGGGCGACACGGTTCAAGCCAATTCTTCTGACCGCGATTGCCGCGATGATCGGGGCAGCGGTGATCCTGGTTGATCCGATCTTTCAGGGGCTCGCGATTTCCTTGCTTTTCGGCCTGCTATCGTCAACAGCATTGACGGTGCTGGTCATTCCCGCGATTTACCGGATTGCCAAGACCTGAGATCTTCGGCTGATCCGAGCTCTACCTTGGGGGTGGTTTGTTGAAGGGGGTTGCGGGCTGTCTCGCCTGTTGGTAAATCCCACCTCGCGCCGGTATAGCTCAGCTGGCAGAGCACCTGATTTGTAATCAGGGGGTCCGGGGTTCGATCCCTCGTGCCGGCACCAGTTTCATGATGGGAGGCCCCGATCGGGACCTCCCATTTCTGTTGCCTGGGTCTCGGATTCGATTTGCGTGTCGGCTCTCTGTTTCGCGGATTGAGATCACGGCTGTCGCAGCGCGCGGGCCTGAATCCGGTTCGCCTTCTAGTGGGACCGCTCATCGTCGCTGACTGCGGTCGCACCATGCGCATGTCCCCGTCAAAGTTGTTTATCCATTCAAATGCGGGCAGGATCTGAATTCCATTCGCCACGCATTCTACCCCAAAAGCTCCAAACCGTGAGGCTGATCCAGTCAGTCGCTCGAAGCATAGTTCGCAAAGGTGCTTTGCGGGCGAACAGGCATGAGTCCCATGTTGTGTCAGTGGCGTAGAACAATCCGGGAGCATTGAGTTCGAGAAGCCGACTGAAGAAGTCTGAATTGACTTACCTTACTTATTTAGTCAGAAAAGGGGGGAGTGCTTGAGTCGGAAAGGAGACACACACCCATGATACGTGCATCGACTGCCGCAGTAGCCCTGCTGATTGCGGGTGCGGCGCCTGCCATGGCGGGCAAGACCGAGATCCTGACCAACTATGCCAATATCGCCCGTGCGGGCTATGAGGACAGTCTGATCAAGGCACGTGAACTAAAGGGCGCCGTGGAGGCGCTACTCGCTGACCCCTCGGCAGAGACGCTGGCCACTGCGCGCAGCGTTTGGATCGAGTCGCGGGTGCCTTATCAGCAGACCGAGGTCTACCGCTTCGGAAACCCGATTGTGGATGATTGGGAAGGCAAGGTGAATGCCTGGCCTCTGGACGAAGGTTTAATCGATTACGTGCAGGGGGGCTATGGTGGTGCGACAGATCAGAACCCCTATGCGGCGCTCAATGTGATCGCGACTCCCAGCTTCACGCTCTCGGGAGAAACGATCGACGCGACTGATATCACACCGAGCCTTCTTGAGAATCAGCTGCATGAGGCCGACGCCGTCGAAGCCAACGTCGCCACCGGGTATCATGCCATAGAGTTTTTGCTCTGGGGACAGGACTTGAACGGCACCGATGCTGGTGCCGGCAACCGGCCCTGGACCGATTTTTCCAGCGGCGATGATTGCACAAACGGAAATTGTGATCGGCGGGGGGACTATCTGACGGCTGCGACAAACCTGTTGGTGAGCGACCTTGAGTGGATGACCGCGCAATGGGGTGACGGTGGTGCCGCGCGCAAGGCAGTCCATGCCGACGAGGAAGCCGGAATCGTGGCGATGCTGACCGGCATGGGCTCATTGTCCTATGGCGAGCAGGCAGGAGAGCGCATGAAACTGGGCGTCATGTTGAATGACCCCGAGGAAGAACATGACTGCTTTTCGGACAATACTCACAACAGCCACTTTTATGATGGCCTTGGCATTCGCAATGTTTATGTAGGCGAGTATGTCCGTATCGACGGTCGCGTCGTCAGCGGCGAAAGCCTGTCTTCCCTGGTCGCCGAGGCCAATCCCGAGGTGGATGCGGCGCTACGCAACGATCTCAACCAGACCATGGTCGAGCTTGGACAAATCAAAGCTGCTGCCGAAGCCGGTTTCAGCTACGACATGATGCTGGCTCGTGGCAACAAGGCGGGTGAGACGCTCATTATGGATGCTGTGAATGCGCTGGTCGAACAGACCCGTTCCATAGAGCGGGCGGTCGCAACGCTCGGCGTCGAAAAGGTCGGATTCGAGGGCTCTGACAGCCTCGACAACCCCGATTCGGTCTTTCAGTAGGATCCCGCGCCACTGTTGCACGCCCAAATACCTCTACGCGTGTGCCAAAATCACCGTCCGAAGGCCTCGGTTGCGCGGCCTTCGCCCACCATGACCGCTTGCGGGCGGAACTCGGAGTAAGGGATGCTTGTCTGCCACTGCATGTCTATCAGCGACCGCGATATCCGTGCCGCAATTGACTGGATGCGCGCTGCCGATCCGGACACGATCATAACACCCGGCAAAGTCTACCGTGCCCTCGGCAAGAAGGCCGATTGCGGCGGTTGCCTGCCACTCTTCATGGACACAATGCAGAATTGCGATAGTCTGGAGGTTCCAGTAAATTTGCGCGGCCTGCGTCGCGGGTCCAATAGGGAGGCCAACCATGAAGGGAGACACGAATGTCATCGAGTATCTCAACAAGGCTCTCAGAAGTGAGCTGACTGCCGTTAGCCAGTACTGGTTGCACTACCGGCTGCAAGAGGATTGGGGTTACGGAAGGATCGCTGCCAAGTCGCGCGAGGAAAGCATCGAAGAGATGCACCACGCGGACAAGCTGATTCAGCGAATCATTTTTCTTGAAGGACACCCGAATCTCCAAAAGCTCGACAGCCTGCGTATCGGTGAAACGCTCAAAGAGACACTGGATGCTGATCTCGCCGCCGAGCAGGAGGCCCGCGCCCTCTACAAAGAGGCTCGGGATCACTGCGAAAACGTGGGCGATTACGTTTCGAAGAACCTCTTTGAGGAACTCATAGCCGACGAAGAAGGCCATATCGACTTTCTTGAAACCCAGATCGACCTGCACGAGACGCTGGGCGCCGAGAAGTATGGCCTGCTCAACGCCTCTCCGGCGAACGAGGCCGATGGGTGACACGGTGGCGCAGAGGGCAGGCTGATTTCTGATTGAAAGAGTCGGGCATTCATGGCTACACGCTTCCGTATTGGAGAATGCCATGCGCCAGATATCTGCTATCCCCTTGCGTGTCCTGACCCTCTGCCTGATCGCCCTTCCGGCACTCACAGCGGGGGCAGCCGACACCGGGTCCGGCACCGCGAGGGGCCTTCCCGCCGATCTGACTGCCCCATTCCTTGTCGTTGTTCCCCGCACCTCGGCAGAGGCCGAACGGATCGCCCACGCTACGCGACCTGCCGAGCAGTTCGACGCGCCAGAGCAATTCGAGTCGAATCCGGCCGGCGCTGCGACAGTGCGTGTACGCGACGACGCAGACGCCTTTTCACTCTCTTCGGCCAACATGCCGTTCGAGCGTGAGCTGAACTTCAAGGTTGGCAACGGTCTCTTTCGTAAGCTCTGGGTCTCCTCACCATCCTCGACAAAGGCCTCTGACGGGCTCGGTCCACTCTACAACGCACGTTCCTGCCAGCGCTGTCATCTGAAGGATGGACGAGGACATCCGCCCGAAGGTCCCGAAGACAGCCGCGTGTCAATGTTCCTGCGCCTGTCGGTGCCGGCGGCAGGGACGGAGATGTCCAAAATCGAGGCCATTCTTCTCTCCATCGGGGCCGAAATTCCGCGTACGCGCCCCGATCCCGTCTATGGTGGACAATTGCAGGACTTCGCCGTTTCCGGTCATGCCGCCGAAGGCCGGATGGAAATCTCCTATGAGAATATTGATGTCACGCTGACGGATGGAGAGATCGTCAGACTGCGCAATCCGAGCTATCGCGTTGGGGATCTGGCCTATGGACCGCTGCACGAGGATGTGATGCTAAGCCCGCGGGTTGCGCCGCCAATGATCGGACTTGGCCTGATTGAGGCGATACCGGCTGCCGCTATTCTTGCCAATGCCGACCCTGAAGATGCCGATGGCAATGGCATATCTGGCAAGCCGCAAATCGTCTGGTCATTCGAACATGCTCGCCCGATGCTGGGCCGTTTTGGCTGGAAGGCCGGAGCGCCCTCGATTAGAGAACAATCCGCCAGCGCTTTTGCCGGTGATATCGGGATATCGAATCCGATTTTCGAAGCCCCCGCCGGAGACTGCACCTCCCGGCAGGAGAGGTGCGTATCTGGTCCTCATGGCGATGACGATGCGCGTGGACAAGAGATCGATATCGAAGGCCTCGACCTCGTCACATTCTATAGCCGTAATCTGGGTGTGCCGGCACGGCGTGACATTTCCGATCCAGAGGTGCTACGCGGGAAAGAAACCTTCTACGAGACCGGCTGCACTGCCTGCCACTGGCCGAAATTTGTCACCAACCGACTGGAAGGCCAGCCTGAGCAGAGCTTTCAGTTGATTTGGCCATATACCGATCTCCTCCTTCACGACATGGGACCGGGGCTTGCCGACGACCGGCCCGAAGGTCGCGCGAACGGACGGGAATGGCGGACACCGCCGCTTTGGGGGGTTGGACTGACAGAGCGAGTAAACGGCCACAGTAATTTCCTTCACGACGGGCGGGCGCGATCACTGCTAGAGGCGATCCTGTGGCATGGTGGCGAGGCTGAAGCGGCACGGGATCGCGTGATTTCGATGCCGAAGCCCGAGCGGGACGCGTTGCTCCGCTTTCTGGAGAGTCTGTGATGCGCCAAGCCCTTGCCGTCCTTTCTCTCTGTCTCGCAAGCCCTGCCATAGCCGGAGTCGATGCAGCGCTTGAAGAACACGTCCTGCCCGAGATGGATCGCTTTGCCACTGCCACCGAAGACCTGGCGGGCGTGGCCGAAACCGATTGCCGGGCAGAAGTTTTGCGCCCCGCCTATCACGACGCCTTTGATGCCTGGTTGGGGGTCAGCCATCTGCGCTTCGGCCCAATGGAAGAGGGCGGCCGAGCGCTTGCGATCGCGTTCTGGCCTGATAACCGCGGTATGGTGGGCCGCACTGTGGCCCGGCTGATCACCGACGAAGATCCGGTGGTGCAAAGCGTCCGGGATTTTGCCGAGGTCTCCGTCGCCGGTCGCGGGCTGTATGCGATGGAACGTTTACTCTACGATCCCACTCTCGCGGCATATGGCCACGGCGACTATTCCTGTGCGCTGGCGGTGGCCATGGCGCGGGATCTCGCGCGACTGGGGCGCGGTCTGGCCCGCGATTGGCAGGCGCATGCCCGCTCGATGGAGACCGCTGGCGATCAGGGGAATGTCACCTATATCGGCCCGCGCGAGGCGGCACAGGCGCTATATACCGCACTGGTCTCGGGGCTGAAATTCACCGCCGACCAGCGTCTTGGCCTGCCCCTGGGCACATTTGATCGACCGCGTCCCAACTTGGCGGAGGCGCGACGTTCAGGGCGATCACTGCGCAACGTGATACTGTCGCTTCAGGCACTGGAAGGTCTTGCCACTGCTTTGGCCGATCGGCCGATCCCCGAAACCACCGCGGCCTTCGCCCGGGCGCTGGAGGTTGCGCGCGCACTTGAGGACCCGGTCTTTGCGGGTGTCACGGACCCAACCGGTCGTCTTGAGGTCGAGATACTGCAACAGCGCATCGAAGCATTGGTTGCGCCCGTTACCAACGAGATTGGCGTCCCACTCGGCGTCTCAACCGGGTTCAACGCCACGGACGGAGATTGACATGTCCACGCGGCGAGAGTTTATGACCGCGCTTGCCGCTGCGAGCGCGCTGCCATCGTTGAGCTGGGCCGATGCCGGAAGTCCGGCCTTTCTCGCAGCAGCGCGCGAGCCGGATGGAACCTACGCACTCTTTGGTCTTGATCGGACCGGGGCAGATGTGCTTCGCATCCCGTTGCCTGACCGAGGCCATGCCGCCGCGGCGCATCCACGCATGCCCGAAGCCGTCGCCATTGCCCGTCGCCCCGGCACCTTCGCTATGGTAATCGACTGCGCGACGGGCCGCCTGCTACACCGACTCAACGCACCTGCCGGGCGGCACTTGTATGGGCATGGAGCCTTCATCGAGGAGGGTGCGGTGCTTTGTACAACTGAAAACGATATCGAGACCGGCGAAGGGCGCATCGGGCTCTGGGCGCGAGACGCGGGCTATAGGCGAATAGGCGAAATACCCTCGGGCGGGATCGGGCCGCATGAAATCATCGCGCTGCCCGGTGACGTTCTCGCCGTTGCCAATGGCGGCATCCGGACCCATCCGGACAATGGCCGTGAGAAGCAAAATCTCGATACGATGCACCCCAATCTCAGCTACGTGACGCTTGCGGGAGGGGTGAAGGAGAGCGTCGCGCTTGGTCCCGAACTGCACAAGGCGTCGATCCGGCATCTTGCTGCGGGCGACGGTGTAGTTGCCTTTGCAATGCAGTGGCAGGGTCCGATGCCGGATCCGGCCCCGTTGCTCGGATTTCATCGCTTGGGTGGCGCGCCTGTCCTTTGCGCGGCCGATTTGACCGAACAGATTGCCATGGACGGGTATGCGGGTAGCGTCGCCATTGCCGGCGGGCGGGCCGCGATCACGTCGCCGCGCGGCGGGCGGGTGCATATCTATAGCCTCGAGGGCGATTTTCTTGCCACCCTGCGCCGTCGCGATGTCTGCGGCATTGCCCCCGACGGCGCCAACTTCGTTCTGACGGATGGGATGGGCGGAATCTTCAGCACCATTCGGACGACACTTCGGCTCGAGCGGCGCGCAGAGCGTGCCTGGGATAATCATCTCGTTCGCATTGGCGGGTGACAGCGGAGCCCCTATTCAGCAAGAGGTTGGACGACCGATTTCTTCCCTCCAATCCAAGAGGAAACCAGTGGCGGCATGACCCGGTAACCTAGAGACAGGCGCCATTTTGCGATGAAGCAGGAAGAAGGCGACATGCGGCGCGTGTTGAGTTGGACTGTCCTGAAACGGAGGCGATGCGCTGCATCCGCCTAGCGCAGTTGCTCGTCTACCGTCCCTTCCGCTTCACATTACCGCCCCGCTGTCCCGGCCGGCCCCCGGTGGACCGTCCGCGGCCCTTCACCGCCTCTTCGCTGACCTTTTCCACTGCCTGCTGGCGGGCGAGTGGGTCGTCGGCGATAGCCAGATCGACGGCTTCGAGCCGCTTCACCTCATCGCGCAAGCGGGCGGCCTCCTCGAACTCAAGGTTTTCGGCGGCCTTTCGCATATCGGTTCGCAGCCCGTCCAGAACCGCTTCCAGATTGGCTCCGTGCAGTGGTTTATCCACTTTCGCCGTGACGCGGGACATATCCACATCGCCGCGATAGAGGCCGGCAAGCACATCCTCGACATTCTTCTGAATCGTGGCTGGCGTGACGCCGTGTTTCACATTGTAGGCGATCTGCTTCTCGCGGCGGCGGTCGGTTTCATCGATCGCGCGCTGCATGGAGCCAGTGATGCGATCACCATACATGATGACGCGGCCTTCGGAGTTGCGCGCCGCCCGGCCGATGGTTTGAATAAGGGAGGTTTCCGACCGCAGGAAGCCTTCCTTGTCCGCGTCCAGAATCGCCACCAATCCGCATTCTGGAATGTCGAGCCCCTCACGCAGAAGGTTGATGCCCACCAGAACGTCAAAAGCACCAAGGCGAAGGTCACGAAGGATCTCGATCCGCTCGATGGTGTCGATGTCGGAATGCATATAGCGCACGCGAATACCCTGTTCGTGCAGGTACTCCGTCAGATCCTCGGCCATCCGTTTGGTCAGCGTCGTCACCAATGTGCGGTAGCCCTTTTCCGACACGCGCCGCACTTCGTCGAGAAGGTCATCAACCTGCATTTCGACAGGACGGATTTCCACCTCGGGATCGAGAAGACCCGTAGGGCGAATCACTTGTTCGGTGAAGACGCCGCCGGTCTGTTCCATCTCCCATTTGGCGGGGGTGGCGGAGACGAAAACGGATTGAGGGCGCATGGCATCCCATTCCTCGAACTTCAGCGGGCGGTTGTCCATGCAGGACGGTAGGCGAAAGCCGTGTTCGGCCAGCGTGAACTTGCGCCGGTAGTCGCCTTTGTACATGGCGCCGATTTGCGGCACGGAAACGTGGGATTCATCGGCAAAGACGATGGCATTGTCGGGGATGAACTCAAACAGGGTGGGGGGCGGCTCACCGGGCGCGCGCCCGGTGAGGTAGCGCGAATAATTCTCGATCCCATTGCACACGCCGGTCGCCTCCAACATTTCGATGTCGAAGTTGGTGCGCTGCTCCAACCGTTGCGCCTCCAGCAGCTTGCCTTTTCCCACCAATTGGTCAAGCCGCTGGCGCAGCTCTTTCTTGATGTTGATGATCGCCTGCTGGATTGTCGGTTTGGGCGTAACGTAGTGGCTATTGGCGTATACGCGGATCTGTTCGAAACCACCCGTTTTCTCGCCGGTCAGCGGATCGAATTCGGTAATCGCCTCAAGCTCTTCGCCAAAGAAGCTCAGCCGCCAGGCGCGATCCTCAAGGTGGGCGGGGAAGATTTCAAGGCTGTCACCGCGCACCCGGAATGACCCGCGCTGAAACGCCTGATCGTTGCGGCGGTATTGCTGCGCGACAAGATCGGCCATCACCTGCCGCTGATCATACTCCTGCCCGACCCTCAGATCCTGCGTCATCGCACCGTATGTTTCGACAGAGCCGATGCCGTAGATGCAGGATACCGAGGCGACGATGATCACGTCATCGCGCTCCAGTAGCGCGCGCGTGGCAGAGTGGCGCATCCGGTCGATCTGCTCGTTTATCTGGCTTTCTTTTTCGATATAGGTGTCGGAACGCGGGACATAGGCTTCGGGCTGATAGTAGTCGTAGTAGGAGACGAAGTATTCCACCGCGTTCTCAGGAAAGAAATTCTTGAATTCACCATAAAGTTGTGCGGCGAGTGTCTTGTTGGGGGCAAGGATGATCGCGGGCTTTTGCGTTTTCTCGATCACACTCGCCATGGTGAAGGTCTTGCCGGTACCGGTGGCCCCAAGAAGCACCTGATCACGTTCGCCCTCAAGGATGCCGGTTGACAGTTCCGCGATGGCCGTGGGCTGGTCGCCCGCAGCTTCGAACGTGGTGGCCATCACGAACTTCTTTCCGCCCTCAAGCTTGGGGCGGGATTTCACGTCCGGTGCTGATGCATGCAGTATTGGCGCGCTCCTGTCGGAATCGGCGTAGGGCATCGGAACTCTCCTTGTTCGAAGCTCTTAGTTTGGGACGATATGACTGCGGTGCAACCCCGATTGAGCCACGCAGAGAGAAATTCCTCACGGGTACTGGGTCGGCACGCGTGTTTGGGGGGGGCATGGTTTCGCGGAACAACCGTGCGGTCGTGCGAAATCGGCACTTGCCCGACTGACCCAAATCCCTGATAAGATCCCAGCACCGCAAGGAGATTGTGATGAAGGCGCGTATCTATAGACCGGCCCGCAACGCGATGCAGTCTGGCACCGCAAATACGAAAAACTGGGTGCTTGAGTTCACCCAGTCACGGGGTCGCGATGTTGATCCGCTCATGGGATGGACGAGTTCCGCCGATACTCAGACACAGGTGAGAATGAGTTTCCCTACGAAGGAGGCCGCGTTGGAGTATGCCGAGGAACACGGGATCGAGGCGACGGTGATGATCCCCAAGCCGCGCAAGCCCAATATCCGGCCGCGTGGATATGGAGAGAACTTCGTGCCCGACCGGCGTGTGCCTTGGACGCATTGAGTCGGATACTCTCGTTAGAGGAAATTCCGAATGAGCCACGGTTGTGCGCCGGGGCGTTGTTCGCGGATGAAGCCGTGTTAGTTGTGCCAGTAGAAGAAGTCTGGACCCGCGCGGGCGAGTAGCACGGCTGCCATGGCGCGACCAAGCTCTGCGCCGTCTTCTATCGGGGCGCTCTTGTCTTCGAAATGACGTTCTGATCCATCAGGGCGCAGCACTTCGCCGCGCAGACGCAGCGTGCCACCGTCAAGTTCCGCAAGCCCGGCAATCGGCGTTTCACAAGAGCCGTCCAGCCCGGCGAGAAAGGCGCGCTCGGCCGCGAGGCGTTGCGCGGTGGTGTGGTCGTGTATCGCCTCCAGCAGGGCTGCGGTTGTGCTGTCGCCGGTGCGCCGCTCAATCCCGATGGCGCCCTGTCCGATGGCGGGCAGCATCTCTTCGGGTTCTAGCGCACAGGCGGCGATATGCGCCATCCCGAGGCGGTTGAGACCTGCCATCGCAAGAAAGGTGCAGGCCGCGACATCGTCAGCGAGTTTCTTTAATCGGGTCTGAACATTTCCCCGAAATTCAACCACTTGCAGGTCAGGTCGGGCATTGAGAAGTTGCGAGCGACGACGCAGTGACGAGGTGCCAGCTACCGCACCCTGCGGCATCTCGGTGAGCCGCGCGACGACGGGCGAGACAAAAGCGTCGCGCACATCCTCGCGCGGAAGATAGGTGTCGAGGACGAGGCCGGGGGGCTGCTCAACCGGCATGTCCTTCATCGAGTGAACGGCGATGTCGATTTCACCGGACAGAAGCGCCTCTTCAATTTCCTTGGTGAACAGACCCTTGCCCCCGATTTCCTTGAGCGCACGATCCAGAACGCGATCGCCGGTGGTCTTGATCGCGACAACCTCGAACGCCTCCTGCGGCAGATCGAAGGCGGCGGCGATGCGATCGCGTGTCTCATGCGCCTGCGCAAGGGCCAATGGCGAGCCTCGGGTGCCGATTTTCAAGGGCGAGTCGGGGGTGGGCATGGTGCGTGTCATGGAGGTGGGTGTAGACGTGGCCGGAGGCCGTGACAAGGCACGTCAGGCTTGACATCCTGTCGCGGGCGCTAGACCAAGCCGTGAGGAAATAGGGGGCTTGAATGGCAGAAACGAAAACCATCCTGAAGGCGCTGGCCGGCGAGGTGCAGGAGGTTCCGCCGATCTGGATGATGCGGCAGGCGGGACGGTATCTGCCCGAGTATCGCGCAACCCGCGAGAAGGCAGGCGATTTCCTGTCGCTCTGTTACAATCCGGAACTGGCTGCCGAGGTCACTTTGCAGCCCATCCGACGCTATGGCTTTGACGGCGCGATCCTTTTTGCCGATATCCTGTTGCTGCCGCAGGCGTTGGGCGCCGATCTATGGTTTGTCACGGGCGAGGGGCCGCGCCTTTCGACGATTGAAACACAAGAAGATTTCGAAAAGCTTAAACCCGCGTCTGAGGTTCACGAGATGCTCAACCCTGTGTATCAGACGTTGCGCACTGTGAGCGGTGAATTGCCCGACGAGACAACGCTCATTGGGTTTGCGGGGGCGCCCTGGACGGTGGCGACCTACATGATCGCGGGGCGGGGCACGCCCGATCAGGGGCCAGCGCATGCGCTCAAAGATGAAAACCCGGCGCTGTTTGAAGCCGTGATGGCGCGTCTGACCGAAGGAACGATTGAATACCTGTCAGCGCAGATCGAGGCGGGGGCAGAGGTTGTGAAGCTGTTCGACAGTTGGGCCGGGTCTTTGAGGGGCGACGATTTTGATCGCTATGCCCTTGAACCGGCGAAGAAAATCATTGCAGCCCTCAAGGCGCGGCATCCCAGGGTGCCGGTCATCGCCTTTCCGAGGGGCGCCGGCGCGCGGTTCGAGGGGTTTGCCCGTGCCACCGGCGCCGATTGTGTCGCCGTCGATGACGGGGTAAGCTCGGAATGGGCCGCAGCCCATGTGCAGAAGGAGGGCTGCGTTCAGGGAAATCTCAAGTCTTCCCATATGGTTACGGGCGGTCAGCCCTTGATCGACGAGACGCGGCGCATTGTCGATGCCTTCGCCAAGGGGCCGCATATCTTCAATCTGGGGCATGGAATCACCCCTGATGCGGACCCGGAAAATGTGCAACTGATGATCGACACGGTGCGCGAAAAGCGCGTGCGGTAGAACGTCGGTATTTTGTCGGTATTACGTCGGTGCCGGTATCGACATCAGCGGCCCCGGCCGGGCCGCTGCAATTCTGCCCGAACTTCGTCGGTATGCTCGCCGCGCCGGGGCGCGGGATTGAGAGCGGGGGCCTGCCCATCGAACCGCGGGGCGGGGGAGGGTTGCAGAACACCCTCCGGGCTCTGCCACACACCGCGGAAGGCCATATGGGGCTCCTGTGCGGCCTCTTGCGGTGACCGGACGGCCGCGACGCAGGCGTCGGATCCCTCGAAGAGGTCTGCCCAATGCTCGCGGGGCTGGCCGGCGAAGATATCCGCCAGCCTGCCGGTCAGCGCGGGCCAGAGCCGGGCGTCATGCTGGCGTTGAAAGTCGGGATCGTCGGTCAGGTCCATCTTTTCGAGAAACGCGGCGTAGAATTTGCCCTCCAGCGCCTGCACCGTGATGAAGCCGCCGTCGGCGCATCTGTAGCTGCGCGACCAATGCGGCCCGTCCAGAAGGCTTTGCCCGCGGTCCATCGAGAACTGCCCGGACTGCCGGATCGCCATGAGCAGCGCCATCATATGCGCCGATCCGTCCACGATGGCGGCATCGACCACCGTGCCGTGCCCGGTGGCGCGCGCGTTCAGCAGTCCTGAGAGCAGACCCACCACCAGATAGAGCGCCCCGCCGCCGATATCGCCCAGAAGCGTGGCAGGCGTGATCGGCGGTGTGCCCGGCTCTGACGCATACCAAAGCGCACCGGAGGTGGCGATGTAGTTGAGGTCATGGCCTGCCCGGTCGGCGCGCGGCCCGGTCTGGCCCCAGCCGGTCATGCGGCCGTAGACCAGCGCCGGGTTGCGGGCGTGGCAATCGGCGGGGCCCAGACCGAGCCGTTCCATTACGCCGGGGCGGAAGCCCTCGATCAGCACGTCGGCTCCGTCTATGAGCGCCTGCGCGGTGGCCAGATCGTCCGCATCCTTGAGATCGAGCGTAATGGAGCGTTTGCCGCGATCGAGCAGGCTGGCCTCTGGCGTGACGCGGTCGCCGCCTTGCTTGCGATGAAGGGTGATCACATCGGCCCCGAGATCGGCCAGCATCATGGCGGCGAAGGGGGCAGGGCCCAGCCCCTCCACCTCGATGACGCGCAGTCCCGAGAGCATCGCGGCGGGGGTGTCATTCTCTGCGCTCATGGCGTCAGTCCTTGTCCAGTCCGCGCGCGATCAATTCCTTCATGATCTCGTTGGTGCCGCCGTAGATCTTCTGCACGCGCGCGTCCGCGTAAAGCTCGCAGATCAGGTATTCGCTCATGTAGCCGTAACCGCCATGCAGTTGCAGGCATTCGTCGATGATCTCACATTGCGCCTGGCTGCCCCACCATTTGGCCATCGCGGCCTTCTCCGGGGTCAGGCTGCCTTGTTCAAGCTCTTCCAGGCACTGATCGAGGAAGGCGGCGAGAAGTTCGATCTTCGTGGCGCATTCGGCCAATTGAAAGCGGGTGTTCTGAAAATCCATGATGCGTTGCCCGAACGCCTTGCGCTCTCGCACATAATCGAGCGTCACGTCGAGCGCACATTGCGCCGCGCCGAGCGCGCCATAGCCAAGGATCAGCCGCTCCCATGGAAGCTGCTTCATCAACTGATAGAAGCCCTCGCCTTCCTCGCTGCCAAGAAGATGCGTGCGGGGAATGCGGACATCGTCGAAATTCAGCTCCGCGGTGTCGTTGCGCTTCATCCCGAGTTTGTCGAGGCGGCGGCCGACGCTGAAGCCATCCAGCCCCTCGGTCTCCACGATCAGAAGCGAGACGCCTTTGGAGCGGGATTTCGGATCGGTCTTGGCCACGAGCACCAGAAGATCGGCGCTGCCGCCATTGGTGATGAAGGTCTTGGAGCCGTTGATGAGATATTCGTTGCCATCGGCAATCGCGGTGGTGCGCACCGCTTGCAGATCCGAGCCGGTGCCCGGTTCGGTCATGGCGATGGCGCCGACCATCTCTCCGCTGGCGAGCTTGGGAAGCCAGCGCGATTTCTGTTCATCGGTGCCATAGGCGACAATGTAATGGGTGGCGATATTGTGAACCGAAAAGCCCCAGCCGCTGTCGCCGGCCCGGGCCTGTTCGATGAAGGTCACGGCGTCGAAATGGCGCGACAGGTCAAGCCCGCCGTGGTCTTCGGGGATGGTGGCACCGAGCAGGCCCAGATCCCCCGCCTTTTTCCAGAACGCCCGGGGAATGACCCCGGCGGTGGTCCAGTCCCGGCGGTTGGGTTCGAAATCCTCGGCAAAGAAGCGGGCGACGGTGTCGCGGTAGGCGCGGTGCTCGTCGGTCATCCAAAGATGGTTGGGCATGGGTGGTCCTCCTCCTCGGTGTCAGGCGGCGCAGACGGTGGCCTGCCCCCTGAGCGTGCGTGTTCCGTCTGCCAGTGTAGCGGCGAGCGTGAGGTGCAGCACCGGATTTCCATCAATCTCCAGCCGTTCCGTTACGTCGCCGGTGAGCGTCAGCGTGGCGCCGACCGGGGTGATGGCGGTGAAGCGGGCGCTGAGCGCAAGAAGCCGGTCTTGCCCGGCCCAGCCCGTCACAAGGCGGCCAAGCTGTGCCATCGACAGCATGCCATGGGCAAAGACATCCTGCTGCCCCGCCTGTCTGGCAAAATCGATGTCGATATGGATCGGGTTGTGATCGCCGGAGGCCCCGGCATAGAGCGCGAGCATGGCGCGGGTGATCGGCCCGAATGTCAGGGGCGGAAGGCTGTCGCCCGGCCGGGCGGTTTGCGGGGTCATGGCCGGACCTTTGGCAGGCGGTGGATGAGATCGCGGGTGGCGATGACAAGGGGGCCACGCGCGGGGTGGGTGATCCGCATTTTCAGATGGGCGATTTCCAGCGCGCCGCCCTTCGCGTCGGAAAAGCCTGTCACCTCATGAGTGATCTCGAGCGTGTCCCCGGCATGGATGGTGCCGTGGTAGCAATAGCGTTCGGTTCCGTGCAGCAGGTAGCGCAGATCCGCACCGATCAGATCGAGCAGCCTGGGCAGTCCTCGGCGCGTGGCCTCCGTCGCGGCGGCCGTGTCGAGCACGACCGCATAGGTTGGCGGGGCGCGCAGATCCGGATACCCTGCGGCGCGGGCGGCGGCGGAGTCGAAGTGCACCGGGTCGGTCTCCCCGATGGTTTCGGCAAAGAACCGAAGCGCGCCACGTTCAACCGCAACGGACAGTGGCGCCGTGACATGGCCGGTCGTGGTACGGTCGAATATCCCCATGTCAAACTGCGTGGCGGGGGAGAATAGGGGAGGGACGGGGGCGTGTGATGTTGATATCCTTGCGCTTCGAAGACTGACGCGAAGTATCGGCAGATGGCAGCCGCAGGGCAAGACGGTTTGCGCTCGATTTCGGCCAGTTTGCGCTCTGTTGAAGAAACGGCGCGGACGTGAATTCCTGCTTGACCCCCCCCCGCGACTCCCCTAAGTCCACCTCACCGTGGCGGAGTAGCTCAGGTGGTTAGAGCAGCGGAATCATAATCCGCGTGTCGGGGGTTCAAGTCCCTCCTCCGCTACCACTGTTTTCCCCGATCTGAAAACCTGGGGTCGCGCTGAGGACGCTCAGGCGTTGCCGGAGCATAGCAGGCGCACCATCGGTTTCTGTAGCAGAGACGACGAGCTCCGAGACCAATGTCCTGACGGCATCGCGAACTTTTCGTTCGGGCTTCCGGTTCGGCGCAGCCTTCGATTCCGTGAGGTCCTGAAGCGCGGCTGGGGCTTGTCAGCGCGTCACGCGCTGACAAGAGGGGTAAGATTGCCGCTTCCAGAACTGAATTGCCTTCGATCAGGGTGCCGTCATTTTGATGTCCTGGCTCAGAAACTCGTTGGTGTAGGCCGAACTGGGATCGAAACTGCTTTCGAGGTCGAAATAGGTGTCGACCAATTCGTAGGTGCTCTCGATTCTGTCCTCGGCAAACCAGCCTAGCCCGCTGTTCATCGTGGCCTCGGTCCTCATCAGTTCCATCACGCGGCCCCATTGATCTTCCATCGCGCCACGCTGCAAGCCGCTCGCATTGGATAGAAGTGCGTCGATGCAGGGAGCGGGTTCATCGACGCAGGCACGGTAGGCACGCTGTGTGACCTCGACAAAGGCACCGACAAGTTCCTCGTTTTCCGCAAAGAAATCATTGTTGACGATGAACGAGTTGCCGTAAGGGTTGAGGCCGATCTCGCTCCACCGGAGAAAACCCAGATCGTCGCCGAATTCCTTCACCTTCAGATCGTGCCCATTGTAGAAGTCGCTGATAATATCGACCCGGCCGGCAGCCAGCGTTGGGACCTTGGCGGCGGGGGAGATGTTGACGAATTCCAGACCGTCCTCGGGGATGCCCGCAGCTTTCGCGAAGGCGGGCCACATGACGCGGGCCGCGTCCCCGGACGGATTGCCGAGCGTATGGCCCGCGAAATCCTCGGGGCCCTCAATGCCTGTGGACTTCTTCCAGTAGAATGTGAAGGGCGAGTTGGCATAGAGCGCCATCACTGCCGTCAGCTCGGCCCCCTTGGACTTGGCGAGGAATGCAGTACCAAGCTCCGCGATGCCAAGATCAACGGCGCCAACACCCACATTCTGCGCAGCGAGGCCGGAGCCTTTGCCCGACTGAACGTCCAGGTCGATCCCGGCCTCTTCGTACCAGCCTTGGTCGAGCGCATAGAAAATCGGTGAATGGTCCGCGCCCGGCGTCCAGTTCAGGATCAGGCTGACAGACTCCTGCGCCTGTGCGGCAAAAGGCACGAGCGACAACAGGCAGGCTGCGGTTGCGCGATTGAAAGTTCTTGTCATGATCTGTTCTCCCGTTGCTGCGCTCTATACCAGCCACGCGGGTATAGAGCGCTTATTCAATCAGGTTAGGAGGCGGCCACAGCCCAAGTCAACACTTGTCAACCATATGGTTGGTAATTTTGTTGACGACTGGAAGAGAATCCTGCTTGCTTGCGGAATATCGTGTTGACAGCGCATCTGGATGACCGACATAAATCAACCATATGTTTGATTCTTGATCGGAGGAGATCCGACACGATGAACGATGCAGCCGAGTATCCGCCCAGCCCACAGCGGCGTTTTGTCTTGCCAGAGCAATGGCCGTCCTACGCTTTGGCCTTGCTGGCGCATGTCACTGTGGTTGTGATCTGGTGGGCCGTGACCGCGCTTGAGTTGACACCAGCCTACATCATGCCCTCGCCCGGCGACACGCTCGCCACTCTGGCCGATCCGGGCTATCAATGGCTGAACAATATGGCCGTCACCGCGACCGAGATCTTCGTTGGCTACGGGCTTGCCATCGCTGGCGGCGTGCTGTTCGCGATGTTGTTCACTTGGTTTCGCCTGCTCCGGGCGACGCTCTTCCCGCTTTTCGTGACAATCTCGATGATTCCCAAGGTCGCGCTCGGACCGTTGCTCGTGGTCTGGTTCGGCTATGGCATGGGCACGAACACCTTCTTCGCCTTTATTATCGCCTTCTTTCCGATTCTCATCACCACGTCACGAGGCCTGCGCGAAGTGGAACCGGACCTGTTGGATCTTGTACGCGCGCTGAAGGGCACGCGCTGGCAGGTCTTTCGCAAGATCCAGCTTCCGGGCGCCCTGCCTTATATCTTTTCGGCGATGAAAGTGGGGGCGATCCTGTCTGTCGCCGGCGCCATCGTAGGTGAGTTCGTGGCCTCGAGCAAAGGACTTGGCTACCTGATGATCCAGGTCCAGTCGACCCTGGACACTGCCGCGATGTTCATGTCCGTCCTGCTGTTGAGCCTTCTGGGCGTTTCTCTCTTCGGCTTTGTGCTGTTGCTGGAACGGCTGTTGGTCGTCAAGGATGCGCGGCTTGACGCGGCGGGGCCGGCGTGATGCGCGATCAGCTGATCTACATGTCCGCGAGCGAGATGGTCGCAGCCTTCGCGACGAGGCAGCTCTCTCCTGTGGATGTGGCAAAGGCAGCGCTTGACCGGATCGCCGAGATCCAGCCGACGCTCAACGCCTTTTGCATCATCGACGGCGAGTCCGCGATGTCCGATGCCCGCGCCTCGGAAGAACGCTATGCAAACGGCGCCCCGCTCGGCCCCGTGGACGGGGTGCCGACGACGCTGAAAGACCTTGTCCTGACAAGGGGCTGGCCGACGCGCCGCGGATCGCGAACGATTCCCGAGGAAGGTCCGTGGAACGAAGACGGCCCTGCCACCGCGCGCCTGCGGGAGTCGGGAGCCGTCCTGTTGGGCAAGACCACGACGCCTGAATTCGCCTACAAACCCGTGACCGTCAGCCCGCTTACCGGCACCACGCGCAATCCGTGGAATCCCGCACTCACTCCCGGCGGCTCCAGTGGCGGTGCAGGCGCGGCAACGGCCATGGGCGCCGGGACGCTTGCGCTTGGTACCGATGCCGGAGGGTCGATCCGCATCCCGGCGAGCTTTTGTGGCGTCTTCGGCCTCAAACCATCGGGCGGTCGCGTGCCGATGTATCCACCAACACCGCTTGCCTCCCTCGTGGGGTTCGGGCCGATGACAAGGACGGTAGAGGACGCGGCGCGGATGCTGACGGTGCTCGCCCGTCCCGATATCCGTGATGTGGCGGCCCTGCCATTCGATGAGATCGCCTATCACGAGCGGCTGGATGCCGACCCGAAGTCATGGCGGATCGCCTTCAGCCCGACCATGGGCTATGCGCAGGTGGATGACGAAATCGCCACCCTGGTGGAGGAAGCCACCCGGGACTTCGCCCGGATGGGGGCCCGTGTCGAGACGGTGGACCGCGTCATGGACGATCCCGAGCCATTGATGACCAAACTGCGGCGCGGTTTCACAGCTTATGCTTTCCGCCATATGGGTGAGGATCAGTTCGCGTTGATGGATCCCGAACTCGTGGCCGATATCCGCGAGAGTCGCGGGGCAAGCCTGAACGCTCATCTGGATGCCGAGATGGAGCGGATCGCACTTCTGAAGCAGATGACCTCGTTTCACGAGGACTACGACTTCCTTGTCACGCCCACCCTGACCGTGCCGCCCTTCTCCGTCGATCTGGAGCGGCCCGAGGGCGAGACGCGCTATTCCTGGACCGGGCTTTGCATCCCGTTCAACCTGACCCGCCAGCCCGCGGCGTCCGTTCCCTGCGGTTTCACCCGCGCGGGATTGCCGGTGGGGTTGCAGATCGTCGGACCGCCCCGGGCGGATCTGGAGGTGCTTCAGGCCGCCCGCGCACTCGAACGTGCCCGCCCATGGGCGCAGGCCACGCCGGACCCGCAAAAATGGGTCGCGGCATGAACGACCCGATAATATCGAAGGAGATGACCATGACAGCCGCAATGCGGGAACACCTCCCGGACTCACTGCCCGACCGGATTGAGGATGTCGAAATGCTGGAGGAGTTGCTCTCGCGCCCCGATGCGGCGACGACAAGCGATCTCTCGGCACTTGACGGCGATGTCATGGTACTGGGCGTCTCCGGCAAGGTCGGCCCGACGCTTGCCCGGATGGCGGCGCGTGCCTTGCCGGAGCGCAGGGTGATCGGTGTGGCAAGGTTTTCAGACCCCGAGACGCGCCGCCAGCTCGATGCCTGGGGGGTGGAAACCATCCAGTGCGACCTTATGGACCGCGCGGAGCTCGGAAAACTGCCGCAGGCGAAAAACATCGTGTTCATGGCCGGACACAAGTTTGGCTCTTCCGGCAATCAGGGGCTTACTTGGGCGATGAACACCTATTTGCCCGGGCTGGTGGCCGAGACCTTCACCGCCGCGCGCATTTCCGTCTTTTCCACCGGTTGTGTTTACCCCTTCGTGCCGTTGGAGCAGATTGGCGCCGATGAACGGATGCTTCCCGACCCGCCAGGCGAGTATGCGCAATCCTGCATCGGGCGCGAGCGGATGTTTCAGTATTTCTCGGAACTCCATGGCGCGCCCGGTCGGTTGATCCGGCTCAACTATGCTATCGATATGCGCTACGGTGTGCTCTGCGACATTGCGGACGCGATCCATGCCGGGAAGCCTGTGGACCTGAGCACTGGCCATGTGAACGTAATCTGGCAGGGTGACGCCAATCGTTTCGCGCTGCGCGCGCTAGCGCATGCGACGGTGCCTACGAGTCCACTGAATGTGAGCGGGCCTGAAACGCTTCCGGTTCGCTGGCTGGCCGAAGAACTCGGCCGCCGTATCGGTCGCGAGGTCACCTTCGTGGGCGAGCCGGGGCCAACCGCGTGGCTTAACAATTCGGCCGAGGCGTTCCGACTCTTTGGCTACCCGGAAGTGCCACTGTCCCGCCTGCTCGATTGGGTTGCGGATTGGACGCTGCGCGAAATGCCAAGCCTTGGCAAACCCACCAAGTTCGAGTTCCGCGATGGCCGATATTGAGCCCGCGTCCCTTCTTGGGCCTGACGAGGCCGCTGCCTGCCTGCCGCTGTCGCACGAGCCGGGCTGGAATCAGACGGAGGCAGACTGGACCATGATGCTAAAGTCCGGCCATGCGCTTACGGTGCGCGACGGTGACCGCAGGCCACGCGCCTCTGCTGTCGCGCTCCCGATGGGCGACAAGATCGGATGGATCAGTATGGTTCTTGTCACGGCCGCCCTGCAGCGCCGGGGTATCGCGCAGCGACTGGTGGGAGATTGCATCGACTGGCATGAAGCGCGCTGTCTCGCTCCGCATCTGGACGCCACACCGGCGGGGCAACCGCTCTATCGCAGGATGGGGTTCCAGCCGCTTTGCGGGCTCATGCGCTTGACAGGGGTTGGTGGACTTAGGGCCGAAGAAATCGGTCTGCGCACGGCCAAGACGAGCGATCTCGACTGGATATTGCCTCTTGACCAAATGGTCTTCGGCGGTGATCGCTCTTACGTACTGAACGATCTGCTTGCTCGGCCGGGCGCCGTGGCGCTTGTGCGCGCCGATAGCTCCGGCTTCGTGCTGTCTCGCAAGGGTCTGACCGCCACGCAGATCGGCCCCCTGATCGCGCCGGACACCGACACCGCGCTGGAGCTACTGGTGGCTGCGCTCGGGCGTATCGAAGGCCCCGTGATGGTCGACGCCTTCGACGACCATCCCGCAATCGCAACTCTTCTAAAGGCGCGCGGATTTCGCGAGCAGCGTCCTTTCTTGCGCATGGCGCGCGGCTTGTCTGCGCCTCTGGGCGATCCGGCAAGGCTTTTCGCCGCGGCCGGCCCCGAACTGGGATAACCAAGATGATAAGACACTGGACCGACATTCCTGATTCCGTCCTGAAGCTGCTGCGGCAGGGCACCGTGATTCCGGCGCATCCGCTCGCTTTGGGCATCGATGCGGAACTGGACATGCAACGACAGCGGGCGCTGACGCGCTACTACCTCGATGCCGGTTCCGGTGGGCTTGCGGTTGGAGTGCACACCACACAGTTTGAAATCCGTGAACGTGGCCTCTATGCGCCTGTCCTGTCAGCCTGTGCGGAGGCCGCTGAAGCCTGGACCGATCGGCCGCTCGTACGCATCGCCGGTTTGATCGGGCAGACAGAGCAAGCTGTCCACGAGGCGCAGACAGCCCGGAGCTTGGGATACCACGCCGGACTGTTGAGCCTGGCCGCCTTCCGCGACGCTTCGCTGGACGAAATGATCGAGCATTGCCGCGCCGTGGCCGAGCAAATCCCGCTCTTCGGCTTCTACCTTCAACCCGCAGTCGGGGGCGTGCCGCTACCGTTCGACTTCTGGCGCCGTTTTGCCGAGATCGAAAACGTCATCGGCATCAAGATGGCGCCCTTTGATCGGTACGAGACGCTCAATGTCTTGCGCGGCGTGGCAGCGGCCCGGGCAGAGGACCGGATCACGCTCTATACCGGCAATGATGATCACATCGTGGCCGATCTGGTCACACCCTTCACGATTGTTCGCGATGATGCGGCTATAACGATGCCGATCCGCGGCGGTCTGCTGGGGCACTGGTCAGTCTGGACGAAAACAGCGGTCGATCTGCACGCCCGCTGTCGCGCGGCACAGGATTCGGGCACGATCCCAGGCGAACTTCTGGCGCTTGATGCTGAGGTTACGGATTGCAACGCTGCGCTCTTCGACGTGGCGAACGGGTTCAAGGGGGCAATCGCCGGTTGCCATGAAGTCCTGCGCCGACAAGGGCTTCTGACCCATACCCGCTGTCTGTCACCGCACGAGGCGCTGAGCCCCGGACAGGCGGACGAGATCACGCGGGTCGCGCGAGAACATTCTCATCTTACCGACGACAGTTTTGTCGCCGAGAATCTGGAGCACTGGCTCTCATGACACGAGAACCACTCATCCGCCTCGACGGAGTCCAGAAGATCTATCACACCCGCGAACGTGACATACTTGCTGTGTCGGATGTGACGATGGACGTGGAAGAAGGCGAATTCGTCTCTCTCGTCGGTCCTTCGGGCTGTGGTAAATCCACGATCCTCAAGATTCTGGCCGACCTGATCCCGTCCGACAGCGGCACTGTCCAGATCGGATCGGCCGATGCGCCATTCGATCCCAGCCGCGACATCGGAATGGTATTTCAGCAGGCACTTCTGCTGAAATGGCGGCGCATCATCGACAATGTGCTGCTGCCCGCCGAAATCATCGGCTTGCCGATGAAGGAATCGCGGGAAAGGGCATATGATCTGCTCTCGATGGTCGGGCTCAAAGGGTTCGAGGACCGCTATCCCTACGAGTTGTCAGGCGGGATGCAGCAGCGGGCAGCGATCGCCCGGGCACTGATCCACGATCCCAAGCTGATCCTGATGGACGAACCCTTCGGCGCCTTGGATGCTCTCACGCGGGAGAAGATGAATCTCGAGATCCTCCGCATCTGGGAAGCATCGAACAAGACGATCCTGTTCGTGACCCATTCGATCCAGGAGGCTGTCTTCCTTGGGTCCCACTGCGCCGTGCTGACGGCAGGCCCGGCGCGGATGGCGGACTATTTCAAGGTTGACGTTCCCTATCCCCGAAAGCTTTCCATGAAGGCACAGGACTCCTTCGGAGCCTATACGCAGCGAATCTACTCGTTGCTGGACCTCGAGGACAGCAGCGCGGCGACACCACAAGGTTGAGAGTTCAACCAATTGGTTGATTCAGGATAGGTTGGCCGGGATCGTCCGTAGGCGAATCGCATTCATGACAAAGTCCACGATATGCGCGCGGCGTTCTTCGCGTGCTTCTGGCGCGTCGAAATTCCGGCCAAAGATGCGACTGATCGTGTGGATATTGGCGAAGTAGAAGAACGACATCCCAGCGATTGAAAGATAAAGATGCAGCGGATCCAGACCAATGCGGAAGATGCCTTCCTGCACGCCGCGATCCAGCGTCTCGGCGATGAGTTCGATAATGGGTGTGTTGAGGTCGATCACAGTGTCCGAGGCGTTCAGATGTCGCCCGCCATGTGCATTTTCATCAGCCAGAAGGCGAACGAAATCAGGGTTGTCCGCCAAGTAGTCATAAGAGAACACAATCAGGCGGCGCATTGCCTCCTCGGCCGGGAACGCCTCCAGCCTCAGTTTTGTCTCGCTTTCGCGAATCTCGGTATAGACCTTTTCCAGCACGGCGGAATAGAGTCCGTCCTTGCTGCCGAAGTAATGGTAGACAAGCTGCTTGTTCACTCCTGCGCGTTGCGCGATGGCGTCAATCCGTGCGCCTTTGAGACCGGCTTCGGAAAAGGCGGTCTGTGCGGCTGACAATAACTGCATCCGCGTGGATTCTGTCGTCTCGATGCGGTTTTTTCTCGTTGGAGCCATCGCGCAGATCTCGTCAAACTTCCGGTTGAAAAAGTCGAATTTTTCCATTTAGACGAACGAGACGCATTGGGCAAGGTCGGAGCATACTGGATGGACGCAGTTCAAGGTGTCCTCATCGACGTCGAGGTGACTTGGTTGATCCGACAGTCCGAGTTCGGGGGGCATCCTCCGAGAGGCAGGCTTCCACTGACGCATTCCGTTTCGGGGAAGGATCGGCCTTCACATTGATCAATCCGGTGAGTAGCCGACGAATGTTGGCGGGGTGCGACAGAACCACACTTCCCGGAGATAAACCGAGTAAGCGGTCGCAGGCTGCG
Source organism: Salinihabitans flavidus (assembly GCF_900110425.1). GTDB lineage: Bacteria > Pseudomonadota > Alphaproteobacteria > Rhodobacterales > Rhodobacteraceae > Salinihabitans > Salinihabitans flavidus. The sequence goes on along the minus strand of NZ_FODS01000002.1, from coordinate 15,927 downwards.
CCCTCAACGCGCAATCGCGCGCCAAGCCGCTCAACCGCGCCCTCGAAGTCCCCGCAGGAGGCGCGCGCAACCGCATCTGCCCACACCGGGCCACGTTCCTGGGTCAGTTTGAAGATGATTTCCGCGGTCACGCCCGCATCGACCACATCGAATGCACCATCCGCCACTCCATCCCCGATGAGCGCGAGCAGTTCCGGTACAACCGCGCCCCGGGTTGCGTGGGTCATACGCTGGACCAGCAGGTCGTTGCCGGGGTGTGCCAGGATGTCTATGAGAACACGGATCTCCTCGGCGTTCTCCGCTTGCCACCGCATCGATCCGGCAAGGAAGGCATTCAGACGGGCAACAGCGCCGCCCTCGGCATTGCGCCGCGCCTTGTCTCCCGCGGTCAGCGCCCTTTCGGCTACCCTTTGTGCGAGAGCTGACAGGAGGTCCTCCTTGGCAGAAAAGTGGTGGTAGAATCCTCCCTTGGACAGACCGGCCGCATCAAGAATGTCCGCGACGGAAACATTGTCCCATCCTTGCGCCCTGAACAGGGCTTGCGCCGTATCCAGGATCGCCTCCCGTCGCTTCTCTGGATCGAGTCTCAGCCGTTTGGGTCTTGCATTCTTCATCGGGAGCTGCACCCATCTTGATTTACAGACTAATGGTCTGTAGTTATAGCACTCAAGCGTTTGCGACAAGGCGCAAGACGTTTCTTCCCACTTGCCTAGCGACCATCAGACACAAATAATTTCTGGAAAGCCTCTTTTCCGTCAGAACGGACACCGCATGACACCTGACAGACCCGACCTTTCATCCCGTCCGACTGCGTTGACCTTTGAATCCGATCGCGGCGCATCGCGTTCGATCTGGATCGCGTCAGCGGTTCTCGTCGCGCTCATCGCATGGATGGGCAGCGGGTTCATTCTGCCGTCCGAGCCGGAAATGGCGCAACAGGAAAAGCCGGAGCCGCAGGCGCCCTCGGTCATGATTCGAGACTCGACCGCGCAATCCGTAACCCTGACCTTCAGTGCAGAAGGGCAGGCGCTGCCGGATCGCGACACCGGGCTGCGCGCGGAAGCCTCGGGCAATGTTGTCGCCTTGCTCGCCCGCAAGGGTGATACGGTCGAGGCGGGCGAGGTGATCGCTCGGCTGTCGTCACGCCGTGCCGAAGCGGACCTTGCGCGGGCAAAGGAAGATCTGGCGCGCGCCCGGCGGGATTTCAACAATGCGCAGGAGTTGCTGGAGCGTGGTGCCGGCACGGTCGATCGCGTGTCCCAGGCGCGCGCCGCCCTGGCCGGGGCCGAAGCCCAACTGACGGCCGCCGAACAGGAGCTTGACGATCTCGCCATCGTCGCGCCCTTTCCCGGACGGATCGAGACGCTGACGCTGGCCGAGGGTGAGTTCGTTTCCTCGGGAGAACAGGTGGGTCGAATCGTGGACAATCACCCCCTGACCGTTGCTATACAGGTTCCCCAGCAGGCGTTGAGTCGCATCGAAAACGGGCAGATCGCGACTGTTCGCTTCATCACCGGCCAGACCCGCGAGGGTATCGTGAACTTCGTCGGCACCGCCGCATCCTCTGCGACGCGCACCTTCCTGGCGGAGATCGAAGTCCAGAACGACGACGGCACGATTCCGGCGGGCGTGTCGGCGGAAATCGAGATCCCGACCGGGGAGGCGCTGGCCCACTTCATCGAGCCGTCGATCGTGTCGCTCGACCCAGAAGGCCGCCTTGGCGTGAAAACCGTCGAAGAGGGGATCGTGCAGTTTCACCCGATCGAGATCGTCAAGGCCGAGATTCAGGGCGTTTGGGCCAGAGGGTTACCTGATCCGGCGCGCATCATCACCATCGGCCAGGGGTTTGTTCGCCAGGGCGAAGAAGTGAGGGTCAGTCTCGCTGAGCCCGCCGAGGCAGCACCCGCCGGGACCGAGACGGAGCAGTCCGAATGAACGCGCTGATAGAGGCCGCTTTCTCTCGCAGCCGCGTCGTGATCGTCGCGATCGCGATGGTCCTGACCGTGGGTGGCATTGCCTATGTCTCGATCCCCAAGGAGGCCAATCCGGAGGTGCCGCTCCCGCTGGTCTATGTCTCTACAGGGATCGACGGGATCAGCCCCACGGATGCCGAGAGGTTGCTGCTCAAGCCAATGGAGGCTGAGTTCGGCGCCATCGAGGGGCTGGAAAAGATGTCGAGCGAGGCCGCAGAGGGCTTCGCCAGCGTGCAGTTGGAATTCGCAGCCGGCGGCGACACAGACGTGGCGCTCGACAAGGTCCGTGAGGCGACCGATCGTATCGAGGGTGATCTGCCCGAAAACGCCTATGACCTGACTGTAACCGAGATCAACACGGCGCTGTTTCCGATCATCACGGCAATTCTGTCCGGTCCGGTGCCCGAGCGAACGCTCAACGATCTGGCCGAGTCGGTGCAGGATGAGCTCGAGGCGCTGCCGGGCGTGCTCGAAGTCGATATCGGCGGCGCGCGCGAGGAGTTCCTCGAAGTGCTGATCGACCCCACGATCTTCCAGACCTACAACCTCAGCTTCGACGAGCTGATCAATCTTTTGCAGCGCAACAATCAGCTGATCGCCGCAGGAGCGATCGACACCGGCGGCGGGCGGATCGTCCTGAAGGTACCGGGCCTGATTGAAAACGTGGAAGATGTGATGGCCATGCCGGTGAAGGTCGATGGTGATACCGTCGTCACCTTCGGCGACGTGGCGACCGTGCGGCGCACCTTCGAAGACCCGACAAGCTTTGCGCGGATTGACGGACAACCCGCGCTCGCGCTTGAAGTCAAGAAGCGATCCGGTGCCAACATCATCGATACGGTGGCGGCCGCACAGGAAGTCATCGCCGAATTGCAGCAGGATTGGCCGGACAGCGTCAAGGTCACCTACCTTCAGGACCAGAGCGAGCAGGTGAAGACGCTTCTGTCGGATCTCGAATCCAACGTAATCGCCGCGATCATCCTGGTGATGATCGTCATCGTCTTCGCGCTCGGTGGCCGGTCTGCCATCCTCGTCGGGCTGGCCATTCCCGGCGCCTTTCTCGCCGGCGTTACGGCGCTCTGGGCCATGGGCTACACGATGAATATCGTGGTGCTGTTCTCGCTCATTCTCGTGGTAGGTATGCTGGTCGACGGGGCGATCGTCACGGTCGAACTGGCCGACCGGCGGTTGCAAGAGGGCGACACTCCGCGCCACGCCTACGCCTTTGCCGCCAAGCGCATGGCCTGGCCGATCATCGCGTCGACCGCCACGACCCTGAGCGTCTTCTTCCCACTGCTGTTCTGGACGGGACTCGTGGGGGAGTTCATGAAATACCTGCCGATCACAGTGATCCTGACGCTGTTTGCATCGCTCTTCATGGCCCTGATCTTCATTCCCGTGATGGGCGGCGTGATCGGCAAGCGCCAGCCACAATCGGCGCGGGCCAAGGCCACGCTGCACGGCGCCGAGCATGGTGACCCGCGCACCACCGGCGGGTTTACCGGCGCCTATGTCCGGCTGCTCGAAAAGGCGGTTCTGCGCCCCGCGACGACGCTTGTCCTGGCGATTTCGCTGCTTGTCGGGGGTTTTGCGCTCTATGGCGAGTTCGGGCGCGGCGTCGCCTTCTTTCCATCCGTCGAGCCCGAATTCATGCAGGTCCAGGTGCGGGCCCGCGACAACTTGTCAATCTATGAACGCGACACGCTGGTGCGGCTGGTCGAAGACCGTCTTTTCGAACAGGACGGGGTGGAAAGCGTCTATGCCCGCTCCACGCTCAGCGCCGGGCGCGGCGACGAGGAGGTGATCGGCACCATCCAGCTGGATCTCCTTGATTGGGATCAGCGCCGACCGGCCGCCGAGATCGGTGCCGAGATTCGAGCCGACATGGCCGATATCGCCGGCATCGACGTACAGGTCCAAACCGAAAGCGGGGGTCCGACCAGCGGCAAGCCCGTGAGCCTTCAGATCACGGCCGCAAGCCCGGCCGCGCAGGCGGAAGCGGTCGAGCAAGTGCTGGAGATCATGAAGCGTGTCTCCGGTTTCACAGATATCACCGACACACGGCCCTTGCCGGGCGTCGAAGTCGCCATTGATGTCAACCGCGCGGAAGCTGCCCGCTTCGGCGCCGACATCAGCCTGCTGGGGCAGGCGATCCGACTCCTGACACAGGGGATCAAGGTCACCGACTACCGTCCTGACGATGCCGACGGCGAACTCGATGTGCGTGTCCGCTTTCCTGCCGATGCGCGCTCGCTGTCGGAGCTTGGCAGCCTGCGCGTGCCGACCGCGGCGGGTCTTGTGCCGATCTCCAACTTCGTGTCGTTCAGCCCGACCGAGCGCGTCGGTGTGATCCGGCGGATCGACGAGGAGCGGGTCACGACGATCGAGGCCAATGTTGCAACCGGTCTTCTGGTCAATGACCAGATCGCCGCGCTCGGAGCCGCGCTGGCGGCGGCCGACTTGCCGCAAAGCACCGAGTATAGTTTCGGCGGGGAGGCGGAAGACCAGGAAGAGGCCATGACATTCCTGATCAGCGCCTTCGCAGCGGCGATCATGCTGATGTTCATGATCTTGCTCGTGCAATTCAACAGCTTCTATCAAGCCTTCGTGGTCATGAGTGCGATCGTTTTCTCCGTCGCCGGTGTTCTTCTCGGCCTCATCGTCACCGGCCGGCCCTTCGGCGTGGTCATGGGCGGGGTCGGCGTGATCGCGCTGGCGGGCATTGTCGTGAACAACAACATCGTGCTGATCGATACCTTCAACGATCTGCGCCGCAGCGGTATGGACCCGCGCGAAGCGGCTCTGCGGACGGGCGCACAACGCCTCAGGCCGGTTGTGCTGACATCGGTAACGACGGCGCTTGGCCTCATGCCGATGGTGATCGGGCTGAATATCGACTTCTTCAGCCGGGATATCGTCTACGGCGCGCCATCGACGCAATACTGGACAGAACTCTCCAGCGCGATCGCCGGTGGCCTCGTGATCGCGACCCTGCTGACACTCGTTGTGACGCCCGCGATGCTGATGCTGGGTGACGGTCGCCGCAGGTCCGCACGTTCCGGCGCAGCCGAGACCTGACCGTACCGACGAACCCTCAGGGAACGGGTCACGGTAGGTGGTGTTGGCCTGATCCGCCCACGTTCAGGCGTTCCGGGCGCCGTCGAAATCGGTTGATCCTGTTGAAAGAGTCCGACCGTGAGCGAGCACCGCACTAACTTGGATCAGTCCGGAAGTCCTGGTTTCGCGGTAGGAGATTACGATAAGCGCGAAACGTCACGAAGGCCCTCGGGCAGACCCGTGCCGCGCGATCTTCGCGCCGGATTTCCGGCCAGTGCCGGAGTCCGACCGTTTTTCGGCAATCGGCTAGGCCGTTCTCAGATTTTCCGCATTTCAGGTAGGACAACCAAATGAACACGACATCACTCAGATCAACCACGGCAATTATCGTTGCCTTGTCGATGCTGCAGCCCGTTTCGGCGATGGCACAATCCGGTTCCGGCACAATCGCAAACGAAGCGCGGGCGAAGCAGGACGGGCAGCGGTCGGATAGGTCGGCCAATTCGCTCACACTTGAGGAAATCTGCGCACAGGCGGGAATCCTGAAGGAACTTGAATGTGAGCTTCACATTCTGGAACTCAAAGCCGCTGCGGAGAACGGAGAGATCAACGCGATGTCCGATCTCGACAATGTCGAGGAGATCGAAGCGGATGCCCAGGCGGAGAAAGCCACGGAGGCTCTGGCAGACGCGGAAGTTCGCGACGCAGCCGAGGCCGACGCGGACACCCTGGAGGAAGAAGTAGCCGAAGAGGAAGCTCAGGCTGAGGCGGACGCGGCAGTTCAGGACGCAGCCGAGACTGAATCCGAGGCGCAGGTCGAAGCTGACGCACAAGCACGCGAGGACGCGGAGGACCTGACCGCCGAAGAGCAACAGAGCGATAGCGATGCGAAGCCATCCATCATGAACACAGCCGATTCGGTTACGTGTCTCGCCGAGATTGTCGCCGACGACGGGTCAATCACCTGTGTCGACACCCTGACCGGAGAGTCCATCGAAGCGCTTGCGGCAGAGACGGACGCTGAAACCGAAGAAGCGGCCGAAGTGACAACCGAGACCGTCACCGAGGATACCCGCCGCTCGAGCGACGAAGAATTTCTCGAATGGAGCCGTGAAGACGCTGACAAAGATGAGGCGAGCGACCAAACCGCCGCGACACCTGCCCGTTCCGACAGCGGGATGAGCGATCTGGAAAAGGCGGGTCTCTTTGCTCTCGGCGCGGTCGTGGTGGGTGCACTGCTGTCAAATGGCCAACGCGTTGAGGCGAATACGGGTGACCGGGTCGTCGTGGTCGATGATGACAACGACTACCGGATTCTGAAGGACGATGATGCGCTGCTCCGCCAGCCCGGGTCGCAAGTGCGCACCGAACGGTTCAACGACGGGTCCACCCGCACCGTCATCACGCGGACCGATGGCACCGAGATCGTCACCATCCGCGATTCAAGCGGGCGCGTTCTGCGCCGCATTCATGTCGATGCGGACGGGCGTCAATATCTGCTGTTCGACGACACCCGCGATTTTGAGCCTGTTGTGGTCCGCGACCTTCCCCGACCCGCATCCGACGATTTCGACTATCGGGCGGCGACCGACCGTGAAAGCCTGCGCCGGGCCTTGCTTGCCGCCGACCGGGGCGACATCGATCGCAGTTTCAGCCTGCGGCAGGTCCGGGAAATCCACGAGGTGCGCCAGCTTGCGCCCGAGATCAATCTTCGGAACATCACCTTCGCGACGAATTCTGCCGCGCTTCAGCCTTCGCAGGCCGAAGAGTTGCGGCAGATGGGGATACTGATGCGCGAGCTCATTGCCGATGACCCGACCGAACTGTTCCTGATCGAGGGCTACACCGATGCGGTCGGATCGCCCGGTCACAACCTTCTGCTGTCCGATCGGCGTGCCGAATCCGTGGCGCTGTCATTGAGCGAGTATTTCAATGTGCCGACCGAGAACATAGTCATCCAGGGCTACGGTGAGCGCTTCCTGAAGATCTCCACGCAGCAAGCCGAACGCTTGAACCGCCGTGTCGCTGTGCGCCGGATCACGACACTTGTGCGGTAGCGCCGAAGCTGACTGACATTCATCAACCGCTTCGATGAAAAAGTCGTTGTCACGATGGCCACACACCCCCGGTCCACGCTTGTGGCCGGGGGTGTTTTCGCTCTGTTGAAGGACGGGAAACGGGACTGATAATCCCGTGGTCGAAACCGGGTATTCCGGCTTGCGCCCGGCCATTTCAAAAGCGGCCATCGGACCTGGGCTCAGGATCCAGTTCTGCCGCGAAGCAGTAGCCCCAGACCGACGACAATTCCGACCAGCCCACCGACCAGATACCACATGGTGTTGTCGGTAAAGCGCCCGGTGAGCGCTTCGGAGAGCTGGTCGACCGGGGCACTGGAAGCACGCCAGGCGAAGAACAGCAGCAAGCTGCCTACGGCGAGCACGACAAGGCCGAGGATGTTAGACTGGGACATTTTCAACTCCTTTGAAAGGGGATTGGTCGCCAGATCCGTGCAATCGGAAAAGACGACTGCTCGTGAGCGAAAGCCGCCTGACGTATGTCAAACGGCTCTGGGAAACGAGTGTGAATGGGGAATGGGTTCAGGCACTTGAGGCACGTGGATGTCTTGTACAACGAATTGGCGGTCCGGTTTCCCGGGCCGCCAGGATTCAACGCCGCTTGGTTATTGCGACTCTTGCCCACGTGTCGAAGCTGACTCTTCGCGAACGATATGGACCACGCGGCGCTGCTCGCGCTCCACGAGAACCGGAACACCATTGACGTAGGCGTAATAGTACTCGCTTTCGGGCACTTCGGAGAGGGTCACGGTCTCGGGAATACCCGCACCGACAACAACCTCACCATCAAGATAGACCGGGTCGACGGGATTGCTGCGCACGTAGGTCGTCACGCGCTCATTGGGTGTGACCGCCGCTCCGGCGCTCATACCTATGGCTGCCCCGATGATCGCGCCCACAGGTCCACCGACAATGCCACCGGCAATTGCACCGGCTGCACCGCCGCCAAGCGCGGCATCAGGATCCTTTTCATAGGTAACGGTTTTGACGTCCAACCGTTCACGATGCTCATAGATCGACGCGTCGACCTTGGTGGTCAGATAGTTCCCGGACGCCCAGCCGTCGAATTCGCCATGCGTGACCCGGCACCAGTTGGACGCTTCCAAGCATCCATCGACCGACACGCTTTGCGCAGCGGGGATCACCGAGATGATCTGATAGTTTGTATTGGGACCGGCCCGAAGATTCAGATCGGTCCATGCGGTTGCTGTCGTTTCGGCGTAAGCCGATGAGGCGAGAACAAGACCGGCAACGGTCGCACCCAGAGTGAGCTTCATAGTCATGTTGCATTCCTTTTTTGCCTGTTCCAGAACGTCGGGGGAAAGAAACGTGCGACACGCCACAGTTCGGCGTGTCATGTGCTTATCCGAGATTTGGAACAAACATCTGCGCGACTGGATATTCAGCCGCCAGAGTCCACATTGACGTGAGCCGGCTGCTCCCAGACTGATGCAAATCAGCAATCGGGAATTATTGTGCAGCGTCGCGGATATTTGCCAGCGTGAAAGAGAGCGGCGCGCCCTGCGCAGTGATGGGCCGCGAGACTGATCCATGTTGTGATGCCTCGTCTGCAAGAGGGCTAATCTCGAACGGTAAATGGCCATTGTGGCCAGTCACAGAACAGGCGGGAGCCGATGAATCGAATTATATACCTTGTTGGCCTCATCGTGATCGTCCTGTTCGTGCTGGGCTACTTCGGTCTGATATGAAGGACGCAACACTGGCGATCGGTGGCCGTTCGAAAGTCTCGCACTGAACTGCGCGGGTAGATTATTTATTCCTATCAATGACGTGGGCCTCGGCACGATCCGGGGCGCCCCAACCATTCCTGGAGATATCAAATGAACAAGTCTGTCACCCCGGACATCAAGGCCGCCACTTCCCCGGACGACCTGAGCCATCAGATCGAGGTGCTGCGGGCGGATCTGGCGAAGCTTGCGGCCACGATCTCGGACGATGTGTCCGAAGGCATCGGAAAAGCCGGCCAGCAGATCGGTCAGTCCGGCCGCGATGCGCGCGCTTCGGCCACCAACGCGGTCATCGCTCACCCCCTGACCTCCGTCGGAATTGCCGCCGCAGTTGGCCTGCTGCTTGGCATGATCTCGCGGAAAGGCTGAATTCGCATGGCGCTGCCATTGTGGGATCCGCTTCGTGATCTTGCCCGCGCCGTGGTCAACGGCGCGGGCATTCGCGCCGCGACGGCAATCGCCACGGCGCTTCTTGCGATCGTGGCGATCGGTTTTCTCGTGTCGGCAGGTCTTGTCGCACTGATGGGGTGGATCGGGTTTCCCGCTGCGGCCCTGGTGTTTGCGGTGCTCTTCGCGCTGCTGGCGCTGGCCGTATATCTGCTCGGGCGCGCGGCCTCCGCGCGAACAGCGGCGCGCGTCAGAGCCGCGCGATCGCGTACCGAATCCGATATTGCCCTTGCAACCGCACTTGCCCGGTCGGCGCGCCCGCTACTGCCGCTTGCGGCCTTTCTCGCCGCGTTCGTGCTCGCGCGGCGGTCCTGACCATTGCACGGCGGCGTTGAATCGCCGCACAAAGGCCGCCGCGACGATTAGCGTCGGCGTGGCGACCAGCGCGCCCGCAGCCCCCCAAAGCCAGGCCCCGAAGGCGATTGCCACGAAGACGGCGATCGGGGCGATGCGGATGCGCGCGCCGACGACCATTGGCGTGACCATCTGCGCTTCGATCGCGTTCAGCACAACAACCACAGCGAAGGGTGCGAATGCGATGATCGGATCGTCGAACGAAACGATACCGATGCCAAGAGTGACCAGCGCCAGGATGGCGATCCCGATGAAGGGCATGAAGTTCAGCAGCGCGGCGGCAACGCCCCAGAGCGGTGCATTCTCCACGCCGAGCAAGTGGAACGCTGCCGCGATGCACACCCCGAGACCCAGATTGACCGCGGTGATGGTCAGAAGGTATCGCGCGACGTTGGTGCGCACATCGCGCATCGCCCGGCCAACCGCCCGGCGTGCCGAGGCCCCGGGAACCATCGACATACCCCATCGGGCCAGCATCACGCGGTCGCGAAGCAGAAAGAAAGTCAGCATGGCCCAGAATGCGGCTCCCGCGGCCAATCTCGGTGCGCCGATCGCCCAGTCTGCCACCAGTCTCTGGCCTCCCTCCATCAACTTGTCCACGGCATCGTCATCCGCGTCCTCATCCTCGTCCTCGTTCTCGTCCGTGGCCGGCTCGGACGAGTCGACGGGAGCGGCTGGGACGGCCGATTCGGGCTTATCGGAGGTGGTATCTTCTGGAGCGGGGGCAAGCGAATGCGATATCCCCAAAGCAATCTCACGAGTGCGCCGTTCCACCTCGCGCAGGACCTGCGGCGCCCGGTTGTTCCAGGCTTCGGCAGAGGGCGCGAGCGAATAGACGGTGGCCGCCGATCCCAGAAGCAGCCCGCCAACCACGAGCGCGGCGCAAAGCGATGCCGGGGCCCCCGATTTTTCCAGCCACCGGACCCAAGGCGCAAGCGCGATAGCGCAGAGCAGTGCAAGAACCGCAGGCACCGCGATCAGGCTTGCCGCGTCCAGCGCCGCGAGCGCCAACACACCCGCGATGATTCCCAGCAGCACGGTTTGAACTGCGACACGGTCGACCGACGAGAGAGTCCCCCCGGAGTAGCTCGGGTGAGGCGGTCTCGAGACCGATTTTTGCCCTTCGTCCGGCATTGAGACACTCCAGTTGTCGAGATCCGATGGGGGCGCGGCGGTCCATGCGCCGTGCGGAAACGCGAAGTCCGGTATCGCCGCAGTGAACCGCCTCGGTCTACCCGAAGGCTGACTATTCCGTTTAACGCGAGTTTACCGAAGCCGTTGCACTGTTCCTAGAATTTCTTTCCGGCTTCTGCTGGCGGGATACAAGCCGATGTCCGTATCGGCAAGGGCGTAGTCATAGCTGTCGCCGGCGTTACTGACCGAGGGTTCGATCTCGGCTTCGACCAACAAATGCCGATAGCACTGATGCAGGTTAGTGACACCTGTGTAGCGGCTCGTGACACTGCACCTCATGGTGCGAGGCACGACCGAACCGAGTCGATTCGGTATTACCCCGGCAAGGATTGCGAAGCATGGGAGAAGACAGAGAGAAAAATTCCGTCAAGCAGGCTGAGGATGCGACCACGAGGGGCGCGGAACGCCAATTGCTGGAAGCTGACGGAAGGACACTGAAGATCGAGGAGCAGTTTCAAGAAGTATTCGGCAACGTAAGGACAGCCCCGCACTCGGGCTGATGTCGTTGCCGGAACGGCCCCGTCGTGCTCTCCCTCCGCGGCGGGGCCACTCGTTTTCCGAATTCGCGACAGGGTCGTTTCCCTGCTTGGAACCATTCTCGTCGTGCTTCTTCCAATGCTGCTTGGCGCGCTTCCCCTCTGGGACACAGCCAGTCTTGGGGCTATTGGCCCAGCGGCACGCTCGGGGTCATCCTGCTGATCCTGATCGTGACGGGTCGTCTCTGACGTGCCACTGGTCCCGGCAGGGACGAGAGGGGGGCAGCCTGCGCATTCCGGCGTCTTTCAGGCAAGCACTTGCTCAGCGCCGGCGCACAGAGTTGCCGCCGGCCAGAATTCCGTTGATCAACGCGGCCACGGCGGCGTGCATCTCGGCCTGATCGCCACCGGGTGCGAACTCATGTGCGGCCGCCGCGTCCTGAAGGATTCCCACGATCTCTTTCTCCGGCAGGATTTTGCTGTCGTTCATCGCCAGCAGCAGCGATTCGCATATGGACAGGGCGGCGGTTCCGGCGATGTCAGTGGGTAGGGGCATGTTCGGCTTCGCTTTCTGTTCGGGTGGGAAGAACGGAATTCGCTCCGATGGGGTGGAAACGGGGCGGACCATCTGGCAATACTAGGCGCTGTCTGATACGTGTTGACTGATACAGAGCAGCGTGAGGTGCTTCTTTTTTTAGGTTTTCCGCAGTTGTAAACGGACACGCCGCCGATCCTTGCTGGAAGCCGACATGTCGATCCTTCAAAGCCCCCTGATGCGAAAACTCTCCGCTTTTGTCGCCCTCTCGGACGACGATCTGGAGATTCTTGCGCGCTTTCACCGGCGCCGCCGGACCTTTCCGTCCGGGCATGAGTTGGTCCATGAGGGGCACAGGAACCAGTCCGCCTTCATACTGGCCGAAGGCTGGGCTTTTTCCTACAAGATGTTGCCGAATGGTGATCGGCAGATCGTGGATTTCCAGATACCGGGGGATTTTCTGGGGTTGCGCAGCACCCTCTTTCGCACCTCGGATCACAGCGTCGAGGCCATAACGCCTATCAAGGCGTCCGAAGTTCTGACATCGGACATTCTGGACGGTTTCGCGCAGGCACCGCGGCTTGCGGTTGCCGTTCTCTGGGCGGCGTCGCGGGATGAGGCGATGGTGGTGGAACATCTCGTCAACCTTGGGCGTCGCTTGGCCGAAGAGCGCATGGCGCACCTGCTGCTCGAACTCGGCGCCCGGCTGACACTTGCGGATATGGGAGACAGGACAGGGTTTGACTGTCCGCTGACACAATACCACCTTGCCGATGCGCTGGGTCTGACCGCCGTGCATGTGAACCGGGTGCTTCGGCATTTGCGCGAAGAAGGACTTGTCACTTTTCGCAAGGGTCATGTTACCTTCGACGATTTCGAGGCGCTGACAGACCTTGCAGGCTTTGACACGGATTATCTGGATCAGGGCGGCCCGTTGCTGCGCTGAACCCCCGGCAGATCCTGCCGGGGAGGCGTCGTCATGCCGGGTGAAGAGATCAGGCCAACGCGTGCTTTGCCGCCAGTGATGACCTACATAGACACCAGTGGTGCGGGACTGATGCAGGTTGGTGCCGGTTCCGTCACAGGAATAGGGCGGGCGCGGGTTCAATCCCGGCCCGCCCCAAGTCATTCACCACGCTGCGCGCTCACCTGGTCGGCGTGATCACGATCTCGACACGGCGGTTCTCCGCGCGTCCCGCAGCTGTCGCGTTGGACATGACCGGCTCGTAGAAACCTCGGCCCACGACGGTGATCCGCGATGCGCTGGCGCCATTGGCAATGAGCACACGCGCAACTGCCAACGCGCGCTCCTGGCTGAGCTTGGCGTTGTAGATCGCCGAACCGACGTTGTCGGTATGGCCGACGACACGAACGGTCGAGTTGGGGTGCCGTTGCAGGCTTCTCGATACCGCCCGCAAAACCGGACGGAACTCGGGGTCCACAACCGACGATGCGGTGCGGAAGGTCACCGAGTCGGGCAATATAACCCGCAGATCGCTACCCGTGTTGGTGATATCGGCACCTGTGCCTGCGAGCGATCCGCGCAGTTCGCGTTCCTGCGCTGCCATCTGCGCGCCGATTGCCCCACCGACGGCAGCCCCTATGGCGCCGCCGATCACGGTCGCCTTGGTGTCCCCGCCGATGATCTGCCCGGCGGCTGCCCCCGTCAGACCGCCAACCACGGCGCCGGTTCCGGGTTGATAGCTGGTACCGTCAGGATTTGTACACCCCGCCAACGCCAGAGATGCAGCGGCAACGGTAATCGCAATAATCTTTCTGTTCTTAGGCATCTTGTATGTCCTTTCAGAGGTGTTGCCTGCGCGGCCTTCTGCCTGGCGGACACACCGAACGACCTGTAGAATGACATCTTCTGGCTGCGCTGATGCTGATCTGCATTAGGCTCATGCGATCTGAACGCACCCTATGAGCCAAAATCTTCGCGTGACGCGGTTATGCCCCCATCAGCCCGACCTTCGGGTGGCGGGCGGTGCTGAAGTTCCGGCACGTGCCAGAGCAGCTATTCGACCTGATCATGACGCCGCTCATGTTCACGCTTCTCTTCACCTTCGTCTTCGGCGGCGCGCTGGCGGGGTCGACCAGCGATTACCTGCAATTCTTCCTGCCCGGAATCCTCGTGCAGACAGTGGCGTTCAATGCGGTCTATTCCGGCATGGGCCTGTCCACCGACCTCGGCAAGGGGCTGTTCGACAGGTTCCGGAGCCTGCCGATCTGGCAGCTCTCTCCCTTCGCCGGGCTGAACGTCGGGGACATGCTGCGCCATCTGATCGCGGGTGCGATCATTCTCGGCATCGGTCTCGTCCTCGGCTACTGCCCCGAGGCGGGACTACCGGGCGTTGTCGTCGCCTTCGTGCTGCTGCTCGCCATCGGTTTCGGGATCGGCTGGGTGTTTATCGTCCTGGGCCTGCTGATCCGCACCCCCACCACGGTCATGACGCTGGGATTCACCGTGCTATTCCCGGTGGTATTCGCGTCCAACATCATGGTGCAGCCGGAAACCATGCCGGACTGGCTTCGCGCCTTCGTGGAGGTGAACCCGATCTCGCTGATGACCACTGCCATGCGCGGGCTGATGGCGGGAACCGCGACACCGGGGCAGATTGCTCTTGCCCTCCTCGCGCCCGCGCTGCTTACCGCGATACTGGCCCCTGTCACCCTGTGGCTCTACCGGCGCACATGACGCCTGCAGCGCAAAGCGGATGAGGTGGGTGGCTCCTGCTCCACCGGCATCGAATGTGCCAAAGTGCAGTTATCATTGACTGCTGGGAAAGGAGCCACCCAATGACAGTAAAGACCGTAGGCCTGGATTTGGCCAAGGACGTATTTCAAGTTCACGGGATTTCGGAGAACGGCCGCGTCATCTTCAACAAGGCCATCAAACGCGCGAAGCTGCTCGCCTTTTTTGAGGCGCTTCCACCCTGCACCGTTGGCATGGAGGCGTGCGGATCGTCCCATCATTGGGGCCGTGCGCTGCGCAAACTCGGGCACGACGTGAAGCTCATGCCCGCCGGCTACGTCAAGCCTTACGTCAAGCGTGGCAAGACCGACGCTGTGGATGCCGAGGCAATCTGTGAAGCGGTTCGACGCCCGACCATGCGCTTTGTCGAGATCAAGACAGAAGAACAGCAGGCCATTCTTTCACTGCATCGGACGCGCGATCTGGCTGTCCGGCAACGCACGCAGATGGCCAATATGATCCGCAGCCTGTTGCGCGAGTTTGGGCATATCCTGCCCATTGGGATCGAAGCGGTGACGGCTTTCGCGAAGCGCCACCTGGGCGGTGACCACCCGGACATGCCGGAGATCGCCAACGGCATGCTCGGTATCCAGTGCTATCAGTTCATCGGCTTGAACGAGCGCATCGAAGGTTATTCCAAGATGATCGAGCAACACGCCTTGGTCAATGCAGATGCGCGCAGGTTGATGCGCATGCCTGGCATCGGCCCAATCACGGCATCAGCGATTGTCGCAACGATCGGCGATGCAAAACAGTTCCGGACCGGGCGCGATCTGGCGGCTTGGCTCGGACTGACCCCGCTCAACAAATCCAGCGGCGGCAAGGAACGTCTGGGCAAGATCACGAAGCAGGGTGATCGCTACATCCGCAAGCTGCTGGTCGTGGGCATGACGTCTCGCGCTGTGATGGCGAAGCGTTCGCCTGAGAAGGTGGATCTGTGGACCGCGAAGATCATCGCAGACAAACCGTTCCGCTTGGCAACAACCGCGATGGCCAACAAAGCAGCAAGGAGCATCTGGGCGATGCTCACAAAGAAACAGGAATACCGGCAGCCTGCGTTCTGATCGCACCAGTTGCCCACGAGATGCAAGACGTTGAAGTGATGATGCGGAAATAAGTCAACCAAGAGCAAGGACACTCCGGGAAGGTCAGCGGCCCTCTGATGTCGATAAGCCGATTGGAACCTCGCTCGCGGAATTCATCAAGGCCAGCAGAACACCACTGCACAAACAGGCCGGACAGACGACAGTACTGACGAAAATGACCGCAGAAATCGCCAAAAAAACTCTTGCAATGCAGGAGCCACCCACAGA
>NZ_FODS01000033.1:15424-28982 GCF_900110425.1 Salinihabitans flavidus | reverse complement strand
GACCTGCTGGCCGCCCATCCGGCGCCGGGCGATGTGGTGGCGGATCGGGGCTACGACGCCCGCGCGATCCTCGAGCTGATCGCCGCGCATGGCGGACGCGGCCACATCCCGACCCAGCGCGACCGCAATGTGCAACGCTCGGTCGATCCCGCGATCTATCGGCAGCGCAACCTCGTGGAGAGGTTCTTCAACAAGCTCAAACACTTCCGCAAGATCGCGACACGCTACGAGAAATCCGCCCGCAACTATCTCGCTGCGGTGCTCATGGCTTGCTCCCGCCTCTGGGCAAGGCATTATGAGTCCGCATCCTAAGGCGATCCTGCGTCGGGTAGAGCGGTTCGAACCGCCGGCGGGCACCCTTGCCGGCAAGATGGTGCGCTTCGCCCATTGGAGCTTGGATACAGATCGCCGCGTCCTGATCGATGACGCCGGGGATGAGACGGGTCTCACCACTGCCGAGTTTCGACTGCTGACTGTCCTCCTGGAGCGCGCGCGAATGGTGCTGAACAGGGATCAACTCAAGGACCTGACAGCAGGCCGGGCGGGCTCCCCGCTCGACCGGACGATCGACAACCAGATCAGCCGCCTGCGCCGCAAGGTTGAACGGGATCCCGCCAAGCCGCAGATCATCACGACAATTCATGGCGGAGGTTACAGCCTCTCCGCGGATGTCACCGAGGTGACGTGATGTCGTGGCGTCCCCGCCGTCTGCGCACACAGCTGATCCTGCTAATTGTCGTTGTGCTCGTGCTGGCCCAGGCCGTGAGCTTGTGGACCCTGATCGGTGAGCGCAATCTTGCGGTGCGGGCCGCACTCGGCTTCGAGGCCGTTGGACGTGCGGCCAACATCGTGCGGCTGCTGGAAGAAGTGCCGGAGGATCTGCATCCGGCCATCCTGCGTGCTGCCGACTCGCCCCTTGTCCGGTTCTCCATGACCCCTAGGCCGTCGGTGGATCACACCGCGCATGACGATGAGCGTGGCTTGGTGGAGGCGCGTCTGCGCTCGCTCCTTGATGGTGAGCCTGGTCGGGAAATCCGTGTCGAGTTGCACGAGGTCGAGGGTCGCATTCTACCGCTGCCCAATCTTTCGCCGGATATGGCCGAGATCCACAGGAAAATGATGCAGGGCGCGCATTCAACGATTGAGTTGAACCTGTCGATCGCGCTCAAGAATGGGCAATGGCTAAATGTTGGAACCCGTTTCTCGCGCCCGGCGCTTCAATGGCCGCTGGTCTCGGTGCTCAGTTTCGGCATGACAGCGGGCCTGCTGTTGATCGCGGTCTCATGGTTCCTGTTGACCCGCCTGATCGGACCTTTGCACCGCCTCTCCATGGTCGCGGACGGCTTTGGCCGCGGTGAGGAAACGTTACCCTTGCCCGTGACCGGGCCGCACGAACTGCGTGAGCTGACCGAGGCCTTCAACCGTATGCAGGGCCGGCTGAGCCGTCTGATCGCCGATCGCACGCGCGTGCTCAGTGCCCTCGGGCACGATCTGCGCTCTCCTCTGACGGCGATGCGCGTGCGTGTTGAACTGGTCGAGGAGGAAGGGACCCGTGAAACACTGACTGCGGATATCGAGGAGATGCAGGAGATGGTGGACGCGACCCTAGCCTTCGCGCGGGGGATCTCGGAAACCGAGCAGCCCGAGACGATGGCGGTCGGGGAGTTCCTGCTGCACCTGCGCAAGGACATGCTGGATGCATTCGAGATCGACGCGGGCGAGGAAATCCACTTCCGGGTCCGGCCTCGAAGCCTGCGCCGCGCGCTGCGCAACGTGATCGAGAACGCCCTGCGCTATGGCGGTTCGGCGCGCGTGTCCTGGAGCGCGGATGCCACCTCTGTTCACATCCATATCGAGGATGACGGCCCCGGGATTCCGGAAAGCGCAATGGACGAGGTGTTCGAGCCGTTCTTCAGGATTGAGAAGTCGCGCTCACGCGACACGGGCGGGCACGGACTGGGGCTGTCGATCACACGCACGATTCTGCGGGGTCAAGGCGGCGATGTTACCTTGAAGAATCGCGCGCGTGGCGGGCTCTCAGTCACGATTACGGTTCCGAGGGACCCAGAAAAAGATGAAAGGAGATAATCATGACACTACGCACAATCCTGATCGCTGCGGCAGCGATGAGCGTTATCGCGAACCGCGGTCTCGCCCAAGCGCCGGAGCGCTACGGTCACATGATGTGGGGCGGCGGTTACGGCATCGGGGGCGCATTGATGATGCTGGTTTTCTGGGGGCTCATCATTGCGCTTATCGTGTTCGTGGTCCGCTGGCTGACTATCAATGACCGCACATCTGGTCGCCACGACGATTCCCTTGCGATTCTGAGGGAACGCTTCGCCAAGGGCGAGATCGACGAAGAGGAATTCGACCGGCGCAAGCGGGCGCTCGGCAATAAATAGAGTTCTGGCACCTCACTCGCGGTCGCAGGCGTAGGGCTCCATGAAGGTGTCCTTGTTCCGTCGGCGACTGTTGCCTGCAACGATCTTTTCGAAGGAGGAGAGCATGACCTCGCATTCCGGGAACGATAGCGATCATCAAGTGCAAAAGGACTCCGATTCATCGACCGATCCGGTTTGCGGGATGCAGGTCAAGACAAACGGCGACGCTTTGACGCGCACGTATGGCGGAGAGACCTTTTTCTTCTGCTCCGAGGATTGCCGCCAGACATTCGACGAGGATCCGTGGTTCTACGCCTCCGGCCGTTCTGGAAGTGCGGGCCAAGCCGCCGGGCCCGGCACGCAATGGACCTGTCCTATGCACCCTGAAATTGTCCGCGACGAACCCGGAAGCTGCCCGATCTGCGGCATGGCCTTGGAGCCGACAGTCCCCTCCGACGAGCCAAGCGGGGAATTGGTGGATTTCACACGCCGAATGTGGATCAGTGCAGCGGCGGCAGTTCCACTGGTCATCCTGACCATGGGTGAGCTTATCGGGATTCCGATCCGCGACTGGCTCGGCCACCGCATTTCGATCTATCTGGAATTCCTCCTTGCCACGCCGATCGTTCTTTGGGCGGGACAGCCATTCTTCCAGCGGGGCGTGGAGTCGATCCGCAACCTGTCACCCAATATGTGGACATTGATTTCGCTTGGTGTGGGCGCGGCCTATGTCTATTCGCTCTTTGCCACCTTCGCGCCTGACGTGTTTCCGGAGCAATACCGCATGGGGGAAGGGGTCGGCACCTACTATGAGGCCGCAGTCGTTATCATCACGCTGGTCTTTGTCGGTCAGGTGCTCGAACTTCGCGCCCGAGAACGCACTGGTGATGCGATCCGAGCGCTCATGGACCTCGCCCCCCAGACAGCGCGGCGCATCCTGCCTGACGGCACCGAATACGACGCGCCCCTGGAGAATATCCTCGAAGATGACCTGCTCCGCGTTCGGCCAGGCGACAGCGTTCCGGTCGACGGCGAAGTGGTTGAAGGCCACAGTTCGGTAGACGAGAGCATGATTACAGGTGAACCCGTTCCCGTCGAGAAGACCGAGGGAGGCCGCGTTACCGGCGGGACCATCAACAAGAATGGGACGCTCGCCATCCGCGCAACGCAGGTTGGCGCCGATACGGTGCTGGCGCAGATCGTGGAGATGGTCGCGGGTGCGCGCCGGTCGCGAGCGCCGATACAGGGGTTGGCCGACCGGGTGGCCTCCATCTTCGTGCCGACCGTGGTCGCAGTCGCTGTCGTGGCGTTTTTTTCCTGGCTCGCTGTCGGTCCTGACCCGGCTTTGGCTTATGCTATCGCTGCGTCGGTGTCGGTCCTGATCATCGCTTGCCCGTGCGCGCTCGGTCTGGCCACTCCGATCTCGATCACCACCGCCGCCGGCCGCGGCGCGCAGGTCGGCGTCCTCATCAAGGATGCCGAGGCGCTGGAGCGCATGGGCAGGGTCGACACGGTGATCGTCGACAAGACGGGCACGCTAACTGAGGGCCAGCCGAAACTGACGGACGTAGTCGCGCTGGAGGGCTACGAGGAGGATCATGTCCTGTCACACGCTGCCGCGTTGGAACGCGGCTCGGAACATCCCCTCGCGGAGGCGATAATAGATGGCGCCCGAGAGAGGGGGATCACGCCTGCGCAGGCCGAGGATTTCGATGCAATCACCGGCAAAGGCGTGCGCGGCCTGGTGGATGGACGTGCCGTCGCGCTTGGCAACCGGGCGATGATGGAGGAGGTTGGAATCGAAACGGATGTGACCGACGAGACCGCCGACGCCCTGCGAGCAGAGGGCAAGACGGCGATGTATGTCGCCATCGACAATCGGCTCGCCGGACTTGTGGCCGTGGCCGATCCGATCAAGGAAAGCACCGAGGGCGCCATTCGCGATCTTCACGCGCTGGGGCTGACCATCATCATGGCGACGGGAGACAATCAGCGGACTGCCGACGCAGTGGCCCGCAAGCTCGGAATTGACGAGGTGCGTGCTGGCGTGTTGCCCGAAGACAAGCAGAAGTTGGTCGAGGAGCTGCGTGCCAAGGGCGCCAGCGTCGCGATGGCGGGGGATGGGGTGAACGACGCGCCGGCGCTCGCTGCGGCCGATGTGGGCATCGCGATGAGCACGGGCGCGGACGTCGCCGTCGAAAGCGCCGGGATCACTTTGATGCGCGGCGACCTCGTGGGACTCGTTCGGGCGCGAAAACTCGCCAAGGCGACGCTGCGGAACATCAAGCAGAATCTCTTCTTCGCCTTCGCCTATAACGCCGCAGGAGTGCCGATCGCGGCAGGCGTGCTCTATCCGGTCCTGGGACTTTTGCTCTCGCCGATGATTGCAGCCGCGGCAATGAGCCTTTCGTCGGTTTCTGTCATTTCCAATGCGTTGCGGCTTCGGCGCATCGACCTGTGATCGAACAGGAGGCCCTGCATGGCCCAAATGCATCATTCCCACATGCCGTCCAGCGGTCGCGGAATGGCCATTTCCGCCTGGCTCACAGGTATCTATTTCTTCATCGAGATGGGCCTCGGCCTCTGGACCGGGTCGATCGCGGTCATTTCGGATGCGTTTCACACCTTTTCCGCCGTAGGCGGCGTGCTCGTGGCGATCATCGCCGCGCGGCTGGCCCGACCGCCGGCCGACGAAGAGCGCAGTTTCGGCTGGTATCGCGCCGAAATCATCGGCGCGCTGGTGAATGGCGGTTTCCTCCTGGGCATGGCCATCGTTGTAATCGTGATGGCGGCGATGCGGTTGGCGGACCCTATCGAACTGCCGACCGGCCCCATGCTGCTGGCGGCTGTCGGTGGGCTGGTCACGGAGTTCATATCTCTGGGGTTGATCTGGAAGCAGAGCCGTAGCGACCTGAACGTCCGCGGCGCGGTCTGGCACATCATCCAGACCTTCGTGGGCAGCCTTCTCATCATCGTAACCGCACTGGTGATCAGGTTTACCGGCTTCCTGTTGATCGACCCGCTCCTCGGCATGGTCTTTGGCATTGTTCTGTTCTGGGCCAGTTTGGGCATTCTCAAGGAGTCGGCGCACCTGCTGATGGAGGGGACCCCACCCGAGGTCAGTCTCTCCGACGTTGCCCGCTCGCTCGAAGAGCTCGGCGGCGTCTTGGACGTGCACCATATTCATGCTTGGGTGCTGACCAGCGGAAAACATGTCTTTTCGGGTCATCTGCGTGTCCGGAATGACGTGGATCCCCAGGCGATGTTGCAAACGGCCCATAGCCTGTTGCGCGAGCGTTTCGGCTTCTTCTTCGTCACGCTGCAGGTAGAGGATCGCTGCCTTGACGAAAGCGGCACGGAAGCGATCGACATAACGCGCCGGGACAAATAAGCGCTAGGGGCGACGTGACCCGGACGCCGCCCAGATGGCGGATTGAAGATCGAGACCCGGCTTTTTCGCTTAGCCGTCGCGCACCTTCACCCATGTGGTCATACCGGACGCCGCATGCGCCAGCATGTGGCAGTGAAACAGCCAGCCACCGGGATTGTCGGCCACGAAGGCGATCTCGCGCGTCTCGCCCTGCTGCACCAGAAGCGTATCGCGCAGCGGTCCGAGACTGTCACCATCGTCTTTCACGTCCCGGAAATGCATCCCATGCAGGTGCATCGCGTGCGGGAAGACAGTGTCGTTGACGATCCGGATGCGTAGCGTTTCGCCCAAGGCTGCCTCGGCCAGCGGCGCGTCGGTTCGGCCGACAGTGCCGTTGAAGGCCCAGAACTGTCCCCTCTCGGCCAGATCGCGGAACGCCAGGCGCTTGCCCGCGTAGGTCGCGGCCTGCAGCCGTCCCATGGCGCCGCCCTCCATGGCCAGAGTAACCGTCCTGGCGTCTTTCACGCCCGGCACGGCCTGGCGGGGGTTGGGCGGCAGCGGCATGGGGCGCGGGCGCCTTTGGGACGAGGCGCTGCCGGTGATGTCCCAGGCCACCTGCGACCACCATTTTCCGTCATCGTTCATCTGCGCGAGATGGGCAGTCTCCCCGTCCGCCGCGGTGACGTCCACGATCAGGTCCATGCGTTGCGACGGCGCCAGCCGCAGCGCGCCCTGCGCCGCTAAGGGGTGCTCCAGCGGCATCCCGTCCAGCGCCATGATCCAGCCCTCAAGACCGACCAGCGACAGCGCGAGAATGCGCGCATTGGCGGCGTTGATCAGCCGCAGGCGCAAGCGCTCGTTGCGCCGGGCCGCGCGTTTCAAGTCGAACTTACCGTTGGTGGTGACGATGTTGCCCATGCGACCGGCATGGCTCAGGTCGTGCCAGGCTCCGAAATCGTCGGCGATCTGCGCCGTCTCGCGATCGAGCCGCCAGTCGCCCAGGATCAGGGTTTCTTCCCGGTCGATGTCGGGCGGATCCGCCTCCTCGACGATGAGCGCGCCATAGAGGCCGCGCGCCACTTGTTCGTAGGAGTTGGTATGCGCGTGATACCAGTAGGTGCCCGCATCCGGCAGGTCAAAGGCGTAGTCGAAGATCTCCCCCGGCGCGACCGGCGCCTGAGTGAGTCCGGTCACCCCGTCCATCGCATTGTCGATCCGGATTCCGTGCCAATGCACCGAGGTTGGCACCGGCAACTCGTTCACCAGGCGCCGTTGCAGCCGCGCGCCCTGCCGGGCGCGGAGAAGCGGGCCTGGGGCTTGGCCGTCGAAGCCCCAGATTTCCGTCTCTGGATACCCCTCGGGCGTAACCTGCGCCTTGCCCCGCCGCGCGACGAGGGCGCGGGGGGCCGCTTCGCTCCGCGAGGGAATCGGCAGCGCAAGCGCGGCGACGGCCCCGAGCAGCAGGCCCCGGCGGTGGATTTTGATGGATGTGTCCCGGCTCATGTCATTCGATCCCGTTGGCGCGCTGTAGCTCGCGGATATAACGCGTGATCAATTTTACTTCGGCGCCGGTCAGCCCGTCCTGCGGCGGCATATTGCCGAAGCGCCAGTGATGCGCGCGCACGCCGTTGCGCACCGCCAGCAGGAATGCCGGGTCAGCATGGTGCGACGGTTCATAGATCTTGTGCACGAGGGGCGGCCCCATACCGTTGCGGCCGGCAGCGTTTTCCCCGTGGCAGTCTGCACAGACCGCGTCGAAGATCCGTTTGCCCATCTGCGCCTGCTCCGAAAGGGACTCCGGAACGCTGACCGTGACCAGCGCCGCGCCCTCGGGTGGCGACTCGAGAGGTTGCGGTCCGGTGGAGCTCGATGCGTCATCCCTAGTCATCGCGACATAACCCGCCGAGGCAAGCACGGTGATGACAAGGACGGAGGCGAGTATCTTTTTCATGTTTTTGTTCATGTTTTTGTGTCTTTCCATTGTGCGGCGGCGCAGTGTCGCCGGTCATCTGAGTGCGGTGTCCGATCAATCGCCCGCGGCATCCAGCAAATAGGTGGCCATTGCCTTCCGGTCTTCCTGGTTCATCCAAGCGGTGCTTTGCTGCACAACGTCGCCCATGCCACCGCCCAACACGTCGCCGTCGGGCGCGACACCGGATTTCAGCGCGAAGGCCAGGTTGTCCACCGTCCAACCGTTGCGGGATAGCGCCTCGGGCGTGATCGCCGGAGCGGTCTTGCCACCGGGCAGATCGTCGCTGCCAGCGAACCGCGCTGCCATCCGCCGCGCCCCAAGCAGGTTGCGGTCGGTATGGCAGGCTCCGCAATGGGCGAGTCCATTGACCAGCCATCGGCCGCGGTTCCAAGCCTCAGGTTTGTCGCGCCGTGCCTTCGTAGGCGGCGCGTTCAGGAAAGCCGCACGCCAGAGCTTCAGTCCAAAGCGCTGGTTGACCGGGAACGACACGTTGTTTGGTGGCGCCGGATCGGCTACGGGCGGCACGGTCTGAAATGCCGCCCAGAGATCTGCGATGTCCTGGTCGTTCAGGTGACCATAGAAGGCATAGGGAAAGGCCGGGTAATAGAGGGCGCCCTCAGGCGAGAGTCCCTGGCGCACAGCCTTTGCGAAGTCCTCGATACGCCAGTCGCCGATACCATGGTCCGGATCGGTGGTCAGGTTGGGCGGCACAAAGGTGCCGAAACCGGAGACGATGGGCGCGCCCCCTGACAGCGGCGCGCGCCCCGATGCGGCGTCGGAATGGCAGGCGATGCAGCCGCCCGCTCGCGCCAGGTAGGCGCCGCGCTCGACATTGCCCTCCAGTTCCGCCATTTCCACCGGCTGGCCCACCGGCCAGACAGCAACGGCAGCACCGCCCGCCGCAATCAATCCGACCGCAGCGAACCCGAGTCTCATGAATACGCTCATGATCAGTCGTCGTCCTTGCGGAACCGATCATGGCACGCGGAGCAGACCTGAGTGGTCATGGCAAAGGCGCCGTCCGCCGGCATCTGACCTATCTGTTCTGCACTCATCTGCATGATGCCACGGGCGTTGCCCATCATCATGTCGCTGCCCATCGAAGAACTATCGCCCATCATGGAACCGCCACCCATCATCGCGCCTCCGTTCATCATCGCGCCTCCGTTCATCATACCGCCGTCGCTGTGCAGGCCGTTTTCGGCGGCCCTCGACAGGCCATCGGCCATCACCCCGAGCGTTTCGGCCAGATCTTCGAAGCGGTCCCAATCCCGCCATATCGTCGGCAGCGCCTCTGATGGCGCGTCGGTGGATCCCTCGGGGAAACTCTCGGTCAGCGCCGTTCCGGAATGTTGGCGGAAGGTGTCGGCGGCCCGACGCACGGCATCGGCGTCATATGCGGCGGTGCCCGACATCATGGGGGCCACGGATTTGACCGCCTCTTGCATCTCTTTCATGGCTTCCATGCGGTCCTTGACCACGCCGGTGGCGCCAGAATGAGCTAGTGCGGCAACGCCGAGCAGCGACGCCAAGGCGGCGCCGGTCACGATTATACGGGGTATCATTGCATTCTCCTATGTCTGATCCGGTTCTTGACCCGAAGGTCGCGAAAGGATCAGGCGCGCGGAGGCGGTGGGTCAGTGACCAGAGACAGGGATCGAGCAAACCACTCTTTCAGCGGATGGTAGGTCGCCAAGCATATTGAGTAAGGCGGCAGTTCGACCAAGACCAGAGGTAGGATCTGTGCATGGCAAACGTGACCGGCGTCACAACGTTCGGACGAAACACGCTCTGCGGATTCGCTATCCTGGACGACAACTTCGACAGGCGGATTCGCATGCATACTGTGCGCTTGGGCCGGAGCGGACCAAAGCGCGAAAAGGCCGATCACTATGGCGATGATGGTAACTGCCTGTGTTTTCATGGTGCCTAGGTATCCGCCTCCGTCCTCCGCCAGTCTCCTGATCACGGCAAGACTGTCAACTCCTGCATGTGTAGGTGGAGGCGATGTGAAAACAATGACGGACTCTCGGCAGTATGCCCCAACCGATATGCTCGCCAAGGCCGCTGAGAGATTCGAGGCCGCGCGCTTCGGTCTTGCGCTGTTTGAACTAGCCAAGACATGCTCATCGTGCCCAGCGAGGCTCATAGCGGTCGGATCGGGTGGGTTGTGCAGCGTGGCGTCGGCACGCTACACAACACTGCTCAGTCCGTTACATCTTGCACAGGCGCGTAGATATTCTACGATCACTGGCTGGCAAGTGCTGCCTGAGTAGAAATTCTACGCTCTCAAGGAACCTTCGGAGCAATTTTACAGATGACCCGACCCAAGCATAAACGCGATAACAATTACTATCTTGAACGACTGCGCAATGAACACACTGACGTGCATACTGATTTCGAGGCTGGACGGTTCAAGAACCTGTCGGAAGCTCTGGTGAAGGCCGGCATGCGCAAAAAGCGGACCAGCCTTGATATGCTCAAAGCCGCTTGGGGAAAGGCCAGCACGGCTGAGCGCGATACATTCAAGGCCTTCATCGGGTGCGCTGCGCCGGCTGCAACCAGCGCCCCTGCGTCAACACCTGTGCATGTGAAATCACCCAACCGCACGACAACCGGCAAACGACACCTTCCTCCTGCACTTAAGGCTGCCGTGAGCGAGATCATGAAGCGGTGGGATTTGAAGAACGGGGACGTCATGCGTGAAGTGGGCCGAAGTCCATTGGATGCATCTCTAGGCATGGCGCTCATCCGGGATACGCAGGTCCAAGATAGCATGATCGAAGACTTGGAAGCCTGGGCAGCCAAGAACAAAGCACCCTGATCTACGTTGTGACCTCCGAGAACTTCTTGGCACTTTCGTGGATCACAACCGGGGAGCGCACTCAGGCCTCAGCACAGCACCACGCGAAAGCGCTGATAGCCGCGCGCCAATCAATGAGACGAGACGAACAGTTGTTCTGGTCGATATTCGCATCCGGGATCGCCATCGGGACCACCTCATGCAACTGAGCGGCGTGGCCGGCACTGGTATGTTCCTCGCCAGAGCCCCGGAGAGACTCGTGGAGAGCGTTTGGATCGCCAGTGCCCCATTGCCACCGACAAACCCGTCGTGCGACTCTAGGACCCACTGCAGGCGCTCTACGAGTCCTGAACGGCGCGGCACTTTCCTCGACTTGGTCTCGGCTGGCTCAGTGTCGTGCTCCGACTCCGGTCTCGTGCGTCAGAGAACACCAGATGGCCAGGGCACCAAAGATCCGTGCGATTAGCTCCTACGAGAAGATTCTGACGTCAATTTCTCGAATTTCAGCCACGACTGAAGCAAGGGCGGCACCGTGACGAAATGCCAAATGCCCAGTAACTGATTACTTAGCGGCCTGGCAGCACCTGTTCGCTCCCCGGGAGCACACGCGCGCTCTAATAACTGGGTATCCCTCTTACAATACACCTTTATCCCTTCCTACACCACACTCACCACTATACATCCTTCATAGAGAGAAGAACACGAAGAAGAAGCCAGAGAACCCGAGGCGCCAACGCACTGAACCCCCTTTCCCCTCTGGAACGCTCAGCGCGCGCGGCCGCACCCCTTACCTGAAGGAGAAACTACGCCAGCGTCTCGTCAGTTCGTCAAGCGCCGCCCCTATGGCGCCATTCATCTCCTGCCAGTCCTGGAGCGCCATGCCTTCCCTTTCCGTCTTACGCGGCAGTTTTGCACCTGATCGGCGCTGCGCCTCACGTTTCTCAAGCTCGAGGGCGCGCATTCTGAGGTCTATGCCATGAACACCGCGTGTGCGCATCTGTGTCTGTGCGTCGTCAAGGAGATGCTGCCACGGCTCGATCATCGGGAGCTTGAAGTTGAGGAGGCCTTTGGTGAGCGTCCGAAACGAGGTGCGGCCCAGATCGTCGACGGTATCGAGACCGCAGTTCTTCAACGTGTCTGTTCCGGAGATCGTGACTTCTACCCTGGCGCGGCGTTCTTGATCTGGAAGCACCATCAACGTCTGCTTCATCGTGTTCCTTCTGTCAGCAATTTTGTGCTGAATGCTGACATGGTGAGGCTCATACCTACCGCCTTTCGCGAGCGTTGCGTTCAGGAAGAGGGTGTCTCCGGTCTTGGTTGTCAGAACGCGATCTCGGATGGCCTGCTCGGCAAGGTTTCCATCGGTTTCGACTTTGTTGATACCCGATGACGATTCATCCCGAGCAAATAGGTATCGGACCTTTGATACAGGTTTGCCCCTCTTGCTCTCTTCGGCGTATATCTGGCGCGCATCGACATTTCGCGGATTGCTATTCGCGGAGGTCAACCCAATCGCGGAAAGGATGCCTCGGTATGGACCTGCCCTCTACACGAGACGCCTTCTTTGCCCTTTTCGGGCAATACAACGCCTAAGTTTGACCGCTTGCTCTGCTGTTCTTCCTCCTCGCCGCCGTATGCGTGGCGCTCATGTTTCGACCCGGCCGCGGCGCGGCGCTCTTCATCTCCGCGACGCAGCGCTGCCATCCTGCTCGGCGTGCTGCAGGATTTCGCCCTGCTCGCGGCGCTGGCGCTCCTGATCCTGTTCGCTGTGGCCCGGCTGTCGGGCCTGCACTTCGCCCGGCACGTCGCGGCGGATGCGGCTTAGGCGACCTGCCCGACGGTCACAGGTGCAGCGACCATCGAGGATGGTTGTCGTCGACGACGAATCTATGCGCGTGTCGCCGATGGCCATTCAGGTGCGGATGGTCCAACGGCAGGTTGTCGTGCGTGTGTTCCAGCACCTCGGGGTCCTCCTTCGGCCAGAGCCGGAGCGCGGCCGCGGCGCCGGCCGAAGCGAGCGTCGCGAGAACGACCAGGGCCGCAACCGTCCCGAACTGCGTCATCAGCCAGCCCGAGAGCGGGTAGGTGACCAGCCAGCAGGCGTGTGACAGGGCGAATTGCGCGGCGAAGACTGCGGGGCGGTCCTCGGCCTGCGACGACCGCCGCAGCAACCGCCCCGATGGCGTCAGCACTGCCGAATATCCCAGGCCCACCAGCAGCCATGCTCCCAGCAGAACGGGCCAGCCAAGGCCGGACAGGGTCACGGAGACGGCCAGTCCCAGCAGCGTGGCCACCATCAGGCCCGTGCCGGCCAACATCACGGGCCGGTCGGAGATCCGGTCGAGGATGCGCGGCAGAGCCAGCGCCGCCAGCATCGAGCCGGCCCCGAAGGCGAACATCGTCCAGGCCAGCGCGCTTTCCGGCAGGCCCAGCGATCCGCGCACCATGACCACTGTGTTCACCAGAACCATCGCCCCCGCCGAGGAGGCCGCGAGGTTCAGCACCAACAGCCCGCGCAGGCGCGGTGTGGCTAGGTAGATGCGAACACCGCGCGTGGTCCGGTCGTAGATGCCGCGCTTCTCTGACGGCTGGGGACTAGGCAACAGGACAGACACCACCAGCAGCGCCGAAGCCGCGAAGCCGACCACGGTGCCCAGGAACAGCGTGTTGTAGCTCATCACCGCCAGAAGCAGCGCGGCAAGGGTCGGGCTGACGATGTTCTCCAGGTCATAGGCCAGCCGAGAGAGCGACAGCGCACGGGTATAGCGTGCTTCCTCAGGGAGGACGTCGGGGGTCGTCGCCTGGAAGGTGGGCGTGAAGGCGGCCGAGGCCGATTGCAGCAGGAAGATCAGGACATAGACCTGCCAGACCTCTGTCACGAAGGGCAGGCACAGGGCCGCCCCGGCCCGGATCACGTCCAGCGTCACCAGCAGAACGCGGCGGTTCACCCGGTCGGCAAAGGCGCCGGCGATGGGAGCGATGCCGACATAGGCCACCATCTTGATCGTGAAGACCGTGCCGAGCACCAT
>NZ_FODS01000033.1:14267-15414 GCF_900110425.1 Salinihabitans flavidus | reverse complement strand
AGGTAGTTGGTGGAATAGGCAAAATAGGCCGGGCCGCCTCGCGCCCCGGTCCACTGCGATGCCGGGTCGGAATGAGATGTGAACTTTGGCTCGACCGGGCTGGCCGCACCAAAAGCTGCATCATCAAGGGTGGCAAGATAGTCCCGGACGGCCCTTGGTGCATCCTCGGGATTGATGGCCGTCGGTTCCCAATCCGCCTGTGGTGTTGAGTTCTGCCGGTTCGCATCGGCCTGGATGAGGCTGGCGTCCGCAGCCAGACGCTGCCCGCTCGCCAGTCCCTCCGAGATGCAACGCGCGACAACCGTCTCAAACAGATGCCGCAGCAGATCACTGTCACGGAAACGGCCATGCCGGTTTTTGGAAAAGGTCGAATGGTCGGGAACCGCCTTGGTTAGATCAAGACGGCAGAACCAGCGATACGCGAGGTTAAGATGAACCTCCTCGCACAGCCGCCGTTCTGACCGGATGCCCATGATGTAACCAACCAGCAGCATTCGGATCATCAGTTCCGGATCAACCGATGGCCGCCCCGTGGAGCTGTAGAAAGGCGCAAGATGCTGGCGGATACCGGGCAGATCGACAAACCGGTCAACCGAGCGCAGCAAGTGATCTTGCGGGACATGCCCTTCGATCGAAAACTCATAAAATAGCGCGCTCTGTGCTTCCTGCCGCGGTCCCATCATCGCCGTCTACCTCCGCAAACCCTAACGAAAGTGAATCAGTGGCCAGCCAAGCAATCAAGCAGAGTTTTTCAACGGAATACGCAGGGAGCGGACCTTGCAAAACTGCAAACTGTGGTCACCCTTCAAGACACGTCCGGTCCAGACCAGACTCGGCCGCGACGCGGCGCTCTTCATCTCCGCGACGCTGGCCGCGATGTGGGCGGTGAACGGCGTCGGCTACCACTGGCTGTTCTTCCGCGAGATCAATCCGGCGGCCGCTCTTTTCGCCGCACTCTTCGTGGCGCAGGCGATCCTGCTGGTCGTCCTGCCGGTGCGGAGCCCGGCATTTCGCTTCGCGACCGCGGCGGGTGCACGCTCGGTGGTCGGGCTGCTCCTGATCCTGTTCGCTGTGGCCCGGCTGTCGGGCCTGCACTTCGCCCGGCACGTCGCGGCGGATGCGGCTTAGGCGACCTGCCCGACGGTCA
>NZ_FODS01000033.1:0-12762 GCF_900110425.1 Salinihabitans flavidus | reverse complement strand
CCTTCAGTTCATCCCGGTCGCCGGCCACGTCACCGTCGAGACAATGATCCATGTGGTCATGGATCAGCGCCTACTTGGCATTGCGGAGGGTCCGTTCCACGGCCTGCAACTGCTGGGCCACGTCGAGGCAGGGGCGCCCCTCCTCGATCATGGTGACGACCGAGCGGAGATGCCCCTCGGCGCGTTTCAGCCGGGATGCGATCTTGGGGTGACTTGCGTGGACATGCGGTTCTGTCATATGCAAGGGCTATCCTCCCGGAGGGGATAGCACAAGATGCCACACAAGACGCATCGCGAGGCACAAGGGCCGTGCAGCAGGCGATGAGAAAGCGGATCGAGATGCGGATCGGGGCCCGGCTCTTCGCCGTGCTGACATGCGTGGCCCTCGCCCTCTGGACCGTATCACCGAACGCATCGCACGTGCCGAAGGTCATCGAGACCCTGCAGGACCATGCCGAGATGATCGCCGAACACGGCCATTCTCACGGGCTGGAGGAAGATCTGATCTGGGCGATGCACGGTCACAGCCACGAAGTCGCCGATCACGATCACAGCCAGGCCGTGCTGATGTTGGCGCGGCGCGGCACGGTGCCTGTCGAGACGAGCGCTCTCTGGCATGGCTATGTCCTGGCCCACTGGGCGCCACCCGTCTTTCGTCTGGAGCGCCCGCCACGCGCGTGAGCCTTGCCCGTCACGGGCAGATCACAGCATAACAACGGACAATCCAAGGAGACCCACATGCACTCCGCTTTCGCGGATGGCCGGTCATGGCGCAGCTCTCGCGCCACCGCCATCCTGATGGCCGTCGTGGCCACGATGCTCTATGCGACGGCCGCCGCCGCCCACAATGTCACCGAGGGTGACGCCGGCTACATCCAGGAAATCTGGGGGGTAAACCCCGTTCCCTTCATGTATCTCGGGGCCAAACACATGGTCACGGGATACGATCACATCCTGTTCCTGCTCGGCGTCGTCTTCTTCCTCTATAGGATGAAGGAGGTTGGCATCTATGTCAGCCTCTTCGCGCTTGGCCACTCGACCACGATGCTGCTCGGCGTCTGGTTCGGCTGGGGCGTGAACGCCTATGTCGTCGATGCCATCATCGGCCTCTCGGTCGTTTACAAGGCGCTCGACAATCTCGGGGCCTACCAGCGCTGGTTCGGGTTCCAGCCCAACACCAAGGCCGCGACGCTGATCTTCGGCTTCTTCCACGGCACCGGCCTCGCCACCAAGCTCCTCGACTATGACATCGCCTCGGAAGGGCTCCTGCCCAACCTGCTGGCCTTCAATGTCGGCGTCGAGATCGGTCAGGTCATGGCCCTTGCCGTGATCCTCATCGTCATGGGCTACTGGCGTCGCAGCCCCGCGTTCCTGCGCCAGGCCTACACCGCCAACGTGGTGATGATGTCCCTGGGGTTCAGCCTCATGGGATACCAGATCACCGGATTTTTCGTCGCCTGAAACTGAGACAAGGAGACACGACATGTTCAATTCCAACCGCCCCTCGCTCGAAGAACTGCCCAGCTCGGCACAGCTTCTGAAATCCACCGCCATCGCGGTCGTCGCGGCCGTGGCGATCCTCGTCACCGTCGTCTTGCCGGCAGAATACGGCATCGATCCGACGGGTGTTGGCGGCGCGATCGGCCTGGCCGAGATGGGCGAAATCA
This sequence comes from Salinihabitans flavidus, assembly GCF_900110425.1. Lineage (GTDB taxonomy): Bacteria > Pseudomonadota > Alphaproteobacteria > Rhodobacterales > Rhodobacteraceae > Salinihabitans > Salinihabitans flavidus. Next base: position 11,095 of record NZ_FODS01000033.1, on the reverse strand, counting down.
AGACCCAGCTTGCCGAGGAGGCCGAGATGGACCGGCAAATGATGGAGGCCGAGGGCGATCAGTCCAGCCTGCTGAACGACATCTTCGGCCTGTTCGTGGGTGCCGCGCACGCGCAGGAAGCCGGGACTTGGCGCGACGAGATCACGTTCACGCTGGAGCCCGGAGCGTCCGCCGAGTGGAAACTGGTCATGAACGAGGGCCAGACGGCGGAATACCGAATGCTCGTCGAGGGCGGCCGCGTGAACTTCGACCTGCACGGTCATGGTGGCGGCCAGTCGGTGACTTACGAGAAAGGTCGTGGCTCGGACGGCGCTGAAGGCGAGATTCTGGCCAAATTCAGCGGCGAACACGGTTGGTTCTGGCGCAACCGCGATGACAGCGCCGTCACCGTGACCGTCCAGGTCCGCGGCGAATACGCCGAGTTCAAGGACGCAAGCTAGCATCAGAAGCCGCCGTTCGCGCACGATGTGGCGAACGGCGGCTCACCGCCCTATCTGCATAACGTCGTGAACGGCCTACAGACGACCTTCCCGCATGATGCACTTCCGGGCTGCTCTCGTGTTGGCCGGCAACACTGACGAAGTCCGTCCACTTGAATGCTCGGCGGAAACCGAGCCCGCCGCCGGCCGGACAGACCAGAATCCGCTGTCGGCCGGCCAGCCCACGCAGGTCACGCCCCGAAACCGGCCAGCCATAGATAGAGCGGCAGACCGACCGTGATGTTGAAGGGGAAGGTCACGCCCAGGGAAAGTGTGAGGTAGATCCCTGATTCGGCCTTGGGCAGGGCGATGCGCATCGCGGCGGGGACCGCGATGTATGAGGCGGAGGCTGCCAAAACCATCAGCAGGAAAAGGCTTCCGGTCTGTAATCCGATCGCCGAGCCGAGCGCCCAGCCAAGCATCGCGCCGGTTATCGGCATCACCAGGCCGAATGAGAATAGGCCCGCATTCAGCATGTGGCGGTTGGCCGCGAGACTCCGGCCAGCGGAGAGTCCCATGTCCAGCAAGAACAGGCAGAGAATGCCGACGAAGGGTGTGACGACGAAGGGGGCGATCATCTCCATGCCCCTGTCTTGGGTGACGGCGCCGATTACGAAGGCCCCTGTAAGTAGCAGGACCGATCCGTTTGCGAAAAGCTCTCGAGCCGGAATGGTTCCCGTGGAGCTGTCACCGGAATGTCGAGAGGCGATCCACAGCGCCGAGAGGATTGCAGGCACCTCCATGCTGGCCGCGACCGCCACCATGTAGCCATCGAAGGCGATGCCCGAGAGCTCGAGCAGGCTGGAGGCGGCGACGAAGGTCACGATCGAGATCGACCCGTAGTGCCCCGCCACCGCTGCGGCGTTCATCGCGTCGAGCCGTGTCATTATCCGCAAGAGCAGGAAGGCCAGGAAGGGGATCAGGAGGGACAGCACAAGGCCAGCCAGTATGGCCATCACCAGCTCGCTGCGCAGGCCATGTTCGGCCAAGCTGTGCCCGCCTTTGAAGCCGATCGCCAAGAGCAGGTAGAGCGACATGAATTTCGCCGCACCCTCGGGGATGGACAGGTCGCTACGGACGAAGGCGGCCAACAGGCCGAGCACGAAGAACAGGATGGTGGGCACCATAAGGTTGCCGGTGAGAGTGTCGAAGACGGCGGACATGTGGGAACTCCATTCAGTTTCGCCCCCATTGCCGCAGAAACCGCTATAGCTTAAATACTTTTCATCTGAGTAAAATATAGTTTGAGGCTATATATGAGACCGACGCTTCGGCAGCTGGAATATATCGTTACGGTGCATCAACTGGGCAGCTTCAGTCTCGCCGCGGACATGTTGAATGTCAGCCAGCCGAGTCTCTCGAGCCAGATTGCCGCGGTGGAGGCCGATTTCGGCGTGCGGCTGTTCATGCGCGGACGCGGCGGCACGCAAACGACGGCCAAAGGGCTCGAATGCGTCCGCCGTGCGCAGCGTATTCTGACGGAGGTGAAAACACTGCGCAGCGTCATGACGTCGGTCCTGCCCTTCGGCGGACGGCTGCGGCTGGGTGTCCTGCCGTCGATCGGGCCATACCTCTTGCCGCAGGTGATGCATTCTCTGCATCGTGACCAACCCGATCTGCGGGTGGTCGTGCGCGAGGAGAACACCCTGAGCCTCGACGAGGGTATCCGCAACGGACGCTTCGATGCCATCATCTCGACGCCAGAAGATCATCCGAATACTTGGCCGCATCCTCTCTTCACAGAGGCCCTGTGGGTGGCGGTAACAACGGATCACCCGATTGCTTCGCTCGAGCGCGTTGGCGCTGCTGATCTGGCTGGTCAGCGTCTCTTGACGTTGGATACGGGGCATCGGCTGGCACGCATCGTCTACGGTCTCGCAGGGCTGAGCGGGGGCATCGTTTCGGACGACTACGAGGGCACGAGCCTCGATTCCATCCTGCTCATGGCCGCGACCGGGGCTGGCGTCGCGGTTTTGCCAGATCTGTTCGCCCGTCGTCAGGCGATCCACCGAGAGGAAGTGGTCGTCCGGCCACTGGTCATGCCTGACGCGAACCGGGGAATCAGTCTTTTGTTCCCGAGGGATCAACCCTCCGATGACAGCCATAAGCGTCTGATCAGCACAATACGTAACGCTGCTGAATCGCTCGATCTGGCCGTATCCGACCCATAACCCATAGTGAATGCATGTTCGGTTGCGCCCATAGCAGACACAGGGCGCGCACGCAGCGAAGCACCGCTTTCCACTCTTCGTGTCTGATGCTGCAAGCGCTATGACCTGCCCCCCCCGATGCTCCCTCGTTCATAACGAGAGTCTGCGGGTCTGGTTTTCATAATCGTCGTCGGTGGTTCGGGCAAGCGCGTCGGGCGCGGAGCCCTCAAATTGCTCAAGCGTCCGGCGCGCTTGTGCGGGTGTCTGGTTCGCTGCAATCGGGGCGAAAGACCGCTTTGAAGTTGGCACCGCATGTAGGGCCCATCTATCCTGGGGCCCTGTATCGCGCCGCGTCGATGTGGGCCGAAGAAGCATGTCATGCCCGAGAGGAGCCTCCATCCGCTCCAATGGCATTTTCCGGCCGTTTCTTTGCCGTCAGGCCCATATCGTTCAGAACGGCATAGAAGGCCGGAAGCACGATCAAGACCAGAACAGTGGCAGAAAAGAGCCCGAAGACGACCGAAATCACCAGCGGCTTCACGGTCTGCGCTTGGGTGCTCGTTTCCGCCAGAAGGGGCACAAGACCCATCATCGTTGTGGAGACCGAGACGACAATCGGCCGGAATCGCTCACGGCTCGCCAGGCCGGCAGCACGGGACAGTTCCTCCCCCTCTCCTGACCGCCTCTTGATCACCTGAACCAGCAGGATCGCGTTGTTGACCACGATCCCGGCGAGCGACGCGGCCCCCATGATCGACGGCATGGAGATGTTGTAGCCCATCGCCATGTGCCCCAGCACCACCCCAACCAGTGCGAGGGGAATCGTCAACATGACGATCAGCGGCTCGACATAGCTTCGGAACTGGAAGGAGAGCACCACGTAGATGCCGACCAGCCCGATCAGAAAGCCGCGCAGGATGGACCCCATGGTCTCGGCCGAATTGGCATTCTGCCCGCCGATCGCGAAGGACAGGCCCGGATGCTCGGTGGCAAGTTCGGGCAGGAAGTCGGCGGCCAGTTCAGAGACGATGGCGTCGGCGTTGCCCACCTGCGCATTCACGTCGGCTTCCACGGTGAGCGTGCGTCGGCCATCGATATGGGTGATGCGGCCCCAGTTTCGTGTCTCTTCGATACGGGCGACCGAGACCAGCGGAATGCGCGTGCCATCGGGAAGCAGAACCTCGAAGGCCGTGAGATCATCGAAGGAGGCACGGTCTCCGGCGGCCTGTTTCAGTTCGATCTCGTGGTCGATGTCGCCCTCCCGCACCGTCGCGACGATACTGCCAAGATAGGCGGTGCCTACCTGCGTGGCGATCTCCGCCGCGGTTAGCCCGAGCCCGGACGCCCCCTCGGCGAGCGAGAGATGCAACTCCGGTCGTCCCGGGCGGAGATCGTGCATCGTGTTGTATACCCCGGCATAGGTTTCGAGTTCTTCGAGAAGGCGATTTCCGGCCACCGCAAGCTGATCTAGATCCGGTCCGAACAGGCGGATTTCCACTGCGCGCCCTTGCGGTCCAAGCCCGGGTTCGGTGAGCGTGACCGCGATGGCGCCTGGCACATCCCCGATCCCGGACCGCCAGGCAGCGATCAATTCGTCGAGCGTGGTCGTCCGGCTCTCCGCTCCCAGTAGATCGACAGAGACCGTGGCCACATGCGGCCCATTCTCCCCCGCGGTCAGGTTGCGGTTGAAGAAGACCTGAACCGTCTGCACCAAGGCTGCGCCCCCGGGCTGGGCAGCCGTCAGCCGGGCGGTCACGTCTTCGAGCGCGGCAACGACATGGTCGGTTACCTCGACCGTGCGACTCAACGGCGTGCCCTGCGGCATTAGAATCCGTGCCTCCAGCACGTCGCCATCGATGTCCGGCAACGCCTCCCGTTGAACGTATCCACCGCGCAGAAGCGCGATGGTGACGATCAACACCGCGAGGGTTGCCCCGGCCACCAGGTAGCGCCACGCGATGGCCCCGTCGACGAGCCGCCCAAGCCCCCCGTCGCGCAGCCGCGAGAAGCCGCGCTCGAAACGCGCGCGCAATACCGAAGGCGGCACCTCGGCCGATTTCAGTCCATGCGACAGGTGGTGCGGCAGCACCCAGAGCGCCTCGACGATGCTCGCTGCCAGCGCCGCGATTAGCACGATGGGCAGGACTTCCAGCACCGCGCCAAGCTCGCCCGACAGGAAGGACAGCGGCGCGAAGATCGCGACGGTCGTGGCAAACGAAGAGAGCACCCCGGGTAGCACCCGCTTCGTTCCCTCGACGGCCGCCTCGATTCGCGACGTTCCATCCGCCGCGGCGTCGGCGATGGCATCCGAGATCACGACAGAATCGTCCATGACGATCCCGATCGCCATCAGCAGCGCCACCAGTGTTATCATGTTAAGCGAGAGTCCGGTCAGCGCCATCACGACGAAAGCTCCGAGGAAAGCGACCGGCAGGCCCATCGCCGCCCAGATCGCGTAGCCGGGCCGGAAGAAGAGGCTCATCACCGCCACCACGAGCACGAGCCCGATAACACCGTTCTTCACCAGCATGACGATCCGGTCGCGCACGATGGAGGTCATATCCTGAACGACCTCGATACGGACCGAGTCGGGCAGCGTCGCCCGCTCCGCCGCGACGAGATCCGTCACGCGCTCGAAGACGCGCAGCGCATCGGCGCCGAGCGCTTTGTCCACCTGCAGGAAGACCGCGCGTTTCCCATCGAGGAACGCGCGGTCTTCCTCCGGACTGAATCGCTCCTCGATCTGGGCAATCTGGCCAAGCGTCAGCTCGGCGCCATTGGGTTTTGACAGCACAACGATCTGCGACAGTGCCGCTTGGGTCCGCCGCTCGTCGGCAAAGCGCAGCGCGATCTCCTGATCCGGCGTCTCGAGTGCGCCGAGTGGTCTGTCAATGCTCTGCGCGCCGATGCGAGTGGCCAGACCTGAGGCCGTCAGCCCGTGCTGGACGAGCACCGCACGCGGCACAGTGATGCGAAACTGGCGGTCCCCGAAGCCGGTCCGAGTCACGTCCGCCACATCCGGCAACACCGCGAGTTGGTCGCGAAGCCCGGACGCATAGCGGTCAAGTTGCGACGCCGGCAGGTCGCCTGCCACCGCGACCGAGGCGACCAAATCGGTGCGGTGCAACTGGCGCACCACCGGCGGATCGGCAGCCTCCGGAAAATCGTCGACAGCGGTCACTTCGGTGCGAAGGTCATTGACGAAACGGCCCGCTTCGCCGCCGGACGCCATGGTGGCAACCGCGCGGCCAGCGTTGTCCTGTGCGGTGCAGGTGAGTTCTTCCAGATGCTCGACGGCCTCGACCGCATCCCAGATCCGACGGCAGATGGCGTTCTCGACCTCGGCCGCCGAGGCGCCGCGATAGACGACCATGATCTCCGCCTCGGTGGGACGAAAGTCGGGGAAAGTCTCGCGCTTGAGCGTGGGGGCGGCCATGATGCCGGCCGCGACGATCAGCACCAGTAGCAGATTTGCGGCGGTAGGGTGACGCGCGAACCAATCGATCATGGCGTGGTCTCTGCCGGGATCACGCGCAAGCCGGGCAGCGCCGGCACAATGTCATCGAGTATCAGTTCCTCCCCCGGCGCAAGCCCGTCTGTGATCACCGCCATACCGTCCTGCCGCCAACCGAGCGCCACGTCGCGCAACTCCAGCAGGCCCGACTCATCGCGGAGGTAGACTGTCCGGCCTTCGTGCAGCGCGCTTGTCGGCACTGCGATGCGCGGCGGCCCCGGCGGACCGGTAAGCAAAACCTCGACATACATGTTTCGCACGAGCGGTAGGCGCATTGGCGGGCGGGCGTCGGCATAGGGGGCCTCGACCTCCACCACGACAGGAACCGTCCGGGCCTGTGGATCGAGAGCGTTCTCGATCCGGATCACGCGGCCCTGCCAGATTTGCCGGGGGTCGGACACAAGCCGGAGCTCCGCACCGATCTGGGATAGCACATTCTCCTGATTGGCGGTCTGAAGATCGACGCCATCGGTTACGGAGCCGACCAGACGCGGAAACCCCTTGATCGGCAATTGAGCCGTGACCTCTGCTCGATCGATACCGTCTGCGGTAACAAGCGGACTGCCCGCTGGCACGAACTGATGGCGTTCCACATGCACTTCGCCGATCCGGACGGTGAAGGGCGTTTCGACGCGGGTCATCTCGAGATCGCGCTTGGCACGATCATGTCCGACCTCCGCCCGCGCGATCTGGGCTCTGAGCCGTGCCTTCCGAGAAGGGAGCAAACCGAGTGTGTTTTCGAGCTCCTGCACCCCACGGCGCAACTGAAGGGTCGCACGCTCCTGCTCGTCCAGCCGGATCTCGGGCGCTGCACCACGCGATACCAGGGCGTCTATTCGCTCCAGATCGGCTTCGGCCAGTTCGAGCCTTTTTTGCTCTATGGCGAGGATGCGACGCGTGTTATCGGCTTCGACTGCCAGTTGATCCTGCTCGGCGCGAAGCGCCGCGCGATCGGCCTCAGCCTGGCGCAACGCGAGCGCGTAGAGGGTGGAATCAATTTCAAGAACCCGTGTGCCGGTCGGGAGGATCTTGCCGGTTTCCAGGTCCGTGTGCCGGTAGGTCACGGTTCCGGCGACCTCGGCCACGGCCTGCCAACTGCGAGCAGGACGCACCGTTCCGTAGCCCCGGATCACTGGACGCACCTCTTGGGGTTCGATGACAAGCGTTCGGGCCGTGACCGATCGTGCCTCACGCGTCACCCGTTCAGGCGGCTCCGATCCCGCGACCAGCCAGACTGCAAGCCCGAGACCCAAGGCCAGCGGCGGAAAAATCCGCAGTATGCGCGAGCGTTTCATGTCGTCCCCACGATTTTGGTGCCAGTCATCAACCCGATCTGAATTTCAACGAGGCGCATCCCCTCTGCGACAAGATCGAAGCCCTCACCCGAAAGCCGCCAACGAAGGACAGTGCCCTGCAACAGGCCGAGAAACAGATCTACATGGTCCTCGGGTAACCGCGCGATGATCTCTCCGGAGGCAGCCGCGGCACGCAACTGCGCGAGGATGCGCGCGCGCAGCCCCTGCATCACACGCAGGTGAATCGGGCGAATGGCGGTCTCGGCCGCGATTTGTCCGGCGCTGAAGATCAACACCGGGATGGCCGGGATGGCCGCGATGAGCGAGAGTTGCGCCTTTAGGATCGCCCGCAGGCGCGCTATTGGGGTCAGTTCTTCCGCAGCCGCGGTGTCCCAGGCACGTGTCGCGCGGAGTTCCACCTCTTCCAGAACGGCCCTCCAAAGCACGTCCTTGGTCTGGAAATGCCGGAAGATCGCGGCTTGGGTGATACCTATCTCTTCGGCGATACGCGAAGTCGAAAGTTTCTCGACGGGCGTCTCTGTCAGAAGTCGCAACGTCACGTCCACGATCTCAGCCCTGCGATCCTTGGCGGATTTGCGGTGTCCCGACATGTTCACTCCGAACTTATTAGTGATCAATAACTAACAAACAGTATTCAGGACATGCAAGACGCTTGATCGTCAGCCCCAAAGGTCAAAAGGGCATCCCATCCATTTCGCGCCATGACACCGTTCTGGCATATTTCTCGAGGCACCCTTGCGGGGCTCCTGATCGCCCCACCGATCTGGATACTGCCACGTATAGAAAGCGCAGGCGAGAACGTGATGATCGTGATTATCACCTGCATCATAGGTTTGGGCGCATGTCGCAGGGATGTGGGAGCATGTCGCAGGTCGTCGCCGGCTTAGTCCTTTTGCACCTCGTCCAGACCCTGCGCCAGAACCGACCCGATTGATGCAATGACGGCAAAGACCAGTAGCACTGGGGCAGCGCCGAACTTATCCGCCGCGAACCCGAACATCCCGCCCGCCAAAAGCGCAACGCCAATCAACGTGTTCGACAGGGCGGTATAGCGGGCACGGAACGAATCCTCGGCCATGTCGTTCAAGTGTAGTTTGCGGCCCGCGCGCACGCCCTCATAGGCGATCTGCGCTGCAAAAATCGCCGCTGCCGCGCCCAGCGCGCCGCCAAGTCCGCCCCACATCAGGCCAAGCGTGCTCACCACGGCAAAGACCGCGCCGCCAAGCGCACCCGCCGCCATCAGCGTCTGGCGACTGGACCGGTCGGAAAGGCGTCCCCAGACGTAGGAGGCTAGAACAGACGCCGCCGTGGACGCCATGACCAGCGGACCAAGCTGGTCCAGCGCATTCCGCCCGGAGGCCGCCGTCAGCATCACGATGAAGGGCGGCGCTAGGGCGGTGACGGCCAAAGCTGCCCGTGATGCCACTAACAGTCGCAGTTCCGCGTCGCTCAGGATCGGTTCGACGAGTGCAGCGAAAGAACCATCGTCTTTTCCGTTCCCGTTTTCGATCTCAGGTTCGCGCAGGCGCATGAAAATGCCAGCGGCAACCAGCAACGCGCCCCCGGCAACGGCGATGATTGCGGCGAGCGGGGCCACGGCGACATCGAACAACCCCGCCGCCATCAGCAACCCGACCCCGAAGACCGAGGCTGATGCAACCGATGCCGCTAGGCCCGTGATCGCACCGCGCCGTTGCTTGGTTATGGTGCGCGACAGCGCATCCTTGTAGCTAACGGATGACGCGGAACGCGCCACGGCGAGCACGGCGAGGCACGTCACGATCACGCCACCCGCTACGGCACCGCTAAACAGCAGCGCCGCTGCCGCGATGCCCAGCGCCGCAAGCCCCTGCACCGAGGTGCCCGCGGCCCAAAACCGCTTGCGCTGCGGACTCGCCTCAACCCGGCTCGCCAAGGCGAGTTGCGGCAGCAGGGCGCCTGCCTCCCGCACCGGCACCAGCGCCCCAATCATCGCGCCCGGCGCCCCGAGCGCGGTCAGCAACCATGACAGCACCAGTTTGGGGTCGATCAGCGCATCGGCTGTCTTGGTTAGGATCAGAGACACGACATGGATCGCGCCGTTGCGCGCCTCGCCCGGGCGCACATCGGCCGAATCGGCACCGGTAATCAGGCCGAACACGGTTTTCAGAGGACCGGCCATTGCGGATCGATCTTGCTAGCGAGGATTTTCAGATGGCTGCTGCCATCACAAGGATAATTGTGCTCGATATTAAGCGGTGTATCGCCCAACAGATCGAAAAGGGCGCACTGCGATGCCCGGAAATCTTCGACTCCGCCCCGCGGAACATCGGCAAGACTGGCGACGCTTTGCGGCATCATCAGCGTATCGTGGATAAAGGCTGCACCGCCAGCGACATAACTGATCGCGGCCAGCACGTGATCGGACGAGAAGATCACCTCCCCGTGCTCATCCATCGCGCACCTGCCGCTGTGCTCTCTTGAAGAAATGCCGCGTTGCCTGCTCGCGCGCCTCCCTGTCCGTCATCACCACGTTCCGCATCTCGTTGTCGCTTTGGAACATCTTCACCATGCCCTGGAAGAACGCCTGCGAGAATGCCGCATATACCACATCGGCGGGATTGTTGCGGATCATCTCCGTCATGTCGTCATCCATGATCTCACGGGTTACGCGCTCAAAGCGCAGGAAATCCTCGCGCGAGAAATTGGTGCCATGCCGCTCGTTGAACGAGTCGATGATCTCGGAGAGCGACTTCTCCTCCTCCTCAGTATAGGCGTTCGCGCCGAACTCGGTAATCGGATTGAGCGTGGCGGTTTCTCCGGCGGCCAGGGAGGCGCTGCCCTCTTCGCCTTTCTGGAGTTTGAAGGCAGACAAGGTCAGCATATCATCGGTGATGGTGATGTCGGCGGGCACCTCGCGTGATGGCAGGAGGCGTGAGAGCCAGGCCGTATAGGCATAGAGCTTCTCCAGCCACGCGTCGTTGAGCGACACGACCTGCGCGACGAAGGCGTAGAAGCGCAGGAAACTCTTGATAAGCTGCCGGAACTCCTCTTGCTGGGCCTCGTCCTCATCAAGGTTGAAACGCTCAACCGCGAGGCGCACGGTGCCTTCCAGGGCCAGCCGGTCCTGTGTCGTCAGATCGCCTTTGAAGAACTGGTCCGCAAACCGCTCAACCTCGTCATTGTGGACATAAGTCGAATTCGTGATGCGCTGTTCCAGGTCGTAGATCTGGTTGAGATCGGTGCGCTCCTCCAGAGCTGTCGCCTCGAAGAACGGCGCAAACGCCTCGCGTATGTCCTCCATCGTGTTCTGAAAGTCGAGCACATAGTGTCCGTCGTCATATAAAATGGGACATCAGAGCGGCTTGAACATTGGAGGCTCTGGTTCGGTTGTGTGATTGATTATGCTGCTTGTTTTTGATGTTGCAAGCGGCGCTGTCGGATCGTCAGGTTCTTGATCTTCTCCCTTTCTCTCAGAATGGCCTTGTCCCGACCAAAGTAGACGTCAGCGGGTGTGACGTTTTTCAGGCTCTCGTGGTAGCGCTGGTTATTGTAGTAGTCGACGAAGTCCCCGATCTGTCGCTCGAGATGACCGGGCAGGTAGTAATTCTCCAGCAGAACACGATTCTTCATGGTCTGATGCCATCGCTCTATTTT
>NZ_FODS01000018.1 GCF_900110425.1 Salinihabitans flavidus | reverse complement strand
CGTAAAGACAGTCGTCCAGCGGCAGCAATGTGTGCCGCCGGAACGCGACGATCATTGCCTCCTCTTCCTCGCTGAGAACGGTTGAACGCGTGGCTCTCGGGCCGGTCTTCTGATCCTCCACCGTCGCACGCTTGCGCCACTTCGCAACGGTCTTGGGGTTGATGCCCAGCTCCTTGCTCAGCTGCGCGAGCGAAGCTTGCGATCGCTGTATTGCAGCTCTGACAGCGTGCGTGGTCGTGGCGCTCCCGTGACGAACTTGTCCCATAATGCTTCCTTCCATTCCCGAGAAAGGATCGCACCATCAAACCATGGGATCAAACACCTAGGTCTCCCCCGCCATCGGAACAAGCGGATAAGAGGCGAGCGGATCATACCGCGCGCCATCCTCGCGCAGCACCGACTGATAAAGCGTGACCTGCTCGGCCACCACCTCGGGCAGGGCCCGGTCTCCGTGGGTTTGCAGGAACCGGCCCAGATGCGCGGCGTCCCGCTCTTCCATGTCCCGCGAAAACCGCGCCAGCGTCACATGCGGGCGAAACCGGGTGCGCGGCAGTTCGATCCCCGCCAGCCGCACCGCCGTCAGAACCTCGCGCCGCAGCGCGGCGAGCGGGCCGGACCGTTCCGCCCGGATGAACAGGAGTTTCGGCTGCCGGCTGCCAAGGATATCGAGCCCGGAAAGGCGCAGCACCACCTCGCGCGGCGGCAGATCGCAAAGCACCTCGTGCAGCGCCTCAAGCGCCGGAAGGGGCTGCTCTCCAAGAAAGGACAGCGTCAGATGCAGGTTCTCCTCGGGCACGTGCCGCCCGACGCGCAGCAGACCTTGCAGATCGGAAAGCTGCTCGCGCGTCTCTTCCGGCAGGTCGAGCGCGATGAAGGTCCGCATTCACGCCCCCTGCCTGTCGGGCGCGGCCTGAAGCCGCGCGTAAAGACGCAGCGCATGGCTCGCGTCGTCGGCAGCGGGCGGCATCGCCCGGTCATAGGCGGCGGCGATCACCCCGCCGATCTCCGGGCGCAGGACGGTCGCACCCGTCTGGGGCAGGATCGCCAGCGGAGAGGTTTCGGCAAAGGCGCCCTCGCCCCACATCACGATCATCTGCACCGCCTGCGTGAGCGCCAGCGTCTCCGCCGGCATCTCGCTCAGCGGCCCGCCCATGCGCAGGAACACGAACCCCGCCCGGATCGCCCCCTGCTCGTCAAAGCGGAAGGCGCGGTATTGCTGCGCCTCCGCCGCCTTCAGACGCTCCAGCAGCGCGGCGAGATCGGGGATCAGCCGGTCAAGGTCCGGCACCCCGGCCAGTTCGTCCCATTCGCGGAAAAAGAAAATCATCAGGTTGGCGCCGAGTTCCGGGTCTGTCTCGGCCATCCGGTGCCCGGCGAGCGCCACAACCGCCTCTATCGCGCCCTTCACGACACGCAGCGTTTCATCCTCCACGCCGAAGACGACGGGTGCGATAGGCCGCCCCCAGCGGGCAAAGGCATAGCTGCCGTCCGGCCGGGTGAACAGGGCTTCGATCTCGTCGGGGGTCATATCCGCCTCCATCCGCATGGCCGATCCATGCACCGCAAGACGGGGGGCGCACAACCCCCTTCGCGCCCACTTTGGGGCCCGCGCAAGGGTGCGGTGACGGCGGTTTCGGTGGCCAAGGCAACGAACGCGGCGTTGACGGGTCAAGGGAACGGCCATTCCGCCCGGTGACACCGACGCGATACCGACATAATACCGACGTTTTACCGATATGGGGTTTCATGCGTTTTCAATGGGTTAACTCAGTTTCCCCCAAAGCATCCCCACCGCATGCAAAAAGGCCGCCGGATCGCCCGGCGGCCCCCTTTGGCCCGCATGGGCCGCAACAGCGTGTGCGAGGCTTATTCGCCTGCCTTCATCGCCTCGATCGAGATGTGCACTCCCACTTCGTCGCTGATGAAAGGGGTGAACATGCCCATGTCGAAATCGGTCCGAAGCAGCGTCGTGGTCGCATCGAACCCGGCCCATGGCTTTTCCTCCATCGGGTGCTCCCCGGCCTGGTTGAGCTGCGCATCCAGCACCACGGATTTCGTGATCCCGTTGAGTGTCAGATCGCCGGTAATCAGCGCGGTATCCTCGCCCGTCACCTCGATCCCGGTGGAGGTGAAGGTCACCATTTCGTTCTCGTCGGCACCGAAGAAATCACCCGACATGAAGTGATTGAACCGCTCTTCCCAGCCGGTGATCATGTCGGTCGCGGGCATCGACACCGTGACAGAGGAATTGGCCGGATCTTCCTGATCGAACTGGATTTCGCCTTCGAAACCGGAGAACATCCCGTAGGTCGTGGAATAGCCCATGTGATTATAGTCAAAGAGAATCTGGCTATGGCTCGGGTCAAGCACATAGGTTTCCGGCGCGGCCTGCGCCGTAGTTGCAAGCGCGGCGAACGTGGCGGCCAGAAGGGTCGAATGTTTCATGAAAGTCGGCTCCGTATCATGTGAAAAGGATCGCCACGCATAGATGGCGATCCCCGGCCAACTCTCAATTCCCGACTGCTCCACATCACCTGTGGAACAGCGAACACTCGGGCGCGCGCCGGCGCCCCCCGGTCAGGCGAAGATCAGCGACTGCGCCCGGAGCTGCGCCTCGGCATCGCGCCGCGCCGCCGCACCGTGAAGCTCCATCCCGGCAAGCTCCTTGTCATCGCGGTCGCGCAGGAACAGACGGTCATCGGTGATCTCGATGCGGAAGATGTCCTCGTAATCCACGACACGCAGCACCTTGGTGCGCCGCCCGATCGCGTCCACGAGATACACCTGACGGTGGCGCGCATCGAAATGCAGCTCTCTCACCGGCTTGTCGGTGCCGATCTGGGCCATGCCCACACCCGCCGCCGTCAGCAGGATCGACACCAGCGCCTTGGCCATGAGCGTGCCGCCCGCGAGCACCGGCCCCGGCACCATCCAGAGCCCGATCCCCGCAAGAATAAACGCGAATCCGAGCACCAGCGCCGAAATCCGAAGCAGGGTGGACGGCCCGATCTGCTCTGCCGGATCGGCAGATACCGGGTGCACGTCGTCCATGAAATCCGAAACTGCAACCATGACATGTCTCCTTGACACCGCTATTCGCGTTCAACCTTCCCGAGAAAAGCGTCAACAATTGGGCAATGCTGCGGATTTTTGCGATTATCCCGCCATTCTCCCCCGTCCGAAGCGGGCCGATTCCGCCCTTGCATGGCACACCATATCAGGTATACAGCGCCATCCTTTCGCAACGTATCTGAACCGCGCAGTCTCTCGTGGGTGGGGCGCGAAAGGGTCATGGCCCCGCTCTTTGAAATGCGCCTGAATAAAAATGGAGTGCACATGCCGCTTTACGAGCATGTATTTATCTCGCGCCAGGACCTGTCGAACACGCAGGCCGAGGGGCTCATCGAACATTTTGGCACCGTGCTGGCCGACAATGGCGGCACACTCGTGGATAGCGAGTATTGGGGCGTCAAGACGATGGCCTACAAGATCAACAAGAACCGCAAGGGCCATTACGCCTTTCTGCGCACCGACGCCCCCGCGCCGGCCGTGCAGGAAATGGAGCGCCTGATGCGCCTGCATGACGACGTGATGCGTATTCTCACCATCAAGGTCGATGCCCACGAAGAGGGGCCGTCGGTCCAGATGCAGAAGAAGGACGAACGCGACACCCGTCGCGAACGTCGCTGATCACGCAGGCCAGGAAAGGACACAAGTCATGGCTACAAAACCGTTTTTCCGCCGCCGCAAGGTTTGCCCCTTCTCGGGCGACAACGCGCCGAAGATCGACTACAAGGACACCAAGCTCCTTCAGCGGTATATTTCCGAGCGTGGCAAGATCGTGCCCTCGCGTATTACCGCCGTCAGCAACAAGAAACAGCGTGAACTCTCCCGTGCGATCAAGCGCGCGCGTTTTCTCGCTCTTCTGCCCTACGCCGTGAAATAAGGAGAGAGACATGCAAGTTATTCTTCTTGAGCGCGTGGCCAAACTCGGCCAGATGGGCGATGTGGTTGACGTGAAGTCCGGCTTCGCGCGCAACTACCTGCTCCCGCAGGGCAAGGCGCTGACCGCGTCGCAGTCCAACATCGCGCATTTCGAGACGCAGAAGGCGGAACTCGAAGCGCAGAACCTCGAAACCCGCAAAGAGGCCGAGGCGGTCGCCGCCAAGCTCGACGGCCAGCAGTTCGTCGTGATTCGACAGGCGTCCGATGGCGGCAACCTCTATGGCTCCGTCAGCACCCGCGACGCGGCCGATGCCGCTTCCGAGGCCGGATTCTCGGTGGACCGCAAGCAGGTCATCATCGAACGTCCGATCAAGGAACTTGGCCTTCATAAGGTGGACATCCACCTCCACCCGGAAGTGTCGATTCAGATCGAGCTGAACGTCGCCCGCTCGCCCGAAGAGGCAGAGGTGCAGGCGTCCGGCAAGTCGATCCAGCAAGTCGCCGCCGAGGAGGAGGCCGCCGCCGATTTCGAGATCGCGGAACTGTTCGACGACATCGGCTCCGCCGCCTCCGACGACGAGGATCTGGCCGAGGCCCTGTCCGAAGAGAGCAGCGAAGAGGACGACCAGAAGTATCAGCAATGACGCTTCCGGATAGGACATAGAAAAGCCGCGCGGAGTGATCCGCGCGGCTTTTTTCATGTCCGCGCCCGATCATCGGGTGTTCCGACCCTCCCATGAGCATCAGACCCGCAGACCGAATGTAAGACGATGAAACCCAAGATCCTGACCACCCTGCCCGACTACACCCGCGCCCTTTTCGCCGCCGATGTCATGGCGGGCATCACTGTCGCGATGGTTGCCCTGCCCCTCAGTCTTGCCATCGCCATCGCCTCCGGCGCCGATCCGGCGGCCGGGCTTGTGACGGCCATCGTGGCGGGGTTTCTCATCTCCGCCCTCGGGGGGAGCCGCGTGCAGATCGGCGGCCCGACGGGCGCGTTCATTGTGGTGGTCTATGGCGTGATCGCCGATCACGGCTATGACGGGCTGGTGATCGCCACGTTTCTGGCCGGGCTGATCCTGCTGGTCGCCGCATGGCTTCGGATCGGCAACCTGATCCGCCATGTGCCAGAGCCGGTGATCAATGGATTCACCATCGGGATCGGAATCATCATCGCCACCAGCCAACTCAAGGATCTGTTTGGCCTGACCCCCGAAGATGTGCCGGCCGATTTCCTCGAAAAGCTGCCCGCGCTCTGGCACGCGCGCGGCACGTTCAGCGCCTCCAGCCTGGCCATCGGGCTTGCCGCGATGGCGTTGATCGTGATCCTGCGGCGGCTCTTTCCGCGGTTTCCGGGGCTGATCGTGGGGATTGCTGTCGCATCGGCGCTCGTTGCCGTTGCCGCCCTGCCCGTCGATACGATCGCCTCGCGCTTCGGGGCGTTGCCCGACCGCCTGCCGATGCCGGCGCTGCCGGATCTGTCCCCTGCCCGCGTCATGGCGCTTCTGCCCTCGGCCTTCGTGATCGCCTTTCTCGCAGGGGTTGAATCGCTTCTGTCGGCCATCGTGGCCGATCGGATGATCGGTGGACGCCATCGCCCCAACGCCGAGATGCTGGCGCAAGGCGCGGCCAACCTCGGTTCTGCGCTGTTCGGCGGGCTGCCCGCGACGGGCGCCATCGCCCGGACGGCCACCAATGTGCGCGCCGGCGGGCGCACGCCGGTGGCAGGCATCGTCCATGCGCTCACCATCCTCGTGGTGATGATGGCCGCCGCGCCGCTGGCGGGCTATCTTGCCATGCCCGCGCTGGCCGGTTTGCTGATCCTGACGGCATGGAACATGACAGAGCCGCAGAAATGGCGCGGCTACCTGTCGGGCCGGGGATCGGATACGATGTTGCTGCTTCTGACGCTGGTGCTCACGGTTCTGGTGGATCTGACCGTGGCGATCAGCGTCGGCGTCGGCGTCGGCCTTGCCCTCCGCCTGCGCCGGCGGAAGATCACCCCGCCCGACTGGACCCCGCCGGACCGATAGACCCACCAGGGCGCAGCCCGCGCGGTATCGGCGGGCGGCCGGGGCTGGGCTTTCTCAACATACCCCATTGAATCAAAAGTCCCCGCCAAAGGCGGGGACTTTGTCAGTTGTCTGAACCCCGCCTTTTCAGGCGGGGCCAATCCATGTTCGGATTCGCGCTACGGGTTACTCGTCGCCCTTGAGCGCCGCCCCCAGAATGTCGCCAAGCGAAGCACCCGAATCCGAGCTGCCATACTGCTGCACGGCTTCCTTCTCTTCCGCGATTTCGCGGGCCTTGACCGACAGACCAAGGCGGCGGGTCTTGCTGTCCACGTTGGTCACGCGCACGTCCACCTTGTCACCGACCGAGAACCGCTCGGGGCGCTGCTCGGAACGGTCACGCGACAGGTCGGACCGGCGGATGAAGGATTTCATGCCTTCGTATTCCACCTCGATGCCGCCATCCTCGATTGCGGTCACTTCGACGGTGATCACGCTGCCACGCTTTACGCCGCCGACGACCTCGGCGAACTTGTCACCGCCCAGAGCCTTGATCGAGAGCGAAATCCGCTCTTTCTCGATATCGACTTCGGAGACCACGGCCTGAACCACGTCGCCCTTGCGATAGTTCTGGATCGCATCCTCGCCACGCTCGTCCCAGCTCAGATCCGACAAGTGAACCATGCCGTCGATGTCACCTTCCAGGCCGATGAACAAACCGAATTCGGTGATGTTCTTGACCTCGCCTTCGACCTCGGTACCAGCGGGATGGGTTTCCGCAAAGACTTCCCAGGGGTTGCGCTGCGTCTGCTTGAGGCCCAGCGACACGCGGCGCTTGGCCGGGTCGATTTCAAGCACCATCACCTCAACCTCCTGCGAGGTGGAGACGATTTTGCCGGGGTGCACGTTCTTCTTGGTCCACGACATTTCCGAAACGTGGACAAGACCCTCGATCCCCGGCTCCAGCTCCACGAAGGCGCCGTAGTCGGTGATGTTGGTCACGCGACCGGTATGGACGGTGCCCAGCGGATACTTGATCGCCACCATGTCCCACGGATCTTCCTGCAGCTGCTTGAGGCCGAGGCTGATGCGGTGGGTTTCCTTGTTGATCTTGATGACCTGGACCTTGATGGTCTCGCCGATCGACACGATCTCGGACGGGTGGTTGACGCGGCGCCATGCCATGTCGGTGACGTGCAGAAGCCCGTCCACACCGCCCAGATCCACGAAAGCGCCGTATTCGGTGATATTCTTGACAACACCGTCCACGGCCTGACCTTCGGTAAGGTTGGCGATGACTTCGGCGCGCTGCTCTGCGCGGCTCTCTTCGAGGATCGCGCGACGCGACACCACGATATTGCCCCGGCGGCGGTCCATCTTGAGGATCTGGAAGGGCTGCTTGAGGCCCATCAGCGGACCGGCATCGCGGACCGGACGCACATCGACCTGGCTGCCGGGCAGGAACGCCACGGCACCGCCGAGATCGACGGTGAAGCCGCCCTTGACGCGACCGAAGATCGCACCTTCGACGCGCTCTTCGTCGGCATAAGCCTTTTCAAGACGATCCCAAGCTTCTTCACGGCGCGCCATCTCGCGCGAGATGACAGCTTCTCCGCGGGCGTTCTCAGCAGACCGAAGGAAGACTTCGACCTCGTCGCCGACAGAAATATCAGGGGTTTCGCCGGGATTTGCGAATTCTTTCAGATCGACGCGACCTTCCATCTTGTAGCCGACATCGATGATGGCCTGGCCCGCTTCAACTGCGATGACCTTGCCCTTGACGACAGAGCCCTCTTCGGGCGTGTCCATTTCGAAGCTTTCGTTCAGGAGGGCTTCGAAATCCTCCATACTTGCGTTCTGAGCCATGTGGCGTCTTTTTCCTTTACATCTTTGCTATACTGGCCGGGCGGTTGTCTCCGCCGGTCTTGGGTTGGTCGCTTGGCCTGCCGCAAAACAAAGAGGGCCGGTGACCCCGACCCTGCTCGATCTCTCTGGATGCGGCGTTGATCGCCTTCGTTGACAGGGAGCTTGTTATCCGCAGCGTGACCCGAAATCAAGAGGCTTGCACGCAAATGACGCGAGGCCCCCGGCAGAATTGCGCCGGGGGCCAGATGCCCGAGGGCTTGTGGCGTCTACTGCTGTCCGCGCGCCTCGATCCGCTTGGTGACGCGCGCCTGAAGATCTTCGTCCTCACCAACGGCCTGAGCGATTTCCACGTATTCATCGACGGTGATATTGTCAGCGTTCTCGATCGTTTTCTCGATCTCCGCGTTCGCCTCGGCCACGATCGCGTCCTGCTGCTCCTGGCCTTCGGTGCCCTGAAGCTGGTTGGTATACTTCTGGCGCAGTTCCGCCACATCAAGAAGCGCATTTGTAAATGCGTCGAGCTTCTCGGCGGAGTAGGCTTCCTGCGATTGGGCGGCTGCGCCCTGCGCGGTCAGCGCCACCATCGGGGCCGCTGTCACGGCAAGGCCGAGTGCGGTGGTCACGGCGGCAAGTGTCTTTCTGGGTGTCATGTGTCCTCCATCGGAATGCAACTGTCTTGCAACAGGCTCTGCTGCCACCCGAGAGTAAGTAACAACCCTGCCCCGGGGCACAAGCGGATCGGCGGATTCCTGCGAAAGCGGGCGTCGACGTGCCGATGAAAGTTCACGATTCAGGTGCCGCTTGCACCATGGTTCACAGGCAAGTGCCACATGTCGCCAAGTGTGCGCTCCGCCCCATTCGGGCCAAAGCGGGAAAAGCCGCTGTTGTGGTAGAGAGTCAACTCACCGATCCAGAAGCGGTCGGGCATGATCAGAAAATCCACGCGGACGGAATCAAAATACGCGCCGATCTCGCGTGCAATACCACAAACCTCCTCAAGATAGGGCGGTCGTTCGAGCGGAGGCAGATCGTCACGTGGCGGCGCGATCTGCCGGATTTCGCTCTCTTCCCAATATTCGGTATAAAACCCCTGTTTCTGGGGATGACCCCGAAAGTCGAACACGGCTATGAGTCCGATTTTTTCGCCGAACATGTGCACCTTCAAGTCCAGCGGCCGACCCGCATCTGCATCGCCGAGCAATTCTTCAACGATGATGCGCGGCGGGATCTGGCTGTAAAGCCATTCCTGCATATGCGCTCCAAAGTGTCGTCGTCGCAGCCAGGTGCGACAGGTCGCGCGGATCGCCGCCTCGTCGAGTAGCTGACCGGGGGTGCAGAAAACGCACCAGCCGCTGCCATGGCTACCTTTGATCACCGCCCCCTCGCGCATGCGGTCGAACGGCAGCGTGTCGGGATCATCGGTATGATGAAGAAGTTGCGGCAGAATGGCATCGGCGCGGGTATTGCCGAGCACATCGCGCAGAAACTCCCGGCAGCGCAGCTTGTCTGCGGCAATCGGGAAAAGCGGATTGCGGTCATTCAGTTTGCGCCACTGGACCTTCTCGGCATAGCCTTTTGGGTTGCGAAGGTCGGGATCATGGCCGTGGACTTTCCGGAACCGTCTGCGCAAGGCTGGATAGCCAAAAGCACGGTCAACCCGTCCTTTCAGACGATCCAGAAGGTTGTCAAAGTCAACACCGTGCATGTTTGCGATCCCTTCACCGATACAGGGCGCCCTGGATCAATGGCCCGCTACCGTCGCGCGGCCTCGATCGCGTCGATGGCGGTGGCGATGGCCGCCTCTATTCCGAGGTCGGAAGTGTCGATCAGCACCGCGTCCCCGGCTGGTTTGAGCGGCGCCTCGGAGCGGGAACTGTCACGTTCGTCGCGCTCATGCACATCGGCAAGCACCTCTTCAAAGGTTGTCTCCGCCCCCTTGGAGACAAGTTCGCGATAGCGCCGGTCGGCGCGGATCTCGGTGCTGGCGGTCACGAAAAGCTTCGCCTCCGCGTCCGGGCAGATCACGGTGCCGATGTCTCGCCCGTCAAGCACGGCCCCCCCGGCGCGACGGGAAAAGGCGCGCTGAAAGTCGAGCAAAGCCGACCGCACACCGACGATCTCTGCCACGCGCGAAGCCGCCTGCCCCACCCCGGGGGTTCGCAGCAGGGCTTCATCCTCGAGATCCCTGGCCGTCAACGCCTCGGCCGCCGCCACCGGATCGGTGCCGTCGAGCGTGCGCGCGCCCACGGCCCGGTAGAGCAGCCCGGTATCGAGATGGGCAAACCCGTAATGCGCGGCCACCGCCTTGGCGATGGTGCCCTTGCCCGAAGCCGCCGGTCCGTCTATCGCGATTGTGAATGCCATGCCGTATCCCTGATATTCTGTCTGCGTCTGGCTCTTATCTCTTTCGACGGGCACCGCTTCAACCCTTCGGCGTGCCCCCGTCCCGGCACCTCATGTCCTCTCGATCGCCGCGCCAAGTGCGGCCATGAGCGGCTCGAACGCAGGAAAGGACGTGGCGATCGGCGCCCCGTCATCGACGGAGACCGGCTTCTGCGCCGCCAGCCCCAGCACCAGAAAGGACATGGCGATGCGATGGTCAAGGTGGCTCAGCGTGGTGGCGCCACCCGGCACCCCTCCGGCTCCTTGGCCCGTGACAATCCACCAGTCGGGACCGTCCTTCACCGTCACACCGCTGGCGTGCAGTCCCGCAACCATCGCGGCGATGCGGTCGCTTTCCTTGACGCGAAGTTCCCTGACCCCGCGCATCACCGTATCCCCTGTTGCATTCGCGGCCACCACCGACAGAATGGGATACTCGTCGATCATCGACGCGGCGCGTTCGGGGGGCACCTCAACACCCGCCATGTCCGGGGAGTAGCGCGCGCGCAGGTCTGCCACCGGCTCCCCCCCTTCCTCGCGCAGGTTTTCGTAGGTCAGATCGGCCCCCATCTCGCGCAGCGTGGTGAACAGGCCCGCGCGGGTCGGGTTGAGTCCGATCCCCGGCACCAGCACATCAGAGCCGGGCACGATCAGCGCCGCGCAGACCGGAAAGGCGGCCGACGAGGGATCGCGGGGAACGTCGATCACCTGCGGACGCAACTCCGGCTGCCCGGTGAGAGTGATCACGCGGCCCTCGTCCGTGTCTTCGGTGACGATCTGCGCGCCAAAGCCTGCCAGCATCCGTTCGGTGTGATCGCGGGTGGCTTCCCGCTCGATCACCTGCGTCTGCCCCGGGGCGTTCAGCCCGGCCAGAAGCACCGCCGATTTCACCTGCGCAGAGGGCACCGGAACGGCATAACGTACCGGAACGGGATAACGCGCGCCTTCGATGGTCATCGGAAGCCGCCCACCCGCACGCCCCACCGCACGCGCCCCGAAAAGCGCCAGAGGATCGGTCACCCGCGCCATGGGGCGTTTGTTGAGGCTCGCATCGCCCGTGAAGGTCGCCGTGATCGGACTGGTCGCCATCGCCCCCATGATCAACCGCACGCCCGTACCGGAGTTGCCGCAGTCGATCACGGTTTCGGGCTCGGCAAACCCGCCGACGCCCACGCCGTGCACATGCCATGTGCCGCCCTCGTCGCGCGTCACCTCGGCTCCGAAGGTGCGCATCGCCTCGGCGGTATCGAGCACATCCTGCCCTTCCAGAAGCCCGGTGATCCGGGTCTGTCCGACCGCCATCGCCCCGAGAATGAGCGCGCGGTGCGAGATCGACTTGTCGCCCGGGATCTGCGCCTCGCCCACAAGCGGACCGGAGGCGCGCGCGGTCATCGGAGTCGGAGGGGTGTGGGCGGACATGGGGCGCATCCTTCAAGAACGTTTCGCGCGGATGCTGTTAGCCTATGGGATGCGCTGCGTCCATGGCGCGTTTTGCCCATTGGTCGTGCGTCGATGCCTTGACCGCGCGCATTGGTTCGGGCAGGGGCATCGCCCATGCGATACGACACGCTCATCCTTGGCGCCGGGGCGGCCGGTATGATGTGCGCCGCCCATTCGGGCGGGCGGGCGCTGGTGATCGACCACGCCAAGGCACCGGGTGAAAAGATCCGTATCTCGGGCGGGGGGCGCTGCAATTTCACCAATCTGCATTGCACCCCAGGGGAGTTTGTCGGCAACAACCCGCATTTTCACAAATCCGCGCTAAGCCGTTATACGCAATGGGATTTCATTGACCTTGTGAACCGCCATGCGATTGCCTGGCACGAAAAGACGCTTGGGCAGCTATTTTGTGACGGATCCGCGCGCGAGATCATCGCAATGCTGCGCGAGGAGATGGCGCGCGCGGGCGCCGATCTCTGGCTTCAGACGCGGCTCGCGGATCTGACCCACAGTGAGGGGGCGTTCACCGCCACGCTCGAACGCGACGGAGTGCGGCAGATCGTGACCGCGCCCAACCTCGTGCTGGCCACGGGTGGCAAGTCGATCCCGAAGATGGGGGCGACGGGTCTGGCCTATGACATCGCGCGACAGTTCGGCCATGAGGTCACGGATATCCGGCCGGGGCTGGTGCCGCTGACCTTTCCCGAAGGGCGGTTCAAGCCGTTGGCCGGGGTTTCCCTGGATACCTGTATTTCGAACGAAAGAGCCGCGTTCCAAGAGGCGCTCCTGTTCACGCACCGCGGGATCTCCGGCCCCGCAGTGCTGCAAATCTCATCCTACTGGCGTGAGGGGGAGGAGATCTTCGTGGATCTTCTGCCCGATACCGGGCTGTTTGACACACTGCGCGCAAGACGCCGGACGCACGGGCGGCGCAAGCTGATCAACGAGTTGGGCCACCTCCTGCCCGCCCGTCTGGTGGAGTATCTGGCACCAGACCTCGGGCTGGAGGGGAACCTCGCCGATCAATCCGACACGGGCCTGCGCGACCTTGAGAAAGCATTGAAACACTGGAGCTTACGCCCCGGCGGATCGGAGGGATACCGCACCGCCGAGGTCACGCTTGGCGGTATTTCCACCTCGGGCCTGTCGTCCAGAACGATGATGTCGAACACCCTTCCCGGGCTTTATGTGATTGGTGAAGCGGTTGATGTAACAGGCTGGCTCGGCGGGTATAATTTCCAGTGGGCCTGGTCGAGCGGCCATGCCGCCGGACGGGCCATCCGCGACAGGCTGCGCGGCGCGTAGCCGTCAGAGCCGCGATGTGACCTCGGCGATGAAATCATCGCCGCGCTGTTCGAAATTGTCGTATTGATCGAAGCTCGCCGCCGCCGGAGCCAGCAGAACCACGTCGCCCGGTTCCGCCTCGGCCATCGCACGTTCCACGGCGCGGGACATCGTGGTGCAGACCTCCGTCTCCACCCCCTTGAGCGCCATGGCGAACCCCGCCGCCTCTCGTCCGATCACGTAGGCCTTGACCACGGACCCGGTTGCCGCGAGCAGCCCGTCAAGCCCGCCCTCCTTTTCCAGACCGCCGCAAATCCACCGAATTTTTCCGAACGCTGACAGCGCCTTGGCGGCCGCATCCACATTGGTCGCCTTGGAGTCGTTGACATAGGTGACATCCTTGTGCCGCGCGATGATCTGGCTGCGGTGTGGCAAGCCGTCAAAGCTCTTGAATCCCGCCTCGATCACCTTGGGCGCCAGCCCCAGCGTGCGGCAGACCGCATAGGCGGCGCAGGCATTCTGATGGTTGTGGGCGCCGGGCAATCCGGGGATCGCGCGCAGGTCGATGCTGCCGACCTGCCGGGATTTGCGGTATTCCGACAGGAACCCCTTGCGGGCGAAAATCTGCCAGCCGGGCCCGGTGAGCTTGCGCGCGGCGGAGATGCGGATCAGGCGTCTGTCGCCCGGTCCCTCGGCCATCTGACCGGCGAGAAACTGGCCCTCGGCCTCGTCCACACCGACCACGGCGCGGTCGGGGCCGCCTTCGGAAAACAGCCGCCGCTTGGCCGCGAAATAGCCGCCGATGCCGCCATGCCGATCCAGGTGATCGGGAGAAAAATTAGTGAAAACAGCAACATCCGGAGTAAGGGCGCGCGCCAGTTCGGTTTGGTAGCTGGACAGCTCCAGCACCACAACCTCGTTTTCCACTCCCGGATCGAGATCGAGAGCCCCGCGCCCGATATTGCCGGCAATCTGCGTCGGGCGGCCCACGGACTCCAGCACATGATGGATCAGCGCGGCAGTCGTGGATTTACCGTTGGAGCCGGTCACGGCCACGACCTTGGGCGGCACGTCGAACTCGTCCCAGCCGGGGGCCGCGAAGGACAGAAAAAACAACCCGATGTCGTTGTCCACCGGCACACCGGCCTCTTGCGCGGCGGTGACAACCGGGTTCGGCGCGGGGTAGAGATGCGGGATTCCGGGGCTCACGATGAGCGTCGCCACCCCCTCGAACGCATTGTTTTGCAAAAGGTTTTCGCAGGCGAACCCCTCATCCTCGGCATGGGCGCGGGCATCGGGGTTGTCGTCCCAGCAGACCGGCAGCGCCCCGCCTTCGCGCAGCGCGCGCGCCGCGGCAAGTCCCGAGCGCCCCAGCCCCAGAACCGCCACTTTCTGCCCGTCGAATCCGGTGACCGGAATCATTACATCCCCCTTCGTGTTGCGGCCCGGCGACTATGGCGTCCGGGCGCCGATTTGCCAAGCGGGCGGCCGGCGGTTGTTAACCTTTGGCCCCTGGCGCGTCCATTGCGTGCAAAGACTTTGTTCATAAGGGTTAAGCGCCAAAACCCGCTGTCTGTATCATGTCGGTATCACGTCGGTATTGCGTCGGTATCGAATCCCGACAACCCCGGTGGTTACCCCGGCGCGCGTTGCATTGAGCGTATATCCGCCGCGCTTTACCGCACCTTGAGCGTGGCCAGCCCGATCATGGCAAGGATCACCGCGATGATCCAGAAGCGGATCACGATGGTCGGCTCGGCCCAGCCCTTCTTTTCGTAATGGTGATGGATCGGCGCCATGAGAAAGACGCGCTTGCCGGTGCGTTTGAAATAGAGCACCTGAATGATCACCGAGAGCGCCTCGACCACGAAAAGGCCGCCCACGATACCCAGAACCAGCTCGTGCTTGGTGGCCACGGCGATGGCCCCCAGCGCCCCGCCAAGCGCGAGAGAGCCGGTATCGCCCATGAACACCGCCGCCGGCGGCGCGTTATACCACAGAAAGCCGAGGCCCCCGCCGAACAGGCCGGCGCTGAAGATCAGGATCTCGCCGGTGCCGGGCACGTAATGCACGTCGAGATACTCGGTGAAGTCCACCCGCCCCACGGCATAGGCGATCACACCCAGCGTGCCGGCCGCGATCATCACCGGCATGATCGCAAGCCCGTCCAGCCCGTCGGTCAGGTTCACGGCATTGGCCGCCCCCACCACCACGAACATGGAAAACGGGATGAAAAAGAAACCGAGGTTGATCAGCGTGTTCTTGAACACCGGCAGCGCCAGTTGAAACTGAAGCGCCTCGGGGTGCAGCATCGTGGCCCAGTAGCCCGCGATCGCGGCGATCACGAACCCCAGCAGAAGCCGGGTGCGGCCCGAAACCCCCTTGCTGTTCTGTTTTGCCACCTTGGCGTAGTCGTCGGCAAAGCCGATCAGACCAAAGGTCACGGTCACGAAAAGCACCAGCCAGACAAACCCGTTGTCGAGCCGCGCCCAGAGCAGCGAGGATGTCAGAAGCGCCCCGACGATCAGAAGCCCACCCATCGTGGGCGTGCCCGCCTTGACGATGTGACCATCCGGCCCGTCGGTGCGGATCGGCTGCCCCTTGCCCTGCGTCCTGCGCAACACGTTGATCAGCGGCGGACCGAAGATGAACCCGAAGACCAGCGCCGTCATGAAAGCGCCCCCCGCCCGGAAGGTGATGTAGCGGAAGAGATTGAAGACATCCCCGCCATCGGACAGGGCGGTCAGCCAATAAAGCATTCAGGCATCCTCATCGTTGGAGTGCGGAGCGGCATGGCCCAGTTTTCGGATCGCGTCAACCACGCGCGCGAGGTCCATCGAAAGAGATCCCTTGACCAGCACACAATCGCCAGCATCGACCAGATGGCGGATGCCCGGCGCCATCGCGGCGCTGTCTTCGCACCATTTGCCGCGCTTTTCAGAGGGCAGCGCCGCGTGCAGGTGGCGCATGAGCGGGCCGACGCAGTGCACCGTGTCGATGCCGGTCATCGCCGGATGAAGCGCGAGCGCCGCGTGCATGGCGGGCGCGCCCTCGCCCAGTTCCTTCATGTCGCCCAGAACTGCGATGCGCCGCCCCTTGCCGATGCGGCCCACGTCATCCTCCACCAGAGCGGCGGCCAGCACCTCCAGCGCCGCACCCACCGAGGCGGGATTGGCATTATACGCGTCGTCGATGAGCTCGAGGTGCAGTTCGGTCTCCACCGGGTCGAGGTGGATCGTCTCGCGCGCGCCGCGCCCGGTAAAGGGCACCCAGCGGCCCAGATCGCCCGCCGCAAGCGCCAGATCGGCACCGAGCGCATCGGCAGCGGCCAGCGCGCCAAGCGCGTTGAGTGCGAAATGGCGGCCCGCGCTGCGGACCTTGAACAAAAGTGGCTCTCCGCGTGCCTCGGCGCGGGCGATGGTCGTGTTGCCGCGCAGCGTGACATCGCACAGGCGCCATGCCTCCGCGGTCTCACCGAAATCGGCGAGCCGCGCGCCAACGGCGCGGGCCTTGTCCCGGAGAATGGACGCCGTGGGAATGTCGGTGTTGAGCACGGCCACCCCGCCCTTCTCCAACCCGTCGAGGATCGCGGCCTTTTCACGGGCGATGTCCTCGACGCTGTCGAAGGCTTCGAGGTGGGCGGCGGCGACGGTGGTGATCATCGCCACATGCGGGCGGGCAAGTCGCGAGAGCGGCGCAATCTCTCCGGGGTGGTTCATGCCGATCTCGATCACCGCGAAATCTGTGTCGCGCGGCATGCGCGCCAGCGTCAGCGGCACGCCCCAGTGGTTGTTGTAGCTCGCCTCGGCGGCATGGGTCCGGCCCTGTCCGGCCAGAATGGCGCGCAGCATCTCCTTGGTGGAGGTCTTGCCGACCGATCCGGTGACAGCGACGACGCTGGCGGTGCTGCGGGCGCGGGCGGCGCGGCCCAGAGCCTCCAACGCGGATTGCACGTCGTCGACCAGCAGGAGCGGCGCGTCCCCTGTCACCCCCTCGGGGAGATGCGAGACCAGCGCGGCGGCGGCGCCGTTGTCCAGCGCCTGCGCAACGAAATCGTGCCCGTCGCGCGCGGCCCGAAGCGCGACGAAGAGATCGCCGGGCTGTAACGTGCGGCTGTCGATGGAGACTCCGGTGGCGGACCAGTCGCCCACGGCCCGCCCGCCGGTGGCGGCAGCAGCCTCCGCCGCGGTCCAGAGTGTCATGCCAGCCTCCCGTCAAGGGCCATCACCGCGACGCTGGCCTGTTCGCCATCGTCGAACGGCAGGGTGTCATCCCCCACGATCTGCCCTGTTTCATGCCCCTTGCCGGTGATCAGAAGCGCGTCGCCGGGCCCCAGCGCATCGACGCCGCGCAGGATCGCCTCGGCCCGGTCTCCGACCTCGATCGCCTCGGGCGCGCCGAGCATCACGGCGGTGCGGATCTCGGCGGGATCCTCGGTGCGCGGGTTGTCGTCGGTCACAAGGACCATATCGGCATGTTCGGCCGCCGCCCGCCCCATCAGCGGGCGCTTGGTGGCGTCGCGGTCGCCGCCCGCACCGATGATGGCGATCAGCCGACCCATGACATGCGGGCGCATGGCGGCCAGCGCGGTGGCGATGGCATCGGGGGTGTGGGCGTAATCGACAAAGACCGCCGCGCCGTTGGCGCGCGTGGCCGCAAGCTGCATCCGCCCGCGCACGGTCTGCACCTCGTGCAGGGTCTCGAACACCCGTTCGGGCGCGGCACCGCAGGCGATGGCCAACCCCGCGGCCAGAAGCACGTTCTCCGCCTGGAACCCGCCGATGAGATCGAGCCGCGCCTGATAGTGGCGTCCGCGAAAGGCAAAGCGGATATCCTGCCCGGTGGCGTCGAACCGCTGCGCCTCGAGTTGCAGGTCGGCGTCGCGGTGGCCGATGGTCAGCACCTCCAGCCCGCGCCCGCGCGCAATGGCGGCCATGTCGGGACCACGCAGCCCGGCGATGTTGATCACCGCCATGGCGTCCTCGGGCAGAACACGATCGAACAGCCCGGCCTTGGCCTTGAAATAGGCGTCGAAATCAGGGTGATAGTCGAGGTGGTCCTGCGAAAGATTGGTAAACCCGGCAGCGCGCAGGTGAACGCCGTCAAGGCGGCGCTGTTCAAGCCCGTGGCTCGACGCCTCCATCGCGGCGAAATCCACGCCGGCGGCGGCGGCTTCTGACAGGATGCGGTGAAGGGTGACGGGGTCGGGGGTGGTGTGGCGCAGCGGCGCGGTGAAATCGCCCTCCACCCCGGTGGTGCCGATATTGATCGCCTCAAGCCCCAGCGCCTGCCAGATCTGGCGCAGGAAACTGGCCACGGACGTCTTGCCGTTGGTGCCGGTCACGGCGGCCATGATGCCGGGCTGCTGCCCGAACCAAAGCGCCGCGGTATAGGCGAGCGCCTGCTGCGGATCTTCGGCCACGACAAGCGGCGTGCCCGCCTCCGCCAGCTCCCGCTTTGCGATGCGGGCGCCTTCGGCATCGGTCAGCACCGCCGCCGCGCCCATGCGCAGGGCGTATTTGATATAGGCCCCGCCATGTTCGCGCGTGCCGGGCATGGCGGCGAAGAGAAACCCCTCCTTCACCTCCCGACTGTCGAGCGCAAGGCCGGTGATCGCGGGGTTGGCCCCTCGCGATGCCGTCAGGCCAAGCTGCGAGAGTGTCTGTGCCGGGAGCGTCATGGGGGGCGGCCTGTCTGATGGTTAATTGGACGTGAGCGTTATATCAGCCAATTGCCCCGGTTCAACGTCAGGACGCAAGCCCAGAAGCGGCGCGATCCGCCCGATGATCTCGGCGGCGACGGGCACGGCGGTCCAGCCCGCGGTGCGGCGCGGCTCCGGCCCGGAGGTCTCCACCGGCTCATCGAGCGTGACGACAAGGACATAGCGCGGATCGTGGGCGGGGAAGATCGAGGCGAAGGTGGCGATCACCTTGTCCTCGTGATAGCCGCGCCCGGTCTCCAGCGGCTTGTCGGCGGTGCCGGTCTTGCCGCCCACGGCATAGCCCGGAACATCCCCAAAACTGGCCGTTCCCTCGGTCACGACGCGGCGCAGCATCCGCCGCGCGTTGGCCGACGTCGCCTCGGACATCACGCGCGGCCCGTCCTGCGGCGCATCGCGTTTGAGCAGCGTCGGCACGACCCGCCGCCCGCCATTGGCCACCGTGGCATACCCCGCCGCAAGATGCAGCGGGCTGGCCGACAGCCCATGACCGTATGAGACGGTCATGGTCGAAAGCTCGGACCATTTGGACGGCAGAAGCGGCTTGATCCCGGCCGCCTCGACCAGTTCCAGCGAGGTGGGATCGAAAAAGCCCAGATCGCGGAAGAAATCCTGTTGCCGCTCCGCGCCGATCTCCTGCGCGACGCGGGCGGTGCCGATGTTGGAGCTTTTCACGATCACCTTGTCGAGCGTCAACTCGGAGCCGTAGTTGCGGAAATCGCGGATGCTGTACTTGCCCCAGCGCAACGGGCCGGCGGTGTTGATCATGGTGTCGGGCGTGGCGATCCCCAGGTCCATCGCCTGCGCGGCGGTGAATATCTTGAAGGTGGAGCCAAGCTCATAGACGCCCTGCACCGCACGGTTGAACAGCGGGCTGTCGGCGGCGCCGGTGGATGGCGGAAGGCGCGGGCGGTCGTTGGGGTCGAAATCCGGCAGCGACGCGAGCGAGATCACCTCGCCTGTGCGCACATCCATCAGCACCGCCGCCGCCCCGCGCGCGTTCATCAGCTTCATGCCCCCGGCCAGCACCCGTTCGGTCGCGGCCTGCACCGTGAGATCGAGCGACAGCGTCAGCGCGCGGCTGCCATTGGCCGGGTCGAGCAGCACCTCGTCAAAGTATTTTTCCACCCCGGCGACGCCGACCACCTCTGCCGCGCGCACGCCCTCGCGCCCGAAGCGGGTGCCGCCCATCACATGCGAGGCCAGTTTGCCGTTCGGGTAAAGGCGCATCTCACGCGCGCCAAAGAGCAGGCCCGGCTCGCCGATGTCATGCACGGCCTGCTTCTGTTCGGGGCTGATTTTCTTCTTTATCCACAGGAACTTGCGCTTTCCCGTGAAATCTCCGAGGAGGCGTTCTTCATCGAGGTCGGGGAAAATGCGGGCCAGTTCACGCGCGGCATTCCCCGGGTCGATCATTTGCGGCGGTTGGGCGTAAAGCGCGAAGGTTTCCAGATTGGTCGCCAGAATCCGCCCGCGCCGGTCCACGATGTCGGCACGCTGCGCGCGGATCTCGGCCCCCTGGCTGGAGGCGCGCGGCTCTTCGGGGACAGAGGCCGCCAGCATGCCCATGCGCCCGCCGATCACCACGAAGGCGCAGAGGAACATCGCCGCCAGCACCAGAAGACGACCCTCGGCCCGTTCGCGGGTGCGATCGCGCATGTCCTCCTGGCGGCGGCGGATATTCTCGTGCTCGATCGCATCGGGGCTTTCGCCGCGGTCGCGGGCGCGCAGAATTCTGGCCAGCGGTCGAAGGGGGGTGCGGATCATCGGCCCTCCTCCACGCCGGAGACATCGACCGAATTGCGCAGGTCAAACTGTGGCTTTCGTGCCGGCTCCGGCGGAAAGCCAACCTGATCGACCTGTCCGAACTGGCTCGCCCCCAAGGGCAGAAGCTGCAAGGTGTCATAGTTCAGTTCCGCAAGGGACCGCAGGCGATCGGGCCGGTTGAGATAAGCCCACTCGGCCCGCAGCACCGCCAGCCGGGCGCGGGCGGCGCCGATCTCCTGTTGCAGGCGCTCGCTCTCGGCCACGGCACGCTGAGTCAGGTAGTTCTCGCGGTAGGCCCAGAAGGCCAGCGCGATCACAGCACAGGCGGAGAGGATATAGACAAGGCTGCGCATCAGCGTTTTTTCTCCATGATCGGCATCCCGAGACTGCGCGGATCGACCGTGCCCGCGGGGGCATCGGTTCGGCGCGCCACCCGAAGCTTGGCCGAGCGGGCGCGCGGATTGGCGACGATCTCGTCTTCGTCGGCAGTGATCGCCTTGCGATTGACAAGGTCGAAGGCGGGCGTCGTCTCCTGCTGCGGCGGGGCGTGGCGGCTTCCACCGCCCATCCGGCCCGCGCGCATCTGCAAGAAGCGTTTGACCATGCGATCCTCGATGGAGTGGAAGGTTACGACCGCCAGCATCCCGCCCGGTTTCAACGCCCGTTCGGCGGCCATGAGACCGCGAAACAACTCCCCGTATTCGTCGTTCACCGCGATCCGCAGCGCCTGAAAGCTGCGAGTGGCGGGGTGGATCTGTCCCGGCTTGGGGCGCGGCAGGCAGGACTCCACGATCCCCGCAAGGCGCAGGGTCGTTTCGATCGGCGCCTCGGCGCGGGCGCGCAGGATGGCGCGGGCGATGCGGCGGCTGGCGCGTTCCTCGCCATAGAGATAGAGAATGTCAGCCAGTTCGCCCTCTTCGGCGGTGTTCACGATCTCGGCGGCGCTTGGCCCGCTTTGGGACATGCGCATGTCGAGCGGCCCGTCACGCTGGAAGGAAAAACCACGGTCGGCCTGATCGAGCTGCATGGAGCTGACCCCGAGATCGAGCACAACCCCGTCCAGATCGGTGGCATAGTCATCCATTTTCGAGAAGACGCCTGTCACCAGTTCGATCCGCCCGCCATAGGCGTCGATCCAGTCCACCGCCATGTCAAAGGCGAGCGGGTCGCGGTCCACGCCGATCACGCGGTCCGCCCCGG
The DNA here is from genome assembly GCF_900110425.1 of Salinihabitans flavidus. Lineage (GTDB taxonomy): Bacteria > Pseudomonadota > Alphaproteobacteria > Rhodobacterales > Rhodobacteraceae > Salinihabitans > Salinihabitans flavidus. The sequence continues at coordinate 70,160 of NZ_FODS01000018.1, read as the reverse complement.
CGTCGAGCAGCCCGCGCGCATAGCCGCCGGCGCCGAATGTGCCGTCAAGCCATGTGCCATGCACCGGCGCCACCGCCTGCAGGAGCGGGCCGAGAAGGACGGGAAGGTGCGAGTTCGCGGAGGGGGATGCGGCGGCGGCCATCGCTTAGCCCTCCGACTGCTGATCCAGGAAGATGAGCGGATCGAAGTCGTCGGGCAGCTCTTCGAGCCATTCCTCGGTACGGGCGAGTTCCTCCGTCTCGTAGGTTTCGGGCTTCCAGATCTGAAAGGTGTCACCGGCGGCGATGAAGAACGCCTCGCCCTCGAGCCCGATCTTGGCGCGCAGTTTTGACGGCAGCACAAGGCGGCCAGTCTCATCGACATTGGTGGGATAGGACAGGCCGTGAAACAGCCGTTGCAGCATCTTGCGCTCTTTCGTGCCGCGCGGAAGGGCGTCGATCTTGCGGTCGACCTCTTCGATGGCCTCGATCGTGTAGCATTCAAGGTAGTTGCGGCGATGATCGCCATAGACGATCACAAGCTCGGGACTTTCACCGGGGGTCCAGTTGGGATCGGCCGCTTCGAGCACACGACGAAACGAGGCCGGGATAGACACCCTGCCCTTGCTGTCCACCTTGTGGTGGCTTTCGCCTCTGAACCTGCGCGCCACTGTCAGCCCGGTCCTTTTTCCCTGCCGCCCCGAGGTTTGCCCTCTTTGAATGAAAACGGCGGGTTGAGCTGCTGCCACTGCTCAACCCGCCGCCCTCGTCCCGCCATGCGGGGTGTCCGACTGCGCGCGCCACCTGGGGGGATGTCTGCTCGCCCGCGCGCCGGATCTCTTCGTTTCGGTGAAAGCGGGGCCTGTATGAAACCTGACTTGGGAGATTTTCGGGGTCTTGGCTGCCCCTTTGTTCCCGTCTCACCTTGCATAAAGGGATGACATGGGAATTCATGGAAATCAACGAAAAAATGGCCTATCGGTCGCAAGATATGGTTTTTCACCCCCTAGAAGAACAAGGTTTAGAGGATGATTTTTGGCGATAGACACACTCCCTTCCCAATTCAGACGCCAACCCTACTATATTTAGCGTCTGAATAGCTGACCTATAAAATTCCCATGTTTTCCCGATAACTCTACCATTCACGCGAGATCTCGGACCAATCACACTCGTATGAGGGGGCAGATTCAGCGATTTTCGGCTGAATCGGGTGATTCGACAGCAGAATCACGCGTGGCGCCAAGGAGCTGGCCCATGAATTCCCGCGTCTGCCGCGATTTCCCGTCAGCGCCGGCCCCGCGCGGCATTCCCCTTCCCCCGTGCGCGATCGCGTGCTAACCGTGGGGCAAAGAAATTGTTCAAATATGGCCGATATGTCCAATACAGAAACAACCATTCCGAACGAGACCAGCCCCCCCGACTATACCGTGCCGCCCGTGGTGCGCGCGCTGGCGGTGCTGCGCCATATCGCGGCGGGCAACCGCTGCCGCAATTCCAGCCGCACCGCCAAGGCCATCGGGATCAACCGCACCACGCTGATCCGGCTTCTGGCGACGCTTCAGGCCGAGGGCATCATCGAGGAGATCCCCGACGAGGGCGGCTATCGCCTTGGCACCGGGCTGATCGCGCTGGCCGCTGCCGCGCTGAGCGAGCGCGGCATCATTCAAGTGGCGCGGCCCTATCTCAAGCGGCTGGTCGACGAGTTGGGCCTGTCGGCGCATCTGGGCGTGCGCGAGGGGCAGGAGATCGTCTATCTGGCCCGCGAAACGCCAGTGTCGCATCTGGCCAGCACGGTGCGCGAGGGCACGCGCCTGCCCGCCCATGCCACCACCATCGGGCGCATCCTTCTGGCCGAGTTGCCGCCCGGCGCGCTGCGCGATCTCTATCGCGGGCAGGCGCTGGAAGCCTATACCGACAAGACGCGCACCACCCTCAAGGAACTCGAGGCGCAGCTTGCCGGGGATCGCGCGCGCGGCCTGTCATGGAGCGTGGCAAATTTCGAGCCGGAGATCGGATCGGCAGCGGCGGCGGTCTATGATCATCAGGGTCACGCCATCGCCGCGATCAATGTCACCGGCCACGCCAGCATCTTCGCCGAAGGCGGCGAGCAGGTGGACCGGATCGAGGCGACGCTCCGTCAGACGGCGCGCGACGTGTCGGAGGCGATGGGCTATCGTGGCTGGTCCGCCGATCAGATGTAGGTGTAGCCGAAGCTCATCCCGAAGTCGGACGTCAGAAGCGCCGCGTTACCCCGCGTCGCGCCCCGCAACCAGAGCCGGCCATGCACCTGTGTGTCCGACAGGTCGGCCGCCTCGGGCAGATGGGCATGATCGCACCACAGCCCGCCAAGCCATTCCCCGCCCCGGAAACTCACCGGGCCCTGGCTCTGCACGTTCTGGAGTGAGAAATTGCCGTAGCAGGTGGTGCCGGAAAAATCCGCGCCTTCGGCAAAGCGGGCATTGTCAAACCGCCCGATGCCACGAAAATCGACGCGGGAAAAACGGGCGGGCCCGTCGAACACCGAATCCTCGAACCTTGCGTCATTCATGAAGCAGGCGCCGGAAAACTCCGCCGCCGCGCCGAAACGGCAGCCGCCGAACCAGCATAGCCCGTCAAAGCGCGCGCACGTGGCGTCGATCCCGTCGGGAAACGCCGCGCCGGTGAAATCCACCCCGGCCACGGCAAGCCCCGCCAGATCAAGCCGCCCCTCGCAGGTGATCCCGCGTAAATCGGTATGCACCCCGTGCCGCCACGGTTGCGACAGGGTCTGGCGTAGCTCGCCCGCGCGCATCACGCGGCCTCGCCCACGGTGTCCTGTGCCATCTCGATCACCGCCTCGGCCCATGGAAAGGCCAGATCCTCTGCCATGTCGGCGCCCGAGGCATCATGCGCGATGCGATCACCGATCTGGTTGGCGCCATGCGCGGCCATCAGCTCGGCCAGCCGCTTCGGCCCGTGGTTGAACGTCTCGTCATACTCGCTGTCGCCCATGCCGAAGATCGCGAAGTGGATCGCCGAAAGGTCCGGCTTTTCGGCCTCCATCACCTCGGCGAAGGGCTGCGCGGAGGCGGGCAGTTCCCCGTCGCCATAGGTCGAGCATATCAGCAGGTAAAAGGTGTCGGGGGCGAAATCGGCGGGGGCGAAATCGGCCAGGTTATGACAGTCCACCTCATTCGCGCCTTCAAGCTCGGCAGTGAGGTCTTCGGCCAGCATTTCGGCATTGCCGGTTTCCGTTCCGTAGAGGATGGCGAGTTTCATGGCGCGTCTCCGTGATCTTTGCGCGCGATGGAGAGCATCGCGTCGCGGGTGGCAATCTTGCTGCGGCAGCGGCCCGGACGGGCCGTGGCGGTTTCGGCGGAGTCGATTCGTGTCCAGCCGGTGTAATCGGTCACATCGGGCAGAGCGGCAAGCACCGCCGCCCCCTGTCTGGACGGGTCCGGGGCCAAATCGGTAAGGATCGCCCCGGCCAGCGCCTGCGCATCGGCGCGGTTGTCGGGGATGGTGCCGCGCGGGCCGCGCCGGAACCATCCGGCGGCGTAAAGGCCGGGGGCCAACACGCCGGCCTCCGCATCCGCAGCAAGGCTCACGAGCGCATCGCGCGGCAGATCGGCGGCGGGATCGAACCCGATCGCGGTCAGAACGCTGGAGCAGGGAAGCGTTTCCTCACCGGCGGGGCTGGTGAAATGTACCGCCTCGGCCCGATCCGCCCCCTCCACCCCCAGCGGGGTGAGGCCGAAGCGGAAGGTGACGCGGCGCGGGCCGGTGGCGATTCCGTCCAGCGCGAGGAGCGCGTCGATCTTCTTCTGCTCGGCGGGATCATCGCTTGCGCCCGCGCCAATCACCCGGATCGTCACGCCCGCGAGCTTCGCAAGCTCCTTGATCATCACCGCGTCGAATTTCGCCTGCGCGGCGGGGGACCGTCCGGTGATCGTGATCTCCTCGATCGCCTGCCGCTCAAGCCACTTTGTCGGCCCCGCGCCCAGATCGGAGCCTTCAAGCTCCTCGGGTGTCTTGGCCAGAAGGCGCAGCAGGTCGATGGCGACATTGCCGTTACCGATGATCAGCGGGCGCGGGCCAAGATCGGGCAGCGCATCGGCGTCGGGATGCTCATAAAGCGAGCGGGTCAGCCGCCCGGCGCCGATCACGCCCGGCAGATCGCTCCCGGGGATACCGAGCGGACGATCCACCGAAAGCCCGGCGGCCAACACCACCACGTCATAGGCCGCGCGCAGCGCGTCGAGCGTGATCGCCTCGCCCACGGCGACATTGCCGAAAAACCGCGCGCCCTGCCGTTCGAACAGGCGGGCGAACTGCCGCGTGACCCCTTTCGTGCCCTGATGATCGGCGGCCACCCCATAGCGCACGAGGCCATAGGGCACCGGCAGCCGGTCGATCAGATCCACGATCAGATCGGGCTGCGCCTTGAGCAGCGCCTGCGCCAGATAGCAGCCGGATGGCCCGGCGCCGACGATGGCGACCTGTCCGCTCATGTCGCCCTCACGGTATCGGCGGCCCAGGGGTGCGGCGCGCCGGTCATATCGGTATAGAAGCTCTTTTGCGCCATGTAGGCGCGCAGCCCCTGCCGCCCCTTCTCGCGTCCGGTGCCGCTGTCGCCCTCGCCGCCGAAGGGGGTGGAGATGGAAAACTGCTTGTAAGTGTTGTGCCAGATCGTGCCGGAGCGGATCGCCCGGCCCACGCGCCATGCCTTGCGGAAATCGCTGGTCCAGATGCCGCAGGCGAGGCCATAGTCGTTGTCGTTGGCCTGCGCGATCACGTCCTCCTCATCGTCGAAGGGCAGCACGGCGAGCACCGGGCCGAACACCTCCTCGCGGCAGATGCGGTCGGTGTTCTTTACCCCCGCAAGGATGGTGGGCAGGTAATAGCTGCCGCCCGCATAGGCATCGCCCTCGGGCGCGGCACCGCCGCACAGAAGCTCCGCCCCCGCCTCCAGCGCGGCGGCGACATGGGCGGCCACCTCTCGGCGGTGGTCCTCGTGTATGAGCGGCGCGACCTGCGTGGCGGCGTCGAACGGGTGACCGACGCGAAGCGCCCGTGTCGCGGCCACCAGCCGGCCCACGAAAGTGTCATAAACGCCGCGCTGCACGAACAGCCGCGAGCCTGCGATGCAGCTTTGCCCCGAGGAGGAGAAGATGCCGAACAGCACCCCGGCCAGCGCCAGATCCATGTCCGCGTCGTCAAAGACGATAGTGGGCGATTTGCCGCCCAACTCAAGGCTCACCGGCATGAGCTTCTCGGCGGCCTTGCGGGCGATCATCCGGCCGGTGGACGTGCCGCCGGTGAAGCTCACCCTCGCGATGTCGGGATGCTCCACCAGAAGGTTGCCGATCTCACGTCCGGCCCCCGGCAGGACGGAGAACAGCCCTCGGGGAAGACCCGCCTCCTCGACGATGCGCGCCAGTTCCAGCGCCGTGAGTGGTGACCAGGAGGCGGGTTTGAGAAGCACGGCGTTTCCGGCGGCCAGCGCCGGGGCGACCTTCTGCGCGTCAGAGGCGATCGGCGAATTCCACGGCGTGATCGCGGCGACAAGGCCGAGCGGTTCATGCACCGACAGGGTCAGGCTGTCGGCGCGCTGCGCGGTCAGCTCGTCATCCATCGTCTCCAGCACCGCGCCATAGTAGCGGAAGGTGCCCGCCGCCGAGGCCGCGAGCGCTGCCGTCTCGCGCAGTGTCTTGCCGGTGTCGCACGACTGGATCATGGAGATACGGTCGATATTCGCCTCGATCCCGTCGGCAATGCGGTAAAGGTGGCGCGCACGCTCATGCGGTTTCAGGACGCGCCAGGCGGGATCGGCCTGCACCGCTTTGGCCCGCGCGATCGCCTCTTGTCCGTCGGCGGCGGAGGCGCCGCGCAGCACGCGGTTCACGCGGCCATCGGCGGGAAAGACCGATGTGATCTCCGCCCCTGTCCCCTCGCGCCATTCACCGGCAAGGAAAAGCCGCCCATCGGGCAGGATGTCGTCGATCTGATCCATTTTCATAGTATCACCGGCATCATTCGGTTTCGGATTTCACGGAGCACGGAATAGCCCGTCGCAAGGCTCGTCCTGGCGTTGCCCGCCGATGGCTTGTTCTCGATCGTCATGGTGTAATTGGCGATGCCGGAGCGCACCTCGTAGCTGTGCAGATTGCCCGATGCTGCCGGATCGGCGATCAGTTCCACCCGCGTGGCATCAAGCCCCGGCCCGGCCAGCGCCAGCGTGGCGGCCACATTGGCGTTCTTGGGAAAGGCGCGCGCCGCCTCGCGCGCAGTGCCGGTGAAGATCGGCGTGGCGTGCGTGACCGCGTCGAGGTCAATGGCCTGCGCCGCCGGGGTGCCAGACCACGCCGCGGGCGGCTTGATTCCGCGATAGGTCAATTCCACCTCTCCGCCGCCGGAGAGCGCCGACAGAAGGTCGATCCCGCCCACGGCCCCGGCGGGCAGGATGAGATGCGCGCCCCCGGCCTCGGCGGCGGCGCGCAGCCGGTCATGCAGCGCATCGTCGGCCAGCGCCCCGACGGAGACGAGCACCACGTCGATGCCCGCGCGCAGCAGGGCGGGCACATGCGCGGCGGCGCCCGCGTGCCCGGCGCATTCGACCACCAGATCGGGGCGCGCGTCGGCCAGCGCTTGCGCCTGTGTGACCACCTGCGCCGCGATGGGCTGATCGGCCAGTGCTTGCGCCGTGCCCTCCTGCCGTTCGGGGCGCACCAGAAGCGTGATCCGCTCCGGGCACGGCCCTTTCGGCGCGGCGAGCATCGTCACAAGCTGCTGCGCGATATTGCCGTATCCGATGATGCCAAGATGCATGCGCTACTCCGTCTTTCCGGCGGCCCCGGCGGGCGGGCCGGCGAAGGCTTCGGCGAAGGGGCCGATGGCGCACATGTCGACCTCAATCACCGAGGGGCCGTCGGCGGCCATGGCCTCATCGAGCACACTGGCAAAGGCCTCCACATCATCCACCCTGCGGTGCGGCATTCCAACCGAGGCGCAGAAGGTCCCGAATTCGGGCACCGCGACCTTGGAATAATGGCGGCGGCTGTCATATTGCGCGTCCTGGATGTTCTGGATCACGCCATAAGCCTGATCGTTCATCAGCACATAGACCAGTGGCGCGTTCTCCTCGACGGCGGTGATCACCTCGGCAAGGCCCAGCATCGCGCCGCCATCGCCCAGAAGCGTGACCGCCTTGCAGTTCTCGCAGGCCAGCGCCGCGCCGATGCCCATCGACACGCCCTGCCCGATTCCCCCACCGAGCGCGTGAACGCCCTGCCTCGGATCGGCCAGTTGCACATAGCGGTTGCCGAACGTGGAATTGGAGATGGTCACATCGCGCACCCAGATATGCCCGCCCTCGGCCACCTTGGCCGACAGCGCGTCGGCAATCACCCGGTAGGGGCCAAGCTGGCTGCGCATCCGGCCCTCGGCCTGCGCGCGGGCGCGGGCGATGTCGAAGGGCAGATCGGGATCGGTGCCAAGCGTGTCGGGCAGGCGATCCAGCAGACGGCGCAGCGTGTCGGCGGCGTCGCCATGGGCGAAGATGTCCACCGGGTAGTTGCGACCGCCCTGGCTGGCCTCGGCGTCGATCTGGATCAGCGGGCGCGGCAGCGGCAGATTGTTGTTGCGCGTCTCGTTGCCCCGCAGCCGCGAGCCGACGACGAGCATCAGATCGCAGGTAGCGTAAAGCTCCGCCGCCTCGGGCACCATGTTGAACGCGCCAAGCGTGGCCGATTCCGCCTCCGAGACAACCGCGCGGCCGTTGGTGGAGGTGACGACGCCAACCCCCCGGCGCATCAGTTCGGTCGCCTCCGCGCTGGCGCCGCGCGCCCCGCCGCCCAGCCAGATCATCGGGCGCCGCGCGCCCGTGAGCCGTGCCGCGATCTCGTCGATCACGGCGTCGGACGCGCGCGGACGCACCGGCTCTGGCGCGTGGACGTGATCGGGCATATGCGCCGGGCCGCGTTGCACATCGACGGGGATCTCAAGGCTGACCGGCCCGCTCGGCGCCGACAGCGCCGAGGACACGGCGGCGGTCAGCGCGCCGATGGCGCCGCCCGCGTCCCACATCCGGTAGACCGCCTTGCTCACCCCGCGCAGCATCTGCGGCTGGCGCGGCACGTCATGGATCGCGGCGCGGTCGCGGTCGGCATAGGCCAGATCCACCTGGCTGGTAATATGCAGCACCCGGCTTCCGGCGGTCAGCGCCTCGGCCTGCGCGCCCGCCGCGTTTCCGGCGGCGGTGCCGGTGGAGGTCATGCAGACCCCCAGATGCCCCGACACGCGGGCATAGGCGTCGGCCATGTTCATCGCGCCCGCCTCGCCGCGCGCGGGCACGAAGCGAATGCGCCCCTGTCGCGCGACAGCATCGAGGATCGGCATGTTGTGGATCGAGATCACGCCGAAGATGGTGGTGACGCCGATATCGGCCAGGTAGCGGGCGATGAAATCGCCAACGGTCCCGGTCTTCTGGATGGGGTCGTGTTTCATGGACGTCTCCTCAGATGTGCCGCGACAGGCCGCCCGAAACCTCGAGCTGCGCGCCGGTGATGTAGCTGGCCGCGCGCGATCCCAGAAAGGCGACCGCATTGGCCGCCTCTTCGGCATCGCCAAGACGGCCAAGGGGGATACCCTTGCGGCGGGCCAGATCGCCATACCACTCCTCGCGGCTGACGCTCTTGTCCTCGCGCTCGGCAAAGCGGCGCGTCCACTGGCCCGACCCAATGAGGCCAAGAAGAACGGAATTGACCCGCACATCGGGGGCCATTTCGACGCTCAGGGACTTGAGCAGGTTCTGAACCCCCGCCCGCGCCGAAGACGTGCAGACCATGTGCGGCTCCGGCTGATAGGCGAGCAGGGAGTTGACCGCGACGATGGCGCCCCGGCTCTCGCGCAGCATCGGCAGGAAGGCGCGGGCGGGGTAGATCTGGCTGAACAGCTTGAGATCGTATTCCGCGCGCCAGTCCTCGTCGCTGGTCTCGGCAAAGGTGGACACGCGCCCCTGCCCCGCGTTGTTCACAAGCAGATCGCAGCGCCCGTAGTGCGCCTTCACGTCTTCGGCGAAATCCCCGACCGCCGGCGCGTCCAGCACCGACAGCGCGCGGGTGAGCACCCGGTCCTCGCCATGGTCGCGGCGCAGCACGGAGGCCACATCGTTGAGCCGGTCGGCATTGCGCGCGCAAAGCGCCACGCGCGCGCCGTTGCGCAGAAGAACGCGCACCGTGGCCAGCCCGATTCCCGATGAGCCGCCGGTGACGACCGCGACCGCGTTTTCATATCCAAGGTTCATTCCGCCGCTCCCGATCTGGCGTTGGGTTTGAGTTCCGGAAAGCCCGGATCGGGCCGCCCCTGCATCACCGCGCGCTGCGCCGGGGTCGGCGGACCTGCGGTCATCCAGCGGTCCATCTTCTCGGGGTCATCGCGCGGCCAGACCTGCGCCTCATGCGTGGTCTCGTCGATCTGCTGCAACTCGGACGTGAACTCGATCACGAAGCCCGAGGGCGAGACGAAATAGGCAAAGGGGTTGTTGCCCGGCCCGTGGCGGCCCGGCCCCCACGTGGGCACATGCCCCTTCTGTTTCATCCGGCCGATGCCGCGCATGAATTCGTCCAGCGTGGGCATCTCGAAGGCGACATGGTTCACCGACGGGTAGTGCGTGCGCACCAGCGCGATGGAATGATGGTCGGTATTGCAGCGCAGGAACACCATCTGGTCGGCGGAATAATCCGACACGCGAAAGCCCAGAACACGCTCATAGAAGTCCTGCGTCTCTTCCATGTCGGGGGTGTTGAGCACCACATGGCTGACCTTCTTCGGCTTGGCCCAGTCGTCCTCGGCCTCCAGCCGGCGCGCCTCGGTGCGAAAGCGCAGGCGGCGCAGGTCGGGGTCGAGGATCTCGAACCCGTACCCCCCGGCCCAGTCCTCGAATGCAGCCGGCGCGCCAAGGACGTCGGCGCCGCGCGCCATGCATTGCGCATGCAACGCGTCCATCGACGCCCGGTCGGGCATGGCGAAATGCACGTAGTCGATGCCGAACACGCTGTCATCCCGAAGGCCATAGAGGAACGGCTCCTCCCCGGTGCCGCGCAGATAGGCGACACCCTCCTCGGCATGGGCGAGCTTCAGGCCCCACATGTCCTCGTAGAACGGCAATGTGGCGGTCAGTCCGGGGCCGCGCATCATGATGCCGCGCAGGCTTCCGGTGCGGACGGGGTCACTCATCGTCATATCCTCCTCTGGCCGACCTCAGCGGGCCGGTTCGACCAGCGCCGCCAGCGCCTCGGCAAAGGCGGCGGGGGCCTGTTGATAAAGTGCGTGCCCGGCGCCGGGCACACGGATCAGGCGGCCACGCGCGGCATCGCGCAGCGCGGCATGGGCATGGCCCGCGCCTTCGGGCGGGGTCACGCGGTCCTCTTCGCCCACGATCACATCGGTCGGCACGACAAGCCGTTCGGCATCGTCCAGCAGCCGGCCGGAGGCAAGCATCCGCGCCGCCTGCGCGTAGCCGGGAAGGCTCACCTGCGCCATGGCGCGGCGCACCATCTCGACCACGTCGGGATGGGTGTCCGGGTCATGGACAAGCCGCGCGGCGCGGGCGCGGGCAAAGGCGTCGGCCCCCATCTGCGTCAGCTCGTCAATGCGCGTCTGCGCGGCGGTGCTGAGCGCAAGGCCCGGCGTCACCCCATGTCCCAGAGCCGGGGAGGCCAGCAAAAGCCGCGCCACCCTGCCGCCGTGCGTGGAGGCGAACGAGGCGGCGACTAGCGCGCCCAGAGAATGCCCCGCCAGAAGGATGCGATTCACCCCCAGCGTATCGAGCAGCCCGGTCAGCGCGCGGGCGTAATCGGCGGCCTGCGGCCAGTCCTGCGCCAGCGGACCGGAAGCGCCATAGCCCGGCGCGTTCCACGCGATCATCCGCCAGTCGGCGGGCAGATGCGCCAGAAGCGGCGTGAAGGAGGCCGCCTGAGAGCCGATGCCGTGCAGCAGCACCAGAACCGGGCCCGACCCGGGACGCTCCAGATACTCGATCCCGCTCGCGTTATGTGTCTGCCAGTCGGTCATCGGAAGACGAACCCATGATTGGCGGGCAGGATCTGCCCGGTGAGTGTCAGCGCCGCCTCGCCCAGAAGGAAGGCCACCACATCGGCCACCTCTGCGGTGCCCTGCGGGCCGGGCACGGCGCGCCCGTCGTTATACTGCCGGTGCCGCGCCTCGGGCACGTATTCGGTGCTTTGCGTCGTCAGGATGCCGGGCGCCACGGCGGTCACGCCGATCCGGTCCGGCCCCAGTTCGCGCGCAAGCGATCGGGTCATCGCCATCACCGCGCCCTTGCTGGCGACATAGGACAGCAGCTTGGGCGCGCCCCAGATCGCGGTGTCGGAGGCGACATTGACCACCCGGCCAGAGCCGGAGGCACGCAGCATCGGCGCGGCGGCGCGGGTCATCAGCCATGTGCCGCGCACATTCACCCGCTGCACCCGGTCCCAGCTTTCGATCTCGATATCCTCGAACGCGATCCCGCCGATCCCGGTGGCAATGGCGCCATTGTTGACCAGCCCGTGCAGCACGCCGCCGGTTTTCTCGGCCACCGCCTGCCCCAACGCGCTGATCGAGGCCGGATCGCCCAGATCGACCGGCTCGAACGCCGCGCCGACCCGGCTTGCGGTCGCGCGGCCCTCGTCCTCCGCGATATCCGCAAGGATGAGCCGCGCGCCCTGATCGGCAAGGGCCTGCGCGATGTCCGCGCCAAGCCCCCGCGCCGCGCCGGTGAGCAGGATATGCCTGTTCTCCAGTGTCATTCGGCGGCGACGCTTTCGGTCTTGAGTTCCGCCTCGATCTGCTGCTTGGCGGCGCGCGTCAGGATCTGCCGGATGCGGCTCACGCCAAGGTCATGCTGATAGAGCATCTCGCGCCGGCGCGCGTCGTCGGGCATCCCTTCGAGCATCACGCGGTCCTGTTCGAGCACGTCCCAGTGGGTCTTTTCCAGCTTGGCGCGATAGAGGAACCGCCAGCTTTCGCGCGCCAGCCCCTCGACCTCGCGCATCCGCCAGAAGAACACCTTGGTGGTGCCCTCATCCATCGGCGTGACGAACCCGATGATGCGGAACACGCCGCCCGGCCCGGCCGCCTGCGGATAGGGGATTTCAAGGAAACAGAACATGTCGCCGGGGTAGATCTCGAACTCTGTCCAGTCGAAATTCTCGCCGGTCTGGCCCACCCGTTCGATGCGGAAACCGTTGTCGGTCTTGTCGAGCTTCATCAGATCCTGCTTGGAGCCATAGGCCAGCGTGAAGCTCTCGGCGTGCAGGTAGCAGCCGTGCATCGGATCGGCGAGGTTGTCGAGCGCATAGCGGTAGTTGGACTCCCACACCGAGGTGCAGAGAAAGCCCGACCAGGTCTCGTCGCTCATCTCCTTGGGCATCACCAGCTCGGGCGCCTCGGGCCGGTCCACCGAGGGCACATAGACGAAGACCGCGTCGCTCGATTCCGTCACCTCGTAGGATTTCACCGCCTTGCGCCCTTCGAGCGCGCACTCCGGCATCGCGGGCACCCGCTGCACCACACCGTCGCCATCGACGATCACGCCATGATAGCGACAGCCGATGTTGCCCTCATGCACCTCGCCATAGGACAGCGGCGCGCCGCGGTGGGGACAGAAATCCTCGATGCAGCGGATCTTGCCGGCGCCGTCGCGCCACAGCACGATCTTCTCGCCCATGAGCCGCGTGCCATAGGGCCGGCTCGTCTTGATCTCGACCGACTTGGCGACCGGATACCACTGGCCGCGCAGGCCCTCGTTCACCCGTTTCTCGATCAGGGCTTTCTTGTCGATGGTGGTCATTCTGTCCTCCCTTGGAAGGTGATAAAGGTTGCGCCCCGGCCTATTGCTCGGCCTTGGGCAGGTAATGCAGCACGCGATCCTCTATCCGCACCAGCGCGGAATAGAGAACGAAGCCGATCACGGTCAGCAGGACGATGGCGTCGAACACCATCGCGGCATTGGCCTGTCCGCCGCCGTAGGAAATCAGGAAGCCCAGCCCGGTATTACCGCCCACAAGCTCCCCCACGGTGACGCCGATCACCGCAAGGGTGGAGGCGATGCGCAGCCCCGCCATCAGGTTCGGCAGCGTCGAGGGCATCTCGACCTTGAAGAAGATTCCAAGCCGCGACAGGTTATAGGCCCGCGCGAGGTTGATCAGGTCGCGGTCCACGGTGCGCATGGCCTGAAGCACGTTCACCAGAACCGGGAAGAACACGATCAGCACCGTCACCAGCAGCTTGGGCATCGAGTTGTAGCCGAACCACATGATGAACAGCGGGGCGAAGGCAACCTTGGGCGCGATCTGAAGCGCGAGGATATAAGGCGACAGCACCTTCTCCCAGAAGGCCGACATCCCCAGAAGATAGCCGATCACCGCCCCCATCAGGCTGCCGATGGCAAAACCCAGAACGGTGAACAGCGCGGTCGACAGCGTATGGCCGAGAAGCTGCTCATAGGCCCACATGCGCTGCAACTCCACAAGGCAGTCGCTCAGCGTGGGAATGATGAACTTGGGCACCTCAAGCGCCGTGGGCAGATATTCCCATGCGGCCAGCACAAGCACCAGAAGCGTCGCGCTGGCGAGGGTGGTCTTGTAACGGGCCATGACGGATCTCCCGGATTTGGCCGCTACGGCCGGTTCGGATGCCGCCGGGGCCGTGCTGGCCCCGGCGGCTGTTTGTGTGGCATCGCTCATTTGATGAACTCGTTGGTGTAAAGGTCCTCCACCGGCACATCGGTGCGCACGATTCCGGCGTCGAGGTAGAACTGCTTGACCGCTTCGATCCGCTCGGGATCGAAGGCGCCGAGCGGCTGGTTCTCACCCTCGGGATAGACGAGGTTGGAATAGGCGCGCATGATCGCCTCGACCTGGGCTTCCTTGCCTTCATGCTGCGGCACGAAAGAGGCGTAATCCTTCGCCGCCTGCGCAGGGTCCTCGTTGATGTCGCGGATACCGCGCAGCACCGCGTTCACGAAGCCTTCGACCAGTTCGGGCTTCTCCGCGATGGTCTCGTCCGAGGCGATGATCGCCTGCGCCATGGCCGGGAACACGCTGTCCACCGGCATCTGGTTCATCTCGATCCCGGCGCCCTCGACCGCGGCGATCCATTCCGGCACCCCCGAAAAGGCATGCAGATCGCCGGAAATCGAAAGCTGGATGATCCCGCCCGGACCGACCGCCTGAATATCGACATCGTTTTTCGTCAGCCCGACCGAGGACAGCACCCCCAGCAGGTTGTAGTAAGTGGTGTCCTGGAACGACAGCACACCCACCGCCTTGCCCTTCAGGTCGGACGGGCTCTCGATACCGCTGTCAGCGCGCCATGCCAGTTGTGTCAACCCGCGCCCGCCCAGAAGGGCCACGCCCTTGATCTTGAGGCCGTTGGCCCGCACGATGATCGGCGTATCCCCGATCCCGCCGCCCAGATCGGCATTGCCAAGCGCCACCTGCGTGGCCACATCGGCGCCGCCCTTGCCGACCTGAAAGGTCACGTCGAGCCCGGCATCGGCGAAATACCCCTTGCCCTTGGCAAGCTGGAACGGCGCGAACGCCGGCAGGAAATCGGGCGCCGGAAAGAGATAGGTCACCTGCTCGGCGGCGAAGGCCGCGCTGGCCGAGACCGCGACGGCGGCGGCGGCGATCGTGTTGCGGAACAAAGTTTTCATGGGTGTCTCCCTGTGCGTTACGCTGCTTTTTCTTCGAGTTTGAGGTGCTTGAAGAGCTGGGCGGCATACTCGCCCACCTCGGGCATGACACGGCGCTTGAGCGGCTGGTCACGATGCGGCAGATCGACCTTGATCTCGGCCACGATGCTGCCCGGACGCTCCGACAGCACGAGGATGCGGTCCGACATGAGCACCGCTTCGCCCAGATCATGGGTGATCAGCAGCGTGGTCTTGCCGGTCTCCGCGATGGTCCCGGCAAAGGAATTCTGCAACAAAAGCTTGGTCTGCGCGTCGAGCGCCGAAAACGGCTCGTCCAGCAGAATGATTTCGGGGTCGATGGCCAACGTCCGCGCCAGCGCCGCGCGCTGCCGCATCCCGCCGGAAAGCTGATGGGGATAGTGGTTCTCGAAGCCGTCAAGCTGACAGTGCCGCAGCTCCGCCATCGCCCGTTCGCGCCGATCCGCCCGGCCCATGCCGCGCGCCTCAAGGCCGAATTCGATATTGGTCACGATATTGCGCCACGGCAGCAGAAGATCCTTTTGCAGCATGAATCCGACGTGCGAATTGGGCCCCTCGACCGGCTCTCCGCTGACCAGCACCTTGCCCTCGCTGGGCTGATAGAGTCCGGCGGTCATCGACAGGATGGTGGACTTGCCGCAGCCCGACGGCCCGACGACGGAGACGAACTCCCCCTCCTGCACGTCAAAGCTCACGTCCTGCACGGCGGTCAGGCTTGTCCCGCTGTTGTCGGTGAACCTCTTGGTGACGGAGTGGAACTCAAGCGCCATAACCGTATTCCTCATAGGCGGCGTCAAGCTCGGCGTTGGTCTCGGTCAGCTCCTGCGCCAGAAGCGCCTCGTCCCAGTCGGTGCGCCCCGACCGCGGCGCCTCGATCCCGCGCCTGGAAAGCTCTGCGGCCACGGCGGCGAAATCCGGCGCGCCCGCGCCGTAGATCTCCATCAGCGCATCGGCCAGCGCCACCTCGCGCGGCTCCAGATCGCGGCCCCGGCACTGATGCGCCAGAGACGGGCGACTGGTGTCGCGCGCCCGCTCGGAAAGCCTGTCCCTGAATGCGTCCATCTGTCATCTCCCTTTCGCGGTATTAGTATTCATATTTGAACACTCTGTTCATTCAGTAACAGGCTGCCGGAACAGCCATTGCGAGTCAAGATAATTATCCGTGCCAGACGCCGCCACGCGGACGCGGTTGACAGACTTCACGAAACCGGCATAAGATTATTATTGAACAATATGTTATTATTTGAACTATTCGGAGGGAACGATGCCGGCACTCAAAATTGCCATTGCGGGAGGCGGGGTTGGCGGCATGGTCGCGGCCATCGCGCTTCAGTCTCGCGGTCACGACGTGACCATTTTCGAACAGGCCGGAAGCTACGGGCGAATCGGTGCCGACGTGAATCTGACGCCGAACGCCGTCCATGCGATCGACGGTCTGGGCACGTCTGTCGGCGCGCGCCTGCGCGAAACCGCCGCCCGCCCCGAATACCGCATCAGCCGCATGTGGGACACGGCCGAGGAAACCTCCCGCCTGCCGATGAACCGGAGCGCGGAAGAGAAATACGGCGCGCCGCAGCTCACCATCCACCGCGCCGATCTTCTCTCGGCGCTGCAGGAGGCGCTCGCCCCCGGCACGATCCGCTTCGGCGCGAAGGTCGAGACTGCCCGGCAGGACGGCGACAGAGCCACCCTCGTGCTTGAGGACGGCACCACCTTCGACGCCGATGTGGTGATCGGCGGCGACGGCATCCACTCGCGCGTGCGCCATGCGCTGTTCGGCCCGGACGATCCGCAATTCACCGGCCTCGTGTCGTGGCGCGCCGTTGTGCCACACGACCGGCTCGGCGATCTGCCCGATCTGGGCAGTTTCACCAAATGGTGGGGGCCCACGCCCGACCGCCAGATCGTCACCTTCCCGCTGAGCCTCGGGCAGGAGATCTTCGTTTTCGCCACCACGCCGCAAACCGGCTGGACCGAGGAAGGCTGGACCCTGCCGGGCGACATCGCCGAACTCCGCGCCGCCTACGCTGATTTCCACCCGCAGGCGCGCGCGCTGCTGGAGGCCTGCACCGAGGTGACCCGCTCCGCCCTGCATGTGCGAGAGCCGATGAACCGCTGGTCCGAGGGGCGGATCGCGGTGCTGGGCGATGCGGCGCACCCGATGGTGCCCTTCATGGCGCAAGGCGCCTGCATGGCGATCGAGGATGCGGTGATGCTCGCTCGCGCGCTGGGGGACGGCCCCGCCGACATCCCCGCCGCGCTGCGCGCCTATGAGGACGCCCGCCGCGACCGCACCGCCGCCGTGCAACGCGGCTCTCTGGCCAACGACTGGCTCAAACAGGGCAGCAATGCCGACTGGGTCTATGGCTATCACGCATGGACCGCACCGCTGGCCGCCCCGGCCCCGGCGGCCTGACGGCGGCATTCGGCCACCCCCTGTGGTGCGCACGTCATGCCCGACATGCAAAGGGGGCGCCCGTCCCGACGCCCCCCTTCCTTCGCCATCAGCCACGGATCACGCCGCGACGTAGCGCACCCCGTCGTCGTCCGCCTGACCGATCACCGTCCAGACAGTCGCCGGTGCGGCGGAATCGTTGCGGAACCAGTGCTTGCGCCCGGCCGGGG
Source organism: Salinihabitans flavidus (assembly GCF_900110425.1). GTDB lineage: Bacteria > Pseudomonadota > Alphaproteobacteria > Rhodobacterales > Rhodobacteraceae > Salinihabitans > Salinihabitans flavidus. The sequence goes on along the minus strand of NZ_FODS01000018.1, from coordinate 52,841 downwards.
TCTTCACCAGATCGCGCGGGCCAAGCTCCACCTCCACCGTCTCGCCGTTCTCTTCCCAGCCGACGATGAGCGATCCCTCCAGCACGAGGAACGCATCCTCCACCGGGCGGGTGAACGCCGTCACACCGACGCGCGAGGGCACGCCCCACATCTCCTTGCGGCAGGTGTCATGCTGGATGCCGCCCTCGCCGACATAAACCTTGCGGGTGAACCCGGCGTCTTCCCAGATCACCGGCTGCTCATGATGGCGCACCACGTATTGCGCCATGAGCTGTTGCAGCGGATGCTCGCCCCTGGGATCGAAGGGCAGCGTCTTGCCCGGCGCCGCGCCAAAGCTGCGCGCCAGTTCCGGGGCGTGCTCCTTGGGGTGGTAGTGATAGACCGGCGGCAGCGGCTTGCCCACATCGACCGAGATCGACATCATCACCGGCTCCACCCCGTCCACGCGGAACCCGTGTCCGATCTCGCGCGCGTTCAGGATCATGTCCTTCGGGCCAAGGTTGACCTCGACCACTTCACCATCCTTTTCCCAGCCGACCACAAGCGTGCCGTCGATGATGAGAAAGCTTTCCTCGATCTCGTGGCTGTGGCAGGCGGCGTATTTGCCCGGCTCCTTGTAAATGAGCGAGACGGTGAAGTTGTCCGGCTGCATCGTGGTGGTGTCGCCCACCTTGGGCGATCCGCCCGCCCCGATATAGCGCATCTGCGCCCGCTCCAGCTCGGGAAAGCCCGCGTTGGAGGGAAAGGCGTTCCAGTCGAACGCCTTGTCGGTGAAACGCCCGGTATGCGCCTTAAGCTCTTCGGCCAGGGCAGAGGGGGGTTGGGTCTGAATCGTCATCGCTGTTTCCTTTCGGTCCTTGGTGTCTTGCTCTGATCTGACCCTAGCCAAAAACCGTTTCACCTGCTATACGCCGTTTTATGGACAAAACATGCGCGCCTGACCCCGACTCCGACCGCTACCTCGTGCCCGGCCTGATGCGCGGGCTGGCAATCCTCGACGCCTTCACGCCCGAGCGGCGGGAAATGTCTCTGTCGGACATCGCCCGCACCCTCGGGCTGAGCCGCTCGGCCGCCTTTCGCGCCGTCTATACGCTGGCGCAGATGGGCTACCTGCTGCATGACGAGCGCGCCCGGACCTACGCGCTCGGCCCGGCGGTGATGCGGCTCGGCTACGGCTACTTGGCCACGCGGGAACTGGTGGAGGTGGCCCTGCCGGAGCTTGAGGCGCTGCGCAACGACACGGACTGGTCCGCCCATCTCGGCGTGCGCGACGGCACGCGCGTGCTCTACATGCTGCGGGTGCCAAGCCGGATGGGTCTGGGCAGCATCGTGCATGTCGGCAGCCGCCTGCCGGCGGCGGGCACGACGATGGGCCGCGTGCTTCTGGCCGATCTCGACGAGGACACGATGCGCGCGCTCTACCGCGACGAGATCGGCGCGCCCGGCGCCGGGCGCGGCCCGCGCGACATGGCAGAGCTTTTGCGTCAGTGGCAGCGGGACCGCGAGGCCGGAACGGTGGTGCAGATCGGCAGCTTCGAGACCGGCATGGCCTCCGTCGCGGCGCCGGTGCGCGACATGTCCGGCGGGGTGATCGCCGCTGTCAGCGCCACCCGCGCCTATACCGACGCCGAAGAGGTCACGCCCGACCTGCGCGCCCGCGTGCGGGACTGCGCGTCCCGCATCTCCGGCATGCTGGGCGCGCGCACCTGATCGCCCCGCCCTGCCGCGCGCGCGGATTTCAGCGACGGCGCGCCCGCGCCAGCAGCGGCCCGTAAAGCAACGCGAACCCGCCGAAGGCGGCCGCCCATGCCAGCGCCGACAGGTGCAGCGGCCAGACCGCCCCGCTCATCCCCGCCCAAAGCCGAAGCAATACCGAGGCGACGAGACACAGGTAGATCGCCACCGTCCCCGGCCCGGCGGTCAGCGCCTGCCCGCCATGTCCCAGCGTCGCGCGCGTCATCACCGCCAGCGTCATGAGGCCAAGCGCACCGGCCATCCACACATGCAGCCCCGCCGCCGGCGGCAGAAGCGCGGGCCAGAGGATGGACACGCCAAGCGCCAGCGCTCCCAGCGGCACGAAGCCATAGCCAAGGTGCAGCACCCACAACAGCGGCTCGCCCCGCCCGTGCCAGCCGGACCAGCGGGCCAGCCGCGCCGCGTGCAGCGCCGCCAGCGCCAGCAGCGCCCAGCCCGCCTCCGCCCGCGCGGGCGCCGCCACCCAAAGCAGCAGCACGGCGCCACTTGCCAGCAGCACCAGCTTGTCGAACCGCTGCATGGGCGGGACAGGACGCGCCGGCGATCCCTGCACGACAAGCCAGTTGCGCGTGAACGACGGCACGATCCGTCCGCCAATGAGCGCGATCATCCCGATCCCGGCGGCCAGCCCGAGGCGCAGGCCATAGCCTTCGGCAGCGAAATCGCCCCGCGCCGCCTCCCAGTGAAACAGCCCGTTGGCCGCGATCATCACGCCCAGAAGCGCGAGCACGATCAAGTTGCGCCAGTTCTTCCCGGCCACGATCTCGCGCAGGATCGCCAGCGCCAGAAGCACCGGGAAACCCAGGTCGATCACCGCCACCGCCAGCGGCGACAACGGCCCCGGTACCGCCACCACGACCCTTCCCACCAGCCAGAGCGCCGCGAGAAGTCCGAGCCGCGCCCCCACGATCGGAAGCCGCCCGGTCCAGTTCGGCACCGCCGTCATCAGAAACCCCGCCACCACCGCGCCGAGATAGCCAAAGAGAAACTCATGCGCGTGCCAGCTTATCGGATCGAAGGCCAGCGGCAGGTCTGCCGCCCCCGTCAGCACAGCCACCCAAAGCGCCATCGCCACCGCCGCCCAGAGCGCCGCCCCGAGAAAGAACGGCCTGAACCCGTAGCTCAGGATCGCCGGCCCGCGCCAGGCCCGCATCTGCTCCGCCGTGCTTGCCATCACGCGCGGCCCCGCCGCCCTGCACTCGCGCGCGGACGCCCCTGTCTGCATTGTGATGCAATCGCCATCGGTCTGCCGCCTTTCGCTGCTCTGGTCCGGTCAGCTCCGTCTACGCCGCATCAATGGGCATTTCAAATACCTATTCAAGAACGCGGCAATCCGCCTCACCACCGGCGCAGGGGTCCGGGGCACCGACGCGATACCGACGTTTTACCGACGTTATACAGACAGCGGGGCTGCCCGCCTCAGCGCGGCGCGATAACAGCCGTCGCCTCGATCTCCAGAAGCGCCTCATCCTCGACCAGCGCGCTCACCACCACCATGGTCATCGCCGGGAAATGGCGTCCCAGCACCTTGCGGTAAGTCTCGCCCACCTCGCGTTGACGGGCGAGGTATTCCTTTTTATCAATGACATACCACGTCAGCCGTGTCAGATCCTCGACCTGACCGCCCGCCGTCTCCAGCACCGCCCTGATATTGCGCAGCGCTTGTTCCATCTGGCCGATGAAATCGTGGCTCTCGAACACCTGCTCGGCGGTCCAGCCGATCTGCCCGCCAATATAAAGCGTCCCGTCGCTCGCCAGAACGCCATTGGCATAGCCCTTCGCCGGGGTCCATCCGTCGGGTTGAATGATCTGGTGCGGCATCAGTTTTTTCCTTCAACATGGGGGGTTAGCGCGGCGCGCAGCGTATCGGACCAGCTTTGCGGCCGGCCCTGCTGCGTCACGTAGACAAGCGTCGAAGAGGCGCGAAACCGCACCTCCTCTCCGCACAGGGCGGCAAACGTCAGCCCGAGACTGGAGCGTCCCAAAGACGTGGCCCGCAGGGTGATCTCAAGCCGGTCGCCGTGACGCGACGGTGCGGTGAACTGCGCCTCGATCCGCGCCGTGGGCACGCCCGCGGTGCGGATGATCTCCTCGAACGGATGCCCGATGTGATCGAAGAACAGCTCGACGCAATCGTTCATCATCTCGAAATAGCGCGGATAAAACGCGATTCCCGCCGGGTCGCAATGCTTGAAAAGCAGCTTCTGGGGCATCGTGAAGGCCATGGTCATACTCCGAGATAACGGTCGGTGAGATCGGGGGTCAGCGCGGCAATCTCGCCGGTCCAGACGCTCACGCCCTTGTTGAGGATCACCGCCCGATCGGCCACGGCGGCCAGTTCCCGAAGCGATTTGTCCACCACCAGCAGCGACAGCCCCGTCGCCGCCTTGAGCTGTCCGATCGCGGTCCAGATTTCCTGCCGGACCACGGGGGCCAACCCTTCTGTCGCCTCATCGAGGATCAGAAGCCGGGGGTTCGTCATCAGCGCGCGGCCAATGGACAGCATCTGCTGTTCGCCGCCCGACAGCGACATCGCGCCCTGATCCCGCCGTTCCTTCAGCCGCGGGAAAAGCTGTGCGACCTTCTCGAAGTCCCATTCTCCGGGGCGCGCGGCGGCGAGCATGTTCTCCTCCACCGTCAGCGTGGCGAAACAGCGCCGCCCCTCGGGCACGAGCCCCACCCCAAGCCGCGCGATCCGGTAGGACGGCAGCGCGCGCAGATCACGGCCCGCGAGCTCCAGAGTCCCGGCAGAGGGCGCGAGCATCCCGCAGATCGTCTTGATCGTCGTGGATTTGCCCATGCCGTTGCGCCCCATGAGCGCGACAACCTCGCCCTTACCGACGCTCAGATCGACCCCGAACAGCGCCTGCGACGGGCCGTAATGCGCCTCCACGCCCTTGAGCGTCAGAAAACTCATGCCGCGTCCTCCTCGCCGAGATAGGCGCGCCGCACCTCGGCGTTGGCGCGGATGTCCTCGGCCGTGCCGGTGGCGATGACCTTGCCATAGACCAGCACGCTGATCCGGTCGGCCAGCGCGAAAACCGCATCCATGTCATGCTCCACCAGAAGGATCGGCGCCTCGTGCCGCAACTCGTCGAGAAACGCGGTCAACGCCTTCGATCCGCCGCCGCCAAGGCCCGCCATCGGCTCATCCAGCAAAAAGAGCCGTGGCTCCAGCGTCAGCGCGACCGCGACCTCAAGCTGCCGCCTCTGGCCATGCGACAGATCGGCAGTCCGGCGGCTGGCATCCTCCTCCAGGCCGACCCGTTCCAGCGCGCGGCGCGCCGGCGCCAGAAGCGTCTCGTCCTTCATCACGTTGCCGAAGAACCGAAAGGCTTTGCCCCGCGCCCCCAGCGCGCCCAGAACCGCGTTCTGAAGCACCGTGAACTCCATCGCTAGCGACGAGATCTGGAACGTCCGCCCCAGCCCCATGCGCGCCCGCGCCACGGTATCGAGTGTGGTGACATCGCGGCCCAGCACCTCGATCCGGCCGCTGTCGGGCATCAGCCCGCCGCAGATCTGCTTGATCAGCGTGGATTTGCCCGCGCCGTTCGGCCCGATCAGCGCGTGAATCTCCCCCGGATAGAGGTCGAGGGACACATCGTCGCTCGCCTTCAGCGCGCCAAAGCTCTTGCAGATGTTCTGCACCCTGAGAACCGGCTCAGTCATGGGCCACCTCCCGTCCGGTGATCGCTCCGATCAGACCGCCGCGCGCGAACAGCACGATCAGCAGCAGCAGCACGCCAAGGAAGACCTGCCAGTAGTCACTCACCCCACCAAGCAGATGTTCCAGAAGGATATACAGCGCCGCGCCCACCACCGGCCCATAAAGCCGTCCGACCCCGCCGAGGATCACGAAAACCATGATCTCGCCGCTGGTGTGCCAGCTGAGCATCGTGGGGCTGATGAAACGGTTGAGATCGGCGAAAAGCGCCCCGGCCAACCCGGTGATCGCCCCCGAAATCACGAACGCCGTGAGCCGCAGCCGGAACGGTGTGAGGCCCACCGTCTCCACCCGTTCCGACGTCTGCCGCGCCGCCGACAGCGCCAGCCCGAACGGAGAGCGCGCTAGACGCGCGGCGAAGACCAGTACCGCGCCAAGGATCACATAGCAGATCGCCAGAAACTGGATCGGGTCGAGCGTGTTGACCCCCGGGAACTCATTGCGCACCCAGATCGACAACCCGTCCTCGCCGCCATAGGCCGACCAGCTTATCGCGAAGTAGAAAAGCATCTGCCCGAAGGCGAGCGTGATCATGATGAAATAGACGCCCGAGGTCCGCAGCGACAGCGCCCCGATGATCAGCGCCGCCAGTGCGCTGGCCACCACGGCGACCAGCCATATCACCGGCATCTGGTTGGTGCCCTCGATCAGGAACGGCCATTCCATCAGCGGTGTGGCGGTCTGCGCGTGGCTGGCCAGAATCCCCATCGCATAGCCGCCGATCCCGAAGAACGCGGCATGGCCAAGGCTGATCAGCCCGCCAAGCCCCAGCGCGATATTCAGGCCAACCCCCGCCAGCGCGAGAATCGCCACCTTGGTCGCCAGCGTGATGATGAACGGCTCCGCCGTCATCCACGCCCAGAGCGGCACAAGCACCAGCGCCAGCACCATCGCGGCATTGAACATGCGTTCGCGACCCATCCTATGTCCTTCCGCCGTAAAGACCCAAGGGGCGCACCAGAAGTACCGCCGCCATCAGGATGTAAATCAGCATGGAGGCCAGAGACGCCCCCACGGAGGTCGCGCTTGCCGGCGCAAGGAACAGCTCGAAGAACCGTGGCAGGAACACCCCGCCCAGTGTATCGGTCAGTCCGACCAGAAGCGCGCCCACAAGCGCCCCCTTGATCGACCCGATCCCGCCGATCACGATCACCACGAAGGCCAGGATCAGAACCGGCTCGCCCATGCCCACCTGCACCGACTGGATCGCGCCCACAAGCGCGCCCGCCAGCCCCGCCAGCGCCGCGCCGAGCGCGAACACCAGCGTGTAGAGTTTCGATATATCCACGCCAAGCGCCGCGATCATCTCGCGGTCGCACTCGCCCGCGCGGATCTGGATGCCGATGCGCGTGCGCGCGATGAGCCAGAACAGCCCCGCCGCGATCAGCAGCCCGATCACGATCATCGCCAGCCGGTAAAGCGGATACTGGATGCCCCCCGGCAGGGTCACAGGCCCCGACAGGTAGCGCGGCACCTCCAGAAACAGCGGAAAGGAGCCGAAGAGCCAGCGCGTGCCCTCCGAGAAGATCAGGATAAGTGCGAAGGTCGCCAGCACCTGATCGAGGTGATCGCGCGCATAAAGCCGCCGGATCACCACAAGCTCCACGATCGCCCCGGCCGCCGCCGCCGCCGCAAGGCTCGCGATCAGCGCCAGGACAAACGATCCCGTCGCCCCGGCCACGGCCGCCGCCGCGAAGGCGCCGACCATGTAAAGCGAGCCGTGCGCGAGGTTGATGAGACCCATCACCCCGAACACCAGCGTCAACCCCGCCGCCATGAGAAACAGCATGACCCCGAACTGAAGCCCGTTCAGGATCTGCTCAATAATGAGAATAAGGGACATGGCCTCTTTCCGCCTTGACGGGGCCCCGCGCACCGGGGCCCCGTCGGTTGGACGATCTTACATCTTGCACTCGGACGCATAGGCGTCAGCGTGATCCTCAAGGCCGGTGGCGACGATCTTGTTGGTGTAGACATCGCCCTCCTTGATCACCTCGCGGACGTAGATGTCCTGGATCGGGTGGTGGTTGTTGCCGAACCGGAAATCACCGCGCACGGAGTCGAAGTCCGCCTCCCTCAGCGCCGCGCGGAAGGCGTCCTTGTCGGACACGTCCGCCTTCTCCAGCGCGCTCAGGATCAGGTTGGCGGTGTCATACCCCTGGCTGGCATAGAGCGAGGGCAGACGCCCGTATTCCTCCTGGAACGCCTCGACGAAGGCCACGTTCGCCGCGTTGTCGAGATCCTTGGACCACTGCGAGGTGTTCTTCACGCCAAGCGCGGCCTCGCCCACGGCCTGAAGGATACCCTGATCAAAGCTGAAGGCCGGCCCGACCACGGGAAGATCCACACCGCTGTCGGCATATTGCTTGAGAAAGGAAATCCCCATCCCGCCAGGCAGGAAGAAGAACACGCTGTCCGCGCCCGAGGCGCGGATCTGCGCGAGCTCGGCGGCATAGTCGGTTTGACCGAGCTTGGTATAGATCTCGTCGGCCAGCTCTCCCTCATACATGCGCTTGAAGCCGGTGAGCGCGTCCTGCCCCGCCGGATAGTTGGGCGCGAGGATAAAGGTGTTCTCGAAGCCCGCGTCATTGGCATAGGCGCCCGCCGCCTCGTGCAGGTTGTCGTTCTGCCATGCCACGTTGAAGTAATTCTCGTGGCAACGTTCACCGGCCAGCGCCGACGGCCCGGCGTTCGGCGACAGATAAAACACACCCTGCGCGACCGCCGACGGAATCACCGCCATCGCAAGGTTCGACCAGATGATGCCGGTCATGATGTCCACTTTCTCCGACTGGATCATCCGGTCGGAAGTCTGCACCGCAACATCGGGTTTGCGCTGATCGTCCTCGATCACCACCTCGATATCGTCGCGCTCTGCATTGTCGATGGCAAGCATGAAGCCGTCGCGCACATCCACGCCAAGGCCCGCGCCGCCGCCCGACAGCGTGGTGATCATGCCGATCTTGGTATCGGCAAGCGCCGCAGTGGCCAGCGCCATCACGGATGTGGCAAGGGCAAGTGTCCTGATAGGTTTCATATGGTTGATCTCCCTGATCTGATTTTCTCACAACGGACCGCGCCATTGTTTGTTTCGCGTGTCCCGTGGGGGTAGTATCGCGGCAACATGCCGGACGCGCCACCCCAAGCGCGCCCGCCCCCGCCTCAGGCCGCGTCGGGCCGCAGGCGGAAGCGTTGAATCTTTCCTGTTTCTGTTTTCGGTAGCGTCTCTTCGAAGACGATGGCGCGCGGGTATTTATAGGGCGCGATCACCGCTTTCACATGGTCCTGAAGCGTCTTGATCATCTCTTCGCCCGGCTCTGCCCCGTCGGCCAGTACGACATGCGCCTGCACGATCCGGCCGCGTGCCTCGTCGGGGGCGCCGATCACGGCGCATTCGGCCACCGCCTCGTGCGACAGAAGCGCCGCCTCCACCTCCGGGCCCGCGATGTTGTAGCCCGAGGACACGATCATGTCGTCGTTGCGCGCGGCAAAGTGGAAATAGCCGTCCTCGTCCTGCACGAATGTGTCGCCTGTGATGTTCCAGCCGTCCTGCACATATTCATCCTGCCGCTCGCCGCCCAGATACCGGCACCCCGTCGGCCCGCGCACCGCCAGCCGCCCCGGCTCTCCGTGCGGCATCTCCTTGCCGTCGGGGCCGATCACCTTCGCCTCGTATCCCGTCACCGGCTTGCCGGTGCAGGCCGGGCGGTGGTCGGAAAAGCGGTTGGTGATGAAGATATGCAGCAGCTCGGTCGCCCCGATCCCGTCGAGCATCGGCTTGCCGGTCTTGTCCATCCACTCCTGATACACCGGCCCCGGCAGCGTCTCTCCCGCCGATACGGCAGCGCGCAGCGAGGTCAGGTCCGCGCCCTGATCCATCGCCTTCATCATCGCGCGATAGGCCGTCGGCGCCGTAAACGACACGGTGGCGCGGTATTTCTCGATGATCTCGATCATGTTCGGCGGCGTTGCCTGCTCCAGAAGCGTGGCCGCCGCCCCGAACCGCAGCGGAAAGATCGCCAGACCGCCCAGCCCGAAGGTGAACGCCAGCGGCGGAGAGCCGACAAAGACATCCTCCGGCACGACGCTGAGCACCTCCCGGGCATAGCCGTCCGCGATGATCAGCAGATCGCGGTGAAAATGCATCGTCGCCTTCGGCTCCCCGGTAGAGCCGGAGGTGAACCCCAATAGCGCCACGTCGTCCTGCGCGGTGTCCACCGCCTCGAACTGCACGGGTTTCTCCAGTGCCAGCCGGTCCAGCTCCGCATCGTGGTTCGACGTGCCGTCAAAGCCGACCACCGATTTCAGAAACCGGCTACCCTTGGCGCAGGTCGCCATCTCGTCCATCAGCCGCGTGTCGCAGAGCGCATGGGTGATCTCGGCCTTGTCGACGTATTTCGCAAGCTCCGCGGCGCGCAGCATCGGCATGGAATTGACCACCACCGCGCCCGCCTTGGTCGCCGCCAGCCAGCAGGCCACCATCGCGGGGTTGTTGGCCGACCGGATCAGCACCCGGTTGCCCGGTCGCAGGCCCAGATCCTCCACCAGCGCGTGCGCAAGGCGGTTGGTCCAGTCGGCAAGCTCCTTGTAGGTCCGGCGCCGCCCGTTGCCGATCAGCGCGGTGTGATCCCCGAACCCCCGCGCCACCATCGCATCGGTCAGCTCCACCCCGGCGTTGAGCCGGTCGGGATAGTCGAACCCGCCCAGAAGCAGGTCCGGCCAGCTGCCAAGCGGCGGCAGGTTGTCGCGCGCGAATGTATCTTCGTGTGCCGACGGTCTCAGCATCTCTCAACTCCCTTGGAATGCGCTCATCGTTTGGCGGGCGATCACCACTTTCTGCACGTCCGACGCGCCCTCATAAATGCGCAGCGCCCGGATCTCGCGGTAAAGCCGTTCGACGACCTCCCCCGATCTCACCCCGTCGCCGCCGTGAAGCTGCACCGCGCTGTCGATCACCTTCTGCGCCTGATCGGTGGCGTAAAGCTTGGCCATCGCCGCCTCGCGGGTGACGCGCGGCGCCCCGCTGTCCTTGGCCCAGGCCGCGCGATAGACCAGAAGCGCGGCGGCATCCACATCAAGCGCCATCTGCGCGATATGCCCCTGCACCATCTGCAATTCGAACAGCGGTGCGCCCTGCACCTCGCGCGCGCTCACCCGCGCCAGCGCCTCGTCGAGCGCCCGGCGCGCAAACCCGAGCGCCGCCGCCGCCACGGTGGAGCGGAACACATCAAGCACCGACATGGCGATGCGAAAGCCCGCGCCGCGCTCTCCGATCAGGGCCGCCCCCGGCACCCGCACATCGTTGAATCGCAACAATGCAAGGGGATGCGGCGCGATTGTTTCCAATCTTTCAACAACCTCGAACCCCGGCAGATCCGCCGGCACGACAAAGGCCGAAAGTCCCTTCGCCCCCGGCGCCTCTCCGGTGCGGGCGAAGACGGTGTAAAGATCCGCGATCCCGCCGTTGGAGATCCACGTCTTTTCCCCGTTGAGGATGAAATCGTCCCCGTCCGGCGTCGCGGTCATGGTGGAATTGGCCACGTCCGATCCCGATTGCGGCTCTGTCAACGCAAAGGCCGAGATCGCCTCTCCGGTGCGCGTCTGCTTGAGCCAGCCCTGCTGTTCGGGGCTGCCGAACAGCGAAATCGCCCCGGTGCCCAGCCCCTGCATGGCAAAGGAAAAATCCGCCAGCCCGTCATGGCGCGCCAGCGTCTCGCGGATCAGGCAGAGCGTACGCACGTCAAGCACCTCATCGCCCACGGCGCCCGTCGGCTTGAGCCATCCGTCACGCCCCAGCGCCGCCACCAGCGCCCGGCAGGCCGCATCGGTGTCGCCGTGGTCGATCCCCGACAGGTTGCGCGCGGCCCAATCGTCCAGCTTCCGGGCCAGCGCCCGGTGACGGCCCTCGAAAAACGGCCAGTCGAGATAGGATCGGTCTGCCATCGCGCGTCCTTTCGTCCGTTCGCTCCAACTGCCCGCCGGCGCATCGCACCCGGCGGGCCTTGCTCAGTTGCCCTCGAAGATGGGTTTTTCCTTCTTCACGAAGGCATTGTAGGCGCGTTCGAAATCGCCGGTCTGCATGCAGATCGCCTGCGCCTGCGCCTCGGCCTCTATGGCCTGCTCGATCGACATGGACCATTCCTGCGCCAGCATGGTCTTGGTCATCATGTGGCCGAAGTTCGGCCCCGCCGCGATCCTCTCGGCCATCTCCTGCGCCGTCTCTTCCAGCGCGCCGGCCTCGACCACATGGTTGAAATAGCCCCAGTCGTGGCCTTCCTGCGCCGACATGGAGCGGCCGAAATACAGAAGTTCCGCCGCGCGCCCCTGCCCGATGATCCGCGGCAGGATCGCGCAGGCCCCCATGTCGCACCCCGCTAGCCCGACGCGGGTGAACAGGAACGCGGTCTTGGCCTCCGGCGTGGCGATGCGCAGATCCGACGCCATGGCGATGATCGCCCCCGCCCCGGCGCAGACCCCATCCACCGCCGCGATGATCGGCTTGCCGCAGTTGACCATCGCCTTGACCAGATCGCCGGTCATGCGGGTGAATTGCAGAAGGTGCTTCATGTCCATCCGCGTCAGCGGGCCGATGATCTCGTGCACATCGCCGCCAGAGCTGAAGTTACCGCCATTGGGCACGATCACCACCGCGTTGACGTCATCGGAATAATGCAGATCGCGGAACCAGTCGCGCATCTCCGCATAGCTTTCGAAGGTCAGCGGGTTCTTGCGGTCGGGCCGGTCCAGCGAAATCGTCGCGATCCCGTCCTCGATCCGGCAGCGGAAATGCTCCACATCGGTTTTCGTCATCTCTCATCCTCTCTGTTGGCGGGCCGCGTCAACCCGTCGATCAGCGCCGCAACCTCGCCCGCGCGCCCGGCAGGCACCTGCGCGAAGAGCTCATCGACCCACCCCTCATGCGCGGCGGCCTGCGTGGCAAATGTCGCGCGGCCCCGGTCGGTCAGGCACACACGCGAGGCGCGCCTGTCCCCGGTCACCGCCACCCGTGCGACAAGGCCATCCTCCGCAAGCCGGTCCACGATACCGGTCACATTGCCGTTCGAGACCTTGAGCACGCCCGAAAGCTCGCTCATCTTCAGCCCCTGTTCGTTGCGTTCCAGCGCCGCCATCACGTCGAAACGCGGCAGGGTGGAGTTGAATTCGCGCCGCATCCGGTCGCGCAGCTCCGCCTCGATCGCGCGGCTCGCCTTCAGCAGCCGCAGCCACAGCCGAAGCCGCGCCTTCGACGGCGCCTCGGCCGTGGACACATGCGCCTCGCCGTTCATATCTCGCCCCCGGTCAGCCCAAGGCCCTGCCCATTGACCGACCGCGCCGCCTCCGACGTCAGCCAGAGCGCGGCACCGGCCACCTCGTCCACCTGGATAAAGCGTTTCTGCGGATTGCCCGACTTGAGGCTCTTGGCCGCATCGGCCTCGCTCATGCCGGTCTTGTCCACGATATTGGCGATGGACCGATCGAGCAAAGGCGTTTCGATGAATCCTGGGCAGATCGCGTTGACGGTCACGCCGGTCCGCCCCAACTCCACCGCGAGCGAGCGCGTCAGCCCCAGCACCGCGTGCTTGGCCGCGCAATAGCCCGCGACATAGGCATACCCCTTTAGGGCCGCGGTGGAGGCCACGGCCATCAGCCGGCCCCAGCCCGCCTCTTTCATGTCCGGCAGGCATTCATGCCAGAGATTGAACACCCCCAGCACGTTGACATCCAGCATCGCCTGAAGATCGGCGGGCTCCATTGCCTGAAACGGCGTCGAGTCGGCCGCCCCTGCGTTGGCCACCGCCACGGCCACCGGCCCCCGCGCCGCGCGCGCAGCGTCGATGGCACGCGATACCGCCGCGCGGTCGGTCACGTCGCATATCTCATAAGGAAGGCCCTGCTCGGCCAACGGCGCCTCGCGGCGGCCGAGGATCGTCACCTCGGCCCCGGCCCCGGCAAACTGCCGCGCGATCTCGGCACCGACTCCGGTGCCGCCGCCACTGATCACCACATGCTTGCCCTGAAGATCGGTCATTGGTCCTCCCCCCGGGGTCGTTCGACCCTCGTTGACAGCAGGCTAGATCAACTTCCGATATGCTTCAAGTATAAAATATATATAGGTAAAGCACGCTGCCCCAATCGCTCCGATCCCCCTCGGGCCAATGAAAACGGCCCGAACGCCGGGGGAACGTCGGGCCGTTGTCTCTGCAAAGGGGGGCGCCGAGTTACGCCAGCCGCGTGTGCCGTCCCGGCGCGGCTTTCTTCTGCAATTCGATCATCTTTTCGCGGGCCTTTTCCTGCTCTCGGAACACCTGCCCCGCCCCGGCAAGATAGGGCTTCGGCCACATCGGATCGTTGCGCGCGCCATACCATGCCGCCGCCTGATGGGCGAAATAGGGGTTCCACAGATGCACCCGCCCAAGCGCCACGAGATCGGCGCGCCGCGTGTGCAGGATGGTGTTGACCTGCGCGGCCTCCGTCACCGCGCCCACCGCCATCGTGGCAATGCCCGTCAGGTTGCGCACCGCCTCGGCGAGGTGAAGCTGGAACATCCGGCCGTAAACCGGCTTCTGATCCGGCACCGTCTGCCCCGCCGACACGTCGATGAGATCGCAGCCCGCCGCGTTGAACGCCTCGGCGATCGCGACGAGATCTTCCTCGCTCAGACCGTCCTCTTTCCAGTCCGTGCCCGACACGCGCACCGACATCGGCTTGCCCTCGGGCCAGACCTTGCGCATCGCCTCGAACACCTCCATCGGAAAGCGCAGGCGGTTCTCGACGGGTCCGCCGTATTCATCCCCGCGCCGGTTGGTCAGCGGCGACAGGAAGGACGCCAGCAGATAGCCATGCGCGCAGTGCAGCTCCAGCATGTCGAACCCGGCCCGATCCGCGCGTTCGGCGGCCTGCACGAAATCGGCGGTGATCCGGTCCATCCCCGCGCGGTCAAGTTCCGCCGGGGTCTGGCTGATCCCGTCGAACCACGGAATCGGAGAGGCCGAGTAAAGCGGCCAGTTGCGCGCCTCGTCGGCGATCGGGTGATCCATCTTCTCCCAACCAAGCTGAGTGGAACCCTTGCGCCCGGCATGGCCAAGCTGCATCGCCACCTTGGCACCCGAATGCGCATGGATCAGGTCCACGATCTCGGTCCAGCGCCGCTCCTGCTCGTCGGTCCACAGGCCGGGGCACCCTTCGGTGATCCGCGCATCCGCCGACGGGCAGGTCATCTCCATGTAGATCAGGCCCATCCCCCCCATCGCGTGGCTGCAATAATGCAGCTTGTGCCACTCGGTCGGGTTGCCCTCTGTATCGGCGGAGTACTGCGCCATGGGCGACATCACCACCCGGTTGGCAAGCTCCATCTCCCGCAGCCTGAACGTCGAGAACATCGGCGTCGGCCGGTTCTCGCGCAGGTCCTCGCCCGTCTCGCGCAGATGGCGCGCATACCATTCGTCATCGGCCTTGCGCACGAACTCGGCGTCGCGCACGATCAGGTTGTCATAGGTGATCGACTTGGCGCGGCACATCACGACCATGGCGAACTCATAGGGCTCCATATCCCAGTTGCGCGCCATATGCTCGAACCACGCCAGCGACACATCGGCGTTGTGCTGAATGATCTGGCAGGGCGTGCGCCGCTCATCGTCATAGGCCCGGAACGCGGTCTGCACGTCGCGCTCCGCGTGCTCGACAAGCGCATCCGACAGCCCGATGGCGCATTCCATCGCCAGCTTCGTGCCCGACCCGATGGAAAAATGCGCACTCGCTTTGGCATCGCCAAGGATCACGATGTTGTCGGTATACCAGTTCTCGCAGAAGATCCGCGGGAACTTCCGCCAGTGCGAGCGGTTGAGCAGAAGCGGATGGCCCTCAAGCTCGTCGGCAAAGATCGCCTCTAGCTTGGCCTTGCTGTCCTCCTCGTCGAACTCGGAGAACCCGTGGCCCTGCCACGTGGCCTCGTCCATCTCGAACACCCAGGTCGATTTGCCCGGCTCATACTGATAGCAATGCGCGACCATGTGGCCATGCTCGGTTTCGCGGAAGAAATAGTTGAATTCGTCCATCGGCCGGGTGGAGCCCATCCAGCAGAAACGGTTGTTGCGGATGGTGGTGCTCGGCTGGAACGCCTCCTTGTGATACTCGCGGATCGGAGAGTTGATTCCGTCCCCCGCCACGATCACATCGCTGTCGGCAAAGCGGGTCGCAAGCTCCTCGGGCTTGACCATCACGCCGAAGGTCATCTCCACGCCTTCCTCGGCGCAGCGTTGCTGCAACAGCCGCAAAAGCGTGTGGCGCGACAGACCGCAGAACCCGTTGCCGCCCGCGCGCATCTCATGGCCCTTGAAGTGGACCGCGACATCCTGCCAATAGGCGAACTCGTCGCGCATCAGCTCGAAAAGACCCCGGTCGCGGCTGAGGAACTCGTCCAGCGTGTCGTCCGAGAACACCACGCCAAAGCCGAACGTGTCGTCGGCCTGATTCTGCTCGTACACTTCCACCGTCCAGTCCGGCTTCGCCTTCTTGGTCAGCAAGGCCGTGTAGAGCCCGCCGGGCCCGCCCCCGATCACCGTGATCTTCATCGCGCGTCTCCTTCGAATCATGCTTGGCGTGTCAAATACGTGCATTAGCACATATTAAGCAAATTTCTAGCATCCAATTGCCCCCCATGCTATGCCACGCGGCGGAACGGACAGAACGGAAAGGCGGATCATGTCATCGCAGGCCACGCAGGACACCGACTGGATTCTCGGGATCGACCCGCCCGAATACCTGCTCGCCGCCACCACGCGGCAGATCCGTGAGATGATGAACACCGTGCTGCGCCGGCACGGGCTGAAGCTGGTGGAATGGCGCATCCTGCAAAGCCTTGAGGCCGAGGGCGCGCTCTCCATCCTCGATCTGGCCGACCGCGCGGTGATCGACCGCACGGTGACAAGCCGGCTCATCGACCGGATGGTGGCGCGCGGGCTTGTCGCCAAGACCGCGCTCGAAACCGACCGCCGCTTTTCGCGCGTCACCCTGTCGGACGCGGGCCGCGACACCCTCGCAGCCTGTCAGGGCGATGTGGACCGCGCCCGCGCCGGGCTCTTCGACGGGCTGTCGCGCGATGAGGTCGCCGCGCTCACCGATGCGCTGCAAACCCTCGCCAGCAACGCCATGCGGCAGCATCATCGGCGATAGCAACCGCCCGGCGATACCCCCGATCAGGTGACCGCCGCCATCTGCGCGAAGCGCGAATCCTCCCACGGGCGCGCCGCGATGCACTCCGCCATGATCTCCACCGCGTCGAACATGTCCTCATAACGCAGGTAATAGGGCGCAAGACCAAAGCGCATCACGTTCGGCGCGCGGAAATCCCCGATCACGCCGCGCTCGATCATTGCCCGCACTACGGCATAGCCTTCGTCGAAGGCGAACGACACCTGGCTGCCGCGCTCCTCGGCCGCCTCGGGCGTGATCAGGCGCAGATCGGCGCAGCCCGGATGCCGCGCCACCAGCCTGATGAACAGATCGCACAGCGCCACGCTCTTGGCCCGCACCGTCTGCATGTCGATCCCCTCGAACACATCAAGCGCAGCCTCGACCCCTTTCATCGACAGGATCGGCTGCGTGCCGCACAGGAACCGGCGGATGCCCTCCACCGGGCGGAACTCCGCCTCGAAGGCAAAGGGCGCCGCATGGCCCCACCAGCCCGACAAGGGCTGCCGCGCCTCGGCCTGATGCCGCTCGGCCACATAGATGAACGCCGGAGAGCCGGGACCGCCATTGAGATACTTGTAGGTGCAGCCCACCGCGAAATCGGCGCCCATCGCGTCCATCTCCATCGGCAGCACCCCCGCCGAATGGCACAGGTCCCAGATCACCAGCGCCCCGGCCTCATGCGCCAGCCGCGTGATCCGCTCCATGTCCAGTAGTCGCCCGGTCCTGTAATCCACGTTCGACAGCAGCACCGCCGCCACGTCCGCGTCGATCAGATCGGCGATATCGCCCTCCGGCTCGACAAGGCGGGTCTCGTAATCGCTGCCCATCGTCGCGCCCTCGATCATGTAAAGATCGGTGGGAAAGCTGGCCTTCTCCGACACGATCACCCGGCGCTCCGGCCGAAGGCCCATCGCCGCGCGCAGTGCCTTGTAGATGTTGAGCGACGTGGTATCGCAGACCACCACCTGCCCCGGCGCCGCCCCAAAAAGCCGCCCCAGCCGGTCGCCCAGCCGCTCGGGCAGGGTGAACCACTCCGCCTTGCCCCATGAGGTGATCAGATCCTCGCGCCACTCCACGTCGATCGTGCGATCGAAAGCAGCCCGCGCGCCCTTTGGCTGCGCGCCAAGCGAATTGCCGTCCAGATAGATCACCCCCTCGGGCAGGTGAAACGCATCGCGCATCGCGGCAAGCGGATCCTGCGCATCAAGGTCCTTGCAATGCTGGCGGGTGATCTCTGTCATGGCGCGACCTCGTATGAAATGAGTTGATTCGATATACTCTTTACAAGATCACGTCACTATGTGCTACACTTTATAAAGTTTACCCGACTCAACCATACTCGATACAGATCCGCATGACCACCAGACGCTCCACTTCGGAATCGGTGTATGATCGCCTGCGCGCGATGATCCTCGCCGCCGACCTGCCCGCCGGCACCACGCTGCGCCCCTCGGCGCTGCGGGACGACTATGGCTTCGGCCTCACCCCCCTGCGCGAGGCGCTCAAGCGTCTGCAATCGGAATACCTCGTCACGGCGCAGTTCAACCACGGCTTCCGCGTCGCCGACACCACCCTGCCAGAGCTGGAGGAGATCGGGCAGGCGCGCGCCATGCTCGACACTGAAATGCTGCTCACCGCGATGCGGCAGGGCGGCGAGGACTGGGAAGGCGCGGTGGTCGCCGCCCACTATCAGCTTGGCAAGCTGGCGCCCCCCGACATGGCCACCGATGCCGAGACCCTCGCCGCATGGGAGACACGCCACAGCGCCTTTCACACCGCGCTGACCTCCGCCTGCACCTCGGTCTGGCTCAACCGCATGGCCGATTTCCTCTCCGCCCAGATGCGCCGCTATCACAGCAATATCCTCGCCGACCTGCAACGCGCCGCCGCGCGCGATCCGGCGCTGGTCGCCCCCGCGGATCGCATTCTCGGCGACGTGATGGGGCTCGATCACCACAGCCGGCTGATGGAGGCCGCGCTCGCCCGCGATCCGGCCCCCGCCGCCCGCCTGATGCGCGAACATGTCGATCTCGCGGCGCGGGCTTACATCGGCCTGCAACGTCTTCTCACACAATCCAGCGCGGCCTGACCGCCGAAGGGAGCTTTCCATGACCGACGACAAAAGCGACAAGCACGGCCGCTACCTCGAACGCGGGGTCGAAGAGACCCTCGTGACCGAGTTCGAGACCGACCGCCGCAGCAGCTATGGCGATTTTCTCGAACTCAAGACCCTGCTCAACCTGCAAAAGACCTTTCAGGACCCCGCCCAGCCCGACGAGATGCTCTTCATCATCATTCACCAGGTCAGCGAGCTGTGGCTGAAACTCATGCACCACCAGCTCGAAGAGGTGATGAAGCAACTGCGCCGCGACGCCTTCGGCCCCGCGATGAAGAACATCGACCGCGTGAAGGCGATCCAGAGGCAGCTCATCACCTCATGGGAAACCCTGCTGACGATGACGCCCGCCGACTACATGCTGTTCCGCGACGCGCTCGGCAGCTCCTCGGGCTTTCAGAGCTACGGCTACCGCCGGATCGAATTCATGCTCGGCAACAAGGACGCCTCCACGCTGGCGGTGCACAGGCACGACCCCGAGGTGATGGAAATGCTGACCGAGACGCTCCACGCCCCTTCGCTCTATGACGAGGTGATCCGCATGCTGTCCCGGCAGGGATTCGACGTGCCCGAAGAGCTGCTGGAGCGGGACTTCAGCCAGCCCTATTCCGGCGACAAGCGCATCGTGGAGATCTGGGCGGAGGTGTTCCGCAACACCGAAGAGCACTGGGATCTCTACGCGCTGGCCGAAAAGCTGATGGATGTGGAAACGCTGTTCCAGCGCTGGCGCTTCGATCACATGACAGCCGTGGAACGGGTGATCGGGATGCAGCCCGGCACCGGCGGCTCATCCGGCGTCGCCTTCCTGAAAAAGGCGCTCGACCTGAAGTTCTTCCATGACCTCTACGACGTGCGCGGCGCGCTCTTCTACAAGTAGCATGAGGCGGCGCAGGACCCGCCCGGTACACTGCGCCGCTCCCTCCTATTGAAACACCACCGGAACCTGCCGTTCGCGGTTGACGGTCAGAGAGAAGACATCGGGCCGTGCATAATGCCCGCTCGCGTCAAACTTGCGCCGCGACGCCCGCGCCGCCGAGACATCCACCTCCGCGATCAGCAGGCCCTTCTCCTCGTGCATCGGCCCCGCGACCGCGCCGCCAAAGGGCTGATAGACCACGGCATCGCCGGGATTGACCCAGTCGCTCTCATTCGCAAACAGCTCGTCGCGATAGGGCAGATCGCTTGGAATATCCGACGCTTCCAGCGCCGTCGCACAACCCACGACCCAGCGCCCTCCCTCGCGCGCGATATGCTGCATCGTGGCAAGCCAGGTCGCGCCGCTGTCCCACGTCGGGGCCACATAGATGTCGATATTCTGAGCATACAGCGCATAACGCGCCAGCGGCATGTAATTCTCCCAGCAGAGCAACGCCCCCACCCGCCCCACGGCGGTCTCCACGACATTGAGACCAAAGCCGTCTCCGAAGCCCCAGATCATCCGCTCGGGATTGGTCGGCATCAGCTTGCGGTGCGTGTTGGCCAGCCGGCCGTCCGCGTCGATGATCGCGCAACTGTTGAACAGCGTGCTGCCGCTGACGGCCCCGTCGATCTCCTGAAACCCCATCACCACGACAACACCGTTGTCGCGGGCCGCCTCCTGCAAGGGCGCAAGACCGTCCCGGCTCAGATCGACCGAGTTGGCCTGCGACAGCGCATAGAGCGTGTCGGTCTTGCCCATCCCCGCACCGGGCGGCAGGCGCCACACGAAGGTCGGATACCCCGGAAGCCATGTTTCCGGAAACACCACCAGACCGCATCCCTTCGCCGCCGATTCCTCCACGATTTCGACGGCGCGGGCCATGGATTTTTCAAGATTCAGATAGACCGGCGCATATTGTACGACTGAAATCTTCATGGAACTCTCTCCACCCCCGACATGAGGGTGGCGCACCCTAGCATGAAACCGGCCGTTTCCGGCCGCCCATCGCGCCTCGCGTCTCGCGTATCGAACCCGTCCCCGCCTCCGCGCGCTCCTCTTCTCGGGTCAAATATCCCGGGGTCCGGGGCAGAGCCCCGGGGGCCTGCGCGGCCTGAGCGCAAATCATGGTGCGCGCGCGGAACGCGCGCTCCATCTCGAAGCGGCCGCAGGAGAGAGCGCCTCCCCGAACGCCCCGTTAACCAAGGGCGGGATGCGCACTCGGTCACCGACGCGATACCGACGTGATACAGCCAGCGGTTTTTGCCGCGTTAACAAGGGCCTGAGGCGAGTCGCGCCAGAAGTTAACGCACCACGTAAACCGAGCACTCCGAATGGCGCACCACGCGCGCCGCGTTGGGGCCGAGAAGGTAGTCGCGGAAATCGGGCTTGTGCGCCCCGATCACGATCAGCCCGGCCCCGTCCGCCCGGGCCACATGCAGGATTTCCTCATAGGCGTTGCCGGTGGCGACGATATGGCGAACGGATTTGTTCGCCTCCTCGCCCAGCACCTGCACCGCCAGCGCATTGAGCCGCCGCCGCGCCTCGTCTTCGGCTTTCTTGTGATGGCCCGGCTCGAAGAAACTGCCGACCACGCTCATGCCGTAATCGGGCACCACCGTGATCACGTCAAGCTGCGCGCCTTCCATTTGCGCAAGCTGCGCGGCCTTTTTCAGAACCTTCGCATCGCGATCCTCATTGCTGACATCGATGGCACACAGAACGGGTTTGTGGCTCATACCGGCACTCCTTCCTTGCGCATGCGGCCCCTTTGCAACAGGACGATCAGCCCCAGCAACACAAGCGCCGGGATAAAGACGATCTCCTTGGCCATCTGGTCCGCCGGGGCCTTCACCGACTCGATGGTGACCGGGGTATCGGCATAGAAATCAAAGCCTTGCATGACATCGGAATAGGGCGTTCCGAACATCGGTTCGTCCATCGCGACGCCCTGATCGCTCTCCATCAGCATCAGCCCGGCGTCCGCCAGCCGCGCGGCCCCGTCGCCCTCGCCCTCGGCGGTGACGACAAGCGTCGTCTCCTTGATCTCCCCGGTCAGAAAGTCCGGCCCCGACACCACGACACGCAACTCCTCGCCCGGATCGGCCGCGCCCAGGGCTGCCTCGAAACGCGCCGGCTCCACCATCTCGAAAGGCGGCTGGATCCGGTCCATGAAGTAATCCGGCCGGAACAGCGCAAAGGCCACAAGGATCAGCGCCGCGCTTTCATACATCCGGTTGCGGATCAGGAAATGACCCATCGTCCCGGCGGTAAAGACAAGGATCGCGATGGTCGCGATCACCGCCACGAGGATGCCCTGCATCCAGCTCACGTCGATCAGCAGCAGATCGGTGTTGAAGATGAAGAAGAATGGCAGCACCACGGTGCGCAGCGAATAGAAGAAGGCGGTGAACCCGGTGCGGATCGCATCGCCCCCCGACACCGCCGCGGCGGCGAAACTGGCCAGCCCCACGGGCGGCGTCACATCGGCCATGATCCCGAAATAAAAGACGAAAAGATGCACCGCGATCAGCGGCACGATCAGCCCCGACTGCGCCCCGAGTTCCACCACGACCCCCGCCATGAGTGAGCTGACAACGATGTAATTGGCCGTCGTCGGCAACCCCATCCCGAGGATCAGGCTCAGCAGCCCCACCATCACCAGCATCAGGATCAGGTTGCCGCCCGACAGGAATTCCACCAGCCCGGCCATCACCTGCCCCACCCCGGTGAGCGTGACAGTGCCCACGATCACCCCGGCGGTCGCGGTTGCCAGACCGATCCCGATCATGTTGCGCGCCCCGGCGATCAGCCCCTCCACGAAGTCGCCCACACCGAGGACGAAGGTGTTGGCCAGATCGCTCTGGCCCCGGAAGATCGCCTTGATCGGGCGCTGCGTCAGCAGGATCACGAACAGAAGGATCGCCGCCCAGAACGCCGAAAGCCCGGGCGACTTCTGCTCGATCATCAGGAAATAGACCAGCACGAGGATCGGCAGCAGGTAATAGAGGCCCGACTTGTAGATCTCGCCGACGACGGGAAGTTTCACCTCCTCCGCGTTGGGATCATCCGGCTCCAGATCCGGCCCCTTGGAGGCCAGCCACAAGAGCGCCAGATAGGCCAGAAACACCAGCCCCGACAGGATCAGACCAGAGGACGGCAAGGCCGATGTGATCCAGCCCACCGGATATTGCAGGCCGTAGCACAGGCCCGCGAACCCCACAAAGAAGGCCGCCATCCCGCCGATCGTGCGCCCCATCGACACCACCCGGTCGCCGAGCGTCGGCATGTTCTGCTTCACCGCCTCCAGATGGACGATATAGACCAGCGCGATGTAGGAGATCGCCGCCGGCAGGAAGGCGTGGGTGATCACCTCGACATAGGAAATACCGACATATTCCACCATCAGGAACGCCGCCGCGCCCATCACCGGCGGCATGATCTGCCCGTTGACCGAAGAGGCCACCTCCACCGCACCGGCCTTCTCGGAGGTGAAGCCCACCCGCTTCATCAACGGGATGGTGAAGGTGCCGGTGGTCACCACATTGGCGATGGAAGATCCGGAAATCAGGCCGGTCGCGGCGCTGCCCACCACGGCGGCCTTGGCCGGCCCGCCCTTGAGGTGACCGAGCGCGCCGAAGGCCATCTTGATGAAATAATTGCCCGCCCCCGCCTTGTCGAGCATCGCGCCGAACAGCACGAACAGGAACACGAATTTCGTGGACACGCCCAGCGCGATGCCGAACACGCCCTCGGATGTGGTCCACATGTGGCTCATCGCCTTCTGGAGCGACGCGCCCTTCCAACGGATCACGTCGGGCACCCAGTCGGAGGCGCCGAAAAACACATAGGCCAAGAAAATCGTGGCGATGATCGCCATCGCCGGGCCAAGCGCACGCCGCGCCCCCTCGAACAGTAGCAACAGACCGGCAAGCGCGAACCACTTGTCGGTATCGTCGGCAAGGCCACCAGACTGCACGATCTTTTCATAGAAGAAATAACCGTAAAGCGCGATGAAGGCCCCCGCGACGGCCATGATCCAGTCTTGGATCGGGATATATCCACGCGGGCTCGACCGCAGCGCGGGATAGGCCATGAAAGCCAGGAAGATCGCAAAGGCAAGATGAATCTGGCGACTGTTGTTGATGATGTCTCCCGGCAGCACGTAATTGGCCAGCGGCGAGGCCAGAAGCACCTGAAAGAGCGACCAGACAACCGCCACGACCGCCAGAAAATAGCCGACGGCCCCCTTCGGGCTGCGCGCCCCGGCGTCGGTGGAGCTTACCAGTTCCTGAAGGTCTGCCTCGCTCAGACCGCCGCGGCCCGTCCGGTCGTCTGCCATCGCATCGCTCTCCCTGCCCGCCGGCCAAAGCCGGTGCCTGCCGTTGCACATTGCCCCATCAAGGGGAAAAGGGCGGCATCCGCCCCTTTCCAAAGTCCGATCCTAGTCGATCAGACCGGCTTCGCGATAGTATTTTGCCGCGCCCTCATGCAGCGGGGCCGAAAGGCCGTCCTTGACCATCTCCTCGCGCTTGAGCACGCCAAAGGCCGGGTGCAGCCCCTTGAACTCCTCGAAGTTCTCGAAGACGGCTTTCACCACGGTGTAGACCGCCTTCTCGGACACGTCGGACGAGGTCACGAAGGTCGCGCCGACACCAAAGGTCGTCGTGTCATCCGGGTTGCCGCGATACATCCCACCGGGGATCGTGGCCATGCGATAGAACGGGTTGTCGTCAACCAGACCGCGCACCGCATCGTTGTCCACCTCGACCAGCACGGACTCGCAAGCGGTCGTCGCCTCCTGAATCGATCCGGACGGGTGTCCGACGGTATAGACCATCGCGTCGATCTGGTTGTCACAAAGCGCCGCGGACTGCTCCGCTGCCTTCAGTTCGGTCGCCAGTTCGAAATCGTCGGTGGTCCAGCCCATCGCATCCATCAGCACTTCCATCGTGCCGCGCTGGCCCGATCCGGGGTTGCCGATGTTCACGCGCTTGCCCTTGAGATCCTCGAAGGTCTCGATGTCGGCATCGGCGCGCGCCACCACGGTGAACGGCTCGGGGTGGACAGAGAATACCGCGCGCAGGCTCTCGAACGGTCCCTGCTCCTCAAAGCGCGAGGTGCCGTTATAGGCGTGATACTGCCAGTCGGACTGCGCCACGCCGAACTCGAGCTCCCCAGCGCGGATGGTGTTGATGTTGTAGACCGACCCGCCCGTGGATTCCACCGAGCAGCGGATCCCATGCTCCTTGCGGCCCTTGTTGACCAGACGGCAGATCGCGCCTCCCGTTGGGTAATACACCCCCGTGACACCGCCGGTGCCGATGGTGATGAACTCCTCGGCGAAAGCCGCTGGCGCCATGAGCGCCCCCGCTGCCATCCCGACAATTCCATATTTCATTCTTGAAAACATCATATACTCCCTTTTGATTGATGTTGCGTCGTTGTCATTCACGTCTCGCTCACCTCTTGAAGGCGGCGATTGCACTCTTCGACCTCTGCGATCCGCGCGGTGGCCTCCGGCCCGGCCTTGCTGGCCAGCATACCGATCATTGTCTCCACGAGAAACAGCGGCGTCACATAGGACGAAAAGAAATGCGGGCTTTCGGTCTGCACCAGAAACCCCGAATCCGCATGGCGCAGTGCCGGGCAGGCGTGGGTGTCGGTGATCACCACAACGTAAACCCCCTGCGCGCGCGCCAGCTCCGCCAGCAGAAGCGCCTTGGGCGAGAACGGCGGCATGGTCACGATCACCAGCGCATCGCGCGCCCCCATCCCCGTCAGCGCAGAGCCGAGCGAGGTGCCCATGCGGCCCGCGATCTCCCACTGGGGCGCCATCATACGCGCCATGTAGGCCATGTATTCGGCAATCCCGGTCGAGCCCAGCGCCCCGAACAATAGCACCCGGCGCGCGGCGTGCAGCCGCTCCACCGCCGCATTGAGCCGCGCGGGATCAATGCTTTCCGACAGCGCCTGAAGGTTGCGCAGGCAGGCATCGCGATGAGCGTTGAAGAACCCGGTGTCACCGCCGCCGTGATCGCTCTGAAGCCGACCGGCGCGGTCCGCGAAACTGTTGACGCGCCGCCCGATGCGGCGCCGCATCCCCTCGCGCAACTCCTCGAAACTGTCATATTCCAGCATCCGCGCCAGCCGCGAGAAGGTCGCCGGCGCAAGGCCGCTCTCACCCGCCACCGCGCGCAGGCTGCGCGAGGCGATGTCCACCGGATGGCGCGCCACGTAATCGCCCGCTTCGCGCACCCGTGCGCTCAGCGTGTCGTATTTGTCGGCCAGCCTGTGTTCGAACGATGTGGTCAAACCGCGTCTTCCCCCCGGGCTACGCGATTTCAACTGTTTCGAGTGTTTCACTTCTTGTCAACAGTTGATTGATCTGTTTCAATCTCTCGGCATACCGGAGAGCGCCATGTCACATGTCTTCCCACGCCACACCAAAGTCCGCCCGCCCGTCGCCCGGCGCGGAGACGGTGCCTACATCATCGACGCCGAGGGACGGCGCTATCTCGACGGCTCGGGCGGCGCCGCGGTCTCCTGTCTGGGACATTCCGACCCCGAGGTGATCGCCGCCATTCAGGCGCAGGCCGAACAGCTCGCCTTCGCCCACACCGGCTTTTTCACCTCCGAGCCCGCGGAAACACTGGCCGACCGGCTCATCGCCCACGCCCCCGAAGGGATCGAGAAGGTCTATTTCGTCTCCGGCGGCTCGGAGGCGGTGGAGGCCGCGCTGAAACTCGCGCGGCAGTATTTCCTCGAAATCGGAGAGCCGGCGCGCCATCGCGTCATCGCCCGCCGACAAAGCTATCATGGCAACACGCTCGGCGCGCTGGCCACGGGGGGCAACGCATGGCGGCGTGAACCCTTCGCGCCACTGATGATCGAAACCTCGCATATCTCCCCCTGCTACGACTACCGGGGCCGCGCCGAGGGCGAAAGCGCAGAGGACTACGGCCAGCGCGTCGCCAATGAGCTTGAGGCCGAACTGCTGCGCCTTGGCCCCGAGACTGTCCTCGCCTTCGTGGCCGAGCCGGTGGTCGGCGCCACGCTGGGGGCGGTGCCGCCGGTGCCGGGCTATTTCCGGCGCATCCGCGAAATCTGCGACGCCCACGGCATCCTTCTGATCCTCGACGAGGTGATGTGCGGCATGGGGCGCACCGGCACGCTCTTCGCCTGCGAACAGGACGGTGTGCGCCCCGACATCATCACCATCGCCAAGGGGCTGGGCGCGGGCTATCAGCCGATCGGCGCGATGCTCTGCTCCGGCGCGATCTACGGCGCGATCGAGGGCGGATCGGGCTTTTTCCAGCACGGCCACACCTATAGCGGCCATCCCACCGCCTGCGCCGCCGCCACTGTGGTGGTGGACAAGCTGACGGGGGGCGGGCTGACGGACCGCGCCCGCACCATGGGCGAGACGCTGGACGCCGCGCTGCGCGCCGCCTTCGGCCAGCACCCGCATGTCGGCGACATCCGCGGGCGCGGCATGTTCCGGGGGCTGGAGCTGGTCGCCGACCGCGACACGAAAGAGCCTTTCGCGCCTGACCGCGCCATCCACAAGGCCGTCAAACGTGCCGCCTTCGAGGCCGGGCTGATCTGCTACCCGATGGGCGGCACCATCGACGGGCTGCGCGGCGATCACATCCTGCTCGCCCCGCCCTTCATCCTGACCGAAGCGCAGGTGGAAGAACTGGTCGGCAAGCTGTCCACCGCGCTCGACGCGGCGCTGGCCTGATGCGGGCCCTGCCCCGGCTCATGGTCGCGCCCAATGGCGCGCGGCGCGGCAAGGCCGATCATCCGGCCCTGCCCATCACCCTGCCCGAGACCACCGCCACCGCGCGCGCCTGTTTCGACGCCGGCGCGGACGGGCTGCACCTGCACCTGCGCGACGACGAGGGCCGTCACCTGCTCGATACCGGCCGCTATGCCGAGGCGCTGGCCGAACTGGCCCGCACAGTCCCCGGCATGGCCGTCCAGATCACGACAGAGACGGCCGGCCGCTACGCCCCGCCGCATCAGCGCCGCGTGGCATTGGACAGCGGCGCGGACATGGTCTCCGTCTCCATCCGAGAGATCACCGAAGGCCAGGACCGCGCCACCACCGCCGCCTTCTTCGAGGACTGCGCCGCCGCCGGAATCGCGGTGCAGCATATACTCTATGATCGCGGCGACATCGCCCTGCTCTGCGATATGCTGCCGGAGGCGCTTCTGCGCGCCCCAAACCTTCAGGTCATTCATGTTCTGGGCCGCCATGCCAACCGACAGGAAAGCGACCCCGCCGACCTCGACCCCTTCCTGACGGAAATGGCCCGCCGTGGGCTCGCGCCGGACTGGGCCGCCTGCGCCTTCGGGCGCGCGGAAACCGCCTGCCTTGTTTCTGCCCATGAACGCGGCGGAAAATGCCGCGTTGGGTTCGAGAACTCTCTCTGGCATGCCGACGGCAGCCTCGCGCGCGACAACGCCGACCGAGTCACCGCGCTGCGCCGCGCGCTGGCCGCGCTCCCCGCCTGACACGCCGCGGCGCCCGCCGGGCTTCGTCTTTTCTCAATGCTTCGGGTAGTCGCCGCAACGTGGCGACGGGGCAGTGCCCCTGCCCGGCCCGCCCCGCATCAACCCGATCTTTACCGCGGTGAACAAACTCTCACCGCGCACCCTTTTAACGGCGCGCCTTCGGGCGCCGCGCGGGCCAGCGCCACCGACGTGATACCGACAAAATACCGACGTTATACCGAAACGGGTTTTCCCGCCAAATCAGCACGTTAACCCTGATTCGAGCAAAAAGGGGCCCGAAGGCCCCCTTCCCACCACTCAGGCGACCGCCGAAAGCCCCGCGTCAACGGCCGTCAAGATGGTCTGAACATCGTCTGACGTCAGCACAAGTGGCGGCGACAGAATGACATTCGGCCCGGAAACGCGGATCATCGCCCCGCTTTGATAGGCGGCTTCCTGCACCTTGCCGATGGTGCTCTTGTCGATCGGGGTCTTGGCGGCGCGGTCGCTCACAAGCTCCAGCGCGCACATAAGCCCTTGCCCTCCGCGCACATCGCCCACAAGCGCGTGCTTGTCGGCCATTGCCCGCACCCCGGCATAAAGCTCGGCGCCCCGCGCGGCGGCATTTTCGTTGACTTTCAACCGCTTGGTCTCCGCCAGACAGGCCAGCGCGGCGGCCGCCCCGACCGGGTGGCCGGAATAGGTATAGCCGTGCCCGATCGACGCCCGCCCGGTGGTATCCTTCTCGAACGTCTCGGCCACATGCCCCGCGATCATCACCGCGCCAAAGGGGAAATAGCCGTTCGTGATCGCCTTGGCGGTGCACATCAGGTCCGGTTGCACACCCCAATGGCGGCTGCCGGTCCAGCTTCCGGTGCGGCCGAAGGCGGTGATCACCTCATCGGCGATCAGCAGGATACCGTGTTTCGAACAGATCTCCCGCACGCCGGGCATGAAATTTTCATGCGGCACGATCACACCGCCCGCACCCAGAACGGGCTCCATGATCAGCGCGGCAATCGTCTCCGCCCCCTGAAAGGCGATCTCGTCGGCCAGCGCCTGAAGGCACAGTTGCGACAGCTTTTCGGGGTCCGTTTCGCCGAAGGGATTGCGATAGGCGTAGGGCGCCGGAATATGATAGCATCCGGGCATAAGCGGTTCATATTGCGTCCGGAAATTGGCATTGCCATTGACGGAGGCGCCACCGAAATGGGTGCCGTGATACCCCTTTTTCAGGCTGAGAAACTTGGTGCGCCCGGCGTCTCCACGGATCTTGTGATACTGCCGCGCCAGCCGCAGCGCGGTCTCCACCGAATCCGATCCGCCCGAGGTGTAGAACGCGCGCTCCAGCCCGTCAGGGGCAAAGAACTCCCGCAGTTCCTCGCTCAGCTCGATCACCGCGTCGTTCGTCGTGCCCCGGAAGGTGGAGTAATACGGCAGCGCCTCAAGCTGCTGCGCGATGGCCGCCTTCACCGGCGCGCAGGAAAAGCCCAGGTTGACGTTCCACAGACCGCCCACGGCGTCGACGACCTCATGCCCGTCCACATCCGAGATCCGAACCCCCCGCGCCCCGGTCACGATGGTGGGCGGGTTGGCAAGGCTGTCGGCGGGATGCGCCATCGGATGCCAGAACGATCTGGCGTTCTTTTCCTTGAGAAAATTGCTGTCTTTCATCGGGTTATCCTTTCGAAGCGGCCAGGCCGTGGCCCGGCTGGGGAGGGGTATCTTGCACGGCGGGCCCGGAGGTTTTCGCGGCCAGCCGCAGAAAGGCATCCGGCGCGAACCCGCCAAGAAGCCGCGTCAGTTCGATGGCGCTGCGGGGCAGAACGGCGCGGACATGCGCGCGCAACGCCTCGTCCATGCGGCTGATCGGGGCCGCCACGGCCACCCCGCCGATACAGCACTGCGCGGCGTCGAAGATCGGGCAGGCATGGGAATGAACGTCGATCTCGAACCCGCTCACGCTCTCTGAAATGCCGGTCTCGCGCACCGTTGCAATGGTCCGGCGCAGGGCGTCGGGGTCGGTCTCGGTCAGTGGCGTGCGCTGTTCCAACGGGCCGGTAAGGATTGCCTCGGTAAACTCCTGCGCGCTGTAGGCCAGCACCGCGAGACCGGAACTTGTGCTGTGAAATCCGATCTCGTCGGCGTCCTCCATGGTCACGCGCGTGCCGTGCTGCGGGCTGTAGGCATAGGCCACGACGCTGAGCCGGCCGCCCTGGACCAGTGAAAGATGCGCGGTCTCGCCGGTCTCGTGGCTGATCCGCTCCAGCACCCGCTGCGCCACCTCGCGTGTTGGCACCGCAGCCTCCCGCAGCGCGGCCAGACGCGGGTAGATCGGGCCGAGGCGGTACGCCCGTCCCGTCCCGGCCTGCTCGACGAATCCCTGCTCTGCCATTTCGCTGAGCAGCCGGTGAACCGTCGCCTTGTTCAGGCCCGACAGCCGGGACATTTCGCTCAACCCGATCAGGGGCCGCGCGCGAGAGAAAAAGCCGATAAGAGACAAGGCTTTGGATACCGTTCCCATTGTTTGCGCCCCTCCCTGACCGTGGAAAAATTCTTTGCCGGACGAGTCCGATTGCGTCACCCTGAGAATAGTGTTGACAGAAATATCGTTAACCTGTCAATCTATTTTCGAACCTATGGTTCACTATATGAACCGACGTGCAACAGGGAGAGAACGCATGACAACCAGAACAATGCTTGGCGGGGCGCTGGCCATCGCCATGGCCGCAATGGGTGGCGCCGCAGTGGCCGAATACCCCGAAAAGCCGGTCGAATTCGTGGTGCCCTGGCCTCCGGGGGATCTTGAGGATGTGCTGACGCGGATGATCGCGGACAACTTTCAGGCCGAATACGGCGTGCCGGCCGCCGTGGTGAACAAACCCGGTGGCGGCGGCGGCCCCTTCCCCGGCGCCATCGACGTGGCCAATGCACCCGCCGACGGCTACACTGTTGGATCGTTCATTATCGCGGTGCCGGTGGTCGGCCCGCAGATCGGGATTCCCGAGTTGAACCCCAACCCGTTCGAGCCGCTGGGCAATTTCCTCACCTATCCCTTCGTGATCGCCACCTCCGGGGACGCGCCCTATGACGATATAGACGGGCTCGCGGCCCACGCGCAGGACAACGATGTGGCGCTTGGCCACTTCGGCGCGCCGCTGGTGCCCACGCAGGTGACCTTCGCACTGGCCGAGACCAAGGGGTTCGAGTTCTCCTCTGACGCGGCCTTCGACGCGCTGGACTGCAACACGCTGGCCTCAGGCGATGTGGACGTGATCAACACCACGCTGCAACTGATCATGCCGTGCCTTGACGACGTGAAGGTGCTCGCCTCCATCGGCGGCGAACGCATCAGCCTGACCCCCGACACCCCCACCGTAGCCGAACTGGCGCCCGAGCTTGACATCGCGCTGTGGAACGGGCTGTTCGTGCACAAGGACGTGCCGCAAGAGGCGCGCGACAAGATCATCGCGGTGGCCAAGGAAACCGTGATGTCCGACAAGGCACAGAAACTGGCCGCTGAAACCGGCGCGCTGGTCTACTGGCAGGACCCCGAAGAGGTGAACGCGCTGATCGAGAAGGACATCGAAACGCTGGGCCGCATCGAACAGATGCTGGAGTGATTCAGCTCCCGGACCGGCGGGAACGCCCCGCCGGTCCATCTTCCCTTCCTTCTGCCTGAAAGAGCCCACGGATGTCTCGCATCAAGACCCTTCAGGACCTCTTCAAGCGTTACCGGCGTCCCGGAGACCTTGTTTTCGCTGTCTTTTTCATGCTCTTCGCCCTTTTCCTGCTGGCCAACCTCGGCACGCAGACCGAATGGGTAAAGCGCACGCAGCTTGTCGCGCAGCCTGCATTCTGGCCCGCGGTGGCGGTCTGGGGCATGGCGATATTCGGCGCGCTGCATCTGGCCAGCTCATTCATCTCGCCCCGCATTCCCGGACGGCTGGCAGAGGTGACCTTCTGGCTGCGATCGCTGGAGTATGTGGCGTGGTTCCTCGTCTACGTGCTGCTCGTGCCGCAACTGGGCTATCTGCTCTCCACCGTGGCCTTTGCCGTGATCCTGACGTTCCGCCTTGGCTATCGCGGCGGCCGGATGCTCGGCTTCGCCGCGCTGACCGCCCTTGCCATCGTGCTTCTGTTCAAGTCCTTCCTTCAGGTGAAGGTGCCCGGCGGCGCGATCTACGAATACCTGCCGGGCGCGATGCGCTCCTTCATGCTGACCTATTTCTGAAAAGGGCCTGAGACATGGACACCCTGTTTTCCGGGCTGGAGCTTCTCGCGCGCTGGGATGTGGTCGTCGCGCTTCTGATCGGCTCCATCGGCGGCGTGATCATCGGCGCCATTCCCGGCGTCGGCGCGGCGGTGGCCATCGCCATCCTGCTGCCGGCGACATTCTCCTTCGACCCCATCGTGGGGCTGACCATGCTGCTGGGGATCTACGGCTCCTCGATGTATGGCGGCGCACTGCCGGCGATCCTGATCAACACGCCCGGCACGGCGGTCAACGCGCTCACCACCTATGACGGCCACCCGATGACACTGCGCGGCGAGGCGCAGCGCGCACTTGCGCTGGCCTATACCGCGTCGTTCTTCGGCGGCGTCTTCGCCATCCTCTGCCTGATCCTTCTGGCCCCTCTACTGGCCCTCATCGCCCCGCATTTCGGCAGCCGGGAGATCTTTCTCGCCGCGCTTCTGGGGATCATCCTGGTGGTGCTGGCGCACCGAGGGCAGGTGTTCGCCGCCGGTATGCTGGCCTTCTTCGGAATCTTTCTCAACACCGTGGGGCTTGAGCCGGTGAAATACACCCGCCGCTTCACCTTCGATCAAAGCTGGCTGACAAGCGGGTTCGATCTGATCGTCGTGGTGCTGGGCCTGTTCGCCATCAGCCAGGCGTTCATGCTTCTGGTGGACCGCGACACCACCCCCCACCCCCAGCCGGTCAAGGGCAACGTCTTCTCGAAGATGGGAGAGCTGTTCCGCCACAAGCGCGTCGCCACCTCGTCGTCGGGGTTCGGCGTGGTGATGGGGATGATCCCTGGCGTGGGCGAGTTCACCGCGCAGTTCATGTCCTACACCTACGCGCAGAAATCCTCGAAAACGCCAGAAGAGTTCGGCAAGGGGTCCCCCGAAGGTCTGATCGCGTCGGAGGCCGCCAACAACGCCGTGCCCGGCGCGGCGATGATCCCGCTTCTGGCGCTTGGTATCCCCGGCGAGGCGCTGACCGCGATGATGCTCTCGGTCTTTTACGTGCATAACGTCATTCCGGGCCCGCAGCTTTTCCAGAACGATCTCGATTTCGTCTACGCGCTCTATATCGCGATGCTGCTGCTCAACGTGATCGTGCTGGTGTTCCTGATCTTCTCCACCAACCTGCTCACCCGCGTGATCCAGATTCCCACCCGGTTCCTCGGCGTGATCATCCTGTCGCTGAGCTTCGTGGGCGTCTATTCGCTGCGCAACTCCGTCACCGACTGCGCCATCGCGGCGGGCTTCGGTGTGCTGGGGCTGGTGCTCAAGCGGCTGAACCTGCCGGTGGTGCCGATCATTCTCGGCATGGTGCTTGGCGGCATCATGGAGGTCAAGCTGCGCTCCGGCATGGCACGCATCAAGACCCCGCTCGACATGGTGGACCGCCCCATCGCGGCCATCATCGCCGGCCTCATCGTTCTCGTTCTGGTGCTGCATGTGCGCACCCTCATCCGTGAACACCGCAACCGCATCGCGGAGTCGGATCACGACCACGACATTCACGACAGTCATCTCAGGTAGTCCAATGCTCGACCAATCCAAAATCGACGCGCTCCGCTCCACTAGGGTGCCACCCCGCAAGCTCTTCATCGACGGGGGCTGGCAGGACGGCAACGGCGAGACGCTCGACGTGATCTCCCCCATCGACGGCAAGGCGTTCACGACACTCACCCGCGCCGCGCCCGCCGACGTGGACCGCGCCGTGGCCTGCGCCCGCGCGGCGTTCGAGGATGGCCGCTGGTCGCGCATGGCCCCCGCCGCGCGCAAGAAGATCCTGCTCCGTCTGGCCGAGTTGATCGAGGAAAATGCCTTGGACCTCGCGGTTCTGGGGGTTCGCGACAACGGCACAGAACTGAACATGGCGATCAAGGCAGAGCCGGGCTCGGCGGCGGGCACCTTCCGCTATTACGCCGAGGCGCTCGACAAGATCTACGGAGAGATCGCCCCCACCGACCCTTCGGTTCTGGGCCTTGTTCACAAGACGCCGGTGGGCGTGGTCGGCGCCATCGTGCCGTGGAACTTCCCGCTGATGATCGGCGCGTGGAAACTGGCGCCGGCGCTGGCGATGGGCAACTCGGTGGTGCTGAAACCGGCCGAAACCGCCTCGCTGTCGCTGCTGCGTCTGGCGGAGCTTGCGTCCGAGGCCGGGCTGCCCGATGGCGTGCTCAACGTGGTCACGGGTCAGGGCTCTGTCGCGGGCGAGGCGCTGGCGCTGTCGATGGACGTGGACGTGATGGTCTTCACCGGCTCGGGCGCGACGGGCCGCCGCCTGCTGGAATATTCCGCGCGCTCGAACCTCAAGCGTTGCTATCTGGAACTGGGCGGCAAATCGCCCAACATCGTCTTTGCCGACGCTCACGATCTCGACGAGGCCGCGAAAGTCTCGGCAATGGGCATCTTCCGCAACTCCGGGCAGGTCTGCGTCGCCGGCTCCCGCCTGCTGGTGGAAGAGTCGATCCACGACGAGTTCGTCGCCGCCGTCGCCCGCCATACGGAAACGCTGAAGGTGGGCGATCCGCTCGATCTGTCCACCCAGATCGGCGCGGTGAACTCGCTGGACCAGCTGGAGGGCAACCTCGGCTTCATCGAAAGCGCCGTGGCCGAAGGCAACACCATCGCCTTGGGCGGCAATCGCATCCTGCAAGAGACCGGCGGCTATTACATGGAGCCGACCATCGTCACCGACGTCAAGACGAGAGATCGCCTCGCCCAGCAAGAGGTGTTCGGCCCCGTCCTCGCCGTGCAGACCTTCAAGACCGAAGAGGAGGCCGTGACGCTGGCCAATGACAGCATCTATGGCCTGTCCTCGGCGGTCTGGACGTCGAACCTGTCGCGCGCGCACCGCATGATCGCGGGAGTCCGTGCCGGGCTGGTGCATGTCAACACCTATGGCGGCGCCGATGTCACCGTGCCACTGGGCGGGGTGAAACAATCGGGCAACGGGCATGACAAATCCCTGCACGCGCTGGATAAATACGTCGATCTCAAGACCGCATGGATCAAGCTGTGATGACTGACACGCAAACCCTGATGGAGCGCCGTGCGCGCCTGCTCGGCCCGAACATGTCCACTTTCTACGAAGAGCCTGTGCATCTTGTCCGGGGAGCGGGCGCGTGGGTCTGGGACGCGGACGGGCGCAAGTATCTCGATTGCTACAACAATGTCCCTCACGTCGGGCACTGCCACCCCAAGGTGGTGGAGGCGATCTGCAAACAGGCCGGCACGCTCAACACCCACACTCGCTATCTGCACGAGGGGATACTGGACTACGTGGAGGCGCTGACCGCGACATTCGACGATCCGCTGTCCACCGCGATCATGACCTGCACCGGGTCGGAGGCGAACGACATCGCCCTGCGCATGGCGCGCGCCGTGACCGGCAAGACCGGGGTAATCGCCACCGATCACACCTACCACGGTAATACCCTCGCGGTGAGCCAGCTTTCGCGCACCAACCCGCCGCCGGGGGCATGGGACAACGTGGCCTTCGTGACCGCCCCCGACAGCTACCGCCCGCAGGGCGGAGAGACCGGAATGGCCCACGCCCGCGCCTTCGCCGCCGACGTCGAGGCCCGCATCGCGGAGCTTGAGGAAAAGGGGCACGGCCTGTCGGCCCTCATCATCTGCCCGTTCTTCGCCAACGAGGGATTTCCCACGCTAGAAAGCGGCTGGCTGCAACCGGCCATCGACGCGGTGCGCCGCGCGGGCGGGATCGTCATCGCCGACGAGGTGCAGCCCGGCTTCGGCCGCCTCGGCACCCACTTCTGGGGGCATCAGAAGGCCGGCTTCACCCCCGATGTGGTCACCATCGGCAAGCCGATGGCCAACGGCCACCCGGTCGGCGGCGTCGTCACCTCACCGCACATCATGACCGCCTTCCGCGAGGGGTTCCGATATTTCAACACCTTCGGCGGCAACCCCGTCTCCGCCGCCGCCGCCCATGCCACGCTCGATGTGGTGCAGGAGGAAGGGTTGATGGACCACGCCCGCGCCGTGGGCGATCATGCCCGCGACGGGCTGCGCGCGCTGGCCGGCAAGCACGCCTGCATCGGCGACGTGCGCGGCTCGGGGCTGTTTTTCGGCGCCGAACTTGTGCTCGATCGCGACACCAAGACCCCCGCCACAGCCTTCACCAAACGCATCGCCAACGTCATGCGCCGCAAGGGTGTGCTGCTCAATTTCCTCGGGGTTCACTACAACGTTCTGAAAATGCGCCCGCCTCTGCCCTTCTCTGAGCAGGACGCCGATCTCATGCTGCGAACGCTGGACGAGGCGCTTGCCGAAACCCCGCTGGAGGCATGATGGACCCGCGCGTGACACAGGCGCTCGCCGCGTGGGACATGGCCGGGGCCGATGTCACCCTTGCCGCGCGGCGCGAAAACACTGTCTACCGCGTG
Organism: Salinihabitans flavidus; assembly: GCF_900110425.1. Classification (GTDB taxonomy): domain Bacteria; phylum Pseudomonadota; class Alphaproteobacteria; order Rhodobacterales; family Rhodobacteraceae; genus Salinihabitans; species Salinihabitans flavidus. The sequence continues at coordinate 15,990 of NZ_FODS01000018.1, read as the reverse complement.
ATGGCCGATGGCTCCGAACTTGCCCTGCGCCTGCACCGCCCCGGCTATCGCAGCGACGCGCAGCTGCGCTCCGAGTTGCAATGGATGGCCTATCTGGTGGAAAACGGCTTTGCCGTTCCCCGGCCCCGCCCGGCCCGGGACGGCGCGCTTGTGCATACGCTGGATGGCGTGCAGGTGGACATGCTGTCGTGGCTGCCCGGCCGTCCGCTGGGCCACGGAGATCAGATCGACCACCCCGATCCGATCACCCTGTGTGAAAACCTCGGCGCGCAGATGGCCCGCCTGCATGATCTGACCGACGCATGGCAACCGCCCGAAGGCTTCGACCGCCCCGACTGGGGCGCGGAGGCGCTTCTGGGCGACGCCCCGCTCTGGGGGCGCTTCTGGGACCACCCGCATCTGACCGGCGATCAGCGCGCCTTGCTCAAGGCCGCGCGTGATGCCGCCCGCGCCGATCTGGACGCGCTGGATCCCGCGCCCGATGTTGGCCTGATCCACGCCGATCTTCTGGCCGAGAACATGCTCATCGACGGGCCGGAGATCACCTTCATCGACTTCGACGATGCCGCCTTCGGCTACCGCGATTTCGAGCTGGCGACCTTCCTGCTACGCTATGTCGACCGGCCCGATTTTCTCGCCCTGTGCGCCGCGCTCTGCGCGGGCTATGCCCGGCGGCGGCGGGTGGACGATGGCCATCTCGACCTGCTGCTGACCATCCGCGCGCTGACCTATGTCGGCTGGATCGCCGACCGGCTGGGAGAGCCGGGCACCGCAGAGCGATCCGCCCGCGCCATCGACCGCGCCACCCGCCTTTCGCGCCGCTATCTTGACCGGAGATCCGCATGACCGACCCCAGAACCATCCTTGTCATCGGCACCTATGACACCAAGGACGATGAACTCAACTACCTGTGCGACTGCATCCGGCAACAAGGCGGCGAGGTGCTCAGCATGGATGTCAGCGTGCTGGGCGACCCTGTCCAGCCCACCGATCTGTCCAAGCATGACGTGGCAGAGGCCGGCGGCGGCACCATCGCGCAGGCCATCGAAAGCGGCGACGAGAACATTGCCATGCAGATCATGGCGCGCGGCGCGGCGCGGCTTGCCCGCCGCCTCTACGATGCGGGGCGGATCGACGGGGTGATCGCGCTCGGTGGCTCCATGGGGACCGATCTGGCGCTCGACGTGTGTCAGGCGCTGCCGCTCGGCGTGCCGAAATACGTGGTCTCCACCGTCTCCTTCTCGGCCATGCTGCCGCCCGAACGGCTTGCCGCCGATATTCAGATGATCCTTTGGGCGGGCGGTCTCTATGGCCTCAACTCGGTGTGCAAATCGTCGCTGTCGCAGGCAGCGGGCGCGGTGCTGGGCGCGGCGCGCGCGGTGGAAAAGCCCCGCCGCGACCGGCCCCTGATCGGCATGACCTCCTTCGGCAAGACGATCCTGCACTACATGGTGACGCTCAAGCCCGAGCTTGAAAAACGCGGGTTCGAGGTGGCCGTCTTCCACGCCACCGGCATGGGCGGGCGTGCGTTTGAGTCGCTGGCCGCCGAGGGGGCGTTTGCCGCCGTGTTCGATTTCGCCACGCAGGAGGTGGGCAATCACATGATGGGCGGGCTTTCGGCGGGGGCCGACCGGCTTACAAATGCCGGGGCGCGCGGCATCCCGCAGATCGTGGCGCCGGGCTGCTATGACCTTGTGGATCTGATCGCATGGCAGCCCGTGCCGGAGCGTTTCGCCGATTTCCCCGCCCATGATCACAACCGGCTGATCAAATCCGTCGTTCTCGACGAGGCGGGCCGCCGCGAGGTCGCCCGCGCCCACGCCGAAAAACTCTCGGGCGCCAAGGGGCCGACCGCCTTCCTGCTGCCAACGAGGGGCTGCAACGAATGGGACCGCCCCGGCGCCGATCTGCACGACGCGGACGGGCTGGCCGCCTTCTGCGACGAGATCGAAAAGACCCTGCCCGGTAACGTGACGCTGCACAGCCTCGACGCCCATATCAACGACGCGGCCTTCAGCGCGGCGGCGCTTGATATCCTCGATGACTGGATCGCACAAGGCGTCGTGAAAATCTGAGCCTGGGCGGGCTTCAGAATGACCCCGCCGCCCCCATCGGGACCGGGGCGTCCCGAACATGGCGGTCGCGCAGCACGATCAACAGGGCAACCGGCAATACCGCCGCCCCGAAAAACATCGCCTGCGCTCCGAAGGCGTCGATCGCGGCACCGGCCGCCGCCGGCCCCAGAACGCTCCCCGCCGCGCTGGCAAGAAGCGCCGCCGTGAAGCTGAGCGCCGGAAGATGCGGGAACAAACGTTCCGACCAGAACGCCAGAATCGCGCTTGTCACCATGACATGCATGCCTTGTAGGCCCGCTGACCCGATCAGCCCGGCCCAACTGTCTGGCAGAGCCGCGACAAGGATGACAGACCCCGCCCCGCTCAGCATCACCAGCCGCACCAGCCACGCAAGCCCAAAACGACCCTTCAATCGACCGGTCAGAAGTCCCACCAGACCGAAAAGCCCAAAGCAGATGAAGACAAGCGCGGGCGTTGCGGCGGCGGACACCCCCGGAACGCCGCCACTTTCACGGATGTGATTGGCCGCGAAGGAGATATAGATGGCCGATGTTGCCCCATAGACGAAGCCGATGGCAAAGAGCGGGGCCGCCGCGCCTTGAAACAAGTCGCGCCAGCGGACTTCCGGCACCGCGTCCGATGCCTTTTCAACAGACCGCAGCGACATCCGGTTGGCGACGAACGCCGCCGCAGCCGCGAGTGAAAAGAAGGCCCAGCACCACCGCCACGACAGGCCCGTGAGAGCCACCACAAGCGCGGAAAGTCCGGCCAACGCGATTCCCACGCTGGTGCCCGTGCTGATCTCCGAAAACGCCGCAGGGCGATCCACGTCCCGTATCTTGCGATGCACCGCGTCGTTGAACGGCGTCCACGCGAATCCGGCGCTCGACGCCGCAAGAAAGACTCCGACCGCCAGAACCGGAACGTTCGGCGCAAGCGCCACGATGCCCATCCCCGCCGTGGCGGCCCCGAGACCGGACAGCACCGGCACCCCCGGCCCTTGCCGGCTGAGCAATGCCTGAGCGATCATCAGGGCGATGAAAAACCCCAGGAATCCGAGACTGGAGACAAGGCCGACCATCGTGGACGACATCGAGAAGGTTGCGCTGATCTCGGGCACGAAAAGGCCGAACCCCATGCGACCGGGCCCGTAGCTGATCGCGGTTGCGGCAAACCCCGCGGCGGACAAGCTCTGGAAATAGGTGATGGCGCAGCCCTCCGATACTCCGGCCATGCCGCCTCGACACGATTCGCCTCAGTGTATCGGTATTTACCCCGATCGCCATCCCGGGGTTCCCAAACGAATGGCACAGCGTCCCAACCATGAAAGAGGCCAATGAGGTCCGCGCGGGATCAAGGCGCGGCACGCGCCGCCGCGCAGCGTCCGTCCGCCCCACCGGGCGGGCGCTTTTGTGACGGATCAAGATTCTGAAAACGTGGGTGTATTGGACCGGCATTAACTGCCATCCAAACACGTCTCGACGCCCACCCGCAGCCGGACACCGCACGGCGTCTCACGGGCACGGCAGGTCCTCGAAAGGCGCAAGACGGCCCGGCCACCTCCGCACCACCCCAGAACCGACCACAGGAAAAGGCCCCATCGCCGGGGCCTTCGGGTTGCCTCTCGCCTCTTGAAGCATCCGCCTCACGGCATCCGCAGCGCCCCGTCAAGGCGGATCGTCTCACCGTTCATGTAGGGATGCGACAGCAGGAAGCTCGCCAGACGGGCATATTCCGACGGCCGCCCGAGACGGGCCGGGAACACCACGTCCTTGGCCAGCTCCTTGCAGACCTCCTCGCCAAGACTCTCGAACATTGGCGTGAGGAACAGCCCCGGCGCGATGGTGTTGATACGGATGCCAGAGCGGCCCAGATCACGCGCCACCGGCAGGGTTGTGGCCACCACGCCACCCTTGGATGCGGCATAGGCCGCCTGCCCCTTCTGCCCGTCGAAGGCCGCGACAGAGGCGGTGTTGACGATCGCGCCGCGCTCGCCGTCCTCGTTCGGCGCGTTTTTCTCCATGCGCGCGGCGGTCAGCCGCAGCACGTTGAACGTGCCTACAAGGTTCACGTCGATCACCTTGCGATAGGCATCGAGCGCATGTGGCCCGTCACGCCCCACCGTCTTGGCGGCAATCGCGATCCCGGCGCAGTTGACCACAGCGTTGATCGCACCGAAACGCTCCGACACCGTGTCGAGCGCCGTGTTCACGCTCGCCTCGTCGGTCACATCCACGGAACAGAAGATGACGTTCTCGCCCAGTTCGGTTGCCACGGCCTCGCCCCGCTCCGCGTCGCGGTCGAAGATTCCCACCTTCGCCCCGCCGGCGGCCAGCTCGCGCACCGTTGCCTCTCCAAGGCCCGAGGCCCCGCCCGTCACCACTGCGATGGTCGATTGAATATCCATGATCGTCTCCCTTCGGTCGTCCTCCGCGCCCGGCCGTTATGTCGGGCGCTTCCCTTGCGGCAACACATGCTGCGCCGCCGGGTTCAGGTCAACTCGAACCCCACGTCACGGGGGCGTTGTGCGGATCGCCGCGTGCGCTCGCCGCGTTTACCCCGGCCCGCACGGACCCCGATACCGACGTATTACCGACGTGATGCAGACAAGGGTTTTTCAACGATTTCAACTCGTTAACCAACAACTCTCAAATCCGCGACAGGTTGATCGCAAAAGCCGCGGACTCTTTGTCGGATCGAGATGCCGCCCCGTTGTGGGATGAGATGCGTTGGCGCATCATGAACGGTTCCTTTTCGGCACGGTTCAGGATGACCCGACGCCAAGCGCCTCCTTGACGGCTTGTTCGAGTTGGGGCCGTCGATACGGCTTGTATAGAATGGGAGCGCACAGCGTTTCGTCGTCCTTGTCACGCGGCGATACCTGTGATCGATCATCATAGCCCGTAGTGAACAAGATCGCGGCACCGGGCCGACGTTCCTGAATTTTTCGCGCGACGTCCTGACCATTCATGCCACCCGGCATCACCATGTCAGTCAACAGAAGGTCAAGCACGGGAATGCTCTCAAGACGCGCAAGCGCCTCCGTTCCGCTGTCCGCTTCATGAACCCTGTGTCCGAGATGTTGCAGCTGCGCAACGAGATTGGCACGCACGAGCGGATCATCCTCCACAACCAGTATGGTCGCACCCGCGCCATCCCGCAGGCCGGATTGATCCGTTTCCGAGGATATGGCACCCGCCTCCCGATGTGCACTCGGAAGAATGAGCCGAAATGTGGTTCCACGGTTCTGTTCACTCGACACGGATATGGTCCCACCCGTTTGTCGGGCGAACCCGTACACCATTGAAAGACCAAGACCATTGCCTCTGAGGTCTCCCTTGGTTGTAAAGAAGGGTTCAAAAATCCGGCCAAGAATTTCTGCGGGAATACCCGTTCCTGTATCGGTCACATCAATGGCAACGTAGTCGCCTGCGGGCAGATCACCGATCGAACCGGATCCGGTGCCCGTGACCCGTTCATTGCGCAGGGTGATGGACAGCTTCCCCCCGTCCGGCATCGCGTCCCGCGCGTTGAGGGCAAGATTGAGAAGACAGGTTTCAAGTTCGGTTTTATCGGTCAGAACCGTCCAAATCTCCTCAGGAGCCTGCGCCTCGACGGAAATTCGATCGCCCAATGTACGCCGCAGTAGCGGCTCGATCGCGGTGACGAGTTCCCATGCATCGACAGGCTCGGGCCTTAGGGCCTGTTTGCGCGAGAATGACAGCAGGCGGTGCGTCAGATCGGCACCACGTTCACCGGTTTGCAGTATGCTCTCGGCAAGTCTCTGGCCCTCTTCGTCGTTGGGGATGCGTTCAGCCAACGCCTCGGCACTTCCCATCATGACCATCAGAAGGTTATTGAAATCGTGAGCGAGGCCGCCTGTGAGTTGCCCTAGGGCATCCATTCTCTGGGCACGCCTCAAGCGTTCTTCAGTCTGCAGTTCTTCGGTCAGGTCGCGCGCGATCATCGAGAGGAAATCGACATCTCCGGTTGCGCCTGTGTGAAGCAGAAGAACGATCGAGACCATCTTGCTTTCGCCGTTGCGATGGCGAAGCGCCGTACGCCCAGCCCAACTGCCATGCTCAAGAGCGGCGGGGAGTATGGTCTTGCGAAAGTCCGTATCGGCGCCCTCTGGACGCAGATCGGCCATGGAAAGGTGGGTCAGATCCTCGTTCAATCCGAAACCCAAGAGTTTCCGGCCACCACAATTGATGAAAAGCAACTTGCCCGAAAGCTCGGCCGTAGCGACAAAATCGGGGGTCGATTCAATGATCTCGGCCAATCTGTCGCGCGCCATGCGCAACTCCACCTCGCGCGTGACGTCGCTTCCGGCACCCCGATACCCCAGAAATGTGCCATCATGCCCGAAAACAGGCTTTCCGCTCAGCCTGAAATAGAAATTCCGGCCAGCACGATTCCGATAGCTGTAAATGAGATCCCGAAACGGTTGCTGCGCCGTGCTGGACACGTCCTTGCGCGGCGCAAACTTCGAAACAGCCATTTCGATCAGCTCATCACGGGACAATCCAAGTATGGCATCAGGTCTGTCTCCGGTGATTGCCGTAAAGCGCCCGGAAATGGAGTTGATGCGCATATCGGGACCCATTTCCCACAGCCAGTCAGTCGCCGCATCACTGAAATCTCGGAGTGATCGTTCCGCATCCACTACAGCCTGCGCCTCTCGGGTCAGGCGCCGCGCATAGTGTGCCATGATCAGGTAGAGCGACAGGGCCGTGATCGCGACAAAAACAAGGCCCTTGATTGTCTGCGCGTACTGAACGTCCCACTGGCTCCATTCAATCAACATACCCAGTGCGTAGTCGGATCCGAGAATCCACGCTGCACCCAGCAAGGCATAAATGATCGGCAGCCAAGTCGGACTCAGTTTCTTCAGTATCGAACCGTGTACCTTTGTCTGATTGTCCACGGTCGACTGTTCCGAGGTTGGAGGTTCGGGCACTTCATCACTCATTACTTCAATCACCTGGATAGTGTCGCCGTCCAAATAGGACATGCGACGTGAACCTAACGATCATGGTATCGTAGAAAACCGCTCCGAATCACACATAATTCTCCTGACCCCCGCAAACGTTGCTGATACCACAACGCGGCGCAGCATCACTCATCGCCAAACGTGGTGGCGTCGACTATGTTCAATGCCGGGGCGCCACGACAGGCAACAGCGGCGTGTTCTATGGCGTCAGTGACGAAGCTGTCGATGCGGTCGAAACCGGCAACGCGGTGACTGGCCCGCTTTTTCCACTTGGCACCATCGGCCACGAGGATCGCGCGCCGGGACTGCGCAAGAATGGCGCGACCAATCTCGGCATCAATAGATTTGAAATCGGTGATTCCGTGCTCAGGATCAAGCGCGCCCGCACCGATCACACCGACATCGGCGACGAAGCGGGATATATCGTGCAGGGTGCGACCGCCGACAACATCCCTGTCGTCGGAGCGCAGTATGCCGCCAAGCAGGTGAACCTCGGCACTGTCGGCGATGCAAAGCAGTGTAGCCACTTCGAGGTTGTTGGTGATGATCGTCAGATCAGCGTGCTCCATCAGCGCTTCCGCAGTATACTGAACGGTGGTGCCAATCCCCAGAAGAACGGTGCTTCCGTTTGGAATTTCACAGGCAGCGGCGCGGGCGATGGCGCGCTTGGCGTCTTCGTTGAGAATGCGCCGTGCGCTGAAGTTGAGGTTGACCGGATTCGACGGTGCAACGACCCCGCCATGCACGCGCCGGGCCAATCCATGATCGCACAATCCGTTGATGTCGCGGCGGATCGTCTGGGTGGCGACACCGAAGCGATCAGCCAGCCGATTGATGCTTTGCAGGCCTGATCTGCGGATCAGGGCGACGATTTCACGCTGCCTGTCGTTGAGGTCGATCATTCCGGCTCCGTGGTGGCCTTGTCTTCCTTACGTCAAATACCGGGCACGATCCAGTCCGGGGCGATACCCGAGCAGGCGATGAACCGGGCGGGGTCGGCTCCGGCGTAGAGGCCGTGCCCCGTGACAAGCACGGATCACCAGCCGCGGGCCTGCGCGCCAAGGATGTCTGTATGCAGCGTGTCGCCCATCATGGCGATCCGGCCGGGCGGTATATCCGGGGGCAAAAGAGCCTCTATTGCCTCGAAAACCGCCCCGAACGGCTTGCCGAAATAGGTGACGGGAATGCCAGCTTTATCTTGCAGATCATGGGCATAGAAGCCCGGCTCCAGGCTTGGCCCGGTTTGGCGCGGCGCGACCAAGTCGGGATTGGCGACGACCACAGGGCGCGGGTCGGCGCGCAGGGCCGCGATCAGGCGGGCCTGCCGGTCCGGGGTCCAGTCTCCCGAGGCGAGCAGGAGAAAGGCGGCGGCGGTTTCATAGTTCTCCAGCGTATCGCCGAGGGCCAGAACGGGCACGAGAAGAGCCCCGGGATGGGCGCAGGGTTGGGTCATCACGCCCCAGGGGTCGGGGGAAATTCGCGCAAGTTGCGTCTCGCAGACGGCGCGGCTGGACAGGATCTCGGCGGGGCTGAAATCAAAGCCGAGAGCGCGGAATTTGCGTTGTGTTCCAATGGCATCGTGGCCCGCCGCATTGGTCAGAACAAAGACAGTCTTATCCGCGGCGCGCAGCGCCGCGATGCGTTCGCGGGCGCCGGGGATGGGGCGGGTGCCGGTGTTCAGAACGCCGTAGGCGTCGAACACGAACACATCGTATGCGTCTGTTATCGCGTCGAGATTTCGCGCCAACCGGGCCTCGCCACCGGGGCCGGCGACTGGCAGGCGGGGGCGGATCGCCTCATATCGGGCGAAGATTTCAGCGGCGTTCATGCCGCGCCCACGGCATCGCGCACCGCCACGGCGCGGGCCGGATCGTCGGAGATGATGCCGTCCACGCCCATGTCGATCGCGCGGCGGATCGCCCCCGGCTCGGTCACTGTCCAAACCAGAACCTCAAGCCCGAGAGCCTGCGCACGTGCGAGGTTTTCCACAGTTAAATCAGACACATACGGAGACCATGCCGCGCCGCCCGCCGCCGCGACCATATCCGGCGCGGGGCCAAATTGCCGCATTGAACCGAGCCATGGGGAGCCGCGAAAGAACGTGCCCTCCCGACCCGGTGGGGGCGTGTAGGTCAGATGAGAGCGGCGAATATGGGGGGCCTGGCGGGCAGCCTCTTCCAGCACGGCCCAGTCGAAGGCGTGGAGGTAGGCGCGATCCTCCATTCCGCCGTCGCGGATTGCGTCGAGCACCCGTGAAACCTGCGTCGACAGGGGCAGATGCGAGGCCTGTCGGGGGTCGGTTTTGATCTCGAAAAGCACGTCGGTATTACGTCGGTATAACGTCGGTATTACGTCGGTGAGCCTGGGCACCGGAGTTCCGGGGCGCTGGCCCTGCGCGGGAAAGCGGCTGGCATAGGCGCTTCCGGGGCGTGCGCCGCCCACGTCGAAGGCGGCAAGCTCATCATAGCTGAGCGTGGCGATGTCCGGCCCCTCCACGCCAAGCCATGCGCCCGCCGCGTCGCGGGTGGTGTCGGCCATCAGGCGCGGGTTGTGGGTGACGACCGGGGTGCCATCGCGGGTGATGAGCAGGTCGAGCTCTATACCGTCGGCGCCACTGTCGAGCGCGTGCTCAAACCCTGCGATGGTGTTCTCGGGCAGCACGCAGGGCGCGCCGCGATGACCGAAAATTCGGGGCGTAGGTCGGGGAGGCATAGGTTGCGATCCTAGTTCAAACGGCGGCCGGTATCGGCATCGAAAAGATGGATGTGCTCGGGCGAACAGATCAGCGGCAGGGATGCCCCGGCCTCGCGCATCTGGACCCCGTCCAAGCGCACCGCCAGCGGCTCGCGGCCGTTCCCCAGCGTGCCGTGCACCACGGTGTCGGCGCCAAGCTGTTCGATGAAGGTCACGGTCAGTTCCATTCGCCCCGGCCCCTCGTCTCCGGGGTGCAGGTGTTCGGGGCGGATCCCCAGAGCCACGCGCGCGCCGGGCGCGGCCGGTAGCGGATCGGCAAAGCGGATGCTGCCGCCGCCACTCAGGGTCAGGGCACGGGCCTCCCCATCGAGCACCCCCTCGAACACATTCATGTTGGGGCTGCCGATGAAGTCCGCAACAAAGCGGGAGGCGGGCCGCAGGTAAAGATCAAGAGGTGTGCCAATCTGTTCCACCTGCCCGGCATTCATCAGCACAATCCGGTCGGCAAGGCTCATCGCTTCGACCTGATCGTGGGTGACATAGACGAACGTGGCCCCGAGGCGGCGGTGCAGCGCCTTGAGTTCGGCGCGCAACTGCGTGCGCAGCTTGGCGTCGAGGTTGGAGAGCGGCTCATCGAACAGGAAGATCCGCGGTTCGCGCACAATGGCGCGGCCCATCGCCACGCGCTGCCGCTGTCCACCCGAAAGCTGGCGCGGCTTGCGGTCGAGGTAGTCTTCGAGCCGCAGGGTGCGCGCTGCCTCCGCAATGCGGCGCTCGATCTCGGCTTTCGGCTGGCCTTCGTTGCGCAGGCCATAGGCCATGTTGCCGCGCACTGTCATATGCGGGTAGAGCGCGTAGTTCTGAAACACCATGGCGATATCGCGTTCGCCCGGTTCATGATCATTGACCCGCTTTCCCGCGATGAAGAGATCGCCGGTCGTGATGGTCTCCAGCCCCGCGATCATGCGCAGGATCGTGGATTTGCCGCAGCCCGACGGCCCGACGAGCACCACAAGCTCACCGTCCTCTATGGCGATGTCGATGCCTTCGGCGGCGACGACATTGCCGGGGTAGGTCTTGCCCAGAGATTTGATTTCCAAGGTTGCCATGTTGCTATTTCTCGCTTTCCACGAGCCCTTTGACGAAGAGGTTCTGCATTGCGACGACCACGATCACCGGCGGGATCAGCGCCAGCATGGCGGTGCCCATGATGTAGTGCCAGACGGGTAGCTGCTCGCCGGAGTTGACCATCCGCTGAATCCCCATCACGACGGTATAGAGGCTCTCGTCCGTGGTCACGAGCAGCGGCCAGAGATACTGATTCCAGCCGTATATGAAGAGAATGATGAAGAGCGCCGCGATATTGGTGCGCGACAGCGGCAGCAGGATGTCCCAGAAGAAACGCATGGGTCCGGCGCGGTCGATGCGGGCGGCCTCCACCAGCTCGTCCGGGACGGTGAGAAAGAACTGCCTGAAGAGGAAAGTGGCCGTGGCCGAGGCGATGAGCGGCACGATGAGCCCGCCATAGCTGTTGAGAAGGCCCAGTTTCGTGACCACGTCGAACGTGGGCAGGATGCGCACCTCCACCGGCAGCATCAGGGTGACGAAGATCATCCAGAAAAAGCCCATGCGGAAGGGAAACCGGAAATAGACGATGGCATAGGCCGCAAGGATCGAGACCGCGATCTTGCCGATGGTGATGCCCAGAGCCATGATCAGAGAGTTGAGCATCATCATGCCCACCGGCACGCCGCCCGCCTCGGACATGCCGCCGAAGATAAGCTGCGAATAGTTTTCCCAAGCCTGGTCGCCGAACCACAGCGGAATCGGGGATTTCGACAAGGCGCCGGGCCCGTGGGTGGAAGCGACAAGCGACATCCAGACCGGAAAGCACAGGAACAGCACGCCGAGGATCAGAACGGCATGGGTGAACAGCTTGAGCAGGGGGCGGTTTTCAACCATCAGTAGTTTACCTTGCGTTCGACATAGCGGAACTGAACGACCGTCATGACGATGACGAGCGCCATGAGGATCACCGACTGCGCGGCGCTGCCGCCATAGTCCTGTCCGATGAAGCCGGTGTTGTAGACGCGGAAGACGAGGATGGAGGTTGAATCGGACGGGCCGCCCTCGGTCGTGGCGTGGATCAGCGAGAAGGTATCGAAAAAGGCATAGACGAGGTTGACCACCAGCAAAAAGAAGGTGGTGGGCGAGAGCAGCGGGAAGGTGATCGACCAGAAGCGGCGCACCGGCCCCGCGCGGTCGATCGCCGCGGCCTCGATCAGCGATTTGGGAATGCTTTGCAGCCCGGCGAGAAAGAACAGGAAGTTGTAGGAAATCTGCTTCCATGCGGCGGCGACGATCACCAGAAGCAGCGCCTGATCGCCGTTCACATAGTGATTCCACTCCACCCCGATCCCCTTGAGCCAGTAGGCGACAATGCCCAGCGAGGGGTTCATCAGGAAATACCAGATCACGCCGGCCAGCGCCGGGGCGACCGCATAGGGCCAGATCAGCAGGGTGCGATAGCCCTGCGTGGCGCGCAGGACGCGGTTGGCGGCCACGGCAAGGCCGAGGGCGAGGCTCATCGCAAGGGCGGCCACCGACAACCCGAAGATCAGCGTGCTGCGAAAGGACCGCAGATAGCCCGGATCGTTGAACAGCTCACGGTAGTTCTGCCAACCGACCCATTCGCGCGAGAAGCCGAAGGCGTCCTCGATGAAGAAGGAGCTTTCAAGCGCCTGCCATGAGGGCCAGAAGAAGAAGATCACGGTAATCGCGATCTGTGGCAGCACCAGCAGGTAGGGCAGGCCCCGGGCCTTGAAGATCACTCTTTTCTGCATGGGGGGTGGTCCTTCGTGAAAGGAGGGGCCCGTCACCGGGCCCCCCGGACGCCATCAGGAGATCAGGAGTTGGCGTTTTCGAACTTGCGCAGCAGGGCGTTGCCCCGCTCCACCGCGGCGTCGAGCGCCTCGCGCGCGGTCTTGTCGCCGGACCAGACCGCTTCCAGCTCTTCGTTGATCACGTCGCGGACCTGCACGAAGTTGCCGAAGCGCACCCCCTTGGACGCCGGGGTCGGCGTGTTCAGGCTAAGTTGCTTGATGGCGGTGTCGGTGCCGGGGTTCTCTTCGTAGAATCCCTGCTCGCGCGACAGCTCATAGGCGGCCGTGGTGATCGGTACATAGCCGGTGTTCTGATGCCAGTAGGCCTGTTGCTCGGGTTCGGAGACATACTGGAAGAACTCGGCCGCGCAGGTGTATTCGGGCTGCTCGTGACCCTGAAGAACCCAGAGCGTCGCCCCGCCGATGATGGAGTTCTGCGGCGCGTCGGCCAGATCGGTATCGACCGGCAGCATGGCCTGACCGAATTCGAAATCGGTGATGTCCTGCTTGAACCCGCCGTAGTAGGCCGAGGAGTTGATCCAGAGCGCGGTTTCCCCGTTCACGAACTGTGCCCGGCTGTCGCCGCGGCGCCCGCCGTAACCGAAGAGCCCGTCCTGCCCCATTTCCGCGATGCGCTGGATGTGATTGACGACGGCTTCATTGTTGAAGGTGAACTCGGTGCCGAGCCCGGCGAAGCCGTTTTCCTCGGTTGCCATGGGCATATCGTGCCAAGCCGAGAAATTCTCGATCTGGGTCCAGGACTGCCAGCCGAAGGAGAAGGGCTTTTCCACGCCGTTGGCCTTCAATGCCTCTGCGGCAGCGTGCACCTCGTCCCAGGTTTCCGGCACGTCCACACCGGCGGCGTCGAGCGCGGTCTTGTTGTACCACAGCACCGGGCTGGAGGAGTTGAAGGGCAGCGACAGCAGGTTGTTGTCGGTGTCGGTGTAATAGGAGATCACGGCCGGAAGATAGGCCGAAGGATCGAAGTCGATCCCGGCATCTTCCATCAGCTTGTAGACCGGGTAGATCGCGCCCTGATCGCCGGCGGCCATCATCGTGGCTGTGCCGACTTCGAACACCTGCACGATATGGGGGTGCTGACCGGCGCGGAAGGCGGCGATGGCGGCGGTCATGTTCTCGGTGTAGTTGCCCTTGTAGATCGAGTTGATCTCGCAGGTGTCGGAGGTCGCGTTGAAATCGGCGGCGAACTTGTCGGTGATCTCACCCAGCGTACCGCCCATGGCGTGCCAGAACTGCACCTGGGCCTTTTCGGCGTGCGCCGCGCCGGCGGCGAGCGAAGCGATGGTCGTCGCTGTCAGAATGGACTTGACGTTCATATCGGTCTCCATTGTTCCCTTGGGCTCGTAGCTGGACGCCCGGAATCAGGTTTCAGGATGGTGTGACGCGGGAATCGCCCGCTGAGGCCGAAATATGGGTGCCATGTAACATTCGCATGAACCCTGTTTGATGTTCATATGAACGGAGGAGACGTTGACGTGAGGTCGCAATGCGAAACCCCTCATCCAAACGAAGAGGGCCACCGTTCGGCAAGCCTCTTGCCGGGTGTGTCGCCCGTCGCCACCAACATCCCGGTGACCTTATCGCGAGGCAGGGAACATCACGCGGGCATTGCACGGGTGCGGACCGTTCGGTCCCCATCGCGAAACATTCGAATTGTCGATGAGGCCGCCAGTGTCAGGCGGCGTTGCTTGCCAGATGATCGAGCACGCGGCGATACCCTTCGATCCCTTGTGCGCCGGTTACCAGATGCTGACGGCCAAAGATCATGGCGGGCACACCCCGGATCCCCCGGGCGATCCAGAACTCTTCCTTTTCGCGCACGGCTTCCGGAAGGCGCGGATCGCTGAGAGCGGCTTCGGCATCGGCGCGGTCGAGGCCCGCCGCTTCGGCGGCATCGAGAAGCACGGCACGATCCGACACGTCGCGGCCCTGACGAAAATAGGCGTCGAAGAGCGCAAGTTTCAGGTCGGTCTGGCGGCCCCCCTGTGCGGACCAATGCAAGAGCTGGTGCGCCTCGAAGGTATTGACGATACGGCTATCCTCGGTGAAAACGAAGGGAATACCCAGATCTGTCCCGAGATCCACAAGATCGGCGCGGGCGCGGCGTGATTGTTCCGCCGTGCTGCCGTATTTGCACATGATGTGATCGCGCAGGTTCTCCCCCTCGGGCGGCATGTCGGGGTTGAGTTCGAAGGGGTGCCAGTGAATATCGGCCTGAACGCCCACCTCGTGCAACGCGGTGCGCAACTGGGTAAAGCCGACGATGCACCAAGGACAGACCACGTCCGAGACGATGTCGATACGCAGGGGCTGGTCCGTCATGTTTCAATGCCTTTCACCAATGGCGTTTGAGCAAGCCACGCACCGAGGATGGGACTACAGAGTGGGGAATTCAAGGCGGCACCCCCCTGACTCCAATCGCGGCGTGGTTTTCCCGGCGTGACAGGGGCGACGACCGGCCGGCGCTGATACTTGAAACGATGGCAGGCATGTGGTGTTCTGCGAGGCAACTGGTTTTCAAATGGCGGAATTATCTCATGAAACGACTTGCGGCATGTCTGGCGTCTTGCATCTTTGCGGGCAGTGTCTCGGCACAATCCCTGGCAGAATCCGAAGATGTCATGGTGGTCTTTGACGGCTCCAACTCCATGTGGGGGCAGATTGACGGAACCGCCAAGATCGAGATCGCACGCCAGACCATGGGGCGGCTTCTGGGATCATGGGCGGATGAACGCCGGGTCGGGCTGATGGCATACGGGCACCGCCGGAGGGGTGATTGCGGCGACATCGAGCTTCTTCTGCCCCCTGCGGCGGGCAATGGCGCCGCGATCCGCGAAGCGATCTCGGGCATCACCCCCACAGGCAAGACACCACTGACCGACGCGGTCGAACAGGCGGCGCGCAACCTGTCGTACACCGACCGGCCTGCGACGGTGGTGCTGATTTCGGACGGGGTCGAAAGCTGCGAGCGCAATCCCTGCGAACTCGCCTCGGAACTGGAGCGAACGGGAGTCGGATTTACCGCGCATGTCGTCGGCTTTGGCGTCAGCGAGGGTGAGGCGGGCACCCTGTCCTGCATTGCCGAGGAAACCGGGGGGCAGTATTTCACCGCCGGAACGGCCGATCAGCTTGGCGATGCGCTGGACCGGATAGCCACTGCGGTGACCACCGCGCCAGAGCCGGAACCTGAGCCCGAGCCGGAGCCGGAATTGCCTGAAGTGACCCTGAAGGCGCCGGAAACCGCGTTGACCGGCGAGGCCTTCGCCGTCTCGTGGACCGGCACGGTCTCGGGCAATGATTTCGTCACCATCGTGCCCGCCGGGGC
>NZ_FODS01000012.1 GCF_900110425.1 Salinihabitans flavidus | reverse complement strand
TACGACGCCCGCGCGATCCTCGAGCTGATCGCCGCGCATGGCGGACGCGGCCACATCCCGACCCAGCGCGACCGCAATGTGCAACGCTCGGTCGATCCCGCGATCTATCGGCAGCGCAACCTCGTGGAGAGGTTCTTCAACAAGCTCAAACACTTCCGCAAGATCGCGACACGCTACGAGAAATCCGCCCGCAACTATCTCGCTGCGGTGCTCATGGCTTGCTCCCGCCTCTGGGCAAGGCATTATGAGTCCGCATCCTAGGCGGCCTCCTGCGATGTTTCCCGTCTGAACAGCCGCGATCTTGCGCGATCGGCTGTTGGCACAGCATGATACTCTACGCCTTACGGTTGTGAGACCGTCGCCCAATACCGCACAATTTCGGCTTTTTAGCCCCAATGTTGCCCCAGTCTACGGCGATTGTCGTCTCCATGGGAGCAGTGCGCGCGGTGGAAACCGAGCGCCTGGCCAATCCGGCGTATTGTCGTGAGATGGCCCACCAGTAGGTGTAAGGACGTGAAACATGACGAGTAGCGCAAAGATGAATTCGGAACCGAGCCCCATTCTGGCCTGTACGGTCTGCCGGGACGTTCAGAATTTCGACTTGCTTATCGAGGACATGGAGGAAGCTCTTGGAGAGCAATGGGGGGATCTGAACTTTGCCGATGCGCTGCAATTCTTTAACCAGCCTGAGTCTGGTCATCTGGAGTTTATCGCCCTGGCGGTGGACGATTTTGACGAGGACAACCTTCCGTTGCTGCTGGAGATCGTAAAGTCAGCGAAAATGCGGAGAATCAAGACGCTTCTGGTGGCAGAAGACATCACACCGGTCGCACTTCACCAACTGCTTCGCAGCGGCGCGGATGAATTTATTCCCTACCCGCTTCCGACCGGGGAACTGAATGCCGCGATCGGGCGTATCCGCAAGCCCGAACCAGTTGCAGACCAGCCGCAGCCAGCGCAGGTGGCACTTAGCGGCAATGCGCAAAGCCATGAGGGGGTTCTCATCGCCGTCCATGGGCTTGCGGGAGGAAGTGGCGCGACCACGTTGGCAGTCAATCTGGCTTGGGAACTGGCCATCGCCGACAAGGCCGATCCGCCAAAGGTCTGTCTGATCGACCTCGACCTGCAATTTGGATCGGTCTCGACCTATCTTGACCTTCCTCGGCGCGAAGCGGTTTATGAGTTGCTGTCGGATACCGAAGGCATGGACCACGAGGCATTTGGTCAGGCGCTTCTGACCTTTGAGGACAGGTTGCAGGTGCTTACCGCGCCAACCGACATGCTCCCACTCGACCTGATCGGCTCGGAGGATGTGGAGCGCGTGATGGAAACTGCACGGCACCATTTCGATTTTGTCATCGTCGATATGCCTTCGACCCTGGTGCAGTGGTCCGAGGTGGTCCTCAATGCCGCACATGTCTACTTCGCCATGCTCGAAATCGACATGCGTTCGGCGCAGAATGCGATGCGGCTCAAGCGTGCACTTCAGGCAGAGGATCTGCCATACGACAAGCTGAGATATGTCATGAACCGTGCGCCCAAGTTCACGGACCTTTCAGGCAAGGCACGGGTGAAGCGAATGGCCGAATCGCTTGGCATTTCGATTGATGTTCTGATGCCTGATGGCGGACGCCCAGTCATGCAGGCCGGCGATCACGGGTCACCCCTCGCAATATCAGCATCGAAAAACCCGCTTCGACGGGAAATCGCGAAACTGGCCCTGTCGCTCTATGAACTCGACAAGGCGGATACGCAGGCGGCATAAGCCAAGAGGTCAAGATGTTCTCAAGATACAAGAAATCAGCAGGCAAACCAGCGCCGGCGCCTGCGATGGCCGGGGCTGCGAAAACGACCGAGAAAGCCACGGCAGCGCCAAGCTCGGCAGATGAAGCCGTTGTCAAGAATCTGCGTCGTCCCAACCCGACCTTGCAGGCCCGTCCCGCTTCCGCCGACAAGGAACGCAAGCGCAAGGAACGATTGGCGGAGATCAAGCTCGACCTGCACCGCGAACTGCTCGACAATCTCAATCTGGCTGCCCTCGACCAGGCGAGTGAGGCAGATCTTCGCAACGAGATTACAGCAATCGCAAGCGAAGTGTTGCAGGAAAAGTCTATCGTCCTGAACCGCGACGAACGCGCACTGCTCAATCAGGAACTCTATGACGAGGTGACAGGACTGGGTCCGCTTGAGACGCTGCTCAAGGACGACACGGTCAGCGACATTCTGGTTAACGGGCCACAGCAAATTTTCATCGAACGCGATGGCAAACTTCAACTCTCCGACATTACCTTCAAGGACGAAAGGCACCTGCTTCGTATTATCGACAAGATCGTGAGCGCGGTGGGCCGCCGGGTGGACGAATCAAATCCCTATGTGGACGCGCGCCTTGCCGATGGCTCGCGGTTCAATGCAATGGTGCCGCCGATCGCGGTGGATGGCTCGCTCGTCTCGATCCGGAAATTCAAGAAGGACAAGCTCGGCATCGACGATCTGGTGCGATTCGGTGCGTTCTCCGAGGAAATGGCCGCCTATCTCCAGGCTGCGGTCGCCACTCGGCTGAATGTCATCGTTTCTGGCGGGACCGGCTCGGGCAAGACGACCACTCTAAACGCGCTGTCGAGCTTTATCGACAATTCCGAACGCATCCTGACGATCGAGGACACGGCCGAGCTTCAGCTTCAGCAGACCCATGTCGGCCGCATGGAATCCCGCCCCGCCAATGTGGAGGGCAAGGGCGCGGTTTCTCCCCGCGACTGTCTCAAGAATGCGCTGCGGATGCGCCCGGATCGCATCATCGTGGGCGAGACGCGCGGCGAGGAAGTGATCGACATGCTTCAGGCCATGAACACCGGGCACGACGGCTCCATGACGACGATCCACGCCAACTCTGCGCGTGACGGCATATCACGACTGGAAAACATGATTGCTATGGCTGGAATCGAGATGCCGATCAAGGCGGTGCGCAGCCAGATCGCAAGCGCTGTTCACCTCATAGTGCAGGCCAGTCGTCTTCAGGACGGTTCGCGCCGCATGACTTCGATCACCGAAATTACCGGGATGGAAGGCGACGTGATCTCCATGCAAGAGATATTCAAGTTTCAACGCACCGGGTTGACCCCGGAAAACAAGATCATCGGCCATTTCACCGCCACTGGTGTGCGCTCCCATTTCTCGGAACGCTTCCGCATGTGGGGTTATGACCTGCCGCCTTCCATCTACGAACCGACAGCGGGGTAACAACCATGCCGATCAATGCAGAACTGATCATCTACGGCCTTGTTTTCATCGGTGTTCTGGTGCTGGTGGAAGGTGTTTATCTCACAGTTTTCGGGAAATCCATCAGCCTCAATTCCAAGGTCAACCGCCGTCTTGAAATGCTCGACAAGGGGCAGGCGCGGCAAGATGTGCTCGAACAGCTACGCAAAGAGATGGCGCAGCATAGTGGCGTGCGCTCCATACCGATCTATTCGCTTTTGTGCGACAAGGCACAAAAGGCCGCCATCGCTTTTTCTCCACGCCAGCTCATCCTGCTTATGGCGGGGTTGTCCGGGGTTGCGTTTCTTGGTTTGACCATCGGCACCGATTCAGGGCCATTGACGAACATGATTGTTGGACTCGCAGCAGGCGTCGGCGGAGTCTATTTCTGGGTCAGCGCCAAGGCGAACAAACGTATCTCGATGATCGAAGAACAGCTTCCCGACGCTATCGAGCTTATGGTGCGCTCTCTGCGCGTGGGGCATCCTTTCTCCTCTGCGATACAAATCGTGTCGAAGGAGCTTGATGACCCCCTTGCAACCGAATTCGGTATGATCGCAGATGAATCTGCCTACGGCCGCGACGTTGGCGAGGCGCTCAAGGACATGGCAGAACGGCTCGATATGCAGGACATGCGCTTTCTCGCCGTGGCCGTCACGATTCAGCAGCAATCGGGTGGCAACCTTGCCGAGATCCTCGCAGGGCTGTCCAAAGTGATCCGTGCCCGCTTCCGACTATTTCGTCGCGTGAAGGCCATTACCGCAGAGGCCAAGTGGTCCGGAAAGTTTCTCTCCGGTTTCCCGGTAGCCGCTCTGATTTTCATCAATCTCAGCGACCCGCATTATTACGACGAGGTGAAGGACCACGAACTCTTCATTCCGGCCTGCATCGCGGTGGCTCTGTTTCTTGCGGCCAATCTTTTCGTGATGCGCATACTGACCAACATCAAGGTATAGGAGGGGCCGAAATGCTCGATCGAATCATGGATATCTTGACCGGCACGCTCGGCCCTTTCGGACCCCTCATCCTTGTCGGAGGGCTCGGTGTGGCTTTGATCGTTCTGACCATCGTTATGATGGTCAAGGATCACGACGATCCCCTGAACAAGCTCAAGAACGCCTCCGCTGAAGGCACAAACCGAAAGGACCGCAAGGAAAAGCTTCGGCGCGCGTCATCAAATGAGAGGCTGGCAAAATACAAAGCCTTTCTTGAGCCGCAGGACCATGAGGAGCTTTCGTCCATCAAGCTCAAACTCCTTCAGGCAGGGTATCATTCACGCGACGCGGTGCGCTATTTTCACCTCTCGCAATTCGCTCTCGGGATCGGGGGGCTGATATGCGGGCTGGCCTACTTCACGCTGGTCAAGGGCAGCGACGGGGCCACGACCAAACAGATGTTGATGTATGTTCTTGGACCGGGAGGGGCAGGGTACCTGCTGCCGAAATACTGGGTCACACGGCGGCTTGAATCCCGCAAGGAAGAAATCACAGATGGCTTTCCGGACAGTCTCGACATGTTGCTTGTCTGCGTCGAGGCGGGGCAGTCGCTTGATCAATCCATCGTTCGCGTTGCGCGCGAACTCCGGGCCTCTTTCCCCTCACTGGCCGATGAGTTCGAGATCGTTGCCTACGAGATGAAGGCGGGCAAGGACAAGAGCCAGGTGCTCTCCGATATGGGAGAACGTTGCGGTGTTCAGGATGTCTCCAGCTTTGTTACGGTATTGATCCAGTCTTCGACTTTCGGCACTTCTATCGCAGAAGCGTTGCGTGTCTATGCCGCCGAGATGCGCGACAAGCGTGTGATGCGAGCTGAGGAAAAAGCAAATAAGTTGCCAACGAAGATGACCCTTGCCACAATGATGCTGACCGTGCCCCCGTTGTTGATCATTCTGGTCGGCCCTTCGGTGCATGGCATCACGATGATCGGTAAATAGGCTAACAAATCACATGAATTCAATTCTGGGGGGGGGGCTGTTGGTTAGCGCGCTTCTGCTGGCCGCCTGCGACACAGGCGGGCTCGACGCGCACGAAGACGGGCCCTATCCCCCCGGTCGCGCAACAGGCGAAGAGGCCAAGGACGGATTGGTTGTTGGCCATCGCCTGATGGCGGCGGACGAGCATGAGCTTGCGCTCAAGGCATTTACCCGCGCCGCTGCGCAGGACGGTTTGACACCCGACATCCTCTCGGCGCTTGGATCGGCTAATCTCGGCCTGGGGCGCCTTGGACAAGCGGAGGATCTTCTGCGCCGCGCCATCGAAGCGGACAAGGCCATCCCGGAAACGTGGAACAATCTTGGCGTGGTGTTGATGGAGCGCGGCGAAACCGCCGAGGCAGAGCAGATTTTCCGCCGCGCCTACGCGCTCGATAATGGCGAAAGTGACGCGATCCGCGATAATTTGCGTTTGGCTCTCGCAAAAATGGAAAATTCCTCTTATGATGAGGAGGAGAAACAAGAATATAAACTGGTGCGCCGGGGCAGCAGCGACTACCTGATCCGAAGTGCACCTTGACATGAGGCAAGAGCAGTAAAAGGACGCAACAATGCGCCATCCTTTCCTTGTATCCCTGTGTTTGGGCGGTTCCGTGGCGCTTTCGGCTTGTCAGAAACCTGATGACAATTCGGTTGACCGCGCGATCCAGAACGTCAACGCGGTGGACGAAAGCAATCTTTCCGATGTGATGCTGACTGTGGCTGATCCGAACGAAGCGGTGGCCTATTTCAACCGCACTCTGAAGGACAATCCTGACCGAATTGATATTCGCCGCGGGCTGGCCAAGTCTCTGATCCGCGCCAAGCGCCATACAGAGGCGGTGGCCGCATGGGATGAGGTGATCAAACATCCCGACAGCACCAGCGAAGATCGTGTTGATCTGGGCGATGCGCTCATCCGTGCAGGCGATTGGGAGCGTGCTGATAAAGAGCTGGACGCCGTGCCCCCCACGCATGAAACCTTCAAGCGGTATAGGCTTGAGGCGATGGTGGCAGACAGCAACGAGGACTGGGACAAGGCTGACAGCTTCTATCAAACGGCTGTGGGCTTGACCACTCGCCCATCCGGTGTGCTGAATAACTGGGGGTATTCGAAACTGACACGCGGCGATTATGCCGAGGCTGAACGTCTGTTTGGTGAGGCGATCAGACAGGATCAGTCTCTCTTCACGGCGAAGAACAACCTCGTCCTTGCCCGCGGGGCACAGCGTAACTACACCTTGCCCGTGATCCCGATGGTTCAAACCGAACGTGCACAACTCCTTCATACAATGGCGTTGTCCGCGATCAAGCAGAACGATGTGGAGACCGGAAAGGGCTTGCTACGCGAGGCGATCGAAACACATCCCCGACATTTCGAGGCTGCGGTGCGCTCTCTCCGCGCGCTGGAAGGCTGATATGCCAAGCGCATGATGATGATCACCGAAACATCCGCGCTTTGGTTTCTGCCCTTCGTGGCGCCGATCTGCTTTTATGTGGCCTGGAGTGACATGCGCAGCATGCGTATACCGAACATCGCCGTTATGACGCTTTTCGCGGTTTTCGTCGTGGTGGGCTTACTTGCGCTTCCTATGGCGGAATATCCTTGGCGTTTTCTGCAACTGGCAGTCGTGCTTCTGGCGGGTATCGCGCTTAATGCCGCTGGCCTTGTCGGTGCCGGAGACGCCAAATTCGCCGCCGCCGCCGCACCCTTCATACATCCCGGTGATGCACGACTACTGATCGCCCTGTTCGCGGCCACGCTTCTGGCGGCATGGTTGACCCACCGGCTGGCGCGGCATTCCCCGATCTCTCGCGCCTTGCCCGATTGGAAAAGCTGGTATCTCAAGTCCGATTTCCCGATGGGGCTGGCGCTTGGCGGTACGCTGGCGGCCTATCTCGCTCTGGGTGCGGTCTACGGCGCCTGACTTCCAGTCAGGCCGCGAAACATCTTTCCGAGGTGTTTTGCCAAATGGTTCTGGAGAAACTTACCCGCACCGAACCCTGTTCGCGCCAAAATTCCGCCACATCGCTTTGCCATGTCTCCTTCATGAACATGGAAACCACAGCCACTGTCACGGCCCCGCCCGCCCCGCGCCGCCTGGAGGACATGAACCTTCCGCTGGTGATGATGCGCGATATTCTTCTGAAAACCATGTTCCGGAAGAATGTGGACATGGTCAGCGATCTGGCGCGTGCCATCTGTCTGCCCTCCGCGGTGACGCAGGAGTTGATTGACATGAGCCGCGAACAACGTCTGATCGAGGCCACCGGCACACTAAATGCTAATAGCGGCAACGAAATGGGTTATCAGCTTACCGATGCCGGCAAGGCCCGCGCGCTCGACGCGCTCTCGCAGTCGGAGTATTTTGGAGCCATGCCGGTGCCACTGGAGGTTTACCGAGAGCAGATCAGGCGTCAGTCGATTCGAAACATCCAGATCACCCGTCAGCAACTGACCGACGCGATGGGGCATCTGATCCTGCCGGACTCGCTTCTAGACCACCTCGGCCCAGCAGTAAGCTCCGGCCGTTCTATCCTGATGTATGGTCCGCCCGGTAACGGGAAAAGCTCAATCTCCAATGGAATCCGTGACGCGATGGGCGATAAGGTCTATGTGCCCCGAGCCATCGAGTATGCGGGCCAGGTCATCACCGTTTATGACCCCATCGTCCATTCCAAGGCAGAAGAGGAATCCGACGACCCAAACAGTCTGCGCCGCCGCCGTGGGTTTGACCGGCGGTATGTTCGCTGTGACCGGCCCACGGTGATCACTGGCGGCGAATTGTCGCTTTCGATGCTCGATTTGGTCTATAATCCGACCGCCCGCACTTATCAGGCACCGCTTCAACTGAAATCGTCCGGCGGGATCTTCATCGTCGATGACCTGGGGCGTCAGGCTGAACCGCCACAATCGCTGATCAACCGATGGATCGTCCCGCTTGAGGAAAGCAAGGACATCCTTTCTCTTCAATCCGGTGAGAAGTTCGAGGTGCCTTTCGATACGCTGGTAATCTTCTCGACCAACTTTCATCCCAACGCGATATTTGATCAGGCCGCGTTGCGTCGGATTTTCTACAAGATCAAGATCGATGGTCCCAATCAGGAAAACTTTCTCAAGATATTTGCGCTGGTGGCACGGAAGAAGGGTCTGCCACTTGACGAAGGCGCGCTCATTCACCTTTTGAATGTGAAATACCCGACCATCGACAATGTCTACGCCAACTATCAGCCGGTTTTTCTCATCGATCAGATGATTGAAATTTGCAAGTTTGAAGGTATTCCCTACAAAATGAGCCCCGAACTCATCGACAGAGCCTGGGCCAACATGTTCGTGTACGACGAGCAAATAGTGAGGTGAGACTGTGACGGCCCTTGCTCACCGTGGAGCCCCGGCAAACACTGGACAGGTTGCCGGGGTTGCCGATTAGCAATTCGGCACGTTGACCGCCAGACCGCCAAGCGATGTTTCCTTGTACTTCTCGCTCATGTCTGCCCCGGTCTGGCGCATGGTCTCTATGCAGGCATCGAGCGGCACAAGGTGTTGGCCGTCGCCGCGCAGGGCCAGCGACGCGGCTGAGACCGCCTTGATGGCACCCAATCCATTGCGCTCGATGCAGGGTACCTGCACCAATCCTTTCACGGGATCGCAGGTCATGCCGAGATGCTGTTCCAGCGCAATCTCGGCGGCGTTCTCCACCTGTTCGGGGGTGCCGCCCATCACCGCGCAGAACCCGGCGGCGGCCATTGCGGCGGCGGAGCCGACCTCGGCTTGGCAGCCAGCCTCTGCGCCCGAGATCGAGGCATTGTATTTCACCAGCCCGCCGATCGCCGCAGCTGTGAGCAGGAATTCGTCCACGCGGCTTGCGCTTGCACCGGGAACATGATCGAGCCAGTATCGGATCACCGCGGGCACAACGCCCGCCGCGCCATTGGTGGGGGCGGTGACAACCTGCCCGCCTGCGGCGTTTTCCTCATTCACCGCCATGGCGTAGGCGCTCATCCAGTCGTTTATCGTGTGCGGTGGGGACAAGTTCATTCCACGCTCGGCCATGAGCGCGTCATGGATACCCTTTGCGCGTCGTCGCACGCCAAGACCTCCAGGCAGGACTCCATCGCTCGACAAGCCGCGGTCGATGCAGTCGTTCATCACCTGCCATATGCGCACCACCCCGCTACGCAAACCTTCGGCACCGCCGCGTGCGATTTCGTTGGTGCGTTTCATTTCGGCGATGGATTTGCCCGAGGTTTCGGCCATTTGCAGCATCTCTGAGGCGGTCTTGAAGGGATAAGGAACGGGGGGGCCACGGTCCGTGTCCTTGCCCGCGGCCAGTTCCGCCTCTGTGAGCACGAAGCCACCGCCAACGGAAAAGAAGGTGTCCCGAAGGATCACGTCGCCCTGTGCGTCGGTCGCCATCAGGATCATACCGTTGGCGTGGCCGGGCAGGGCCGGGCCGAAATCAAAGCGCAGATCCTCACGCGGATTGAAGGCGAGTGGTGACAGACCCGGTGGTGTCACCGATTCGGTTTCCCGTATCGCCGCCAGCGCGGCCTCGGCCTTGTCGTGGTCATATGTGTCGGGACGAAATCCTGCCAATCCGAGAATCGTGGCGCGGTCGGTGGCATGGCCCACCCCGGTAAAGGCGAGCGAGCCGTGCAGGGAGCCCCTGACCCCGGCGAATTCGAAGGGGGCGGCGCGCATCATGTCGAGAAAGCGCCCTGCGGCGACCATAGGCCCCATCGTATGAGACGATGACGGCCCCACACCCACCTTGAACATGTCAAAAACCGACAGAAACATCAGGTGGCCGATCCTTCGGAGGGTTGCGGGAGATGCGGTGCGCTGAACGGCGTAGGGCCGAGCCCCTCTGCCTGCGCGACAGTGTACGCGGCGGCGTCTTTGTCGAGATGTTGTGCCAGCAAGTGCAGATGTGGAGTGCGGGCAATGTCGAACCATGCGGTATTCATCACCGGGTAGATCGCCATCCAACGCAAACAGGCACCGACATAGTAATCCATCAGGCCAGGGTGAGGGCCATTAAACCAGCCCGGTCCTCGTGCCGCCAGCTCGTCGAGCAGATCGAGCGCGCGCACAAGATTGGCACGAACCTGCTGCCGTAGCGCCGATTGCGTCGTGTGCTCCTCGCCCACATACTGCCGAGGGTAAAATGTCATGCGCAGTTCGGTATGCAGCGTATTCGACACGTAAAAGAGCCACTTGAGAAATTGCGCGCGTTCCGGCGCCTCCGGTGCAGGGGCGAGAGCCCCGTGGGTGTCGGCCAGCCATAATAGGATTGCCCCGGTCTCGAAGATCGCGCCGCGCGGGGTTTCAAGAGTCGGAATAAGCCCGGTCGGTGTAATTGCAAGATAGTTCGCGCTGCGCTGAGCCTGGGTCGAGCGGTCCACCAATACGGTTTCATAAGGCTGCCCTAGTGCTTCGAGCGCCATGCGCACGATGATCGAGGCGTTGTCGGGGGCATAGTGCAATCTATAGCGTGTCTCCATTCCGCATGTGTATCCAATCCCGTCCTTCGTGTCCGCCCCCTTTGCGACACTTCCGATCGGAAACGCGCCGCACGCTTTGCCCGGGGAATGAAACGGTCGAATTCTTCCCTCGCGCCCCCGGTTCAGTTTCCTTATAACCACCGGGAATGCA
Organism: Salinihabitans flavidus; assembly: GCF_900110425.1. Lineage (GTDB taxonomy): Bacteria > Pseudomonadota > Alphaproteobacteria > Rhodobacterales > Rhodobacteraceae > Salinihabitans > Salinihabitans flavidus. Next base: position 97,851 of record NZ_FODS01000012.1, on the reverse strand, counting down.
TGTTCCTGGGAGTCGCTGCCATGACCGGAGAATTGTCGCCCATAGACAAGGCGAAGTTCGTCGCTGCCAAGAAGGCGACGGACTTTGTCGAGGACGGAATGCGGGTGGGACTCGGCACCGGCTCCACCGCTGCTTGGCTGGTGCGCTGTCTCGGCGAGATGGTGCGCGAGGATGGCTTGCGAATAAAGGGTGTGCCGACCTCGACTCGCACCGCCGAACTGGCGCGTGAGGTCGGTATTGAGGTCATCAGCCTGGATGCCGCGAAATGGCTGGATGTAACGATTGACGGCGCGGATGAGTTTGACGGGGAACTCAATCTGATCAAGGGCGGCGGCGGTGCGCTTTTGCAGGAGAAAATCGTGGCCACCGCGAGTGACCAGATGGTCGTGATAGCCGATATTGGCAAGGAGGTTGAAACGCTTGGCGCTTTCCCCCTGCCGGTTGAGGTGGTGCCCTTTGGCTGGCAAACTTCGCAGGCGTTGATCGAGGAGACGCTTGTGGGAATGGATGTGCTTGGCCGCTCGTCCACGCTGCGGATGAATGGCGATGCACCGTTCATTACGGATGAGGGCAACCATATCCTCGACTTGCATTTGGGCCGTATCGGCAATCCGCGTCAGCTTGCCATGGTGCTGAACCAGATCCCGGGCGTTGTCGAGAACGGGCTTTTCATAGATATCTGCGATGCGGTTGTGATCGGATACGGCGATGGCAGGGTGGAAGTACGCGACATAAACGCGGGCACCGTCGAGGAGGCGACGCTCGACTTCGTGGAAACCGACAACCTGTTTACCGATTTGGCAGATTAGGGACACTTCATGAGCTTTGACTACGACTTGTTCGTTATAGGAGGCGGATCCGGTGGGGTGCGGGCGGCGCGTGTCGCGGCACAGGAAGGTGCGAAGGTCGCGTTGGCAGAGGAGGATCGCTACGGCGGCACCTGTGTGATCCGGGGCTGCGTGCCCAAGAAACTGATGGTCTTTGCGTCTGAGTATGCGGGCATGGTTGAAGATGCGCAGGCGTATGGCTGGACAGTACATGCGGGCGGATTTGACTGGGGCGCATTCAAGGGCAAGCTGCACACCGAGCTTGACCGGCTGGAAATGGTATATCGCAACCTTCTGAAAAACAGCAACGTGGAGACGTTTGACCAACGTGCAAAGCTAACGGATGCACATACCGTCGAACTGGACGACGGCTCCCGCAAGACCGCCAAACATATCCTGCTTGCAATGGGTGGCCGCCCGGTAAAGCCCGACATGCAGGGGGTTGAGCTTGCCATCACATCCAACGACATCTTTCACTTGGACGAGATGCCCAAATCCATCCTGATCGTGGGCGGTGGCTATATCGCCTGCGAATTCGCCGGCATCCTCAACGGTTTGGGCGTTGAAGTGACACAATTCTACCGCGGGGCACAGATACTGCGCGGCTTCGATGACGAAGCGCGCGGGCTGGTCTGCGAGGAGATGTGCCAGCGCGGTGTTGATGTGCATCTCGGCACCAATGTGCTTGAGATGCGCGAAGAGGACGGCGGCGTATGGGTCAAGGCAACCAACGGCACAGAGCGCGTGTTTGACAAGGTTTTGTTCGCAACCGGCCGCGCCCCCAACACCGAAAGCATGGGGTTGTCTGAGATCGGTGTGGAATTGGGGCGCAACGGTCAGGTGATCGTGGACGAATACTCACAAACCGCCGTGCCCTCGATCTATGCAATAGGCGATGTGACCGACCGCATGAACCTGACGCCGGTGGCAATTCGCGAGGGCATGGCCTTTGTGGAAACGGTGTTCAAGGGAAACCCGACGCCGGTGGATCACGACCTGATTCCCACAGCGATATTCACCCAGCCGGAAATGGGCACCGTAGGTCTTTCCGAGGAAGAAGCACGCGACCGCGAACCAATCGAGGTTTTTGCGACGTCTTTCAAACCGATGCAGCAAAGTTTCGCAGGACGGGCCGAGCGGGTTCTGATGAAGCTGGTGGTGAGCCAGTCCTCGCGCAAGGTTCTGGGTTGTCATATCGTCGCGCCGGGCGCGGGCGAGATGATCCAGCTTGCCGGAATCGCGGTGAAGATGGGTGCGACGAAAGAGGACTTTGACCGCACCGTCGCGGTGCATCCTACGATGTCGGAAGAAATCGTCACTATGAAAACGCCGGTGCGCACAGGTTGATTTCAATCTCGTGCCACACAAGTTAGTATGATGCGCAAGACGTATGTGAGAAGGGAAAGACCTTAATGGCAGGCAACAATGGCGGCCCCTGGGGCGGCGGCGGCAATCGGGGTGGCAGAGGCGGCGACGACAATCGCGGCAATAACGGTGGCGGACGGCGCCCCGAGGATGATCGCCCCCAGATTCCCGATATCGACGAATTGATGAAGAAGGGTCAGGACCAGCTTCGTGTGCTTATGGGCGGACGCGGCGGTGGCTCTGGCGGCGGTGGTTCTGGCGGTGGAGGCGGCCCGCGTTTCACTCGCGGAACTATTGGTCTTGGCGTGGCGGCGGCGCTTGTCCTTTGGGGACTGGCGAGCGTTTACACGGTCAAGCCCGAGGAACAATCGGTCGAGCTGTTTCTTGGTTCATATTACAGCACCGGCCAGCCGGGTCTGAATTTCGCGCCGTGGCCCTTGGTGTCGGCCGAGGTCGTCAACGTCACCTCCGAACGGACCGAGGAAATCGGCCGTAGTGTCGGCGGGCGCGAAGAGGGCTTGATGCTGACCACCGATGCCAACATCGTTGACATCGAATTTCAGGTTGTCTGGAATGTTGCGGACCCAGCCAAGCTGCTGTTCAACATTCGCGATCCGCAGCTAACCGTGCAGGCCGCTGGCGAATCGGTGATGCGCGAAATCATCGCGGCCTCAAACCTAGCGCCGATCCTCAACCGGGACCGGGGTATCATCGCGGATACTGCATTCTCCGACATTCAGGCGACCATGGACGAATATGAAAGCGGCATTCGCATCGTGCGTGTGAACCTCGACACGGCTGACCCGCCGGAAGAAGTAATCGACTCGTTCCGCGAAGTGCAGGCCGCCGAACAGGAACGTGACAGATTGCAGCGTCAGGCGGATGCATATGCCAACCGGGTTCTGGCCGAATCGCGCGGTGAGGCGGCGCAGATCCTAGAAAACTCCGAAGGGTATCGTGCGCGTGTCGTCAACGAGGCCCGTGGTGATGCAAGCCGGTTCACGTCGGTTCTCGCCGAATATTCGAATGCACCGGAGGTAACGCGCAAGCGTCTTTATCTCGAAACGATGGAACAAGTGCTTGGCGATATCGACAAGACCATTCTGGACGAATCCATCGTTGGTGGCGAAGGAGGCAACAATGTGGTGCCCTACCTTCCGCTGAACGAGCTGCGTCGCAACAGCGGTGACACTATAAGTTCGAACAGCAACAGCTCCAATACGCAGGGGAACTGAATATTATGGGTAAACTTAAGATAATCATCCCGGCCGTAGTGGTGCTGCTGTTTCTCGGGCTGTCCTCGATCTTTGTCGTGGACGAGCGGGAGCGTGTGCTTGTGCTGCAATTCGGACAAATCAAGCAGGTCAAGTCGGAACCGGGCCTGTCGTTCAAGATCCCCTTCATCCAGGAGGTCGTGCGTTATGACGCGCGAATCCTGTCGCTAGATACCGAAACAATTGAGGTGACACCATCGGATGACCGCCGTCTCATCGTCGACGCCTTCACCCGCTATCGTATCCGCGACGTTGTGCAGTTTCGTCAGGCCGTCGGTGTCGGCGGGGTGCGCACTGCCGAAGATCGGTTGTCGTCAATCCTCAATGCGCAGATCCGAGAGGTGCTTGGTGCCGATCAGGTCACGTCGAACACGATCCTGTCCGAAGAGCGTCGCAATCTCATGACCCGTATCCGGGACAATGCACAGGCCAGCGCAGAAGGTCTCGGGCTTGAGGTTGTGGACGTGCGTCTGAAAAAGACTAACTTGCCCGATCAGAACCTTGAGGCCACATTCGCCCGGATGCGTGCCGAGCGTGACCGCGAAGCCGCCGACGAGATCGCACGCGGCAACGAAGCCGCGCAGCGTGTGCGCGCGCTCGCTGACCGGACAGTGACCGAGACGATCTCGGATGCCGAACGCGAGGCGCAAGTCGTCCGCGGCGAGGCCGACGCTGAGCGGAACCGGATCTATGCCGAAGCCTATGGTGCAGATACCGAGTTCTTCGCCTTCTACAGGTCGCTCGAAGCCTATCAGCGCGCACTCAGAGGAGGAAATTCGTCGATGGTTATGACGCCGGACAGCGAGTTCTTTGAATACCTGCGGTCGGGTGAGGCGCCGCAGACGCAATGATCGAAACGGCAATTCTCGCCATCGGGCTTGTGCTGATCGTGGAGGGGCTGGTGTATGCACTGGCCCCTTCCATCATTGATGATCTGCTTGCCGCCTTGCGGGCGATTCCCGAAGGCCAGCGCAGAGCGATGGGGCTTCTTGCCGTTGCCCTTGGTCTGGTGCTCACTTGGATCGCGAAAACTCTTGGTGCGTGAGCCGTTCGGCGTCGCAGTGTGGTTCTCTTCACGATTCACATTTTATTGCGCCGCGACGGGGTAGAGGTAAATCGATCTCATTCTTGTCCTTTTTGTCCGCATTACATGATCACGCTCGGATCACGCGCTCTTGACCTGGCGCGACATCGGTTGTGTTGTCGGAGATCAGCCTTACATTCATACGCAAATCGCAAGAGCGGCAGCGTGCCGCTCCGCAACAGTGCAGCAAAGGAGAATTGGGCGTGACATCCAAGGCAGTTTCAATCCAACATGATCACCAGTCACAGTTTCGAACGCTGTGGCTCACGGCACTGGCCTTCGTCTTTGTGCTCACGCAGGCGGTCGTCGCACAGGCCCGGCCCGAAAGCTTTGCCGATCTCGCCGAAGAGGTTAGCCCGGCGGTGGTCAATATCACCACGTCCACAACGGTCGCGGGGCGCACAGCGCCCGAGGGTATTGTGCCCGAGGGTTCCCCCTTCGAGGACTTCTTCCGCGAGTTCCAGGACCGGAACCGCGAAGGGAACCGTCCGCGCCGCACCTCGGCGCTTGGCTCGGGGTTTGTGATTTCCGAGGATGGGTTCGTGGTTACCAACAACCACGTGATCGACGGTGCCGATGAGATTCGGGTGGAGTTTTTCGAAGGAGAGGAAATGCCTGCGGAGGTGGTCGGAACCGACCCGACAACGGATATTGCGCTGCTGAAGGTGCAAAGCGATGAACCCTTGCCCTTTGTCGAATTCGGTGACAGCGAAACCGCCCGCGTGGGCGAATGGGTCATCGCGATGGGCAATCCGCTGGGACAAGGGTTCTCGGTCTCTGCCGGGATCGTTTCGGCGCGCGGGCGCGTACTTTCAGGAAGCTATGACGATTACATCCAGACCGATGCCGCGATCAATCGCGGCAATTCCGGCGGGCCGCTTTTTAACATGGATGGTGAGGTCGTGGGCGTGAATACCGCGATCCTGTCGCCGACCGGCGGCTCCATTGGGATCGGGTTTTCAATGGCGTCCAATGTTGTCAAACAGGTGGTGGATCAGCTTAAGCAATTTGGCGAAACGCGCCGCGGTTGGCTTGGAGTGCGCATTCAGGACATTACCGATGACATGGTCGAGGCGATTGATGGACTGGACAACACCCGCGGTGCGATGGTCACGGATGTCCCTGAAGGTCCCGCGCAAGACGCTGGCATGCAGTCCGGTGACGTGATCTTGTCCTTCGATGGAATCGAGGTTGACGATGTCCGAGCGTTGGTGCGCCAGGTCGGCAATACCGAGGTTGGTAAATCGGTGCGTGTGCTGGTGCTGCGCGATGGCAAGACCCAAACGCTCAAGGTGTCGCTCGGACGCCGCGAAGAGGCAGAGGGCTCCATGCCCGCCGCTCAACCGGACGTGCCGGACGAGCCGCAGCAAAAGGATATTATGGGTCTTCTGCTTTCGTCTCTGACCGATGAACTGCGTGAGCAGCTTTCCCTTCCCGCCGAGGCAGAAGGGCTGGTCGTGCGTGACGTCGATCAAGCCTCAAAGGCTTACGAAAAGGGGCTGAGGGCAGGCGATGTCATCACCGAGGCAAGCCAGCAGAAGCTGAGCCGTGTCTCGGATCTGGAGGACCGGATCGAAGAGGCGCGCGAAGCGGGACGTAAATCGATTCTGCTGCTGGTGCGTCGCAGCGGGGAGCCACGCTTTGTGGCGCTGTCGCTGGAAGAGTGATGATCGATCCACCAAACTTGCAATGGAGGGCGCCTCGAACGGGCGCCCTTTTTCATTGACGTTTCAACGGTCCCGGCGCAGCGATCAGTTCTCCTCGCAGTCGAGAACCTGCGCCACGCTCTGGCGCGCTTCATAGGGGGCGAGGCGTCGGGTTTCGATGCGGGTTCCGTCAAAACGGCTCGCCATGATGTGCGTCCAGTTGGCATCGACGGTGATCAGTTCAGGTCCCTCACCGCAATCGCGAATCCCGCCTGTGATGAAATCCTGCCCGATCCGATGATTTGTCAGGCCGGTGGCATCGGCCACCTGTTCGAGCGCGCCTCCCTGAAAGCGCCAGACACGCAGTGTTCGGGCGAGGTGCGGGCGATCCACGTAGGCGATTTCCACATGTCCGTCCCCGTCAAGATCCGCCGCTCCAATGGGCGCGAGCCATCGGTTGCGTTGTCCGATGAAAGGGGTCGCCGCGATCATTCCCTGCGCCCCGTAAAGTGCAAGCCGTGCCCCGTGCCGCAGATCGCTTTCGACGACCATCGCCGCCTTGCCTGTCTCTGCTCCCACATCCACGAGCTTGGGCTCGATATCCTCGAAGACTCGCGTTTCGGGCAAGGTTATGCGGATCGTTCCAAGACCGTTCCCGCCACAGATCGGGCGGCAAGTGTCGGTACGCATGGTCAGGCTGCCCCACTCGACCGCATCACCGAGAACGGCGTGGTCATAGCGGGTGGTTGGATCGCCGTATTCCGCTCCAATAATCGTCCCTTGCGCCGCGGCGCCGCCTGCCCAGAAGACCAGCGAGACCCCAAGCGCACGAAGGCCGATTGGCATCAGATCTGTTTTTCAGGCATCTGCACAATCAGCCCATCCAGTGCACTGGACACCTTCAACTGACACGTCAGGCGAGAGCGTTCGGTATCCGGTTCATAGGCGAAATCGAGCATGTCCTCTTCCATGTCGTCCTTGGGGGGCAGTTTCGCCACCCAGTCGGGATGCACGTAGACGTGGCAGGTCGAACAGGCACAAGCGCCGCCGCAATCGGCCTCGATCCCCGGAATATTGTTGTCCCGCGCGCCTTCCATGACGGTCAGCCCGTTCGCCACCTCTACCACATGTTCGGTTCCGTCGTGCTCGATATAGGTGATTTTCGCCATGTCGTTCGGGGCCCTTCCAAAGTCATTTGATCATTTCTAGCCATGCCATATAGTTCCCGCCACCCCGATTTGCGACCCCGTCCCGCATTCCGGGCAAAAATTCAAGCATGTTCAGGTATTGTTTGCAGCGGGTGCTTTCGCCCTGATGCCATACGGGCTAGAACATGAGCAAAACCAATCCGAGGCCCGAGCATGCTCCGCCCCCTGTTCCTGGTATTTGCCTTGGCGATCATGGCCGGTTGCACTCCGGAAGACGGGGTGTTTTCGAACCTGGGCGCCTACTCCGAGCCCTATGTGATCCACAGCGCGGAAAACGGACCCGAGGGCGCAGAGCCAGGCACCTGCTGGGGCAGGCATATCGCTCCAGCGGTGGTGGAAACCGTTTCAGAACAAGTGCTTGTCCAGCCGCCCGAGGTTCTGTCCGATGGCACCGTGCAGCAGCCGGCGATCTACAAGACCGAGACGCATCAGCGCATCACACGCGAGCGGGATGAGACATGGTTCGAGGCCCCATGTCAGAAGGTTCTGACGGCGGAGTTTGTCGCCTCTTTGCAACGGGCGCTGAAGGTGCGGGGGATTTATCGCGGGCCGATCAGCGGGGCGATGGATGCGGTGACCCGAGATGCGATCCGCCGCTATCAAAAACCACAGGGGCTCGACACCGGAGTACTGTCGATGCAAGCCGCGCGGGATCTGGGGTTGGTCGCGGTGCCGCGAGATCCCGAATAACGACCTGATTTCAATAAAGAACCACGCCCTGCCTATGGCGTCACCTTGGCCGTCATCACCTGCCGGCCATCGGGGCCACGGACCCACATGGCGCCATCGTCGCCCCGGCACAGCGTTGCGGTTTCATGGTGCAGAAGCGGTGTGAACGCGCGGAAAGAGAATGTTGCAAGGCTGCCCGTCCGGTCCTGCTCCATCAGCATCAGTAATTGCGCCAGAAGCGGACCGTGGACGATGAGCCCAGCGTAACCCTCTGTTTCACGGGCATAATCCAGATCATAGTGGATGCGGTGCCCGTTGAATGTCAGCGCCGAATAGCGAAACAGAAGGGTGCTGTCGAACGCGTGGTTTTCTGACTGAACTTCATCCGTGCGGGCCTTTGGCGGTCTGGGTGCGGATGTGCCGGGGGCGGGGTCTTCGCGGTAGACGAGATCCTGTTCTTCGGTCACTCGAAGACAGCCGCCCTGCGTGAACTCATGGCGCAATGTGACGAAGGCAAGTGGGCCTGTCCGGCCCGTCTTTCGCGTCGTTGACACAAGTGTCGTGCGCTTCTCCGCGGTCTCGCCCACACGCAGAGGAGCCTTGAAAACAAGGCGCCCGCCAGCCCACATCCGGCGTGGCAGCCCCGTGTCGGGGATGATCCCGCCGGGGCGGGGATGGCCGTCGCGGCCAAGCGCGGAGGGGGGCCGCGCATTCCAGAAATAGAGGTGATGGAAGAAGGGTGGGAGCAGATCGCCTGAACGAAGCTCGGCAGGTCGCTCCAGCGCGGTGAGAAGCGCATTGGCGCGGGCCGGGTCGAGTGGATCGGTCTGGCGGTCGGTTTCGGACATGGTCGGGAGCGTAGAAAGACCGTCATGGAGCGGCAAGCGGCAAATTCGGTCCCTTTGTGGCGAATCAGGGTTAACACGCTGAAATCACGCAAAAAGCCGTTTCGGTATTCCGTCGGTATAACGTCGGTATCGCGTCGGTATTGATGTCGGCGGGGCGCATTGCGGCGGCATGGTGAACGGTGCGAACGTTGCAACCGGGGTATCGAGGCCGGGAGGACGCCAGAGGGCGTTGCGAAGCCGACAAGCTGCTTGCACAGCCGCGCGCGGGGAAGGAGTATGCGGCGACGCGGAAGGGGCAGAGTATGACGGATCGCCGGATCGACGTGGTCTATACGTGGGTGGATGACACATTCGATGGCTATGCCGATACCCTGCGCCACTATGCCGGGGACGGGCATGATACCAACCCCAATCGCACCCGCGATAACCTCGATGTGCTGAAATATTCCCTGCGGTCGATCGAGACATTTCTGCCCCAGGTCAGGCGAGTCTATCTGCTGACGTGCCGACCGCAGGTTCCCCACTGGCTCAATCCCGAGGCGCCGGGTTTGCGCTTGGTGCATCATGACGAGGTCATGGCGCCGGAAATCCTGCCGACGTTCAATTCCTTCGCGATCATCAGCCACCTGCACCTTCTGCCCGGTCTGAGCGATGAATTCGTATATTTCGAGGATGACATGCTTTTGCTGCGTTCGGGGCTGATGGCGTCGCTGATGCGCGGGGAGCGGCCCCTGTCGCTGTTTCACCGGCGCCGGACCCGTCCGCTGGAGACGCTCGACCCGCAGCGGGATTCGCCGTGGAACCATGCGCTTGCGCGATCGGATGCGGCGCTGAGCCGGGTCTTCGGGCCGCGCCGGCGCAACCATGTCATCCACGGGCCCCAGCGTATTGACAGGGGCCGTTTCGCACAGATGACAGAGCGGTTCGCCGACGAGTTCGCGACCACCCGCGCGGCGCGGTTTCGCAGCACCGAGTGTATCGCGCCCGAATACCTCTATCCGCATTACGCCCATGAAAGCGGCGCCGCCGAGGCTGCGACACAGGGTGAGGTGCGCGCGGTCGAAGGCTATGTCTCGCTGGAGAATTTCACGCCATGGACATGGGCGCAGCTTCGGCGGCTCGGCTGGCGCAACCCGGTCAGCGCGACACTCAACGACAGCTTCGGGGACAAGCCAAATCCGCGGGTGGAGCGGATGGTCAAACGCTGGCTGGAGGAGCGTTTCCCCGCAAAGTCGCGTTTTGAGCGGTGAGACGTGAGGCCGGTATGAGTCAGCCGAGCGCGCGTTCGAATGCGCCAAGATAGGCCGGACCTTGCTGTACCACGTCGAACCGCAGCGCATGATTCTGTGCCCAGATGCCTAGCCGCTCGCGCAAGGCATCGTCTCTGGCCAGCGCGATGAGTTTCTCCGCCAGTGCGCTGGCATCGCCGGGCGGGGTCAGCAGTTCCTCGCCCTCGCCGGTCATCACGGTGGAAAACCCCTCGTTCGCGGCGGCCACGGGCAGGGCCCCGGCCGACATCGCCTCGATCAGCACCAGTCCGAAGCTTTCGCCATGCAATGCAGGGGCTGCGAAGACGTCCGCGCTGGCGATGAGGGCGCGGGCGGGGGTGTTGGCCGGAGCCGGGCGCAGGCTGAGTCCCGGCAGGTTCATTGACGCCACACGGTCCTTGATGGCGCCCTCGAGCGTGCCGCTTCCGGCGATGGTCAGCCGCGCGTCCGGCATGTTTTTCACGACCTCGGGCCATGCGTCCAGCAGGATCCGGACGCCCTTCCGCTCTTCCAGGCGGCCCATGTAAACGACGTGGAACGGCCCGGTCCGGGGCGGTTGCGCACGGCGCGCAGCGCGCCATGCCGACAGGTCGATCGCGGGCGGCAGGATCTGCGGCGCGGGCGAGAGACCGAGGGCGCGCCATTGATCCTGCGGAGCCTTGGATGGCACGATGATGGCATCCAGCCGGCGGTGAAAATATCGCGCGGCACGGCGCAGGAACCATGAAACCGGATCAAGGCCGCCGTCTCTTGGGAGGGTGGCGTGAAAGGTCGCCACCGACGGAAGCGACAGCCGGCGCCAAAGTTGCCAGGCGAGCATGGGTGTCCAGGGGGTGTGCAGATGCACCACGTCGGCCCCCCAGTCGCGCAGATCGGCAACGCAGGTGGTAAGCTCTGGCCGGCTGGCGCGCGACAACTCGAACGTGGTGCCGTGGATGGAGACCACCCGCGTCTTTCCCAGTTCAATCAAGCCCTTGTCAGTGCCGGGTGCGCCACCGGGCGGGGCCACGATCCGCACCTCATGGCCCTGCGCGCGCAGCCATTCGGAAAGATCGCGGATATTGCTTTGCACGCCGCCGGGGCGCGACATGGGATAGGGGCTGATCTGGACGATCTTCATCTGAACGCGTTGAAAAGAGCGTCGGCGATGTCGAGCGCGCTGTAGATCACAAGTCCGATCACCCAGATATGCAGGAGATTCGGGGCCAGTGCGGTGAAGGGGATCAGGCCGTAGAGGCCGGCTATGAAGCCGATGAGTGGATTGGGCGGCTTGGGGGAGCCGTCGTCGGGACGCTCGGCGGCCGCGTCGTTGCAGGTGCGCGCGTAGAGCCGCATCCACCCGGCGGTGGCGCCGAGCGCGGACCAAAGCCCCGCAGTGCCGAAGGTCCGGTCGGCGAGAAGCCCCAGAGAGACATAGAGCAGCCCCCAATGCGCCATATCCACAAGGAAATCGGCGCGCCCGCCGGTCGCGCTGATCTGACCGGAGGCGCGGGCCATGGTGCCGTCGGCGCAATCGGTGATCTGGAACGCCAGCGCCAGCGCGAAGACGGCGATTCCCGCGATGGAGAGCGGGAGCACCCCGGCCGTCAGCGGGAGGGCGAGGCTGAGGCCAAGGCCGATGAGCGTGACCGTCGTTGGCAAGAGCCCGAGACGCAGGAAAAGCCAGGCCAGCACCAGCCCCGGTGCGCGATAGAGCAGCACGATGGACCAATCGGTCGCCCATTCCCGACGCCGCTGTTCGGCGTCGAAACTGGCCAGCACGGCCCGAAACGACAGGCTATCGGATGCGGTCACGCCTACCCCCTTCTTGCAATGGATTGGTTCCTACCATAGGGTTGCGCGAATGCGCGAGCGGTTTGGGAGCGATAGCAGGCAAATGGCTGATTTCAATGCATTAATTATTGCCGCCGGGCGCGGTATGCGGATGGGCGCGCGCGGGCGCGAGCACCCCAAGGGGTTCCTTCAGATTGAAGGCCGCAGGATCATCGAGCGGTCCGTCGGGATGCTGCGCGCGCATGGCGTGGGACACATCCGGATCGTGACCGGACACCTTGCCGATCAGTATGAGGCGCTGTTTGCCGGGGTGGGGGATGTGGAGTGTCTGCATAACCCGCTTTACGCCGAAACGGGCAGCCTTCGGTCCATGCTGACGGGGCTGGAGGGGCTTGAGGGGCCGGTGGTGATCGTGGAGAGCGATCTGGTCTATGAGCGCCGCGCGCTGGCGCCGGTGACGCCGGGGGAGACGGTGCTTGTGATCTCGGGCGAGACAAAGGCCACCGATGAGCAATTCGTCTGGGTGCGCGACACGGGCGGGCCGATGCCGGCGTTCGAGGAAATGTCCAAGAATCGCCACGCAAGGCCGGAGCCGCATTTCGGGGAACACACTGGAATCACGGGATTTTCCGCAGAGATGGCAGAGCGGCTTCGACAGGTGGCGCGGCAGGTTCTGTCGGAAGATCCCAAGTCCGAATACGAGCCGTCGCTTGTCCGGCTGGCGCAGGAGGCGGATTTGCCCTGCTGCCTGATAGAAGACCTCGCCTGGGCGGAGATTGACGACGAGGCGATGTATGAACGCGCGCTGAAGACCGTCTGGCCCCGGATCGTGGAAAATGACGCGGTGTCGGCCTGATTGGGCGAATCAGGGTTAACGCGCTGAAATCGCTGAAAAACCACTTTCGGTATCACGTCGGTAAAACGTCGGTATTACGTCGGTATTGATTTCCGGATCGTGCCCGGCCGGGCCGTGGTGAAGCCCGCGCGCGTTGCGCGGACGGCCGGGGGGCGTGCGTTGCGGGGGCCTAGCCGTGGAGCGCCAGCACGAGGTCGATGAGCGTGGCCATCGCCTCTTCGCCGGTCTGTCCGTCGCGCGCCGAAAGGTCCGCCATGCCGATGCGCGCGGCATAGAGGATGCGGGCCAGTTCGGGGTTGGACAGGCCCAGTTCCGCCAGAAGGGCGGCGAGCATGGCCTGCCGGGCGGCGTCCACTTCGGCGAGCGTGCGCGACGCGCCGCGATGATCCAGCGCCCAGGCCCGGAGCGCCGGTTCCGCAGGCGCATCGAGCGCCGCCCGTCCCAGCCCGCGCAGCCGGGCGATGGCGGTCTCCCCCTCCTGCGCGAGGGCGGCGAAACGGGCGGTGGCGATGTCCGCCCAATGCGCCAGAAGGCGGGCGTGGAAATCGGGAAGATCCGCGAAATGCCAGTAGAAGGAGCCCTTGGTCGTGCCCAGCCCGCGCGCCAGCGATTCGGCGCGCAGCGCGGTCGGGCCGTCCACCTCCAGCGCGGTGAGACCGGCGGCAAGCCATGCCTCTGGGGTGAGTCGCTGTGTCATGGGCGTTGCCTACAGCGTTTCGGCCATTCGGTGAAGGGGGGCGCCATCGGTCCCCGTCGCTGGTGCGGGGGGATCAAAGGGGAGCTCAGCCCAGAAGGCGGCGGGCGATGACCTGCGCCTGAATCTCCGCCGCGCCCTCGAAGATATTGAGGATGCGGGCATCGCAGAGGATGCGCGAGATCGTGTATTCCAGCGCGAAGCCGTTGCCGCCATGAATTTGCAGGCCGTTGTCGGCGGCGGCCCATGCCACGCGCGCACCCAGAAGTTTTGCCATTCCCGCCTCAAGGTCGCAGCGCCGGTCATTGTCCTTTTCCCATGCGGAGAAATAGGTGAGCTGCCGGGCGATCATGATCTCCACCGCCATCATCGCCAGCTTGCCCGACACGCGGGGAAAGTCGATCAGCGGCTTGCCGAATTGCTTGCGGTCCTGCGCATATCGCATGGCGACATCGAGCGCGGCCTGCGCCACGCCCACGGCACGGGCGGCGGTCTGGATGCGGGCCGATTCGAAGGTCTGCATGAGCTGTTTGAAGCCCTTGCCCTCCTCCCCGCCCAGCAGGTTGTCGGCGGCGACCTTGAAGCCGTCGAAGCCCAGTTCGTATTCCTTCATACCGCGATAGCCGAGTACCTCTATCTCGCCGCCGCTCATGCCGGGGGTGGGAAAGGGGTCTTCGTCGGTGCCGGGAGTCTTTTCGGCCAGAAACATCGACAGGCCCCGGTGGTCGGTGCTTGACGGATCGGTGCGCGCCAGAAGCGTCATCACATGGGTGCGCGCGGCATGGGTGATCCATGTCTTGTTGCCGGTGATCTCGTAACCATCGTCGGTTTTCACCGCGCGGGTGCGCAGGCTGCCGAGGTCGGAGCCGGTATTGGGTTCGGTGAAGACGGCGGTGGGCAGGGTTTCCCCGCTGGCGATGCCGGGCAGCCACTGCGCCTTTTGCGCGTCGGTGCCGCCGCACAGGATCAGCTCGGCGGCAATCTCGGAGCGGGTGCCGAGTGAGCCGACGCCGATATAGCCGCGGCTGAGTTCCTCGGAGACGACGACCATCGATGCCTTGGACAGGCCGAGCCCGCCGTATTCCTCGGGGATGGTGAGGCCGAAAACGCCCATTTCCGCCAGTTCATCGATGATCTCCATCGGGATCAGCTCATCGCGCAGGTGCCAGCCGTGGGCGTGCGGGTCCACGCGGTCCACCGTGAAGCGGCGGAACTGTTCGCGGATCATCTCAAGCTCGTCTTCGAGGCCGGTGGCGCCGACGGTGATATTGGCCGACTGCTCCTGCATCAGCTCGACCAGCCGGGTGCGGGCGGCCTGCGAGTTGCCCGAAGCCGTCAGCGTGCGGATCTCGGGCGTGTCGAGTGTTTCGGTGGTCAGCCCCAGATCGTTCAGGCGCAGGATTTCGCCCTGGCTCATCGGGATGCCGCCGCAGATCTGCGCGAGGTATTCGCCAAAGGCGATCTGGTGAATGATCTGCTCGATCTCGGTGAATTTGCCATCCGCGCTGAGCCGTTCGGCCCATGCCTGCATCTGCGTGAGCGATTGGGCATAGGTGGCCAGCCACGCGAGGCCATGGGCGGCGGACTGGTTCGCCTCCATCAGGGGGGCGGAGACGCGGCCATCCTCGCTCAATTCCTCGCGCAGGCGGGCGGTCGCCTCGTCGGCGAGGGCCTTGACCGGGGCGAGCGCCGCGCCGGTCAGATCCAGCAGATCGGGGAGGAGAATGGGCGTTGTCATCGTCACGTCCTGTCCGTCATGGGGCATGAGTCATGTCCTTTCCTTGCTGCACCGTGACATAGTGTGTTTGCAAGTGCAGCACAACAAAAATACCGGAAATGAGTTCAAAACGGTCTTTTATTGCGTCGAAAATCGCTGGAAGCCCGGCTGCGCGCGGCCTATAGCAAGGGGATGAATGCTCTGACCGCCGGTCTGTCGCCGGAAATTGTTCTTGTCTGTCTGGGACTTGCCTTTCTGGCCGGGCTGGTCAAGGGCACGGTGGGCTTTGCCATGCCGATGATCCTGATTTCCGGGCTGAGCATGGTCATTCCGCCGCATCTGGCTCTGGCGGGGCTGATCCTGCCAACAGTAGTGTCCAACTGGCTTCAGGCGCTGCGGCAGGGATGGCGCGCGGCGTGGGACTCGGCCCGGTCGTTCCGGATGTTTCTGGTGATCGCGGGGGTGGCGCTGGCGATCTCGGCGCAGTTCGTCACGGTGCTGTCGCAGCAGGCGATGATGCTGGCCATCGGGATTCCGGTGGCGGTCTTCACGCTGATCCAGCTTTTCGGGGTGCGGTTGCACCTGCGCGCGCGGGACCGGCGGATCGAGGCCGGCGTGGCGGTCATCTCCGGCGCGATTGGCGGAATCGCCGGGACATGGGGGCCGCCGGTGGTGCTTTATCTTACGGCGCTGGACACCGAGAAGCGTATGCACCTGCGGGTGCAGGGGGTGATCTACGGGCTTGGCGGGCTGGCGCTTTTCGCCGCCCACATCGGCTCTGGCCTGCTGGATTCGCGCACAACGCCGTTTTCGTTGCTGCTGGTGGCACCGGCGCTGGCGGGGATGTGGCTGGGCGGGATGTTCGCCGACCGTATTCCGCAGGCCACGTTCCGGCGGCTGACGCTTCTGGTGCTGGTGGTCGCGGCGCTGAACCTGATCCGCCGAGGGATCATGGGCTAGGCCGGGCGGGCGCCGGTCAGCCCTTGGGCATTTTCAGAACGACGGCGCGCCCCGATTTCACATAGCGCAATTCGTCGTCGCCGATCGCGGCGACGCGGCCGCCGTCGATGCTGTCACCGACCTTCACCTTCTTGTAGCTGCCGCTTGACAGACGGATGAGGGCGCGGCGGTTCGAGGGGCTGCCATAGACGCCGATCAGGTTCAGCTTGCGCATGTTGATGGCGTCGCGCACCGTGGCCTGTCGCGCCACGGAGGCGGTGGTGGGAATGCTTGGCGCAACGGTCTGGCTGGCGGCGGGCGCGGCGGCGGCGGTCTGGGTCGCGGCGGGCGCGGCTCGGGCGGCCCGCACGATGGCGTCGATGTTGCCGGGGCGCGGGCGCGGCGTGAGCGAGCTGGCGATGGCCCGCTCAGTGGGTGTGGTGTCGACCTCCTGCGCGGCCTTGTCGGTCTCGGGACGGGGGCGGGGGCGCAGCGACGCCAGTTCGGAGCGTGTCATGCCCGAAAGCTGCGCGCGTTCGTTGTTTTCCACCAGACCGCCGGGCCGGATGCGCGGGCGCACGGCGGCGAGGCGGGCGACCAGTTCGGGCGACGCGACGGAGATCACTGCCGCGGCCCGTTCGGGATAGGCGGGGGGCAGGGCCGCGGGCTTGCCGCGATAGACGCGCACGCCATCGGGGGTCAGCGCGCCGTCGGGCGTGGCGCGGATCAGGCCACGCTCGTCATACTCGAAGGTCGTGCCGGGCGGCGGGGGGGACTGTATCCGGCCGGGCGCGATGTCGCTGCTGCGATCCGGCGCCTGGGGCAGCGCAAAGGCATCGAGCGCGCCGATCTCATCGTCGATGGAGGCGACATAAAGATCGTCGATCGGAACCGCCGTGGGGGTCGGGGATTGCTCGGGCGCCGCGGCCCAGATGCCCGTGGCGGCATAGCGCGCGTCGGGGTCCATCGGTGCGGAGGCGGGATCGGGCCGCTCCGGCGGGGCGGCGGCCTCTCTGGTGGCGGGGTCCGGCAGCGCATCCATGTCGGGGTCCTGCAAGGGCGTGTCGGAGGGCGAGAGCCGGGTCGAGTCCATCGCGGCGTCGTCATCGTTGAGCCCTTCGATCTCCGCGCTGTCGGGGAGCAGGTCAGGAAGGTTCGAGGCCGGCAAGAGGCCGGTGTCGACCATCCCGGCATCGGGGCCGGCCCCGGGATCGGTCTCGGGCGCGGTGTCGGTGTCGCTGGCGGCAATCTGCGGCGCCTCGCGGTTGCGGAAGATCCCGGCGATCCCGCCATCGAGGAAGATCGTCGCCCAGGCGGCCACACCGGCGAGAAAGAGCAAAAGCAGCACCGAGAGCACCAGCCCGAGATAGCGCGGTTTACCGCCGATCTTCTGTTGCTCGCGTGCGCCGAAGATGGTCATGCGCTCGCTTTCATCCGCCTTCGTGTCGCCCGAGTGCATGGGCGGCGGTGGCGGCGCGATCAGGGTGTCGGTCTTCGATGGCTTCTGCTTCGCGGCCGCGGCGGTCTTGGTCGCCTTGGATTTGGATTTTGGTTCGGTCTTCGGCTTGGGTTTGGGTTTGGGTTTCGGTTTGTCCGCCGGCTTGATCGCGGCGAGGCGGGCGCCGAGGCCCTTGCGGGGGCTTGCGGCGGCGGGTTTTTCGGGGTCTGCCTCGGTCGTCGCCTCTGCGCTGTCGTCCGATTTAGACTTGCGGAACCCGGCCACGATGGCGGCGGGATCGAAGCGCTGCCCGCCGGGATCGGCGGGGGGGCCTGCTGTCGCGGTTTCGCCGGTGCCGTCTTCGGGCACGGCGAGATCGGGCGCGGCGGGCCCGGCCGTGATGCGCGAGGCCCCGGCCAGTGGCGCGCGGGGCGAATCGGGCGGGGGCGTTCCGCGCTGCGCCCGAATCGACGTGAAGGCCGGAGCAGGCCCCTCTTCGGTCGGTGAAGGGGTGGGGTCGTCGCCTTCTGCCGCGGTGGTTGCCGGATCGTCGGGCGGGGCGGCAGGATCGCCGGTCTCTGAGGTGGTTCTGGGCGTTTCGGGCGCCGGGCTCGATGGAAGGGGGCCGTGGCCCGTGATGCGAACCGGCTCTGCCTCCGCCGCCGGGGTCCGGCCCTTGCCGAGTATGGCCTCCGCCCCCGTGGCGGTGCCAAGGAACGGTTCGGAGGGAAATCCGTCCTCGGGCGGAATGGAGGTGAAATAGAGACCGGCGAACCCGTGTTCGGTGGCGAAGTCATCGGCCTCTTGCAGAGTCTCGCGCGCCACGGCGGCCACCCATGTGGTGGCCCCGTCGGCGGCGATGTCGAAACTCAGATCCTCGACCGCGTAGGGCGTTGCCCCGTCAAGCGCCCTGGCCGCCGCGCCGCGCCGGGCGGCATCGTCAATCCGTCCGGTGTCGAGCGTGAGATAGCGGATCTGCGCATTGGGCAGGATGAGCTTGCAGGCGAGCGGAGCCTGCCCCGGTTCGGCCTCCTCGCGCAATGTGCGCAGCGCGGCGCCGGGATCGGGCGAATCGAGTGCCACCGTGCCGAGTTCATGCCAGCCGTCCTCAACCCGCCGCAGCAGGCCGATGCCCTCGAACGACAGGGATAAGGCGTAGATCGGTGTCATGTCACGGCTCTAGCACTGGCATGGCGCGGGAGGGAGTCCCGGGCGCCTTTCGCGGAGTTTACAGCAGGTTATTGCCGAGGGAAAGGTTTGGCCGGATTTCATGGATGAACCGGGCGCAAACTGCGATAGAGATAGGAAAAGGTTTGATTTTCAATGGAGTTGATCATGCGGATGATAGTGTCGGTGCTGCTGGCGGTCTGGATCGCGGGGCCGGGGTGGGCCGAGACGCGCCAGATCGTCGTCGAAGGCGAGGGCGTGGTGGACAGCGCGTCGGACATGGCGGTGATCGAAATGGGCGTGCGCCACGAGGCGGAGACGGCGCGCGCGGCGATGGACCGCGTGAACGAGGATGCCGGCGCGGTGCTCTCGCGGCTCGCGGCGATGGGAATCGCGGCGCGGGACTTGCAGACGCGCGATATCACGCTGAGCCCTGTATGGGACCAGGGCGAGGACGGGCGGCGTGATCCGGCCCGCGTGGTGGGATTCGCAGCGTCGAACCGCATCCTTGTTAGGGTGCGCGACCTGGACGCGCTGGGCGCCGTGCTCGATCAGGTGGTGAGCGACGGGGCCAACCAGTTCGGCGGGCTGAGCTTTACCGTGCAGGAGCCGGGGCCGCTGATGGATGCCGCGCGGCGGGCGGCGGTGAGCGACGCGCGTGCCAAGGCGGAGCTTCTGGCGGAGGCGGCGGGAGTGACGCTCGGATCGCTGATCTCATTGAGCGAGAGCGGATCGCCCCCACCGCGTCCGATGATGGCGCGGGCCGAGATGAGCGATGCGGCGGTACCGATCGCCGCAGGCGAGGTCAGCTTTCGCGCCGGGGTGACGATGATCTATGAGATCGCGCCGTGAAAAGAACCCGGACGAATCAGTTTGGCGGTTTGAAGTATCCGAGACTCCGTTCTCGGCGACACGTCGGTAAAATGTCGGTGTGACTGTCGGGACCGCTCCATCGCGGGGCTCTCGGACGGGGCGAGCGTAGCGTTTCGAGTATTTTTAGAACAGAGAAAGGGCAGGACACCTGCTGCATCTTTTCGGGTCAAATACCTTGGGGGTTTGGGGGTGAAACCCCCAACGCACGCATGAATCGCGCCGCAAGGCGCCCCTTTTGAGAATGCTTTGCCCTGCGCGCGGTTGGGGAGCCGGCGGGCGGCTCCCCCGGGTCGCGGCGTCAGCCGTGCGCCGTGTTCAGCGCCTGATCGAGATCGGCGATGAGATCCTCGGCGGTTTCGATCCCGATGGACAGGCGTACCACATCCGGCTCCGCGCCCGCCGCCTTCTGCTGTTCGGGGGAAAGCTGTCGGTGGGTGGTGGACGCCGAGTGGATGACAAGGCTGCGCGTGTCGCCGAGGTTGGCGACATGGCTGAACACCTCCAGCGCCTCGACGAATTTCACGCAGGCGTCATAGCCCCCCTTGAGCCGCACGGTGAACAGCCCGCCTGCGCCCTTGGGGCAAATCCTGGCCACCCGGTCGTGATAGGGCGAGGATTTCAGCCCGGCGTAGGTGACGGCGGCGACATGGTCGTGCCCTTCGAGCCAGGTTGCGATCTTCTCGGCGTTCTCGACGTGGCGCTGCATGCGCAGGGACAGGGTTTCGATCCCCATCAGCGTATAATGCGCCGCCTGCGGGTTGAGCGTCATGCCCAGATCGCGCAGGCCGATGGCAATGCCGTGGAAGGTGAAGGCGAGCGGGCCGAAGGTCTCGTGGAACTTCAGTCCGTGATACGCGTCTTCGGGGGCCGAGAGAGAGGGGAACTTGTCCGAGGCGGACCAGTCGAAATTGCCCGAATCCACCACGACGCCGCCGGTCACCGTGCCGTTGCCGGTGAGGAATTTCGTCATCGAGTGCACCACCAGCGTGGCGCCATGCTCGATCGGGCGGCAGAGGTAGGGCGTGGCGGAGGTGTTGTCCACGATGAGCGGAATGCCCGCGTCACTGGCCACTTTCGCGGCGGCGTCCAGATCGGTGATATAGCCGCCCGGATTGGCGATGGATTCGCAGAAGATCGCGCGGGTGTCGTCGTCGATGGCGGCGGCCACGGCGTCCATGTCGTCGAAATCGACGAAACGCGCGGACCAGCCGAAGCGGCGGATCGTCTGGCTGAACTGCGTGATGGAGCCGCCGTAGAGCCGGGTGGAGACCACCACGTTGAGCCCCGGCCCCATCAGCGGAAACAGCGCCATGATCTGCGCCGCGTGCCCCGACGAGCAGCACACCGCACCCACCCCGCCCTCGAGCGTGGCCATGCGTTCCTGAAGCACGGCGACGGTGGGGTTGGTCAGGCGCGAGTAGATATAGCCGACCTCCTGCAGGTTGAAGAGCGCGGCGGCGTGATCGGTATCGCGGAACACATAGGCCGTGGTCTGGTAGATCGGCGTCTGCCGCGCGCCGGTGGCCGGGTCTGGGCGGGCGCCGGCGTGAATCTGTAGCGTGTCGAAACCGTAGCTGGGGCCGTCGGACATCGGAAAGCTCCTTGTGTCAGGGATGGGTCGGAGCGCACGGTAGGCGATTGGTCCGGCGGCGGCAACATGAGGTTGCGCCGGGCGCGCCTATCGCATCCAGAAGCCGTTGCGCTTGATCCGGTTGCGGATGGCCTGCTCCTTGCGGGGCAGATCGTCCTGATCGAACAGCGCGCGCACCTTCTGCCCGCGGCCCTGATAGATCATGCGCTTGAACGGCTCGTACTGCTTGAGCAGCTTCTTGATGCGGTTGGGGGCGGCGGTCTCTTCCAGCGCCGCGACGACCTCATCGTTCTCGCGGGCATAAAGCAGGGGCAGCAGCCGGTAGTGACAGGTGGTTTTCCCGTCGAGCCAGCCCGGTGGCAGCGCGTCCCGCCCGCCGCCGAAGGAATGGATCACCAGTGGCAGCGCGACCTGATCGAGCCAGGGGTCGAGCGACTGGCAGGCCAGTTCCGGCGGCGGCGTGTCGCGGATCGCGGTGGCGTAGTCGAGAAACCGCGCCCCGAATTCCCGCGGGCAGCGGTAATAGAAAAAGCCCGCGTTGAAATAGAGATAGCGGCGCCAGTATTCGTCGGGCTGCGCGCGGTCGAGGGAGCTTTCGAAATCGAGCCCGAACATGTCGTAGAGCGATTTCCAGATCTGCGCGTAGCCGGGGCCGTAAAGCTCAAGCTTCGGCCATGTGCCTTCGACCTTGCGCGAGGCGCCGGGGCGGTCGAAGTCGAAGGGCACCTCGGTCAGGTCATCAAGGACAAGGGTATCGGTGTCGAAGAACACGAAGGGTTCCGCTTCCGGCACGGCGGCAAGCGCCTCGATCTTGTTGCCGTAGGGGTAGCTTTGTCCGAAGGCGCGGGAGGGGAAGGGGAGGATCTCCGCCCCCAGTTCGGTCAGCGTCTCGCGGATCTCTTCGGATGCGATCCGGGGGTCGCGGTCCCAAAGCGGGCCGGGCTGCGGCTCGGCCACGAAAAGCCGCCCCGAAAACCCCGGGGAGCGGGCCCGCAGGGAGGCGGCGAAGAGCAGCGCCTCGTATTGCAGGCGGCCCGATTGCCCCACGATCAGGATATTGAACCGGGGGGGCTCAACGCTCTTGCTTGCCATATCACTGCCGACCCTGCACCATTTCCCCGATCATAAGAGGCCGGGCAGGCGCATGAAAGCGCGGATTTGAAACGGAACCGGGAGGTGCGAGATGAGACGGACAAGGCGTTTTGAGCAACGGCGGTCGCCCGGGTGGCGCAGGGCCGTGCTGGTGGCGGCCGTGCTGACGGCGGCGGGCGCGGCGGGCGCGCAGGAGCGGGTGGCGGAGGATCAGACGCCCACGGGCAAGTTCCTGACCGCCACGGAGGTCAGGCCGATCCTGACGGCGACGCGCGCCAACTGGGTGTCGGTGCGCGAATACGGGGGCGAGGATCTTGTCTATGTCACCCATCTGATCGCGTGGCGCTGCGGGCTTTACGAGATCCGCTATGCGATCAACGGCGGGCAGATGCGGCAATGGCCTGTGCCGGAGTGTGACCCCGAGGCCGCCCAGCCCGCCGCGATCCCGGACGGCGCGCAGGTCTACGAGGTCCATGCGGCGGGATCGGTGCAGCAGATCACGGTGGAACTGCTTTATGACGATCTGAGCGTGGAGACGGCCAGTTTCGAGCGCGCGGCGGTGCTGATGCCATAGCGGTCGGGGCCGGCCGGCGGATTTGAGTATTTGAAGAACAGAGAAGGGGCGCGGCGCGCCGGACCTCAGCCCGATTTCGGCAGGATCGGCGCGCTGCGATCCAGCGCAAGCTCCGCGTCGGAGAATTTCCACGGGCCGCGCACGCCGGGCACGCCTTCGGGGGCGATCTGCATCCCGCGCGCCTTGATCTGGGGGTTGGCGAAGGTCTCGGCGATGGTGTTGATCGGCCCGGCGGGCACGGTCGCCGTCTCCAGCGCGGCGAGGATGTCGACGGAGGGCCAGCCCGTGAGCGTCGCCTCCAGCGCGGTGGTGAGCGCGTCGCGGTTCGCCACTCGCTCGGCATTGCTGGCAAAGCGCGGATCGGTGGCCAGATCGGGTCGGTCCAGCACCGCGCAGAGGCGTTGAAACTGCGCGTCATTGCCCACGGCGAGGATGATGTGCCCGTCGGCCACGGGCAGCACCTGATAGGGGGCGATATTGGCATGGGCGTTGCCTTGCCGCACCGGGCTTTGCCCCGTGGCAAGGTAGTTCATCGCCTGATTGGCCAGCAGCGCGGTGGCGCAGTCGAGCAGCGACAGGTCGATATGCTGCCCGCGCCCGGTTGTGTGGCGCTGCTCCACCGCGGCGAGCACGCCGACGGCGCCGTAGAGCCCGGTCACGAGGTCGGTGACGGCCACGCCGACCTTCTGCGGCGCGCCATCGGCGGCGCCGGTGATGGACATCAGCCCCGACATGCCCTGAAGCAGGAAGTCATAGCCCGCGCGGCTGGCATAGGGGCCGTCCTGCCCGAAGCCGGTGACCGAGCAATAGATCAGCCGGGGGTTGAGGGCCGAAAGCGCGGGGTAGTCGAGGCCGTATTTCGCCAGCCCGCCGACCTTGAAGTTCTCGATCAGGATGTCGGCACCGGCCACCAGATCGCGCACGATCTTCTGCCCCTCGGGGGTGCGGAAATCGGCGGTGACGGAGGTCTTGCCGCGGTTGGCGGAGTAGAAATAGGCCGCCGAGCGGTCCCCGTCGCGGTCGATGAAGGGCGGGCCCCAGCGGCGGGTGTCGTCGCCTTCGGGGGCTTCGACCTTGATCACCTCGGCGCCAAGATCGGCCAGCGCCTGACCGATCCATGGTCCGGCCAGAATACGGGCCAGTTCCACGACTTTCAGACCTTCGAGGGGTTTCATGCGCCTGCCTTTCCCGTTGCCAAGGATTGGCGGCAGCATAGGGGGCGCACGGGACGGTGCAAGCCGGATTTGATCAAAAAGGGGAAAGTGGTGGGCGACCTAGGAATCGAACCTAGCGTGCGTCTCCGCGAGGGAGTTACAGTCCCCTGCCACACCTTGCGGCCTGTCGCCCACTGTCCGGTCACGGCCCGGAATGTGAACGGCTGAGTACAAGCGCATCCTGAAGAGGTCAACCAGAAAATCCCTTGCGATACCCGGCCCCGGCGCGCATGAGTGGGGCCGCGTCTGAAGCGGGGTGAGTGCCATGAAAAAGCCGAAATGGGTCGTCGAGAAAGAGCAGGCCAAGCGCGCCGGAGACAAGGAGACCGTGTGGCTTTTCGGGCTGCATGCGGTGCGCGACGCGTTGATGAATCCACGGCGCGAGAAGCTTCGGCTGATCGTGACGAAGAACGCCGCCGACAAGCTTTCGGAGGCGATCGGGGCGGCGGGTATCGCTCCGGAAATGGCCGATCCGCGCCGGTTTGACGCTCCGCTCGATCCGCAGTCGGTGCATCAGGGGGCCGCGCTTGAGGTCAGGCCGCTGGACTGGGGGCGTCTGGAGGATGTCGCGCTCGGCGACGGGGTGCGCCCGCCGCGTCTTGTGCTGCTCGACCGGGTGAGCGATCCGCATAACGTGGGCGCGATCCTGCGCTCGGCGGAGGTGTTCGGGGCGTTGGCGGTGATCGGCATGCGCCATCACGCCGCGCCCGAGACCGGGGCGCTGGCCAAGACCGCCAGCGGCGCACTGGAACGGCAGCCCTATCTGCGGGTGCGCAACCTCTCGGAGACGATGGAGGCGCTCAAGGGCATGGGATATCTGGTGCTGGGGCTTGACGGCGAGGCCGGGCAGGAGATCGAGGCCGCGCTGGAGGGCGCGCGCGACAGGGCGGTGGCGCTGGTGCTCGGGGCCGAGGGGCCGGGGCTTCGGCCCAAGACGAAAGAGACCTGTGATGCGCTTGTGAAGATCGCCTATGCGGGGGCGTTCGGGTCGCTGAACGTGTCTAACGCGGCGGCGGTGGCGCTATACGCCGCGCGGGGCTGAGGCGCGGCGCGACGATCTTGCATTCCCGCGGAGGGCGCCCATATGGCCGGGGAGCATGAGGGGGAGGCCGGATGCCGCAAAGCTCCAGACTTGCAACGAGGATATCTTCGACTGATCCAAACCCGTTGACGTTCTGTTCACAGCTTTATTACATGCCCTTTAAACGTGGCAGAATGGACTTATTTCATGTGGTGAGATGCGAGAACGGAACTTTCGTATCTTTCTTCACTGTCCCTCGTTCCGTGACTGACGCCCGGGTTTTTCCCGGGCGTTTTTTTGTGCTCCGGCGGTGTCTGTGGCGGCGTCCCTTGGCCTTCCGGGCGGGGACACATAGATTGCGGTGAACGGAGGCTACTCGTGCAGAATTTCTCACTTCTCGATCTCTCGCCCGTTCCCGAGGGGAAGACAGCCGCGGATGCGCTGGCCAATACCGTCGATCTGGCCCGGGCGGCCGATGCGGCCGGGTATCATCGCTACTGGCTGGCGGAGCATCACAACATGCCCGGAATCGCCAGCGCGGCGACGGCGGTGGTGATCGGCCATGTCGCCGGGGCGACCCGCCGGATGCGTGTCGGCGCGGGCGGGATCATGCTGCCGAATCATGCGCCGTTGATGGTGGCCGAACAGTTCGGAACGCTTGCGACGCTTTACCCGGACCGGATCGATCTGGGGCTGGGGCGCGCGCCGGGCACGGATATGGCGACCGCCCGCGCCCTGCGCCGTCACATGGCGCCCGAGGACAGCTTTCCGCAGGATGTTGTGGAGCTTCTGGACTATCTCGGGGATGCGCCGGAGGATGCGCGCGTGCGGGCCATTCCCGGCACGGGCACGCATGTGCCGGTCTGGATTCTCGGCTCCAGCCTTTATGGCGCGCAGCTGGCGGCGCATCTGGGGCTGCCCTATGCCTTCGCGTCGCATTTCGCGCCCGCGATGCTGGAGCAGGCGCTGGAGGTGTATCGCGCGCGGTTCGAACCTTCCGTCTGGTTGAGCCGGCCGCATGTGATGGTCGCGGCAGGGGTCTGCGCGGCGCCAACGGATGCGGAGGCGAAGTATCTGCGCAGCTCGCAGATGCTGGCCTTTGCGCGTCTGAGAAGCGGGAAGCCGGGCAAGCTGCCGCGTCCGACCGACGATCTGGCCGTCGAGATCCCGGCGCCGGTCATGGCGCAGGTGGAGCAGGCGCTGTCGTGTTCGGCCACCGGATCGCCCGCGACGGTGGAGCGGCAGTTGCGCGACATCATCGACCGATACAAACCCGATGAGCTTATGGTGACGGGAATGATCCACGATCCCGCGGCTCGGGTGCGGTCGTTCGAAATGGCCGCAGAGGTTCTGACAGGGCTTTGCACACCGGCGGCGGCCTGAACGTCTGCCGTCGCCTCTCGTGATTGACGGCGGTCGAGCGGGCGCATAGAGGTGTGGCGGTGCGAGGGTGATGGCGTCACCCGCCCGCCGTTTATCCGTTTTCCCGTCCTGGACGCCCGGACCTATCCGAACATCGCCAGAAGCGCGATGTGACAGGAGGTTTGACATGGTCGAATTGCCAAGGTTCCTCACCGAGTCCGAGGCCGCCGAGAAGCGCAGCGGCATGATCATGATGTGCGCCGCGATGCTGATGCTGCCGGTCGGCGACGCGATTTCCAAGCTGCTGACCGAAATCGTGTCGCCCTTTGACGTGACGCTCTGGCGCACGGTGGCGCAGGCGCTGTTTTTCATCCCGCTGGGGTTCTTCATGCGCCGGCGTCTGGCGGGGCGGATGTTCTCGCTTCCGACGCTGGTGTCGGGCGGGCTTATCGTGGTGGTTCTGTTTTGCCTGATCACCGCGTTCGAGACGATGCCGATCGCCACGGCGATTGCCATTTTCTTTGTCGAGCCGCTGTTTCTGACGCTGCTGGCCGGGCCGCTTCTGGGCGAGGTGGCCGGACCGCGCCGCTATGCGGCGGTGGCGGTCGGGCTTATCGGGGCGCTGATCGTGATACGGCCGAATTTCGCGGTGTTCGGCCCGGTTGTCCTTCTGCCGGCGCTGGGGGCGCTGGCCTATGCGCTCAACATGATCGTGGTGCGCCGTGCGACGCGGGTGCGGTCGGCGCTGACGTTTCAGCTTGGCGCGACATTCAGTTCGGCGGGGGTGCTGATCGTGGTCTATGGTATCGCGTCCCTCTTCGGGCGGGAGGCGGCGGCACTGACCGAGGTGCCGGGCTGGGCCATCTGGGCGATCCTCGGGGCGGGGGCGCTTGCGGCGCTGACATTCCTGCTGATCACCTTTGCGTTCAGCAAGGCCGAGGCCAGCGTACTGGCCCCGTTTCAGTATCTGGAGATTGTCGGCGCGACGATCGTCAGCTTTGCGATCTTCGGGGATTTTCCTGATGCGATGACGTGGCTGGGCACCGCGATCATCCTGGCATCGGGCGTCTACGTGTTCCACCGTGAGCGCAAGGCCGACACCGCGCACAAGGTGAAAGCGCGTTCCGACCGATAGAAACCGGCAGACGGCAAAGCGTTCGGCCGGGGCACATGCGGCGGTTTCGCCGCGCCACACGGCCCGCCGGAGCCGAAACACGGCCACCAGTGGCCAGATCTCCGGCTGTGGCGGCGCGGGGCAGATGTCTGCGGCAGCGGGTCGCATGGCGGAAGCATCAATAAATGCGCATATGCGTTTGAGTTGATATCCAAGGAGACCGCCGTGCAGGAGATTCTGACAGCCCTCGCCGATCCGACGCGCCGTGCCGCGCTTACCATCCTGTGGGGCGGCGGAGAGCATTGCGTCTGCGAGCTTATGGCCCGGCTCGACGCCAGCCAGAGCCGCATGTCCCGGCATATGAAAATTCTTCAGACCGCCGGAATCGTGACGGCGCGGCGCGATGCGCAATGGGTGCGCTATCGCCGCGATCCCGATCTGTCCCCCGAATTTGCCGCCATCATCGACGCGGTGATGGCCGCCGCCGAACACATCTCAGAACTGGAAGTGGCATGACAACCGAAACACATGAGACCGCCGCCCGCCGCGGTGCGCCGGACTGGCTCTGGTATCTCGGGGCGGCGCTGGCCGCTGCGATCTGGTGGGTGCTTTACAGCCAGCTCGTTCCGTTTTCCGAATGGGTGACTTCGTTCTTTCCCGTCGCGCGCCACAGCCACACCGGCGAGGCGATCGCCTTTTTCGTCTATGACGTGCCGAAGGTGCTTTTGCTGCTGACGCTGATCGTCTTCGTCACCGGGGTTTTGCGCAGCTGGTTCAGCCCGGAAAAGACCCGCGCCATCCTCGCCGGCAAGCGCGAGATCGCGGGCTATCCCCTTGCCGCGCTTCTGGGTGTGTTCACGCCGTTTTGTTCGTGCTCTTCCGTGCCGCTTTTCATCGGGTTCGTCTCGGCGGGCATTCCGCTTGGCGTGACATTTTCGTTTCTGATCGCGGGGCCGATGGTGGGGCCGGTGGGGCTGGGCCTGCTGTTCGGGCTGGTTGGCTGGCAGATCACCACGATCTACCTCGTGTTCGGGTTTACCATCGCGACGGTCGCCGGTTGGGTTCTGGGCCGGATGGGGCTTGAGCGGTATCTTCAGGACTGGGTGCGCGAGCTGAACACCGGCGCCGTGGGCGACGTGCCGCAAGAGCGGCTGAGCATGGTCGACCGGATGAAGATCGGGCTGGAGCAGGTCCGTGAAATCGTCGGCAAGGTCTGGATCTGGGTGGTGGTCGGCATCAGCATCGGCGCTCTGATCCACGGATATGTGCCCGAGGCGATGATGCTGCGCATCATGGGCGGCGAGGCGTGGTGGTCGGTGCCGGCCGCCGTGGTCGTGGGCGTGCCGATGTACACCAACGCCGCCGGTGTGATTCCCATCGTCGAGGCGCTTCTGGGCAAGGGCGCGGCACTTGGCACGACGCTGGCCTTCATGATGTCGGTGATCGCGTTGAGCCTGCCGGAGATGATTATTCTCAAGCAGGTGCTGACCTACCGGCTTATCGCGATCTTTCTCGCCGTGGTCTCGATGGGCATCCTCGCCACCGGCTTTCTGTTCAACATCATCATGTGACCCATCGGGTTACGAAATTCCTCAAGGAGAGAAACCATGAAAAACGTCAAGGTCTATGGTCCCGGCTGCAAACGCTGCGAGGCGACTGAGAAAATGGTCAAGGAGGCCGCCGCGCGTCTGGGTATCGAGGTCGATGTCGAAAAGGTGACCGATCAGAAATCCATCGCCATGGCCGGGGTGATGTCGACGCCCGGGATCGCGGTGGATGGCAAGCTGGTCCATACCGGCGGTCTGCCGGATGAAGGCAAGCTTGACGGCTGGCTGTCCGCATAAATCGCGCTCCGGTCCCGGTCTGGCACCGGGATCGCGGTTCGCGGACCTGTTCCGCCTTTTGCGCCCCCCGCCGCCAATCGTGTAGGCATGAGGCGAGGGGCAACGGGAAAGGAATCGCCGTGATTGTGCATATCGCCGTCATTCTGATGTTTCAGCTTCTGGGCGAAACCTTGGCACGGGGTCTTGATCTGCCGGTGCCCGGTCCGGTTCTGGGGATGGCGGGCCTTTTGGCACTGTTTCTGGTCGTGCCGGGCGCGGCGAAGGCGATTACGCCGACAGCGCAGGGGATTCTGGCGCATTTGTCCTTGCTGTTCGTTCCGGCGGGTGTGGGCGTGACCGCACATCTCGGCCTGCTGTCGCAGGCCGGTCCGGCGCTTGTGCTGGCCCTGCTGATCAGCACCGTTCTTGCGCTTGCTGTCGGCGCGCTGGCATTCGTGGCGCTGGCCAGGCTGACCGGCGTTGAGGAGGATGCGCAATGACCCCCTTGCCGGATATCTGGGCCTACCTCAGTCAGGAACCGCTGCTCTGGTTGACGGCCACGCTGGTCGCGTATCTGCTTGGCGATGCCGCGTCCCGGGCAGCCCGTCACAACCCGCTGGTCAATCCGGTTCTGGTGGCGATGCTGCTTCTGACCGGCGTTCTCTATGCGACCGCGACCCCCTATCGGACCTATTTCGACGGGGCGCAGTTCGTCCATTTCATGCTCGGGCCCGCCACGGTGGCTCTGGCGGTGCCGCTATACAACAACCTTCACCTCATCCGCCGCAGCCTCATCCCGATGTTCGGCGCACTGCTCGCCGGCTCGCTCACCGCGGTGGTCTCGGCGCTTGTGGTGGCGCGCATGCTCGGCGTCGAGGGCGCGTTGCTGTTGTCGCTGGCCCCCAAATCAGCCACCGCGCCGGTGGCGATCGGCATTTCCGAGCAGATTGGCGGCCTGCCGACGCTGACGGCGGTTCTCGTCATCCTGACCGGGATCATCGGCGCCGTTGTGGTTACACCGCTGATGACGCTGCTGCGTATCCGTGACTGGCGCGCGCGCGGCTTTGCCGTGGGTGTGGCCGCGCATGGCATCGGCACGGCGCGCGCGTTTCAGGTCAACGACACGGCCGGTGCCTTTGCCGGGATCGGCATGGGGCTGAACGCGCTGCTGACCGCGCTTGTGGCGCCCTGGGTGGTCTGGGTGCTTCTCTGAACCGGGTGTCGGGGCGGCTGTCGTTCGTGCCGGCGGCCGTTTTCAAAGCGCTTCGAAGCGGCAGGGAACTATCGGGTTGTGCCTTTCTGAAATCCCACTATGCTGCGCCGCAGAATTGGGGCCTCAGGGCGATTCCGTTGCAGCTTGGTGCGCCACTGATCCGCCAGATATCCCGAACACACGAAACACAAGCAACCTGATACTGCCCAGTCCGGGCGATGTCGGACGGAAACGGACGTTCATGATCTCTCTCAACGCCTATCGCAGCCAGTGGTTTGGCAACATTCGCGGCGATCTTCTGGCCGGTCTTGTGGTCGCACTGGCCCTGATCCCCGAGGCCATCGCATTTTCCATCATCGCCGGGGTCGACCCCAAGGTCGGGCTTTATGCCAGTTTCTCCATCGCAGTGATCATTGCCATCACCGGGGGACGACCGGGCATGATTTCCGCGGCGACGGCGGCGACCGCGGTTCTTATGATTACGCTGGTCAAGGAGCACGGGCTGCAATATCTGCTGGCGGCCACGGTTCTGGCGGGGCTTTTGCAGATCGGCGCGGGGGTTCTCAAGCTCGGCTTCATCATGCGCTATGTCTCCAAATCGGTGATGACCGGCTTCGTCAATGCGCTGGCCATCCTGATTTTCATGGCCCAACTGCCAGAACTTGACCCCGCCACGGTTACATGGGTGACCTATGCGCTGGTCGCCGGGGGGCTTGGCATCATCTACCTGTTCCCGCTTCTGACCAAGGCGATTCCCTCGCCGCTCGTGACGATCGTGGTTCTGACCGCGCTGGCGATGGTCTTTGACTGGGACGTGCGCACGGTGGGCGACATGGGCGCGCTGCCCGATACGCTGCCGATCTTTCTGATCCCGCAGATTCCGTTGACGTTCGAGACATTGATGATCGTTCTGCCCTATTCGGTCGCGGTCGCGGTCGTGGGACTGCTTGAAAGCCTGATGACCCAGAACATCGTCGACGATCTGACCGACACCAAGTCGCACCGCAACCAGGAGTGCATCGGCCAGGGCGTGGCCAACACCGCGACGGGGTTCATCGGCGGGATGGCCGGCTGCGCGATGATCGGCCAGTCGATCATCAACGTCAAATCCGGTGGGCGCGGGCGTCTGTCGTCCTTTGCCGCAGGAGTTTACCTGTTGTTCATGGTGGTGGTTCTGGGCGATCTGGTCAGCCAGATCCCGATGGCCGCCCTTGTGGCGATCATGATCATGGTCGCAGTCGGCACCTTCTCATGGTCGTCCATCAAGGCGCTGAGAACGCATCCCCGGTCTTCCTCCATCGTCATGATCGCAACGGTCGTGACCGTCGTTTACACGCATAACCTTGCCATTGGCGTGCTTGTCGGCGTGCTGCTGTCGGGGATCTTCTTCGCCGGCAAGATCGCGCAGCTTTTCAAGGTGACGAGCACGATTACCAGCAGCGGCAGCCACCGCACCTATGTCGTCGAAGGCCAGTTGTTCTATGGCTCGGTCGAGGATTTCATGGATGCCTTTGACTTCAAGGAAGCGCTGGAGAAAGTGGTGATCGACGTGAGTCGCGCGCATATCTGGGATATTTCCAGCGTGCAGGCGCTGGACATGGCGATCCTGAAGTTCCGCCGCGACGGGGCCGAGGTCGAGATCGTCGGAATGAACGAAGCCACCGAAACCATCGTCGACAAGCTTGCCGTTCATGACAAGCCGGGCGCGATGGACACGCTTATGGCGCATTGAAGGAACAGGATATGACACAGAAAGTCATCGCACTGGTGGACGGGTCGATCTATTCGGCCTCGGTGTGCGAACATGCCGCGTGGATTTCGGCCCGCACGGAGGCGCCGGTGGAGCTGATCCACGTTCTCGGCCGCCGCGAGGCGCCGGAGAAACAGGATCTTTCAGGCTCGATCCGGCTTGGCGCGCGCACCGCACTGCTTGAGGAGCTTGCAGAGCTTGATGCGCAGCGCGCCAAGCTGACCAGCTATCGCGGCCGCGCCATTCTTGACGATGCGCGCAAGATCCTCGATGAGGCGGGCGTGACCGAGATCACCACCCGGCTGCGTCACGGGGATATTGTCGAGACGGTCGCGGAGGTCGAGGCGGACGCCCGCGTCATCGTGATCGGCAAACGGGGGGAGGCCGCCGATTTTGCCAAGGGGCACCTCGGATCCAACCTTGAACGGATCGTGCGCACGGCGCACAAGCCGATTTTCGTCGCCTCCCGGGCCTTCAAGCCAATCGAGAAGGTGATGGTGGCCTATGATGGCGGTGTGTCAGCGATGAAGGCCATCGACCACATCGCGCGCAGCCCGCTGTTTCAGGGGCTGTCCATCCATGTCGTCACGGTTGGCGCGGTAACCGCCGAGGCCAAGAAGAACCTTGAGGATGCGAAGGCGCAGCTCAAGGCGGCGGGAATCGAGGCTGAAACGCGGGTGGTCGAGGGCCGCCCCGATGAGGCGCTTGGCAAGCTTGTCGAGGGGGAAAACTTCGATATGGTGGTCATGGGCGCCTATGGACACAGCCGTATCCGCTCTATGATCATCGGGTCCACGACAACCGAAATGGTCCGGTCGTGCAAGGTTCCTGTCGTTCTGATGCGCTGACCTGCATGGCCGGCGCATTCCGGTGCTGTCCTGCAAGCGAGGGCCACATTCGGCGGGCGTGCGCTTCGCGGCCCGCGGCGGGTTAGCGCGGTGCGCCGCCTCGATGCCGGTCATTGATCTGCACCACGTCGGGAAACTGTTGACGCAGCAGGCTGATATCGTCCGGGCAATCGGTTTCGATATACGCCTGTTCGCCGTTCCAGAACACGCGATGTGCCCCTTGCCCGAAATCGAAAAGATAACGATGAACCCGCGCAACCGTCTTGCGGCTGAGTTTTTCGCAAAGAGCGAACTTTGTGAACATCCTGTCTCCTGTTTGTCTGGCCAAGAGCGCGCCACGCCCCGTTGATTGTGTCGCGGGTCAATGTTGCTTGGATCAGGGGGCGCACGGTATTGAGATGTCTGCCCACCGGCCACGCCAGTAGCAGTATTCCTGCCCATTGTCCACGGCGCGTTGCGGGGGCGGCTTGCGTGGCGATCTCCGCGAGGATTTGAAATTTGTCCGCCGATTGGTCATCTTGAGCCCATGGATACGCGCGATGACCGTTGGAAGGAGTGTCTTCATGATCGGCGCAATCGCCGGTGACATCGCAGGCTCGCGCTTTGAGGGAGATTCGGGACCGCCCGAGGGGTTCGAGCTGTTCGCGCCGGACTGCCGGTTCACCGATGACACGGTATGCACCCTCGCCGTGGCGGAGGCGCTCATGCAGGGCGCAGACTTCAGCACGACATTGAAGCACTTTGTCCGCCGCCATCCCGATCGCGGCTATGGCGGCATGTTCCGGCAGTGGGCGTTTTCCGAGAGGACTTCGGGGTATGGAAGCTGGGGCAATGGCGCGCCGATGCGGGTGTCCGCCGTCGGGTGGCTTACCAAAAGCGCCGAAGATGCCGACCACCTTGCCGCTGCGCAGGCGCAGGTCAGCCACGATCACCCCGATGCCGTGGCCGCGGCGCGGGCTGTTGCGCGCACCATCCTTGCCTTTCGTCAGGGCGCGAGTGTCGGGGAGGTGCGGGACTGGCTGACGGGCACGTTCGGATATGATCTGCGGGCAGAAAGCGCGCTTGCGCGGGGCGGCTTCGACGTCTCTGCCGCCGGGACCGTACCAGTGGCGCTTGCTGCGGCGTTTGTTTGTGAAAGCTGGGAGGAGACGGTGAGAACCGTCATCGGCCTCGGCGGGGACACCGACACGCTGGCCTGTATCGCCGGGGCCGTCGCCGAAGCGCGCCACGGCGTGCCCGTTGATGTCGCGGACCGTGCCAGAGAGTACCTGACGCCGGATCTGCGCGAGGTTCTGAGCCGCTTCGAGGAGCGGGTGTCCAAGGGCTGACGGTGCGGGGCGCGGCTTGTGCTCCGGCGTTGGCTGTGCCACGAACACGAGGTTGAAAGAGAACGCCGCGCGAATGCTTCGTATCGTCCGGACGCTCGTGCGGCGCCCCTGTTTTGCTGCCTTTCAACTCGCCGCAGAAACCAGACACCGATTGATCGCCGATGCTCAGATTTTTCAAGGACAACATCCGCTGGCTCGGCGTTGGTTTCCTGCTCACATTCGCATCGGCCTTCGGGCAGACATGGTTCATTTCGCTGTTCGCCGGGTTCATAAAGGACGTGCATGGCCTGACCGATGGCGGCTGGGGCGGCCTTTACACCGTTGCGACGTTGTCGTCGGCCGTCGTCATGTTCTGGCGCGGCTCTCTGGCCGATACGATGTTGTTGTCGCGTCTTGCCCCCCTGATTGCGGTGATTTTCGCTGTCGCGGCGCTCAGCATGGCCTTTGCGTGGAATATCTGGATTCTCGGGCTGGCCCTTTTTGCCTTGCGGTTCTGCGGGCAGGGCATGTTCGGCCATATCGCCATGACGGCGATGGGGCGGTGGTTCGAGGCGCGCCGGGGGCAGGCGGTTTCCATCGCCAATCTTGGTCATCCGGCGGGCGAAGTGGTCGTTCCGATCCTGACTGTGCTGGCCATAAGCGTCATCGGCTGGCGATTCACATGGGTTGCCGTCGCGGTGATCCTGCTGTTTGCGGTCGCGCCGATGCTGTTCGCCATGCTGGCGGAGGGTCGGTCCCCCAAAGGCCATTCGGGCACCGAGGATCGCCCCGGTTTGCATGGCCGCCAATGGCGCCGGATGGATGCGGCGCGGCACTGGCTTCTGCCCGCGCTGCTGCCGGTTCTTCTGACGCCGGGGTTCATAAGCACGGTGGTGTTTTTTCATCAGGTGCATGTGGCCGATGTGAAGGGCTGGTCGCTGGTGGAAATGGCGCCCGGATATTCCGCCTATGCCGTGTTGACGGTGATTTCGGCCTTTTCGGCGGGCTGGGCGGCGGATCGGTTCGGGTCATACCGGCTCTTGCCCGGTCTGCTTGTGCCGATGGGGATCGGCATCGCGCTGATCAGCCCGGCCGAGCATGTGCTCGTCTGGTATCTCGCGCTGGGGT
Source organism: Salinihabitans flavidus (assembly GCF_900110425.1). Classification (GTDB taxonomy): domain Bacteria; phylum Pseudomonadota; class Alphaproteobacteria; order Rhodobacterales; family Rhodobacteraceae; genus Salinihabitans; species Salinihabitans flavidus. The sequence continues at coordinate 62,168 of NZ_FODS01000012.1, read as the reverse complement.
TCATCGGAATCACCCAGGGCATGGCCAGCGCGCTTTGGGGGGTCTTGCTGCCGGATGTCTATGGCACGATGCATCTGGGCGCGATCCGGTCGCTCGCGACGACGATCATGGTCGTGTCAACGGCGATCGGGCCCGGCATCACCGGCGTTCTGATCGACCGCGGCATTGATTTTCCGACCCAAAGTCTCGTGATCGGGGGGTGGTGCCTGATGCTGGCGGTGGCGTGCTATTTCATCGCGCGGCGTCTGACGCGGGAACGGAAGATAGCGTGATGCCTTCGATGCGCGATTCAGGCGATTGTTCACGTCGGTGGAGTGTCACAGGCGCGATACGCGTGTCTTTGCAGCCTGGAAAACGGCCATCTGGCTGGCGCCCCCCAGATCGGGGTGACAGCCCGCGATGTCGTGAAAGGCGACGGTGTATCCCGCGCCTTGCGCCACGCGGCGCCCCCAGTCCCGGAACCGGGCGCGCGGCCATTCGAAGCGGTGATCGGGGTGGCGGAAGCGATGGGCCGGAACGCCAAGCAGCGGGTTGAACTCTGCATTTGGGGTGGTGATGATCACGGTTGCCGGGCGCATACCGTGAAAGATCGCGCGTTCGAGTTGCGACAGGCGGTCGGGGTCGATGTGCTCAATCGTCTCGACCAGAACCGCGCAATCAAACCCCGCCAGATCCGGGGCGTGTTCGGTCATGGAGGCGATGCGCACATCAATCCCTTGCGCCTTCACCGGGGTTTTTTCAAGCCTGCGCCGAAGCCGGTCGAGAGAGTCGGAACACAAATCGATCCCGACAAGCCGCGTGATGCCGGGGTCCTGCGCCAGACGCACGAAAAGATCGCCATCGCCGCAGCCAAGGTCAAGCACGCTCGCCGCGCCGCTGTCGAGAACCGCGCGGTGAACGGCTTGCAGCCGCTCTTCGTGATGCCAGCTAGTCATGCGGATGCGTCCCGCGCGGCCGGGCGCCGCATCAGAGCGACATCCTTTTCCGGCACCTCGCAGGTCCAGCCCCATGCCTGCGCCAGATGGTGGAAGGTCTCTTCGCGGTAGAACACCACATGGGTCGGATCCTTGCGGTAGTGCCAGCCCGCGAACCGGGCATCATCGGTCTGAAAGCAGGTCATCAGCGCGAGCCAGCCGCCGCGCCGCACAAGGTCGCGCAAGCGGGTGAATTCCTCCGCCGGGCGATGAAAATGCTCTGCCGTTTCGGTGCAGGTGACGAAATCATAGGTATCGGCCAAAGGCGCGGGGTCAGGCGCGAAGAACGGATCGTAAAGCGCCACCTCGTGCCCCGCCTCCCGCAGCATCGCGGCCAGTGCCGGCCCCGGCCCGCACCCGTAATCAAGGCCCCTTGCATGGTGGGGGAGGCGATCCAGAAGCGGATCGGCCAGCTTCGACAGGAACCGGCGATAACGCGGATCGTGGGGATCGTTATCGTGGGTAAGGTAGGCCGCATATTCCTCTGCGCGTGCGGGATGTTGGCGCGGGTCGAGGAACCGCGCCGCGCAGCCGGGACAGCGCCAGTAGTCGCGGCCATCGACGGACGCGAAAGACGCAGTCTCGTCCCGGCCACAAACCGGGCAGGGTGGAGAAACCGCCCCTTGCGCGGTGACGGATGTGGTCATTGGGCGGTCGCGGCCCGCGCAAGATAGACCGTCTGCGTGAACGGGCGATCCGTGAGCGGGTTGTGAAACGTCACCGGTTCCGCCCATGCGTGGGGGAACACCTGTTCCAGACGGATCAGAAACCGCGCGTCCGTCTTTTCGTTCGACCACAGGCCGAAGATTCCGCCGGGTTTCAGATGCCGCAAGACAGAGCGCAGGCCGCCGGGCTGATAGAAACTGTCGCTGCGCTCATCGAGAAGCGCGTCGGGCGAATGATCTATATCGACAAGGATCGCGTCGAACCTGCGCCCCGGCGTGTCGGGATCGAATCCCGCCGGCCGCGCCGCCATGTCGAAGAAGTCCCCCTGCACCAGACGGCAGCGGGGATCGTCCGCCAACTCCGTGCCCATCGGCAGGATGCCGGCCTCATGCCATTCGATCACCGGCGCAAGGTAGTCCACTACCACAAGATCGGACACGCTGTCATGGGCAAGAACCTCTTTCGCCGTGTAGCCAAGGCCAAGCCCGCCCACCACGAAATCCAGTGCCTCGCCGCCATGCGCCGCGATCGCCAGCCGGGCAAGCGCGACCTCGGAGTCGGTGAACAGGCTCGTCATGAGAAATTCCTGACCGAGCATGATCTCGTAGACATCGACGCCGAGTTTGAGCTCCCGGCGTCGCCGCAGGCTCAGCGCGCCAATCGGAGTCGGGCAATAGTCAAGCTCTTCGAATAGTCGGCTCATGTGATCGGCCCTGACCTTGCTGTCGTGCCCGCCTTTCGTGTCAGCGGCGCATTGAGCGTGCGTTATCCGCGTTTCCGGGGCGGATTTCAATGCGGGCAGGCGCCGTTCGCGATTCCTCTGGAACGTGATGGCTTGCAGTCGTCGGCGCATTGCGGAATGCTGTGATCGTCGTCTTCGGGGGCACTCGGCAGGCCGGGACGACTGGACCACAGCAGGAGATCGCATGACCCGTTCCACCCCCGGTCGCCCTCGGTTGAGCAACGCCGATATCGTCGATCTGACCAGCTGGCGCCACGAACTGCATCGGCATCCGGAACTGTCGGGCGAAGAGCATGTGACCGCCGAACGGGTGCAGGAGATGCTGCGCCCAACCTACCCCGACCGGATCGTGACCGGGCTTGGCGGTCATGGTGTGGCGGCGGTGTATGACAGCGGGGTGCCCGGCCCCCGCGTGCTTCTTCGGGCCGAGCTTGACGCCCTGCCGATCGAGGAAACCGGCACCCCGCCTTACCTGTCGCTGGTGCCGGGCAAGGCGCACCTTTGTGGTCACGACGGGCATATGGCAACGCTCGCGGGGGTGGCACGCCTTCTGGGGCGTAAACGCCCCGAACGCGGGTCGGTGGTGCTCATGTTTCAACCGGCGGAAGAGGACGGGAGCGGCGCCGCGCGGGTGGTGGCCGACCCAAGGTTTGGAGAGTTGAAGCCGGACTACGCCTTTGCCCTTCATAACGCGCCGGGGCTGCCGCTCGGGCATGTGGCGATTGCCGAGGGTGCGGCCTGCTGTGCCTCGCGCGGGATGCGCGTCGTTCTGTCGGGGCGGACGGCGCATGCCTCGCAGCCGGAAACCGGACTGTCCCCGATGCGGGCATTGGGTCGGTTGATGCCGGAATTGACCGGCCTGTCGCATGGGGCGCCGGGCACTGACCCGGATTTCACCCTCGCCACGGTCTGTCATGCGCGGCTGGGCGAACCCGCTTTCGGTGTCGCGCCGGGGCGGGCGGAACTTTTCGTGACGTTGCGGACGCTGACCGATGCGCGGATGAGCGATCTGGTGGACCGGGCCGAGGCGGCGGTGCAGCGCGCCGCCGCGAGTGACGGGCTGACGGTGGAGATCGGTTATCACGATGTCTTCGCGACCACGGCCAATGATGCCAAGGCCGTTCGGATCGTGACCGACGCGCTTGACGAACTGGACCTTGGCCATGATGCCGGTCTGCTTCCCCTGCGCGCGTCCGAGGATTTCGGGCGATTTGGGGACGGGCCGCATCTGGCTATCTTCCTGCTCGGCGCGGGAGAGGGCAGACCCGCGCTTCATAATCCCGATTATGATTTTCCCGATGAGTTGATAGAGGTGGGATCACGCATTTTCATGGCTGTTCTGGAGCGTGTGAACGAGGCCGAAGATCGGGCGCCCTGATCCGGTTTCCGAACCAATCGGGCGGGTAGTGCAGTGCGCCAATCTCTGAGCGCTGTTGAAACGCGTTGAGAGGCGGCAGTGAATCCCTTCACGTCAGACTGATCGCCCGACGACACTTCCGTTCCCCGAGTCCCATTCAGAAACCGGCATTTAATCCTTCGCAAAGACCTTGCAATCCAAAATTGGTAATTTAAGGTTACCACAGCGCCGACTGGAGGCCCTACGCTTCGACATGTGCACAAGAAGCCGGTGCCGATCCGAAACCCTGAAGTGGCGCATTGGGAGGAAACCATGACTGACAAAGCAAAGATCAACCGCCGTTCGTTCCTGAGGCGCTCCGCGCTCGCCGGGGGGGCCGCAGCCGGAACACTGGCCGCACCGGCCGTATTGGCGCAATCGCCGATCGTCCTAAAGATGCAGACGTCCTGGGGGGCGGGCAACATCTGGCAGGAGTTCGCTCAAGACTATGCCGACCGGGTCGAAGAGATGTCGGGTGGACGCCTGAAGATCGACGTTCTGCCCGCAGGTGCCGTTGTCGGTGCCTTCCAGGTTCTGGACGCGGTGAACGACGGCGTTCTGGATGCGGCCCATTCGGTTCCCGTCTACTGGTATGGCAAGAACAAGGCCGCTTCGCTCTTCGGGACCGGCCCGGTCTTCGGCGGCTCGGCCACCACGATGCTGAGCTGGTTCTACGAAGGCGGCGGCAAGGCTCTCTATGACGAGCTGACGCAGGACATCATGGGGCTGGACGTCGATGGCTACATGGGCTTTCCGATGTTCGCGCAGCCCTTCGGCTGGTTCAAGGAGGAGGTCAACACGCCCGAAGACCTTCAGGGCTTCAAATACCGCACCGTGGGTCTGGCGGCCGATCTGTTGCAGTCGATGGGCATGTCGGTGGCGCAGCTTCCGGGCGGTGAAATCGTGCCCGCCATGGAGCGCGGCGTGATCGACGCCTTCGAGTTCAACAACCCGTCGTCGGACAAGGACTTTGGCGCGCACGACGTGGCCAAGAACTACTACCTGTCATCCTATCACCAGGCGTCGGAAAGCTTCGAGTTCCTGTTCAGCAAGTTCACGATGGAGGATCTTGACCCGGATCTTCGCGCCATTCTGAAATATGGCGTCGAAGCGGCCTCCACGGCCAACACGGCGAAGGCGATGCGCCGCTATTCCGCAGACCTGAAGTGGTTGAAGGAAGAGGCTGGCGTGACGGTTCACCGCACCTCCGAGGAGATTCTGGCCGCACAGCTTGAGGCATGGGATGAGTTGATCCCCGAGCTTGAAGCCGATCCGTTCATGAAGAAGTGCCTCGACAGTCAGCGCGAGTGGGTGGAGCAGGTCACCTACTATGAGATCATGAACGCGCCGGACTATACGCTGGCCTATGAGCACTATTTCCCCGGTCGTCTGGACCTCTGAGACCGCGGAATACCGGACTGATACGGGCCCCGGCGTTATTTGCGCCGGGGCCGCTTGCCACGCAAAGGAGGGGGAAGCGTGATACGGTTCATCCGTTTCGTCGACAGTCTGTCGGCCTGGTTCGGCAAGGCATTCGCCTGGCTGATCATCATGATGGCGGTAGGCACGGGATACGAGGTCTTCGTGCGCTATGTCATGAACAATCCGACAGCATGGGCGCTTGATGTGTCGTTCATCATGTATGGCTCGCTTTTCATGATGGGGGGCGCCTATACCCTGTCGCGGGGCGGTCATGTGCGTGGCGATTTCCTCTATCGCCTGTGGCAGCCGAGGACTCAGGCCAAGCTGGATCTGGTGCTGTATTTCCTGTTCTTCTTTCCCGGTGTTGTGGCACTGGTCCTGGCCGGGTGGAAATATGCCGCGCGGTCCTGGGGTTATGGCGAGGTTTCGGTGAACAGCCCCGCAGGTGTGCCGATATACCAGTTCAAGACGGTGATCGTCGCGGCGGGTCTTCTGCTGTTCATTCAGGGGATCGCGCAGGTGTGCCGCTGCATTCTCGCGATCCGCACCAACGAGTGGCTGATCGCCGATGAAGATGTCTTCGAGACCGAAGACCTCCTGCTGCAAAAGGCGAACAAGGCCGAGAAGGACGCGCATCCATGACCGATCCCCAAATCGCCCTGATGATGCTGGGGTTGTTCATTGCCTTTGTCTTTCTGGGTTTCCCGATTGCCTTCACACTGATGGCCATGGGCATAGGTTTTGGCTACTACGCCTATTTCAATGAGCGTCGCATGTGGCGCGAATACGACCGGCTGGCAGAGGATGCCAGTTGGTGGGACCAGACCTCGCTCTGGCTTGAAGGTTTGTTGAACAACCGAATATTCGACCTGTTCGTGAACCAGACGTTCACGGTGATGTCGAACGAGGTTCTGACCGCCGTACCCCTGTTCCTGTTCATGGGGTATATCGTGGAGCGCGCCAACATCGTTGACCGGCTGTTTACCACGTTGAATGTCGCCTCCAAGAACATGCCCGGATCGATGGGTGTTGCGGCGCTGATCACCTGCGCGCTTTTCGCCACGGCGACAGGCATCGTGGGGGCGGTGGTGACGCTGATGGGGCTACTTGCGCTGCCGGCGATGCTCAAGGCGCGGTATAACCCATCCTTTGCGAGCGGTATCATCTGCGCGGGCGGCACGCTGGGCATTCTCATTCCGCCCTCGATCATGCTCATCGTCTATGCCGCTGCCTCGAACGTGTCGATCGTGCGCCTGTACGCGGCGGCCCTTTTTCCCGGGCTGACACTGGTGGGCCTTTACCTCGTCTATGTGATCGGCCGGTCGGTCCTGCAACCCTCGGTCGCCCCGCGCCCCACGAAGGAAGAGGTGCCGGACGTTCCCTTCATCAAGCTTCTGGTGATGATCCTGACCTCATTCCTGCCGCTGGCCTTCCTGATTTTTGCGGTGCTCGGCTCGATCCTGTTCGGTCTTGCGACGCCGACGGAGGCGGCCTCCATCGGGGCGCTTGGCGGGATATTCCTGGCCTTCATCTACCGCGCGATGACATGGCAGAGGCTGCGCGAAAGCGTCTATCTCACGGTGCGCACAACGGCGATGGTCTGCTGGCTGTTTGTCGGCTCCTACGTGTTCTCGGCGGTGTTCTCCTATCTCGGCGGGGAGCACCTGATTTCCGAGTTCGTGCAAGGCCTGAACCTGACGCCGCTTATGTTCCTGATCCTTGCGCAGCTTATCATCTTCGGGCTTGGCTGGCCGCTGGAATGGTCGGAAATCATCATCATCTTCGTGCCGATTTTCCTGCCTCTCTTGCAGTTCTTCAATGTCGATCCGCTGTTCTTCGGAATTCTGGTGGCACTGAACCTGCAAACCAGCTTTCTGACCCCGCCAATGGCCATGTCGGCCTATTATCTCAAGGGGATCGCGCCGCCCGAGATCAAGCTGACGCAGATCTTCGCGGGGGTGATGCCGTTCCTGTTCTGCGTTCTCGTGTCGATGGTCCTGATGTACTCCTTTCCGCAGATCGTGTTCTACCTGCCGGAGTTGATGTATGGGAACTAAGTCCGACCTTATCGCGCTGGATGCGCTGACACTTCGCGACGGGCTGGCGACGGGGGCGATCTCTGCCATCGATCTGACCGACGCCTGCCTTGATCGTATTGCCGAACGGGACGAGGCCGTGCGCGCGTGGGCATGGATCGACCCGGAGTTCGCGCGCGATCAGGCGCGGCGCCTTGATACATACCGCAAGTCCGGACGGCCGATCGGCCCGCTTCACGGAATGCCGGTCGGTCTCAAGGACATCATAGACACCGCCGGAATCCCGACAGAGAACGGGTGCCCGATCGACAAGGGGCGGGTGCCGGTTGAGGACGCCTTTGTTGTCGGGCGGCTCAAGCAGGCCGGTGCCGTCATCCTGGGCAAGACCGTCACGACAGAGCTTGCGTTCATGCAGGCCGGTGAGACACGCAACCCGCATGATCCGGCGCATACGCCGGGCGGGTCGTCCTCGGGCTCCGCCGCCGCAGTGGCGGACGGTCAGGTGCCGCTGGCGATAGGAACGCAGACCGGGGGGTCTGTGATCCGTCCGGCGTCGTTCTGCGGGGTGACGGGGTTCAAGGCGAGCTTCGGAGCCATTCCGCGACGCGGTGTCCTGATGCAATCGCCCACGCTCGACACGCTCGGCGTCTTCGCGCGCACGCCGCTGGACGCGGCGCTGATCGCCGATACGCTGTTCGGGTTCGATCCGGCGGACAAGGCCACGGCGCCAAGGCCCGCCCCCCATCTTCTTGAGGTTGCGCGCAATGAGCCTCCGATTACGCCGACCTTCGCATTGATCAAACCGCCGGGCTGGAAAGACGCGGACCCGCAGCTTCATGCCGCCTTTGCCGAGTTGGCCGGGGCGCTTGGAGATCAGGTGTTCGAGGCTGAATTGCCCTCCGCCTTCGATCAGGCGGCGGAGGTGCGGGCGCGAATCAATTTCGCGGAGATGGCGCGCTACTATTATCGCTATGCCCGCGATGGCATGGACCGGCTGGGCCCGCGCACGCGAGAGGCGCTTGAGACGGGGGCGGGGATTGTCGCGCGGGATTATCTTGCCGCGCTGGACTGGCCGGATGTGCTTTATGCCGGGCTGGAAGAGGTGCTTGAGCGATGCGATGCCATCTTGTGCCCCGCCGCGCCCGGCCCCGCGACCGAGGGGCTTGAGTTCACCGGGGATTCCATTTTCAACGGGGTGTGGACGCTATTGGGTACGCCGGCGGTCACGATCCCGGCCTTCACCGCCGAAAACGGCCTGCCGATGGGCCTGCAACTCGTCGGCGCGCGCGGGCAGGATGCGCGGCTCTTGCGCAATGCCCATTGGTTCACCCGCTGGCTCGACGAGGCCGGCGCCTGACGAAAGGTCAGTCAAATGAACAGGTTACTTGCCCTCTTCGCCTTCGTGATTCTGGGCGTCTTTCTTTATATCCTCGCCTCGGAGATCGGGGCGGTCGATCTTTGGGTGGTGGTGATCTTCACGGCCCTTCTGGCCGGATATGACTTTGTGACCTCTTCGGGAAAAAGGGACTGACCCATGACGGATCGTCCGGTGATCTGGATTCCGCGCCGCCTGTCGGACGCCACGCTGGAGCGGGCGCAACGCGATTACGAGGTGATCGTCAAGGACGACGACACCCCCGGCACGGCTGAGGAAATCGTCGAGATGAGCGCGCGGGCCGATGCGATCATACCGTGCCATTCGGAGCATCTGACCGCCGATGTGGTGGCCCGGCTGGACCCGCGTCTGAAGATCGTGGCGAACCATTCCGTGGGGGTAGATCACTGTGATCTCAAGGCCTTGGCGGACAAGGGGATCGTCGTGACGAACACGCCCGACGTTCTGTCGGATGCCACCGCGGAGATTGCCATGCTGCTGATGCTGGGCGCGGCGCGTCATGCGGTGCGCGGCGACCGGCTGGTGCGGACGGGGGCATGGGACAGCTGGTCGCCGTCCTTCATGGTGGGCAAGCAGGTCACCGGCGCGCGGCTTGGCATCATAGGCATGGGCCGCGTGGGGCGGGCCTTCGCGGAAAAGGCGCGGGGCTTCGGGATGGAGATTCACTATCACAACCGCAGCCGTCTTGCGCCCGGTGACGAGAAGGGCGCGACCTTTCATGAGAGCCTTGAGACGCTTCTTCCCGTCTCGGACTTCTTGTCGCTGCATTGCCCGGCAACGCCGGAAACCACTGATTTATTGAACGAATCCACGCTTTCGCGTTTGCCGGAAGGGGCGGTGGTGGTGAACACGGCCCGCGGGGCGCTGGTGGATGAGGATGCGCTGATCGCCGCCATAGAAAGCGGGCATATCATGGCCGCCGGGCTGGATTGCTTCAAGGTGGAGCCGGGCGGGAATCCGGCCTTTGCCGCGCATGAAAACGTCTTCATGCTGCCCCATATCGGCAGCGCGACGCGGGCGACGCGCGATGCGATGGGCTTTCGCGCGCTGGACAATCTCGATGCGTTCTTCGCCGGGCAGGAGCCGGGAGACCGCGTTGCCTGAGGACGCGCAGCAGCGAACGGTGGCAGGTCTTGCCCCGGCCTGTGCGAATCAGTCCAACCCATTGTTAACGCTCAAAAACCCATGTCGGTAAAACGTCGGTATTACGTCGGTATCGCGTCGGTCTCGATTTCCGAAATCGCACCGTTAACAGCGCGTTCTTTACGGATCGGCAAGATGTCTGAAGATCGGGTTAGCGTGCGATGCATCTGACCGGAGATGTCGACCGGGCGCGGTGGATCAGGCGGCGGGCGGCGTTGTCTCGCCGTCCTCGCCTTCGGCTTCGGTCTCCTTGTCGCCCTGCGGGTCTTCGGGCGTGGTCGGGTGAACCTCCTCCTCGGCCTGCCGGGCCGCCTCACGCTCGGAATCGCGCAGGAGCAGGCGTTCGACGCGCAGGTCGAGAAGGCGCGATTTCTCGGTCTGCATGGCGATTTCCTGCGACAGATCGCGGTAGAGCGACACCGCGATGAGCACCATCAGAAGCATGAACGGAAAGGCCGCGATGATCGACACGGTGCGCAGGCTTTCAAGACCGCCGGTCAGCAGCAGCACCACCACCATCAGAAGCTGAAGGCACCCCCACAGCAAACGCACGGCGCGGGTGGGGTTGAGCACCCCCTTGGAGGTGAACATGCCAAGCACGAAAGTCGCGGAATCGGCGGAGGTGATCAGGAACATGCAGACAAGCACGATCGCCACGACCGTCAGAAGCGTGCCGAACGGAAGCTGGTCGAGCATCACGTAGAGCCCGGCGGGCACCTCTTCGGCCACGGCGTCGGCGATTCCGGCGTTGCCGAAAATCTCGAAGTGGATCGCGGCGCCGCCGAAGGTGGCAAACCACAGCATGCTGAGCGCGACGGGCACCACCATCACGCCGGTGACGAATTCGCGGATCGTGCGTCCGCGCGAAATACGGGCGATGAAACTGCCGACGAAGGGCGCCCAGCTCAGCCCCCAGGCCCAGTAGAACATCGTCCATTGTTCGACCCACTGGCCGCTGGAATAGGGGGTGGTCACAAGGCTCATTTGCAACAGGTTGCCGAGATATTCGCCAAGCGTCTGCGTCATCACCCCGAAGATGAAGGAGGTGGGGCCGAACACCAGCACCACGAGCAGCAGAAAGCCCGCCAGCAACATGTTGGCATTGCTCAGCAGGCGCACCCCCTTGTCGAGCGGGGTCATGGCGGAGAGCATGAACAGCCCGCCGATCACCGCGATGATCACGAACTGCGCTGGAAAGCCGTAGGGCACATCGGTCAGGCGGGCCAGACCGCTGTTGATCTGAAGCGCGCCGAGCCCGAGCGTGGTGGCCACGCCGAACACGGTCGAGACCACGGTCAGGATGTCTATGGCCTTGCCCCAGCCGGTATCGACGCGATCACCGAGCAGGGGGCGAAACGTCTCGCTGATCAGGCCGAAACTCTGATGGCGGAAACGCACATAGGCGATGGCAAGGCCGACCAGCGCGAAGTTTGCCCATTGGTGCAGACCCCAGTGAAAGAAGGCATAGCGCATCCCGGTTTGCGCGGCCTGCGCTGTGCGCGGCAGCCCCGAGTCGAGGGGCGGCTCATTGAAATGCATGATCGGTTCGGCCACGCCCCAGAACACCAGACCGACCCCCATGCCGCCGGAAAAGATCATCGCCAGCCAGCTTGCGTAGGAGAACTCCGGCGGCTCATCCGGGGGGCCGAGCCGGATGTCGCCGGTTCTGGAAAACCCCAGAAAGAAGATGAACCCGACAAAGCCCGTGGTGACGAGCAGATACATCCAGCCGACATTTTCCGCGGTCGCGTGCAGGACGATTTGCGCCAGTTCCTCGACCCTTGCGGGGGCAATGGCGGCGGTGATCACGAAAACCGCGACGATGGCGACCGAAACGCGGAACACCGCGCCCACGTCGCCCAGAAGCGATGCTTTCCGATCGGTCGGTCGGTTTGACATGATCTCCTCGACAATCGGGGGCGGGTTGCGTTGACAGATCGCGCGATCCTTACGCCTGTTGGCGCGGAAGGTCAAAAGCGGCGTCGGGTGTTTTCACTGGATCACATTCGAATATGAGGATATCAGGTTCGGAACCGGCGGACTTGCCGGAAAATCCATGAGGAGGAGGGGGCATGATGACCCGAATGATCGCAATGCTCTGGTTGGTGCTGGCGCTGCCGGTGGCCGCCGTCGCGGAGGTGCTGGAGATCCAGCCGGTGACGGAGGATGTCTGGGCGCTTGTCGGTCCGGCTGTGCAGCGGGACGCCGAAAACCTTGGCAACAATGCCACCTTCGGCGTGGTGGTCACGTCCGAGGGGGTCGTGCTGATGGACCCCGGCGGGTCGTGGAATGGCGCGGCGATGATCGATGCGGCAATTCGGGAGATCACGGAGCGTCCCGTGACCCATGTCATCAATACCGGCGGTCAGGATCACCGCTGGCTTGGAAACGGATACTGGAAGGCGCAGGGCGCCACGGTGATCGCGTCGGAGGCGGCGGTGGCCGATCACAAGGCGCGCGCGTCGATGCAGATGGCGGCGCTGGCCAATTTCCTGGGCGAGGAGGGGCTTGACGGGACGGAGCCCGCCTTTGCCGATGTCACCTTTGAAGAGCGCCATACCCTTGACGTTGGCGGGATGCGGTTCGAGATCGTGCATCCGGGCCCGGCGCACACACCGGGCGACAGTTTTGTCTGGCTGGCGGCGCGCGACACGGTGTTCACGGGCGATATCGTCTATGTGGAGCGGATCCTCGGCGTGGGCGGGCAAAGCTCCATCTCCGGCTGGCCGGAGGCGTTCGAGGCGATGGCCGCGCTTGATCCCGCGCATGTCGTGCCGGGCCACGGTCCCGCCACGACGCTGGAGCGGGCCACGGCCGACACCTATGATTACCTCATGAACCTGCGCGAGAAGATCGGCGCGCTGATCGACGAGGGCGGCGGCATCATGGAGGCGCCGGAGGTGGACCAGTCGGCGTTCGACTATCTGGCGCAGTTCGAGAGTCTGGCCGGGCGCAATGCGCAGACGGCGTTCGAACAGATGGAATGGGAATAGGAAGCCGGCCGGTGCGACGGCCTGCGTCCTGCGGCGGCAGGTTTGGCTTTTCTGCAACAGGTGGGCGGGCCGTGACCACGCCGCGCCGGTTTCTATGAAAGCGCTATAAAACAAGGCGATTGGACGAGGTTTCCACCCCGCGCCGTGGTGCGTCGCGAGGCAAAAGGCCTGCCGTGAGGGGATCAATCTTCGGTTGCAAGGCGAATTTGCCGCGGCGGGGCTGGCGGCGGAGTCGGCGGTATTGTAGATAAATCCGGGGGGCAATTGACGAGGTGAGGCATGCGGCGTCTTTGGGGAGCCCTTCTTTCAGTATTCACGGGATGTGCGGTTGCCGTATCGGCCACGGCCGAGACGGGCAAGTGGTCGCAGATCGGCTATGGCCGGCTTGTCGTGAACGATGTCATCGGCGACGGGCAGGACCGCTGGCGCACCGGATCGGTGGCGTCGAGCCGGATCTTCGGCCGGGGCTGGGATGGGAGTCTGCCCACGACGGCGGGCGAGGTGCTGGAGTTCCGCTTTCTCGGCGAGATCATGGCGCCGTCGAACCTGTCCACGCCGTCCGCGACGGACCGCCCCTATGCTGGCAGCCTGTCGTTCGGCATGCATACCCATTTCCGCTCTCGCGGTCTTCAAGTCAGCCTTGGCGGCGATCTGAGCGTGGTCGGCCCGCAGACCCGCCTTGATGAATTGCAGAGCGGGTTGCACGATTTTTTCGGCTTCGTGGAGCCATCGGCGGCGGTGAAGGCGGGGCAGGTTGGCAATCAGGTGGTGCCGACGCTCAACTTCGAGATCGGGCGGGACGTGGCGCTGACGGGGGCGATGACCCTGCGGCCCTTCGTGGCCGGGCAGGCCGGGACGGAGACGCTGCTTCGGATCGGCGCCGATCTGACCATCGGCGCGGTGGGGCAGGGCGAGCTTCTGGTGCGCGATCCGGTGACCGGCCATCGCTATCGCACGATCAAGAACCCGGTGCCGGGGTTTTCATGGGTTGTGGGCGGTGATGTCGCCAAGGTGCACGACAGCATCTACCTTCCCGGCAGCGGGGGCTACACGCTCACCGATGCGCGCTCCCGGCTGCGCGCGGGGGTGCATTGGCAGGGCCGCGAGAACACCGTGTTCTATGGCCTGACGTGGTTGGGCGAGGAATTCAGCGCCCAGAGCGAGGGGCAACTCGTCGGTGCCGTGCGGGTGGATGTGAAATTCTGACACACTGCCGATGAAACCTGATCAATCGGGGTTCCCACATTCCTCTGCCTCTGTTACACATTTTTTCATAAAAAGAAGATCGAGGCAGGTATCGGGTAATGAGGACGGGCTTTTGTGGCACGTTTGTCATCTCCTGGTCGCAAACAGAAATAGACGGGCTGACCGCCGCACCCTTGCGGGCGCTTGAGGTTGGTGTGGTGTGGTCCTGGCACGGCGAAGCGGTGCGGGTTGATGGGCCGGCGGAACTTTTGCGGCTGGATTGTGCGGTTGGAGAGGCAAACCTAAGAAAAAGGGCGGCGCGCGTGGTGCGCCGGCTGGTCGGGGCGGCGCTGGATGACAGCCGCCGGATCGACGACAAGATTGGCGATGACCGGGCCGATGACGACTCCCCGCTGATGGACAGTTCCTTTGTCGTCACGGACGGGACACAGAGCTATACCGTGACGCTGATAGAGGTGCCGAACGCCAATCCGCTACTGATGTTTCTGGACGAAATGCCGCCGCAGACGCGCGATTTGTGGGTGGTGCATCACACGCTGGAGGCGCCGGATACCGCCGCCGCCGGCCCGGCGCAGGGCGGCGTGATCTGTTTCACCCCCGGCACGATGATCGCCACCCCGGCAGGGCCGTGCCCAGTGGAGAGCCTGCGCGAAGGCGACCGGGTGCAGACCAAGGACAACGGCGCCGAAGAGGTGATCTGGACCGGCAGCCGGCACATGACCGGCGCGCGGCTTTTCGCGATGCCGCACCTGCGCCCGATCCGCATCCGCGCCGCGGCGCTTGGAATTTCGCGCCCCGATCAGGAGCTGATCGTCTCTCCGGAGCATCGAATGGTGATCAAGGGACGCGCGGCGCGGGCGCTTTTCAACGCGCCGGAGGTGCTTGTGTCGGCGCGCGAGATGATCAACGGCGGCAGCATCGCGGTCGATCATGCGCTGCGCGAAGTGACTTATATACACCTGCTTCTGCCACGGCATGAAATTCTCTGGGCCAATGGCGTGGAGACCGAGAGCTTTCACCCGGCCAGCACGGCGCTCAGCACGCTGCGTGACGAGGACCGGGGCCGCCTTCTGACGCTGCTGCCGGATCTTGTGGAAGATCCGGGCCGGTATGGCGGATTTGCCCGGCGCAATCTGAGCACCTCGGAGGCGGCGATCCTTCAGCATGAGGCGGCGTGACCCGGCGGAGTGCGCGGTCCGCGCACGCGGTATGCGCTTTGACCTGCCGCGTGGCCGGTCAAAGCCGTTGGCGCCCGATGGCCGATGGGGCGCCCCGCAATAGGGCGTTGACTCTGCCACGTACCCCGGTATAAGCGCGGCTTCATTGGTGTTGGCGGCCCCCGCGAGGGGATGCCTGTCGCCCTTCGGGGAAAGGACAACGCCCTTCATAGTGGCCTTCGGGCCCCGCATAAGGAAGGAGACCAGCCGTGACCAAACGCACGTCTGCCAAGCACAAACTCGACCGCCGCATGGGCGAGAATATCTGGGGCCGCCCGAAGTCCCCGGTCAACCGCCGCGAATACGGCCCCGGCCAGCACGGCCAGCGCCGCAAGGGCAAGCTTTCCGATTTCGGTATTCAGCTTCGTGCGAAGCAGAAACTGAAGGGCTACTACGGCGATCTCACCGAAAAGCAGTTCCGCCGTATTTATGCCGAGGCGGAGCGGGTGAAGGGCGACACGGGTGAACATCTGATCGGCCTGCTGGAGCGTCGTCTGGACGCCGTGGTCTATCGCGCGAAGTTCGTGCCGACTGTCTTTGCCGCACGCCAGTTCGTGAACCACGGCCATGTGATGGTGAACGGCAAGCGCGTCAACATCCCCTCCTATCGTGTGAAGGAAGGCGATGTGATCGAAGTGCGCGAGAAGTCCAAGCAGCTTGCCGTCGTGATTGAGGCCGCACAGCTTCCCGAGCGTGACGTGCCCGATTACATCGACGCCGATCATTCCAAGATGTCCGCCACCTTCGTGCGCACGCCGTCGCTCGGCGATGTGCCCTATCCGGTGATGATGGAACCGAACCTCGTCGTGGAATTCTACGCGAAGAACTAAGTCTTCGCTGCAACAGTTCGAAGGCCGCGACGGGAGACCGCCGCGGCCTTTTTCGTTTGCACTGGCCTTTGACAGGGCGGAAGGCTAGGGCAGGGGCGGATCGGCCGGCCACCGAATGGGAGATATGACGTGAGCAAGATAACCCCGCAGCCCGGAATCATGGACATTGACCTTTACGAGGGCGGCCAGACCCATGTGGAGGGTGTGTCCGATGTCGTGAAGCTGTCGTCCAACGAGAACCCCTATGGCCCGAGCGAGGCCGCGCTGGAGGCGTATCGCCGCGCCGGGTATGATCTGCATCGCTATCCGTCGTCCGATCATGCCGGGTTGCGCAAGGCGATCGCCGACGTACACGGCCTGGATGCGGAGCGGATCGTGGTCGGGGCCGGATCGGACGAGATCATCGCCTTTCTCTGTCAGGCCTATGCCGGGCCGGGCGACGAGGTGATCCACACCGAGCACGGGTTCGCCATGTATCGCCTCAGCGCGCTCGCCGCCGGGGCGACGCCGGTGGAGGCGCCCGAGCAGCAGCGCGTGACGGATGTGGACGCCATTCTGGCCGCCTGCACCAAGCGCACGAAACTTGTCTTCGTGGCCAACCCGAACAATCCCACGGGCACGATGATCGGCGGCAACGAAGTGGCCCGGCTGGCCGCCGGGATATCCGAGCAGGCGATCCTCGTGCTGGACGGGGCCTATGCCGAATATGTCGAGGAGTATGACGGTGGCGCCGCGCTGGTCGAGGCCCGCGACAATGTGGTGATGACTCGCACGTTTTCGAAGCTCTACGGGCTTGGCGGGCTGCGCGTCGGCTGGGGGTATGGCCCCAAGGAGATCATGGATGTGCTCAACCGCGTGCGCGGCCCGTTCAATGTCGCCGGGCCGTCGCTTGCCGCCGCGGAGGCCGCGGTGCGCGATGTGGCCTATGCCGAGAAATGCCGCATCGACAACGCGCGGCACCGGATCTGGCTGTCCGAGGCGCTGGCCGGTCACGGGGTGCCCTGCGATATTTCGATGGCGAATTTCGTGCTGGCGCGCTTCGCCGACCGGGACGAGGCGGACGCCTGCGACCGCTATCTCAAGTCGCAGGGGCTGATCGCGCGGAAGGTGGCGGGCTACAATCTTCCCAATTGTTTGCGGATCACCGTGGGCGACGAGTCGGGCTGTCGGCGCGTGGCGCATGCGGTGGGCCAGTTCAAGGGAGGCGCGCGATGAGCCAGGTCTATGACCGCGTGGCGCTTATCGGGCTGGGGCTGATCGCGTCATCGATGTTCTGGGCGATCAAGCGCGCGGGGCTTGCCGGTGAGGTCACGGGATATGCCCGAAGCCGCGCCACACGCGACACCGCGCGTCGGATTGGCCTGTGCGACCGGGTATGCGAAAGCGCGGCAGAGGCCGCCGAGGGGGCCGATCTGGTGGTGCTTTGCGTGCCGGTGGGCGTGATGGGCGGTGTCGCCGAGGAGATCGCGCCGATGCTCAGGCCCGGCGCCACGCTGACCGACGTGGGATCGGTCAAGCGCAACGTGATCGAGCAGGTCGCGCCGCATGTGCCCGAAGGGGTGCATTTCATCCCCGCGCATCCGCTTGCCGGGACGGAACATTCGGGGCCGGAAAGCGGGTTCGCGGAACTGTTCGAAAACCGCTGGTGTCTTCTGGTGCCGGTTCATGGCAGCGATCCGGAAGCGGTGGCGCGGTTGCGCGCGTTCTGGGAGGGGATGGGCGCGCATGCCGAGGAAATGGACCCCGACCACCACGATCTGGTGCTGGCGGTGACATCCCACG
Source organism: Salinihabitans flavidus (assembly GCF_900110425.1). GTDB lineage: Bacteria > Pseudomonadota > Alphaproteobacteria > Rhodobacterales > Rhodobacteraceae > Salinihabitans > Salinihabitans flavidus. Next base: position 44,365 of record NZ_FODS01000012.1, on the reverse strand, counting down.
CGCCGCATCTGATCGCCTACACGATGGTCGGGGTGGCCGACGATCTGCGCCGCGTCACCGACAGCGAAGTGATCAAGTATTCCGCCGCGGGGTTTCGCGATTTCACCCGGATCGCCGCCAGCGATCCAACCATGTGGCGCGATGTGTTCCTGACCAACAAGGACGCGACGCTGGAAATCCTCGGCCGGTTCACCGAGGAGCTTTTCGCCTTGCAGCGCGCGATACGGACCGGGGACGGAGAGCAACTTTTCGACTATTTCACCCGGACACGCGCGATCAGGCGTGGTATCATTGAGGCAGGACAGGATACGGACGCGCCCGATTTTGGACGGGGAGTGAAGAAATCTTGAGATTTGCGGCAGGTTTGGTCCTGATAGGTCTGGCGGGCGCGGCTCTCGCGCAGCCGCCCGACAGGTCATTGCGCCCACTTGCGAGGGAGGATGTGTTTCCCGTTGCCATGCCCGGTTTCGCGCCCGAGGCGTCGTTGCGCCCGGTGGCGCGTCCCTTTGCACAGCGCACGGCGTCCGTGACTGCGGTGGTGCCGTCACGGGGGGCCGGCGCATCAATGGCGGGCGGTGGCGGCGAGATGATCCGGCAGGTCTCGACCCGCGGGCAGGCCACGGCGCCACGGCCCACGCCGAGCACCCCGCGCAGCGCCGCGCTTTGCGGGGATGGTGACATCCGGGGCGCCAAGGTGGGCCCGGTCACGGCGAAGGTGCGCGGCTGCGGTATTGACGACGGCGTGAAGGTTCATTCCGTCTCCGGCGTGCTGCTGAGCCGGCCCGCGCTGATGGACTGCCGCACAGCCAAAACGCTCAAGCATTGGATCGAGGCCGGGCTCGATCCCGCCGTGGGACGGCGGGGCGGCGGTGTTGCCGGTCTTCGGGTGGCGGCGGATTATTCCTGCCGCACGCGCAATCACAAGAAGGGCGCGCGGATTTCCGAGCATGGCAAGGGACGTGCCATCGACATCTCCGGCATCCAGTTGCGTGACGGGACGGAGATTTCGGTCCTTGACGACTGGGGGCGGGGGCGCAAGGGCAGGATATTGCAAAAGGTGCATCGCGCCGCCTGCGGGCCGTTCGGCACGGTGCTTGGCCCCAATTCCGATCGCCATCATCGCGATCATTTCCATTTCGATACCGCGCGGTATCGCAGCGGGGCCTATTGCCGCTAGGCGCGGGCCCCGGGGCTCTGCCCCGGACCCCGGAGTATTTTTCACAAAGATGAAGGGGCGGGGGCGTCAGCGCAGCCTGAGCGTCGGGGCCTTTGCGATCGGCACCGGGCCGATGCGGATCTGCCCGCCCCGGAACGTCAGCGGAATGTCGAGCATCCGGCCATTGCCCGAGAGGCCGGACAACAGGTCAAGTCCCTGTTCCACCGTGTCCAGCACAGTTTCGGGCAGCCTGCCCGAGGTCCGCGCCAGCGCCACAATCTCGCGCCAGTTGCGCGCCCTGACCGTAATCCTGCCCGATGGCGTGCCCGCGCTGTCGATCTCAAGTTCCCCGGCGGCGTGGAGTTCCAGATCGCCCCATTTCACCTCGGCCAGCCGCAGGTTGATCCGGGTAGGCTGCGGCCGGGCAACGGTCAGGGCGCGGGCATCCCATGGGCGGTCGAAGGTGGCGGTGAGATCGGCGCGCAGCGTCGTGAACCGGTTCGGCAGCCCGGTGGCGGGCAGCGCGGCGGGGGCGAACCCTTCGGTGGTGACGGCGAGGCGATAGCTTTGGCCGGTCTCGTGCCGGATAGCGAGATTCACATTGTCCGCGCGCATGGTGCGGCCCGCATCGTCACTCAGGGCGGCCTCGGTGATCACAAGATTGGTGCGTTCGAGCGGGTCGTGCGCCCCGTCCCCCAGAACGAGGGAGGCACGCATGTCTTCGCTGCGCAACATGTGCTTGTCGCCGGGGCTGGCGATCACCTGCTCGTCCGGCCAGACCGCAATCAGGTGATCGGGCCGGTAGCTCAGCCGCAGAAGTTGAAAGAAGGGCATCTCCCACGCCAGCCCGGAGCCGGTATCGGCCAGCGACAGGTCGGAGAAAGACAGATCGAGCCGGTTGGGAAAGCCGCGCAGGGTGAGATCGTCATATTCGGCATGCCAGCCCTCGGCGCGCCGATCCTCGAACCAGGCGACGGTGTCGCGGCGCAGATCATGGGCCTGCACCGCCCAGAAGACCGACCACGCCAGCCCCAGGGCGATGATCGCGATGGCGAGTTTCTTCATCATGCTCCGGCCCCTTTCACGTCGCCGCACTTTGGTGTTTAACGGCGCCGTTCGACAAGCACCAGAGAGGCGTGCGACTATGACCATGTGGGTTTTCGGCTATGGCTCTTTGCTGTGGTATCCCGGTTTCGAATACGAAGAACGTGTGATCGCGCAGCTGGACGGCTGGCATCGCAGCTTCTGCATGAGCTCAATCCACCATCGCGGCACGGTGGAGACACCGGGGCTCGTGCTGGCGCTGGACGCGTCGGAGGGGGCGCATTGCCAGGGGCTCGCGCTGTCCGTGCGCGAGGGCTATGAGGCAGAGACGCTGGAGTATCTGCGCGCGCGCGAGCTGGTCTCCTCGGCCTACCTTGAAACCGCGCTGCCGGTCGATCTTGCCGACGGGCGCCGGGTGGAGGCCGTGACCTTCGTGATCGACCCGCACCATGTGCAATATTGCGGCGCGCTCGATCTCGAACGGCAGGCGCATATCATCGCCGGCGCCGTGGGCGGACGGGGTCCGAATACCGAGTATCTGCACAATACCGCCAGCCATCTGCGCGAATGGGGGATCGAGGATGCCGATCTTGACTGGCTGTCGGAGCGGGTGCGCGCATTGACGGCGGCCCCGGCGCCGGACATGGGTGTTTCCCGATAAAACCTTGGCACAGATGGAGCTTGTCAGTAGTGTGTGCGCAGAAAAACAAAGAGTCAGGAGCTGTCCAGATGGATCAGCCAGACCGCGAGGCCGAGCCGCATTTCTCGCATCCCATCCGACAGATCGTCATGATGCTGATCGTGCTGGGGCTGACGGGGGTGCTTGTCTATTTCGCGCTGCCTCGCGTCTTTCCGGTGTTCGAGGCCAACCCGTATCTTAACGGGTTCATCCTGTTTGTGTTCTTCGTCGGTGTGCTGGCCTGTTTCTGGCAGGTGTTCTCGCTCATCTCCTCGGTGCGCTGGCTCGAGGGGTTCGCGGCGCAGCGGCCGGGCATGGACATGGTCAAGCCGCCGCAGCTTCTGGCGCCGCTGGCCTCTCAGTTGCGCTCGCGCCGGGCGCGCGGGCAGATCAGTTCCACCGCGGCGCGGTCGCTGCTTGATTCCGTGGCCACACGCATCGACGAGGCGCGCGAGATCACGCGCTATATTGTCAATCTGCTCATCTTTCTTGGCCTGCTTGGCACCTTCTACGGTCTGGCGACCACGGTGCCGGCGGTGGTGGACACGATCCGCAACCTTGTCCCGGCCGAAGGCGAGGGCGCGGTGGATGTGTTTAACCGCCTGATGGGTGGGCTTGAAACGCAGCTTGGCGGTATGGGCGTGGCCTTTGCCTCATCGCTTCTGGGTCTTGCCGGTTCGCTTGTCGTGGGGCTGCTGGAGCTTTTCGCGGGCCACGGTCAGAACCGGTTCTACCGTGAGCTTGAGGAATGGCTCAGCACGATCACGCGGGTGAGTTTCGCCTCTGGCGACGGGGAAATGGGCGGAGAAGCCCAGGCCATGGCCGGGGTGCTCGACCATATGGGCGCGCAGATGGAGGCGCTTCAGACGATGTTCGCGCAGTCCGAGTCCGGCCGCGCGCAGGTGGACGAAAAACTCGGCAGCCTTGCGGACTCGCTGGAACGGCTGACCGACCGGATGGATATGGCGGCGCCGACCACCCATGCGCTCTTGCGGGTGGCCGATGGTCAGGAACGGCTTATTCAGGCGCTGGAGGAACAACCCCGCGAGGACGGGATGGATGCCGAAAGCCGGATGCGCCTGCGGTCCATCGACGTGCAGATGCTTCGGATCGTCGAAGAGATTTCCGCCGGACGGCAGGAAAGCATGGCCGAGTTGCGCACCGAGATTTCCTCGCTGATCCGCGCGATCCGCGCGGGCGCAAAGGAGGAGCCGCAGGTCAAGCCGGTGCGCCCTCTGGGGCGGGTGCGGCGCAAGGAAACGGGCGGCCCCGAAGGCACGGGGGGCTAGGTCATGGCCCTGTCGCGGCGCACTGGCCAACGGTTTCAGGCCTCGATCTGGCCGGGATTCGTGGATGCGATGACCGGGCTTTTGCTTGTGCTGATGTTCGTGCTGACCATCTTCATGCTGGTGCAGTTCGTGCTGAGCGAAACCGTTTCGGGGCAGGAAAGCGAACTTGATGCGCTGTCCGCCGAAGTGTTGGCTCTGTCCTCGGCGCTTGGCCTTGAACGCCAGAGAACCTCTGATTTGCGCGAGGAACTGGGCAGCTTGCGCAGCACGCTGTCGGAGACCGAGCAGGAGGTGGAGGAGCAAGCCGCGCTGATCTCTGCGCTCAGCGCGGAGCGCGAGCAACAGGATGCTGCCCTCGCCGATGCACAGTCCCGGATCGCCAGCTTCGAAGAGCAGGTCGCCTCGCTCATGGCGCAGCGCGATGAGGCGCGCGGCACCGTGGCCGAGCTTGAGAGCGAGCGGGAGGAGTTGGTGTCCGAGCAGGAGGCGCTCAACCTCGCGCTGGCGCAGGCCCGCGACGAGATCGACGCGCAATCGGAGGCCGCGCGGCTGGCCGCCGCCCGCCGCGAGGCGCTGGAGGCGCTGATCGCCGACCTGCGCGCCCGCAATGTCGAGGCGCGGGAGGAGATCGCGACGGGCCGGGAGGCGCGCGAGACCCTGAGCGCGCGGGTGGAGGATCTTCAAGAGCAGCTCAGCGAGGAGGAGGCCCTCAAGCTGGCCGAAGCCGCTGCCGCGGAGGCGTTGCGGGAGCGGTTGCAGAACGCCGATGCGGAGCTGACGGCGATGACCCTCGCGCTTGAAGAGCAGCGCCGCAAGGCCGAGGAAACGCTGACCATGCTGGCCGCCGCGCAGGAGGCGCGCGACGATCTGAGCCGCCGTCTTGCCGCCGCGCTCACCGACAGCGAAGAGCTTGAAACCGATCTGAACGCGGCGCTTGCCGCGCTGGAGGACAGCCGCGAGGCCCGCGAGCGCACCGAGGAGGAGCTTGCCGCGGTGCTTCTCGATCTGGAGCAGAGCGAGGCCGAACGGCAACGCACCGCCACCGAGCTTGCCGAAACGCTTCTGGCGCTTGAAACGGAGCGCACGCAGTCGCAGGAGACGCAATCCGCGCTTGAGCAGACGCAGGAGAGTGAGGCCGAGCTTCGCGCCCGGCTGGATGCGGCCTTGGCCGAGAAACTACAGGCCGAGAACGAGAGCGCGGCGCTTGAGAGCGAGCGCGCCGACCTTGAGGAAGAGTTGCGTCAGGCGCTGGCCGAGCGTCTGGCCGCGCGGCGCCGGGCCGAGGCGGCGGAGAGCGAAAGCGCCGAACTGTCGAGCGAACGCGCCGATCTGAATGAAGAATTGCAGCAGGCGCTGGCGGCCCGACTTGCCGCAGAGCGCCGGGCGGAGGCGGCCGAATCCGAAGCGGAAACCCTTGCGCAGGACAAGGCCGCGCTGGAGGATGAACTGGCCGCCGCGCTGGCCGCACGCCTTGCCGCGCAGGAGCAGTTGAGCGACCGCGAGGAAATCGAGCGCCAGCTGGCCGAGGCGTTGGCCGAAAAACGCGCCGCCGAGCGCCAGGCCGAGGAGGCGATGACCGAGGCGGAGCAGCGCGAGGCGCTTCTGTCCACGGCCAATGCGGCGCTTGAGAGCCAGAAGGCGCAATCGGCGGATGCGCAGCGCCGGGTCGCCGCACTCAATCAGCAGGTGGCCGCGTTGCGCCGCCAGCTTTCGCAGTTGCAGGCCATTCTGGATGACAGCCGCGCGCGGGACGAAGCGGCGCAGGTCCGGCTGGAAAGCATGGGGGCCGACCTCAACGCGGCGCTGGCCCGTGCCGCCGCGGAGGAACGCAAGCGCCGCGAGCTTGAGGAAGCCGAGCGTCGCAGGCTTGAGGAAGAGGCGCGGCGCCTGGCTTCGGAGGCCGAACGGTTGGAACGCTATCGCTCTGAATTCTTTGGAAGAATGCGCGAGATTCTGGGCGATCAGGAAGGCGTGCGCATCGTCGGCGACCGCTTTGTCTTCTCGTCCGAAGTGCTTTTCCCGCCGGGGCAGGCGGAATTGTCCGATGCGGGACGTGCCGAGATCGCGAAGGTGGCGCGCATCCTGCGGGCCGTCATCGATGAAATTCCCTCGGAGATCGACTGGATCATCCGGGTGGACGGGCATACCGACGATGTGCCGCTGCTGGAAAGCGCCCGGTTCGAGGATAACTGGGAATTGAGTCAGGCGCGGGCGCTGTCGGTCGTGCGTCTGATGGTGGATGAACTGGGTATTCCGCCCGGCCGGCTGTCGGCCAACGGGTTCGGGGAATATCAGCCGGTCGATCCCGCCGACACACCCGAGGCGCGGGCCCGCAACCGGCGGATCGAGTTGAAGCTGACCGAACGCTAGGCGCGCGGCGCGGGCCGGGTTACCCAAGGCTTGACGCGGCGCGCGCAGAGCGGTGGAGGATCGTGCGAATCAAAGGTTAACCCTCTGATTTCGATGCGAAAACCTGTTTCGGTATTATGTCGGTATCACGTCGGTATCGCGTCGGTGACGTTTCCGATAAATGTGACTACGCCCGCCGTGTGAACACAGCGGGCGTTGCATTTGAGGTATTCGGTCGGTCATGACCGTTCGGGGCCGGGATCAGGCCCGCTTGATCAGCCGTATCAGGAACAGCAGTATCACCGCGCCGATCGTGGCATGGATGATCGCCCCTATGATGCCGGAGCCGATGCTCAGGCCCAGTTGCGGCAGAATGAACCCGGCAAGGAACGCGCCCACGATCCCGACCACGATGTTGCCAAGAAGGCCAAAGCCGAAGCCTTTCACGATCAGACCAGCGAGCCAGCCGGCCACTGCCCCGACAACCAATATTACAATCAGACTTTCAAGTGCCATTTTGGGTCTTTCCCCTCCTGAATAGAATTTACTGTCAACTCGGCCACTGGCTGGCCCAAACCGCGCATCGCATGCGACTCCTGTCCTGTGAAGCGAGAGGTCATTGCCAAGGACCCTCGGCGTTTGCTCCCCCTCGTGGTCGCACCGATACCCGTTTACCCTAACATCTTATTTTATCGCATATCTTCGGCAGTATTGATAGCGTCATCACTCGCTGTGCCGAGCATGCAGCACGTGAGGCCAATTCTGTGATATCGCCGCATCGGGATGACAGAACGCCGTTCTATGGGAGTGTGAACTTCGCCTCTGCCCGGTCCAGCACCGTGCCCTCGCGTTTGAGGGTGACGGTTCCGGTATACGTGCCCGAAGGCAGGGTTTGATGCAGACGGGTGCCGGCGGCGCGGAAATACTGCGCCTGCGTCTTGTCGAGTGTCAGGCCGTGATCGAAGATCCGCTCGCGCGGCCCGTCGATGACGAGCGTCATCTCATCGCCCGCGCGGCTGCCGAAGCCGAAGCCGAAGAGAACCAGCGCGGGGGCATCGGCGCGGATCTTTTCCGTTCCCGCAGCGCCGGATTTGACATCCTCATACTCCGGGACCGCCGTGGCGAAGCCTGCGCGGATCAGTCCGCCGGGGACATACTCAATCGGCTCCTGCCATAGGCTGCTGTCCGTGGTCGTGCCGCATTGGGTGGGCGTCGCGGCGGTGAACGGGTCAACAACCTCTCCGTCGCGGCGCAGGCTCAGGTGCAAGTGGGGAAATTCCGTTCGGCCCGAAAGCCCGACCTCCCCCAGTGTATCACCGGCCTCCACCTGCGCGCCGCGGCGCACGGTCAGGCTCTCGCGTTTCATGTGACAGTACTGGGTTTCCCATCCGTCCTCATGCGCGATCACCACGCCATTGCCGCAATCGCGCCCTTCGATCTGCGGCGCGGTTTCGGGGGAATAGCCAGTGTCGGCCATACCGTCGCGCAGCGCTGTGACCGTGCCCGGCGCGGCAGCCAGAACGCGCACGCCGGCTTCCATCGCGCGGAGCGAGGGCAGGGCGAAGTCGGTGCCATTGTGCCCGTCATAGCTGAGCGGGCCGCAGGTGTAATCGGCGTAGCCGGGGCCCGCGTCGTGATCGACAAGGTTCTGGATATGGCAATCGGCGCCCGGATCGCAGTCGATCGGCAGGGCGAGCACGGGAGTGTCGGCCGCCGCTGGGGCGGCGACCGACAGGAGGCACAGCAGCGCCAGCGCGGCGCGCATCACTCTGCCGTCAGCAGCGGCGGCTTGTTGCCCGACAGGCGCAGCTTGTCGGGGCCTTCCAGCTTGAGCTGAAGCTCGCCATCCTTGACGGTGACCTTGACGATGCCACCCTTGGTCAGCTTGCCGAACAGAAGTTCCTCGGCCAGCGGCTTCTTGATGTTCTCCTGGATGACCCGCCCGAGCGGGCGTGCCCCCATGGTTTCATCGTAGCCCCGTTCAGCCAGCCATTCCGCGGCGGGTTTGGTCAGCTCGATGGTGACATTGCGATCCATGAGCTGCGCCTCAAGCTGAAGCACGAACTTCTCCACCACCTGCATGATGACCTCTTTCGGCAGCGGCGCGAAGGAGATCACAGCATCGAGCCGGTTGCGGAATTCCGGCGTGAAGGTGCGTTCGATGGCGGCGGTATCCTCGCCCTCGCGGCGGTCGCGCCCAAAGCCGATGGCGGCCTTGGCCAGTTCCGTCGCCCCGGCGTTGGAGGTCATGATCAGGATGACATTCCGGAAATCCACCTGCCGGCCGTTGTGGTCGGTCAGCATGCCGTGATCCATCACCTGCAACAGGATGTTGAAGACATCGGGGTGCGCCTTTTCGATCTCGTCGAGCAGAAGCACGCAATGCGGGTGCTGATCGACGCCGTCGGTCAGCAGGCCACCCTGATCGAATCCGACATAGCCCGGCGGCGCGCCGATCAGGCGGGAGACGGCGTGTTTCTCCATGTATTCGGACATGTCGAAGCGCAGAAGCTCCACCCCGAGCGAATCGGCGAGCTGCTTGGCCACCTCCGTCTTGCCGACGCCGGTCGGCCCGGCGAAGAGGTAGTTGCCGATGGGTTTCTCCGGCTCGCGCAGTCCGGCGCGTGACAGCTTGATCGCGCTCGACAGCGCCTCGATCGCCGTGTCCTGACCGAAGACGACGCGCTTGAGCGTCTTTTCCAGATCCTTGAGCACCTCGGCGTCGTCCTTGCTGACGTTCTTGGGCGGAATCCGCGCCATCTTGGCGACCACGGCCTCGATCTCCTTGGTGCCGATGGACTTGCGCCGCTTGGAGGCGGCGACAAGATGCTGCGCGGCCCCGGCCTCGTCGATAACATCGATTGCCTTGTCGGGCAGCTTGCGGTCATTGATGTAGCGCGAGGACAGCTCCACCGCCGTCTTGATCGCGTCGGCGGTGTATTTCACGCTGTGGTGCTGTTCGAAATACTCCTTGAGACCCTTCAGGATCTTGATGGTGTCGGCCACCGTGGGTTCGGTCACGTCGATTTTCTGGAACCGGCGGGACAGCGCGCGATCCTTCTCGAAGTGCTGGCGGAATTCCTTGTAGGTGGTCGAGCCCATGCAGCGCAGTTTGCCGCCCTGAAGCGCGGGTTTGAGCAGGTTGGAGGCGTCCATCGCCCCGCCCGATGTCGCGCCGGCGCCGATCACGGTGTGGATCTCGTCGATGAAGAGCACCGCGTCGGGATGGTCCTCAAGCTCCGTCATCACGGCCTTGAGCCGTTCCTCGAAATCGCCGCGATAACGGGTGCCGGCCAGAAGCGCGCCCATGTCGAGCGAGAAAATCGTGGTCTTGGACAGAACCTCGGGCGTCTGGCCCTTGACGATCTTGCGGGCCAGCCCCTCGGCGATGGCGGTCTTGCCCACGCCGGGATCGCCCACCAGAAGCGGGTTGTTCTTGCGGCGGCGGCACAGCACCTGAATGCAGCGTTCCACCTCGGACTCGCGGCCGATAAGCGGGTCGACATCGCCGGCCCGCGACTTGGCGTTCAGATCCACGCAGTACTTGGCCAGCGCGCTTTCCTTTTTCTCGCCCTCGACGGTGGCGCCCGCGTCCTGTTCGGCCTCGGTCGCGCCGGAAATGGGGCGGCTTTCGCCAAAGGCGGGATCTTTGGCCACGCCATGGGCGATGTAATTCACCGCGTCATAACGCGTCATGTCCTGTTCCTGAAGGAAATAGGCGGCGTTGGATTCACGCTCGGCGAAGATCGCCACAAGGACATTGGCGCCGGTGACTTCGGTGCGGCCCGACGATTGCACATGGATCGCGGCGCGCTGAATCACGCGCTGGAAGGCGGCGGTGGGCACCGCCTCGGAGCCCTCGATGTCGGTGACCAGATTGCTCAGGTCGTCATTGATGAATTCCATCAGCGTGCCGCGCAGGTCGTCCACGTCCACGCTGCACGCCTGCATCACGCGCAGCGCGTCGGGCTCGTCCAGCAGGGCGAGCAGAAGATGTTCCAAGGTGGCGAATTCGTGGCGGTGCGCATTGGCCTGCGCAAGGGCCGCGTGAATTGCCTGTTCTAGCGTTGTCGAGAATGAAGGCACTGCTCGTGCTCCTTCTGATCTGGGTTGCGGGGGAGGCGAGACCCCGACACAACCATGGCCTCTGTGTGTTAAAGTTTGGTCGATCTGCGCCCATCTTCAAGGACTTTCTTGAAAAATAGGCTCAGATTTGACCGCAACCGGGATCAACAGGCCGTGTGCCGGGCGCCGCGATCAATCAGAAGTTGTCTTTACGGCGCCGCACCTCCGCGAAGACCTGTGCCGGGTCGGCGCCCTCCATCCCTATGGTTCGCTGAATCGCCGAGTCGTGACCCCGCAGGAAGGGGTTGGTGGCCAGTTCCTCGGACAGGGTGGAGGGCACGGTCGGCCGGTTCGCATCCCGCGCGGCCTGCACCTTCTCGACACGCTCTTTCAGGGCCGGGTTCTCGGGGTCCACGGTCAGCGCGAACCGCCCGTTGTTGAGCGTGTACTCATGGCCCGAACAGATCACCGTCTCGGGCGGCAGCGCGGCCAGTTTGGACAGGCTGTCCCACATCATCTCGGGTGTGCCCTCGAACACCCGTCCGCAGCCGAGCGCCATCAGGCTGTCGGCGGTGAAGGCGGCGCCGGTTTGGGGGAAATAGAAGGCGATATGCCCCACCGTGTGCCCCGAGACATCCAACACCTGCGCCGTCTCGCCGCCGATGGTGATGGTGTCGCCCTCCGACAGTTCCACGTCCAGAGGTGGCAGGCGGGCGCGGTCGGCCCGGGCGCCGACCACCTTGGCCGGATGCTCCGCCAGTAGCTCGGAGAGACCCTCGACGTGGTCGCCGTGGTGGTGGGTGAGCAGCACATGCGAGAGCGTCCAGCCCCGCTCTTTCAGGGCGGCGCTGATCGGGGCGGCCTCGGGCACATCGACCACGGCGGTCTCTCCGCTGGCCGCATCGTGAATCAGGAAGGCATAGTTGTCGGTCCGGCAGGGCAGGGTCACGATTTCAAGCGGCATGGCAGGCTCCTTTGCGATGCGGGGTCGGCGGCGCGCGGTTCGCCCCGCGCGCCGGTTCCCCATAGTTTGGCACGCAAGCGATCCATGGTTCAATCGTCGGAAAAATTGGTTATGCTGAAACAGGTTGGGGCGAGCGACTGGGCCGGTGCCATGCATCTTGACGTAAAGGATCTGCGAAACTTCTATTATCGCAGCGCGCTCGGCCGCGCGGCGCAGAAGGCGGTGCGCGATCAGCTTCTTTTGTTGTGGCCCGACACGGCGGGGCAGACGGTCGCGGGTTTCGGCTTCGCGGTGCCGCTCCTGCGGCCCTATCTGGCGGATTCGCGCCGCCTGGTCGGCCTGATGCCCGCGCCGCAGGGGGTGATGGCATGGCCGGCGGGACTGCCGAATGTGTCGGTGCTTTGCGAGGAGACCGCCTGGCCGATCGAGACTGGCCATATCGACCGCCTCGTGGTGATGCACGGGCTGGAGACCAGCGAACGGCCGAGCGACCTGCTGGTGGAGGCGTATCGCGCGCTCGGACCGGGGGGGCGGGCGATCTTCGTGGTGCCGCACCGCTCGGGCCTGTGGTCGCGCAGTGACCGGACACCCTTCGGCTATGGCCGTCCCTATTCCACCGGCCAGCTTGAAACCCAGCTCCGGGCGCATGGCTTCAGCCCCGAACGCCACCGCACGACACTGTATCAGCCGCCGTCGAACAAGCGGTTCTGGCGCAAGACCGGCGCGATGTGGGAAGGGTTGGGAAACATCGTCTCGCCGGTGCTGGCGGGCGGGGTTCTGATGGTCGAGGCGTCCAAGCGCGTCCACGCGCCAAACGGGCCAAGGCTGCGCGAGACGGTGCGCCGGCCGCTTGGCGTTCTGTCCCCCAAACCCGAACAGGCGCCGACCTAAGGCCCCGCTGAAAAGGTCCGCTGCGGACCTTTGCGATGAAGGAATCGCACGAACGCGGCATTCGGGGCGCAGAAAATGTCGCCCCCGGGACAGCCAAAGGGTCGCACCTTGCGCAAACCCTTGAAAACAAGGGGCTTGGGGCAATCACGTATTATTTCGAACAATGTTGCTAGCTCCGCAAGCCTCTGCTACACCCACGCCGGATTTGACTGCTTCGCGGAAGCGTTGACATGAAACGCCCCCGGAAGGTGTGTGCCGCTGCGCATCTGAAACCGGGGCCAGATATCGGAAGGGTGGACGTGTCCGAACCAGCTTCGATTTCCTCTGGTATAGCCGAACGCTATGCCATGGCGATCTTCGAGATTGCCCAAGAGAACAAGAGCCTCGACAAACTGGAAGCCGGCGTCGATGACCTGAGCGCCGCCCTGAGCGAGAGCGAGGATCTGCGCGACCTGCTCCATTCGCCGATCTACCGCCGCGACGATCAGCGCGCCGCGATCCTCGCCGTGGCCAAGAAGATGGGGCTGGATGCTGTTCTGATCAACGCTCTTGGCCTGATGGCCGAGAAACGCCGTCTCTTCGTGCTGCCGCAGCTTGTCACGCGCCTGCGTGCGCTGATTGCCGAGCACAAGGGCGAAGTGACCGCAGACGTGGTATCGGCCAAGGCGCTGACCAAGACGCAGACCGAGAAGCTTGCCAAGACCCTCAAGGAGCGAATCGGCAAGGATATCAAGATCAATGCGACCGTTGATGATGCTCTCATCGGCGGTCTTGTCGTTAAAGTGGGCTCGAAGATGATCGACACCTCGATCCGCTCCAGGCTCGACTCCCTCCAGAATGCAATGAAAGAGGTCGGATAAATGGGTATCCAAGCAGCCGAAATCTCTGCGATCCTTAAGGACCAGATCAAGAACTTCGGGCAGGACGCCGAAGTTGCAGAAGTGGGCCGCGTGCTCTCCGTCGGGGACGGTATTGCGCGTGTGCATGGCCTCGACAGTGTGCAGGCTGGCGAGATGGTCGAATTTCCGGGCGGCATCATGGGGATGGCGCTCAACCTTGAGGCCGACAACGTCGGCGTGGTGATCTTCGGCTCCGACCGGGACATCAAGGAAGGCGATGTCGTCAAGCGCACCAACTCCATCGTGGACGTGCCAGCGGGCGACGCGCTTCTGGGCCGTGTCGTGGACGGTCTGGGCAATCCGATTGATGGCAAGGGCCCCATCGAAACCGATACCCGCCTTGTCGCCGATGTGAAGGCGCCGGGCATCATCCCGCGTAAATCGGTGCATGAACCGATGGCCACCGGCCTGAAATCGGTGGACGCGATGATCCCGATCGGCCGCGGCCAGCGCGAGTTGATCATTGGCGACCGTCAGACCGGCAAGACCGCCGTGGCGATGGACACCATCCTCAACCAGAAGGTCTACAACGACGCCGCAGGCGACGATGAGGGCAAGAAGCTCTATTGCGTCTATGTCGCCATCGGACAGAAGCGGTCCACCGTGGCGCAGCTTGTCAAGAAGCTCGAGGAAACCGGCGCGATCGAATACTCCATCGTCGTGGCCGCCACCGCGTCGGACCCCGCGCCGATGCAGTATCTCGCGCCCTATACCGCCACCGCGATGGCCGAGTTCTTCCGCGACAACGGCCGCCACGCGCTCATCGTTTATGATGACCTGTCCAAACAGGCCGTGGCCTATCGCCAGATGTCGCTTCTGCTGCGCCGCCCGCCGGGCCGCGAAGCCTATCCGGGCGACGTGTTCTATCTCCACTCCCGCCTGCTGGAGCGGTCGGCCAAGCTCAACGAGGACAACGGATCGGGTTCGCTCACCGCGCTGCCGATCATCGAAACGCAGGGCGGCGACGTGTCGGCCTTCATTCCGACCAACGTGATCTCGATCACCGACGGGCAGATCTTCCTTGAAACCGAATTGTTCTATCAGGGTATCCGCCCGGCCGTGAACACCGGCCTGTCGGTGTCTCGTGTGGGCTCTTCGGCGCAGACCAACGCGATGAAGTCGGTCGCCGGTCCGGTGAAACTGGAACTGGCGCAGTATCGTGAAATGGCCGCCTTTGCGCAGTTCGGCTCTGATCTCGACGCCTCCACGCAGCAATTGCTGAACCGGGGCGCGCGCCTGACCGAACTGATGAAGCAGCCGCAGTATTCGCCGCTGACCAACTCGGAAATCGTCTGTGTCATCTTCGCCGGCACCAACGGCTACCTCGACAAGATTTCGGTCGGTGATGTGGGCCGTTTCGAGCAGGGCTTGCTCAAGCACCTGCGCAGCAAGCACAAGGATCTGCTCGACTGGATCACCACCGAGGACCCGAAGATCAAGGGTGATGCCGAGGACAAACTGAAGGCTGCAATCGACGAATATGCCGCCGATTTCGCGTAAGGGGGTCAGACAATGCCGAGTCTGAAGGACCTTAAAACAAGGATCGGGAGTGTCAAAAGCACTCGCAAGATCACCAAGGCCATGCAAATGGTTGCCGCGGCGAAACTTCGCCGCGCGCAGGAGGCCGCCGAGATGGCGCGACCCTATACCGAACGGTTCAACGCCGTTCTGTCGGGGCTGGCGGCATCGGTCGGGGGCTCCGACACAGCGCCGAAGCTGCTTGCCGGAACGGGAAGCGATCAGGTCCACCTTCTGGTGGTGATGACCGCCGAACGCGGGCTGTGCGGCGGGTTCAATGGAAATATCGCCAAGCTGGCCCGCAGCCACGCCAACGACCTGAAGGCCAAGGGCAAGACCGTGAAGATCCTGACCGTGGGCAAGAAGGGCCGCGAACAGCTCAAGCGTGACCTTGGCGAGCATTTCGTGGGCCATGTCGATCTGAGCGATGTCAAGCGCGTCGGATATGAGAACGCGCAGGAGATCGCGGGCAATCTATTGGGGCGTTTCGACGACGAGGAATTCGACGTCGCGACGATTTTCTACAGTCGCTTCGAGTCGGTGATCAGTCAGATTCCAACCGCGCAGCAGATCATCCCGGCGACCTACGACGAAGACGCCGACAGCGCCGACATGCTCTATGATTACGAACCCAGCGAAGAGGAGATCCTCGCCGATCTTCTGCCGCGTGGCGTCGCCACGCAGATCTACGCGGCCCTGCTGGAGAACGCGGCCAGCGAACAGGGCGCACGCATGTCCGCGATGGACAACGCCACCCGCAACGCTGGCGAGATGATCGACAGGCTGACGATCGAATACAACCGCACCCGTCAGGCCGTGATCACCAATGAGCTGATTGAAATCATATCGGGCGCCGAGGCGCTTTAAGAACACCGGAGACGAAACATGGCAAACGCAATAGGCAAAATCACTCAGGTGATCGGCGCTGTCGTTGACGTGCAGTTCGATGATGACCTGCCGGCGATCCTGAACGCCCTGACCACCGACAACAACGGCAGACGGCTTGTCCTTGAGGTGGCGCAGCACCTTGGCGAGAACACCGTGCGCACCATCGCGATGGACGCGACAGAGGGTCTCGTGCGTGGGCAGGACGTGACAGACACCGGAGAGCCGATCATGGTTCCCGTTGGCAATGCCACTCTGGGCCGCATTCTCAATGTGATCGGTGAGCCGGTTGACGAGCAGGGCCCGATCGAGGCCGACGAAAAACGCGCCATCCACCAGCCCGCGCCCGACTTCTCGGAGCAATCCACCGAGTCGGAAATCCTCGTGACCGGCATCAAGGTCGTTGATCTGCTGGCCCCTTACGCGAAGGGCGGCAAGATCGGCCTGTTCGGCGGCGCCGGTGTGGGCAAGACGGTTCTAATCCAGGAGCTGATCAACAACATTGCCAAGGTGCACTCGGGCCTTTCGGTCTTTGCCGGTGTCGGCGAACGGACCCGCGAGGGCAACGATCTTTACCACGAGATGATCGAATCCGGCGTTCTGACCCCCGACAACCTGTCCGATTCCAAGATCGCGCTGGTTTACGGCCAGATGAACGAGCCTCCGGGGGCGCGTGCCCGCGTGGCGCTGACCGGCCTGACACTGGCCGAGCAGTTCCGCGACTCCACCGGCGCCGACGTTCTGTTCTTCGTCGACAACATCTTCCGCTTCACGCAGGCGGGCTCCGAGATGTCGGCGCTTCTGGGCCGCATCCCCTCTGCCGTGGGCTATCAGCCGACGCTGGCCACCGACATGGGCGCCATGCAGGAGAGGATCACCTCGACCAAGAACGGCTCGATCACCTCGATCCAGGCCGTGTATGTGCCTGCGGACGACCTGACCGACCCCGCGCCGGCCACCACCTTCGCGCACCTCGACGCGACCACCGTGCTTAACCGGGCGATTTCCGAGCTGGGCATTTACCCGGCCGTGGACCCGCTCGACTCCACCTCGCGCCTGATGGACCCGCTGATCGTCGGGGAAGAGCACTACAACGTGGCCCGCGACGTGCAGGGGATCCTGCAACGCTACAAGTCGCTTCAGGATATCATCGCCATTCTCGGCATGGACGAGCTGAGCGAAGAGGACAAGCTGACCGTGTCCCGTGCCCGGAAGATCCAGCGTTTCCTGTCGCAGCCCTTCGACGTGGCCAAGGTGTTCACCGGGTCCGACGGCATTCAGGTGCCGATCGAAGAGACGATCCGCTCGTTCAAGGCGGTCGTGGCGGGGGAATACGATCACCTTCCCGAAGGGGCCTTCTACATGGTCGGCGGCATCGACGACGTGGTCGCCAAGGCCGAGAAAATGGCCGCGGACGCGGCCTGAGCATGGCTGTGCCCCCGGTTCACCGGGGGCGCCCTAACAGGAGCCCCAAATGGCAGACACGATGCAATTCGACCTGGTAAGCCCCGAACGGAGCCTCGCCAGCATGCAGGTCACCGCGGTGCAGATCCCCGGGGCCGATGGCGACCTGACCGCCATGCCGGGCCACAGCCCGGTGCTGACCACATTGCGCCCCGGCGTGGTGAAGGTGCAGTCCCCCGAGGGGGAGCGGGATTATATTGTCACCCGAGGCTTCGCGGAAATCTCCGCCGACTCGATCTCGGTGATCGCGGAGAACGCGCATATCGGCTCTGAGGTTCGCAAATCCGATCTTGAGGATGTTCTGGCCTCCGCCCGCAGCACCGCCGCCGAGGCCGTGGGCGAGGAGAAGGACGCCGCCGAGAAATTCGTGGCCGATCTGGTGGAACTCATGGACCGGATGGACTGACCCCGCCGATTCCGTTCAATCCGAAAAGGCCTCGCCCCCGTCGGCGGGGCCTTTTCGATTCAGGGCCAGATCACGAAGACATAGGCGCAATACCCCGCGAGCAGCGCCACCCCTTCCCATCGCGCGATCCTCAGCCCGGTGGCCGCGAATATCACCAGAAGCAGGGTCACGCCGACCATCAGCAGGTTGTCGAACCTCACGATGGCATCAGGCACCCGGGTGGGCGCGATAAGGGCCGTCGTGCCGCCAATGCCGAGGATGTTGTAGATGTTGGAGCCCACGATATTGCCGAAGGCCACATCGCTCTGACGCTTCACGGCGGCGACCACCGATGTGACCAGCTCGGGCATCGAGGTGCCGATGGCAACGATGGTCAGGCCGATCACCGTTTCTGGAATGCCGAAGATCTGCGCGATGCCGACGGCCCCTTTCACGAGGAAAGACCCGCCCAGAATGACAAGAACCAAGCCCCCCACCGCCAGTAGAACCGGCAGGAGAAGGCCCCTTGCGGGCTGGCGTCCCGGCGTGACGCCGGGGTCAGTCGCTTCAAGCGCCGCCCCCTTGTCATAGACGGCACCATGGTCGGAAGAGGTGCGCTCCTGCCGGAGTGCAAGATAGATGTAGCAGGCCAGCGCAAGGACAAAGACCGCCCCGAGCATGCGGCCCATCGGCATCACGAAGGCCACCGCAGCAAAGACAGTGGCGACCGCCAGCATCACCATCGCATCGCGCCGCAGGGCCGATGAGGCGATTGCGATGGGAAAGAGGATCGACGAGACCCCGACAATGAGCAGGATGTTGGCGATGTTGGAGCCGACAATATTGCCATAGGCGATCCCCGCGGACCCGGCCAGCGCCGCCTGAACAGAGGTGACAAGCTCGGGCATGGACGTGCCGAACCCCACGAGCGTGAGGCCGATGACAAGCGGCGAGACGCCAAGGCGCTCGGCCACCTGCACCGCGCCGCGAACCAGAAGATCCCCACCCAGGATCAACAATACCAAGCCCCCCAGAAGGGGCAGCCACAGGTCCGGCATGGGTCTGTTCCTTTGCGCGCAATGCTGCGAGATGACTATGACGCGGCCCCGCCGCAGTCGTATCTGCGAACGTGGCGTGTACGGCGCCCTATTTCAATCCTGCGGCTGAGAAAAAGGGCAGGGACGCTGCCGCAGTTTGCCGTTGCCGCAGAACGTCGCTGGGGGCATAGTTCGGCGGTCCACCGCATCGAATGGACAGGATGGACGAGACCTTCCAATCGCGCTAGGGTTGATCGGCTCCGCCTGTTTCGTCGGGGCCGTGTTTGGGGTATCGCTCAGTTTCTGTTCAATAAACCGGCCCGACGACGAGAGGGGGCGCGCATGAAGAAACTGCAAAGTCACCTGATCGGCGTGGAACGCGGCGATGTCGCGCTGTTTTCCGATTTCGACAGCGACGGCGAGATGTGGACGGGCACCGGCCCGCGCGAGCGGCGCAAGAAGTTGCGCTTTTCAGAACCGTTCCGCGACGTGCCGAGTGTGCATGTCACCCTGTCGCTCTGGGACATGGACAGCGGCGCCAATATCCGCGCGGAGGTCACGTCGGAAAAGGTGACGAAACACGGCTTCGATCTGGTGTTCCGCACATGGGCGGACACGCGGGTGGCCCGTGTGCGCATGTCCTGGATGGCAATCGGTGAGTTGCCGGGTGAGGATGACTGGGAACTTTACTGACCCCTACGCCTTGAGCAGACCCTCATACCCCGGCTCAAGCGTTTCGGTCTCGAACAGCGACGACACGCTCGTGCCGTTCCAGATGTTCAGGATCGCCTGCGCGAAGAGCGGCGCGGTGGGCAGAACCCGGATGTTGGGGGTCGCCTTGACCGCCTCTGTCGGCTCGATGGAATCGGTGATGACGAGCGATTTCATCACCGATTGGCCGATCCGGTCCACCGCCGGGCCCGACAGGACGCCGTGCGAGATGTAGGCGTGAACCTCGGTCGCGCCGTATTCCATGAGCAGATCGGCCGCCTTGCATAGCGTGCCTGCCGTATCGCAAATGTCATCGACGATAATGCATTTCTTGCCCTCGACATTGCCGATCACCGTCATGTCGGCCACTTCGCCCGGCTTCTCGCGGCGCTTGTCCACGATCGACAGCGGGGCGTTGATCCGCTTGGCCAGTTCGCGCGCGCGAGCCACGCCGCCCACATCGGGCGAGACCACCATGATGTCATCGCTCGCGCCCTCGAACTGCGTCAGGACATCCAGCGCGAAGATCGGCGAGGCATAGAGGTTGTCCACCGGAATATCGAAAAACCCCTGAATCTGCGCCGCGTGCAGGTCAAGCGTCAGAACCCGCTCGATCCCCGCTTCGACAATCATGTTCGCCACCAGCTTGGCGGAGATCGGCGTGCGCGCCTTGGACCGGCGGTCCTGCCGGGCATAGCCGAAATAGGGAATCACCGCCGTGATGCGCTTGGCCGAGGACCGGCGCAACGCGTCCGACATGATCAGAAGCTCCATAAGGTTGTCGTTGGCCGGGTTTGACGTGGGCTGAATGATGAACATGTCCTCGCCGCGCACGTTCTCATAGACCTCGACGAACACCTCCTGATCGTTGAAACGCTCCACCCGTGCATCGACGAGGCCCACGTGGATGCCGCGATGCATGGACATGCGGCGGGCGATGGCCTGAGCCAACGGTCGGTTGGCGGTGCCGGTGATGAGTTTCGGTTCCAGAATGGTGGGCATTTCAGGGGTTCCCGCTTTGACGACAATGACAGATTCGTGACGTTGCACCCCGCTTAGCATGCGCCTACCCTCAGGCAAACCTATGCGAGAGGAGAGGCTGACCGAATGGCGCATATAGATTATTTTTTCTCCACCATCTCCCCCTACACCTATCTCGCCGGGCGTCAGCTTGAGGAGATCGCCGCGCGCCACGGCGCGACGATCACCTACAAGCCGCTCGACATCATTTCGCTTTTCGCCCGCACGGGCGGCACCCCGCCCGCCGAACGCCATCCGGTGCGGCAGGATTACCGCGCGCAGGATCTGCCGCGCCGGGCGCGGATTCTCAACATGCCGCTCAATCTCAAGCCCGCGCATTTCCCGACCAATGCGGCGCCGTCCTCCTATGCGCTGATTTCGGCGCAGGCGGAGGGCGGCGGCGATGTGGGGGCGTTGGCCCATGCCTTCACCCGCGCTGTCTGGGCCGAGGAGAAGGACATCGCCGACGATACGGTGATCCACGCGTGCCTGAGCGGCGCGGGCTTCGATCCCGCACTGGCCGATCGCGGGCTTCTGGCCGGCGCGGAGGCCTATATCGCCAACCTTGAAGAGGCGGTGGAAAAGGGGGCCTTCGGCTCTCCCTTCTACATCACCGACGACGGGCAGAAGTTCTGGGGGCAGGACCGGCTTGCCGATCTTGACTGGTATCTGTCGGGGGCCGCCTGACATGGGCGACGGCATTTTCGAGGCCAGCTTCGGCTCCGGCCCCCGGCAAGCGCTGGCGCTGCACTGCTCGCTGGCCCATTCCGGCGCATGGCGCGGCGTGGCGGAGTGTCTGGGCGACGAGATGACGCTGCGTTGTATCGACCTTCCGGGGCACGGGCGCAGCGCGCCGTGCCCGCCCGAAGAGTTCCCGGACCGCGCCTATGCCGCCGCGCTCGCGCGGCTTGACGGGCCGGTGGATCTGATCGGGCACAGTTTCGGCGCGGTGCTGGCACTGCGGCTGGCGCTGGAGCGGCCCGACCGCGTGCGCAGCCTGCTGTTGTTCGAGCCGGTCCTGATGGCCGCCGCCGCCGATGATCCCGATCTCCTGGCAACGAATGGCGCGCTCATGGAAGAGGTGGCGCGCCATGCGCGGGCGGGCGATCCGGAGATGGGGGCGCGGCTGTTCATGCGGGTCTGGGGCGATGGCACGCCCTGGGACACTCTGCCCGAGGAACTGACGGGGCGTTTTACCGGCGGCATGGGCTATGTCCTCGCCGCGCAGGCGGTGCTGAGCGACGACATATGGTCGCTGCTGGTGCCCGGCCGGCTTGAGGGGTTGCGCCTGCCCGCGCTGATGGCCGACGGGGAAATGTCCCCCGGGCTGATGCCCGAAGTGATGGACCGGCTGGCCGCGCGTATCCCCTGCGCGCGGCGCGAAACGCTGCCGGGGGCCGGGCACATGGGGCCGATCACCCACGCCGCCGAATTCGCCGCCGCGATCCGCCGCACATTGGCACCGGCGGAGGCGGGTTAGTGTGCAGCCCCTGAGATGAGGCGCCCGCCCGCCGGACCTCAGCCACGCAGCACATCCAGAAAGCGGTCGATCTCCGCGTGAGAGATCGACCAGTCGCACACCAGCCGCGCCGTCAGGGGCGCGTCGGGGTCGTCGCCGTCCAGATCGCCATCCCAGATGTTATACTGCGCGCCCGCCTCATGCAGCCTGCGATGCAGGGCACGCGCAAAGGTGCAGAAGATGATGTTCGCCTGCGGCTCGAACGCGATCCCGACCCCGGAGATATCGCGCAGCCCCTCGGCCAGCCGGGCGCAGTTGGCATTGGCCCGCGCCCCCGACCGGCGCCACAGATCGCCGTCGAGATAACCCATCATCTGCGCCGCGAGATAGCGGTGCTTGGAAAACAGATGCGCCCCGCGCTTGCGCCGCAACTCGAACTCCCACGCATGGGCCGGATCGAAGAGGATCACCGCCTCCACCCCGAGGCAGCCGTTCTTCGTCGCCCCGAAGCTGAGCGCATCGACCCCGCGCTTCCACGTCATCTCCGCCGGGCTGCACCCCAGCGTGGCCAGCGCATTGGCAAAGCGCGCGCCATCCATGTGAAGTGGCAGCCCGTGCGCCTGCGTCACTGCGCCGATCGCCTCTATCTCTGCAAGGCTGTAAACGGTGCCCCGTTCGGTCGCCTGGGTGATCGACACCGGCCCACGCTGCGGCCCGTGCACGCCGCGCGTCTGCTCGGCCGCGATGGCCCGCGACAGCGCCTCGGCGCCGATCCGGTCCTCGCCCTCCACCAGCGTCAGCTTCGCCCCGCCGGAATAGAACTCCGGCGCGTTGCACTCATCCTCCTGGATATGGGCATGGGGGGCGCAGAAGACCGTCTGCCACGGCTGCCCAAGCACCGACAGCGCCAGCGCATTGGCCGCCGTGCCCGTCGCCACGAGGTAGACCGCCGCCCTTGGCGCCTCGAACACCTCGCGCAGCCGCGCCTGCACCGCCGCGGTGAGCGTATCGCCACCATAGGGCGTGGCAAACCCCTCGTTCGCGCGGCCAAGCGCCGCCATCACCTCGGGGTGGGCCGGTCCGGTATTGTCAGAGGCAAAGAACATCACTCGGGCTCCTCAATGATATAGTCATCCCAGTCATCCATGTCGGTCTCGAACTCGGGCACCGTGCGCCCGCGCATCGACACGCCCGCCGCATGCACCGTTTCGGCTGTGCCCGAGATCAGCGGGTGCCAGTCATACAGCGGCCGTCCCTCCCACAGCAGGCGATAGGCGCAGGTGCGCGGCATCCAGTAGGCATGCTCGTCGATATTCTCTGGGGTCAGCACGATGCACTCGGGCACGAACTGGTGGCGGATCTCGTATTGTCCGCAGCGGCAGGTCTCATCGTCGAACAGACGGCACGCCACGCAGGTCAGATCGACCTGCCCGGTGTCTTCATCCTCAAGTTTGTTGAGACAGCATTTCCCGCAGCCGTCGCACAGCGCCTCCCACTCTGCGCGGGACATCTCGCGCAGCGACTTGCGCTCCCAGAACCGGGGGGACAGCCCGTCGCGCCGGATCGGATCGTCGGTCATGAATTGGCCAGTATGGTCCTGCTGCGGTCGCAATCGGCCCCCATTTGCGCGACGAGTCCATCGACGCTTTGGAATGTCATTTCCGGGCGCAGGAACTCCACCAGCCCGACCGACAGCGTGGCCCCATAGAGATCGCCGGAAAAATCGAACAGATAGGTTTCAAGATTGGCGGTATTCTTTCCGAACATGGGCCGCACCCCAAGGCTCGCCGCGCCGCGATAGCTGCCGGCGTGCGGTCCGTCGAGCACATCGGCCAACACCGCGTAAACCCCGAATTTCGGCGGGTGCAGCCCCTCGATCGAGATATTCGCCGTGGGAAAGCCAAGCTCCCGGCCGCGCTTCTCTCCGCCCAGAACGGCGCCCTCGATCCGGTGCCAGTGGCCCAGCATCCGCGCCGCGTCGCGCGGCCGCCCCTCGCTCAGCGCCCTGCGGATGGAGGTGGAGGAGACCTGCGCCTCCGCCCCGCCCAGAAGCGGTGCGACGGTCACGCCGAAGCCGAACGCCTCACCGAACCGGCGCAGATCCTCGGCGGTGCCGGTCCGCCCCTTGCCGAAACAGAAATCCGAGCCCACGACCACATGCGACAGCCCCAGCCCCTCGGCCAGAACCTCGCGCGCGAAATCCTCGGGCGTAAGGGAGGCCATCGCCGCATCGAACGGCAGTTCATACAGCAGATCGACGCCGAGTTTCTCAAGCCGGTGCGCCCGCGCCTTCGGCCCCGTCAGGCGAAAGGGCGGGGCCTCGGGGGCGAAGAATTCGCGCGGGTGCGGCTCGAAGGTGACAATGCCAAGCGGGGCCTCCGGCGCGGCTTTGCGCGCCAGGTCGATGACCGACTGATGCCCGCGATGGACGCCATCGAAATTTCCGATGGCGGCGCTGGCGCCCCGGTCGTCGCCCCTGACTGTCCTGAAATCACGCAAGATCCGCATGGCACCGGGTTAGCCGCCCGCGCGCGGGCATGCAAGCGTATGCGGAGCGCCTGCTTGTGCTGCCGGCGCAAAAAACGCGGTTCGTCTTGCCTCATGTGAGTTTCGGGGCGTGTCCGTGCTCAAACGGTCCCACTTCGCCCGGGTCGCTTGCGGCCCGGACATGGCCCGCCCACCCGTGCGGGCCATGCCACTTCGTCCGCGCGAGGTGATCCCGCTCAGGCGCAATCCTCTTTAAGAAAAAGCCGGCATCCGTGTGCGCGGATGCCGGTCAAGGGGCTCAGGAAGAAACCAGAGGGGAAATCAGTCGAACTTGCGGCTCGGGGCAAGCACCGTGGCCTCGCCGATCACCACTTTCTTGCCGTCCACCGCGCAATGACAATCGAGCGTCACCCGGCGCTTGGAATGGTCGATGCCGGTCACTTTGACCTCGGCGTAAACCATGTCGCCCGGCCGCACGGGGGCGAGGAACTTCAGCGTCTGGCCCATGTAGACGGTGCCATGCCCCGGAAGCTGCTCTCCGATCACGGCGGAGATCAGCCCGGCGGTCAACATCCCGTGCGCGATGCGCCCTTCGAAAATCGTGTCCTGCGCGTAATCGTCGTCAAGATGCACCGGGTTCCGGTCGGTGGAGACCTGCGCGAACATCTCGATATCGGCATCGGTGACCACTTTGCGCAAATGGCGCGACATGCCCATCTCGATATCCTCGATGCAGATCGTTCCGCGCGGCAGGTTGTCCAACATTCGACCCTCCGGGTTGCAATGGGATTGTAATTATCGGGCGTCTTTATGCCCTGTTTCGCAACTTTATTGCTTTGCGAGTGCAGAAAGTCAAGCCCGTCCCCAAGGGCTGTCACCGCAGGTGGCCGATGGCGTAACGCGGGGCGACCTGTTCGGCGTCCAGATAGCCTTGCAAGGCGTCGGGGTTCGGTTGCCCGTCGGTTCCGGTCTCTTTCGCGGCCAGCCCGCCGCTGATGAACAGCGAATCGATATCCTCGCCCATCGCGCCGCGAATGTCGGTCTGCGCGCCATCGCCGATGGCGAGAATATCCTGCGCGGACATGCCGTGGCCAAGCGCGGCAAGCCGACGCCGCGCGAGATCGTAGATTGGCGGATGCGGTTTACCGAAATAAAGGCTTGTCCCCCCCATCTCGTTATACAGCTGCGCCAGCGCCCCGGCACACCATTCGCGGCGCGTGCCCCGGTCCACGACGATATCGGGATTGGCGCAGAGCAGCTTCAGCCCCTTCTGCTTGGCATAGAGGAAATCGGAACGGTTCACCGCCGGGTCGGCCATCGGATCGAACGGACCGCAGCAGACGATCCCCTCGGCCTCGGGCAAGGGCACGCGGGTGATCTCGACCGGCTCGTCGACAAGGGCGAGCGGCTCGAAGAAATCGGCGTCCCGCTCCCATTCGCCCATGAACCAGACCTTCTGGCCCACCGCCCCCTGAAACATCGCGGCGCGCGCGCTGTCGCCCGACGACGCGATGGTGTCATAGGCATCGTCCGGCACGCCGAACTGACCGAGCTGATCGGCCACCCCCGCGCGCGGTTTGGGCGAATTGGTCAGAAGCACCACGACCCCGCCGCCCGCGCGATACTCCTGCAAGGCCGTGACCGCGTCGGGATAGGCGGTCACGCCATCGTGCACGCAGCCCCACAGATCGACGAAAAGCGCGCCGTAGCGGTTGGAAATCTCGGACAGGGCGGTGATGATCCGGGTCATGGTCGCGGCCTTTCGCATTGGGGATCGACTGGCCGCAGATATGCCAAAGCCCGCGCGCCGGGGCCAGCGAAAAGCCCGCCGTCCGCGCGTTGCATGGCCAAGGCCCGCAACGCGCGCCCCGTGAACGATGCGGAATTTGCCGCGATGTCGGGCCACGATACCGACGCGATACCGACGTTATACCGACGTGATACCGAAACGGGTTTTTCTGTGATTTCAGGGCGTTAACGTGTGATTCGGCGGAGTTCCCCCAATGCCGTGATTTTCGCCTCTCCGGGCGCCGCCGCTCCTGCTCCCTATTGCAGGCGATCGCCGGTCTGACTACGCTATGCGCTCAGCACAGCGAGGGAGACGCCAATGCAGATGAGTGATGAACGTGAAATCGCCGCCCCCCGGTCCGAGGTCTGGGCGGCGCTTCTGAGCGCCGAGGCGCTTCAGGCCGCCGTTCCGGGCGCGAAAGAGGTCACGGGCTCTCCCGAAGAGGGGTTCGAAGCGACCGTGGTGCAGAAGGTCGGCCCGGTGAAGGCCACCTTCAAGGGGCAGGTCACCCTGACGGACATGGTCGAGGGCGAGAGCCTGATCCTGACCGGCGAGGGCAAGGGCGGCGCGGCCGGTTTTGCCAAGGGTGAGGCCAACGTGCGCCTGTCGGACAGCGAGAACGGCACGCTTCTGAGTTACGATGTGGAGGCGAAGGTGGGCGGCAAGCTGGCCCAGCTTGGCAGCCGGATCATTGACGGCTTCGCCAAGAAGATGGCCGATCAGTTCTTCAGCAACCTGCAATCGGCCCTTGAAGGCCCGGCCGAGGAGGCGGAGGAAGAGGACACCCCTGATGATGCGGAGGGCAAGAAATCCGGCTGGCTTGGCCGTCTCAGGGGCAGCTAGGCGGGTGCATCGGCGCACATTGCGGTCTGCCAAATCGCACCTGTGCGCGGGGTTCCACTCTGCTAGTTTCTTTCCCGCAAGAAGACAGGCGCGAGGCGACAGATGACAGCCATTGTCGAGATCCGTGGGCTGCGGAAAACATACGATGACGGGTTCGAGGCCCTCAAGGGCATTGACCTGTCGATCGAGCAGGGCGAGATTCTGGCGCTGCTCGGTCCGAATGGTGCGGGTAAAACAACCCTGATTTCAAGCATTTGCGGCATCACCGTGCCCACCGGAGGAACGGTGAGCGTCGGCGGGCATGACGTGGTCCGCGATTATCGTGGCGCACGGGCGATGATCGGTCTTGTGCCGCAGGAGATTACGCTCGAACCGTTCGAAAAGGTGATCAGAACGGTACGCTTCTCGCGCGGGCTGTTCGGCAAGGCGCCCGACGAGGCCCACGTGGAAAAGGTGCTGCGCACGCTGTCTCTCTGGGACAAGCGCAATGCGCGTGTCATCGAACTTTCGGGTGGAATGAAGCGCCGGGTGCTGATCGCCAAGGCGCTGAGCCATGAGCCGCGGGTGCTCTTCCTCGATGAGCCGACGGCCGGCGTCGACGTGGAGTTGCGCAAGGACATGTGGGCCACGGTGGCCGATCTCAAGGCGGCGGGTGTGACCATCATCCTGACCACGCATTACATCGAGGAGGCCGAGGCCATCGCCGACCGGATCGGCGTGATCAACGACGGGCAGCTTCTGCTGGTGGAGGAGAAGGCGGCGCTGATGCAAAGGCTTGGCCGGAAAGACCTTCGGATCGAATTGCAGCATCCGATCGACGCGGTGCCCGAGATGCTGTCGCACTATGGGCTGGTGCTGGAGGACGGGGGCATGGCGCTCACCTACACCTATGACACGCAGGGCGAGCGCACGGGCATTACCCAGCTTCTGAGCGATCTGTCGGGTGCAGGGCTGGTCCTGCGCGACATCCAGACCCGCCAGAGCAGCCTTGAGGAAATCTTCGTCGGGCTGGTGAAGGAGGGCACGGCATGAACTGGACGGCAATTCTGGCGATCTACAAGTTCGAGATGTCGCGCTTTTTCCGCACGCTGCTTCAGAGCTTCATCTCGCCGGTGATCTCTACCTCGCTTTATTTCGTGGTGTTCGGCGCCGCTATCGGCAGCCGTATCGATCAGGTGGAAGGCGTGAGCTACGGCGCCTTCATCGTGCCGGGGCTGATCATGCTCGCGGTCATGACGCAGAGCATTACAAACGCCAGTTTCGGCATCTATTTCCCGAAATTCATCGGCACCATCTACGAAGTGCTTTCGGCCCCTATCAGTTTTCTTGAGGTGGTGATGGGCTACGTCGGCGCGGCGGCGACCAAGGCGCTTTTCATCGGGGCGGTGATCCTGTTCACCTCGTCGCTTTTCGTCGAGCTGGAGATCCAGCACCCGATTGCGATGGTCGGGTTCATGGTGCTGACCTGCCTGAGCTTCGCGCTTCTGGGGTTCATCATCGGGATCTGGGCGAAGAATTTCGAGCAGCTTCAGCTGGTGCCGCTGCTGATCGTCACGCCGCTGGTCTTTCTGGGCGGTTCATTCTATTCGATTTCCATGCTGCCGCCGGTGTGGCAGACGATTACGCTGTTCAATCCCGTGGTGTATCTGATTTCCGGTTTTCGCTGGGCTTTCTTCGGGATGGCGGATGTGCCGATCGGGCTGTCGCTTCTGGCAATCGGCGGTTTCACGGCGCTTTGCCTCGTGGTGATCTGGTGGATTTTCAAGACCGGCTGGCGTATCCGAAGCTGAAGGCTGCGCCCCGCGTGCGATAACGCCGGGGAATGTGCGCGAGCGGGCTTGTTTGTTACCGATGCGCATTCTACATCCCAAGGTATGAAACGCTGGATACCGTTTGTGAAATCGCCGCACGTGGTGGCTGTGCTGCGCCTCTCTGGGATGATTGCCGCAGCGCCGCGCGGACAACTCAGCGATCAGGTGCTTGCGCCGCTTCTGGAAAAGGCATTCAAACGCGGCAAGCCCGCGGCTGTCGCGCTTGAGATCAATTCTCCCGGCGGTTCTCCGGTGCAAAGCGCGCTGATCGGGGCGCGAATCCGGCGGCTGGCTGAGGAAAATGAGATTCCGGTCTACGCTTTTGTTGAGGACGTCGCCGCATCCGGGGGATACTGGCTCGCGGCCGCGGCCGATGAGATCTATGCCGATGACAACTCTATCGTGGGGTCCATCGGGGTCATCTCCGCCGGGTTCGGGGCCGACGTATTTCTCACGCGCCACGGGTTTGAGCGCCGGGTGCATACAGCGGGCAAGTCGAAATCCCTTCTCGATCCGTTCCGTCCGGAAAAGCCCGAGGATGTGGCTCGGCTGCGGCATCTGCTCGACCAGATACACGGCAACTTCATCTCTCATGTGGAAGAGAGGCGGGGCGGTAAACTCGACAAGGAAACAGACCTGTTTACCGGCGATGTGTGGATCGGAAAAGAAGCGCAGGACAAGGGGCTGATCGATGGGATCGGCCATATCGCCCCGGTTCTGAAGGACAAATTCGGTGACGATGTGAAATTCCGCCGCTACGGCATCCGCCGCCCGTTCTGGCAACGGTTCGGGGTGCAATTCGCGCAGGACGCTCTTGCCGGAGTCGAGGAACGTGCGCAGTTCGCACGCTTCGGGCTCTGAGGTGATTGTCAAGATTGTCATCCTCTTCCTTGTCGGCATGGGGGTCATGGCTATGTTTGGGAAGTTGCGATTTCCGGGGCAGAAGCGGTTGCAAGCCATGAAATGTTCGCGCTGCGGACGTTACCGGATCGGCAAGGGGCCTTGCCCCTGCGGAAACGACAAGGGGTAACCTATGGAGTGGCTTCTTGCCGGGCTGGGGCTGACGATCCTTCTGCTGGCCGGGGATGCTCTGGTGCGCGGAGCGGTCAATGTCTCGCTTCGCCTTGGTGTGCCCGCCCTGATCGTGAGCCTGACCATTGTTGCCTTTGGCACATCGGCGCCGGAGCTTCTGATCGCCATCAGCGCGGCATTGCTTGATGCGCCGGGGATCGCGCTTGGCAATGTCGTCGGGTCGAATACGGCGAATATCCTTCTGGTGCTGGGCCTGCCGGCGATGCTGGTGGCGCTTCACACAAGCGACCACGACACAAAGTCGAATTTCCTGCACATGATCTCGGCCAGTGTGCTGTTCATCGCTTTGGCCATGTTCGGCACGTTCACATGGATCAGCGCATTGATCCTTCTGGCCGGGCTGGCGCTGATGTTGTTTCACTCGGCACATGCTGCGCATAGTCATCGGCAGGATGCCAAGGCCGATGTCGTTGAAGTCGACCCCGAAAACCTTGAAGGCGCTGACCCGGATATGCCGTGGTGGAAGATCTGGGTGTTTCTGGTTCTTGGGTTGGTCGGGTTGCCGCTGGGGGCTGACATTCTGGTGGACAGCGCACGAGTGATCGCCAACCGGTTCGGCGTGTCGGAAACGGTCATCGGACTGACGCTGGTGGCTGTGGGCACATCTCTTCCGGAACTGGCGACAACCACGATGGCAGCGCTGCGGCGTCAGGCGGATGTGGCGATCGGCAATGTGATCGGGTCTAACATGTTCAACCTGCTTGCCATCATCGGGGTTGCCGCGCTCATCACGCCGATCCAGGTCGAGGATACATTCCTGAGGCTCGATCTCTGGGTGATGCTCGGTTCCTCTCTGCTATTGATCCCGTTCATTTTTTTCGGCTGGAACATCACGCGGATCTGGGGCGTGGTCTTGACCTCGCTCTATGTGCTTTATGTCGTCTTTCTAGTGAGCTGAGGAGGCAAGGGCGATGACAGCGGCACTCGTAACCGGCGCGGGCAAAAGGTTGGGCCGCGCGATGGCACTCTACCTTGCGGGGCGGGGATATGATGTGGCGGTGCACTATGCCACTTCCCGCGCGGCCGCAGAGGGCGTGGCCGCAGAGATACGGACGATGGGCCGGAGCGCGGCGGTGTTGCAGGCCGATCTGACGCAAGAGGATGAGGCGCAGGCGCTTTTCCCGGCGGCAGTGGCGGCGCTGGATCAGCCCGTGACCTGCCTGATCAACAACGCCTCGATCTTCGAGTATGACACGATCCGAACCGCGACTCGTCAAAGTTGGGACCGGCATCTGGAAAGCAATCTTCGCGCACCTTTCGTTCTTATCCAGGCGATGGCGGCGCAGGGGTTTCGGGCGGCAGTTGATGCCAATGGAGAGCCGCTGGCAGCCGGGCTCGTGGTCAATATGCTCGATCAGAGGGTGCGCAAGCTGACCCCGGAGTTTTCCACCTATACCATTGCGAAGATGGGGCTTTGGGCGTTGACGCAAACCGCCGCGCAGGGGCTTGCCCCGGATATCCGGGTCAATGCCATCGGTCCCGGCCCGACGTTGATCGGGGCGCGGCAGAGTGAAGCGCATTTCGCCGCGCAGCGGGCTAACACGGTGCTGCGGCGCGGGGCATCAGAGCCCGAGATCTGCGCCGCACTTGGGTATTTCCTCGATGCGCCGGGGGTGACGGGGCAACTGCTTTGCGTGGATGGCGGGCAGCACCTGGGATGGAAGACACCGGACGTGCGCGGCGAGAATTAGAGGGGGCCCTTAAAGTTTTGCACCATGCGCAAATGGGGTCACAAAAGCGTTACAAAAACTTTAATGATTTCAATGTTTTGTCAGGCGATAATGAAAATTCTGTACAATATCAATGCCTTGAGAAATTGCCTAATTTTTAGGCACCACAGGGAAGCCGGTCAAATACAAGGGAAAATCCGCGCGGTCTTAAAGATATCTCCAGACTTATCCACACATTCCGTGGAGATGTTTTCTATTGCCAGCCGGTAGATAAGATTGCAGCGGTCGGCAAAGAATCATATCTGGCGGCATGATGAACACAACGAATGACACTATCGGTCATGAGCGTATCCAAGGCTATCTGAAAACGCTTGATGGCTCTCCGGGTGTGTACCGAATGCTCGATGCACAGGCACGCGTGCTTTATGTGGGCAAGGCGCGCAACCTTCGGGCGCGGGTGTCAAATTATGCGCGGCCTTCGGGGCATTCGGGCCGGATCGCCCGAATGATCTCTGAAACCGCGTCGATGATGTTTCTGACCACCAAGACAGAGACAGAGGCGCTTCTGCTTGAGCAGAACCTGATCAAGCAACTCAAGCCGAAATACAATGTGCTCCTGCGCGACGACAAAAGCTTTCCCAATATCCTTGTCAGCCGGGAACATGATTTCCCTCAGGTCAAGAAACACCGAGGCGCGAAGAAGGAGAAGGGCAGCTACTACGGACCTTTCGCCAGCGCCGGATCGGTGAACCGAACGCTGAGCCAGCTTCAGAAGGTATTTCTTCTGCGCAACTGCTCTGACGCGATGTTCGAAAGCCGCACGCGGCCCTGTCTGCTTTATCAGATCCGGCGGTGTTCGGGCCCTTGTGTCGGCAAGATCAGCAAGGCCGACTATGCCGAAAGCGTGCGCGACGCGGAGCGGTTCCTGTCTGGCCGGTCGACCCAGATTCAGGAGACGCTGGCCAAGCAGATGCAACAGGCGTCGGACGCGATGGAGTTCGAGCGCGCCGCCGCCCTGCGGGACCGCATCCGCGCCCTGACCAACGTGCAGACGGCACAGGGCATCAATCCGCGCGGCGTGACCGAGGCGGATGTCATCGCGCTTCATCTGGACGGCGGGCAGGCTTGTGTGCAGGTGTTCTTTATCCGTGCGGGGCAGAACTGGGGCAACCGTGATTTCTATCCGCGCGTGGGGGCGGAGATCGAGGCCGCCGAAGTGCTCGAAGCGTTCATCGGCCAGTTTTACGACAACAAGGAGCCGCCCCGTCACCTCATCTTGTCGCATGCGATCGAGAATACCGACCTGATGGAGGCGGCGCTGTCGGAAAAGGCCGGGCGCAAGGTGGCGCTTATCGTTCCGCAACGTGGTGAGAAGGCGGAACTGGTGGCCGGGGCGGCGCGCAATGCGCGCGAGTCGCTGGCGCGGAAGATGGCCGAGACCGCAACGCAGGCCAAATTGTTGCGCGGACTGGCGGAAGCCTTTGCACTCGATGCGCCGCCGGAGCGGATCGAGGTCTATGACAACAGCCATATTCAAGGTGAATACGCGGTCGGCGCCATGATTGTCGCCGGACCTGACGGGCTCATGAAAAACAGCTACCGGAAATTCAATATCAAGGGCGACACGCTGACACCCGGCGATGACTTCGGCATGATGAAAGAGGTGCTGACCCGACGTTTCAAACGACTTCTGAAGGAAGACCCGGACCGACAGGAGGGGCAATGGCCCGATCTTCTGCTGATTGATGGTGGTGCCGGACAGGTGAGCGCCGTGGCCGGGATCATGCGTGATCTGGGGGTGGAGGACATCCCGATGGTCGGCGTCGCCAAGGGGGAGGACCGCGACCAAGGCAAGGAAGTGTTCCACCGCCCCGGCGCCCGGCCCTTTGCCCTCAAACACAATGATCCGGTGCTCTACTTCATACAACGGCTGCGCGACGAGGCGCACCGCTTTGCCATTGGCACGCACCGGGCGAAGCGGGCAAAGGCGGTGGGGGCCACACCGCTGGACGACGTGCCGGGCGTCGGGGCAACGCGCAAACGCGCACTGCTGTCGCATTTCGGCTCTGCCAAGGCGGTGAGTCGCGCTAACCTTGCCGACCTGAAGGCCGTGGATGGGATTTCAGACGCGATGGCCGAAACGATCTATGACTTCTTTCACGAACGCGGCTGAGCGCTTTGGCGCGCTGAATTGCGAAGCGTTCCGTGTGATCTGGCTGGATGGCATTCTGGTACACTTCGGACGGGTGTCGTGGCGAGAACGACGCTTTTCTCCGTTTGTCAGACAGGCTAAGCAGGGGGCGCCGCTTAGCACAAGGACACGTCATGACCTGGAACATTCCCAACATCCTGTCGGTTCTGCGTCTTGTCGCGGCCCCGCTGATCGCGGTGATGTTTCTATATTTCACAAGACCTTACGCGGACTGGTTTGCGCTTATGCTGTTTCTGCTGGCTGCGGTCACGGATTGGTTCGACGGCTATCTTGCCCGGCTGTGGAAGCAGGAAACGAAGCTTGGCGCGATGATCGACCCGATCGCGGACAAGGCGATGGTGGTGATCGCGCTTATGGTGATCGTGGGCTATTCGTCGATGTCACCCTGGCTTGTGTTGCCGACAACCGTGATCCTGTTCCGCGAGGTTTTCGTCAGCGGTCTGCGGGAGTTTCTGGGCGATGTGGCGGGCACGCTGAAGGTGACGCGGCTGGCGAAATGGAAGACTGCGACGCAGATGATCGCGATTGCCGTGCTGTTCGGGCAGGGCGTGTTCGAGCATTACCTCGGCATGTCGGTTTATGGTATGGATCAGGCCCTCGTCGACCAGATCATGCGCGGCGAGGTCGAGGATTTGCACGGACTGCGGTGGAAATACGAAGGCATGGTCTGGACCGGAAACATCGGGCTTGTGCTTTTGTGGATTGCCGCCGCGCTGACATTCGTCACCGGGGCGGAATACTGCCGCAAGGCATGGCCGCATTTGAAGGACTGAGAGATGGAAGTGCTCTATTTCGCATGGGTGCGTGAACGCATCGGCCTGCCGAAAGAGCGGGTGGAGACCACGGCCGAAACGGTCGCGGAACTGGTGGAAGAGCTGCGTGCGCGAGAGGAGCGCTATGCGCTGGCGTTCTCGGATCTTTCGGCGCTGCGCGTGGCCGTGGATCAGGAGTTGACCGACTTCGATGCGCCGCTGTCGGGAGTGCGGGAAGTGGCGTTTTTCCCTCCCATGACAGGGGGTTGAGCGATGCGGATCGTGGTGCAGGCGACGCCGTTCGATCTTGGCGCGGAGGCGGCGGGTTTTGCTGGTGGCAAGCCGGGAATGGGCGCCATCGTGACCTTCACCGGCGTTGTGCGCGACAATGCAAACGGAACGCTTGAGCGCATGGGGATCGAGCATTATCCGGGCATGACCGAAAAGGCGATCACGCAGATTGCCGAACAGGCAAAGGCGCGCTGGTCTCTGGGCGATGTTCTCGTGATCCACCGGCATGGCGAATTGCGGCCGGGCGAGATGATCATGATGGTCGCCACCGCATCGCGCCACCGCAAGGATGCTTTCGAGGCGGCGGAGTTCCTCATGGATTATCTCAAGTCCCGCGCCCCGTTCTGGAAGCAGGAAATCACCCGCCACGGCGCCGAATGGGTGGCGGCGCGGGAAGAGGATGAGGACGCTTTGGGCCGCTGGACGCCGAATCAGGGTTAACCGGCTGATTTCACGGAAAATCCCGTTTCGGTATTACGTCGGTATAACGTCGGTATTGCGTCGGTGCCGTTTTCGGGATCGATCCCCTCGCAGGCGTCCTTAACAGGGCGGACGTTGCGTGGCGTGGTCTGCGGCGAGGACATGGTCCGCCGAACGGCTCTGCGCTTCGGCGGACCATGAAGGTGTGCGACACCTTTGTGATGTCAGGGCTGGCCGCGTGGGCCCCCTCACTGAACGTTCAGCCGGCGGACTGGTTGTCCAGCAGGAAACTGACCTTCGCATTCACCCGGTAGCTGGTGATCCGGCCATTCTCGACTGCGGCGTTCATTTCCTTGATGTAAACAGACTTGACGTTTCGCACCGAAGCCGACGCTTGCGTCACGGCGTTCTGGGCCGCGTCGTCAAAGCTCTTGTCGGATTCTGCGAGGACTTCGATAACTTTCAGCATCGACATGGTCATCTCCTTTCCTGGAATGCTCCACGGTGGCCCATCAGAAGTCGGGCCAGAGGTGAAGATGAACTCTCCTGAACTATGAACCGTGGTGATACCGTTCAATTCAAGCTTCTGTGAGGGCATGGACGCGGCCCTTGCCGCCAGATTTCCCACTCCAAGGGGTACCGGAATGAACCTTCCAGTCTCATGACGGGTTGACCTGTATCAAGGCGACACACCATCATATGCATTAGCCAGTGGCTTGCGGCACTTGACGAAGACGCGTTGAGATCACGTGTGCGCGGCCCCTCGTTTACAAGGCCGAATGTGGGGAAGGCTTCACGCTCACCGCCGGGGCCGAGTCGAACGACAAGATTGCGCCGTCTTTCAGGACATGGACGAAAAGGGAAACCCAGACATGGTCAAATCGCCATCGAAATCCAGCCCGGCGAAAGGCGCGCGCGCCAAGGGTCAGAAGTCGTCCGCGCCCGTGGCAGACATCAGCCCGCAGCCCCGCATGACCCCACCCACGGGCCCGCATCGGCAACCGGATCGCGCGTGCGGCCTTTGCGCGGATGAGCGGGGGCGTTTCGTCCCATGCCTTCACCGAAGCATGGAGCGATTGGGCGCAGCATCTGAGCCGGTCGCCCGGACGGCAACTGGAGCTCGCCGAACGGGCGCAGCGCAATGTCATGCGCCTGATGATGGCGGCGTCGGGGTCCGGTGCCGACACCGAATCCTCTTTTAAACCCAAAAGCTATGACCATCGTTTTCAGCATCCCGGCTGGCAGAAGATGCCCTTTGCGCTCTGGCAACAGAGCTTTCTCGCGGTGCAGGATTGGTGGGACTATGCTACCGACCCGCTGCGGGGCATGCGCCAAGCGGATGCGGACAGAACCCGGTTCATGGCCCGGCAGCTTCTGGATACCGTCGCGCCGTCGAATTTTCCCTGGCTCAACCCTGAGATCATCGAGGAAACGACCCGGCGCGGAGGGCGGAACCTGACCGATGGGGCCGCGAACTTCACCTCCGATTTCGTCAAGACGGTCACGCAGGTTCACCAACCGGCGCCGGAAGGCTTCGAGATCGGCAAGGATCTGGCCTGCACCCCGGGCGAGGTGGTATTCCGGAACGATATTTTCGAGTTGATTCAATACGCTCCGCAAACCGAGACGGTGCAGGCCGAGCCCATCCTGATCATCCCGGCGTGGATCATGAAATACTATATTCTCGATCTGTCGCCGCATAATTCGTTGGTCAATTACCTTGTCGGGCAAGGCTTCACAGTCTTCATGATCTCGTGGTGCAACCCGACGGTCGATCAGGCCGAACTGTCGCTGGAGGATTACCGCAAGCGCGGTGTCCTGGCCGCGCTTGACGCCGTCAGCGCCATTGTCCCCGAGCAAAAGATCCATGCCGTCGGCTATTGCCTTGGGGGGACCATGCTGTCGATCACGGCGGCCACGATGGCGCGCGACGGGGATGAACGGCTGGCGTCTGTATCGCTCATGGCGGCGCAGATCGATTTCGCCGAAGCGGGCGAACTGCTGCTGTTTCTCGATGAAAGCCAGGTCGCGTTTCTGGAGGATATGATGTGGGAGCAGGGCTATCTCGACCGTCCGCAGATGGCGCGCACCTTTGCCACGATCCGGGCCGAAGATCTGGTCTACTCCCGCGCCGTGCGGCGCTATTTTCTGGGCAAGGAGAATCTGCCGAGCGATATCGGCGTGTGGAACTCGGACACCACGCGGATGCCGGCGCGGATGCATTCGGAATACCTGCGCGCGCTGTTTCTGGAGAACCGGCTGAGTGCCGGGCGGTTCGCGGTGGAGGGGCGGGTGATCGCGCTCAAGGACATCACC
Organism: Salinihabitans flavidus; assembly: GCF_900110425.1. Taxonomy (GTDB): domain Bacteria; phylum Pseudomonadota; class Alphaproteobacteria; order Rhodobacterales; family Rhodobacteraceae; genus Salinihabitans; species Salinihabitans flavidus. Next base: position 6,867 of record NZ_FODS01000012.1, on the reverse strand, counting down.
GCGCCCATGTTCGTCGTGGCCACCGAGACCGACCACATTGCGCCCTGGCGGTCGGTTTATAAGACGCGGCTTTTCACCCATGGCGATCTGGATTTCGTTCTGACAAAGGGCGGGCATAACGGCGGGATCGTGAGCGAGCCGGGCCATCCCCGGCGGCATTACCGCATATCGCACCGCCCGGCCGAGGCGCTTTATATCGGGCCGGACGACTGGTTTGAGCAGCAGGACCCGAAGCCCGGATCGTGGTGGCCGGAATGGGCGGAATGGCTGGCCGCGAGAAGCAGTGGCGCAGGGCCGGTGCCGGGGATGGGGGCGCCGGAGGCGGGGTATGCCCCGCTTGTCGAAGCGCCCGGAACCTACGTGTTTCAGACCTGACCGGGGCGTTCGGGCCGAATCGGGGTTAATGCGCTGAAATCGTGGGAAAACCCGTTTCGGTATCACGTCGGTAAAACGTCGGTATCGCGTCGGTGGCGAATTCGCGGCGCTCGCACCTGCGGGCACTATTAAGCGTGCGGGCGTTGCGTTTTCGGGTAAAAGAGGGCCGATCCGGCACCAAACGCCGGACGCGGGTCAGTCGGGCACGTTGTCCACGCCGCAGCTTCCCCACGGATGGCAGCGGGCGATGCGGCGCATTGCGAGCCAGCCGCCCTTGATCCCGCCATGCTTTTCCAGCGCCTCCAGCGCATAGGCGCTACAGGTCGGGTGATAGCGGCAGTTGAACCCCACCCACGGCGAGAAGATCAGCCGGTAGGCGCGGACGGGAAGCGCGAGGATGCGGGCCAGAAGGGTCATGCGCGATCCGAATGCAGTTTCGACAGCGCATATATAAGGTCGGCTTGCAGATCTTCGAAAGGGCGGGTGGTCGTGGCCCCGGCGCGACCGATCAGCACATAGTCCCAGCCGCCCCGCCCGTGACGGGGCAACACGAGCCGCGCGACCTCGCGCAGGCGGCGCTTGGCGCGGTTGCGGGCCACGGCGTTGCCGACCTTTTTCGAGCAGGTGAAGCCGACGCGGATCGCGTCCTGAGGGGCGGGCTCATCCGGGGCGCGGCGGCGGGCCTGCACCATCATGCCCTTGGTGCCCTGCTTGCGGGCGCGGGCGGCGGCGAGAAATTCCGGCCGGCTCTTGAGACCGAGCACGCAAACGGACACCGCCGGGGGCCTGTCACCCTGAGTGGCGGTATCGCCATTCACGGGGGCCTCCGGCGGTGTCATGTCCGTATCGGTGCCGATGGCGCGGGTTACGCGCTCAGCGACTTGCGGCCACGGGCGCGGCGGGCGTTCAGGATCTTCCGGCCGGCCTTGGTGGCCATGCGCGAGCGGAATCCATGCCGGCGCTTGCGAACAAGGTTCGAGGGTTGAAAGGTGCGTTTCATCGCGCTGTCTCCGGTCTGTGGGCGGCGGCGGTCAGGGCGCCGGACCCGAAATCTTTTCGAAGCCCGGTCTATAGGGGGGCTGCGCGGATAAGTCAAACGGCCTTGCGGGGAATGACGACAAAAATCCGCGCGAGGATCACGGATTGCCCGCCCCCGGTCAAGCGCCCGTGAGGGGCCTGTTGTTTTGCGCCCGCCTGCCGCATCTTGGCCCGGACAGGACAGCACAGGGGCGGCGATGACCGAGATGAACAAGACACCGAAATCCGGTATGGCGCGGCTTGTGCCGATCGCGGTCATTGCCATGGCGGCCGTTCTGGGCGCAGTGCTTTTGCGCGATGTGATCAGCTTCGAGGCGCTGCGCGAGAATCGAGAGGCGTTGCTGGCGTTTCGCAACGCGCATTACGCGGTGACGGCGGCGGGGTTCATGGCGCTTTATGTCGGTATCGTGGCGTTCTCGCTGCCCGGTGCGACGGTGGCGACGCTCACGGGGGGGTTCCTCTTCGGCATCTTTCCCGGCACAGTCTTCAACGTGGGGGCGGCGACCATCGGAGCGGTGCTGATCTTTCTTGCCGCGCGCTGGGGGCTGGGAGAGCGGCTTGCCGCGCGGATGGATGCGAGCGAGGGCATGATCAAGCGGATCAAAGCGGGGATCGACGCCAACCAGTGGCCGATGCTGTTCCTGATCCGGCTGGTGCCGGCGGTGCCGTTTTTCGTCGCCAATCTCGTGCCGGCGCTGGTGGGTGTGCGATTGTCACGCTTTGCGACCTCCACCTTCCTTGGCATCATTCCGGGGGGGCTGGTTTACACCTCGGTCGGTGCGGGGCTGGGCGAGGTCTTCGAACGCGGGGAGACGCCGGACCTTGGAATCATATTCGAGCCGCATATCCTGCTGCCGATTCTGGGGTTGTGCGCGCTGGCGCTTCTGCCAGTGGTGATCCGGGCCATCACTGGCCGCAAGGGGGTATGAGATGGACTATGTGAAGACGGATCTTCTTGTGATCGGGGCCGGATCGGGCGGGCTTTCGGTGGCGTCGGGCGCGGCGCAGATGGGCGCCGATGTCACCTTGCTGGAAGGCGGGCGCATGGGGGGCGATTGTCTCAACTACGGATGCGTGCCGTCCAAGTCGCTTCTGGCGGCGGGCAAGGCGGCGCAGGCGCATCGCGGCGGTGCGGCCTTCGGCGTCACGCCGGGTGCGCCGGAGGTGGATTTCGCCGCCGCGCAGCGCCACGTGGCCGATGTGATCGACCAGATTGCACCGCATGATTCGGTGGAGCGGTTCGAGGCGCTGGGTGTGCGGGTGATCCAGGAGTATGGCCACTTCGTCTCTCCGTCGGAGGTGGAGGCGGGCAACTGCCTGATTTCGGCCCGGCGGATCGTGATCGCCACCGGATCCTCGCCGCTGGTGCCGCCGATTCCGGGCCTGATCGAGGTGCCCTATCTGACCAACGAGACGGTGTTCGACCTGCGCGAGCGGCCCGGTCATCTTCTGATCATCGGCGGCGGGCCAATCGGGATAGAGTTGGCGCAGGCGCACCGGCGCCTTGGCTGCGAGGTGACGGTGATCGAGGGCGCGCGTGCGCTCGGTCAGGACGACACGGAGATGGCGGGCATCGTGCTTGACGCGCTGCGCGAGGAGGGCGTGCAGATCGAAGAGCACGCGATGGCCGCGCAGGTGCGTCAGCGCGATGGTGCGGTGGAGGTCGAGGTGACCGATGGCCGGGTTTTCGAAGGTTCGCATCTGCTGATCGCTGTGGGGCGCAAGGCCAACGTGGAGCGGCTCAACCTTGAGGCCGCCGGGATCGAGGCGACGGGCGCGGGCGTCGCGGTCAATGCCTCTTTGCGCAGTTCGAACCGGCGGGTGTACGCGATTGGCGATGCGGCAGGGGGTATGCAGTTCACCCATGTGGCTGGGTATCACGCGGGGCTTGTGATCCGTTCGGCGCTTTTCGGGCTGCCGGTGAAGGCCAGAACATCGCATCTGCCGCGCGCCACCTACAGCGATCCGGAACTGGCGCAGATCGGCCTGACGGAGCAGGAGGCGCGCGATCGCCACGGCGTCACACTCAAGGTCATGCGCGTTCCCTATGCCGAGAACGACCGCGCGCGGGCGGAGCGGCAGACCGAGGGAATGATCAAGCTGATGGTGGTGGAGGGGCGCCCGGTGGGGGTGTCCATCGTCGGCCAGCAGGCCGGGGAGTTGATCGCGCTTTGGTCGATGGTGATGGCGCACGGCCTGCGGCTGTCGGCGGTCGCGGGAATGGTCGCGCCCTATCCGACATATGCCGAGCTGAACAAACGGGTCGCGGGGGCGTTTTTCTCGCCAAGACTGTTTGAAAGCCCTACGGTCAAGCGTGTGGTGCGGCTGGTGCAACGCTGGCTGCCGTAACCGGACCGGGGGAAGAGGGCGCGCATGCTCAATACGCTTTCAGGGCGATTCCTGATCCTGACGATCATCTTCGTGATGCTGGCGGAGATTCTGATCTTCGTGCCGTCGGTGGCGCGGTTCCGGGAGGATTTCCTTCTGTCGCGGCTGGAGCGGGCGCAGATCGCGTCGCTGGTGTTGCTGGCCGATGACATGATCGACGCCGAGCTGGAGACGGAGTTGCTGCGCAATGCCGAGGTGCTCAACGTCGTGCTGCGGCGCGACGAGGCGCGCCAGCTCATGCTGTCGTCGCCCATTCCGGCCCCGATCCATGCGACCCACGACCTGCGCGACGCGTCCGCGTTCGAGTTGATCCGCGATGCGATGATGGTGTTGTTCGACACGCAGACGCGGGTGATCCGGGTCATCGGCGCGCCGGTGCGCGAGGCGGGCATCCTGATCGAGGTGACAATGCAGACCGACGGGCTGCGGCGGGCGATGCTGGACTATGGTCTCAATATCCTGCTGCTGTCGGCGGTGATCTCGGTCTTTACCGCCGTGCTGCTGTTCTTGGCGGTGCGGGCGATTCTGGTGCGCCCGATCAAGCGGGTCGTTGGCGCGATGCAGACCTATGCCGCCGCCCCTGAGGATACGCGGCGGATCATACGCCCCAGCGCGGGGGTGCGGGAATTGCGCGAGGCGGAGGACGCGCTGCAATCCATGCAGTCGGAGCTGACGGCATTGCTTCGCCAGAAGGACCGGCTGGCGCAGCTTGGCGCGGCGGTCGCGAAGGTGAGCCACGATCTGCGCAATATCCTGACCTCGGCGCAGCTTTTCACCGACCGGATCGAGACGAGCGAGGATCCGACGGTCAAGCGGATGGCGCCCAAGCTCGTCAACTCTATCACGCGGGCGGTGCATATCTGCGAAAGCACGCTGGCCTTTGGCAAGGCCGAGGAGCCGCCGCCGCGCCTGTCGCGGTTCCCGCTGATGGATATCGTATCCGACGTGATCGAGAGCGAGAGGCTGTCGGTGGGGGAGTATGACCTGAGCTTTTCCGAGGATATTCCCGCGGGGCTGATCGTCCGCGCCGATTCCGAGCAGCTTTACCGCGTGATCGCCAATCTTGTGCGCAACGCCCGGCAGGCGATCATGAGTTCCGGGCAGCCGGGCGAAATCTCTGTCGGCGCGCGCGAGGATGACGCGGCGTGGATCCTGACAGTCTCGGACACCGGGCCGGGCCTGCCGCCGCGGGCGCGCGAGCACCTGTTCGAGCCGTTTCAGGGCGGCGCGCGCAAGGGCGGGATGGGCCTTGGTCTTGCGATCTCGGCGGAGCTGCTGCGCGGACATGGCGGATCGCTGGATCTCAAGCGGACGGGGCCGGAGGGAACGGTGTTCGAGATCTGCCTGCCCAAGAGCGACGTGGCGACGAGTTGAGCGGTTGCGGGCTTGCGCCCGCCGCCGCTGGTCGCCACTGTGCAAGCCGGGCAATCGGGCAGGTGAGGGGCATATGACCACGCGGATCGTCGCAACCTATCACGGGGTGGAGGTGCCCGAGGCGCCGCATCTCGGCCCCACCATGATCCGCAACCTTGAACAGGGGCGCTATGAACGGCGCGAGGTTCTGGCCGCGCTGGAGGTGATCGGGGCGCACGACCGCGTGGTGGAGATGGGCGCGGGCGCCGGCATCGTTGGGGCGGTTGCGGCGTTCAATCGCAAACCCGAGGCGATGGTCGCCTTCGAGGCCAATCACCGGCTTTTGCCGCATATCGAGTCGCTTTACCGGCACAACGGGATCGAGGGGGCGATCGCGCTTCACAATGAGATCGTCCTGTCGGAGCCGGACGCCCCGCAGGAGGCGGAGTTCTTCATCCGGGGCAATTTCCTTGGCTCGGGAATGCAGATCACCAAGGGCCTTGCGCGGGCCGAAAAGGTGCGCGTGCCGGTGCGCCGCTGGGAGGCGTTGCGCGCACAAACGCGGCCCAGCGTGCTGCTGATGGACATCGAGGGGGCGGAGCTCGATTTCTTTCGCCACGCGGATCTGACGGGGGTGCGCGCAGTGATCGTGGAACTGCACCGCAACATCTACGGGCGGCCCGGTATGAAGGAGAACCGCCACCTTCTGAGGGCGCAGGGCTTTGTCATTCACGAAGAGCTTTCGCGGGGTGGGGTGTTCGTCTTCGAGCGTCCGGAGGCGGGTTGAGATTTCTGCCGATAAGGTCTTGCAAACACCGGCCCCAGGATTTAGGACACGCCTCATCGCGCTCTGGTAGCTCAGCTGGATAGAGTACTTGACTACGAATCAAGGGGTCGGGGGTTCGAATCCTCCCCAGAGCGCCATTTCCCGGATGTTCGACGTCAGATGACTTTGACCTTTACGTCATCAACTGACCCAAACCTTGGATCGTTTTCTGCCTGCCCCAGTGATCGTCACCCGCAAGGGCGTTGAGCGCAAGCCGGTCGGACGGCTGTAACCTAGAGCACGATGACACGCCCAAAGGGCGGGGCAGAGGCCAAGCGGTCGTCCGTGCAAAACGCAGCGAATGGCTGGATTGAACCGTTGGCGGCCATTTCTCCCAAGGCGCGCCTCGACGGGCCGCGGTGCGGCGAGCAGACGTTTGTGGGCCAGTGCTTTATCCCTGCCAAATCCGGACGACCTCAAATCTTTGCACGAACCGTCGCCAAATCGCCGTGCCGGGGGGCGGCCCGGCGATGCGCGGCGGCCTTCGGCCTTGATCCCGCGCGGGAGTAAAAAAGTGACTGTCCGCTCCGGTTCGCGCTGCCGGCATTGGCCTAGGTGTCACATCCCGCGTGATTATACGGTCGTTTCTTGAAGATTTCTGGTTTCTGGCGATGCCAGTCCTTGAGCGCGTCGATGGGCGTTCGGCCCTTGAGCACTGATTGCGGGAGCTGGCCATTATAGAGCCGGACATAGCGAAGGATGGTCTGTTCCAGGTCTTCTCCGCTGCGGAACCGGTGGCTCTGCAGGACATCTTCGATCCGGCCGTTGAAGCGCTCCACCATTCCGTTGGTCTGTGGCCGCATCGGTGGGGCAAGGCGGTGCTCGATACCGAGATCGGCGCAGAGCCGGTCGAACTCGTGGTTTCCAGTGGCGGCGCGTTTTCGCAG
>NZ_FODS01000069.1 GCF_900110425.1 Salinihabitans flavidus | reverse complement strand
CCCGAGCCACGGGGCAACAGGTGCGGCAGCCCGCACATTTCTCATTGTCGTCATGGATGATTCCCGAATAGAAAACGCCCGCTCTCGCGAGAGTCGGGCGACATTTTCTATTGGTGATGTCGGTGCAGCCTCCTTCGAACCGTGGCTGCATGGGTAACGGTGTTGGCGCACCGAAGCCCCCCGCCCGACGGGCGAGGGGAATTTCTATGTTTTATGCAGGGCCCTGTGAAGCCTCCGATTAACCTTCAGCGATCTGCGCAGGATCTCGGGGCGCGTTCCCTGCCCGCCGCCCGGCTTCGAACGCCGCCTCGAGCGCGGCGCGAATGCCCCAGACGGACACCTCCGTGAAATCCAGCGCATCGCGATTGCGGGTCTCCAGCGTCTCCACGAAGAGGTGCTCCCGGGCGACCGCCTCGAACATCTGGGTAGTATCTCTGGCCATGTCATCTCTCCTTTCGTGACGGACAGATGGGACAGGTGCCCCGGACATGAAGTCCCTCTTGATTGCTTTCTCGCGGCCGGTTCGGTCATGTCATTGCTATCGCCATCACCCGCCCCGCGCCTGCCGCAGCCCGGCCACGATCTGCCCCGGCCAGCGCAGCGGGCTGTCGAGAAACAGCGCGATGGCGAAGGCGACGATCAGCCAGGCGGGATATTCCTGCACCACCACGGTCTCGACCCGCTCCGCCTTCACTCGGCTGTCATCGCTCGACTGGACGATCCGCCGGGCCTTCGGGCGCACCAGCTTCTGCTCGGTCACATTGGTCTGACCGAGGGTTTGCGCGTTCGTCTTGCCCACCTGGACATTGGCCGCCACCTTCGGCCCGCCCCCGGTCAGCAGCGCGAGCGGCCCGTCGCAGCCGGTAAGCGTGAGCAGGATCAGAACCGCGAGGATCCGCATCTCACGCCTCGTTTACGCTCAGCACCGCGCCGGAAGCGTCGTATCGCGGCAGCGCCCGCTGATGCGCGGTCGGCCAACTGCGCGGCCAGCGCAGCGCCAGAAGCCGGCTTTCGGCCATCCAGCTGTCGCGCACCTCGTCGCCCTGATTGCCGCCGCGCACGAGATAGCGCCGACGATCGGGATCACGGCCGATGGCAAACCCGACATGGCCGCCCTTGCCTCGGGAGAAGACGATGATGGCGCCATAGACATGGCCGCAGCGGATCCCGAGATCCGCGAAGTTGCGCGCCCAATAGGGGTTGCGCGCGAGCTTCGGCGGAAACGGCTCCTCGGGCAGCGCCTTGCGCAGCGCCGTGGCTGCCGCATCGCCGCACCAAGGCAGCTGCGCCGGGTCCCCGAGCGTGGCCCCGTCCGAGCGCAACCAGTCGCGTAGGGCCGCGTTGTCGCGCACCTCATGCAACCCGAGGTATTTCGAGATCTCCACCAGCCAGGGCGGCTCCGGCGCGGACTCCGGCCCGACCCGGTCCGGCGCCGGCTCATCCACCGCATCGCGCAACCTTGAGAGCGTGATCGGCCCGATATAGGGCCGCGCCCGGAGTCCCTCGGCCCGCTTGAAGGCCACGATGGCCGCCCGGGTCTTCGGCCCCGCAATCCCGTCGATGGCGCCCGAATAATGGCCGAGCGAGGCCAGCGCGCGCTGCAACCAGCGCACGTCATAACTCTGCGATGTCATTGGCTTGCCCTCTAGGTAAACAGCTTCGGAAGCAGAACGCAGATCAGAACGACGGCCAGCAGCCCCCATCCCCAGGCGCGCAGCTCCTCGCGGATGAGCCGGATCCGCCGGTCCCTGTCGTTACGGCTCATTTCCCGCGCTCCCCGCGCAGCCGCGCGGCCTGCGCCTCCATCAGCGCGACCATCAGCTTGGCCAGGCTCATACCGGCCAGCCCCGCCAGAAACCCGCTGGTGAGATAGAGCTCCGGCCCCTCGGTCAGTTTCAGGCCGGCCATGCGCAGCAGAGCGAGCACGACAGGGCCGAGATACTGCGCGGCCACGGCCCCCGACAGGACGGCCACCACGCCGTCGCGCAGGCGCCGCCGCTCCTGCATCAGCCATCGGTAGAGCCCGCCTGCCGCCCCGGCGATCAGGGCGCGGCCCGCCTCGCCGGTCAGCCATGTGACAATTCCGGACGCCGCAACCAACGCCCGATCCCAGAGGGTCGGATCTTTCATATCCATGATGTCGCTCTTTTTTGCTGCTCAGAAGTCTTCGGCCGAGGCGTCGAACGCCGCCAGCCGGGCGGTGATTTCCGCCACATCGGCGGC
>NZ_FODS01000081.1 GCF_900110425.1 Salinihabitans flavidus | reverse complement strand
AGCAGAGGAGGCCTTCTATGCAAGCTTGAATGCCGTCGAAAAAGTAGCCTAATCATTGAACCAGAAACTCTCCGGTAAACCCGGGGCGGTTCAAAACGGCTCGTGTCCAATGACAAAAAAGCCAAAGAAGGAAAGCCAAAAAGAGCAGTCCGCCCGGTTCGAAAAGGCCGTGCAGGATATGATCGACGCTCGCGAACTAAACCCCACAGAGGCTGAGGAAGCTTTTGAGCGGGCGATGTCAGGTGTTGCCCGCTCACTTGAATCGCCTCCTGATGAATGACCTTTTCACATCTTTGAAACGGTCGCGGATCTTCCCCTTGAAGTTCTTCCATCTAGTTCCATAGGGTGGAATATATCCTGCCACCTTTCCCTGAACGAGTGCCGTGCGGGTTCTTTGCCACTCCGACTTGCTTTGCATTCGCTCTAGTCCAGGCATCTTGGAAAATTCATGCCTCCATGTTTTTAGATGGGAAACTTCTAGCCTTGCCACCACGTGATCGGTTCGCAGTCGGTCAATGATCGTCGTATCGCTCAAAGTGCCTTCGTGCTCTCGCCTAATATGCCACGCTAGAAAATCGGACGCCTGCAACGGGAGAAGATTCCTGTCATTTTCAAAGGCTGGAAGCCCAGATATTAACTTTTGTGCACCACGAGGGAGGCTCGACCGCAAGAATTCGAAAAAAATCGCAATGTCAGCGTCTACGCCATCTTGGCTATCAAATATGAACTTTACCGGATGAATCGCTCCCCTGCTTTCCAAGAAGCGGCTGACCGTCCCAAGAATCCCGTGAACGCAATAAAAATGAGGATTTAGGCCCCTAGGCGAAAAGTCTTTTAGCTCCTCTCGGTATGCCTTGCAGCTTATAGAAAACTCAAAAGACAGTGGATTGAAATGTCGAACGATATGCGACAAGCGGTTTAGCTTGGCGTCCCTGTCCCCCGGCCTCCAACCCAGAAACTGCCCCTGAAGGGCTTTCGCTTCGGACATTTTGAAGTAATTTAGCGCAGGCTTCTCATCCAAACACTCCTGCCACGCCTCCGAGAACAGAGCCCATTGCTCAGCCGTATTTAGGTGTCACATCCCGCGTGATTATACGGTCGTTTCTTGAAGATTTCTGGTTTCTGGCGATGCCAGTCCTTGAGCGCGTCGATGGGCGTTCGGCC
>NZ_FODS01000008.1 GCF_900110425.1 Salinihabitans flavidus | reverse complement strand
AGGAACCGGAACACGATCATCTCCCGGCCGATGCGCTTCGACATGATCTGTGAGGCGAACGGCATCGAGCACCGGCTGACCAAACCCAACCATCCATGGACCAACGGCCAGGTCGAGAGGATGAACCGCACGATCAAGGACGCGACGGTCAAGCGCTTCCACTACGACAGCCACAATCAGCTACGCACGCACCTCACAGACTTCATGGCAGCCTACAATTTCGCCCGGCGGCTCAAAACTCTCGGCGGCCTCACGCCCTACGAATACATCTGCAAGGTCTGGACCTCAGAGCCGGATCGTTTCATCCTAAATCCGATCCACCAGATGCCGGGACTAAACAGGTAGCCCCGATCAGCCCCGCACCTCGCGCGGGCTGAGCTGCGGCGGGCCGCTCCCCTTGGCCTCCGCCTCGCGGATCAGCGCCGCCACCCGCGCATTGATCGGCGCGCGCTGTCCCTGCTGCCGCGCCAGTTCGACGATCATCTCCTGCAACTCATCGATCTCGGTCGGGCGTCCGCGTTCGAGATCCTCGACCATGGACCCGCGCGCATAGGGGTCTATGGTCAGCAGGGGCCGCGCCACATGCCGGAACAGGAAGGTCGGAAGCCGCAAGACAATCGGCAGAAGCCGCACCGGAAGCGGCACCGGAAGCCGCACGGGAATGCCCGCCGCCTTCAACACCGAAATCGCTTCGGCCGTCTGATCCGCCATCAGCCGGCGCCATGTCATGCGGGCGATCTGCTCGCGCAGGGGCACCCCGGACAGCGCGTTGAGCGAGGTGTTGAGGTTGAACAGCAGCTTGCCCCATTGCAGCGGCGCCATCTTCCGCCGCTGACGCATATGCAGCCCCGGCACCGACAGTGCCCGCGCCCAGTTGCGGCGCCCATTGCCAATCACGATATCGCCGCTACTTGCGCGGTGAAACAGGCCGTCCCCCCTGCTCACCACGTTGAACGGCACCATGCCCGCGCGCACGTCCCGGCCCGGCAGCGCCTCGCGCAGGACGCCGGGATTGCCGACCCCGTTCTGAAGACTGATCACCACCGCGTCCTTATGCGCATGGCGCGCGATCTGCTCCGCCATCGCCGCGGTGTCGCCGCTCTTGACGGTGACAAGGATCACATCCGCCTCGGCCAGAGCCGCCGGATCGGTGGCCATGCCGAACAGATCGGAGTTGAGTTCAAGCTCCAGCCCCGTGAAATCCGAAACCCTCAGACCATTGCGCGAAATCGCCTCGCGCATCCGCTCACGCAGCAATAGCGTGACGTGATGCCCGCCATGCGCCAGAAGCCCGCCGACGAAACAGCCGACGCGCCCCGCCCCCGCGATCACGATGCGGGGGAAGACATCCTCTTGCCTGTGCTGCGCCTTTCGCGCCGCCATGCCACTCTCCGGTCGGTTTGTCCGCAGGCCGGACAGGCCCGCAGAGTTCCCAACCGATTGCCGGGGAAATGCGTCAATTCCAAGGCATTACAAGGTGAATCGCGGGGCCGATCCCGGCTTAGACGCCAAGGCACCAGCGCATGATCGCCTTTTGTGCATGAAGCCGGTTTTCCGCCTCGTCGAACACTACCGAATGGGGGCCGTCCATGACCTCGCTGGTGGCCTCCTCGTCGCGGTGCGCCGGCAGGCAATGCATGAAAAGCGCATCGGGCTTGGCCCGCGCCATCAGCTCCGCATTCACCTGATAGGGCCGAAGCTGATTGTGTCGCCGCTCCCGCGCGCTCTGGGCGTCATGCATGGACACCCATGTGTCCGTGACCACCAGATCGGCCCCCTCGACAGCGCGGGCCGGATCGCGCTCGATCTCTATGTTCGATCCCTTTGAGCGGGCGAATTCCACGAACTCCGGCTCGGGGTCGAGGACCTCGGGTCCGGTGAACGTCAGATCGAACCCGAACTGCCCGGCGGCATGCAGGAACGAGGCGCAGACATTGTTGCCATCGCCCGACCAGACCACCTTGCGGCCCCGGATCGGGCCGCGATGCTCCTCGAACGTCTGGACATCGGCCATGATCTGGCACGGGTGCGTGCGGTCGGTCAGCCCGTTGATCACCGGCACGTCGGCATAGTCGGCCAGCTCGCGCAGCACCTGTTCCTCGAAGGTGCGGATCATGATCAGATCGACATAGCGGCTCAGCACCCGCGCGGTATCCGCGATCGTCTCGCCATGGCCAAGCTGCATCTCCTTGCCCGACAGGACCATGGTCTGCCCGCCCATCTGGCGCACGCCCACGTCGAACGACACCCGCGTGCGGGTGGAGGGCTTCTCGAAGATCAGCGCGACCATGTGATTCTTCAGCGGCTGTTCGGCGTCGGGCGTGCCGCGCAGCATCCCGTTGCGGGCCGCCTTCATCGCATGGGCGTTGTCCATGATCGCGCGCAGCGCGTCCGGATCGGTGGTGTGAATATCTAGGAAATGGGTCATGTCCTGCTCTCTCCCTCGCGCCGCTCAGGCGCCGCTGGCCGCGACTTGCGCCGCCGCCCTGTCCAGCCGCTCGACTGCCTCGGCGATCTCCTCGTCGCTGATATTCAGCGGCGGCAGGATGCGCAGCACGTTATCGGCCGCCGGCACGGCGACAACCGCGTTGTCATAGCCGGCAGCAAGCACATCGGTGTTGGCCGCCCGGCACTTCAGCCCCAGCATGAGCCCCGATCCGCGCACCCCCTCGAACACGTCGGGGTGCGCGGCCACCAGCCCCTCCAGCTTCTGCCGCATCGCGCCCGCCCGCGCGCGCACCTGATCGAGAAACGCCGGATCGGCGACGATCTCCATCACCTTCGCACCCACCGCGCAAGCCAGAGGGTTGCCGCCATAGGTGGACCCGTGCGTGCCCGCCGTCATGCCGCTGGCGGCCTCTTCGCTGGCCAGCACCGCGCCGAGTGGAAATCCCCCGCCGATGCCCTTGGCCACCATCATGATATCGGGCACGATCCCGGCCCATTCATGCGCGAACAGGCGCCCGGTGCGCCCCATGCCGCATTGCACCTCGTCGAGGATGAGCAGGATGCCCTGCGCGTCGCACAGCGCCCGCAGCGCCTTGAGGTCGGCATCCTCCATCGGGCGGATGCCGCCCTCGCCCTGCACCGGCTCCACGATCACGGCGGCAGTGGTCTCATCGATCGCCGCCTCCAGCGCGGCGCGGTCGTCCCACGGCACATGCACGAACCCCGGAAGAAGCGGCGCGAACCCTTTGGTCAGCTTTTCGCCCCCCGCCGCGGCGATCCCGGCAGAGGAGCGCCCGTGAAACGCGCCCTCGAAGCCGATGATTTCCACCCGCTCGGGCTGGCCTTTGTCATACCAGTACTTGCGCGCCATCTTCACCGCCAACTCGCAGCTTTCGGTGCCCGAATTGGTGAAAAACACCGTGTCGGCGAAGGTGGCCTCCACCAGCCTGTCGGCCAGCGCCTGTTGCTGCGGGATCTGGTAGAGGTTCGACACATGCCACAGCTTGCCCGCCTGCTCGGTCAGCGCGGCGACAAGATCGGGATGGGCATGGCCCAGCACGTTGACCGCGATCCCCGAGGCCAGGTCGAGAAAGCGTCGTCCGTCCGCCTCGATCAGCCAGCTTCCTTCGCCCTTCACAAAGCTGAGCGGCGCACGGTTATAGGTCGGCAGAACAGAGGGGATCATGGTCCGGTCCTTCTAGCAAGAGCCCCGTGGTTGCCCCACGCGGGCCATCAAGTCAACGATTTGAATGGATATTGAGGCGCGCGGCGTGCGCAACGGATCACGGGCCGGACACATCGGTCCGGTCAGGCAGTCAGCCTCGGCGTCGCAAACGCGGATATGCGGGCGCGGTGATCATGGGCAAAGCCATAGCCCGCGCCCGGACAAAAGGAAAGCCCCAACATCGCCCCGCCCGGCCTGGCGTGGCTGGCGGCAGTCAAGATTCGTGTCGAGACCTTTGCGACGAATTCGCCCAAGGCGCGCATCGACGGGCCGCGGTGCGGCGATCAGACGTTTGTTGGCCAATGCTTTATGCCAGCCAAATCCGGACGACCTCAAAGCCTTTCACGAATGGTGGCCAAATCGCCGTGCCGGGGGGCGGCCCGGCGATGCGCGGCGGCCTTCGGCCTTGGTCCCGCGCATGGGGGCAAGACCACAACAGCCATCCATCTCCCCACCGGGCCGGCGCGGGCGCCCCCGGCCTCAGCTCTTGAGCCGGTAGCCCTTGCGCAGCATCGCCCAGCCAATCGCCGCCACCGCCGCCGTGGAGGCGATCACCACCACGAGGCCGAACTCCGGCGCCCCGTCCGACACGCCGATCACGCCATAGCGCGCCCCGTCGATGAGATAGAACACCGGGTTGAAGGCGGTCATCTCGCGCAGGCCGTCCGGCAGCGCCGTGACCGAATAGAAGGTGCCCGACAGAAAGGCGAGCGGCGTGACGATGAAATTGGTGATCGCCGCGATCTGGTCGAACTTGTTGGCGAAAATCCCCGCCACGATCCCGACGCTGCCCATGAACGCGCCGCCCAGGATTACGAAGCTGACAAGCCACAGCGGATGGGCCACCGTCATCCCCAGCACCACCAGAAGCCCCAACGTGATCGCCAGCGCCACAAGCGCGCCCCGCGCCACACCGCCCGCCAGATACCCCAGCAGAATCTCGCCCGCCGACAGCGGCGGCATGAGCGTGTCCACGATATTGCCCTGCACCTTGGAAATCACGATCGACGAGGATGTGTTGGCAAAGGCGTTCTGGATCACCGTCATCATCAGCAGACCCGGCGCAAGGAACTCGATGAACACGACGCCCATCACGTCGCCCCGCCGCGGCCCGATGGCGATGTTGAAGATCATCAGGAACAGCCCCGCCGTCACCAGCGGCGCCAGAAGCGTCTGGGTCCAGACCACGGTGAACCGCTGCACCTCGCGCGATGCCAGCGTCCACAGGCCAAGCCAGTTGACCCGGCCGAACCGCCGCACGCCCATTTCCGCCCGTTCCATCGTTTTCCTCGCCGGTTTGACTCATTCTGCGCCTTGTATCTCAGGCTCGCGTGATTAGAATAGGGGCTGATCGAAAAATATCCAAAGCGGCCCGCGTGGCCGCTTTTTAGCTGAGCTGAGGAAGCCGAGTATGTCCTGGACCGATGAGCGCGTCGAGCTGCTGAAGAAAATGTGGAGCGAAGGCCAGTCGGCCAGCCAGATCGCCAAGGAACTCGGCAGCGTGACCCGCAATGCCGTAATCGGCAAGGTGCATCGTCTTGGCCTGTCCAACCGCACCCAGCCCGGCGCCAAGCCAGAGGCGGAGCCTGCCAGCAAGCCCGAGCCGAAGCAGAAGGCCGCCCCCAAGGCCGCCAAAGCCGACCCCAAGGAGGCTCCCGGCCCCGAGCCGAAGCCCGAGGTGGCCAGCATCCGCCCCTCCGCCTCAAGCGCGCCGGGCTCCGCGCGCCGTGCGATCATCCCCGCCGGTCAGCCCCTTCCGCCGCAGCCCTCGGCCAACGAGATCGACCCCGAAGCCCTCGCCAAGGTCTCCGAGATCGAGAAGAAGGCCAAGCGCCTGTCGCTGATGGAACTGACCGAACGCACCTGCAAATGGCCCGTCGGCGACCCCGCGACAGAGGATTTCTGGTTCTGTGGCCTGCCGGCGAAATCGGGCAAACCCTATTGCGAGGCGCATGTCGGCGTCGCGTTCCAACCCATGTCCTCGCGCCGCGACCGCAAGCGGTAGCGCCCCGCGCGGACAGCTATCCGCACGGCAAACCCGGTCTCCGTCTCATTGGTGGCTGCGTCGTCAGTGTGCAGTCGATATCACGCGCGCTACGGCCTGCCGGGACCATTCTTTCCCGATGTGGCTTTTCAGCGACAGCCTGCGTGCGTCACCTCATGCGGCACCGTCGTCGCTGTTCTCCAACTCAGACATATGTTAATAACCTAATATGAGATGAGGGTGCGGAGCTTCTCGCGGAGATTCCGGCTTTTCTGAACCCCGGAGAGCGGTTTTTCAGCCGCTAAGGTTTTTCAGCCGCTAAGGTTTTTCAGCCGCTAAGGTTTTTCAGCCGCTAAGGAGAATAAAAGTGTCAGTGGGAATAAACAGTAAACTTGCAACGGTGGCGCCTATCGCGTTGATCGCGGCGCTTGGAACGTCAGCATGGTCCGGCACGCTCGACGACGATGTCCTGATCGAGAGCTCGGGCGACGGCATTGTGTATATCGACACAACCGAAGGCGTCGTCCCACCGGGCATGAAGGCCGTCACCTTCACCTCGACGTGGATCGACGATCCCGACAACCCTGGCGAGCGCCTCTACGTCGATCCATTCGAGAACATCGTCACGGATTTCACCACCATCGGCAGCCGTGGCGGCACCACCAACTGCATCATGGCCAGCAACGACAATTTCTGCGACTCGGCCCCCGGCTCGGGCAAGCGCATCAAGAACTATCTCTACGGCCCCGGCCCGTTCGACACGCTGCTGCGCACCACGCCGAGCGCCGATCATCCGCAGGTGGATTACTTCACCTTCGGCAAGATATCGAACTTCGCACCCGCCCGGATCACCGGCTTCTCGATCGAATTGCTGGATGCCGACGGCAACCCGATGAGCGACCGGGACGCGGCCGAAGCGGTCCTGTTCAACCTTGACCCAGACCTCCACAGGTCGACTGCACCGTCGATCCACTTGGTCCACGGCCTGTTCGGCAATGGCGGACAAGAGGCAGACACGGGTTTCTTTTCCGGCGACGATGCCGATTTCGTTCTGACCGAGTCTTCCGACGTGTTGGACCTCGGGGCGATCTTGATGGCCGAGGATTCCGACGGTGACGGCACGATCGACACGTTCTATGCCGACAACTTCGGCGACGCGATGCTCTTTGACGCAATCGTGCCCGACGGCATATTCTGGGACGAAACCCCCGACATCGCCGACGATGAAGGCGCTCTGCTGACCTGGTACCATTCCGGTGACGAGACCTGGTATTATGGCACCCTCGGCACCGCGGGCAGCACAGAGCTTGATGACAAGCTCGCCGCGATCGCGGCCGATCTGGGCGTGACCGTCGCCGAACTGGGATACACCGCCGGCGGCGATTCTGTGCCCGACGCGATTGTCGCGGCGATGCAAGGCGAGGAGCTGTTCGAGGTCGACAAGATCGAAGACCTGCGCAACGCCAACCTGAACTACACGATCACGGTCGGCAACGTCGAGGAAGGCCAGTTCACCGTTCGTATCGCGCCGCGTTTCGCGCCGATCGTCGAACTCGCGGCAGGAAACGAAGGTCTGTTCGCGCTGGCCGGATCTCTGGATGCTGCGAACATTCCCTACCTCGGCGCCGATCAAGCTTACGTGGACACGGTCGCCGAGATCATGGCCCTGCCAACCACGGCGGAACAGCTCGCCGCGCTTGAATCGCTCGGCTTCACATCGGGTGCCGGGTATCTGGGCACGGCCTTCGCGACCGCCAATGATCAGGTCTTTGCACTTGGAATGCCGGTCTCCGGAAGTGACGGCGGCGTGGTCTCCAGCAACGGCAACGCCACGAACTGGTCCGTGGGCGACAACACCAACGCCTTTGTCTCGCTGATCGGCCGTAAAAGCACCACGGATCGCACCGCAAGTTCAGCCGGCTTCGAGACGGACTCGCGGTCGGTCTGGGCAGGACTTGAACGGGAGATGCTTCAGGGTTGGTCCTTCGGCGCGATGGTCGGCGGGGGCAACGCTGACACAACGATGGACGGCAACCTCGGGTCGATCGACTCCGATACCTTCGGTGTCGGCCTCTATGCTCGCACGACATTTGGCAGCAGCGGTCGCCTCTTGGCGATGGTCGGCTATCAGGATCTGTCCATGAGCTCCGAACGGAATGTCACGGCGGCCGGTGCAACCGCGCTTGGCAACACCGACGGCTCGATCATGCTGGCCAGCCTCAAGGCCGACTGGATGAAGAATATGGGCAACTTCAACATCGGTCCCATGGCAGCGCTGGAATATTATGACGTTTCGGTTGACGGCTATACGGAAACCGGGGCGGGCGCCTGGAACATGACTGTCGGCGACATGGAGACCGAGTATGTGCTCGCCAGCGTCGGTCTGCGCGGTGAGACCGCAAAAACGCTGGGCGGATCTCCGGTCCGTGCCTTCGGACATGCCGCCTACACAATGCAATCGGGGGGCGACGCGACAATCTCCTCGACCATCGGCGGCCTGCCAACCTTCAACACGCCGGTCGATGGAATGAGCGGTGATGGCTGGTTTGATGTCGGTTTTGGCCTGAGCGCCGTGATCGGACAGACGGCGTCATCCGAAACCCGGATCGGCGGCGAGTATCGCGGCGCGCTTTTCGGCGACGGTTATGAAAGCCACGGTCTGCGCCTTTTCATAGAGTCGAGCTTCTAGGAACGGCGCCAGACACGACGACATTGAAAGAGCCCGGACATTCACTTGGCCGGGCTCTTTTCTTGTAAAGGCGACATCAGCGGCCGCGCGCATGAACCACCGACGTGCGCTCAGTTCCCGCCCAGCTTGCCGCCGTTCCCCTTTTCCAGCTTCTGCTTGGCAGCGTCGCGTTCCAACCCATGTCCTCGCGCCGCGACCGCAAGCGGTAGCGCCCCGCGCGGGCCTCAGAGCGCAAGCCCCTCGGGCGCGATCAGGTCCGGCCCGTCATCGTCACGACCGAACCGCGCCACCGGGTGAAACCGCATCCGCCCGTCCCAGCCGGTGCCAAGATGCGCGCGCGCCGCCTCCGCCCCGATCTCATGGCGCATCCACGGCGCGATCTCCTCCTCCGTCAGGATCACGGGCGTGCGCGGATGAATATGCGCGATCTGTGGCAGCGCCGGCCGCGTCAGGATCGCGGCGCTGTGCCCGGCACCCTCCCGCGTGGCGTAAAGACCCGCGAAAAACACCATCGGCGCATTGCTCTGCACCCCGATGAACCACGGCTGGCGCCGCGCCTTGGGGCCGGTCCATTCGAAATAGCCCTGCGCCGGGATCACGCAGCGCGCGCCTTCCCAGGCCGCGCGGAACGTCGCCTTCTCCGCCGCCGTCTCGATCCGCGCGTTGAAGGTGGTGGCCGTCCACTCCTCCACCGGCCTGCGGTGCCACTGCGGCACGAACCACCAGCGCGCGACCGAGCCGACCAGATCCCCGCCCGCCATGAACGCCATCCGCACCGCCTGCGTCGGCTTGATGTTCCAGCTCGCGGGGAGCTCCGGCAGATCCGCCTCCACGCGGACCCGCGCAGGATAAAGGAACCCTTCGAGAATCTCCAACATCTGTGCCTGCGTCAACTGACCGCCAACAAGCCGCCCGCACACCGCCTCAGTTCCCGCCCAGCAGGTTGCGCAGCTTGTCACCGATCTCCTTTTCCAGCTTCTTCTCGATCGCGTCCTCGACCGACTGGCCCTCTTCGGTCTCAACGCCCAGCCGGTCCTTGACCTCCTGCTCCAGCTTCTGCTTGACGGCGTCGCGTTCCTTGGCGAAATTCTGGTCGACCACCGCCTCCATGTCCGGCCATATACGCGGATCCGACCACGGCCCCCGAATGCGCACCGGCACGGCAAGCCCGGTCTCCGTCTCGTTGCGAAGCTGCGGTGTCAGCGTGTAGTCGATATCGCGCGCGCCAAGGCCCACGCGCCCCTTGCCCCGCGCCAGCACATTGGGCAGATCCATCCGCAGATCGTCATTGCGCATCACGCCCTTGTCGATGGCCATGGTGCCGGTCAGGCTGTCGAACACCGTGGTCCCGCCGCTCGGATCGCCGCGCAGCAGCTTGTCCAGATCGATCCCCGCGATCCGCCCGCGCCCGATGGACAGCGACCCCGACCCGCTCAGCGCGTTCATGATCGCAT
The DNA here is from genome assembly GCF_900110425.1 of Salinihabitans flavidus. Classification (GTDB taxonomy): domain Bacteria; phylum Pseudomonadota; class Alphaproteobacteria; order Rhodobacterales; family Rhodobacteraceae; genus Salinihabitans; species Salinihabitans flavidus. The sequence continues at coordinate 129,082 of NZ_FODS01000008.1, read as the reverse complement.
CCACCGAACCGCCGACCCCCAAAAACGACAGCTCGCCGTCGGCCTGCCCCGACAGCCGCGTCAGCCCCGCCGCGTCGCTCAACAGATCCTGCATCTCGATCCCCGCCGCGCGCAGTTTGCCGCCCACGGAAAACCCGCTGCGGTTGTTGGCCACGACCTCGCCGGTGATCGTGCCCTGATAGCCCTGCACCTGATCGAGCGTGACAACCGCGCGGGCGTTGTCCACCGTGACCGTGGCCCGGCTCTGCCCGAGGGTGAAGCCGCCCAGGTCGATCCCCGCCGCCGACAGCGTGATCGTCCCGTCAAAGGCGCCAAGCGCGCTCGCGTCGATCCGCGCGGTGGACCAGCCCTCCGCGTCCGCCCCGGCCCCGTCGCCGCTGCCGCTCGCTCCGGCGCCCGTCAGCGCGGACAGGTCAAGCTGCCCCGCCGCGATCCGCGCCGTGACATCGGGCTTGCCGCCGAGCGTCACATCCGCCTCCACATCGGCGGCATTGCCCGCCAGCCGGGCCTTGCCCTCGCGCAGGCTGAGCCGCCCGTCGCGCGTATAGCTCACCTGCCCGTCAAGGCTCACCGGCCCCGGAATGCCCGCCGCCCCCTGCCCGAGCGCGGCCATGAACGCCCCCGGCCGCGGCAGATCGAGCGTCAGCCGCCCTTCCGCCTCGGGCGCAAGCCCGGCCCGGCCCGCGAAACGGGCGGTATTGCCCGCCGCGCGGACCTCTGCCTCCAGCGCGGACACTCCCCCCGCCAGAAGCGCGCCCGGATCGGCCAGACTGGCGGTGATCTGCACGCGTTCCCGGTCCGGCGTCACCGACAGCGACAGCTCCGCCGCCCGTCCCGCGCCGCCCCAGCTCAGCTCCGCATCGACGTCGCTGAACGCGATGCTCTCGTCGCCATGATCGACATAGCGCAGCGCGGCGTTGCGGATCGACACCTGGTCAAGCGAGAACGCGCGCCCCGATCCCTCGGACGCGGAGGGCGCCGCGCCGCCGCCGTCCGCCGCGCCGGCCTGCGTGAAGGTCCAGTTCACCCGCCCATCGGCGGCCCGCTCCAGCACGATGACCGGCGCCTCCGTGTCGATCTGCGTGATCCGGATATCGCCTCCGATCAGCGCCATGACATCCACCCCGATCTTCAGGCTTTCGGCGCGAAACATCGGCCCCGCCTGAGACCATTCGGCATTGCCGAAGCGCACCGGCCCGGTGGTCACGCCCAGCACGGGATACCACGAGATCCCGACCTCGCCGTCGAATTGCAGATCGCGCCCGGTTTGCGCCGCCACCTGATCGGCGGCGATCCGCGCGATCTTCTCGCCCGGAAGGGCCAGCAGGAGCCCGCCCGCCGCCAGCACCAGCACCACACCCGCCGCAATCAAAGCCCGGATCACCCGCATCACATACCCTTTCACCACTGTTCACCGCTCCGGCGTGAATCCTAGGCCCCGCGCCACGCCCTGACAACGGATTCCACCGCCCCTCCACCCGGGCCGCCCCCTTTCATCTTTGAAAAAATTCTCCGGGGTTCGGGGCAGCGCCCCGGGGGGCGCGGCACACCCCCCCCGTCCGGCCCGTCCCGCGCCTTCCCCGATTTTAACGCCTGTCCACAGAACGCCCCGTTAACGGTGCGAATTACCGACCTCCGCACCGACGCGATACCGACATAATACCGACGTTATACCGCACCGGCGTTTTCCCGCGAAACCAGGTCGTTAACCCTGATTCGCCCGCCTTTCGGCCGCACCGCTCTCACAGCATCGCGGGCACCACCTGATCGGGCGGGCGGTGGCCGTCGTCGAAGGTCTTGATGTTGATTATCACCTTCTCGCCCATTTCAAGCCGCCCCTCCACCGTGGCCGAGCCCATGTGCGGCAAGAGCACCACGTTCGGCATCTGCCGCAGTGCCGGGTTCACCTCGGTGCCGTTCTCATAGACATCCAGCCCCGCGCCCGCGATCTCCCCGGCCCGAAGCCGCCGCACCAGCGCGTTCTCGTCGATCACCTCCCCGCGCGAGGTGTTCACGATCACCGCGTTCTCTTTCATCAGCTTGAGGCGCCGCGCGTTCATCAGATGAAAGGTCGAGGGCGTATGCGGGCAGTTGACGCTGACCACATCCATCCGCGCCACCATCTGGTCGAGGCTTTCCCAATAGGTGGCCTCCAGCTCCTCCTCGATCTCGGGCCGAAGCCGCCGGCGGTTGTGATAGTGGATCTGCATGCCAAAGGCCCGCGCCCGGCGCGCCACCGCCTGCCCGATCCGCCCCATGCCGAGGATGCCAAGCCGCCGCCCGCTCACCCGGCCGCCAAGATAGGCCGTCGGCGCCCAGCCGGCCCATTCGCCCTTCTGCATCACCGCCAGCCCCTCAGGAATCCGCCGCGTCACGCCAAGGATCAGCGCCATGGTCATATCGGCGGTATCGTCGGTGACGACACCGGGCGTGTTGGACACCAGAACCCCCCTCTGCCGCGCCGAGGCCACGTCGATATGATCGATCCCTGCGCCGTAGTTGGCGATGAGTTTCAGACGCTCGCCAGCCTGCGTGATCAGGCCCGCGTCGATCGTATCGGTCAGCGTCGGAACAAGCACGTCGGCCTCCTTGGCCGCCGCGATCAGCTCGGCCCGCGTCATCGGCGCGTCATCGTCGCGCAGCCGGACATCGAACAGCTCTGACAGCCGGGTCTCCACCGCTTCCGGCAAGCGTCGCGTCACGACAACACTCAGACGTTCCTTTGGCATCCACCTCTCCCACATCTTCCAAAACCTGCGCGTTGCTGGCAGAGTGCATCACGCGGCCCGAGGGCACAAGAACTCCACGCGAAAAACGCGTTCAACCAAGAGCAGGCAATCGGTTTCGATGAAAACATCCCCGATTCTGGGCGTCCTTCTGGCGCTGATACTGATCGTTCCCGCCGCCCTTCTGGCGGGCGAGCGCGGTCCCGTCACAAACCTGCCGATGCCGCGTTTTGTCTCGCTCAAGGCGACGAAGGCCAATATCCGCCGCGGCCCCTCTCTCACGCATCGCATCGACTGGGTGTTTCAGCGCCGCGACATGCCGCTTCAGATCACCGCCGAGCATGGCCACTGGCGCCGCGTGCGCGACCGTGACGGCGTCGGCGGCTGGGTGCATTACTCGCTTCTGTCGGGCGCGCGCACGGTGCTGGTGGAGCGCGACATGCTGCCGCTGGCCATGCGGCCCGAACCCGACACCCCCGCCCTCGCGCATCTGGAACTGGGGGTGATCGCGGAGCTTGACGACTGCCTGCCCGACTGGTGCCGCATCAGCGCCGGGGGCTATCGCGGCTGGGCCCGCAAGACCGATCTGTGGGGCGTCGCGCCCGAAGAACTGCGCGACTGAACACAGCGCCATGTGGGGGCCACCCGCCGCTTTGACCCGCCGCAGGCGGGACAAAGCTCACCCTGCGTGCGCGCGCCCGCGCGCACTCCGCCCGGAAACACGCCCTCAGCCGCGCGCCGCCTCCGCCGCGTGGCGCAGGGCCGCGATATTCTCGCCATAGACGCCGGGGCTGTCCACCGACCCGCCCATGAACACCGCCGATCCGGCGACGAGCACATCGGCCCCCGCCTCCACCACCATCGGCGCCGTCTGGGGCGTCATCCCGCCGTCGATCTGGATATGGATCGGCCGGTCGCCGATCATCGCGCGCAGACGGCGCACCTTGTCGATCTGCGAGGGGATGAATTTTTGCCCGCCGAAACCGGGGTTCACCGTCATGATCAGCACCATGTCGACCAGATCGAGAACATGGGCGATACTCTCCAGCGGCGTGCCGGGGTTGAGGCTCACCCCCGCCTTGCAATCGGCCGCCCGGATCGCCTGAAGCGTGCGGTGGATATGCGGTCCCGCCTCCACATGGGCGGTGATCATGTCGCTGCCCGCCTCGGCGAAGGCGTCGATATAGGGGTCCACCGGCGCGATCATCAGATGCACGTCCATGAAGGTGGTCACATGCTTGCGGATCGCCTTCACCAGCGGTGGGCCAAAGGTCAGGTTGGGCACGAAATGCCCGTCCATCACGTCCACATGCACCCAATCGGCGCCCTGCGCCTCGATCGCGGCGATCTCGCCCCCGAAGTTGGCGAAATCGGCAGAAAGGATCGACGGCGCGATCTTGATGGAATGATCGAAAGTCATGTCGGGATGTCCTGTGCAGCATGGGCGATTCGGCTCGCGCAAACCATGCGCCGCCCCGCGCCCGAGCGCAATGTTGCCCCGCCCGATGCCCGGCGGCCGGGCAATTGTTCATGAGATGCGCGAAAATCCGTCAATATCGGGCCCCGATCGTGCGCATGACTTCGAAATGTCACATCGCCATGCCAGAGCATGTTACGCTATTGTGCCGCGGCTGGTGCCGCAGCGCAGCATTCAGCATGCGCCCGACCCGCCCGGCAAAAGGAGAATCGAGATGAATTTTTCCCAGAACCCGATCACCCTGAGCATGAACCATCTGGCGCTGATGTCGCAGATGATGGAACGACACCTGCGCCTGAACACCGCCCTGACCCGGACGATGTGGCGCCTTGCGGTGCCCACCACAGAGCAGACCCGGCAGCCCCCCGCGACACAAGCCCCGAAACCGGCCGCCCGGAAAAAACCCGCCGCGAAGCGCCGTAAACCGGCCAGCACGGCGAAATCCGCGCAGAAGCCCGCTCCGGTCGCGTCAACCGCATCAGCGCCCAACACGGCGCAGACGGCCAAACCCGATCCGGCTCCAGCGCGCAAACCCACGACCCAGGCGGCAAAATCGGCTCCGGCGCCCAAACCCACGGCTCCGGCGGCCAAACCCGATCCGGCTCCCGCAGCCAAACCCACGGCTCAGGCGGCGCCCGTACCCAAGGCAGAGACTGCCGGAGACTCCGACAAGCCGCGCCGCGCCCGTGCGCCGTCCAAACCACCGGCCATGCCCGACAGCACCGCGCCGAAGTCCGCCTCGCAAAACAGCGGGTCAAAAGCCTGATCCCCGGCGATGGACGGACAGGATGACCCGGCCGCCCCGGCGGCCGGGTGTTTCATTCCTGCTGCAAAATCAGGCAGATCCGTCAAGCATTGAGCCGCTTGCATCGCTTGCAGGACGGCTATGCAAAATCGGGCAGTGGTCCTGACCTGTGTTTGATCCTACATTGCCTGCAATAGGGAGGGGATCAAACAAAGGATTGGATGACCCCATGGCACATATCACATCAAACATGCCCGCAGCCGCCACTGTTCTGGATGCGCTCACCGCGCCCTTCCGCGCTGTCGGACGCTTCATGATACTGATCGGCGAGAACAACACGCAGGTCCGCAAGGCCCAGTACCTTCAAAGCCTCAGCGACGAGGAACTCGCCAAGCGCGGCATGACGCGCGAAGAGATCGTGCGCCGCGTCTTTGCCGACAAGTTCTATATCTGAACCTGCCAGCCACGCACGCGCGCCGAAACGCGCCTTGAACAGATACCACAAATACGCCCCGGCCCCCCTGGCCGGGGCGTTTGCGTTTGCGACCGTCCCGCGCGGCACCTTCCCCTCCGCCTGCCGACACGATAAGAGCGCCCAACCCGCACCGCGAAAAGGGCGCCCGCATGATCGACATCCGCGACGTTTCCCTGAGCTTTGACACGCGCACCGTGCTGCGCGGGATTTCCCTGTCGCTCACCGAACGCCGCATCGCCATTCTCGGCGCCAACGGTTCTGGAAAGAGCAGCTTCGCGCGCCTTCTCAACGGCCTTCTTCTGCCCAGCCGGGGGCAGGTTCTGGTCGACGGGCTCGACACCCGCAAGGACGGCAAGGCGGTGCGCCGCAAGGTCGGCTTCGTGTTTCAGAACCCCGACAACCAGATCGTCTTTCCCGTGGTCGAGGAGGATCTGGCCTTCGGCATGAAAAATCTCGATTTCTCGAAGGACGAGATCCGCCGCAAGACCGACGAGATTCTCGCCCGCTATGACATGACCGATCTGCGCGACTATCCCGCGCATCTTCTCTCGGGCGGGCAGAAACAGCTTCTGGCGATCTCCGGCGTGCTGGTGATGGAGCCGGAGGTGATCGTGATGGATGAGCCGACCACCCTTCTCGACCTGCGCAACACCCGCCGTGTCGCCGCCGCCATCGACGCGCTGGATCAGCGCGTGATCCTCGCCACCCATGATCTGCGGCTGATCGAGCGGTTCGACCGCGCGCTCGTCTTCGACGAAGGGCGCGTGGTGATTGACGACACCCCCGCCGCCGCCATCCCGGCCTATGAACAGATGATGGCCTGATGCTCGACCTCTACACCCCCGGACACTCGCCGCTGCACCGCCTCGCGCCGGGGGCGAAGCTGCTCGCGCTCATGGCCGGCGGCACCGCGCTTTTCGTGCTCGACAGCCTTGCGGTGGTTCTGGCCGCCCTTCTGGTCATCCTCGCGCTCTACCGCCTTGCGGGGCTGCCGCTAAGGCGCGCGTGGGATCAGATCCGCCCGGCGCTCTGGATCTTGCTGGCGATCCTCGTCGCGCAGGGCTTTCTGACCGGCTGGGCCTTCGGCGCGTTCATCGTGCTGCGCTTTGCGGCGCTGCTGATGCTGGCGGGGCTTGTCACGCTCACCACCCGCGCCTCCGACATGATCGAGGCGATCACGCGCGGCCTGTCCCCGCTGCGCCCACTGGGGGTGAATCCGGCCAAGGTCGGCCTCGCCTTCTCTCTGGCGCTGCGCTTCATCCCGGTGCTGATCACCGTGACCCGCGAGGTGCGCGAGGCGCAGAAGGTGCGCGGGCTGGAACGCTCGGTTCTGGCCGTGGCAATTCCCGTCGCGGTGCGGGTGCTGAGAATGGCGGACGATATTTCCGACGCGATCGAGGCGCGAGGCTATCGTCCCTGATTTCGCCGCTGACCCGATGCGCGCCTTGCACCCCGCCGCCCCGCCCGCTAGCACCGCGCGCAGGACAGGACAGCCACAGACAGGACCGCCGGAATGGATACCAGAAGCATCGTCTACATCGCGCTTTTCGCCGCGCTCACCGCCGCACTGGGGCTTTTCCCACCGCTCACCGTGCCGGGCATCGGTGTGCCGATCACGGCCCAGACGCTCGGCGTGATGCTCGCCGGAAGCCTTGCGGGCGCGCGGCGCGGCGCGCTGGCGATGGTGCTTTTCATCGCGCTTGTCGCGGTCGGCCTGCCGCTTCTGGCCGGCGGGCGCGGCGGCATCGGCATCTTCTTCGGACCGACCGGAGGATTCGCTGTCGCCTTCCCTGTCGCGGCCTTTGTCATCGGCGCGCTTCTGGCCAAGGCCCCGCGCGCCGGGCTGGTGCACAGCTTTCTGGCCATCGCGCTTGGCGGCATCGTGACGGTTTACGCCATCGGCATCCCGTGGCTGTCGGTCGCCGCGGGCCTGCCGCTCGGCAAGGCATTCATCGGCTCGATGGCCTTCGTTCCCGGCGATCTGATCAAGGCGGTGCTGGCAGTGCTGATCACCCGCGGCGTGCGGCGCGCCCTGCCCGCGCTGTAGCCCTGTGCCCCTGCGCACCCGCCTGACCGATCTGGCCCGCCAGCGCCCCGATGCGCCGGCGGCCCGTCTCGGCGGCGTCACCTATACCCGTGCCGCGCTGGCGCAGGCGGCGGCGCGGGTGGATGGCGCATTGCGCGCCCTGCCTGTCGGCCCGGCCCCTCCGAGGCTCCGCCTGCCGCCCGGCGCGCGACTCATGGCGCTGGCCACCGGCAACCACCCCGGCGCGCTGCCGCTTCTGGCCGCCGCGCTCAGCGGCCCGCACGCCATCGCCATGATGGACCCCGAATGGCCCGCGCCGGATCTGGGCCGCCTACTCGACCGACTACGCCCCGACATTCTCGCGCTCACCCCCGCCCAACCGGCGCTTTGGAATGAGGCCGCGCAGCGCGGCATCCCGGTCTGGGACGTCACCGCCGCCCCGTGGCAGACCCACGCCCCCGGCCCCCTCACCCCGGGGGAGGGCGCGGACAGCTTCCTTGTCGGCTTCACCTCCGGCACCTCCGGCACGCCGCGCGCCTTCGCGCGCAACCGCCAGTCCTGGCGCGAGAGCCTCGCCGCCGGGCACGCGGTCTTCGGCCTGTCAGAGGCGTCGCACACCCTCGCCCCCGGACCTCTGGCGCATGGGCTCGCCCTCTATGCGCTGGCCGAAACGCTGGACATCGGCGCCTGCTTTCACTCCATGCCCCGCTTCAGCGCGCGCAAGGCCGCGCGGGCGCTCGCCACCGGCGCCATCGCGCGGCTTGTCGCCGTGCCCACCATGCTGGACGCGCTCGTCCCGCTCGGCCCGTTTCCCGCTCTCGGCCATGTCACCACTGCCGGCGCGAAACTCTCTCCCGAGCTGCTCACCGCCTGCCGCCGCGCCTTTCCGAACGCCACGATCACCGAATACTATGGCGCCTCGGAGCTGGGTTTCGTCACCCTGTCGCGCCATGACGCCACCGGCTCCAGCGCACCGGCGGACTCGGTCGGCCACCCCTTCCCGCATGTCACGCTGGAGTTGCGGGGGGAGGACGGCCCCGCCGCCCCCAGTCAGCCCGGCACCGTCTTCATCCGCTCGCCGCAGGCCATCGCGGGCTATCTCTGGGGCGATGGGGGCGGCGGCTTTCACCGCGCGGGCGACTGGGCCAGCGTCGGCGACATCGGCCGGATCGGCCCGGATGGAAGCCTGACCCTTCTGGGGCGCGAGGACGGGATGATCATCACCGGCGGCTACAACGTCTACCCGCAGGAGGTGGCGCGCGTGCTCGCCGCCGCCCCGGGCGTCGCGGAGGCCGAGGTGCTGGGCCTGCCCGACCCGCATCTGGGACAGCGCATCGCCGCCGTGCTGCGCTGCGAGACCCCGCCCGATGCCGCCACCCTGATCGCCCATTGCGCCGCGCATCTGCCACGCTACAAGAGTCCGCGCGACTTCTATACTGTCGCACAGTGGCCCTTCACCGCCAGCGGCAAGATCGCGCGCGGAACACTCCTGCGCTGGCTGCAAGACAAGGACACCCGCCTTGACCGGATCGACACCGCCCCCTGACCGCCAGCCGGTCATCATCGCCGCAAAACGCAGCGCCATCGGCCGCGCGGGCGGCATGTTCCGCGATGTGGAGATCGAGGATCTCGCCGCCCCCGTCCTGCGCGCAGTGGCGGATGCGGCCGGGATCGACGCGCGAGAGATCGACGACGTGATCCTCGGCAATGCCGCCGGTCCGGGGGGTAATGTCGCGCGCCTGTCGTCGCTTCAGGCGGGCTTCGGCGTGGATGTGCCCGGCGTGACGATGGACCGGCAGTGCGGCGCCGGGCTGGAGGCGGTGATCACCGCCTGCCGCCTGATCGCCGCCGGGGCGGGCGATGTCTTCGTCGCGGGCGGCGTCGAGAGCGTCAGCCGCGCCCCGCTGCGCGCCCTGCCCCCGCCCGCCGGACAGGCGCCGCAGTTCTATAAGCGCGCGCGCTTTTCCCCCGATGCCATTGGCGACCCCGACATGGGCGAGGCCGCCGAGACCGTCGCCCGCACCCACGGTATCACCCGCGCGCGCCAGGACGCCTTCGCCCTGCAATCGCAGAGCCGCGCCGCCGCCGCCCGCGAGGCCGGCGCCTTTGACGCCGAGATCATCGCGGTCGCGGGCCAGCGCCGGGATGAGTGCATTCGCGGCGACATGACCGCCGCCCGGCTGGCCCGGCTGCGCCCCGCCTTCGCCCCGGGCGGAACCGTGACCGCCGGCAATGCCTGCCCGCTCAACGACGGGGCCTGCGCCGTGGTCGTCACCTCCGCCGCCCGCGCTCGCGCGCTCGGACACAGGCGCGCGCTGGCATTTCTGGACGCCGCCGCCGCCGGGGTGGACCCCTCGGTGCTCGGCATCGGGCCGGTCGCCTCGACGCGCAAACTGCTCGCGCGCCGCCCCGATCTGTCGCTTCGCGATCTGGCGCTGCTGGAATTCAACGAGGCGTTCGCCGCGCAGGTGCTGGCCAGTCTCGACGCGCTCGACCTGCCGCAGACGCTTCCCTCGCAACAGGGCGGCGCCATCGCCCTCGGCCATCCTTTCGGGGCCTCCGGCGCGATCCTCGTCACCCGGCTTTTCGCGCAGGCAATGACCGGCCCCGATGGCGCGCTCTGCATGGCAATGATCGGCATCGGCGGCGGTCAGGGCCTCACCGCCGCCCTCTCCCCAATGCAGGTGTGACGCAGAATCAGAGGCGCGATCGCGACGCGGGCCTCGGGTGATTCTCACGCGATCGTTTACAATTCGTGAATGAACGAATCATTCTTCGATGTTTGTTTCCTCTCCGACCATGATCGACCGGGCGGCGGCACGCATTTTTCGCCTTGCTTTCGCCACACTCTGGCAAAGCCGCCGTTTGGATCGATTTTTGAAACAATCCCCCGCCAAACTGACGCCCGAACCGGGAGTTTCCCCGTATCCCGCCCGAAAAAATGGGGTAACTTCAACAAAGTGGATGTCACATCCGGAAACAGTACCTCTGCCCTGATGCCCCCTGAAATTGGGCCGTTTCAAGGCAGGATCGCCGCGATCCAGTCTAATCGTGGCGGAATTAAGGAGGATTGATGTTTCAAACGGGATTGCATTCGCGTATATCAAGAAGGCGCCCGACTGGGGGGCGCAAGTGGCTGGGGGGCAGCCGTTAATTTACGGATGCATCGTTGCGATGCGCCGGTCCTTGCGTTCGCTGCCACGCGATTCGAACACGATCTCTGGCAGGCAGAACCGCATCAACCCGGTGTTCGCGCGTAAGTGGAGATTGAGGTTATCATGGCTGATCCAAATGGTCCCGGTGTTGTTGACGGCACGTCTGGGGACGATACTATTGTAGAAGGCATTTACACGGACATCGAAGGCGAATCCGTCACCTCCGGCGATGACGTGATCAACGCCGGCGCCGGCGACGACTACGTAGAGGGCGGCGACGGCGACGACCTGATTTTTGGCGAAAGCGGCTCCGACACGCTGATCGGCGGGGCGGGCAACGACACGATCTATGGCGGGTATAACCCCTCGGCCACGGGTGGCGGAGGTCGGGAATCCTTCAACTGGTCCCTCATCCCCGACGACGACGGGTCCGGCACCATCGACGACGAGGACGAGATCCCCGACGGGGTGACGCAGAACACCGGCTCTGTCTCGGTGACCTATGACCGGCTCGACGCCCAGGGTGAACTTCCCAGCTTCGAGAACGACACCCAGAACGTGAGCGGCATCGACAGCGGCGACGAGACCATCAACCCCAACAGCGCGATGGAATCGGAAGCCGGACCGGGAACAGAGACATTCCACGCGCTCGATTTCTCGGAATCCGTTGAGAACGTGGATTTCCGCATCAACGGCATCACGTCCTCCAGCGCGATCAAGGTTTGGGCCTTCGACGCCGATGGCAACCAGATCGACGTCACGCTCGATGACGGCCTCGCCAGCGCGGGTCAGCTAGTCGATCCGACGTCGTCGCTCAACGTGCATGTCGATGGCCCGGTCAGCCGGATCAAGATCATCCACGGCAACGACGGCACGGAATCAAGCAGCATCACCGTCACGGACGTGTTCTTCGATGCCCCGGAGGGCGGGTTGCTCGACGACGGCTCCGCCGACAGCCTCGTCGGCGGCGACGGTGATGACGTGATCTATGGCCAGGGTGGCGACGACACCATCGACGGCGGCGCCGGTCACGACGTGATCGACGGCGGAAGCGGCGATGATCACATCGACGCCGGAAGCGGCAACGACACCATCATCGGCAGCGACGGCAGCGATACCATCCTGGGCAGCGACGGCGACGACACGCTCGACTTCACCGACACCACCGACGACGGCGGCGCGCCCATCGGCCTCACCGTGGAGGTGAACGACGAAGGCGACGGCACCGGCGTGACGAGCACCGGCGAGACACAGACCTACGATGACGTACAAACCTTCATCGCGGGAGAAGAGCCGGGCGCGCCGGATGACGAGATCACGCTGACCACCGCGGTCTCCGATATCTCCGCCATTTCCGGGCTGAGCGACACCGCCGAGGGCACCTTCACCCCCGATGGCGGCGGCGATCCCATCGCCTTCGGCCCCGGCACGGGCACCTCCCTGTCGGACATCATCGGCGGCTCCGGCAATGTCGGCAGCTACTCCATCTCCGGCGGGGATGAGGGCGGCCGCATCGGCAACATCGGCTTCGAGGGTTTCGAGACGATCAACTTCGACGTGATCTGCTTCACCCCGAACACCGGCATCCTGACGCCCTCGGGCGAGGTGGCGGTGCAGGACCTCAAGGAGGGCGATCAGGTCGTCACCCGCGACAACGGGCTGCAACGCATCCGCTGGATCGGGCGCAAACGCCTCTCGGGATCGCAGCTTCTGCAGCTGCCGCACCTGAAGCCGGTTCTGATCCGCGCCGGATCGCTCGGCGCCAACCTGCCGGAGCGGGACATGATGGTCTCGCCCAGCCACCGGATGCTCATGGTGAGCGAGACCGCGCAGCTTCTCTTCGAAGAGCGCGAGGTTCTTGCCGCAGCCAAGCACCTGACCCATGTGGATGGCATCCAGCAGGTCGATACCGTCGGGGTGGAGTATATCCACTTCCTTTGCGACAACCACGAGGTCGTGCTCGCCAACGGCGCATGGAGCGAGAGCTTCCAGCCCGGCGACTACTCGATCAGCGGCATGGACAGCGAGCAGCGCAACGAGATCTACGAGATCTTCCCCGAATTGCGCCAGCGCGAAACCCTCAACGCCTACAGCGCGGCCCGCACCACGCTGAAACGCTACGAGGCACAGCTTCTGGGATAGATCATCTCCACATCACGATGCATCCCGGACAGGGGCGGTCTTCAGGGACCGCCCCTTTTGCGTTGGGGGTTTCCCCCTGTCGGAAGCGTTGAACCGGACTCATTTCCCGCACGTCCGGTCCAGACCTCCGGCGCTCGGCCGGAGTCAGCTCAGATCACATCTGACCTTCGACAACGGTCAGGCCAAGACCGTGCCACGCCTGCATCCCGCCACGGTAATAGTAGATCTTCTCGGCCGGGTAACCTTCGCGCAGCATCGCTTTGATTGCCATGGGGGACTGGCCGCACCACGGCCCGTTACAGAACAGCAGCACCTCTTCGGCGTTCGTGCAATCCCAGTCGCCCTCGCTGCCCGTGCAACCGATCTCGCCCAGACGGCTGGCCATTTCCGTGTAAGGCATGTTGATCGCGCTCGGAATCGTTCCGTCGAGGTGCCACTCAAGGGTTCGGCCATCAATGAGTTTGCCACCTTTTTCAGCGAATTTCAGAAGCTCGATCTCGCCGACGGTGGTGACGCCCGGCGCGACCTGCATCGGCTGAATGCAAAAGGGCGGGCAGTCGCGCGAGGTTTTCGCATAGGCTGGATCGACTGTCGCCTCCGGGTCCTGATTGCGCATGATTTCGACGGGGCCGTCCACGGTCTCGACCGTGACACTCCCGATCTCGGCATTGATTCTGACATCGAGGTCTTCGGCTGACACCTGCGAAACAGGCAAGCCCGCGATGATCAGGGCTGCGAACAGATTTTTCATAATTCCTCCGGTTTTGAGTATTTCTGTGGTGGGGCAAGTCTAGTTTCAAAAAACTGCATATGTCGAGAGTCTTTGGATTGAGGCGCCCCTCATGCCGGGCGCGGCCCATCGCGCATTCACCCGATCTCGACCCGCCTGACCAAAGCGCAAAGACCGCAGAGGTCTGCCCCTTTTGGGAGGGGGAGAAGACGCTGCCGCCACGTTGCGCCTGTCATGGCCACCACAAAAGGGCCTGCGCCCGCCGTGGGGCGGGCGGGCGCAGGCCCGGGCCGCAAGCGCCCCGGGCGGGCGGGCGGGATTGAATGGAGGGCAATGCGCAGGAAGGGGGCTTTGCAAACTACAGCGAGCGGGCCAAACCGGACCTTTGTGTTCAGCATCGCGGCCAACCAAAGTGGTCGTTCCCCATTGACTTCTTTCCAGCCATGAACACCAAGTTGGGTTCTTGCCGGTAGCTTAGAGTTCTGTAGTCTTGGGGATGCATCATGGTTCTTGCTTGGAAGGCAAAATGGACGTCAAATCATCACAGGCAACGGGCAATGCAGCCATGCACTACGCTGCTTGGCAACTCTCTCGAAAGGGATGGAACGTAATGCCGACGGCCCGAAATGCTAAAGGTAGCGATTTGTTTTGCGCCAATGACGATGAATCAATAATTTTTGGTGTTCAAAGCAAAGGGCTTTCAAAACGCGCCCCGGTGGGTTTAGGGGCAAACCTAGACAACTTACGTTCCGATTGGTGGATTATCACGATCAACGCAAAGGAAGAAAACCCGACTTGTTTCATCTTGTCTTTGGAAGAGGTCAAAGAGATATGCTTCCACAGCGATCCTGCAAAGAGCAAGACAGGATCAAAGTCCCATTGGCTACAGCCCAAGGCTTATGATCAACCACAGTTCAGGGACGCTTGGCATAGGTTGGGATGAACACGGCTCATATTCGCCCGTCTTGCAGTCTACTTGTATGCGCCCCCCTGCGGTGAAGGTCAGCTTACGCAGATTTTGAGCAAGCGCGATGGGTCCGCTTCAGCCTGTCACCGATAGCTGATCGCAAGTTTTTCAGCGCCACAAACCGAGCAAACTCGCTTTATTCGTGTGAAGCCATAGTGCTCTGACAGTTCGCGTGACTTGTGGTTTGCGTGTTGTCGCACTGAGAGATCAAGCTTCTGAGCGATACAATCGTCGCAAATGCATCGTGGTGAGATGCTTTGTACAAGTTCTTTGACCTCTTCAAATACCGTCATCTCAAGTCTCCAAAATGCTAAATAGTACCGGTAGGAGAGCTCAAAACGAGGGCAGCTTCAAGGCCACAACCCAACCTTCCCGGCACTTGGCGTGACAGTTCTGCGCCGATGCCCGCCCCCACTCTCTCCCCCAATCTCCCTCTCAAAATCACCCCCACCGCCCGGCGGCACCGCCGGGCCGCGCCCGACCTCCCCCGGGAGGGCGCGATTGCATCCTTTGCGCGCATCTCCCCCGGCGCGGCAGGCGCGATGCCACCTTATTCCGCCCCGCCGCGCAGGCGCCCCCCCCAGGTCGGGCGCGGCCCTTCCCGTCTTCACCAAATCTCAACCGATCTGACCAAACCCTAAAGACCGTCCTGTTAACGGCGCCGATTCCGAACAGCGCCACCGACGCAATACCGACAAAATACCGACGTTTTACCGACATGGGTTTTCCAGCGTTAACAAGGGCTTGGCCCGATTCGCCCTATCAGAGCGGCAGCGGCTCATTCTGCTTGATCTCGTCGAGGATCAGGTTGGTGCGCACGGTGGACACGCCGGGGATGCGAAACAGGAACTCCTCAAGGAACGTCGTATAGGCCGCCTTGTTGCGGCAGCACACCCGCAGGTGGTAATCGGCGTCCCCGGTGGTGGAGTAGCAGTCGAGCACTTCCTCACGATATTTCACAGCCTTTACAAAGCGTTGGACGCTCTCCGGCTCATGCCTTGTCAGGCCCACGTGCACCATCGCGTGAAACTCCAGCCCGCAGGCCTCGGCGTTCAGAACGACGCTGTAGCGTTCGATCACCCCCGCCTTTTCCAGCGCCCGCACCCGCCGCCAGCAGGCCGAGCCGGACATGGCGCTCGCCTCCGCCAGATCCTGATTGGACATCCGCCCGTCCCGCTGCAAGGCGCGCAGGATGCGCAGATCGGAAGGGTCTAGCGGCATTTCACCCGACATCGCAAAATCCTTTCATCCAGGCGCGAAAAGTGGATGATCTTACCCCCGCAGGCCCCATCGGGCAAGTCATCTGGTAACATTCTCCGCCCCGCCCGCGCTACCCTTTCGGCAAACAGGAGCGCGCCATGACCAGACACAGCCAGTTTCCCGATCCCGTCACCCCGATGGAGTATGAGCTTGACGACCGCTACACCAAACGCGAGGGCCGGGTCTTTCTCACCGGCACGCAGGCCATCGTCCGCATCGCCCTCGATCAGGCCCGCCGCGACCGCGAGGCCGGGCGCGACACCCGCGGCTATGTCTCCGGCTACCGGGGCTCGCCGGTGGGGGGCGTCGACCTCGAATTCGGCCGCATCCCGGATCTGGCAGAGCAGGAGGGGGTGACCTTCTTTCCGGCGGTGAACGAGGATCTCGCCGCCACCGCGATGATCGGCACGCAGCAGGTGGAGACGGACCCCGACAAGACCTGCGAGGCGGTGTTCGGCCTGTGGTATGGCAAGGGGCCGGGGGTGGACCGCTCCGGCGACGCGCTCAAGCATGGTAACGCCTATGGCGCCTCGCCAGGCGGCGGTGTGCTGGTGGTCGCGGGCGACGATCACGGCTGCGTCAGCTCGTCGATGTCACATCAGTCGGACGTGGCCTTCATGTCCTTCTTCATGCCGACGCTGAATCCGGCCAATGTGGCCGAATACATTGAGTTCGCGGAATACGGCTATGCGCTCTCGCGGTTCTCGGGCACATGGGTGGGGTTCAAGGCGATCTCGGAGACGGTGGAATCGGGCATGTCCTTCGATCTGCCGAAGGATCGCGTGTTCAAGACCCCCAATTACACCCCGCCCGCCGACGGGTTGCACTACCGCTGGCCCGACCTGCCCGGCCCGCAGATCGAGGCGCGGCTGGAGGACAAGAAAGAGGCGGTGCTCGCCTTCGCCCACGCCAACCCCATCGACCGCGCCATCTATGGCACAGAGAACGCCCGCTTCGGCATCGTCACCACCGGCAAGGGCCACCTCGACCTGATGGAGGCGCTGCGCCTTCTGGGGCTGGACGAAAGCAAATGCCGCGAGTTGGGCATCGACATCTACAAGATCGGCATGGTCTGGCCGGTCGAACACGAACTGGCGCTGGAGTTCGCGCGCGGCAAGCGCGAACTGCTGGTGATCGAGGAAAAGCGTGGCATCATCGAAAGCCAGCTCAAGGAATATTTTTACGACGATCCGGGCCGCACGCCCGAACGCATGGTCGGCAAGCGCGATCAGGACGGCAACCGCCTCGTGCCCTGGACGGGGGAACTCTCTCCGCAACAGCTTGCGGAGATCGTGGCCGCCCGGCTCGACCACAACTTCGATCTCGGGCTGGGCGAGGTGGCCGCGAAGATCGCCCCGCCGCCGCCGGTGATCAATGTCCCCGGCGCGACGCGCACGCCCTATTTCTGCTCGGGGTGCCCGCATTCCACCTCCACCCGCGTGCCCGAAGGCTCGCAGGCGATGGCCGGCATCGGCTGTCACTTCATGGCAAGCTGGATGGACCGCGACACCACCTCGCTGATCCAGATGGGCGGCGAAGGCGTCAACTGGGTCGCGCGCAGCCGCTACAACGGCGGCAAGCACATCTTCCAGAATCTGGGCGAGGGCACCTTCTACCACTCCGGCTCGCTCGCCATCCGGCAGGCCGTCGCGGCCGGCACCAATATCACCTACAAGGTTCTGTTCAACGACGCGGTGGCCATGACCGGCGGGCAGCATGTGGACGGCCCCCTCACCGTCGAGTCGATCGCCAGCATGATGACCGCCGAAGGCGCCCGCGCGGTGCATGTCGTCTCCGACCATCCCGAACAGTTCAAACCCGCCGATCTGCCGCCCGGCGTGGGCATCCATCACCGCGACGATCTCGACACCGTGCAACGCGAGCTGCGCGAGGTGCCGGGCGTCACCGTTCTGATTTATCAACAGACCTGCGCGACCGAGAAACGCCGCCTGCGCAAGCGCGGCAAGATGGAGGATCCCAAGCGGTTCGCCGTCATCAACCCGCTCGTCTGCGAGGGCTGCGGCGATTGCTCGGTGGCCTCCAACTGCCTCTCCGTCGAACCGCTGGAGACGGAGTTTGGCCGCAAGCGGCAGATCAACCTGAACTCCTGCAACAAGGATTTCACCTGCCTGGACGGCTTCTGCCCCTCCTTCGTCACGGTCGAGGGCGGTACAAGGAAAAAGCCCGCCCCCGTCGCCGAGGATGTGGAGGCGCTGGCGCAATCGCTGCCCGCGCCCGCCCTGCCCGTGCTCGATGCGCCCTTCGACATCCTTGTCACCGGCGTGGGCGGCACCGGCGTCGTCACCGTGGGGCAGCTCATCGCGATGGCCGCGCATCTCGAACAGAAGGGAGCGAGCGTGCTCGACTTCATGGGCTTTGCGCAGAAATTCGGCCCGGTGCTGAGCTATCTGCGCGTGGCGGCCCGGCCCGAGGACATACAGCAGGTGCGCATCGGCCCGAGCATGGCCGACGCGCTCATCGGCTGCGATCTCGTGGTCAGCTCCTCGCCCAAGGCCTCCGCCACCTACCGCCGGGGCAAGACGCGCGGCGTGCTGAACGCCGCCGAGATGCCCACCGGCGATTTCACCCGCAACCGCGACGCCGACCTGATGACGCAGGTGCGTCTCGGATCGGTCGGCAAGGAGGTGGCCGATCTGACCGTGCTGAACGCCAACACGCTGGCCGAGAAACTGATGGGCGACACTGTCTTCGCCAATGTGCTGATGCTGGGCGCGGCCTGGCAGGCGGGGCTCGTGCCGCTGGGCCTGCCCGCGCTGATGCGCGCGAT
This sequence comes from Salinihabitans flavidus, assembly GCF_900110425.1. Taxonomy (GTDB): domain Bacteria; phylum Pseudomonadota; class Alphaproteobacteria; order Rhodobacterales; family Rhodobacteraceae; genus Salinihabitans; species Salinihabitans flavidus. The sequence continues at coordinate 110,591 of NZ_FODS01000008.1, read as the reverse complement.
AGAGCTGAACGGCGTGGCGGTCGAACGCAACAAGACCGCCTTCGCATGGGGCCGCGTGGCGCAGGCCATGCCCGAAAAAACCGCTGCCATCACCGGGGAGACGGACCCCGAACCCGACACCCTCGACCAGATCATCGACCGCCGGGCGGAGTTTCTGACCGGCTATCAGAACGCCGCCTGGGCAGACCGCTACCGCACCACGCTGGCAAAGATGCAGCAAGCCGAAACGGACACCTGCGGCGCCCCCGGCGCGCTGTCGGAGGCGGTGGCGAAAGGGCTCTTCAAGCTCATGTCCTACAAGGACGAATACGAGGTCGCCCGCCTGCACACGCAGACCGGCTTCATCGAGGGGTTGTCGGACCGCTTCGAAGGCGATTACAGCGTGAAACACCATCTGGCCCCGCCGTTCCTGCCCTCGGGCACCGACTGGCGCGGACGCCCCAAGAAACGCGCCCTCGGCGGCTGGGTCCGCGCGCCCATGCGGCTTCTGGCGCGGATGAAGGGCCTGCGCGGCACGCCGCTCGACCCCTTCGGCCTCACCGGGGAACGCCGCATGGAACGCGCCCTGATCGCGGAGTATGAGGCCACGATCGACCGGCTTCTGGACGGGCTGAACGCGAACACCCGCGACGAGGCCGCGCGCATCGCCGCGATGGTCATGGAAATCCGCGGCTACGGCCCGGTCAAGCAGGAGGCGGCGGACAAGACCCGCGCGGCGATGCAAACCGAACTGGCACGCTACCCCGGCGCATAGCCGTCAGCAGGCGCGCGCCGCGCCCTTCATCCTTGCATCAGTCCTCTGGGGGCCGGGGGTGCCATCCCGGGGGCTGCGCGCCCCGAGCGCAAAGGCATCTGCGCACACTTCGCGTGCCCCATCCGGTCAGGCTTGGAAAATTTCCGCTTCCCCGGCACCGCCCCCACTTGTGCCTGCCCGGAGGATTGGTCAGTGTATGCGCAAGATAAGCAATGACCGTATGGGCCCGGGCGCGCGCCTGCCGCCCGGATCAGGAAAGAGCCAATGAGATACCACACACCAGACAGCTTTGAAGACGCCTCCGCACTGGCCGCGAAGGCCGGCGGCTCAGCCCGCTTTCTCGCCGGCGGCACCGACGTGCTCGTGCAGCTTCGCTCCGATATCTTCACCCCCGATGACCTCATCGACATCAAGCATATCCCCGGCGTGCGCGTCATCACGCATGAGGATCACGGCGGCTGGCGCATCGGCGTGGCCGTCTCCGGCGCGGAGATGACCGAACACCCCCGCCTCAAGCTGGACTGGCCCGGCGTGGTCGAGGCGATGGATCTCATCGGCTCCACGCAGATACAGGGCCGCGCCACCCTCGTGGGCAACCTGTGCAACGGCTCGCCCGCCGCCGACGGCGTGCCCGCGTTGGTCGCTGCCGGCGCCCATGTCACCGTCACCGGCCCCGGCGGCACCCGAGAGATCGCGGTGGAGGATGTGCCCACCGGCCCCGGCAAGACCTGCCTTGAGACCGGCGAGGTGATCAGCGCCCTGCACCTGCCCCCGCGCGGGCACAGCGCGGGGGATGCCTATCTGCGCTTCATTCCCCGCACCGAAATGGACATCGCCGTGGTCGGCGCGGCGGTCAACCTGCGCCTTGACGGCGACACCGTGACAGAGGCGCGCGTCGCCCTCGGCGCGGTGGCCCCCACCGTGAGCCTCGTGCCCGAGGCGGGCGCCGCGCTGGTCGGCTCCACGCTGGATGACGCGGCACTGGACAAACTCGCCGAGGCGGCCCGCGCCGCCTGCAACCCCATCGACGACAGACGCGGCACCATCAAGTTCCGCACCAAGGTGGCCGGCGTTCTGGCTCAGCGCGCCGCCAGAATCGCCTACGCCCGTGCCAAGGGAGACCGCAAATGAGCATGATCCACGTCAATACGAAGGTGAACGGCGACGAGGCCGAATTCCTCTGCGACCCGCGCGAGACGCTTCTCGACGTGCTGCGCGACCAGCTCAACCTCACCGGCTCCAAGGAAGGCTGCGGCACCGGCGACTGCGGCGCCTGTTCGGTCACGCTCGACGGGCGGCTCGTCTGCTCCTGCCTCGTGCTCGCCGTGGAGGCGGAGGGCCATGAGATCGGCACCGTGGAAGGGATCGCGGAAGGCGAAACCCTGCACCCGCTGCAACAGAAATTCATCGAATATGCCGCGCTGCAATGCGGGATCTGCACGCCGGGTATCCTCGTCGCGGCCAAGTCCCTGCTGGAGAAGAATCCCGACCCCACCGAATCCGAGGTGCGCTACTGGCTGGCGGGCAATCTCTGCCGCTGCACGGGATATGACAAGATCATTCGCGCCGTGATGGACACGGCCAAGGACATGCGGGAGGCGTCGTAATGGCACTGGACGACCAAAAAGGCAGCTTCAAGTTCATCGGCACCCGCCCCGACCGGCCCGACGGGCTCGACAAGGTGACGGGGCGCGCCCGCTTCGGCGCCGACGCCCACGCCTCGGGGATGCTGCACGCCGCCATCCTGCGCAGCCCGCACGCCCATGCGCGCATCCTGAACATAGACACGTCGAAGGCCGAGGCGGCCCGCGGCGTGAAGGCCATCGTCACCCGCGCCGATTTCACGCAATCGCTGCAACCGGCCCCCGGCATGAAGGGCGAGAACTGGAACATCCTCGAAAACGTCATGGCCGGCGACACCGCGCTTTACGACGGTCACGCCATCGCGGCGGTGGCCGCCACCTCCGCGCTCGCCGCCAAGGACGCGCTCAAACTGATCGAGGTGGAGTATGAGCCGCTCCCCCATGTCACCGACGTGGACAAGGCCATGCAGCCCGATGCCCCGGTGATCCGGGAGGGCGTCGCCGCCGGCACCGTGCCCGACGGGATGCACCCCAATGTCGCGGGCTATCACGAAAGCGGCCACGGCGACGTGGAGGCCGGCTTTGCCGAGGCCGATCTGGTGATCGAGGATCACTTCGTCACCGAGGCCACCCATCAGGGCTATATCGAACCGCACGCCTGCCTCGCCCAGCTTGGCGCCGACGGCAAGGGGGAACTGTGGTGCTGCACGCAGGGCCACTGGAACGTGCAGAAGGTCTGCGCCGCGCTGCTCGATCTGGAAACCAGTCAGCTGCGCGTCACCGCCTCCGAGATCGGCGGCGGCTTCGGCGGCAAGACGGCGGTCTTCATCGAACCCGTCGCGCTGGCCCTGTCGCGCAAGGCCAGCCGCCCGGTGAAACTGGTGATGAGCCGCGCGGAGGTGTTCCGCGCCACCGGCCCCACCTCCTCGACCTCGATGGACGTGAAAATCGGGATGAAGAAGGACGGCACCATCACCGCCGCGCAGGGCGTCTTCCGGCTTCAGGGCGGCGCCTTCCCCGGCGCGCCCGCCGACATGACCGCCATGTGCGCCTTCGCGCCCTATGCGCTCAAGAACGTGCATCAGATCGGCTATGACGTGATGACCAACCGGCCCAAGCAGGCCGCCTACCGCGCGCCCGGCTCCCCGATGGCGGCCTTCGCGGTGGAATCGGTGATCGACGAGCTGTGCAACCAGCTCGGCCTCGATCCCATCGACACGCGGCTCAGGAACGCATCGCACGAAGGCACGAAGGCCAGCTACGGCCCCCGGTTCCAGCGTATCGGCCTTGTCGAGACGCTGGAGGCCGCGAAGGCCCACCCGCATTACACCGCCCCGCTGAAGCCGGGGCAGGGCCGCGGCATCTCCTGCGGGTTCTGGTTCAACCACGGCGGGGAAACCTCCGTCTCGCTAGCCCTGTCGGAGGATGGCACCGTGCAGCTTGCCGTCGGCACCCCCGACATTGGCGGCTCGCGCGCCTCGATTGCGCTCATGGCGGCCGAGGTTCTGGGCGTGCCCTATGACAACATCCGCGTGATCATCGCCGATACCGCCTCTCTGGGCTATAACGAGATCTCGCACGGCAGCCGCGTGACCTACGCCTCCGGGCTGGCCACGATCAAGGCCGCCGAGGACGCGGTGAAAAAGCTCTGCGCGCGCGCGGCGGCGAAATGGGGCATCCCCGAGGATGCGGTGAAATGGGAAGACGGCTGCGCGGTGCCGTCGGGGCCGAACGCGGGCGAGTTTCCCCCCATGCCGATCGCGGAGATCACGCGCAAGATGGGCGCCACCGGCGGGCCGATCTGCGGCCACTATGAGGCCACGCCCGAAGGCGCGGGCGTCAGCTTCGCCACCCATATCGTCGATGCCGAGGTCGATCCCGAGACCGGCAAGACCTCCGTGGTGCGCTACACCGTGGTGCAGGACGCCGGCAAGGCGATCCATCCCACCTACGTCGAGGGGCAGTTTCAGGGCGGCGCGGCGCAGGGCATCGGCTGGGCCCTGAACGAGGAATACATCTACGGAGAGGACGGGCGCCTTCAGAACCCGCTTTTCCTCGACTACCGCATCCCCGTGGCCTCCGACCTGCCGATGATCGACACGGTGATCGTCGAGGTGCCCAACCCCGGCCACCCCTACGGCGTGCGCGGCGTGGGCGAGACCTCGATCTGCCCGCCGCTGGCGGCCATCGCCAACGCGGTCTCGGCGGCGGCGGGCGTGCGTCTGCGGCAACTGCCCATGTCGCCGCCCCGGATTCTGGAGGCGCTGGAAGAGCAGACCCGCGATGGTTGAGGTCAACCTCTGGTCCGGCCTGCGCCCGCTGGCCGATGGCAAGGAGGTGGTCGAGGTGCAGGCCGATACCGTCGGCGCCCTCCTCGACGCGCTGGTGGAAAAGCATCCCGGCCTGCAAGAGGCGATCGACGCGGGCGTGTCGGTCGCCGTTGATGGCCGCATCATCGCCAGCGCGCAGGATGAGCCGATCGCACCGGACAGCGAGGTGTTCCTGATGCAGCGCCTCAAGGGCGGCTAGTGACGGGCGCTCGCCGCGCGATTCCAGGCCGGACCTTCCCCCTGACCGCGTGTCGGGAACAGGCACGAATGCGGCGCTGCGGCAACGGCAGCGTTGTCAGACCTGTGCGACATCCCTAAAAGGGAGCGAGGTGTTCAGCGCGCGAAGGGTCATGTCATGATCAAGGTGTTGTCCGGGGTCTGGGCCCTTCTGCTCGGAATCGTGCTCATCATGCTGGGCAACGGCATGCATTTCACCCTGATCGGCCTGCGCGGCGGGATCGAGGGGTTCTCGGCCACCGAACTGGCCATCGTCACCTCCGGCTACTTTCTCGGTTTCCTGTCGGGCGCCCGGATCACCCCGCTGATGATCCGCCGGGTGGGGCATGTGCGGGTCTTCGCGGCGCTTGGCAGCTTCATGTCGGCGGGGCTGATCGCCTTTCCGCTGCTGACAGACCCCTGGGCCTGGACGATCCTGCGGGTTCTGGTGGGTTTCTGCATGTCGGGCATCTATGTCGCCGCCGAAAGCTGGCTGAACAACGCCGCCACCAACGAGACACGCGGCAAGGTGCTGTCGGCCTACATGATCGCGCAGACGCTGGGCATCATCGGCGCGCAGGGGCTTCTAACGCTGGGCGATGCGGGCACGTCGGTGCTCTTCATCGGGGCCTCGATCCTCGTGTCGATCTCCTTCGCGCCCATCCTGCTGTCGGCCACCCCTGTCCCGGCGGTCGATGTGGCGCGCCCGATGTCGCTGCGTCAGCTTTTCATCGGCTCGCCGCTGGGAACCGTGGGGATCTTCCTTCTGGGCGGCGTCTATGCGACGCAATCGGGCATGGGCGCGGTCTTCGGCACGCAAATCGGGATGACGGCGTCGCAGATCGCGCTCTTCGTCGCGATGCTCTTCGCCGGCGCGCTGCTGATGCAATACCCCATCGGCTGGCTCTCGGACCGGATGGACCGCCGCAAGCTGATCTTCGGGGCGGCCGCGCTCGGCGCGACCTCCTGCGCCGTGGGCTGGATCACCGGCGGGGGTCTGTGGCCCCTGATGGCGGCCGCGTTCTTTGCCGGCGGTGTGACGACGCCGCTTTATGCCCTGTTTCTGGCCTACACCAACGATTCGCTGCCGGTCGAGGATATGCCGGCGGCCTCCGGCGGGCTGGTCTTCACCTTCGGGCTGGGCGCGATCGCCGGTCCGATGGTCACCGGCTGGGCGATGGAAGGGGTTGGCCCGTTTGGCTTCTGGCTGGTGCTTGGCGCGACCTTCGCCGCGATCGCGCTCTATGCGCTCTACCGCATGACGCAACGCGCGACCGCGCCGGTGGACGAGACCGAAAGCTATCTGGGCGTTCTGCCCACCACCTCCACCGTGGCGGTGGAGGCCGCGGGCACTTGGGCCGCCGAACAGGCCGAGGCGGACCGCGAGGAGGAGGACGCCGCGCAGTCCTGACCGCAGCCTTGCCCGCACCGGAAAGTCTGGCATCCTGCACGGCAACGCCAGCCCACACGACGGAGTTGACAGCAATGACCCCCCTCACCCCTGCCGGACTGGCCCCGCCCTTCGCCGCCTACAGCCACGGCATCGCCGTCCCCGCGAGCCGCCTTCTGGTCACCAGCGGTCAGCTCGGCCTCGCGCCGGATGGCATCGTGCCCGAAGACGCCCAAGGTCAGGCCGAAATCTGCTTGTCCAACATAGACCTGATTCTCGCCGAGGATGGCATGACGCGCGCCAATATCCTGCGCCTCAACGCCTATGTCACAGACCGCGCCCATATGGCCGGCTACATGGCGGCGCGCGATGCCTATCTCGGCGGGCTGGCGGCCCTGCCCGCCTCCACCCTGCTGATCGTGTCGGGCTTCACCCGCCCCGAATTTCTCGTCGAAATCGAGGCCATCGCCGCCACCTGACCGCGCAAGACTCCGGCCCCCGTGCATTTTTTCGGGTCAAATACCTCGGGGTCCGGGGCAGAGCCCCGGGGCCTGCATGGCCCGAACGCAAACTGACATGGGCCTGCGTTGGCCGGAACCCGGATCCCGCCCGCCTCAATGCGGCTTGGAAGGGTCCGAAGCGCCATTTTCCAGCGCTTCAAGGGCCTCCAGCGCCTCATCGGGGTTCTGCGACGGCACCGCGTAATCGCCCGCGAACCAATTGCCCAGGTCGATATCCGCACAACGCCGCGAACAGAACGGGCGATAGGTGCGATCGGTCTCCTTCTTGCAAATCGGACAGCTCATGACAGCACCTCCAGAACCGGCACGCGCGCGCGCTTGCGCTGCAATTCGTAATGGCCCAGCGGCGTCCAGCCCGCAAAGACCGTCTCCACCTCGTCGCCCCGAAACGCCGCGCGCAGCGCACTTTCGAAACTGCGGCGCTCCTTCTTCGGCATCGGCGCCAGGTCGAGCGTGATCTGCCCGCCCAGCCCGCGCAGCCGCAACTGCCGCGGCAGCTCGCGCGCCGCGGCGATATTGGCCTTGTGGCCCGCCGCCGGGCTGGTATCGCCCCCGGTATTCACATCCACCGCCACAAGCGCACGCGTCGGCTCCACATAGATCCCCGCGCCCTGCGCAAGCGGCACATACGCCCCCCGCAGCGCCTCGATCTCGTCGAGAACGCCATGCCGCTCGAACCCGCCGGGCGCGGTCTCCACCTCCGCCGGATCGGTCCAGTCGCGCCAGGCCAGAACGTGCGGCCCGTCCCCGGTGGTCAGCACCTCGGCCTCGCCCTCGGGATCGGCTGCGGCCGTCTCGGCCAGCGCGCGCATCTCGGCGATATCCTCGGCGATCTCCCCGGCCCCGGCCCCGGCGCAGGCAGAGCGCAGGATCAGACCCATGTCAGAGCCCTCCATCACCTCATGCGCGATCTCCAGAAGGCGCTCGCGCTCCTCCTCGTCCTTGATCGTCCGACTCACGTTGAGACCGGGCGCCTCCGGCGTGACAATGGCATAGCGGCTCTTGAACAGGATCTTTTGTGTCACCGGCACCGCCTTGCCCGGTTCGGCATGGCCCGTCACCTGCACCAGAAGCGGCTGACCGGGGCTCAACCCCCTGATCTGCCGCAGAAAAACGCTTCCCTCAGGCGTGCGCAGGAACATGCCGCCCTGCCCCTTCACCGGGCGGTCGGCGATCGCGCGATAGACCGTGCCGGGGCGGGGCCCGTCGCCATCGACCAGCAGATCCTGCAACCGCCCGTCCACCATCAGGGCCGCCGCCTCGCGCCCCTCCAGATGGTCGAGAATGATCTGCCGTCCCTTCATGCGTCCCCCTGACCGTGATAAAGTGGATACCCCGCCGCCAGCAAGAGCGCCGCGGTCTCCGCCAGTGGCAGCCCCACGATGGCCGAATGCGATCCGCTGATCCACGGGATGAAGGCGCTCGCCGGCCCCTGGATGGCATAGCCGCCCGCCTTGCCCGCCCAGTCGCCGGTCGCCAGATAAGCGTTCAGCTCAAGATCCGAAAGCCGTTTCATCTTCACCGCGCTAAGCACGTCGCGCGTCCAGATCCGGCCCGCGCGTTTGACTGCCACCGCCGTGATCACCCGGTGCCGCCGCCCCGACAGGGCACTCAGGAAGGCCGCCGCCTCGCCCGCATCGGCGGGTTTGCCCATGATGCGCCGCCCCATCGCGACGGTGGTATCGGCGCAAAGCACGATCTCATGCTCGCCGCCCGTGGGCACCGCCTGCACCTTTTCCAACGCGATGCGCCGCGCATAATTGCGCGGCACCTCCCCCTTTGCGGGGGTCTCGTCGATCTCGGGGGGGCGTATCTCATCCGCGACAACCCCGATCTGCGCAAGCAGGTCGCGGCGGCGCGGGCTGCCGGAGCCGAGGATCAGTTTCATGTTGAGCATCCCCGTGCATCTGGGCCGTGCCCGGGGGTCCCCCCGGGAGCGCGGTTTACTTGAAGCGGTAGTTGATCCGCCCCTTGGTCAGGTCATAGGGTGTCATTTCCACCTGAACCTTGTCGCCTGCCAGAACACGGATGCGGTTCTTGCGCATCTTGCCTGCCGTATGCGCGATGATCTCATGGCCGTTCTCAAGCTCGACCCTGAATGTCGCATTCGGCAGGAGTTCCTTCACGACACCGGGAAATTCGAGCGTATCTTCCTTGGCCATGGTCTCTCCTGTGTTTGTCCCCCGCCAAAGCTGCGGGCTGCCCCTAAATGGGGGGAATCGGGGGGTTTTTCAAGCCTGATTCGATTCGCGCCGCAAAGGCCTATTCGGCCCCCGCACCCGCCGCGCGCGCCGGCCTGCTGGTCAGCGCAGCGCCGCCCGCTCCACCGCCTGCGCGCGTGGCTCCTGCTCGGCCCAATGCGCCTGATTGAGCACGCCGCCATCGGCGCGCACCTCGGCCACGCGTGCCAGATCGACCTCCGCATAGGTCCAGCCGGGGTGGTTCAGCTGCCCTTCGGCGATCACGCCCGTGGGCGGAAATCCGTGATCGGGTGGACCGAACACCCCGCCCATGCCGGTGTTTTCATCCACTGCCGGCGACCACGGCGCCGCCCCCACAGTCGAGGACATGACCGTCACGCACTGGTTTTCCAACGCCCGCGCCATCGCCCCGATCCGCACCCGGCTGTAGCCCGCCAGCGCCTCGGTGCATGACGGCACGAGGATCAACTCCGCCTCGCTCAGCGCCCGGCCGAAAAGCGGGAACTCGCTGTCATAGCAGATCAGAACCCCGATCCGGCCAAGCGCCGTGTCGAAGAGCCGCAGCGGCCCGCCCGGCACAACGTCCCAGGGCGTGCGCTCATAGCGGGTCATGATCTGCTTGTCCTGCGCGCCCGTCTTGCCGTCCGGCGCGAAAAGCCGCGCCCGGTTCACCGGCCGCGCCCCGCCATCGTATACCGGCGCAGAGGCGCCGAGGATATGCACCCCGAACTCCAGCGCCAGATGCGCATAAAGCGCGTCGACCGCCTCGATCCGGTCCGAGACCGCGCGGCTCGACGCCTCAAGATCCGCGGCCACCTCCGGCCCCACCAGCGTCGCCAGCTCCATCGCGCCGTATTCGGGAAACACCAGAAGCTCCGCCCCCTGCCCGGCGGCCTCGCTCACCCAGTTGAATATCTTGTCCTCATAGGCGGCCCAGCTTTCCAGCACATCGAGCGGATAGGCGGCGGTCGCGATTTTCATGCGCTGATCCTGTCTGTTGGTGACCTCGACTGGGGGTTTAGCGGAAATTCGGGTGACTTGTATATGCCCGATGCGCCAGACTGCCCCTCATCGCCGGTCGCGCGCAGGCAGCCACGGGACTGCCGAACCGGTCGGAAAGGAAAGGGACAGGACGGAAGGGACAAGACAATGACCGCACTGACATTCGACAACCCGGTGTTCATCACCTATGCCATCGCCGCCGCACTCATGGTGCTCAAGATCATGGGGCAGGGCTGGATGACCGTCTACCGCATGATGAAAAGCAACGCGGGGCTGGTCAACCCCGAGGATCTGCGCGCCACGCCGCTCAACCCCGACCCGCGGCCGGAACAGCTTGACCTGAACGATTACGTCGACCGCTCGCGCCGGATGCACCGCAACGATCTGGAGAACATCCCCGCCTTTCTCGCCATCGGGCTGATCTTCGTGATCGCCGCGCCGCCGGGCTGGCTGGCATCGCTGCTGCTCTATGGGTTCGTGGCGGCGCGGCTGGCCCATGCGGCGGCCTATCTCACCGCACAGAACCACGAGGTGCGCGCCTCCTTCTACACCATCGGCTCGCTCTTCGTGATCGCCATGGCGCTCTTCGTGCTCTGGGCGGCGCTGGTATAGCGCGCCGCGCGCGGGGAACTCAGTCCATCCGCCCCATCAGCCGGTCGATCGGGGCGAAATCGTCCGTGAGGATCTGCCCGCGCGTCTCGGCAAGCCGGGCCAACGCTTCCTGCGGCAGCGCGGCAAAACGCACCGGCTCGGGCGCGGGCACGACAAAACCGCCCTGCCCGCCGGGCGCGCGCCCGGCGACCAGAACGAACACCGCCCGCTCGCCCGGCGGGGGCCTGTCCGTGCGGGTCCAGACCTCGACATGCGGGAACACCTCGCGCGCCGTGGCCACCATGCTGGCAAGCGCCCGCAACCGCCCCTCGTAGTCGATGACATTCATCAGGTAACTGCCCTCGGGCGTCAGCCGGCCCGCCACAAGCTGCATGAACTCCCGCGTGATCAGATGCGCGGGTACCGCGACATCGGTGAAGGCATCGCCCACGATCAGGTCATAGCGGCGCTCCGGCCGGCTCAGCAGGGCGCGCCGCGCGTCCTCGTGGAAAATGACCATCTCCGAGCGGTCGAGCCAGAAATCGCGCTCCGCGATCTCGGTCACCATGGGGTCGATCTCCGACACCGTGATCTCGCCAAAGCCCGCATCGGCCAGCGCGCGCGGCACCGAGTAACTGCCACCGCCGATGAAATAGCTGGTGGCCTCCGGCGACGGCGCGCGCCGCTTCGACAGCTCCAGTAGCATCGCCGCATGTTCGGTGAACATCACCTGCGGCACGTCGCGCGCGCCGATCCCGTGGGCAAGATGGTCAAGCACCATGAGATGCACAGGCCGCGCCGGATCGGCCGACAGATCGACCGTCCGGATACAGAAATAATCGCTCTCGTGATCACATTGCGGCGGCGCCAGAAGCGGCAGCCCCGTCAGCCCCGCGCCGATCACCACAAGGGCCGCCCCCAATCGCGCCGTGACGCGCCGCGACAGTGCGAAACAGACCAGCGCGGCGAGGACATAGACCGCCGTGACCACCGCCAGCGTCGCCGCCGTGCCCAGCCACGAGATGAACAGGAACCCCGCCAGAAGGGTTCCGGCGATGGCGCCGACAGCGCCGGCGGCGAACATCGCCCCCAGCGCCTCGCCCGACCGCTCCGACCGGACGACGGCCACCTGCGCCAGAACCGGCGCGGGCACCCCGGCAAAGAGCGAGGGAAGAAAGAACACCGCCGAACACAACACCACGATGGCCCAGATCGGATGCTCCACCGTGCCCAGCACCGGCCCCGCCGCCAGCCGAAGAAGCCATGCCGCCGCCGCCGTGGTGAGCGCCGCGCCAATCAACGTCCATCCGGTGATCCGCAGCGCCTCTTCAATCGGCCGGTTCGCGATCCGTCCGCCCCACCAATGCCCCAGCGAAAACCCCGCCAGAACGATGGCGATCACGCTTGTCCAGGTGTAAAGCGACATGCCCACATGCGGCGCCAGCATCCGCCCGGCGAGGATCTCCACCACCAGCGACGCGGCGGAGACCACCCCCTGCACAAGGACGAGAACCCAAAGATGCGGTTGAATCCCGCCTGACCTGTGCATGACTGTCACGATACCCTCTTGTGCTGCGCCCGCCGCAGGCTTTCTCATATTCACGCCATGCGCAAGACAGGCCGCGCATCGAGGCGCTACATCTGCTTTTCTTCCGTCTCGATCTGCGGAATCTCGGTGCGTTCCTCCTCCGGCGCACCGCACAGAAGCTCCACGGCGCGGTCGGCGGCATCCTGAAACGGCTCGATCACGATATCGGCCCCCGCGCCGATAAGGTCCTCGGTATCCATCGGACTATGCGAAGCCACGGCGATACGCCCCTGAAATCCGGCCGTGCGGGTCAGTTGTATCAGCGTGGTTCTGGTATCCTCATAGCTCAGCCCCTTGGGGTGTATCGGCACGGTGGAGACAACCCATTCCGCCCGCCTGAGGGGCAATTCGGCAATGAACTCCGGATCGCTCGCATCGCCGAACTCCGTATCAAGGCCCATCTGGCGCCAACGGCGCACCGCCTGTGGGTTGAAATCCACGCCGAGCACCTTGATGCCCCGCTTGTGAAGTCGCATGCCGATCGCCGTGCCGAACCGGCCCAGACCGAAGATCACGACGCTGTACTTGCCTTCCTGATGCGCGCCCGCCTCGCTGGGCTCGCGCGGCGTGCCCCGTCTTTCGAATATGCCCAAAAGCGGCTCAAGCGCAGCGTAAAGGTGATGGGAATAGGTGATCATGTAGGTCGAGGCCGCGATCGTCACCAGCCCGACCATGGTCACAAGGCCAAGCGCATTCTGGGGAATATGCCCCAGCGACACCCCCATGGCGATGAAGATGAGCGAAAACTCACTGATCTGCGCCACCGTCAACCCGGCGAGAAACCCGGTGCGCTTGCGGTAGCCCATGGCCCCCATGATGGCCAGCACGATCAGCGGGTTCCCGATCAGCACGAAAAGGGAAAAGACGATCGCGCCGGTGACATGCGCCCCCAGAAGAGACAGGTCGAGCGTCGCGCCAAGCGCGATGAAGAAAAACAGAAGCAGAAAGTCACGCAAGGGCGCCAGACGCGCCGCGATCGTCTCGCGGTAGGCGGTCGAGGCCAGAGAGATCCCCGCCAGAAGGCCCCCCACCTCCTTGCCCAGACCGACGAAATCCCCGATAGCCGCGAACATCGCCGCCTGTGCGATGGCAAAGATCACAAGCAGTTCCGGCGCGCGGGCCAGCCGCTCCGTCAGCGGGTTGGCGACATAGCGCACGAAAAGGATGACAAGCGCCACCATCGCCACGCCCGACGCCAGCACCAGAAGCACCGAGCCGGAGCTTTCACCGCCGTCCCCTTCGCCCGCGCCGATCCCGATGGCCGAAAGCACGATCATCGCCAGAACGACGACAAGATCCTGAACGATCAGAAACCCGAGCGCGATCTGCCCGTGCAGCGAATCGATCTCGCGCTTGTCCGACAGCAGCTTCACGATGATGATGGTCGAGGAGAACGTCAGCGCCACGGCGACGTAGACGCTTGTGATATGGCCAAGGCCAAGCGACAGCCCGATGAGGTAGCCGAAGATCGAGGTGAAGGCCACCTGCCCCAGACCCGTCAGAAGCGACACCGCCCCCAGAGAGCGGATCAGCTTCACGTCGAGCTTGATCCCCACCAGAAAGAGCAGAACCGCGATTCCCAGCTCCGACAGAAGGTCGATCTGTTCATCGGCGTGCACCACATCAAGCGCCGACGGCCCGGCCAGCAGACCCACCGCGATGAAACTGACGATCAGCGGCTGGCGCAGAATCAGCCCCAGAAGCCCGATCACCGCGGCCATGACCAGCAGAACCGCGACCTCACCGAATGCGGATTGAACGATGGCTTCCATCCCTGCCCCTTTTCGACGTGCGCCCCGCCGCGCAAGGCCAACCCGGCGCCACGACCCTTGCGTCAGCTTTCCCCGAAAGAGCCCCATCGGGTCTTTCGCATGACCGCAAAGCCGACCACAAGATCTCCCGGTACGGTTTTCGGTCTCTGCACCGCGCCTGCATCACCTACGCGGTCAAAAGTTAACACATCCCGCCCGAAGACCCGTCCGGCACGCGGCGGCACCGACGCGATACCGACGTAATACCGACGTGATACCGCACAGCGGTTCTTTCGCGTTAACAACGGCTTGCCCGGATATGCCCCGGCCTCTGCGCGCCCCGCCGCGCGGTGCGTCAACCTCATATCGGTCCCGCGCGTCATCTCGTGTCAGGTTTGTGTTCCATCTCGCCGTCTCGCCCGGCACAATGCCCGGACCCGACAAGGGCAGATCACCGCGTCATGGGAGGGATCGCCAGATGACCAGAACCGTATCGGCAGGGGCCGCCCTGCTCTCGCGCCTCAGATCCGTGGGGGTGGATTACATCTTCGCCAATTCGGGCACCGATTTTCCGCCCATCATCGAAGGGCTGGCGGAGGCCGCGGCGACCGACATGCCCCTGCCCCACGCCCTGACCATTCCGCATGAACATGCCGCGATGGGTATGGCGCATGGCTACTACCTCGCCACCGGACGGCCGCAGGCGGTGATGGCGCATACCAATGTCGGGCTGGCCAACTGTGCCATCGGCGCGATCAACGCCCACGTGGAACATGTGCCGGTCCTGCTGTTCTCGGGGCGCACCCCGACCACCGAGGCCGGGCGCTTCGGCGCGCGCACCGTTCCCATCGGCTGGGGACAGGAAATGCGCGACCAGACGGCGCTGGTGCGCGAGGCCAGCAAATGGGACTATGAGCTGCGCTTTCCCGAACAGGCTCCGGCCCTTGTCGACCGGGCACTGGCCATTGCCACGACGACGCCTCGCGGGCCGGTTTATATCTCGCTCCCGCGCGAAGTGCTGTGCGAGCCTTGCCCCGCCACCGAACTCGACGCCCCACCCGCCATGCGCGCGCCCGATGCCGAACCGGGCCCTCAGGCCATCGCCCGGCTCGCACGCCTGATCGCAGAGGCGCAATCGCCGGTGATCTTCGCCCAGCACGGCGCGGGCGGGGCCGACGGTTTCGCGGCGCTGCAACGCCTTGCCGAGGATTGGGCGATCCCCGTTTGCCAGTATTGGGCGGTGCAGCTTGCCCTGCCCACCGATCACCCGATGGCCGCCCCGGCAGACCCCGCACCCCTTCTTGACAAGGCCGATCTCGTGATCTGCCTTGACACGCTCGCCCCGTGGATGCCCGATGCGCACGCCCCGCACCCCGATGCCACAGTGGTCCACATGGGGCCGGACCCGCTGTCCACGCGCACCCCGATCCGCAGTTTTCGCGCCGACCTCTCCATTGCCTGCGAGCTGGAGCCGGGGCTTGTCGCGCTGGCGTCGGCGCTGAACGGGCACACCCCGGGCCCGGCCGTGGCGATCCGCCACCAGAGCATGGCCGCCGCCAACACCTCCGCTCGTGCGCGGGTGCTGGATGCCGCGGCCCCGGACGATGGTGACGGCATGACAAAGGCGCAGATCGCGCTTGCGCTTTCAGACGCGCTTGCCGGGCGCGATGCGATCGTTCTGTCAGAGCTTGGCGCGCCCATGGCGCCTATGCAGCTTTCGCATCATCAGGCATGGTATCAAGAACCGCACGCCGGGGGCCTTGGCTGGTCCTTTCCCGCCGCGATGGGGATGCAACTGGCCGATCCGGACCGGCTTGTCGTCGCGACGATGGGGGATGGCTCCTACATGTTCGCCAACCCTGTCGCCTGCCACCAGATCGCCGAGGCGCTCCGCCTGCCGATCCTGATAGTGGTTCTCAACAATGCCGACTGGGGCGCGGTGCGGCAATCGGTGCTCGGGCTCTACCCCGACGGCCACGCCGCGCAGACCAACGACATGCCCCTGACCGGGCTGGCCCCCAGCCCGGATTTCGGCGCCATCGCCCGCGCCTCGCGCGCCCTTGGCCTGCGCGCGACCACCCACGCGGAGTTTTCATCCGCGCTGGCCGAGGCCCTCGCTCACGTGACCGCCCGCAAGGGCGCGGCGCTGATCGACGTTGCCACCCGGCGCTAACCCGGCAGACAGCGGCGCCGTCACATTTCGGAGCGGGCAGAGGGCGCCCGCCCGACGTGATCACGCGCAACCGACATCGACTTCAGGATGGCGAACACCTCATCACCCGGCGCCAGCGCAAGCGACTCCGCCGCCCGGCGGGTGATGCGGGAGACGATCTCCTCGTCGCCGATCGCCAGATAGACCATCACCCCCGGCCCCTCACCCGGCACGATGCGGCGCACCCGGCCCGCAAGGATGTTCTGCGCCGAAAGCCCCTCGGGCCGCGCACGCGCAAGGATCACCTCGTGCGCCAGAATACGCACCCGTATGGGCACGCCCCTCTCCGCCTCGATCCGCGGCAGCAGGATCGCGCCCCCCGCCGTGTCCAGACGTGTCAGCCCGTCCGCCTCCTGCCCGGCCACGCGGGCGCTCAGCATCGCGGCCACCTCGCGCAGACCCATCGCCCGAAGGGCGACCGGGTCGGACATCAGCTCCGGGGTGCTTCCCTCGCGCACGATCACGCCCTTGGACAGAACCGCGATCCGGTCGGCAAGGATCTGCGCCTCGTTCATGTCATGCGTGACCAGAACGACCGGCATGTTCAGATGCGCCCGCAGTGCGACGATCTCAGCATGCAGGCGCTCCCGCGTCGCCCGATCCACGGCGGAGAACGGCTCATCGAGCAAAAGCGCCCGGGGACGGCGCGCCAGCGCGCGCGCCAGTGCGACACGCTGCTGCTGCCCGCCCGAAAGCTGCGCGGGCCTGCGCCCGCCCAGCCCCGACAGGTTGACGAGATCGAGCAATCGCCCCGCCTCCGCCCGCCGCTCTTCGGCACAGGCCCCGGCCATCGCCGCCTGAATGTTCTGCGCCGCCGACATATGCGGGAAAAGGGCGTAGGACTGAAACACCATTCCCACATGCCGGCGGTGGGGCGGCAGGTTCACCCTCGCATCGGTGTCCAGCCACACCTGCCCGTCCACCGTGACGCGCCCGGTATCGGGCCGCCACAGCCCCGCGATGGCGCGCAGGAGCGACGTCTTTCCTGATCCAGAATGCCCCACCAGCGCCAGAAGCTCCCCCGGCTCCACCCGGAACCGGACATCGAGCGGGATGGGCGCGGCATTGCGCGCCATCACCTCCAGCGCCATCAGCCCAGCCTCCGCCCGATACGGGCCGACAGCGCATAGGTCACGGCGATGGTCGCAAGCGAGATCCCCACAAGCACCGCCGACATGATCCCCGCGCCCTGATCGTCAAACGCCTGCACCCTGTCATAGATGGAGATGGCAATGGTTCTGGTCTCCCCGGGGATGGAGCCGCCGACCATGAGCACGATCCCGAATTCGCCCAGCGTATGCGCGAAGGTCAGGGTCATCGCCGTCAGGATGCCGGGCCAGGCCAGCGGCAGCTCCACCTGACGCAAGGATGCCAGCGGCGACATCCCGCAACAGGCGGCCGCCTCGCGCACCTGTTCCCCGACCGCCTCGAACCCGCGCTGCGCGGGCTGGATCGCAAAGGGCAGGTTGAAGATCACCGAGGCGACCACCAGCCCTTCGAAGCTGAACACGAGCTGATGGCCGAACATCTCCTGCCAGATCCCGCCGATGGGCGAATTGCGCCCGAAGGCCACCAGAAGATAGAAGCCGAACACCGTCGGCGGCAGGATCAGCGGCAGCATCACCAGCGCCTCGATCAGCCCTTTGCCGGCAAACCGCCGATAGGCCAGAAACCGGCCCGCGAGGATCGAGATCGGTAGCAGAATCGCCACCGTCCAGCCCGCCAGCCGCAGGGAAAGGGCAAGCGCCGTCCAATCCACCGCATCATCCTTTCACGGGCAACACGAACCCATAGCGTTCCATGATCTCGCGGGCCGCCGGCTGCTTCATATAGGCATAGAAGGCCTGCGCGACCTTACCCGCGCCCTCCAGAAGAACCATACGTTGGCGCAGCGGTTCGTGCCAGTCCTCGGGGATCAACTCATATGTTCCGCGCGGCGCGATCCGGGGGGCCAAGGCCAGCGAATAGGCGATGATGCCCCCCTCGGCATTACCCGACAGCGCGAACTGCGCGGCCTGGCTGACGTTTTCGCCCAGAACGATCACGTCTTGCAGGTCATTCCAGATCCCTTTTGCGATCAGCGATTCGCGCGCCCGCATCCCATAGGGTGCGTGGTCAGGGTTCGCGATGGCGAAGCGGGTGATCCGGCCTTCGCCCAGCAACTCGGCCAAGTTGTTCATTTCCGCGTCGGGCGTCAGGGTCGAACCGTTCGGCACCATAATGACGACTCGGCCAAGGGCGTAAAGATCGCCTTCATCCGGGATGAGCCCGTCGGCGTGCAGGTCGGCGATGAACTTCTCGTCGGCCGCCATGTAAATCTGGAATGGTGCGCCTTCGCGGATCTGGCGCGCGAAATTGCCGGTAGAGCCGAAGTTGAGCCGCACCTTCATGCCCGTCTCGGCCTCGAACGCCTCGGCGATTTCGGCCACCGCGAATTGCAGATCCGAGGCGGCGGCGACAACTGGCGCATCGTCCTGCGCTGCGGATGCGTGGGGCGCACCACCCGTGGAAAGCGCGAGAACTGCCGCACAAACGGCGCGGCGGGACCAGAAAAACATTGGCAACTCCTTTGATATGTTTTCAGGAACATATCGGCTTCGACGGCACACCCTGTCAACCGTTATTCCCTTTCGGAAATATCCCTCAGCAGCGATTGCATCTCACCGAGCCGATCCGCTCCGGCCTCGGCGACCTCGCGCTCGAACGCGCGGTAGAGGGTCAGCACTTGCCGCCCCGTCTCGGTCAGAACGGCCCCGCCGCCCCCCGATCCGCCACGGGTGCTTTCCACCACGGGCCGGGCAAACATGTCGTTCAACGTTTCGATCAGCATCCAGGCCCGTTTGTAGCTCATCCCCATTGCGCGCCCGGCCCCGGCGATGGAGCCGGTCGCGTCAATACGCTCCAGCAGTTCGGCCTTGCCCGGCCCCATCATCCCGGTTTCGCCGAAAACGATGCGAATGCGCAGGGCGGGAGTTTCTGTCTCGCGGCTCATGCGTTCAGGTTGACGAAATTTTCCCGGCGGACACAAGGGCCGCGCGCCGCCCGCCTCAGCTTCGGGTCAGGATCTCGTAGCCCGGCGCCGTCACCGCCTTGACTGATGTGATCGGGTCAAGGCCGATCCACGTGGTCCGCTCGATCACCATCAGCGCGGCCCCCTCCCCGGTCTCAAGAATGGCGGCGGTCTCGGCATCGGCGTTCATCGCATAGAACCGCAGATCGCAACGCGTATAGGGCTTGTTGCGCACCAGCCATTCATTCGCGCTCTGCGCGGCAAGGTCGATCTCGAGGATTTCCGGCACCGTGCGCAACGACACCCAGCGATCCTCGAAAACAAAGGGGTGCCCGTCGGCCAGATGAAGCGCCCGCACGCGCAGCATCTCTTCGGAACCGGCCATTTCGAACTTCGCCGTGACCGGCGGGGGCACCGCTTCGGTGGTCAGCCCGATAAGCCGATACCCATAGACCGCGCCACGGTTTTCCACCTCGTTGCGCGTGATCGGAATATCGAGCGTCGCGCGCGTCACCGGATCGCGCCGCACGCGGGTGCCGCCCTTGCGCCGCCGCTCCACGATCCCGCTCAGCGACAGATCCTGCATCGCCCGCTGCACCGTGCTGCGCGCGCAGCCGAACTCCTCGGCCAGATCCTCGTCGCGCGGCAGACGGTCGCCCGGCGCATAGGTGCCGTCGAGCACGCGGCCATGCACCCGGTCGCGCACGTCCTTCCACGATAGCCTGACCACCTCTGTCACAGTGTCTCCTCCCACCGTCATCCGCCCCCTGATCGGCCGCGCGCCGGGCGATTCGGCCTCTCCCACCTCCCCGGACCGACCGTCTCACCAGATCAAGTCACTGTCTTGCATACATAAATATCGCGCAGCAGCATCCGTTGACAATTTTATGTAGCTACATATTAATTTTATGCACATACTTTCGCAAAGCAACCCATGACCGATCGTCGCCCGACCCTCTCTCGATCGAATGCCCGCAACACGGCGTAAGGAGGGGGCGGCATCGGCACATGACCGACCGACAACAGGATCAACAAGGAGGTATCCCAATGCAAAGACGTTCATTCCTCAAGACAGGCGCCTTTGGCGCCACCGCCGCCGCACTCGCCACCCCTGCCATCGCGCAGGACGTGCGTCAGTGGAAGATGGTCACCGCATGGCCCAAGAACCTGCCCGGCCCCGGCGTCGCGGCGCAAATGCTGGCGGACCGCATCACAACCCTCTCCGGCGGCCGGATCGAGGTGAGGCTCTACGCGGCGGGCGAGCTGGTGCCCGGACCGGGCGTCTTCGACGCGGTGTCCGAAGGCACGGCGGAACTGTACCACGCGGTGCCCGCCTACTGGGGCTCCAAATCCAAGGGCATCCTGCTGTTCGGCTCGCAGCCCTTCGGTCTGCGCGCGGACGAACAGGTGGGCTGGCTCTATCATGGCGGCGGCCAGGAGCTTTACGACGAGATGTATGGCCGCTTCGGCATCAAGCCGTTCCTGTGCGGCAACTCCGGCCCGCAGTGGGGCGGCTGGTTCCGCGACGAGATCAATTCCGCAGAGGATCTCAAGGGCCTGAAGTTCCGCACCACGGGCTTGGCCTCCGAAATGGCGTCCAAGCTGGGCATGGCCGCGCAGGCCATGGGCGGCGGCGACATGTTCCAGGCGTTGCAAACCGGCGCGCTCGACGCCGGCGAATTCATCGGCCCCTGGACCGATTCCGCCCTCGGCTTCTATCAGGTGGCCAAGAACTACTACTGGCCCGGCGTGGGTGAGCCGTCCTCGGCCGAGGAATGCGGCGTCAACCAGGAGGTGTTCAACGACCTGCCCGATGACCTGCAACAGGCGGTCAGCTTCGCGTGCGAAAGCCTCTACAACCCGGTCTGGACGGAATACACCACCAAGCACGCGCGTTCGCTGCGTACCCTCGTGGACGAACATGGCGTTCAGGTGAAGAAATTCCCCGATGAGGTGATTGCCGCCATGGGCGAGGCCGCGAAAGAGGTCATCGCCGACCTGCGTGAGGATGATGACGAGCTGGTGCGCCGCATCACCGAAAGCTTCGTCACCTACCGTGACAGCGTCGGCGCCTACATGACCTATGCTGACAATGGGCAGATGAACGCCCGCGCGGGTGTCATGGGCTACTGATACCGGCTATCATGCGCGCGGGGGGCCACACGATCCCCCGCGCGTCTTTTTTTGTCTGCTACTCGGGGGAAGGTCGATGAACAGGCTGACTTGGCTGTGCGACGGCGTGAATCGCGCCGTGGCATCCGTGATCCGCTGGCTGGCGCTGTTCATGGTGCTGATCCAGTTCGTGATCGTGCTCGGGCGCTATGTCTTCGGTGTCAATTCGATCGCGGCACAGGAAAGCGTGCTCTACCTGCATGCGACGCTGTTCATGCTCGGGGCCGGCTATACGCTTCTGGTGGACAAGCATGTGCGCGTTGACGTGTTCTATTCCCGCGCCACCGACGAGACCCGCCGCCGCATCGACATTTTCGGCCACCTGTTTCTTCTGCTGCCGTCGATGACCACGCTGCTCTACTGGTCGTGGCCCTCGGTGCGCAATTCTTGGAAGATCTTCGAAGGCTCGCTCTCCGTCGGCGGGATCGAGGCGGTCTTTCTTCTCAAATCCCTGATACCGGCCTTCTGCGTCCTGGTGATCCTGCAATCGCTGTCACTGCTGATACGCCTTCTCGGACAAGGGCGCGCGGCATGAGCGAACATCTCGACCTGATCATGTTTGCCGGGCTGATGGCGGCGATCCTTACGGGCTTTCCGGTCTCTTTCGCTATCGCGGGCGTGGGCATCGGCTTTGCCTTTCTCGGGTGGACGCTCGGCGTGATGGACCTGTCGCTTCTGGGCGCGCTGGGACAACGGGTCTTCGGCCTGATCAGCAATCAGGTGCTCATCGCCATCCCGCTCTTCGTGCTGATGGGCGCGGTGCTGGAGAAAAGCCGCATCGCGGAGGAGTTGCTCAGCACGATGGGCCGCCTCTTCGGCGGGCTGCGCGGCGGGCTCGGTATCTCCGTGGTGCTGGTGGGCACGCTTCTGGCGGCCTCCACCGGCATTGTCGGCGCCACCGTGGTGGCAATGGGCATGATCGCGCTGCCAGCCATGCTGCGCGCGGGCTATGACGCGCGCGTGGCCTCGGGCATCGTCTGCACCGCCGGCACGCTGGGGCAGATCATCCCGCCCTCCACGCTTCTGATCATCCTCGCGGACGTGATGTCCAACGCCTATCAGCAGGCGCAATACGAACAGGGCAAGTTCTCGGTCGAAACGCTGTCTGTCGGGCAGTTCTTCGCCGCCGCGCTGATGCCGGGGCTGATGCTGGTGGGGCTTTACCTCGTCTATATCCTGCTGCGCGGCCTGATCCGCCCGCAGGACATGCCCCCCGCCTCCGATATGGCCGCCCGCCCCGACATGGCAGAGGTGTTTCGCGCCATCGTGCCGCCGGTGCTGCTGATCTTCGCGGTGCTGGGCGCCATCCTCGGCGGCGTCGCCACCCCGACAGAGGCCGCCTCCGTCGGCGCGGTGGGGGCCATGCTCATGGCCGGGCACCGCATCGGCGTCAATCCCCGGATCATCGTGACCGGTGCGGTCGCGCTCATCGTTCTGGGGGTGGCGGCGGGCGCCTTCCCGGTGCGCCTGCAACGCAGCGACCTGAGCCCGGCCGCCTATGCCGCCGGGGCCGCCTATATCGCGCTGGCGCTGATCGGGCTTGTCGCGGTCGCCCTCGCCCTGCGCGGCATGCTGCGCGAGCGGGTGATCCACGAGGCGCTCAATTCGACGCTGACCATGACCGCGATGATCTTCGCCACGATTCTCGCGGCGGGCATCTTCTCGCTGGTCTTCATCGGCCTTGGCGGGGAAGAGCGGGTCGCCGCCATCCTGTCGCAGCTTCCGGGCGGGGCCACCGGCGCGCTTGTCTTCTCGATGATCTTCATCTTCATCCTGGGCTTCTTCCTCGACTTCGTGGAAATCTCGGTGATCGTGCTGCCCCTGGTCACGCCCACGCTCATCGTGATGGGCCACGATCCGATCTGGCTCGGCGTCCTGATCGCCATCAACCTGCAAACCAGCTTCCTCACGCCGCCTTTCGGCTTCTCGCTGTTCTACCTGCGCGGCGCCGCCCCCGAAGAGGTGCGCACCACGCAGATCTATCGCGGCGTGATCCCGTTCATCGGGCTACAGGCCATCGGCATGATCCTGATCTGGGCGCTGCCGCCCATCGCGACATGGCTGCCCGGGGTGCTGTTCTGACGCACCGGGGACAGTGCGCCTGATCGGGTCCAGGCTATGCCACCGAAAGGGCTCCCGTCCGCCCGCGGCACCGGACCAGCCGCGCCCTGCCCTTTCTCTGTTCCCGAAATACTCAAAAGCAACGCCCGCCCCGTTCACCACGCCTCGTCCGGCCCGATCCGCCGCACCGCCACCGACGCGATACCGACAAAATACCGACGTTTTACCGAATTGCCATTTTCAGCGAAATCAAGGCGTTAACCCTGATTCGTTGCCCATGCGGTGCCCATACCGCGCGCCGCCCACTCAACGGATCAATATCGCCCTGAAATCATTGACATTCGTGCCCGTGGGCCCGGGCGAGTACAAGTCACCCAGCCCCTCGAACGCACCATAGGCATCGTTGTTGCCCAGATCGGCCACCGGATCGCGCCCCGCCGTCCGCATCCGCGCCGCACTTTGCCCATCGGCAAAGGCGCCGGCATTTTCCTCCGACCCGTCGATCCCGTCGGTATCGGCGGCCAATGCGCAGATCCCCTCAACCCCTTGAATTTCAAGTGCGAAAGACAAGAGGAACTCGCTGTTCCGCCCGCCCCGGCCCTTCCCGCGAAGCGTCACCGTCGTCTCGCCCCCCGACAGGATCACCACGGGTTTGGCAAAGGGCTGATCCTTCGCCGCGACCTGCCGGGCGATGGCCGCATGCACCCGCGCCACCTCCCGCGCCTCGCCCTCGATCGCATCCGACAGGATCACCGCCGGCACCGCCTGCCCCTCCGCCGCCTGCGCCGCCGCCTCCAGCGACAGCGCGGCAGACGCGATCACCCGCACCTCGTTACGGGCGAAACCGGAGGCGTCCGGGCGCGGCGCGGCGGCCTCCTCCCGCGCGATGTGGGCCATGATTTTTTCTGGCAATTCAATGTTGTGCGCCCTGATCAAGTCAAGCGCCTGCTGCCGCCTCACCGCATCCGGCACCGTCGGGCCGGAGGCGACCTGCGCCGGATCGTCGCCCGGCACATCCGACACCACCAGCGACAGAACCCGCGCCGGATGCGCCGCTTCCGCGAGCCGCCCGCCCTTGATCCGGCTGACATGTTTGCGGATCGCGTTCATCGCGGAGATCGGCGCGCCAGAGGCCAGAAGCGCGGAATTGAGCGCCCGCTCATCGTCCAGCGTGAGCCCCTCCGGCGGGGCCGGCAAAAGCGCCGATCCCCCGCCACAGATCAGCGCCACCACCAGATCATCCTCGCACAGCCCCGAAACCGCCTCGAAAAGCGCCTCGCTGGCGGCCAGCCCGGCTTCATCGGGCACCGGATGCGCCGCCTCCATCACGCGGATCTGCGCGCAGGGCGCGCCATAGCCATAGCGCGTGACCACAACGCCCGAAAGCGGCCCGTCCCACAGCGCCTCGAACGCACGGGCAAGCTGCGCCGCCCCCTTGCCCGCGCCGATCACGACGGTGCGTCCCCCGGGCCGTTCGGGCATATGCGGGCGCAGCGCCTCCAAAGGGTCGGCCGCCTGCACCGCCGCCTCGAACAGATTGGTGAGAAAGGATTTTTCGATCATCTGATGCCCCATGCGCCCCGCGTCCCGTTTCACCATAGTGGCACCACGCGGACCAAAGCAAAAGCCCCGCCCGCGCAATCGTCTTGCGCCCGATACGCGATCCTGCCAGACTTCTGGCAATTCTCTGGCACAGATCACAAGGGCCGAACCGGACGGCATCGCGCTGTCCGCCCACCGTGCAACCGGCCCCGCCAGGAGAGCCGCTCGCATGACCGAACAGCCTTCCATTTCCGGCAAGTCCGACATTGACTGGCCCGCCTTCGCCGCCGCGCTGGCGCCTGTGGAGACCATCGCCGAACCCGTGCTGGTGAAGAAACGCTCGCGCGATTTCTTCTGGTATTCACCGATTCTTAATCAAAAGCTGCGAACGTGCTTCGGCGATCTCGTTGCGCGCCCCAAGACGCGCGCAGAACTGGCGCATTGCCTCGCCGTGGCATGGCGGCACGATGCGCCCGTCACCCTGCGCGGCGGCGGCACCGGCAACTACGGGCAAAGCGTTCCGCTCCATGGCGGGTTGATTGTCGAGACGACGGATCTGAACCGCGTTCTTGAGATCGGGCCGGATTTCGTCCGGGCAGAGGCGGGCGCGCTGATGGCGGATGTGAACACCGCGCTCGCGGACGCGGGGCAGGAAATGGCGATGTTCCCCTCCACACAGGACATCGCTACCATCGGCGGCTTTGTCGCCGGCGGCTCCGCCGGGATCGGATCGGTTGCCAACGGCCCGCTGCGCCAAACCGGCAACATATTGCAAATCAAAGCTTTTTCTGTTGAGGAACGACCCGTGGAACATGTGTTCGGCGGC
Organism: Salinihabitans flavidus; assembly: GCF_900110425.1. Taxonomy (GTDB): domain Bacteria; phylum Pseudomonadota; class Alphaproteobacteria; order Rhodobacterales; family Rhodobacteraceae; genus Salinihabitans; species Salinihabitans flavidus. Next base: position 84,841 of record NZ_FODS01000008.1, on the reverse strand, counting down.
TCCGATGTGCTTCGGATTCATCACGCTTGGGGACTCAATGGCGTGATATCGGAGGTGACGCTGCGCACCGTGCCACGCCGCGACTGGATCAGTTGCATGGCCACGTTCGACAGCTACGGCGCGGCCTATCGGGCAGGGTTGGCCCTAGCCGAATCCACACGGATCGACCGCAAGCTGGCCAGCGTGGTCGACGCCCGGATCACCGGCTATTTCCCTCGCCTCACCGGCCATATCCGCCCCGGCAAGCACCTGCTCGTCAGTCTTGTCCCGCGCGAGGATCTGGACGCCTTCCGCACCCTGATCGCGGCGCAGGGCGGGTATCCGGACCTGACCCTTCAAGAGGCGGAGCGCGAGGCGCTCAACATCCCGCATGTCTTTGAATTTGCATGGAATCATACGACCCTTCAGGTGCTGAAGGCGGACCGGACCGCAACCTATCAGCAATACGGCGTCAACGATCCCGCCGATGCCGCCGGGATCGAGGCGCTGCATGACAAGCTGGGCGACCGGGTCTGGATGCACCATGAATTCTCGCGCTACGATGGCAGGGTGACAGCCAGTGATCTTCCGATCATCTGGTTTGAAGGCGAAGACCATCTGCGGCAGACCGACAGGCTCTATGCCGCCAACGGCTGCACCGTCTACGACGCCCACACAAATGAGATCGAAGGCGGCGGGATGAAGCCCGATTACCGTCACCTCGCTCTGAAAAAACGCATGGACCCCAAGGGGTTGCTGAACATGGGCAAGTCGCGGGCATGGGACGCTGTGCGCCATCTTCCGCCCGAAGAGATCGCGGCGCTGGCCGCCCCCACGGCTTGACCTTCCACGCGGCTTGGTTGACCGTCTCGCCCAGTGAATCAGGAGACTCCCATGACACAGCCGAGCATCGACCCGCAGCACCTCGACCGCCTAGCCGAAACCGCCGTGCGCGTGGGTCTGAACCTGCAACCGGGGCAGGATCTGGTGCTGACCGCGCCGACCTCCGCCCTGCCACTGGTGCGCAGGGTTGTCGCGGCGGCCTATCGCGCCGGGGCGGGGCTGGTCACGCCGCTGCTTTCGGACGAGGAGGTGACGCTGGCGCGCTATCAAAACGCCCCGGATCAAAGTTTCGACCGCGCGCCGGACTGGCTCTACGACGGGATGGCGCGCGCGTTCGGGGATGGCGCGGCACGCATGGCGATTGTCGGCGACGATCCCATGCTTCTGGCGCAGGAAGATCCCGCCCATGTCTCCCGCGCGGGCAAGGCCAATTCCGCCGCCTACCGCCCTGCGCTGGAAAAGATCGCGAATTTCGACATCAACTGGACAATCGCCGCCTACCCCGGCGCCTCATGGGCCCGCCGCGTGTTTCCCGACCTGCCCGAGGAGGAGGCCGTGGCCCGTCTGGCAAAGGCGATCTTCGCCGCCTCGCGCGTAGACCTCGACGATCCCGTCGCGGCGTGGACAGCGCACAATGAGGCGCTCCATCTGCGCAAGGCCTGGCTCAACGAGCAGGCGTTCGCCGCGCTGCATTTCACCGGGCCGGGCACCGATCTGACCGTGGGGCTGGCCGACGATCACGAATGGCAGGGCGGCGCGTCGCTCGCCAACAACGGCGTGATCTGCAACCCCAACATCCCCAGCGAAGAAGTCTTCACCACGCCCCATGCAGAGCGCGTGGAGGGCACCGCCCGCGCCTCCAAGCCGCTGTCCCATCAGGGCAGCCTGATCGACGGCATCGAGGTGACATTCGAGGGCGGGCGCATCACACAGGCCCGCGCCAGCCGGGGCGAGGCGGTGCTGCACGAACTTCTCGACACTGACGAGGGCGCCCGCCGACTGGGAGAGGTGGCGCTCGTGCCGCATTCCTCGCCGATCTCGCAATCGGGGTTGTTGTTCTACAACACGCTCTTTGACGAGAACGCCGCCTGCCATATCGCGCTTGGCCAGTGTTACGCCAAATGCTTCCGCGACGGCGAGACTCTCGGCGTCGACGAGATCGCCGAACGCGGCGGGAACGCCAGCATGATCCATGTGGACTGGATGATCGGCGGACCGGAGACGGACATCGACGGGATCACACCGGGCGGCACAAGGGTTCCGGTCTTCCGCGCCGGGGAATGGGCACGCTGAGAAGGCGGCGGTCGTGTAACGGCCCGCACCAACCGTGCGGGCCATGTGCCGTCAATAGCCGCCCCGGTGCCGCTGTCAGCTTTCGTCCCGCTTCGGGCGGATGAGCGATTCGACCGTATAGACAAGGATGGCAAGCCCCACCGCCCCGGCCGCGGCCACCCCAAGCAGAACGATCACGTCGATCGGCCCGCCCATGTCGGACACACCCGATCGCGTCATGCGCAGGACGAACAGCACCGCGAGAACGGCCCCGACAGGCATGGAAAGCTGCGCCCAGAGGAACTTGCGCCAGCTAACCGAGCGATCGCGGATCAGCACATAGAGATAGGCCAGGGTGACGACTACCGCCACCGCGACCATGACCCAGAAGAGGCCGCGCCCGAAGATCTCTTCGAAAACGGCGATCAGGGTTTCGAATGTCAGTTCTTTCATGGTGTCCTCCTCAGGCCTTGCCGCGCAGCATCGCGTTGTAGGTCGCCTTGAGGGCCACCTCCTTCATCAGCCAGCTGATCCACAGTTCTTCCAGCGGGGCGATGATTCCGGGGAAACTCGGCGTCAGGTTGTTGTTGTAGTCGAATTCGATCAGCATCGCGCGTCCGACCCGCGTGATCAGCGGACAGGACGTGTAGCCATTGTAGCTCGCATCCGTGGTATCGCCCGCGATCTGCGCGACAAGATGCTCTTCAACCACAGGCACCTGCCACTTGACGGAGGCGGCGGTCTTGCCCTTGGGCACACCGGCCACATCGCCCACGGCAAACACCTCGGGATAGCGGTTGTGGCGCAGGCTGTGCATGTCGACCTCGACCCAGCCCTGATCCGTCCACTTGTCGGCCCAGCTTAGCCCCGACTGGCGAATGACATCGGGCGCACGCTGCGGCGGGATGACGTGGATATAATCATAATCGCGCTCGACGGGACCGTTTGGGGTGTCGAAGGTGGCGCGCTTCGCGCCGGGGTCCATGGACCGCAGCACATGGCTGTAATCGGGCGCGATGCCGCGATCCTCGAACAGCATCCGCACCTTTTCGGACACGATGGGCACGCCGAACAGGCTGGCATTGTTCGACATGTAATGAAGATCCATCCGACCGCGCATGCCTGACTTGCGCGCGAGGTCATCTGTCAGGAACGCATGTTTGAGCGGCGCACTCGCGCATTTCATCTCGGTTGCCGGTCGGGTGAACAGCCCGGTTCCGCCGCTCTCCGTGAACGCCGACACCGCCTGCCACGTGCGCGCGGCATACTCCGGCCCTGCATACAGGGCACCAATGCCGTCGCGTCCCACCAGATCGAGGCTGAACCCCTCGATCGCATCGTGATCGAGCGTCAGCCCGGTGGCGACGATCAGATAATCATAGTCCAGAACTTCCCCCGACTGCAGCGCGACCTTGCGCGTTTCGGGGTCGATGCTCGCGGCCCAGTCCTTCTTGAGCGTCACCCCGGACGGGAGCCAATCCATCGTCTGGCTGACGGCGTAGTTCTTCGGCTTCAGCCCGGTGGCGATCAGCGAGAAACCCGGTTGATACCAATGCTCCTCGCGTCCGTCCACAAGGGTGATACGCGCGCCATCAAGTCGATGAACCAGCCGGTTCGCAAGCGTCGTGCCTGCAGCCCCGGCCCCGAGGATCAGGATATTCGCGTTTGTCGCGACCTGCGCCGCCGCCTGCTGAGCGGCCCCGGTCGCAAGCAGCGCACCGGCACCGGCCGCCAGCCCGAGGAAGCCCCGGCGCGTCGAATTGAATAGGAAATCTTGGGTCATAGCGGTCCTCCACGCAGATGGTCGATGATGAGCTTCCCGAGCATCCTGCGCCTTGACGCAGATCAAGGATGTCGCGGGCGTCCGGAGCAACGCCCCACCCGGATCGGGGCGGGGCGCAGGGCGTATCAGTAGCTCATCACCCGTGCGGTTTCGGCCATGATCGCGGCGGCCATTTCTCCCGGTTTGGCAACACCAACACCGTCAAGCAGAACCGAAGGATCGGCCCCCTTGCCCGGCAGGTAGATCGCACAAACCTCGACCTTCGCGCCCGGCTCGGCCATGATCATCCGCATCAGGCCCTGCGGGCTCATGTCGCGCGGCGGCTGACCTGCCGTTGCGCTTTCCGGGGCGTCCTTCAACGCCATGTCGGCGGCCGGACCGCAGAGCAGGATATGCGGGGTCTTGCCCTGTTTGGCGGCCTGCAGGGTCAGAACCATCGCCATGAGCTGGGTCTGCGGCTCGGGCGCGGTCAGCACGGTCACAAGCGTTTTCGGCGCCTCCGCGTGGGCAGCCGGCACAGAAAGGGTGGTCGCGGCGAGCAACGCCGCGGTCAGAATACGTTTCATGGATGTCTCCTATGGTTCGGTTGGGATTTTCGAGACGCGCGGGCGGACCGGGCCCACCCTTTTCGGCGCGCCGGTGTCGGGGGTCAGCCGCGGCTCTATGGTTCGTCGGCCTCATCGATGATCCGCGCATCCTCCCGCATCTCAAGCCAGATCGCGTTGAGGACAGCGAACATTGCCGCCAGTGGAAGGCCCAGGAGCCACGCAAAATACCACATCTGTCGTTCCTTTCTCAGTAGGCGCTGTCAGAGTCGGTCACGTCGGCCTCTGTCACCTTGCCCCAGAGCACCTTGTAGACCCAGGCGGTGTAGGCGAGGATGATCGGCATGAAGATCACGGTCATGACCAGCATCACGAATAGCGTCTGATGCGAAGACGAGGAGTCCCACACCGTCAGCGAACTCGAGGGATTCACCGTGGAGGGCAGAATGAAGGGGAACATCGTCAGACCGACGCTGGCGATGATTCCGGTAATCCCCATCTTCGACCACAAAAGGGTCGAAACCTCGCGCCCCGCGCGCAGCCCGCGCACCGCAAGCGCGATCCCGGCGAACCCCATGAGCGGGGCGATCACGATCCAGGGCCGCTCGGCATAGGCCGAAAGCCATGTTCCGCCGCGCGAGACTTCGCTGTAAAGCGGATTGGAGGGCCCGTGAGGGATGACCTCGCCCATCAGGGCAAAACCGTCTATCCCGAAGGCCAGCCAGAGACCGGCAAGCGCATAGGCGCCGGCGGCGACAAGGCCCGCCGTGGTGCCGATCCGCCGCGCGCGCTCCGCCACGGCCCCTTCCGCCTTCAGGCTCAGCCACGCCGCCCCGTGCATCAGCAACATCGAGATCGACACAACCCCCGCCAGAAGCGCAAAGGGACGCAACAGGCCGAAGAACTTCCCGTAAAAGCTGCCGTCATACATCGGCATGAGATCTTCGGTCAGATAGAAGGGCACGCCCAGAAGCACGTTGCCCACGGCGACCCCGAACAGAAGCGCAGGAACCGCACCGCCAATGAACAGCGCCCAGTCCCATCCGCTGCGCCATGCGAGGGACTCCCGCTTGGAGCGGTACTTGAACCCCACCGGCCGCAGGATGAGCGCCGCGAGAATGACGAACATCGCAAGATAGAAGCCTGAGAAGCTGACGGCGTAAAGCGGCGGCCATGCGGCGAAGATCGCCCCGCCCCCAAGGATGAACCAGACCTGGTTGCCCTCCCAGACAGGGCCGATCGTATTGATCACGACGCGGCGCTCGACATCGGTCCTGGCGACGAACGGCAAAAGCGCGCCCACCCCCATGTCAAAGCCGTCGGTCAACGCGAACCCGATCAGCAACACACCCAGAAGCGCCCACCAGAGCACACGCAGGATTTCGAAATCTATGAGTTCATGTAGAATCATGGCTCTTACTCCGCCGGATTGGCCGCAAACGGGCCCTTGCCATCGTGGGTGCGCAGACGATGTTCGTGCCGCTCGACCCAGGCATTCGTTTCCTCGACATCCTCAAACGGACCCTTGCGGATGTATTTCAGCATCAGCCCCATCTCGATGATGAACAGGATCGTGTAGAAGGTGACAAACCCCGCCAGGGTGATCAGAAGATCGGCCACCCCCAGATGCGAGACCGAAAGCGCGGTCGGCAGCACCCCGTCCACTGTCCAGGGCTGGCGCCCGTACTCGGCGACAAACCAGCCAAGTTCCGCCGCGATCCACGGCGCCGGAATGATGATCACGGCCCCACGCAGCGCCCATCGGGGAAACTGCATCGCCCGGAAACTGGCGCGGTAGAAGAAATAGAGCATCACCGCGATGAAACCGAAGCCCAGTCCCACCATGATGCGGAACGCCCAGAAGAGCGGCGCCACACCGGGGATCGTGTCGTCGGCGGCCTGCGCGATCTGTGCCTCCGTCGCCTCGCGCGGATCGTCGACATAGCGTTTCAACAACAACGCGAATCCAAGGTTGCCGGAGTGTTCCTCGAAGGTCGCGCGCACCTCTTCGGGGGTCTCGGCGCGCTGCGCACGGATCGCCATCAGCGCGTCATAGGCGATCAGACCGGAGCGGATCTTCTCCTCGGCCTCGGCCACCAGATCGTTGATACCGGGGATCTCCTCGGTCAGCGACCGTGTGCCGATCAGGCCCATGACCCACGGAACCTCGACCTTGTAATGCGTCTCGCGCGCTTCCTTGTCGGGAAAACCGATGGCAGAGAACGGCGCGGGCGCCTTATGCGTTTCCCACATTCCCTCGATCGCGGCGAGCTTCATTTTCTGGGTATGGCTGGCCGAATATCCCGACTCGTCACCAAGCACGACAACCGATAGCGCCGACGCCAAGCCAAAGGCCGAGGCCACCGCGATGGAGCGCCGCGCCAGTTCCACATGCCGGTCCTTGAGCAGATACCACGCCGACACGCCCAGCACGAAAACAGCCGCAGTGACATAGCCCGCCGAAACCGTATGCACAAACTTGGCCTGCGCCACCTCGTTGAAGACCACATCGAAGAAACTTGTCATCTCCATGCGCATGGTCTCGGGGTTGAACTGCGCCCCGACCGGGTTCTGCATCCAGCCATTGGCGATCAGGATCCACAGCGCCGAGAAGTTCGACCCGATGGCGACAAGCCAAGTCACGATCATATGCGCGACCTTTGACAGCTTGTCCCAACCGAAGAAAAACAGCCCCACGAACGTGGCTTCGAGGAAGAAGGCCATCAATCCCTCGATCGCCAGCGGCGCACCGAAGACGTCCCCCACATAGTGTGAATAGTAAGACCAGTTCATGCCGAACTGGAATTCCATGGTGATCCCCGTGGCGACGCCGAGAACGAAATTGATCCCGAACAGCAGGCCCCAGAACTTGGTCATCTGCCGCCAGATCGGGCGTCCGGTCATGACATAGACGGTCTCCATGATCGCCACGATGACCGACAGACCCAGCGTCAGGGGAACAAAAAGAAAGTGATACATGGCCGTCATCGCAAATTGCAGGCGGGACAGCTCAACAATATCAAGTTCCATGACGCCAACTCCTTTGGCTGCTCCGCGCATAGGGCAGCACGGAGTTCTATTCAGGGCACAGCTAAACCTATCTGAGAGACTCAGCTTTTCGCCCTTGTAACTACATACGCTAGGCGCACGATTTGATCTGGATCAACTATATTCATTATTTGGAATACATCTTTCCAGATTCACCACGCGATCCGCTGCATCCGTTTCGGCGCTGCGATGCGAGGCGGTCAGGATCGCCGCGTGGGGGAGAAAATCTCGGATACCGTTCAGAACCTGCCGCGCAAGCGCATCGTCAAGCCCCTCCGTCGGCTCATCGAGCAACAGGACATCTGGACGCCGCAGCAGAGCACGGGCAAGCGCGAGCCGCCGCGCCTCCCCGCCGGAAAGCCCGCGCCCGCCTTCGCCGAGCGTCGCGTCAAGCCCGCCGCGCCCTTCCAGAACCCCATCGAGTCGCACTGCGCGCAGGGCGTCCCACATGGCCGCGTCGTCCAGATCGTCCCCGGCGAGGGAAAGGTTGTCCCGGATCGCTCCGCCGATCAGCGCAGATCGTTGGGCCACAAGCGTCAAGCGCTCGCGCAAGGCATGCCCGGGCCAGTCCTCGAGATCGAGCCCCAGAACGCAGATACCCCCCTCCGATACTGCGACCAGCCCGGCAATCGCATCAAGAAGCGTGCTCTTGCCCATCCCGCTCACCCCCAGAAGGGCAACCGTCTCACCGCGCCTTAGATCAAGGTCGAGACCTGTCAGCAAGGGATCGGCCCGCCCCGCCCGCGCAATGGCGATCCCCCGCAGGCAAAGCCCCGCTTCGGGATCGGGCTGCCCCGGCGGACTGGTGGCCTCTTCCGGCGCGGACGGCCGCGCATCCTCGAAAACCCGGTCCGCCGCGTCCCGAATCCGCCCCAGTTCGGCCAGCCCCCGCCGCAGCGGCAGAACACTCTCCCCCAGCGCCAGCGCGACAAACACACCGAGCGCGGCCAGCGCGGGCGAAACATCCCCCTGCCCGACCAGCACGCCCGACAGAAGCAGTGTCGCCCCTGTCACCAGCGTGATCAGCCCCGTCAGCGCCAGCGCTCCGTCGCGGTCCAGGCGGTCCAGCCTCTTCTGCGCTGAGCAGAGCTTCGCCTCGACGTCGTTCATCCGGCCCCGAACCGACGGCAACCGCGCCTGCAACAGCACGTCGCGCTGCCCCCGGAACAGGCCGATCGCCTCCCGTGCGAGATCCTGAATCCGGCGTTCCGCCTCGGCCGACGGGGCAAACCCGCGCCGCGCGACCCGCCACAGGATGACCGCGGCCCCGAGGGAATAGCCCCCCGCGATGGTGAGCGCGACCGGAAGCGAACTCAGCCAGGCCAGAACCGCGAAAACCCCGACATGCGTCAGCGCCCCGGCCATCAGCGGCAGCACCAGACGCAGGACGAGACCGTCAAGCGCGTCCACATCCGCCGTGATCCGGGTCAGCTCCACCGCCCCCCGAAGCCGGCGCAACTTCGGCACCGGCCAGCGTTCAAGCCGCCGCATCAGCACCACGCGCAACCGCGTGAGCGCGCGCAGGGTGGCATCATGGGTCAGAAGCCGCTCGGCATAGCGCGCCCCGGCCCGCCCCAGCGCCAGAAAACGCACCCCCGCGCTGGGGCGGAAAACGTCAAAAGCAATACCGATGCCCGCCAGCCCCGCCGCGCCCGTCGCGGTGATGAACCAGCCCGACAGGCCCAGCAGCGCCGCCCCCATCGCCAAGACCGCCACCGCCGCCGCCGCACCGCGCGTCATCGCCCAAGGGTCCGCCGACCACAAGAGCCGGGTGGCGCGCCAGAGGCGGCTCATTCCGAAGGCTCCAGATGCACGGTCCGGTCCATCGCCGCCATCAGCGCCGGATCATGGGTCGCCACGATCAGCGTGCGCCCCCCGGCCACCGCCGCCCGCAGCGCCTCGATGATGAGCGCCGCGCTCCGCGCGTCAAGATCCGCCGTCGGCTCATCGGCCAGGATCACATCCGCACCGCTCAGAAAGGCCCGCGCCAGCGCAAGGCGCCGCATCTCCCCGCCGGACACGCCCGCCCCCGCCTCACCAAGCCGTGTGGCAAGGCCATCGGGCAGGGCGCGCAGGATACCGTCCGCATGGGCCTGCGCCAGCGCCGGTGCCGGATCGGCCACCGTGCCATGCGGGTCGAGAAACTCCGCCAGCGTCAGATCGGGCACATGCATGATCTGCGGCACCAGCGCGCAGCGCGCGCGCCAGTGGTCCGCCGTCGCCTCGTCCAGCACCCGGCCGGCCACCCGTACCTCGCCCCGCTCGGCTCGCACCAGCCCGGCGACCAGATCGAGAAGCGTGGATTTCCCGGTCCCGCTCGGCCCGGCGACGGCAAGGCTCTGCCCCGGCCCCACTTCCACATCCGGAAGGCGCAGGACGCGCGCCCCGCGGCGCACGAACGCGCCGCTGACGCGCACGCACGCGGGGCCGTCCAGCGCCGGGGCGACCTGCGCCGCGCCGAAAATACCCTCGGGGCGGCTGCGCTCCAGCCGGTCGAGATCTGCAAGCACCGCGTCGGCGGCGGCCTTGTCGTGCCAACTGCTCGCCAGATCGCGCAGATACTGGAAGAATTCAGGCGTCAGAAGCAGGATGAACACGCCCTGAAAGATCGTCAGCGGCGCGCCCCATGTGCCTATGGTGATCTCTCCCAGAAGCGAGAACCCCACGTAAACGGCGACCATCGCCACCCCGATGGCGGCAAACAACTCCAGCACGGTGGACGACAGGAAGGCCACCCGCAGGACCGCCATGGTGCGGCTCCGCAGCCGGTCCGCCGCCATCTCGAACACCCGCCGCGACCGCCCCGCCCCATTCAGCAAGAGCACATCCGGCAGCGCCGCGATACGGTCGATCAACAGCGCGTTCATATCACCGATTTCGGCCATCTGGCGCTCGCTGGCCTCCTTGGCGGCCAGACCGACAAGCGCCATGAACACCGGGATCAGCGGACCGGAGACCAGAAGCACCAGCCCCGCCGCCCAGGACTGGCTGAACACCAGAGCAAGAAGAACGAGCGGCAGCACCCGCACCTTGTGCATCGCCGGACGGTACCGGGTGACATAGGGGGCCAGCAGCGGGATCTTCTGCGTCAGCAGCGCCGCAATCTCCGCCGAGGACACGTCGTCCCGCAGCACATGCGCCTCGGCGCTCAGCACCTTGTCGCGCGCCTCCCGCTCGATCCGGTTGGCCACGCGAAAGGCGATCCCCCCCGCACGGTGGTCAAGAAGCGCCCGGAGCAGCCCGGCAAGCAGGAACACCACCGCAAAAACCGCTGTCAGCTCCGGCGCGCCATGTACCCAGCCAGAGATCGCCCCGGCAATCGCCGCCGCCTGCACCGGCCACAGAAGACCCGCCCCAAAGTTCAGCGCGCCCACCCGCCGCAGCGAACGGTGATCGTCCTTGGTCAATGGCAAGACGGGCCGTTCCGCATCGGGCATATGGGATCGCTTTTCGGGCCGGGGGTCGTGATCTGCTTGCCGCCCTTAAACCACGACCCGGCAGCCCCCGCCAAGTGTGGCATAGTTGTCGCCCGGCGCCGGCCTCTGGCCTCTGTCCCTACAACAATGCAGTGGCAACCGCCGGAACCGTCGCAACGAGGATCAGAACCACCAGCATCACCGCGATGAAGGGCAAGGTGGCGGCAAATATCTTCTCCACCGGCACCGAGGCATCGTCGAGCGTATTGTGTACCGTGAAGACCGATATCCCGAACGGCGGTGTCAGAAGCCCGATTTCAACCGCGATCACCGTGACGATGCCGAACTGCATCAGGTCTATCCCGAGGCTCTGGGCGATCGGCGCGGCAATCGGCACCATGATCAGAAGGATCGACGTGCTGTCCAGAATCATCCCCATCAGCAGAATGATCACCGCGTAGAGAAACAGGAACCCCATCGGGCTGAAGCCACCGCTCTGAACCAGATCGGCGATCGCATTGGGCAACCCCGCAATCGACAGCATCCGCGAATAGAAGCTGGCCGCGATCAGCAGCAGCAGGATCGACACGGAAATCGTGCCGGTCTGCTTCATCACTTCCCATAGCCGGTGACGGTTCAGCCTGCGCTTGACCAGCGCCACCACAAGCGCGCCGAACGCACCGACGCCGCCCGCTTCGGTCGGGGTGAAATACCCGCTGTAAAGCCCGCCCAGAACAAGGATCACCAGCAGGACGATCGGCACCAGCTTGGCCATCATCACCCTCAGAGGCATCCGCTCTCCATCGCGCTGCAACCGGCGCGAGCGGGCGGCCTCGGCGTCGCTGAACACGAAATTCGGAAACAGAAGGGTGATCAGCATCAGCATCACGACGAAACCAAGCGCCAGCAGAATGCCCGGAATGATCCCGGCAACGAACATGCCGCCAATCGACACCTCGGCCAGAACGCCATAGATGATCAGAAGCAGGCTCGGCGGGATCAGCATACCCAGAACCGAACTGCCCGCCACCGTGCCGGCGCTGAATGCCGGCCGGTAGCCGTGGCGCGTCATCTCGGGCACCGCGACGCGGGTAAACACCGCCGCCGAGGCGATGGAAACGCCCGTGACCGCCGCGAAGATCGTGTTCGCCGCCACCGTGGCGACCCCAAGCCCGCAGAGCATCCGGTGCAGCAGCTCTTCGGCCACCTCGAAGGTATCGCGCCCGACGTTCGACACGCTGACGATCAGCCCCATCAGAACGAAAAGCGGAATGGTGGCGAACAGGTAATCGGCAATCCCGCTGTAGGCCGTCAACTCCAGCATGCGGAAGGCAAGGCCGATACTGTCGCGGATCAGCCAGATCCCCAGAAACGCGATGCTGAACAGCGCATAGGCGATCTGCATCCCGATCAGGACCATGACGATCAGCAGCCCGATCAGAAGAAATCCAATGGTGAGCGTTGTCATCTGTCGGCGCTCCGAAAGTGTCTGATCGTTTCGGAGGTGCGGTAAAGACAGGCCAGCACCGCGATCCCGGCCCCGATCACCGTGATGGCGCGAAACGGAAAGGTCGGGATGGTAAAGACGCCTTGCACACCGAAATACTCGGCGCTCGTCCAGCTCACCAGCGTCTTGGACCACGACGCCCAGACGATCAGCGCGAAAACCAGCGCCCCGGTCAGCGCAAAGACCGTTTCCAGCGTCTGCACCGCTTCGGGACGCCAGCGTCCGATCCGGCGGATCAGGAAATCGGCGCGCGTCAGGCGCCCCTGCATGATCGCCGCGGACACCTGGAGAAACACGATCGCCACGACCGACCGCCCGGCAATCTCCGACACGCCGGTGATCGGCGCATTGAGAAAGTTGCGGCCCAGCACGTCGGCCACGATCAGCAACATCAAAAGCCCGATCCAGATCGTTCCAACCGAAGACAGGAACGCCGCAACAAGCCCGAGGGTCGCCCCCACCGGCGCCTGCGAAAAGGGCGGAAGGCCCGACCCGCCGTTGGTGCTCTGTTCAGTCATCCCTTGCCCGTCTCCCTTGCAACATCGCACCCGCCGGGCCGAAACCGGGCGGGCGCATTCGTCATTCAGGCCGATGGATCAGAGTCCCTCGTCCCAGTTGCGCAGCGGCGTGACCCCGCGCTCTCGCAGCGCGTCGAAATAGGCCCTCAGCACGACCTTACCATCTTCGCCGGTCTGCTCCAGCCACGGCTCCACGATATTGGGAAGCCCTTCGACCCAGGCGGTCTTCTCGGCCTCGGGCAGCTCATGGATGGTCAGCCCCGCCTCCTGCATCTCGTCAAGCGCGCGGTTGGCAAGCTGTTCGACATAATCGCCGTGCGCCACAGATGTGGCCTGCGCCGCCTGCCGGAAGGCCGACTGCACCGGCTCCGGCAGCCCGTCGAAGAAATCCATGTTCGCCGCGATCCCGCCGAAATACATCGACCCGATCCCGACGCGCGTCAGCTCCGGCGCGACCTCGTAGACACGGGTCGGCAGGATGCCCGACGCGAACGACAGCGTGCCTTCCGTCACCCCGGTCTGGATATTGGTGTAGTAGGTGGTCAGCGCCCCGTCGACCGGCGTGGCCCCCGTCCCGCGCAGCCAGTTGGCCGAGGTGCCCGGCGCGTTCAGCTTGCGGTTCTGAAGATCGTCGAGCGTATTGACCGGGAAGGTGGCGTAAATGTCATAGCTGTCGGTGATCAGCGACGACAGGTGCACCATGTTGTTCTCCGCCCAGCTGTCGCGCAACTCCGGCAGCTCCTCGCTCAACTCGTCGAAGATCTCGATGATCAGCTTGTGATCGGGCGTGGCGAAGGGCGTGAAATAGGTCACGTTCTGCAAGGGCATTGTGGACCCTTCCCAGACGGTGCCGACCATCCCGACATCCACGATCCCGTCCATCACCACCTCGCGCGTGTCGGTGAACTTGTAAAGCGTGCCGCCGTAGGCTTCGTTCCAGTTCACCTCATACTCGCCCGATTCCGCCAGAATCCGGTCCACCTCCGGCTGAAAGGTGTTCTTCATGGCATAGACCCAGATGTTCGCCTCCGGGTGGCTGGAGCCGATGTTGACCGTCACGCTCTGCTGCGCGGCGGCCCAGCCGCCGGCAAAGACCGCCAGTGCGGTGGCGGCGGTAAGGGTTGCATGTTTCATTCGTCGTCCTCCCTGAGTTCGGACCCCTCCTCCGGGGCCCAGTGGTTTCAATCCGTAATCCGTCCCAGTGCGCGCAGGATGCGCTCCGGCGTGAACGGCATCGCCGTGACCTGCCCGCCCAGCGGGCGCAGCGCATCGTTGATCGCGTTCATCACCGCAGCCGGGGCCCCGGCGGTGCCCGCCTCGCCCGCGCCCTTGGCGCCAAGCTCGCTTTCCATCGTGGGGGTCTCGACATGGCCCACGACCATGTCAGGCATCTCGGCGGCCATCGGCACGAGATAATCGGCCATCGACCCGTTCAGAAGCTGCCCCTCCGCGTCATAGTGAATCTCTTCGAACAGCGCCCCGCCAAGACCCTGCACGATACCGCCCCGGATCTGCTCATCCACAAGTTGCGGATTGATGATTCGTCCGCAATCCTCCACGCACCAATGCTTCAGAAGCGTCACGATCCCGGTCTCGGTATCGACTTCGAGATAGGACGCCTGCACCCCGTTGGTGAAGGCGAAGGGATAATCGGACGTGATGAAATGCCGGGTCTGCACCAATTCGCGCGGCACCCCCTTTGGAAGCGTGTCGCCCCGGAAATAGACGATGCGCCCCAACTCCTCCAGCGGCATCCGCACCTCGCCGGACGCGGCGTCCACCACCTGACCGTCGCGGATGTCCAACGCCTCGGCCGGGCTTTGCAACATCGCGCCCGCGACCTCAAGGATCGCCCCCCGAAGCGCCCGCGCCGATTGCAGCGCCGCCTCGCCGCCGATACCCGCGCCGCGCGAGGCCCATGTGCCCCCGCCATAGGGCGTCACCTGCGTATCGCCGGTGATCACCCGCACGCGGTCGGGGCTGACCCCGACGCCTTCGGCCACGATCTGCGACAGCATCGCCTCGGTGCCCTGCCCCTGTTCGGTGACACCCGACAGCGCCACAAGCGATCCGTCCGGGTCCATCCGCACGGTGCAGCCATCCTGCGCCGAGATGCGCGCGCCCCCGATCCCGTACATGAACGGCGACGGGTTGGTCAGCTCGATGAAACTGGCGATGCCGATGCCGCGATGTATGCCCTTGCCCCGCAAGGCGGCCTGCTCCGCGCGCAGCCCGTCATAGTCCATCAACTCCAGCAGCTTGTTCAGGCTGGCGTGATGCGACAGCCCCTCGAACTTCATCTTCGCCGGTGATGTCACCGGATAGACGTCATCGGCATACATGTTCCGCCGGCGGATCTCGACCGGGTCCATGCCCAGCTCGGCCGCCGCCAGATCGACAAGCCCCTCCGTCACCGCCACGGCGATGGGATGGCCCACGGCGCGATACTGGCAGGTCGGCGTCTTGTTCTGGAACACGACAGTGGTCTGCGCCCGGTAATTGGCAAAATCATAGGGGCCCCCGCAGAGGTTGACCACCTGGTTGCCCTCGATCGCCGAGGTGCGCGGATAGACCGAATAGGCCCCGATCGCGGTCCAGTCGTCCACATCGATGGCAAGGATCCTGCCCTCGGCGTCCACCGCGATCTTCGCCTCGATCTCGTGATCGCGGGCGTGAATGTCGGTGCTGAAACTCTCAAGCCGGTCGGCCACGAATTTCACCGGGCGCTCCATGATCTTCGAGATCGCCGCTGTCGCCACCTCGTCGGGATAGACATGCACCTTGATCCCGTAAGAGCCGCCCACATCGTCGCAGATGACCCGCACCCGCCCTTCCGGCAGGCCCAGATGCGTCGCCAGAACCGTCTGGATCATATGCGGCGCCTGCGTCGCGTTCCACGTGGTCAGCTGCTGCTCGGCGGGGTTCCAGTCGGCAAGGATGGAGCGCGGCTCGAGCGTCACGCCGGTGTGGCGCGCGGTCTTGAACCGGGCCGACACCACCTTGTGCGCGGTGGCCATGACCCCATCGACATCGCCTTCCTCGTGCAGGCGGCGAAACGCGAGGTTGTCGCCCATATCCGCGTGCAGCACCGGCGTGTCGGCGTCCAGCGCGCTCATCATGTCGGTGACGACTGGCAGCGGGTCATAGTCCACATCGACCAGCGCGGCGGCCTCTTCGGCGGCGGCGCGCGATGTGGCGACCACCGCGACCACGGGCTCGCCGACCCAGCAGGCCCGGTCCACCGCCAGCGCGTGCTGCGGCGGCGACTTCAATCCCTTGAGATGCGCCAGAACCCCCACCCACGGTGTGCAGACCTCCGCGATCTCCGCGCCGGTGAAGATGCGCAACACCCCCTTGACCTCTTTCGCGCCGGCGGTGTCGATCGCGCCGATGGTCGCATGGGCGTGCGGGCTGCGCACAAAGGCGACATGCGCCATGCGCGGCAGCACGATATCGTCCACGTATTTGCCCCGCCCCTGCACGAGGCGCGGCGCGTTGGGCCGCGGCACCGTCTTGCCGATATAGCTGTTGGGACGGTCGGGATTGCCAAAGGAAATGGTCATGCGGCCCCCTTTTCGGCGCGCGCGCGCGCCACGCTTTCGACCGCATCCACGATCGCCTCGTATCCCGTGCACCGGCAGTAATTGCCCGACAGGTGTTCGCGGATCTCGGCCCGCTCCGGCACGCCGCCGCGATTGAGAAGCTCCTCGATCGAGGTCAGCATCCCCGGCGTGCAATAGCCGCACTGAAGCGCATTGCGCGCCACGAAGGCGTCCTGCAAATCGCGGATCACACCGCTTTGCGTCAGCCCCTCCAGCGTCCAGACCTCCGCCCCGTCGGCCTGCGCCGCCAGCATGAGGCAGCCGCGCACGGCCTCGCCATCCACTTTCACCGTGCAGGCGCCGCACACCCCGTGCTCGCACCCCGCGTGCGATCCCGTCAGCCCCAGATCGAGACGCAGGAAATCCACCAGATGACGGCCGGCAGGCACCCGCGCCTCCACGGGCTCACCGTTCACCGTCAACGCGATGTCGATACGGTCGCGGAAGGCATCGCTCATGATTGCTCTCCTTCAAGGTCTGAAAGCGCGCGGCGCAACAGCACCCCGGCCAGATGGCGGCGATAGGCGGCGCTGGCCTGCGTGTCGCCGGGCGGGTCGATCTCGCCCGACAGGGCGGCAACCGCGCCGTCGATATCTCCGTGATCGAGCTTTTCCATCGCGCCGCGCGCCAGAATCGGGCACGGGCCCACACCGAAGGCCGCAAGGCGATGCCCCGCCGTCCGGCGTAGAAGGCAAAGCCCGGCCAGCGCGTAATCGCCCGACCGCCGCGCGGCCTCACGCAGGACATGCCGCTCCCCGTCCTGCGCCACCGGCACGCTGATCCCGGTCAGGATCTCGCCCTCCTCGATGGCAGTCTCGAAAACCCCGAGGAAGAAATCCTCCGCCGCCACGTCGCGGCGCCCGTCCGGCCCGTCGAGGTGAAGAACCGCCTCAAGCGCCAGCACGCAGGCGGGAAACTCCGCCGCCGGATCGGCATGCGCGAGCGATCCGCCGATGGTGCCCCGGTTGCGAATCGCCGAATGCGCGATATGCCCGACCGCCCGGGTCAGCAGCGGCGCATGACGCGCGATCAGGGCGTCGCGCCCGATCTCGGCATGGCGCGTCAATGCCCCGATCCGCAGCCAGCCGCCGTCAAGCGCGACCCCACGCAGCTCTGCGATGCGGGAAATATCCACCAGCAAATCGCCACTGGTCAGCCGCATGTTCATCGCGGCGATCAGACTCTGACCGCCCGCAAGCACACGCCCCATCCCGTCCGCCTGCCCCAGCAGGTCAAGCGCGTGACGCAAATCCCGGGCCTGGGCATAGCCGCCCGCCAAAGCCTTCATGGCAAAATCCTCCCGTTCACCGCCCTCTCCCCAGGGCGCTTGCTGATCAGTCGATCAACCTTATTGATCAGATGATCTATTATTTAGATGATATTGCAAGTAGAATTTTTCCGGCAGTTGCCGTTAGAGATACGCATATGACCGATAGAGCCACACAGACCCCGCCCGACGCGCCGGAACGCCGCCGGCTTCCCCCCGCCGAACGCCGCCGCCAGATCGTCGAGGGCGCGGTGACCTTTTTCGCCGATGTCGGACTGGACGGGACAACCCGTGACCTCGCCCGCAGGCTGGGCATCACGCAGTCGCTTTTATTCAATTATTTCAGCAACAAGGCAGAGATACTGGAGGCGGTCTACGAGCACGTCTACCTTGACCGGCTCTCCGACGACTGGCCGCATTTCCTGACCGACAGATCGCACCCCCTGCGCGCGCGAATTCTGACGTTCTACCGCGAATACAGCCGGCTGATCTTCGAATACAACTGGATGCGGATCTTCATGTTCTCGGGTCTGGCGGGGGCCGAGTTGAACCGCCGCTACCTGCATCATCTAGGCACGGTGATTCTCCGGCCCCTGCTGGAAGAACTCCACGCCAGCGCCCCTGGCCCGGCGCTGCCGCAGATGGAGGACATCTGGAACTTGCACGGCGGGATCGTCTACATCGGAATCCGGCGCCACATCTACCAGATGCCCACCCCCGAAGACCCGACAGAGGCGATAGAGCGCGCGGTCGACCGTTTCCTGGGCTCCTACGGATTGGGCTGATCCGGCCCATCGTCATCGGGGTCCGCCTGTCCGATCCCCTTGAACACCGCCTTGAAAGGCAGCACCCAGAGGATGCCCAGCCCGACATAAATCCCCAGTTCCACAAGCAGGGACGGCCGGTCGAGCAGACCCACCAGCGTCGCCGCCACCACGATATAGACCGGCAGCCCGATCAGCAGGATCACCAGCGACCACCGCCGCCGCGCCTTGTAGCTCAGTGCCACGCGCCTCCCCCCTCTCATGCCGGACATAACCGGGCGCCCCCGGTGGTCAACCCCCGCCCCTCAGTCCGAGAACGGATCGGTCACGAGGATCGTGTCCTCCCGCTCCGGCGAGGTGGACAGAAGCGCCACGGGGCAATCGATCAGCTCCTCGACCCGGCGCACGTATTTGATCGCATTCGCCGGAAGCTCCGCCCAGCTGCGCGCGCCCTCGGTGCTCTCGCTCCAGCCCGGCATCTCCTCGTAAATCGGCACGCAGCGCACCTGCTGGTCCGCCGCCGTCGGCAGATAGTCGAGCCGCGCCCCGTCCAGATCATAGCCCACGCAGATCTTCAGCGTCTCGAACCCGTCCAGCACGTCCAGCTTGGTCAGCGCGATTCCGTTCACCCCGCTGGTGGCGCAGGTCTGGCGCACAAGGCAGGCATCGAACCAGCCGCAGCGCCGCTTGCGTCCGGTGGTGGTGCCGAATTCATGCCCCCGCTCGCCCAGCCGCTGCCCGTCGTCGTCGTCAAGCTCTGTCGGAAACGGCCCCTCGCCCACGCGGGTGGTATAGGCTTTCACGATCCCCAGAACGAAATCGATCGCCCCCGGCCCGATCCCGGTGCCCGTCGCCGCCTGCCCCGCGATCACGTTCGACGAGGTGACGAACGGGTATGTGCCGAAATCAATATCCAGAAGCGCGCCCTGCGCCCCCTCGAACAGGATACGCTTGCCGGCCTTGCGCTTTTCGTTCAGCACTTTCCACACCGGCGCCGCATAGGGCAGGATCTCCGGGGCGATCTTCTTGAGCCCGGCGATAAGCGCGGCGCGGTCCACCGGCTCAAGGCCCAGCCCCCGGCGCAGCGCGTCGTGATGCGCCAGCGCCCGGTCCACCCGCCGCTCCAGCGTCTCGTCGTCGGCCAGGTCGGCCACCCGGATCGACCGGCGCCCCACCTTGTCCTCATAGGCCGGGCCGATCCCGCGCCCGGTGGTGCCGATACGGGCCACGCCGACCGCCTCTTCGCGCGCGCGGTCCAACTCGCCGTGAATCGGCAGGATCAGCGGCGTATTCTCCGCGATCATGAGCGTTTCGGGGCTGATCGTAACCCCCTGCCCGCGCATCGTCTCGATCTCGCCCACAAGATGCCAGGGGTCCAGCACGACCCCGTTGCCGATCACCGAAAGCTTGCCGCCGCGCACCACGCCCGAGGGCAGCGCATGCAGTTTGTAGACCGCCCCGTCGATAACAAGCGTATGGCCCGCGTTATGCCCGCCCTGAAACCGCGCGATCACATCGGCCCGCTCGCTGAGCCAGTCGACGATCTTGCCCTTTCCCTCGTCGCCCCACTGGGCGCCCACGACGACAACATTGGCCATGTCCGGTTCCTTGCCTTGCCAAACCCGCGCCCTTGTAGCGATCTTGCCCTGCCGGTGAAACCGCAAATTCATGCCGGGCACTGGACAGGCACCGCCCTTTTGCGCCAATACGGGCCATGGTTTTTCCCGGGGGGGTATGAATGGGGTTTTTCCTGCGCTGGCTTTTCGCATTCGGGTTGCTCTCGACCACCTTCAACCCGACGGACTGGAACTATATCCGCTGGTCCGCCGTGAACTATACAGAGGAGCTGCCCCTGACCGTGCTTCTGGGGCTGCTGCTGATGATCGGCTACATCATCTACCTGCGCGCCACGCTGCGCTCGATCGGCGGTTTCGGCATGTTTCTGGTGCTCTCGCTGGTCGCCGCGCTGCTCTGGGTGCTTTACGACTACGGTCTGCTGACACTCGGCAACCGCGAGATGAACACATGGCTGGGCATTTTCGCGCTGTCGCTGGTGCTCGGCATCGGCCTGAGCTGGAGCCACGTGCGCCGCCGGCTCTCGGGGCAGGCCGACATGGACGACGTGGACGAATAACGCCGCCGCCGCGCGCAAGCACGCCGCCCCCCGGACGCGCCGGGGGGACGCGATCAACCCGTTTCGTAACCCGATCTTCACACTCTCGCGCCGAACGCCCCGTTAACCGGGCAGGATCCCGACACCGCCACCGACGCGATACCGACGTTTTACCGACAGGGGTTTTTCTTCATAATCAGGGGATTAACCCGATTCGCGCAATTTCACCGGCGTGCCGTGCGGGGTCGACAGATACGCTTCCTCCCAGGCTGCACGCATCGCCTCCACCGCCCCCGACGCCGCGATCCCCTTTTCGGCCAGGACCGCCTCCAGCGCCTCAAGCCATGCGGCAAAGTAATCCTCCCCGCCGTTGAGCTCTTTCGCCAGCCCATGCCGCGCCAGCGTGGCGCCGAAAACCTGCGTCCACTCGGGCCATGAAAACAGCCCCGCCTCGTTCAAAGAGACAGTGATTGCAAAGACTTGCGCGTGCCACGGCGCCTCGAAAACCGGCTCCGGCGCATCGCTCATGCCTCCGGCTCCAGATAGCTTTCCCAAAGGTCGAGCGTCACCGTGTCGCCGGGGTGCTCCGCCCGTCCCCAAAGCTCCCGCGCGGCAAAGCGCACGGCGTAAAGCGGCTCCGGCGCCTCGCCCAGATCATGCGCATGGCTGTCGGGCAGAACATGCGCCCCGTGGCAGATCACCACCTCCCCCGCGCAGCCCGCCGCATAGGACGGTAGCCGCGTATGCCCCTGATCCACCAGGATATTTCGTGCCGGTCTCCGCGTTCTCACCCGCTCTCCGACGGCAAATCGCGGGGGCGCCTCGATGCTACGCCCACTCGGCCCGCCCCGCGCCAGCGCCGCAGCCACATCATCCGCCCTGAGCGCCCGATCCGCCGCCTCGGAGGCTCCCGCCGCCGCGCCCCGTCGCAACTCTTCCTCGCTCACGAGCCCGCGCTCCACCAACAGGTCCGCAAGCGCCGCGATCCATTTCTCGTAGTAGGAAAAATTCATGTAATCGCGGGGGCTTAGCCGCTCCCGCGCATGGCGCGAGATATCAATGTTCCACGCCCCGAGCGCCCCCGCCGCCAGCGTGAGCGCCAGCGCCCGCCCGTGCCAGTCCCGCGCATAGATCGCGTTATCGGCCGGGTTCACCGCGCCATCCCCGATCCGCCCGCCCATGTCATGCAGCCGGCTCATGCCCCGGCCTCCGGCTCCAGATAGCTTTCCCACAGGTCGAGCGTCACTGCGTCGTCGGGATTCTCCGCCCGTCCCCATAGTTCCCGCGCGGCAAAGCGCACAGAATACAAAGGCTCCGCCGCCTCGCCCAGATCATGCGCATTGCTGTCGGGCAGAACATGCGCCCCGTGGCAATTGACCACCTCGCCGACGCAGCCCGCCGCATAGGACGGCAGCCGCGTATGCCCCTGATCCACTAGGATATTTCGCGCCGGTCTCCGCGTTCTCACCCGCTCACCGTTGGCAAATCGCGCAGGCGCCTTCAGGCTGCGTTCGCTCGGCGCGCCCGACGCCGCCATCGCCCCCACATCCCCCGGTTTCAGCATCCTGTCCGCCAACCCGGACACGCCCGCCGCCGCGCCCCGGCGCAGCTCCGCCTCGCTCACAAGCCCGCGCGCCACCAGAAGATCGGCCAGCGACGCGAGCCACTTCTCGAAATAGGAGAAATTCATGTAATCGTGGGGGATGAGCCGCTCTCCTGCATGGCGCGAGCTATCGATACTCCATGTCCCAAGCTCCTCAGTCGCCATCGTCAGCGCCAGCGCACGCCCCTGCCAATCCTGAGTATACGGGGTATCGTCCGCCGGGTTCACCGCGCCATCCCCGATGCGCCCGCCCATGTCATGCAGCCGGCTCATACTCACGTCCCCGGCTCCCGCGCCAGCCCGGTGCCCACCATGCTGTCGCGCGTCACCAGCCGCGCCAGCGCCTCCACCGGCCAGCCCTCGGTGCCCGCAGGCCGTTCCGGCAGCACGAGATAGCGCATCTCGGCCGTCGAATCCCAGACCCGCACCGCCTTGCCCTCCGGCAGGCGCACCCCGAACTCCGCAAGCACCGCGCGCGGGGCGCGGACCGCCCGCGCACGGTAGGCGTCGGACTTGTACCACCCTGGCGGGATACCCAGCAAAGGCCAAGGATAACAGGAACATAGCGTGCAGACGATCATGTTGTGCACCGCGGCCGTGTTCTCGACCACGGTGACATGCTCCCCCTGCCGTCCATAATAGCCTAGCTCCTGCAAGAACGGCACCGGATCGCTCAGCAGCCGTGCCTTCACCCCGGGATCGCTCCAGGCCATCGCCACAACCCGCGCGCCGTTCTGCGGACCGATCCGGTTCTGATAAATGTCTATGATCTCGTCGAGCGCGGCCGGATCGACCAGCCCCTTGCCGACAAGGATCGTCTCAAGCGCCTTCACCCGCAACGCGGGGTCGGGCGGCAACAGGGCGTGGGGATGGTCATGATCATGTGGCATGGGACCACCCTGCCGCGACACCGGGCCCAAGTCCAGATCCCCGCTGCCTCTTTTCGGGTGAAATACCTCGGGGTCCGGGGCAGAGCCCAGGGGCCTGAGCGGCCTGAGCGCCAGGAAAAACGGCGTGCGCGGCACGCGCACTCCTGCCGGTCACGGCCCTGCCCCTGAAACCGCCTTGCCCCGTCGGCCAAACTTCCCTACACAGCGCGCTGATATATCCAACACTGGCGAACTGACGGGTCCCCATGGAAAATGTAGTCCTCATCATCCACCTTCTTCTCGCGCTGGCGCTGATCGGCATCGTGCTCATGCAGCGCTCCGAAGGCGGGGGACTTGGCATTGGCGGCGGGGGCGGCGGCGCCGCGACCGGGCGCTCCGCATCAACCGCCCTGGGCAAGCTGACCTGGGTTCTCGCCATCGCCTTCATCTGCACCTCGATCGCGCTGACGATCATGGCGGCGCAGAAATCGGCGGGCTCGTCCGTGGTGGACAGGCTGCGCGACGCCCCCGCCGCGCAAGAGGGCGACACCGCCCCGCCCGCCTCCGATCTGCTCCCGCCGAGCGAAGGCGACGACACGCCGCTCGTTCCACGCGCCGACTGATCGCCACCATAGCTTGAGCAACCTTTCAGGGCCGCAACAGCATCTTGCGGTCCGGTTGCCAAGGTCATGCGAATCCTGTATGTCTCAAATCCCGTGATGCTGCGTCGTTTCACTGGCGCGGGGCGAGCAGAAACACGACAATCACGGGGGTTGCCAGCCGATGGCACGGTTCATTTTCATTACGGGTGGCGTCGTTTCCTCGCTGGGCAAGGGGCTTGCCTCCGCCGCGCTCGGCGCGCTTCTGCAGGCGCGCGGCTACACCGTCCGCCTGCGCAAGCTCGACCCCTATCTCAACGTCGATCCCGGCACCATGTCCCCGTTCGAACATGGCGAGGTGTTCGTCACCGATGACGGCGCGGAAACCGATCTTGATCTGGGCCATTACGAGCGGTTCACCGGCGTGCCCGCCCGGATGACCGATTCCGTCTCCTCGGGCCGTATCTATATGAACGTGCTGGAAAAAGAGCGTCGCGGCGACTACCTCGGCAAGACCATTCAGGTCATTCCGCACGTCACCAACGAGATCAAGGATTTCCTGTCTATCGGCGAGGACGAGGTCGATTTCATGCTCTGCGAGATCGGCGGCACCGTGGGCGACATCGAGGGGCTGCCCTTCTTCGAGGCGATCCGCCAGTTTTCTCAGGACAAGCCGCGCGGACAGTGCATCTTCATCCACCTCACGCTTCTGCCCTTCATCGCCGCCGCCGGAGAACTGAAGACCAAGCCGACCCAGCACAGCGTCAAGGAACTGCGCTCCATCGGCATCGCGCCCGACATCCTCGTATGCCGCTCCGAAAGCCCGATTCCGCAAAAGGAACGCGACAAGCTCGCGCTTTTCTGCAATGTGCGCCCCGACGCGGTGATTGCCGCGCTCGATCTCAAGTCGATCTACGAGGCGCCGCTGGCCTATCACCGCGAAGGGCTCGATCAGGCGGTGCTCGACGCCTTCGGCATCGCCCCGGCCCCGAAACCCAACCTCACACGCTGGGACGACGTGGCCGACCGGATCTACAACCCCGAAGGCACCGTGAAGGTCGCCATTGTCGGCAAATACACCCAACTCGAGGACGCCTATAAGTCCATCGCGGAGGCGCTCACTCACGGCGGCATGTCCAACCGTGTGAAGGTCAAGGTGGAATGGGTCGATGCCGAGATTTTCGACACCGAGGATCCCGCCCCCTATCTCGAAGGCTTCGACGCCATTCTCGTGCCCGGCGGCTTCGGAGAGCGCGGCACTGAAGGCAAGATCAAGGCCGCCCAGTTCGCCCGCGAACGCAAGGTGCCCTATCTCGGGATCTGCCTCGGGATGCAGATGGCGGTGATCGAGGCGGCGCGCAACCTCGCCGGCCTGCACGACGCCGGCTCCGAGGAATTCGACCATGAAGCCGGGGAGAAGCGCTTCACGCCTGTCGTGTATCATCTCAAGGAATGGGTGCGGGGCAATCACACCGTGGAACGCTCCCTGCGCGATGACAAGGGCGGCACCATGCGCCTCGGCGCCTATGACGCGATCCTGAAAGAGGGCAGCCGCGTGGCCGGGATCTATGGCAGCACGCGGGTCGACGAACGCCACCGCCACCGCTACGAGGTGGACATCAAGTTCCGCGAGAAGCTCGAGGAAGCGGGCATGGTGTTTTCCGGCATGTCCCCCGACGGCCGCCTTCCCGAGATCGTCGAATGGCCCGATCATCCGTGGTTCATCGGCGTGCAGTTTCACCCGGAACTGAAATCCAAACCCTTCGATCCGCATCCGCTCTTCCGCGACTTCATCCGCGCGGCCAAGGACAACTCGCGCCTCGTCTGATCCGCCGCACCGGCTTTGCCGCGCCCATAAGGCGGGACAAGGCGCGCCCTGTGTGCACGCAAGCGCACTCCATCCGGAAAATGCCGGCCCGGCACCCGCGCGGGATGACATTTTCCGCGCGCCCGCTATCGTGGAGTCGGACGGAATGACACAACAACGGAGCGCGCAATGCCCAAAGGCTACTGGATCGGTCGCATCGACGTGGATGACCCCGAAACCTACAAGGATTACGTGGCCGCCAACGCCGCGCCCTTTGCCGAGTACGGCGCGCGCTTTCTCGTGCGCGGCGGGCCGTTCGAACTTGCCGAAGGCACCGCCCGGGCCCGGAATGTCGTGATCGAATTCCCCTCCTATCAGGCCGCGCTCGAGTGCTATCATTCGGACGGGTATCAGGCGGCCAAGGCGATCCGCGATCCGGTCTCGACCGGCGACATCGTCATTGTCGAAGGCTATGACGGCTGATGTGGGAGGGTTTGCTCAATCGTCTGCGCGGACACAACCCCGCCCCGGCCCTGCCCGAACCCGATCACCAGCTCGCGCTTGGTGCGCTTCTGGTGCGGGTGGCCAAGTCCGACCGGCACTATGACGCCACCGAGATCGGTGAGATCGACCGCATTCTCGCCGCCTCCTTCAACCTCAAGCCGGTCGAGGCCGCCAGAATGCGCGCCACCTGCGAAAAGCTGGAAAAACAGGCTCCCGGCACGGCCGATTTCGCGCGAATCATCGTGCAGACCGTGGATTACCCCCACCGGCTCGACATGGTGCACGCGCTCTGGCGGGTGATCATGGCCGACGGGATGGATACTCCCGAAGAGGACGCCACCCTGCACGAGATCGAACGCGCGCTTGCCATCGACCCCGGGGATAGCCCTGTCCCCCGCTGACCTTCGCTCGGCGGGGCGCTCTGGTGCCCTGCCCCTCTGGCACTTTGCCTCTCCCTGACCTAGATTGATCCCATGTTCGCGAATTTTCTCAAACGGCTCACCGCCCCCGAAACCCAAACGCTTCCCGACGGTGACGCGCGGCTGGCGCTCACCGCGCTTCTGGTGCGCATTGCCCGCTCCGACGGTCACTACGATCTGCAAGAGGCCGACCGGATCGAGCGAATACTCGTCACGCGCTACGGGCTCTCACAGACCGATGCCCTGAGTTTGCGCAATGACGGCGAGACGCTGGAATCCGAGGCCCCCGATACCGTCCGCTTCACCCGCGCCATCAAGGACAAGGTCCCCCATGAGGAACGGGTGGCGGTGATCGAAACGCTCTGGGCGGTGGTGCTGGCCGACGGAGAGCGCGATTCGCACGAGGATGCGATCGTCCGCCTCGCCGCCAACCTGCTGGGCATCAACGACCGCGACAGCAACCTTGCGCGCAAGCGGGTCGAAGACGAGGGATGATCGCGCAGCTCGCGATGTATGACAGGCCCGAAACCGCCGCCGCGACGGATCGCTTCTGGGCCGCCATTCGCGGGCATCTGGGCGAGGGGCCGGAGCGGCTTGACCGCGACACCCCCCTCTGGGAGGCATGGCAAAGCCCCGATCTGCTGCTGGCGCAGACCTGCGGCCTGCCCTTCCGTAGCCGCCTTCACCCCCGCGTCACGCTTGTGGCCACCCCCGACCACGGGCTGCCGGGCTGCCCGCCGGGGCACTACACTTCCGTCTTCGTGGCGCACCGCACCCGCGCGGACGCGGCGCTTGCCGATTTTGCGGGCGCGCGCTTTGCCTATAACGAGGCGCTGTCGCATTCGGGCTGGGCCGCGCCGCGCACGCATATGGACGCCGCCGGGCTACGCATGGGGACGCTTGTGCCCACCGGCGCGCACCGCGCCTCGGCACGGGCGGTCGCCGAGGGGCGCGCCGATCTGGCCGGGCTCGATGCGCTGACATGGGAGATGATCCGCCGCCACGACGATTTTGCCGCCGATCTGGTGGAGATCGCGCGCACCGATCCCACCCCGGCGCTGCCCTATATCACCGCGCGCAACCGGGACCCGGAGCCACTGCGCACCGCGCTCTCTGCCGCCGTGGATACGCTGTCGCCGGCTGACCGGGACACCTTGCACCTGCGCGCCATCGTGACGATCCCCGCGTCCACCTATCTGGCCGTGCCGACCCCGCCCGCCCCATAGGCGCCCCGCGCGCAACCCGCGCCCATTCGGGCGGCGGGGCCGTGCGAATTGGCCCCATTCACCCGGCGTCACCCGGATTGAAAGTTGCATTTGCGCATTTTTTCAGCCCTGATTACCATTGACCCCGCGCCCGCCGGGCGCACAGCCGACAGCAAGAGGACAATCGCCCCCGTGACCGATGAGACGACACCCGTTCTCGAAATCCGCAATCTGCACAAGGCCTTTGGCGATCTTGAGGTGATCAAGGGCGTGGACATCACCGCGCGCAAGGGCGATGTCGTCTCGCTCATCGGCTCCTCGGGGTCGGGCAAATCCACCATCCTGCGCTGCGCCAACCTGCTGGAGGACAGCCAGCAGGGCGAGATCATCTTCAAGGGCGAGCCGGTGAAATGGAGGGGCACGGGGCTGCACCGCCACCCCGCCGACTTCGGGCAGGTGCTGCGCATCCGCACCAACCTGTCGATGGTGTTCCAGCAGTTCAACCTCTGGTCCCACATGACCATCCTGCAAAACGTGATGGAGGCGCCGCTCACCGTCCTGCGCCGCCCGCGCGCGGAGGTCGAATCCGCCGCCCGCGCCTATCTCGACAAGGTGGGTATCGGCGAAAAACACGACGCCTACCCCGCGCAGCTGTCCGGCGGACAGCAGCAGCGTGCCGCCATCGCCCGCGCCCTCTGCATGGAGCCGGAGGCGCTTCTGTTCGACGAACCCACCTCCGCGCTCGATCCCGAGCTGGAACAGGAGGTGATCCGCGTGATCAAGGATCTCGCGGCCGAAGGCCGGACCATGCTCATCGTCACCCATGACATGAAGATGGCCGCCGACATATCGAGCCACACGGTGTTTCTGCACCAGGGGCTGATCGAGGAGGAAGGCGCGCCCAAGGATCTCTTCGGCGCGCCCAAATCGGAACGGTTGCGGCAATTTCTGAGCTCGACCGTCCAAGCATGACAATCAAACTGACAGGGAGCATACCCATGAGAAAACTGTTGCTATCCGCCGCCGCGCTGGCCGTGGCCGCCACGGCCTCTGCCGCCGATACCGTCCGCCTCGGCACCGAGGGCGCCTATCCCCCGTGGAACTTCATCAACGACGCCGGAGACATCGACGGCTTCGAAAAGGACCTCGGGGATGAACTGTGCCGCCGCGCCGAACTGGAGTGTACATGGGTCACCAACGACTGGGATTCGATCATCCCCAACCTGGTGTCCGGCAACTACGACGCGATCATCGCCGGCATGTCGATCACCGACGAGCGTGATCAGGTGATCGACTTTACCCAGAACTACACCCCGCCCGACCCGTCGGCCTATCTGGCCCTGTCGGACGGCGTGGACCTTGAGGGCGGCGTGATCGCCGCGCAGGCCAGCACGATTCAGGCAGGCTATGTGGCCGACTCCGGCGCCACGCTGGTGGAGTTCGCCACGCCCGAGGAAACCATCGCCGCCGTCCGCAACGGCGAGGCGGACGCGGTGCTCGCCGACAAATCCTACCTCGCGCCGCTGGCCGAGGAAGATCCCGACCTGATGTTCGTCGGTCCCGACGTGCCGCTTGGCGGGGGTGTCGGCATGGGGATTCGCGAATCCGATCCGGAGCTGCGTGAAACCTTCAACGCGGCGATCCAGTCGATGAAGGACGACGGCAGCCTCAATGAACTGATCCGGAAGTGGGAGGTGTCCTCCACCTTCTGATCACCGATGATCCCGGGGCCGGGCGCCCAAACCGCGCCCGGCCCGCCTTCCGACCTCCGGCATCACCCCGACGAGGCCCGCGATTTTCAGCTATTGCGCCAACCCCGAAATGCTGTTCGGCCTGAAATGGCTGTCATGCTACCTGACCACGGGCAAGCATATGGCCTTCTATGGCTCTTTCGGCACCGTGCTGCTTTTGCTGGCGATCACCGCGCCCACGGCGCTGCTGTTCGGCTTCGGCGGCGCGATGCTGGCGCGGGTGCGCTTCCTGCCCGCTTCGCTTCTGGGCAAGACCTATATCGCACTGGTGCGCGGCGTGCCCGACATCGCCTTCTTCCTCTTCTTCGTCATCGCGCTCGATCAGGCGCTGGAATGGCTCATGCACAAGGCGAAATGCCCCGAGTGGGATGAGCCAATCCGCCAGGGCAGCGATTTCATCGTCTGTCAGGCCGCCAAGGTGCCCCCCGGCAGCGCGCCGCAGTGGTTGCACGAAACCTATGGCTTTGCGTTGGCGGTGATCACCTTCGCCATCGTTTTCGGCGCCTTTGCCGCCAATGTGCTCTTCGGGGCCATGCGCGCCGTGCCGCACGATCAGCTTGAAACCGCCGCCGCCTACGGCATGACCCAACGGCAGACCTTCTGGCGCGTGCTGGTGCCGCAGATGTGGATCTACGCGTTGCCGGGGCTGTCGAACCTGTGGATGGTGCTGATCAAGGCCACGCCCCTGCTCTTTCTTCTGGGGGTCGAGGATATCGTCTACTGGGCACGCGATCTGGGCGGCGCGAAAACCCCGCGCTTCACCGACTACCCGCACGGCGACTGGCGGATGTGGTATTTCCTCGCGCTTCTGGTTTTCTACCTCGTGTTCACCCGGATATCCGAGATCGTGCTCGATCGCCTGATGCGCCGCCTGTCGGTCGGACAGGCCATCAGCGGCGGCGATGCGAAACGCAGGGCGGGCGCATGAGCTGCTGGGACATCATCGCCGACTACGGGCTGCGCTCGCTGGGGATCGGGGAACGGCTTCTGCCGCGCGACAACTTCACGCTCTGCCATCACTTCACGCTGATCGGCTCGGGGCTGTTGTGGAATATCTACTTCGGCACGCTGGCGCTGATCTCGGGGTTCTTTCTGGCCGTGGCCGTGGCGCTCGGCAAGGCATCGCGGAACATCGTGTTGCGCAAGCTGGCGGGATGGTTCGTCCTCGTGTTTCGCGGCTCCCCGCTCTTCATCCAGTTCTTCTTCGCCTATTTCCTGTTTCTCTCGCTCAAGGGCGTGCACCCCGTCTTCAGCCCCTTCACCTCGGCCTGGCTGGGGGCGCTGGTCGTGCTCTTTCTCAACACCGCCGCCTATTCGGCGGAAATCTTCTACGGCGCGTTGAGATCGATCCCCCGCGGCGATCTGGAGGCGGCGGACGCCTATGGCATGTCGGGCTGGCCGCGCTTTCGCCGCATCACCTATCCCACCATGCTGCGGCTGGCATGGCCCGCCTACACCAACGAGGCGATCTTCCTGTTTCACGCCACCACACTGGTGTTCTTCTCGGGCTTTCCCGCATGGCAGCAGAAGGGCGACTCGCTCTATTACGCCAGCTACCTTGCCGACAAGACCTTCAACCCCTTCATTCCCTATCCGGTGCTGGCGGGTTATTTTATCCTGCTCACGCTGGTGATCATCGCCATCTTCGGGGCGATCAATACCCGTCTCAACCGCCACCTGCCGCGCCCGATGCGCCCCCGCCTGCGCTTTCGCCCCAACCTGATCCGCTAACTGATCCGCTGAGACTTCAGACGACCACCGCTGCATCTTTTCGGGTCAAATACCTCGGGGTCCGGGGCAGAGCCCCGGGGCCTGCGCGGCCCGAGCGTAAACTCACATGAGCCCGCGCGCCCGCTTGAAGTCCCCCCGCACCGACGCGATACCGACAAAATACCGACGTTCCACCGACGTGCCGAAAATCCGTCCTTCCACCCGAAAGTTTTTTGATCAAATCAAGGTGACAACACCCCCGTCCGTCCTGTAAACCGATGCCCATAGTCAGGCTGGAGCGCCCTTCAATGGACCTTTCGCAATTCCCCACCTTCCGCGTGGCCG
The DNA here is from genome assembly GCF_900110425.1 of Salinihabitans flavidus. GTDB lineage: Bacteria > Pseudomonadota > Alphaproteobacteria > Rhodobacterales > Rhodobacteraceae > Salinihabitans > Salinihabitans flavidus. The sequence goes on along the minus strand of NZ_FODS01000008.1, from coordinate 53,372 downwards.
CCCTCGATCTCAACGGCCAGTGGCGCGGCAAGCGTGTCCCGGCCTCCTACGCCGAAAAGCTGGCCAAGGGCGCGGTGCGCCTGCCGCTCTCGGCGCTCAACGTGGACATCTGGGGCGCCGATATCGAGGATTCGCCGCTGGTATTCGAAAGCGGCGACGCCGATGGCATCCTGCTGCCGACCGAACGCGGCCCGGTGCCGATGCCCTGGCTGCCACATGCCTCCGCGCTGGTGCCGATGACCATGCGGACCGAGGGCGGCGCGCCCTTCGACGGCGATCCGCGCCATGCGCTCGCCCGCGTGCTGGATCGCTACGCCGCGCGCGGCTGGACGGTGATCGCCGCGACCGAGATGGAATTCACCCTCGTCGATGACAGCACCGGCGCACTCTGCCCGCCCCGGCACCCGCTCACCGGGCGCCCGCTCGACGGGCACGCGGTGCTCTCGCTCGATGAGCTGGACGCTTTTGATACCTTCTTCACCGCGCTCTACGACGCCTGCGCGGCAATGGGTATCCCCGCCCAGACCGCCATTTCCGAGGCCGGGCTGGGGCAATTCGAGGTCACGCTGACCCATCAGGACGCGATGCGCGCGGCCGACGACGCGGTGCTCTTCAAGACGCTGGTGCGCGGCCTCGCGCGGCAACACGGCATGGCCGCGACCTTCATGGCCAAGCCCTATCCGGACGATTCCGGCAACGGGATGCATGTGCATTTTTCCGTGCTGGACGACGGCGGGCGCAATGTTTTCGACGATGGCGGACCGAAGGGCAGCGAGACGCTGCACCACGCCATCGGCGGTTGCCTCGCCGCGATGCGGGCCTCCACCCTGATCTTCGCGCCGCATGGCAACAGCTACGACCGGATGGTGCCGGACGCCCATGCCCCCACCGCGATTTGCTGGGGCTACGAGAACCGCACCGCCGCCATCCGCGTGCCCGGCGGTCCGGCCCCCGCGCGGCGGATCGAACATCGCGTGGCGGGCGGTGACATCAACCCCTACCTGATGCTCGCCGCCGTGCTCGGCGCCGCGATGGAAGGGATCGAGGCGCAGACCGTCCCCCCCGCGCCGATCACCGGCAACGCCTACGAACAGGACGGGCCGCAGCTCGCCGGGGACTGGACCAGCGCGATCTCGCTGTTCGAAAACGACCCCCTGATCGCACGCATCTTTCCCGCCGGGCTGATCCGCAATATGGTCATGACCAAGCGGCAGGAAATGCGCCGGCTTGAGGCGATTCCCGCGACCGACCGCTGGCAAAGCTGGCTGGAGCGGGTCTGACCCCTTGCCGCCACGCGTGCCCTGCGTTACCCTCAATTTGATCAAATACGGTGACCCATGAAAATCGGTATCCTGCAAACCGGCCACGCCCCCGACAACCTCCGCCCCGACCTTGGCGATTACGACGACATGTTCCGGAAACTCCTGCATGATCAGGGGTTTACCTTTGAAACCTGGAACGTGGTGGACATGGAATTTCCCGGCGACGTGACGGACGCCGACGGCTGGCTGATTACCGGGTCCAAGCACGGCGCCTATGAGGATCACCCATGGATTGCTCCGCTGGAGGCGTTCATCCGCGATGCGATCGAGCACGCCGTGCCCGTCGTGGGCATCTGTTTCGGCCATCAGATCGTGGCGCAGGCGCTAGGCGGCAAGGTCGTGAAGTTTCCCGGTGGCTGGGCCGTGGGACGGCAGGACTATGACTTCGGCGGCGCGCATTTGCCGCTCAACGCCTGGCATCAGGATCAGGTCATCACCCCGCCCGAAGGCGCGCGCACCATCGCCTCCAACGACTTCTGCGCCCATGCCGCGCTGGTCTATGGGGATCGCGCCCTGACGATCCAGCCGCACCCCGAGTTCGGGCCCGATTTCATCGAAGGGCTGATCCACACCCGGGGCAAGGGTGTCGTGCCGCAAGAGCTTCTTGACAAGGCCGAAAGCACCCTCGACCAGCCGCTGGCCAGCGACATCATCGCCGATCAGATCGCCGATTTCCTACGCAAGGAGAGATCCGCATGACCGACTGGCTCGACACCATCCCCGAAGCCGCGCGCGCCTATCTCGAAGGCCGCCGTCTCGATGAAGTCGAATGCGTGATCGCGGACCTGCCGGGCATCGCGCGCGGCAAGGCGGTCCCGGCCTCGAAATTTGCCCGGCAGATGAAATTCTACCTGCCGGACTCGATCTTCTACCAGACAATCACCGGCGACTGGGGCGAGGCCGCGAACGAAGAGGGCTTCATCGAGCGCGACATGATCCTCAAGCCGGACATGACCACCGCCACCGCCGCGCCCTGGACCGGCGACTGGACGCTCCAGGTGATCCACGATGCCTATGACCGCAACGGCGATCCCGTTCCCTTCGCGCCGCGCAACGTGCTCAGGCGGGTGGTCGATCTCTACCGCGCGCAGGGCTGGGAGCCGGTCGTCGCGCCCGAGATGGAGTTCTTCCTCGTCGCGCGTAATATCGACCCGTCCAAACCGATCGAGCCGATGATGGGCCGTTCGGGCCGCCCCGCGGCGGCGCGGCAAGCCTATTCCATGACCGCTGTGGACGAATTCGGCCCTGTGATCGACGACATCTACGATTTTGCCGAGGCGCAGGGCTTCGAAATTGACGGCATCACCCAGGAAGGCGGCGCCGGGCAGCTTGAAATCAACCTGCGCCACGGCGATCCGGTGAAGCTCGCCGACGAGGTGTTCTACTTCAAGCGCCTGATCCGTGAGGCGGCGCTACGCCACGACTGCTTCGCCACCTTCATGGCCAAGCCGATCGCGGAAGAGCCGGGATCGGCCATGCATATCCACCATTCGATCATCGAGACCGAAACCGGCAACAACCTGTTTTCCGGACCGCAGGGCGGGGAAACGGATGCGTTCTACTATTTCATCGGCGGGCTGCAAAATCACCTGCCCTCGGCCATCGCGGTGTTGGCGCCCTATGTGAATTCCTACCGCCGCTATGTGCGGGACCACGCCGCGCCGATCAATCTCGAATGGGCCCGCGACAACCGCACCACCGGCATCCGCATTCCGATCTCGGGGTCGGAATCGCGGCGTGTGGAAAACCGTCTCGCCGGGATGGATTGCAACCCCTATCTCGGAATCGCCGCCTCGCTCGCCTGCGGCTATCTCGGACTGATGGAAAAGAAGCGCCCGTCCGAGCAGTACCGCGGCGACGCCTATGCCGGAGCAAGCGACATCCCCCAGGTCATGGGGCAGGCATTGGAGGTGTTCGACAAGGCGACCGATCTGCACGAGGTTCTCGGCCCCGAGTTCGCCCGTGTCTATTCGATCATCAAGCGCACGGAATACGAGGAGTTTCTCCAGGTCATCTCCCCGTGGGAGCGCGAACACCTGCTGATGAACGTATGAACCTGCTCTACGCCAACGACCGGGCCGGCCAATACCCGCAAAGCTGGTATGCCGCGAGTGCCGACATACCGCCGCCCCGCCTGCAGGCGCAGGGCGAGATTCGCGCCGATGTGTGCATCGTGGGGGCGGGCTACACCGGGCTGTCCGCCGCGCTGCATCTGGCCGAACTGGGCCATGACGTGGCGTTGGTGGAGGCGCACCGCGTCGGGTTCGGCGCCTCGGGCCGCAACGGCGGGCAACTCGGCTCCGGCCAGCGGATGGAACAGGACGGGCTGGAACGGCTCATGGGCCGCGACACCGCGCGCCACCTGTGGGATCTGGCCGAAGAGGCCAAGACGCTGGTCAAGGATTTGATCAAAAATCATGAAATCGACTGTCACCTGCGCCCCGGCATCGCCTGGACCGGCTCCACCCGATCGGACGTCGCACATCTGCACGCCTACGCCGAGAAGTTGCAGCGCGACTATGGCTATGATCAGCTTGAAACTCTGGATGAAGCGGCCTGCCGCGCCATCTGCCCCTCGCCCGACTATCGTGGCGGTGTGCTCGACATGGGCGCGGCACATCTGCACCCATTGCGCTATGCGCTGGGGCTGGCGCGGGCGGCCGAGGCGGCCGGCGCGCGGATCTACGAGAACAGCGCGGTGCAGGGCATCACCGAAGGTGGCAAGCCCGTCGTGATCACGGATCAGGGCCGGATCGAGGCCGATCACGTCATCCTCGCGGCCAATGGCTATCTCGGCGGGCTGAACCGCAAGGTGGCCGCGCACGTCATGCCGATCAACAATTTCGTCGCCGCGACGGAGCCTTTGGGCGATGAGGCCGCCCGCGTGCTGACCCGCGACATCGCCGTGGCCGATTCGCGCTTTGTCGTGAACTATTTCCGCCTCAGTCACGACAAGCGCCTGCTGTTCGGGGGGGGCGAAAGCTATGGCTATCGCTTTCCCGCCGACATCGCCGCCAAGGTGCGCGCGCCGATGAGCGTGATCTTCCCGCATCTGCGCGACGTGAAGATCGACTACGCCTGGGGCGGCACGCTCGGCATCACCATGCGGCGTATGCCCTACCTGGCGCGGCTGGCGCCCAATATCCTCTCGACCTCGGGCTATTCCGGCCACGGTGTCGGCACCGCGACCCACGCGGGCAAGCTCATGGCGCAGGCCATCGCCGGACACTCGCAGGGCTTCGACACGCTTGCCAGCGTGCCCTCCCCCGCCTTTCCGGGCGGCAGCACGCTGCGTTCGCCGCTGCTGGTACTGGCGATGACATGGTATTCACTGCGCGACCGCCTCGGCGTTTGACCAGGCGGGGCGCGCGTCCCGTGCGCGCAGTATGATTTGCGCTCGGGCCGCGCAGGCCCCGGGGCGCTGCCCCGGACCCCGAGGTATTTGACCCGAAAAGATGCAGGGCGAATCGGCCTTTCACGCAACACAGGCGCACTTCAGGCAGTTTTTCCACGCTTTCGTCTGGCCTTCGTCGCGCCGTTGTTTTACATTTTCCAAATCCAGAGTTAAGCAAAGTGAAAACTATGAGTTCGCAGCCCAACGTCTACGACGCCGAACCGATCCCACAGTCCGTGCGATCAGAGATCGACCGCCTTCTGCAATCGGGCGATCTTTTCCGCTACACCGCGCCGGACGACGCGCCCGTCTCATTGCTGGAGGCGGAGTTCGCCGAGATGATGGGCAGCAAATACGCGCTGGCCGTCTCCTCCTGTTCGGCGGCACTGTTCCTGTCGCTCAAGGCGCTTGGACTGCCGCGCGACGCGCGCGTTCTGCTGCCCGGGTTCACCTTTGCTGCGGTGCCCTCTTCGGTCGTGCATGCCGACTGCATCCCCGTGCTTTGCGAGGTTGGCGAGGATTACCGCGTCGACCTTGAGGATTTCGCCGCCCGGCTGGACGATGTTCAGGCGGTGATCATCAGCCATATGCGCGGTCACACCTCGGACATGGATGCGATCATGGCGCTTTGCGACGCGCGCGGCCTGCCCGTGATCGAGGATGCGGCGCATTCGCTCGGCACCACATGGCACGGGCGCAATATCGGCACCATCGGGCGCGTCGGCTGTTTTTCGTTTCAGTCCTACAAGCTGGTGAACGCCGGCGAAGGCGGCATCCTGATCACCGATGACGCGGATCTCGTGGCGCGCGCCATCATCATGTCCGGCGCCTATGAGCATAACTGGAAAAAGCATCCCGTGCTGCACGACGCTTTTGCGCGCTGGCAGAACCTCCTGCCGCTTTACAATCTGCGACTTTCGAACCTGTCGGCCGCTATCATCCGCGCGCAGTTGCCGGAAATCCCGCGCCGGGTGCGCGACGGGCGCGCCAATTACGATTATGTCGCACGCCGCCTGAACCAGAGTCCGTGGCTGTGCGTGCCTGCCAAGCTGCCCGCCGAAGAACGCGCGCCCGATTCCATCCAGTTCAACGTTGACGGCATGAGCGAGGATCAGGTCCGTGCCTTTGCCGAGGCCGCCGCCGCACGCGGGGTGAAGGTGCAGGTTTTCGGACAAAGCAGCGACAATGCACGCGCCTTCTGGAACTGGCGTTTTCTGGGAGATCAGCCGGATCTGCCGCGCACCCGCGCCATGCTGATGCGTGCCTGCGATGTGCGTCTGCCGGCACGGCTCAAGCGCTCCGATCTCGATTTCGTCGCCGATGCGCTCATGGCCGCGGCCGAGGACGTGATGGGACCGCTGCGCGCCTACGGCACCTGAGCGCAACCGGTCACTTCATGCGCGAGAGCTTCTCCTGAAGTTCGGCGAGCTGCTTCTTGATTTCGTCCAGATCCTCGCCCTCACCGGAGGTCTCTGTCGAGCCGCCCGTTTCGGGGGCCTTCCACTGGCCCAGGCCGCCGGTCATCGCCTTGAGGAACGCTTCCTGCTGCGCCTGCATCGCCTCCATGCCGGGAACCTTGCCCATCGGGGTCATGCTGTTCATGTTCTCCACCATCTTGGACTGCTGTTCGCGCAGCATATCGAAGCTGGCCGCCAAGAACTGCGGCACCACCGATGTCGCCTGCGTTGTATAGCTTCGCACCAGATCATTGAGCACGTTGACCGGCAAAACGCTCTCGCCCCGGCTTTCATGCTCGGCAATGATCTGCAGAAGGTATTGTCGGGTCAGGTCGTCGCCGGTCTTGAGGTCCACGATCTGCACCTCGCGCCCGTCGCGGATGAATCCCGCTATGTCTTCCAGTGTCACATAATCGCTGGTCTCGGTGTTATAGAGCCGACGGCTCGCATACCTCTTGATCAGCAATGGTTTGTCAGTGTCAGCCACAGGCTACTCCCCCATTTTGCAGCGTTGCAAAAAAGCCTATGCGAGCGCAGCACAAAAAGAAAGGGCGAGCCCGCAGGCTCGCCCTTCAACCAAGCACCCATGAGGGAGGAGGAGGTGCTAAGTAGTTCGTCCGCTTACTTGGTGGCGGAGGCTTTCTTGGCTGCCGTGCTCACCTCGTCGGTGGCTTTCTTCATGGCAGCGGTCGCATCCTCGGACGCGCTCTTGCCGGCCGACAGCATCAGTTCGACGGTTTCCATCTGAACCTTCTTGGCCACTTCGGCGTAGGCGGCCATGTTCTCGGCGGCCACTTCGGCTTGTGCCGACGCGAAATCGGTCATCGCCTTGGCATAGTCGGCAGGCTCGGTTTTCGCCTTGGACATGTCTGCCAGTTTGGACAGCGTGTTCTTGGTCCACTTCGAGGAAATTTCCGAGTTCTTCTCGGCCGCTTCCAGTGCAACACCGGCCAGCTTTTCATTGAGCGTCGCGGTGCTCTTGAAAGCGTTTTCCATGGCCGAGGTGTCGACCGGGAACGAGCCCATCATGTCTTTCAGGACGGTGTTGAAATCTTGTGCATTTGCCATTGTCTTGATCCTTTCGGGTTGTGCGGAGCGGGGGTCCGCTTCGTCGTTCTGAAACCAATATGTGTTCTGCATTGCGGCATTTCAAGAGATTTTTGCTGCACTGCAGCATTTTCTCATTTTCAGTTTCAAATCAACGGATTGCCTTGGTCTTCACGTAGGTGCCCGGGGCCTCGCAAAGCACCGGATGCTCCGAATCGCCCGGCTCGCGCGCCGGAACCTGCTTGCCAGAGCGCCGCGACAGCCATGCTTCCCAGTGCGGCCACCACGACCCCTGATGATACTCTGCCCCGTCAAGCCAGTCCGCCGGCGACAGCTTGTGATCGTCGTTGGTGTAGTGGCCGTATTTGTTCCTGGACGGCGGATTCACGATCCCCGCGATATGCCCCGACTCCGAAACCACAAAAGTCCGCGACCGGCTGCGGGTTTGCTGGAACCCGCGAAAGCAGTCCTTCCAACGGGCGATATGGTCGGTCTCGCAGGTGACGGCGAAGATCGGCACCGTCACATCCTTCAGGTGAAGCCGCGCGCCGCAAAGCTCTATCCCACCATCGGCAAAGCGGTTGTCCTGACACAGCCAGCGCAGGTATTCATGCGCCATCCGCCCCGGCAGGCCCGACCCGTCGCCGTTCCAATACAGAAGATCGAAGGCCGGCGGCGCCTCGCCCATCATGTAGCTCTTTATCGCGGGCCCATAGACAAGATCGTTGGAGCGCAGAAAGGAAAACGTCCGCTGCATGATGAAGGATCGCAGGATACCCTCCTCCTCGATCTCCTCGTCAATCGCGTCGATGAAATCGTCTTGAAGGAAAGGCGTGAATTCGCCCTGATCGGAAAAATCCGTCAGCGCGGTAAAGAACGTGGCCGATTTGACCGATTTGTCGCCCCGCGCCTTCATCAGCGCCAGCGTCATGCTCAGCGTGGTGCCCGCGATGCAATAGCCCACGGCGTTGACCTGGCTTTGCCCGGTGATCGCCTTCACCTCTTCGATCGCGCGCAGAAACCCGTCCTCGATGTAGTCGTCCAGACCGACATCGGCGTAGGATCGGTCGGGGTTGACCCAGCTCACCACGAAGACGGTGTAGCCTTGCTCCACGATCCACTTGATCATGCTGTTCTGCGGCTTGAGATCGAGGATGTAATACTTGTTGATCCAGGGCGGCAGGATCACGAGCGGGATCTCATGCACGTTTTCCGTCGTCGGGCTGTACTGGATCAGTTCGAACATGCGATTGCGGTAGACAACCTTTCCCGGCGTGGTGGCAATATTGCCCCCCACCTCGAAGGCGCTCTCATCGGCCAACCGCACCACCAGTTCCCCATCATTGGCCTCCAGATCCGCGATCAGGTTCTCCAGCCCCTGAACCAGTGACGCCCCATCCGTCTCCAGCGCCTTTTCAAGCGCATCCGGGTTGGTGCCCAGAAAATTGGTCGGTGCCATCATGTCGATGATCTGGCGCGAAAAATACGCCAACCGCCGTTGCTCGGTCTCATCCAGCCCCTCGATATCCTTCACCGCCTGTTCCATCGCCTCGGCATTGAGCAGATACTGCTGCTTGAGAAAGTTGAAATAGGGGTGCGTCTGCCACAGGGGATTGGAAAAACGCCGATCGCTTGGCGTGTCATCTTCCGGCGGCTCGAACTTGCCCTGCATGAGAAGATGCTGCGCCTCGACGTAATGGCGCACGGATTTTGACCAGAATTCAAGCTGATGCTCAATCAACTTGCCGGGATTGTTCATCATCCCGGACATATAGGCGCCTGCGCCCATGGCAAACAGCTCGTGGTTCGGCGCGGTCAGCTCGGACCGAACAGGCTTACGCTGCGTCATCACCTCCACCAACCGCTTGGAAAGCTGTTCAACCTTGGCCAGATTCTCGTTCAAACGGTCCAAATTCGCTTCTGCGTCCTTGTCGTTTGTTGTCATATTCAAAATCCCGCCCTATCTTGCTGCTGTGCAGCATTAATGCTATAAGCCCTCAACATCACGGGCATCATGCAACCCCGGCGGATATCCGGGCAGCGAAAGAGAGGCCCATCCATGCGCCAAATGGCCACATATGATCTGATGGAGACGTTCCGCAACACGAACCAGTGGTTGGGGGCCTCCGCTCAGTCCTTTGCATCCTACCCGCTTTTTTCCATGCTTCCAAACCCTGCGCTGCAATGGTGGGCCGCCTGGGGCGAAGTGACGGAACGCACCTTCAAGCGCATGGTGTGCAAGCCCGACTGGGGCATCCGTACCTTCACATGCGAAGATGGCAAGGATCATCTCGTCAATATCGAAACCGTTGTGGAAAAGCCCTTCGGCAACCTCCTGCATTTCAACGTCTCCGGCCGCGAGGAACAGCCGCGGCGCGTTCTTCTGGTGGCGCCGATGTCCGGCCACTATGCCACGTTGCTGCGCGCCACGGTGAAATCCCTGATCGTGAACTGCGAAGTTTACGTGACAGACTGGCACAATGCGCGTGACATTCCCGTGTCCGAGGGAAAATTCGATGTGGAGGATTATACCCTCTACCTTGTCGATTTCATGCGCGAGATGGGCCCCGACACCCATGTGATCGCCGTGTGCCAGCCCGCGCCGCTGGCGCTCGCCGCGACGGCCTATCTGGCCGAGGATGACCCCAAGGCGCAGCCTCGCTCTCTCACGCTCATCGGCGGGCCGATCGACCCCGACGCCACCCCCACCGATGTGACCGACTTCGGCCGCCGCGTGACCATGGGTCAGCTCGAGGAAATGATGATTCAGCGCGTCGGGTTCAAACACAAGGGCGTGGGCCGCATGGTCTATCCCGGCCTGTTGCAGCTGGCCTCTTTCATTTCGATGAACGGCGAGCGTCACTCGCAGGCGTTCACCGATCAGATCATGCGCGTCTCCAAGGATGAGGCGAGCGACAATGACGCCCACAACCGATTCTATGACGAGTATCTCTCGGTCATGGACATGACGGCGGAGTTCTACCTCTCCACGGTGGAGCGGATCTTCAAGGACCGTGAAATCGCGCGCAACGCCTTTACCGTGAACGGGCGCAAGGTGGACATCGGAAAGATCACCAAGGTCGCGGTGAAAACCGTCGAAGGTGAAAAGGATGACATCTCCGCCCCCGGTCAGTGTATCGCGGCACTCGATCTTCTGACCGGCCTGCCCGACTCCAAGAAGGCCAGCCATCTCGAACCCGGTGCCGGCCACTACGGCATCTTCGCGGGTAGAAGCTGGCGCAACAATATCCGTCCGCTCGTGCTCGATTTCATCGATGCCAACAGCGGCGCGATCAAACCCGCCAACAGCAACGTCGCCTGACGGACTCCCCCGGTCGCTCGCGCGCCCGGGGGCATTCACCCAATCTCAACACAGGTTGACAAAACCTTTCCGAACGCCGCGTTTACGGCGCGAATTCGTCCGTCCATACCGACGCGATACCGACAAAATACCGACGTTTTACCGACATGGGTTTTACCGCATTAACAGGGGCTTGAGGCGATTCGCTCAAGTGTCCTTCGAATCGTCCTTTCGCCCTTTCCACCAGCGCCGAACGATCCGCCAGAGCGGCAACACATCCGGCGCCGCCACCGCCACGCCAAGCGGCAGCATCCAGAAGCCGACAACAGGCAGAAATCCCAGCACACCGCCAATCATCAACAGCAACCCGACTAGTAGCCGCACGCCCGGCGGAAGGGCTCTCCAGCTCCAGCGCCGCGCCTGCCGTGCCCGCGCCCAGAACGCCCGGCCCCAGCCCTTCTTCCGGCGGTTGCGGCGTTCTTCGGGGGACTCACTCATCGGAATATCATTGCAGGACATAGGGTTGCGACATCCAAAGACGCAGCGCCGTGTTGATCTCTCCGGGTGTTTCCAGCACCGGAAGATGCCCCGCCTCCTCGATGATCTGAAGCTGCGCATGGGGGATGAGTCCGGCCATGAACTCATGCCGTTTCACCGGCGTGAGCCGATCATGCGCCCCGCACAACACCAGCGCCGGAGCCTTGATCCGGCGCAGCGTGCCTTGCTGATCGGGCCGTCGCTGCAAGGCGCGCACTTGTCTTATCAGAACCTCGGCCCCCAGATCTCGCGCCATCTCCTGCACCAGCCCCAGGATCTGCGATCGCCCCGGTCCCGGCGCAAGGAACTCGGGGCGCATGAAATCCGCCATGACCCGCTCGATCTGCCCCGACTTGGCCCCGACTATCAATGGCTCATAGGCGGCCGCGCTCTGCGGCGTTTCCGGCAGTGCATTGGTATCTATCAGCGCAATCCGCGTCACCCGCTCCGGGGCGCGTCGGATCACCTCCATCGCGACGATTCCTCCCATGCTCAATCCTGCAAGCGCGAACCGCTCCGGGGCTTGTTGAAGAACCTGAATCGCCATATCCTCCACCCGGTCCTGACCTGTGACCGGCACGACCATCACCGCGAAATCGCGCGATAAATCAGCGATTTGTGCAGCATACAGCCGCGCATCGCACATCATTCCCGGCACCAGCACCAGTGGTTCACTCATCTCGTGTCCTCACACTATCGCGGCACACGGCGCCGCCCGCGCGCAGTCTCGCACAGGCTCGGCGCCCGTCAAGCGCCCCATCTCAACCTTCACTTCATGTTTTTGCCCTATGCCCTTGAGTTCGAACCAAAGCTGGCAAGGTCAGAATTTCCCGGTACCGCGCCTCCACCTCTGCGCATGTTTCTTTCGGCGTAACCTCAGGCGCCGGAAGCAAGCACCAACACCGAAAAGATCGAATATAGACAATTCACAGGTCGTATAAGACCTCTTCGAGGCTGCTTTCGATCAGTTTTAGACAATCTTCATCAGAGAAACGATGGTCTTTTCCACGCACAAACGTGAGCCGCATGTCCGGGCTCTGTGCGTGATCAAGCAGGTGCAGCGCCGTCTCCCGGCTCACGGCGGTGTCCTCTGTGCCCTGCAACATCCGCACCGGGAAATCCAGCACGAGAGGCGAGCGCAGCACCAGCCGCTCCCGCCCGTCCTCGATCATGCGGCGGGTGATGATAAAAGGCTCCATGTAGTCGGACGGCAGTTCCACCAAGCCTTCCTCCTCCAACTCACGCTTTTGCGCGGCGGTGAAATTTGCCCAGTATCCGTCTTCGGTGAAATCCGGCGCGGCGGCAATCGTGACCATTCCGGCGATCCGTTCGGGTATCGCCCGCGCCAGCAGAAGCGCCTGCCAGCCGCCCATGGAAGAGCCGACAACGATCAACGGCCCCTCGGTCAGCGCGGCCACCACAGCGAGCGCATCCTCATGCCAGTCACCAATACAACCCTCTGAAAACTCACCTGAACTTTCGCCGTGCCCGGAATAGTCAAAGCGCAGAAAAGCCTGCCCCCGCGCCTGCGCCCAAGCTTCCAGATGCACCGCCTTTGTGCCTTCCATGTCCGATTTCAGTCCGCTCAGAAACACCACGCAAGGCCCCTTGCCCGCGCTTTTGTGATAGGCGATCTGCCGCCCCTGATCGGTGGTCAGGAATTTCGTCTCGCGCATGTCATCCCCCTCTTGCGACCGTTCGCTCCCACACTACCGCGCCGCCCACGCGGGGCAACCGCCGACTTGACAGCCGCGCGGACGCGGGCGAAAAGGCGCATGTATCATATACCCGCAACCGGGCGTTCCGTGGGCGCCAAACTGACGAGGAGCATCGGGCCATGTCCCAGATTTCCCTGACTTTCCCTGATGGTAATGCACGCTCATACAACCCTGGCGTGACCCCCGCCGAGGTGGCGGAGTCGATCTCCAAGTCGCTGGCGAAAAAGGCCATATCGGCCACAGTGAATGGCCGGCACTGGGATCTTCAATGGCCGATTGATGCCGATTCCACCATCAACATCAATACGATGCAGGACGATACTCAAGCACTGGAGCTGATCCGTCACGATCTTGCGCACATCATGGCCCGCGCCGTGCAGGAGATCTGGCCCGAGGTGCGTGTGACCATCGGTCCGGTGATCGAAAAGGGCTGGTATTACGACTTCGATCGCAAAGAACCGTTCACTCCCGAGGATCTCGGCGCGATCGAAGCGAAGATGAAAGAGATCATCAATCGCCGCGACCCCGTCACGACGGAGATCTGGGAACGCGATCGCGCAATCGCATATTATCAAGCGAACAACGAGCCTTACAAGGTGGAGCTCATCAACGCGATCCCCGGCGATGAGCCGCTGCGGATGTATTGGCATGGCCACTGGCAGGATCTCTGCCGCGGCCCGCATCTTCAGCACACCGGACAGGTGCCCGCCGATGCCTTCAAGCTGATGAGCGTCGCCGGCGCCTACTGGCGCGGCGATTCCACCCGCCCGATGCTGCAACGCATCTATGGTGTGGCCTTCAAGAATCGCAACGATCTCAAGGCCTACCTGACCTTTCTTGAAGAGGCCGAGAAGCGCGACCACCGCAAACTCGGTCGCGAAATGGACCTCTTCCACATGCAGGAGGAAGCCCCGGGCCAGGTCTTCTGGCACCCCAACGGCTGGTCGATCTACACCACGCTTCAGGACTACATGCGCCGCAAGCAGCGCGCAGGCGGCTATCACGAGATCAACACGCCGCAGGTGGTCGACCGCAAGCTGTGGGAGGCTTCGGGCCACTGGGACAAGTATCAGCACCACATGTTCATCGTCGAGGTGGACGAAAGCCGCGACGGCGAGAATGACGACGCCGCCATCAAGGACAAGGCCCAGACCCGGATCAACGCGCTGAAACCGATGAACTGCCCCTGCCACGTGCAGGTCTTCAACCAGGGGCTCAAGAGCTACCGCGACCTGCCGCTGCGGCTGGCCGAATTCGGCTCCTGCGCGCGGTTCGAGCCCTCGGGCGCGCTGCACGGCATCATGCGGGTGCGCGGCTTCACCCAGGACGACGCGCATATCTTCTGCACCGAGGACCAGATTCAGGAGGAATGCGCCCGCTTCATTGACTTCCTCGCCGACATCTACCGCGAGCTGGGTTTCCCCGACTTCGAAATTCGCTTTGCCACGCGCCCCGAAAAGCGCGTCGGCACCGAGGAAAGCTGGGATTATGTTGAAAACGCGCTGGAAAACGCCATTAAGGCGGTGGGCCGCGACTATGTGCTTGAGCCGGGCGACGGCGCCTTCTACGGGCCAAAACTCGATTTCTACCTGACCGACGCCATCGGCCGGGTCTGGCAATGCGGCACCTTCCAGGTCGACCCCAACCTGCCCGAACGGCTCGGCGCGAGCTATATCGCGCCCAACGGCGAAAAGACCCGCCCCTTCATGCTGCACCGCGCATGCCTTGGCAGTTTCGAACGCTTCATCGGCATCCTGATCGAGGAACACGCCGGCAAGCTGCCCTTCTGGCTGGCGCCGCGTCAGGTGGTTGTCGCCTCCATCGTTTCGGACGCCGACGACTATGTGCATGAGGTCGTGGCTGCCCTGCGCGCCAAGGGGGTCCAAGCGGAGGCCGACATCCGCAACGAGAAAATCAACTACAAGGTCCGCGAACATTCCGTGGGCAAGGTGCCGGTCATCCTCGCCTGCGGCATGAAGGAGGTCGAGGACCGCAGCGTCTCGCTCCGCCGTCTGGGGGAAAAGCAGACCCGCGTGCAAACGCTGGAGGAGACGGTCGCGGCACTCGCCGCAGAGGCGACGCCGCCCGACCTAGCCTGATCCCGGCACGGCTCCGCACTTCAAAGGCCCCCGGTCGCGCGGGGGCTTTTTCTGCTCACAACGGGGTCGCCGAAGCACCGCGCCCCTACGCGCATCTGTAACAGGTTGGGCCCGGTCGATTGTTACAACCTCTGCTCAGCGGCCGCCCACCGGGACTGATCCCCGACATCACACGACGACCCTGCCGCTTCTACAAGCCACTGTTATAAAACCGGATTTCGCTGCGAAATGCGAAGTTTCGGCGCGTGACCACTTGGCTCCACACTCTTGGACTCCTGTGTTTCCGGACGACGCGCGCCCGCACGTTGCCTCACATATCCTGACGAGAGCGTGACGCACGTCTCCGTGATTGGATTGTGTCATCTTGCCACGCCTACGCTCTTCCCATGCCACCCGTTGCGGGTGGTTGGAGTTCAACGCAGACAAGGGAAGAGACACCATGCAGACAAAGATGAAGACTCTGGCCGTCGCGGCCTCCGTCGCAACGGCACTTGGCGCCTATGGCACCGGCGCCGCCGCCGAGGAGAAAGAGAAGTGTTACGGCGTCGCGCTGGCCGGTGAGAATGACTGCGCCGCCGGTCCCGGCACGACCTGCGCGGGCACATCCAAAGTCGACTATCAGGGCAACGCCTGGACACTGGTGGACGAAGGCACCTGCACCGAGATCGACCTGCCCGAAATGGCCGACGGAACCGAGCGTCAGGGTTCGCTGGAGCCGTTGGAGCGTGACTTGCCGTCCTGATCCTGACGCAGCGTCCGGCCCCCCTTGCGGCGGCCGGGCGTAACCCGCGACACGCAACACGGCAAAGGATGACATCGCCCCATGTTCGACCGCGTCCAGATTCCCGAGCGCCTGCCGCATTGCCCCGGCGTGGGATATAAATCCCAGCATTTCAATGACCTGACCGAAGATCCGGGCACCGTGGGCTGGCTCGAAATCCACGCCGAGAATTACATGGGGGCAGGCGGGCGCCCGCTGGCGCAGCTTCGCCACCTCTCGGAACGCTTTCCTTTCTCGGTGCACGGGGTCGGCCTGTCCATCGGCGCAGAGGGGCCGCTCGATCCCGACCACCTCGCGCGGGTGAAGCGCCTGTGTGATTGGCTCGATCCGGCTGTTTTCTCCGAGCATCTGGCATGGTCAACGCATGGCGGGGCGTTTTTCAACGACCTGCTGCCCCTGCCCTACACCAATGCCACCCTCACCCGAATCGCATCTCATATCGACCAGGTGCAGGACGTGCTGGGACGTCAGATGATGCTGGAGAATCCCTCAAGCTATCTCGCCTTCGATGAGAGCACGTGGCAGGAGCCCGACTTCCTGCGCGAACTGGCGCGGCGCACGGGCTGCGCTCTTCTGCTCGATGTGAACAACGTTTTCGTCTCCGCCACCAACCTCGGCTATGACCCGCGCGCCTATATTGACGCCTATCCGCTTGACCTTGTGGGCGAAATTCACCTTGGCGGCCATGACGAGGATCACGACGATCACGGCGCGCCGCTGCTGATCGACAGCCACGGGCGCGAGGTGGCCGATCCGGTCTGGACGTTGTTCGACTACACACTGTCCCGCTGCGGCCCACGCCCGGTTCTGATCGAATGGGACAACGACGTGCCAGACTGGCCCATCCTGCGCGCAGAGGCGGACAGGGCGGCCACCGCGCTGGGGGCGCTGGCGGCATGAGCGTGGATCAAGGCAGCTTCCGCGCGGCCCTGCTCGACCCCGAGCGGCCCGTGCCGGGCGGGCTCCGCGACGGGGCGGGCCGCCCCGCCGGACGCCGCTTTGCCGTCTATCGCAACAATGTGGCCGTCTCTCTGACCGACGCGCTGGAGACAGGCTTTCCCGTGGTGGCGCGGCTGCTCGGCCCGACGAATTTCAGGTCCGTGGCCGGGGCCTACCTGCGGCAGTACCCGCCGCGCTCGCCCATGATGATGACCTATGGCGCCGATTTTCCAGGCTTCCTGCAAGGGTTCGAGCCGCTCGCGCATCTCGGTTATCTCAGTGATGTCGCCGCGCTGGAATACGCCCTGCGCGAAAGCTACCACGCCGCCGATGCAGGCCCCATCGCCCCCGATGCGCTGGCCGCTATCCCGTCCGACGCGCTGGCCGAAACCCGCCTGACACTCGCTCCCGCGTTGCGCCTTTTGCGCTCACGCTGGCCGGTGCATGACATCTGGGCCTACAACACCTACAAGGACCGGCCCAAGCCCCGCACCGTGGCGCAGGATGTGCTTGTCACCCGGCCCGACTATGACCCGGCGCCCCACCTCCTGCCGCCCGGCGGGGCGGCGTTCATCGACGCATTGCAATCGGGCCGACCCCTGGGCGCTGCGGTCGAGGCAGCCACACAGGCGCAGGCCGATTTCGACCCGGCCCCGGTTCTCACCCTGCTCCTGACGGAGCGGGCCATCGTATCCCTCTCCTGAGCGCGGAAGACAACTATGATCCCCCTGATTTCACTCTATGATTCCCTCACCTTGAAGCTCGAGCGCGCGGGCTCCCTGATGCCGCTTCTAGCGCGGTTTCTCTTTGCCGCGGTGCTGCTGCTCTATTTCTGGCAATCGGCCATGACCAAACTGGGCGACGGGATCTTCGGCATCCTGCACCCCTCCACCGGCGCCTATGCGCAGATATTCCCCCGCGCGTTCGAGGCGGTCGGTTACGACAGCTCTCAGCTTTCGGTATTTCACTGGGCGGTCACCGTCGCGGGCACCTGGGCAGAGTTCATCCTGCCGCTGCTGATCGTTCTGGGGCTGCTCACCCGTCTGGCCGCGCTCGGCATGATCGGCTTCGTCGTGGTCCAGAGCGCAACCGACATCGTGGGTCACGGGGCCGACCCCGCGACCATTGGCGCATGGTTCGATGGAACCGCCGACGCCGCGATCATGGATCAGCGCGCCTTCTGGATCTTTGCGCTGCTGGTGCTGGTGATCCGCGGTGCGGGGGCGTTTTCCCTCGATCGGCTACTGCTCAGAAATGGGCCTTGGGCTCGTCCGGTTTACCCGCCGCAAGCGCGAGAATCCCGCCCAGTGCGGCAAACGCGATCGGGAACATCGTGAAGGCGTTGAAGCCAAAAGCGACATACATGCCCGCCGCCGACAACAACAAAAGGATACCGCCCCAAAGCGCCCGCACCTTCGCCATGGCACCCCCGGCAATCGCCAGCATCGGCGCCAGAAGCGAACCGGCCCGCACCAGATCGACATTCTCCACCTGCCGGGCCAGATCGCCGATCTCGCCATAGCGGTCGATGAACTCGGTATATCCCCAGCCGAAGAATCCGACGATCATGCCGACGATCCCGGCGATAATTCCCAACGTGAGCGCCGCATTGCGCATGTCCTGCCCTCCTTTGCCTTCGTGCCCCACATAAGGGCACGCGCGCCGCTATCCAAGCGCCGCCTGCACCTCATCGTCCCAGCCAAGCCACATCTCATCGTCGCGCACGATCAGCGGGCGTTTCATCAGCGCCGGGTAATCGCGTAAAAGCTCCAGCGCCGGGCGCGCACGCTCCGCCTCGCTCAGCCCGCGCCATGTCGCTGACCGCGAATTAAGCAATGCGCCCCCGAATTGATCATGGGCCCGCGACAGAACATGCTCGGGCACGCCCTCGGCGCGGACATCGACAAACTCCACATCACCCAGCCTTTTCAAGGCGTTGCGGCAGGTATCACAGGTTTTCAATCCGTAAAGATGCATACCATCCCCCCTCTTGGCGGTGTCTTTCTAGCGCCCGCCGTCCTGAATGTCTCTGCGGTTTTGCTTGTATTTCACAAAACCCGTGTAATCATTCTTCCGTGACCCCCGTCCGCCACTCAGCGGCGGACAAGACAGACGACAACAAGGAGATACGGCATGCCCACCGGCACCGTAAAATGGTTCAACACCACCAAGGGCTTCGGCTTCATTGCCCCCGACGACGGCGGCAAGGACGTGTTCGTTCATATATCCGCGGTCGAACGGTCCGGCATGACCGGCCTCGCGGACAACCAGAAGGTCGGCTTTGAGCTGGCAGAGGGCCAGGACGGCCGCCAGATGGCCGACAATCTCAAGGCTATCTGAGGGCTGGCCCGGACAGGGGCGCTCGCAGGCCCCTGTCCCGCATCAGCGGCTTAGCAGCCCTTTTGACCCGGCGGGCAGTTATAGGCCCGGCGTACACGATAGCCATGCCCGTGTGCCTTGACCTTTTGATAGGTCACGGACTGATTCGGCGCACCGCAGCTTATCGCACCGCCCGATGTGACCGGCTGCAATCCGCCCGGGCAGTAGTTGGCCCGCGCCGCATAGGACCAGACCGGCACATCGACCTGACTTTTCTGGGCATGGTATTGTTTTGAGCCGCCCGCACTCACGGGCAGGGCAGCGATTGAAAGCGCCGCGGCAACAGACAGAATCCTGAGCATCTCATCCAATCCTTCTGACAAAAGGAAGTTTCCAATACCCGCAGCCTAAGCCTTGCGCGGGATTAGTCAATTTCCAACAGCCCCAACGCAAACCCGATGAGTGCGGCGCTTATCGCGCGGCGCCCTCGCTCCCGGCGGTGTCGGGATCGAACCCCGCCTCGCGCATGAGCGCGTCGGACCGCCCTTCGATCTCGCGCTCCAACCGTGTCAACAGGTCCCTTTGCGGCAGGCCCGGCGGGATCGGGTCGAGAAACTCCACCACCGCCAGCCCAGGTTTGCGGTAAATGCCTGTGCGCGGCCAGAACACCCCCACATTGGTGGCCGCCGGCACCACCGTCTGCCCTGTCTCGCGGTAAAGCACCGAAATCCCGACCTTGTAGGGAATATGCGCCCCCGGCGCCACGCGCGTGCCCTGCGGATAGATGATGAGCTGCCCGGCCGGCGCGGTTCCGTCGAGCACCCCGCGCTGCATCTGGCGAATCGCCTCGGCCCGCCGGCCCCGGTCCACCGCCACGCACCCCAACCGCAGCGCATACCACCCCAGGATCGGCGCATAGCGCAGCGAACTTTTCATGATGAACTTCGGCTTCGGCACCGCGCTCACGATCAGGATGATGTCAAAAAAGCTCTGATGCTTGGCCGCGATCAGCACCTCTTCGGTCGGCGGGGTGCCCCGCACCTCGGATCTCAACCCCACCATCCAGCGCGCGGTCCAGCGCACCCAGCGGCAATAGCTGTGCACCGCCCGATAGACCCACGCCCGGCTGAAGATCGCAAGCGGCGTGAAAACCAGCGCCAGAACCGCCATCGCTGCATACATCTGCACCACGAAGATCAATGAGACCAGCCACCGCAGCGCATATCGCATCACGCCAGCTCCCGCAGCCTGCGCCGCGCCGCGATCCGTGTCGCGCCATAGGCGACGCCCGCCGCCAGAACCGGGATCAGCAGCGGCAAAAGCCATCCGGCCCCGGCAAACCCCAGCCCGGTAAGGAACCCGCCCGTCTCTTGCGCCTCGGGCAGTGCCAGCATTGCCAGCATGCCAAGCCCCGCACCAGCCCCCGCGCCGAACAGCGCCCGCAGCGTGAAGCGCCGCACGAAGGCCCGCGCGATATAATGGTCCGTCGCCCCCACCAGCCGCAGCACTGCGATAACCTGCGCATTGGCCGCCAGCGCCGCGTGGGCGGCCAGCGTGATCATCACCCCCATCGTCCCCGCGATGAGGCCGATCGACAGCCACCCCAGAAGCCGCAGCCGCCCCGCCGCCGCCTCCAGCGGACGCCGCCAGCGCGTGTGATCGTCCAGCACCGCCCCCGGCACCTCCGCCGAGAGCCGCAGCCGAAGCCCGGACGCGTCATAGCCCTCCTCGGTCTCAACAATCTCTATGAGTTGCGGCACCGGCAGGCTTTCCAGTGGCAGATCGGGGCCGAACCACGGCTCCAGAAGCGCCCGCTGCTCGGCCTTGTCCAAAGCGCGCGCGCTGGCGATACCCGGTGTCGTCTCCAGCACCCGAAGCGCCGCCGCCGTCTGCTCGGCCATCTGCTCTGACGGCGCCGAGATCCGCAGGGTGGAGCTATGCGCCAGCTCCGCGCCCCAGCGTTCGGCCAGCCGCCCCGCCGCCAGCGACAGCGCCATTGCGAAGACCGCCAGAAACGCCATCGCGGCGGCGGCAAACAACGTCAGTTGCGCGGTAAATCCGCTTGGCGGCACAACCCGGTCGGCCTGCGCGTCGCCGACCAGAAACGTCCGCAATGACGCGCGCAGGCTCACAGATCCGCCCCCGCCAATTGCAGCCGCCGGTTCGCGATCCGAAGCACCCGCGCCTGAACGTGGTGCTTCGCGGTGCGGATCAGGTTGAGGTCATGCGTTGCGATCATGATAGTCTTGCCCATCCGGTTCAGTTCGACCAGAAGCTGCAACAGGCGCTGCGACATCTCCCAGTCCACGTTGCCCGTGGGCTCATCGGCCAGCACCACGTCCGGCGACATGATCACCGCCCGCGCCAGCGCCGCGCGTTGCCGCTCCCCGCCCGAAAGCTCGGGCGGCAGCGCCCCGGCCCGCTCGCCAAGCCCGACCCAGCCCATCAGCTCCTTGAGGTTGGCCACCTGCTCCAGCGTGTCCTGCCCCGACACTGTCAGCGGCAGCGCCACATTGTCCGCCACCGGCAGATGATCAAGGAACTGACAGTCCTGATGCACAACGCCGATCCGCCGCCGCGTGATCGCCAGCGCATCACGGTCCATCTCGCGCACATCCTGCCCGAACAGCCGTGCCTGCCCGCTCGTGGGTTTGAGTGCGCCGTAACACAGCTTGAGAAACGTGGTCTTGCCCGCGCCCGATGGCCCGGTCAGAAAATGGAAAGAGCCGGGCGTCAGCCGCAAGGAAATCTCGCTAAGCAACTCGCCGCCGCCATAGCTGTAGGCCATGTTGTCGAATTCGATCACGTCACGCCCCTGCGCGGTTTGCCCTGTTGTGCCCGAGCATCGCGGCACTTGCAATCCATCCCGCCCCCGGCTTTGCTCTTTCGCGGCCAATTGTTAGCGCCTATGCTGACGCGAACCCGAACCGACAGCACCGGCAGGAGAAAGAGGGGAGAATGCGGCTGATTTGCCCGAACTGCGGCGCTCAATACGAGGTGCCGGACCAGGTGATCCCGCAGGACGGGCGCGACGTGGAATGTTCCAGCTGCGGCCAGACATGGTTTCAGGCCCATCCCGACGATGACGATGCGCTTTCCGGGGAAATCGGTGGTTCGGTGCCCGACGCGCCTGCAGATGACCCCTTTGAAGGGCCGGTGCAATGGCCACAGGAGCCGCCTGCGCCAGCCACGTCCGACGATGACGGCAGTGCGCCCGTGGCCGATGCGCCGCCGGAGACTGCCGTGGACGATGCGGGTTCGGAGCAAGCGCCCGATGACAGAACGTCACCTGTCCCCGACGACTGGGAGAGTGACGAGCCGCAGAGCGAGGCGGAAAGTTGGGAAGACCCCGCCACCGCCCATCAGAGTACGCCCCCGGCCGGAGCGGAGGATCACATCCCGGGCGAGGAGCCGGCCGCGCCCGGCGACGACGGCGGCGACACCCTGCCCCCGGACACCGACCAGCAGGAACGCCCCGCTGCGCCTCCCCGCCGCCGTCTTGACCCGGCGGTCGCCGATGTGCTGCGTGAAGAGGCTGAGCGCGAGGCCCGCGCCCGCGCCGAAGAGGCCGCCAGCGGCCTTGAGAGTCAGCCCGACCTCGGGCTCGACACCTCCGAAACGGAAGAAGACCGACGCGCCCGCGAAACCCGGCGGCGCATGAAACATCTTCGCGGCCTGCCCGACGACGCCCGCACGCCGGACGCCGAAATCGGAGCGGAGGCCATTCCCGCAAGCTCCCGGCGCGAGCTTCTTCCCGACATAGAAGAGATCAACTCCACCCTGCGATCCACCGAAGACCGCGCCCATGCCACGCGCATCGCACCTGTCTCGCACAGCGAAACATGGCGCCGGGTCGGGTTCCGGATCGGCTTCGGTTTCATGATGCTGATCGCGGCTGGTCTGATCTTCGCCTATCTCTACGCACCGTCCATCGCGACGTTTCAACCGCAATTCGCGCCGATGGTGGATCACTATGTGGCATGGGTGAACGACAGCCGGATCTGGCTCGACGATCAGGTGACACAGATGATGCTCTGGCTCGAAAGCAAGGCCGCCACCGCCAACGGCTGATCGCTCCCCCACTACGCCTCACCTTCACCTGATCTTAACACCTGCGCACCGAACGCAAGGTTAACCATGCGCTTCCACGCCATCGGTGCCGACGCGATACCGACAAAATACCGACGTTTTACCGACATGGGTTTTTCAGCGTTAACAATGGGTTGAGGTGATTCGCCTATTTGACGGGGATCGAGACCCGAAACTGCACCGTTTCCATACCCGGATTGACACCCGACAACTCCGCGTTGGATCGGTGATCATAGGACAGGCCAAACCGCACCCCCTTGGACGTCTCGTATCCAACCTCGACGCCTGAGCGAAACTGCACCGCATGACCAAGATCCGGCCCGCTGCCCTGACTGTAGAGCCCTGGCATCAGCGCCAGTTGCACATAGGCCCTGTCGCCCGCGAAACGCTGCGTCCAGGCCGCGCCTATTCCGATCCAGGCTGTTCCATCCGCCGTCAGAGACGCCCCGGCCACGGGCTGAAACGGGCCATAACGACGCCCGAAATCATAGCGCAGGTAAAGCTCCTTGCTGACCGTGGCTTTCTGGAAATCCACATCCCCTGCGGAGATGGAAAATCGTTCGGTTTCAGGGCTTTGCGCAAGACAACCGCCATCGCCGCAATGGTTGATCCCCATATCCGTCAACCCTGCGATAAGAAAAAGTGCCGCTAAAGTGCCGTCCATGATCCAGTCCCGTTTGTGACAAAGCCACGCATAGCGCAGCCCCGGTGGGGAGTCATCTCACACCCCGCGTTCCCCTCTCACACCTCGCCATCTGTTGCTTTCCGGTGGCACTATCGCAAACCGCCCTCGCGGGGCGCAGTCACGAAAAGGGATGACATCATGCTTGTCGCACGCAAGCCCGGCTACTTGCGGCGCAGGCGAATCACGACATCGACCTTTGCCACCTCGGCCCCGGCGGGGGCCTTCGGCAAGCGGGCGATCTCAAGCTCATCCTCGGGCGCATCGGTCAGTTCGCGGTCGTCTTCCCAGAAGAAATGCGGGTGATCATGGGTGTTGGTATCGAAATAGCTTTTCGTTCCGTCCACCGTGATTTCCTGCATCAAACCGGCATCGCAGAAGGCGCGCAGCGTGTTGTAGACGGTGGCGAGCGAGACACGCTCTCCGTGCGTGCGCACATCCGCAAACAGACTTTCGGCGGTGACATGCCGGTCGCGACCGTCGCCCACCAGAAGCGCGGCGAGCGCGACGCGTTGACGCGTCGGACGCAGCCCGGCCCGTGAAAGCCATTCGGACCCGGTAGTGCGCGCCTGTGGGGTCATTTCGTGATTTCCTTGCATCCTGCGCACTATAAGACCGCCCCGTCCCGGATTTCAATTGAAAATCAGTCGCAGAGCCACCTGCCCCGCGTTCAGTCACTCTTGCGGGACTGCTTGGCAGGGTGATATGGGGTCTGCAACCAAATTCTGGGACAATCTGAAACGATCAGAAAAGGGGCCGCCTGCATGGCCGAGTATCCGACCAGCTTCGACAAAGAGGATCTTCTCAAGTGCGCGCGCGGGGAACTTTTCGGCCCCGGCAATGCGCAGCTTCCCGAGCCGCCGATGCTGATGATGGACCGCATCACAGACATCAGCGCCGACAGCGGAGAGGCGGGCAAGGGCCATGTCGTCGCGGAATTCGACATTCACCCCAATCTGTGGTTTTTCAAGTGCCATTTTCCCGGCAACCCGATCATGCCCGGATGCCTGGGTCTTGACGGCCTGTGGCAGCTGACCGGCTTCAATCTCGGATGGCGCGGGATGACCGGACGTGGCATGGCGCTTGGCGTGGGAGAGGTCAAGCTGACCGGCATGGTCCGGCCCGATCGCAGGATGCTCACCTACTACGTGGACTTCACCCGCGTCATCGACCGCAAGATCAAGGTTGGGGTTGCCAATGGCCGGGTTGAGGCCGACGGTGAGGTCATCTATCAGGTCAAGGACATGAAGGTCGGCCTCTCCGAGGTCTGATCGTCCGCTCGACAAACGCGAAGGAGACCGCCATGCGCCGCGTCGTCGTCACCGGGTTGGGCATCGTATCGTCCATCGGGAACACTGCCGAGGAAGTCACCGAGTCACTGCGCGCGGGGGCCTCGGGCATCGAGGCCAGCCCCGAGATGGCCGAACACGGCTTTCGCAGCCAGATCGCGGGAACGCTCAAGATCGACCCGTCCGAGCATGTGGACAAGCGCACCCTGCGCTTCATGGGGCCGGGCGCGGCCTATGCCCATATCGCCCTGTCGCAGGCGATCGCCGATGCCGGACTGGAAGAGGCCGACATCGTGAATGAGCGCACCGGCCTTGTCGCCGGATCGGGCGGGCCGTCCACGAGCGCCATGCTGTCGGCGCATCAAACCGTACTCAAGACCGGGGCGACCAAACGGATAGGCCCCTTTGCCGTGCCCAAGTGCATGTCCTCGACAATCTCGGCCAACCTTGCGACGGCCTTCCGGATCAAGGGCATCAACTATTCGATCACCTCGGCCTGCTCCACCAGCCTGCATTGCATCGGCAATGCCACCGAACAGATCATGATGGGCAAGCAGGACGTGATGTTTGCGGGCGGCGGAGAAGAGCTGGACTGGACGCTGTCGTGCCTGTTCGACGCGATGGGGGCGATGTCATCGCGCTTCAACGATGCGCCGCAGAAGGCCAGCCGCGCCTTTGACGCCGACCGCGACGGTTTCGTGATCTCGGGCGGCGGCGGAATGCTCGTCCTCGAAGATCTCGATCACGCGCTGGCGCGCGGCGCGAAGATCTACGCCGAGGTGACGGGCTATGCCGCCACGTCCGACGGTCACGACATGGTTGCCCCCTCGGGAGAAGGGGGTGAGCGGGCCATGCGGCTGGCGCTTTCGACCCTGCCGGAGGATCGGCAGGTAAGCTATATCAACGCGCATGGCACATCGACCCCGGTGGGCGACGTGGGCGAGGTGGAGGCCGCGCGGCGGCTTTTCGGAGCGGGCCGCGTGCCGCCGATTTCCTCGACCAAATCCATGACCGGCCACGCGCAGGGCGCGGCCGGCGCGTTGGAGGCCATTTTCTGCCTTCTCATGCTCGACCGCGATTTCATCACACCGTCGATCAATGTCGAGACACTGGCAGAGGGCATAGAGCCAAGCGAGATCGCCACAGATTACGTGGCGGAGGCGGGACTCGATACGGTGATGACCAACAGTTTCGGCTTCGGCGGCACGAACGGCTCAATGCTGCTGTCACGTTTCAGGGGATGAATTGAAAATGATAAACGACTTGCACGGCAAGCGCGGCCTGATCATGGGCGTGGCCAATGACCGTTCCATCGCATGGGGGATTGCCAAAGCCATGCACGAGGCGGGGGCGGAACTAGCCTTCACCTATCAGGGTGATGGCTTCGGCAAGCGCGTGGCGCCGTTGGCCGCACAGGTCGGCAGCGATTTCATGGTCGATGTGGATGTGACGAACGATGCTTCTCTCGATGCGGCGTTCGATCAGATCAAGGCACGCTGGGGACAGCTCGACTTTCTGGTTCATGCCATCGCCTATTCGGATCGCAACGAGCTGACGGGCCGGTTCATCAATACCAGCCGGGACAACTTCAAGGCGTCACTCGACATATCGGCCTATTCTCTGATCGACGTGTCGCGGCGGGCCTATCCGCTGATGAAGGAGAATGGCGGCACGATCCTGACACTGACCTATCAGGGATCGAACCGGGTGGTGCCGAATTACAATGTGATGGGTGTCGCCAAGGCGGCGCTGGAAAGCGCGGTGCGCTATCTGGCCAACGATCTGGGCCCCGAGAAGATTCGCGTCAACGCGATCTCACCCGGGCCAATGAAAACCCTCGCCGGGGCGGCGATCGGGGGCGCGCGCAAGACGTTCCGCCAGACCGAGATGAACGCACCGCTGCGCGCCAACGCCACGCTGGAGGCGGTAGGCGGCACCGCAGCTTACCTCGCCTCGGACGCTGGCGCCTTCACAACCGGAGAGATCATCCGCGTCGATGGTGGTTATCACGTGCTTGGTATGCCGCAACCGGAATATCTCTGACGACATCTCCGGCCTCGCCGGCTGGCGCGCGCCTGGCCTTGACGGTCCTGACGCGCGCGCGAAACCAGTTCAATCGACCGAGACAAGCTCGATATTGAAGGTCAGATCCTGACCTGCGAGCGCGTGGTTGGCGTCCAGCGTCACAGCTTCGTCACCGATGGCGGCCACGGTGACCGGAACAACCTGCCCGCTGGGGGCTTGCATCTGAAGTTGCAGACCGACCTCAAGCGGGATCTCCTCGGGGATCTGTTCGCGCGGTACGTCCTGACGCGCCTCGGGGTTGACCTGACCGTAGGCCTCATCGCAGGGCACCTCGGCGGTTTTCTTTTCTCCCACTTCCATGCCATCCACGGCCTTTTCGAAGCCCGGGATCACCTCCCCCGCCCCAACCGTGAATTCCAGCGGATCGCGGCCTTCGGAACTGTCGAAGACCGTCCCGTCGTTCAGCTTGCCGGTATAGTGGATGCGGACGGTATCGCCCGATTTTGCAGCAGTCATATCGTATCCTGTTTGCTCTGCGTGTGTGCAGGCGGCTAAGTATTCCCACCTACTTGAAAGCCCGCACCGTAACGGGCGAGACTTGGAAACGCAAACAATCGGGCCCGGGGGGCGACAAGATGACAACCAAGATCTGCATCTTCGATGCTTATGGAACCCTCTTCGACGTGTCAGCGGCCGCACGAGAGGCCGCGGAGGAGCCGGGACGCGACGAGTTCGCGGTCCACTGGCCCAAGCTGGCGGAGCACTGGCGCGCCAAACAGCTTCAATACACATGGCTGCGCGCGATCACCGGGGCGCATACGGATTTCTGGAAGGTGACGGAAGACGGTCTCGACTGGGCGCTGGAGGCGGTGGGTCTTGATGGCGACGCCGAGCTGCGCACGCGGTTGTTGCAACTCTACCTTGAGCTATCGGCCTATCCGGAGGTGCCGGATATGCTGCGCGCGCTGAAGGCGCGGGACAGGCAAACCGCGATCCTGTCGAACGGCTCACCAAGCATGTTGGCCAGCGCGGTGGAGAGCGCGGGCATCGCGCCGCTTCTCGACGATGTGCTCAGCGTGGAAGATGTCGGCATCTTCAAGCCCGCGCGCGTGGTCTATGAGATGGTCGGCAACCGCTTTGGTTGCGCGCCCGAAGAGGTGCTTTTCGTGTCGTCGAACGGTTGGGACGCGGCCGGCGCGGCGGGCTTCGGCTTTACCACCGTCTGGGTCAATCGGGCGGGCGATCCGATGGATCGACTGCCATGGACCCCGACGCATGTGTTGCCGGACCTGACGACGATTCCGGAACTGATTCGCAACTGACCCACGGCCCAAGAACAACTGACAGGTATCCAAATGCCCAATTTCGACACGTCCGACGGCCTCACGCTCCACTATTCAGTGGAAGGCAACCCGCAAGGCGTTCCGGTGCTCTGCCTGTCTGGGCTGACGCGCAATACCAGCGATTTCAGCTATGTCACCCCGCATCTGGCCGATGTGCGGCTGATCAAGCTCGACTATCGCGGGCGGGGGCTCTCGGACTGGGCCGAGGATTACCTCAGCTACAACGTGCCGCGTGAATGCCGGGATGTGCTGGACCTGATGGACCACCTCGGGATCGAGCGTTTCGCGGTGCTGGGCACGTCGCGCGGCGGGCTCAATGCGATGACGCTGGGCGCCATGGTAAAAGAGCGACTTCTGGGGGTAGCATTCAACGATATCGGCCCGGTGCTGGAGACAGAGGGGCTTGAGGTCATCCTCGGCTATCTGGGGCGCAATCCGGGCTGGAAGAACTACCGCGAGGCCACGGCGGCCCGTCCGGGCGTCATGGCCGGTTTCGCCAACGTCAGCGCGGCGCGCTGGCGCGAGGAGGTGGAGAAATTCTATCATCAGACGCCGGACGGGCTGATCATCAACTACGACCCGCGGCTGCGCGATGCGGTGATCGAGGCTGGCACCCACGACGCGCCCGATCTGTGGCCCTATTACGAGGCGCTGGCCGATCTGCCCGTGGCGGTGATCCGGGGCGGCAATTCCGACCTTCTGAGCGAGGAAACCTTTGGAGAAATGGGCCGCCGTATTCCCAACGCGATCCTTGCCACCGTGCCGGACCGGGGGCATATTCCCTTTCTTGACGAACCCGAGGCGGTTGCGGCGCTGCGGGAATGGGTGGACCGGCTGAAGGCTTAGACACGGATGAACATCGAGATGATCCGCGCCGCGGCGGCGCGGCTTACGGGGCACGCGCGGCGCACGCCCCTGCTGTCGTCGCCCTTCCTTGACGAGATCGCGGGGCGGCGGGTCTGGGTAAAGGCGGAGTCGCTTCAGCATACCGGATCGTTCAAGTTTCGCGGCGGCTGGTCCGCCCTTTCGGCGCTGGGGGATGAGGCGCGCAGACGCGGGGTGATCGCTTACAGTTCCGGCAACCATGCGCAGGGCGTGGCGGCGGCGGCGCGCGAGCATGGCGCCCCGGCGGTGATCGTGATGCCGCAGGACGCGCCCGCGGTGAAGATCGCCAACACCCGCGCGCTCGGCGCGGAGGTGGTGCTATACGACCGCGTCGGCGGCGACAGCCGCGAGGCGATCGGAGGCGCCATCGCGGCGGAGCGCGAACTGACGCTGATCAAACCCTATGACGAGCCGCAGGTGATCGCCGGTCAGGGCACGGCTGGGCTTGAGATCGCGGCGCAGGCGGCTGAGGTCGGGGTGCGGCGCGCCGATGTGCTTGTGTGTTGCGGTGGCGGGGGCCTGAGCGCGGGGATCGCCCTCGCGCTGGAGGCCGAGGCGCCGGAACTTCGGGTGCGCACGGCAGAGCCGGAGGGGTTCGACGACACCGCCCGCTCGCTGCGCGCCGGGCGGATGGTGGCCAATGAGGCGCCTTCTGGAAGCTTGTGCGACGCCATCCTGACGCCGGAGCCGGGCGCGCTCACCTTTCCGATCCTGAGACGGCTGGCAGGGCCGGGGCTTTGCGTCAGCGATGACGAAGCGCTCCGCGCCATGGCGCTGGCCTTTGCGCGGCTCGGCCTCGTGCTGGAGCCGGGGGGCGCGGTGGCGCTGGCCGCCGCCCTGCTGCGCCGGGACGAGATCGAAGGCGATGACGTGATCGCGGTGGCGACCGGCGCGAATGTCGATCCGGCGCTTTATGCCCGGATGCTGCACACCCACGGTCAAAGCCCGGCCCGCACGGGGCATTGACCCCGGCGTGCTGTCGCGGCATGTCGCCGTCAGCCAAGGCCAAACGGCAAGAGAGAGGGTCAGAATGGGCCGCGACGCGATGCGGATGGTGGATGTCGGCGGGCATGCTCTGCACCTGCGCGAGGCCGGCGACCCGCGGGGCGCGCCGGTAGTCTTCGCTCATGCGCTTGGCACCGATCTGCGGATCTGGGACGCGGTTCTGGCGCATCTGCCCACTGGTCTGCGCCTGCTGCGCTATGACCTGCGCGGCCACGGGCTGTCGGATTGCCCGCCCGGCCCTTATGGTATGGGCGCCCTGGTGCGCGATGCCGAACGCCTTCTGGATGCGCTGAACGTGCGGGGCGCGGTCTTCGTGGGCCTGTCGCTCGGCGGGATGGTGGCGCAGGGGCTGGCGATCAAGCGGCTCGATCAGATCCGCGCGCTGGTGCTGTCGAACACCGCCACCAAGATCGACACCAAGGATATCTGGGACAGACGGATCGCAGAGATCCGGGCGGGCGGGATGGCCGCGCAATCGTCGGCCACGCTGGAACGGTGGTTCTCCCGCGATTTCCGCGCCGGCCCCGGCATGGCGATCTGGCGGAACATGCTGGAACGTCAGACGGTGGAGGGCTATACCGGCTGCGCCGCCGCCGTGGCGGGCACGGATTTCTACACGCCCACCTCGGGCCTGCGTCTGCCGGTGCTGGGGATCGCGGGGTCCGAGGACGGATCAACCCCGCCGGACCTTGTGCGCGAGACGGTGGCGCTCATCCCCGG
The DNA here is from genome assembly GCF_900110425.1 of Salinihabitans flavidus. GTDB lineage: Bacteria > Pseudomonadota > Alphaproteobacteria > Rhodobacterales > Rhodobacteraceae > Salinihabitans > Salinihabitans flavidus. Next base: position 22,420 of record NZ_FODS01000008.1, on the reverse strand, counting down.
GTCGCGGTTCGAGCTGATCCGGCGAGCGGGTCACCTGCCCTGCGTCGAGCGGCCCGTGACCTATGCGGCGCTGCTGACACGTTTCCTGAAGGAGATCGGCCATGTCTGAGATTGTCCTTGTTCACGGCTCCTGCCACGGCGCGTGGTGCTGGCGCGATCTGGTGCCACGTCTCGAGGCAATGGGCCATGAGGTCACAGCCATCGACCTGCCCGGCCACGGCGCCGACCCCACCCCGCCGTCGGACTGCACGCTGGAGGGCTGCGCGCGGGCGGTGGCCGATGCGATACCAGAGGGGGCGGTGGTGGTGGCCCATTCATGGGGCGGATACCCGGCGACGCGCGCGGCCGATCTGATACCGGGGCGCATAGGGCGGCTGATCTACCTCTGCGCCTATGCCCCCTGGGATGGTTATTCGCTGGCCGACATGCGCCGCGCTGCACCGCGCCAGCCCCTCATGCAGGCTGTGATGAAAGCCGCTGATGGCAAGAGCTTCATGATCGATCCCGAGCAGACGGGCGATGTCTTTTACCATGACTGCCCACCGGGCACCGTCGCCTATGCAAATGCGCGCCTCTGCCCGCAGGCGATCGGTCCGCAGGAAGAAGCGATCACGCTTGGCGCGGGCACGGCACAAGTGCCCAAATCCTATATCCGCTGCACCGAGGATCGCACCATTCCGCCAGAGTTTCAGATCACGATGACCGAGAGCTGGCCCGAAAAGGATGTCCATGAAATGCACACCGGCCATTCACCTTTCTTTGCCGATCCGGACGGGCTCGCCGCGTTGATCGACCGGATAAGCAGGGCATCGGCATGACGGCCTCAGTATTTGACAGCCCGCTTTACGCGAGGCTTTTCCCGACCGCAGAGGCCGGGCGCCTCTTTGCCCATTCCGCCGAGATCCGCGCCATGCTTCTGGTGGAGGGCACACTGGCCAAGGTGCAGGGTGAGATGGGGCTGATCCCCCAGGACAGCGCCTTCTTCATCCACCGCGCGGCGATGGAGGTGCAGGTCGATCCCGCCGGACTGGCCGAGGCGACGGGCCAGAACGGTGTTTCGGTGCCCGCGCTGGTGGCCGCCTTCCGCGCCGCGATGGAGGCGCCGGCACATGCGCAATACGTCCACTGGGGCGCGACCAGTCAGGATATCATGGACACGGGGTTGATGCTGCGGCTTCGGCAACTTCTCGCGCTGGCGGAAGATGATCTGCGCGCCATCCTGCGGGATCTGGGACAACTGGCAAGCGCCCATGCCACTCTGCCGATGGCCGCGCGCACATGGGGGCAGCATGCCACTGTGACCAGCTTTGGCGCGCAGGTGGCCGAATGGGGCGCGCCGCTGGCCGATCTTCTTGAAGAGCTTGAGGATCTGCGCGCGCGCGCACTTTTCGTCTCGCTGTCGGGCGCTGCGGGCACAAGCGGCGCGCTGGGACCGCGCGCGGCGCAGGTCCGCGTGGCGCTGGCCGAAGGTCTGAATCTGCGCGATCCGGGGCGAAGCTGGCATACCGACCGCGGCCCGGTGCTGCGCATTGCCGACTGGCTGGTGCGCACGGGCACGGCGCTTGGCAAACTCGGAGAGGATCTCTGCGCGATGGGGATGAGCGGGATCGACGAGGTGCGTCTGGAGGGCGGAGGTGCCTCTTCGACCATGCCGCAAAAGCAGAACCCGGTCGCCCCCTCGGCGCTGGTGGCGCTGGCGCGGCAGGGGCACGGGCTTCAGGCGATCCTGCAAAGCGGCGCAATGCAGCGGCATCAGCGCGACGGCGCGGCATGGATGACCGAATGGCTGACCCTGCCGCAGCTTTGCCTTGGCGCGGCGAGCGGTTTGCAGATCGCGCGGCAGATCGCCCCGCAGATCGCCCCGCAGGAAGGCGCGATGCGCGCGACGGTCACAGGCGGGCAAGAACTGATCCATGCCGAGGCGCTGAGCTTTGCGCTGGCCGCGTTCTTGCCGCGCCCCGAAGCACAGGCGGAGGTCAAACGTCTGTGTCGTGAGGCCGGGGAAAGCGGCGCGGCGCTGTCGGCGCTGGTGGCACGCGATTTCCCCGATCTCGACCGCGAAGTGCTGTTCGACCCCGCCCGGCAGATGGGGCTCGCGCCTCAGATCGCGTGGAGTTTCGCCGACCGCGCGACAGACCTCTAGGCCGCGCATTCACCCCATCGGCTCCCGGCCCGGCGCAATCGGTCAAATTCCTGCTTGCAGCCCCAACCCCACCCGGCGCAGGCTGCTAAAAAAACGACCGGGAGAGAGACATGCAAACCATCCGCGCCGCCGTCTGCCACGCCTTTGGAGAGCCGCTGCGAATCGAGCAGGTCCGCCTGCGCGCGCCCGATATGGGCGAGGTGGAGGTCACGCTCGACGCCGTGGCAATCTGCCATTCGGACATTTCCTATGCCGAAGGCGCCTGGGGCGGATCGCTACCGGCCGTCTATGGCCATGAGGCGGCAGGCCGGGTGAGCGCGGTCGGCGGCGGTGTTGACGGGATCGCGGCGGGCGACCGGGTCGTGGTCACCCTGATCCGCGCCTGCGGCACCTGCCTCTCCTGCGCGTCGGGCACACCGACACAGTGCCAGACGAAATATGACGGCGATCACGGCCCGCTCTCCACCGCCGAGGGCGGCGCGCTGCATCAGGCGATGGCTTGCGGCGCCTTTGCCGAGAAGGTGGTGGTGGATCAGAGCCAGGTGGTGAAACTGACCGGCGACATCTCGATGGAGGCGGCAAGCCTGATCGCCTGTGGCGTGATCACCGGCGTTGGCGCGGTGGTCAATACGGCCGGGCTGCGCGCCGGGCAGGATGTGGTGGTGATCGGCGCGGGGGGCGTCGGTCTCAACGCCATTCAAGGCGCGCGGATCGCCGGGGCGCGGCGCATCGTGGCGGTGGACATGAGCCCCGAAAAGCTCGACATCGCGCGCGAGTTCGGCGCCACCGACGGGGTTCTGGCGACCGCGCCCAAGCCGTGGAAAGAGGCGATCGCCGCGATGGGGCGCGGCGCCGATGCGGTGATCGTGACGGTCGGGGCGATCCCTGCCTATGACGCCGCGCCTCGCTATCTCGCGCCGGGGGGGCGGGTGATCATGGTCGGCATGCCCCATTCGGGGGCCACCGCGCACTACGAGCCGGTGATCCTTTCTGCCGTCGGGCAGGGTATGATCGGTTCCAAGATGGGCGATGTGGTGATCCGGCGCGACATCCCGTGGATGGCGGACCTTTACGAACAGGGGCGGCTGAAGCTCGATGAGCTGATCTCGGGGCGCTGGCGGCTTGAGCAGATCAACGAGGCGATCGCCGACACCAAGAGCGGCAGCGCGAAACGTAACGTCATCGTGTTCTGAAGCAGGATCGGTGGGCCGCGCCCACCCCGGGGCATAGGCGAGGGGAATGGCATGAAACTACAAGACCTCGACATCATCGTGACCGCGCCGCCCGCACCGGGCTGGGGTGGGCGCTACTGGATCCTTGTGAAGGTGACAACCGATACCGGGATCACCGGCTGGGGCGAATGCTACGCCGCCTCCGTCGGACCGGAGGCGATGCGCCATGTCATCCGCGACGTGTTCGCGCGGCACATGCAGGGCGAAAACCCCGAAAACATAGAGATGATGTTCCGCCGCGCCTATTCCTCGGGCTTCACGCAGCGACCCGACCTGACGGTGATGGGCGCGTTCTCCGGGCTGGAGATCGCCTGCTGGGACATTCTGGGCAAGGATCGGGGGCGCCCGGTACATATGCTCATCGGCGGGCGGATGAACGCGCGTATCCGCGCCTACACCTATCTCTACCCCCTGCCCCGGCATAACCTCACCGATTTCTGGATCTCGCCCGAACAGGCGGGCGAATCCGCCGCCGACTGCGTGGCGCGGGGCTATACGGCGGTGAAATTCGACCCGGCGGGGCCCTACACGCTCCGGGGTGGGCATATGCCGGCGATGTCGGACATCTCCCGCTCGGTCGCGTTCTGCAAGGCGGTGCGTGAGGCAGTTGGCGACCGGGCGGATCTGCTGTTTGGCACGCATGGGCAGTTCACCACCGCAGGCGCCATCCGCCTCGGACAAGCATTGGAGCCTTACTCCCCCCTGTGGTTCGAGGAGCCAACGGCCCCCGACATGATCGAGGACATGGCCCGCGTGGCCCGTCAGGTGCGCATCCCCGTGGCCACCGGCGAGCGGCTGACCACGAAGGCCGAATTCGGCGCGATCCTGCGCGCCGGGGCGGCAGAGATCCTGCAACCGGCACTCGGGCGCGCGGGCGGTATATGGGAGATGCGGAAACTCGCCGCGCTGGCCGAGGTATTCAACGCGCAGGTGGCCCCGCATCTCTATGCCGGGCCGGTGGAATGGGCCGCCAATATTCAGCTGTCGGCGGCGATTCCCAACCTGCTGATGGCCGAAAGCATCGAAACCCCGTTCCACGATGCTCTGATCAAGGGCACGATCCGGGTGGAGGAGGGCTTCATCACACCGCCCGACGCGCCCGGCCTTGGCATCGAGGTGGACGAGGATCTCGCCCGCGCCCATCCCTATACCGGGGGCGATCTGCACCTTCACATGCAGGAAGCGCCCTGCAATTACGCCGAAGGGAACAATTTTCAGGGTGGTGCCCCCGCAACAGAGTTGTAATCTCGCACACAGGAACAAGTCATGCTATTCAGGTGCACGCCTTGTGAATAAGTGAAGATTGACCATGCCCACGACACATGTTCCCCCCGCAGAGATGGCGCGCAGCGCCGAAAGCGCGGCGGCCTATCTCAAGACACTGGCCCATGAGGGGCGGCTGATGATCCTGTGCCATCTCGGCTCTGGTGAGAAGTCGGTGAGCGAGTTGGAGCAGCTTCTTGAAATCCGTCAGGCGGCGGTCAGCCAGATGCTCGCCCGGCTGCGCGAAGAAGGGCTTGTGGCCACACGGCGCGAAGGCAAGGTGATCTATTATTCGCTGGCCGATGAGAACACCGCCGAGGTGATCAACATGCTCTATCGCCTGTTTTGCAGCCCTGTCGAAGAGACCCGCGACACGCCGTGACAGCCCTGCCCAAGGCGATTGCCGACTGGTTCGGAGCGCGCGGCTGGCAGATGCATCCGCATCAGAGCGAGTTGCTGAACCGGGCCGATGCGCCGGCGCTTCTGCTCATCGCGCCAACGGGCGGCGGCAAGACGCTGGCGGGGTTCCTGCCAACCTTGGCGGAACTGGCCGACGGCGGGCACACCGGGCTGCATACGCTCTATGTCTCGCCGCTGAAGGCATTGGCGGCGGATATCAAGCGCAACCTGCACGCCCCGGTGGAGGAGATGGGCCTTCCCATCCGCATCGAGGACCGCACCGGAGACACCACCAGCAGCGCCCGGAAACGCCAGCGCGCCGACCCGCCGCATATCCTTCTGACGACGCCCGAAAGCCTTGCGCTGCTGACTTCTTACGAGGATGCGCCGCGCATTTTCGCCGGGCTCAAACGGGTGGTGGTCGACGAAATCCATGCCCTGTCCGAGAGCAAGCGCGGCGATCAGCTTTTTCTGGCGCTGTCGCGGCTATCGGCGCTCTGCCCGGGGCTACGCCGGGTCGGGTTATCGGCGACGGTGGATGATCCCGGGGCGATTGCCGGACTTCTGACGCGCCACCCCGATCCCTGCGAGGTGCTGCGGGCCGATCCGGGGCCGGTGCCGGACATCGCCATGCTTAAAACCCGCGCAGCGCCGCCCTGGTCGGGGGGGGGCGCGGCCCATGCCATTCCCGAGGTGCTGGCGCAGATCCACGCGCACAAGACCACGCTCATCTTTCACAATACCCGCGCGCAGGCGGAGATTTTCTTTCATAATCTGTGGCTTGCCAACGAAGACGCTCTGCCCGTGGGCATCCACCACGGCTCTCTCGACCGTGCGCAGCGCGAGCGGGTGGAGGCGGCGATGACCGCCGGGAAGCTCCGCGCGGTGGTCTGCACCGGCTCCCTCGATCTGGGGATCGACTGGGGCGATGTGGACCTTGTGATTCAGGTTGGCGCGCCGAAGAACGTCAAGCGGCTGGTGCAGCGGATCGGACGGGCCAATCACCGCTACAACGCACCATCAAAGGCGCTTCTGGTGCCCGCGAACCGCTTTGAAGTGGTCGAATGCGTGGCCGCTCTGGAGGCCGCGCGGGAAGGCGATCTGGACGGGGAGCCGCGCGGGCCAGGGCCGCGCGACGTGTTGTGCCAGCATATCCTTCTGCGCGCCTGCGCCGGGCCATTCGACGCGGAAACCCTTTATTCCGAGGTGATTACAGCCGGACCTTACAGCAACCTCAGCCGCGCGGAGTTCGACGACTGCCTCGATTTCTGCGCCACGGGGGGCTATGCGCTGCGGGCCTATGACCGATGGCAGAGACTCAAGCGGCGCGAGGACGGGCTCTGGCAGTTGCGCGATCCGCGCGCGGCGGCGCGTATCCGGATGAACGCGGGCACGATTCAGGACAGCGACACGCTCAAGGTGCGGCTCCGGCACAATCGCGGCGGGCGGGCTCTGGGCGAGGTGGAGGAAGGGTTTGCCGCCTCGCTGTCGCCGGGCGACACCTTCCTGATCGGGGGGCGGATCGTGCGGTACGAGGGGCTGCGCGAGATGGTGGTGGAGGTGAGCCGCACCGCCGCGAAAAAGCCGAAAATCGCCGTGTTTTCAGGCACTAAGTTCGCCACCTCCACCCGACTTTGCGCCCGGATCATGACACTGTTGCAGGCCGGGAACTGGCCCGCCCTGCCCGCGCATACCGCCGATTGGCTGCATCTTCAGCGCAGCGTCTCTCGCCTGCCGGCGCCGGGGCGGCTCTTGCTGGAGAGCTTCCCTCACGACGGACGGGCGCATTTCTGCGTCTATGGCTTTGCCGGGCGCAACGCGCAACAGACGCTGGGCCTGCTGCTGACCAAGCGGATGGAGGAGTCGGGTCTTGCGCCGATGGGGTTCGTCGCCTCCGACTACGCCACGCTGATCTGGGGGCTCGACCCCGTCACCGACCCCGCGCCGCTGTTCGACCGGGCCGGTCTGCGCGCGGGGCTGGAAGGCTGGCTTGCCTCCAACGCCTTGATGAAGCGCAGTTTTCGCGGCGTGGCGACAATTGCGGGGTTGATCGAACGCAACGCCCCAGGCGCGCGGAAATCGGGGCGGCAGGCCACGTTTTCCAGCGATATCCTCTATGACACATTGCAGAAATACGACCCCGATCACCTGCTGCTGCGGATCACCCGAGAGGAGGCGATGCGCGGGCTCGTGGATTTCGCCCGGATCGAGGAGATGCTCGACCGGATCGGCGGGCGGATCGACCATATGCGCCTTGACCGGATCAGTCCCTTTGCCGCGCCCCTGCTGCTGGAGGTGGGCAAGGTGCCGGTGGCGGGGATGGCCGAAGAGCGGCTTCTGGCGGAGGCGGAGGCGGTGATGGCGGCGGCCGGGCTGCCCGATTGAGCGAATCAGGGTTAACGCCCTGAAATCACGGAAAAACCCGTTTCTGTATCACGTCGGTAAAACGTCGGTATTGCGTCGGTGGCGATGCCGCCGATGACGCCTTCACGGCCATCGTTGACGCGGCGGGCGTTGCATTTGAGGTCTCTGGGCCGAGTCGATGGCAGATCGCCGGGGAAAGGCGTGCAGCCGTGTTTGCGCTTGCAAAGCGCCAAAGCCTGCGCCACGAGTTGCGCCATGAGTGGTATCGAGTTTTCCCTTGCCGGCGCGGTGCTGACCGCGATGGGATCCGGGGCGCTATGGTGGGCGGAGCGTCGGATTGTCTGTGTCTCCGACCTGCATCTGGGCAAGGCGGCGCGCGTGGCGCGGCGGGGCGGTGGCGCGCTGCCCCCCTATGAAACGCGCGACACGCTTCTGCGGCTCGAAAACGATCTTGCCGCGACCCACGCGGCAACGGTGATCTGCCTTGGCGACAGTTTCGATGATCTGACGGCGGCGCAGGATCTGCCCGAGGACGAACGGCTCTGGCTGGCGCGTCTTCAGGCCGGGCGACGCTGGGTCTGGATCGAGGGCAATCACGATCCCGGCCCGGTGGAGTTCGGCGGCAGCCATATGGCGGAGCTGCATCTGCCGCCCCTGAGTTTTCGCCATATCGCGCAGCCGGGGCAATCGGGCGAGGTGTCGGGGCATTACCATCCCAAGGTGCGGGTGCAGACGCGGCTTCGCGCCATCTCGCGCCCGGCGTTTCTGTTCGACGCCGACCGGGTGATCCTGCCAGCCTATGGCACCTATACCGGGGGGCTGCGCAGTTCGGACGCGGCGCTTGCCGCGCTGATGCGGCCCGAGGCGCGGGCGATCATGACCGGAACCGTGCCGCGGATGGTGACGATGCCGCGCTGAGGCCGGAACCACATGGACGCGCCATCCACAAACCGCCCGAAGCGAAGGGATGCAACGTGACGGCAGTGTTGACTGCCGGGCCGGATTGCGCCGGTATACCGGCAGCAAGGGAGACGCTTGAGAATGGGTAAAGCACCGGAATTTTCCTCCGCCCTGGAGACACGGGTGCGGCAGAGCTTCGCCGCGCAGAGCATGATGACAACGATTGGCGGGCAGGTCGTTTCCGTCGCGGAGGGGCAAGTCACGATCGCCGCGCCGATCCTGCCCGGCATGATGCAGCAGCAGGGCTATGGCCACGGCGGGCTGAGCTTCGCGCTTGGTGATACGGCGGCGGGCTATTCGGCGCTGACGATGGTGCCCGAGGGGTATGGGGTGCTGTCCACGGAGATGAAGATCAATTTCCTGTCCCCCGCAGCGGGCGTGCGGCTTCGGGCCGAGGGACGCGTGATCAAACCGGGCCGGCGGCTTCTGATCGTGCAGGCGGATGTCTATGCCGAGACCGAGGGCGGCGACCGGCATGTCGCGCTTCTAACCGGGACGATCATTCCGATCATGCTCTGAGGGCGCGTCGGGCCGCCGCCCGTTCGGGTGTCAGGCTGTCAGCCCCTCCGGCTCTGGCAAACCATTGGCGCGGCAGCAGGCGGTCACGGTATTGGCCAGCAGGCAGGCGATGGTCATCGGGCCGACACCGCCCGGAACGGGGGTGATCGCGCCGGCCACCTGCACGGCGCTGTCGAAATCCACGTCGCCCACAAGGCGCGTCTTGCCCTCGCCCTTCTCGGGGGCGTCGATACGGTTGATCCCGACGTCGATCACCGTGGCGCCGGGCTTGATCCAGTCGCCGGGCACCATCTGCGTGCGCCCCACGGCGGCCACCACGATATCGGCGCGGCGCACCACGTCCGCGATGTCCTTCGTGCGCGAATGGGCGATGGTCACGGTGCAGCTCTCGCGCAGGAGAAGCTGCGCCATCGGCTTGCCCACGATGTTGGAGCGACCGATCACCACGGCGTTCAGACCGCTGAGGCTGCCCAGATGGTCGCGCAGCATCATCAGGCAGCCCAGAGGCGTGCAGGGCACCATGCTTTTCTGCCCGGTAGAGAGTCGGCCGACATTGAGGATGTGAAAGCCGTCCACGTCCTTGGCCGGGTCGATGGCGTTGATCACCAGTTCCTCGTCGATATGGCCGGGCAGCGGAAGCTGCACCAGTATCCCATGCACCGCCGGGTCGGCGTTGAGCCGTTGGATCAGCGCCAGCAGCTCGGCCTGTGGCGTGGCGGCGTCGAGCGTGTGCTCGAAGCTGGCCATGCCGACCTCAACCGTCTGCTTGCCCTTGGAGCGGACATAAACCTGCGAGGCGGGATCCTCGCCCACCAGAACCACGGCCAAGCCGGGGGTCAGGCCGTGGTCGTCCCGGAGCCGGGCCACATGGCCGGCGACCTTCTCGCGCACGGTGGCGGCGAATACCTTGCCGTCGATGATCTGTGCCGTCATTGTCTTTCCTTTGCATCGTGGCGGGCCGTCCGGGGGACGTATACCCTCGCCGCGCCTCAGAACAAGCCTTCGACAAGACCTTCTTCGTTGATGCGGATATTCTCCGCCGCCGGATTGCGCGGCAGGCCCGGCATGGTCATGATCTCCCCGCAGATCACCACGACGAACCCGGCCCCCGCCGACAGGCGCACCTCGCGGATCGGGACGGAATGGCCGATTGGCGCGCCGCGTAGGTTCGGATCGGTCGAGAAGCTGTATTGCGTCTTGGCCATGCAGACCGGCAGTTCGCCGTATCCGGCCGCCTCCCATTCGCGCAGCTGATCGCGCACCTTCTTGTCGGCCAGCACCTCGTCGGCGCGGTAGATGCGCCGGGCGATGGTCTCGATCTTCTCGAACAGCGGCATGTCATCGCCGTAGAGGGGCGCGAAATTGGCCATGTCGGCGTCAGCGATCTCGGCCACGCGGGTGGCAAGCTCTTTCGTGCCCTCCGAGCCCTTGGCCCAATGCTGGCACAGGATCGCCTCGGAGCCTTGCGTCTTCACGTAATCCTTGACGGCCTGCACCTCGGCCTCGGTGTCGGTGACGAAATGGTTGATGGCGACCACCACCGGCACGCCGAAGGATTTGAGGTTCTCGATATGGCGGCCGAGGTTGGGGCAGCCGGCCTGCACCGCTTCCACGTTCTCGGAGCCGAGATCGGCCTTGGCCACGCCGCCGTTCATCTTCATCGCGCGCACCGTGGCCACGACGACCACCGCCGCCGGCGCCAGCCCGGCCTTGCGACACTTGATATTCATGAACTTCTCGGCCCCCAGATCGGCGCCAAAGCCGGCCTCCGTCACCACGTAGTCGGCGCATTTGAGCGCAGTCTTGGTGGCGATGACGGAGTTGCACCCATGCGCGATGTTGGCGAACGGCCCGCCATGCACCAAGGCGGGGTTGTTCTCCAGCGTCTGCACGAGGTTGGGCTGCATCGCGTCGCGCAGCAGGACGGTCATCGCGCCGTCGGCCTTCAGATCGCGGGCATAGACGGGGGTGCGGTCGCGGCGATAGGCGACGATCATCGCGCCCAGACGCTTTTGCAGATCCTCAAGGCCATCGGCAAGGCACAGGATCGCCATCACCTCGGAGGCCACGGTGATGTCGAACCCGGTCTGGCGGGCAAAGCCGTTGGCCACGCCGCCAAGGCCCACCACGTTGTCGCGCAGGGCGCGGTCGTTCATGTCCATCACCCGGCGCCACGTGATGCGGCGCTCGTCGATCTCAAGCTCATTGCCCCAGTAGATGTGGTTGTCGATCATCGCGGACAGAAGGTTGTGGGCGCTGGTGATGGCGTGAAAATCGCCGGTGAAATGCAGGTTCATCTCTTCCATCGGAATGATCTGCGCATAGCCGCCACCCGCGGCGCCGCCCTTCATCCCGAAGTTCGGGCCCAGCGACGCCTCGCGGATGCAGACCGCCGCCTTCTTGCCTATGGCGTTGAGCCCGTCGCCCAGCCCCACCGTGGTGGTGGTCTTGCCCTCGCCGGCCGGCGTGGGGTTGATCGCGGTGACGAGGATCAGCTTGCCATTGTCGCGGCCCTGCACCGAATCGATGAAGGATTGCGAGATCTTGGCCTTGTCGTGGCCATAGGGCAGCAGATCGTCGCTGCCGATGCCCAGCTTGGCGCCGATTTCCTGAATCGGGCGCTTGTGCGCCTCGCGTGCGATTTCGATGTCGGTCTTGTGGCTCATGGCGATCCCTGCTGCGTTCAAGCGGTGAGTGTATGTCTGTCCGCGTCATAACCTCTCTGACAAGGGGCGAACGCAGCGATTCCGACATTTCCAGCGCTGCTTGCGTCGGCAGGGGTGCACGGCGGTTTCTTTTTGGAAACCGCGGGCCTGTTCAGGCGTCAGGCGTTTGCGCGCGCGCCGCATCCAGATGCGCCCATGCGCGCTGATCGGGCACAAAAAGCCGCATCCGCGCGCCGAGGCGCAGCGCCCCTTCGCGCTCCACCCATGCGGTGACGCCGCGCCGGTGCGCCGCCGCCGCCTTGAACGCCTTGCCGAAACCGGGGCGCTCCGCGTCGATCACCCGGCCGGGCAGCACGCAGGGGCGGTTTTCCATGTCCACCACGAGCGTCGCGCCGCCCTCTTCCGCCTGAAGCCGCGAGGAGGGGGGCAGATGGGTCAGATCCGGCAGCCCGCGCAGCACCAGCGAGGCGCCAAGCCACGCCGGGTCGAGCGCGTCGAGCCCCATCTCGGCGGCGGTGGCGTCCAGTTCCTCTTGCGACAGGACCGAAAGCTGCCGGGTGTTGGCAATCGTGGTGCCGATGGGGTGAAGCGCCTTGACGCGCGTGCAGCTTGGCCGCGTGACGCCACCGTGATGCTCCCCGTCGATCCCGCCGAAACGCAGCATCGCCTCGCTCAGCGGCTCGGCGCTCAGATCACTGCCGCGATCGGGCACGCGTCCGATCCATGTGATCTCTGCGGCGAAACTGGTGGGTTTGATCGGGTGCATGGCAATCTCCTCTGGGCGCGGCCGAGAGACACACGCGGCACATGCGCTTTTATTCACACCGTCAGCAGGAAAAACAACCGCCGGAACGGCAAAAGTGCCGATCCATCGGCCCGCAGGGGATAGTCCGCCGCGATCTGCGCCTCATAAGCCGCGATGAGCGTCTCGCGCGCCGCGCCCGCCGCTTCCAGAAACGGCCGTGCGAAGGTACTTTCGGTAAAGCGTCGCACCGGGTGCGCGCCGTTCGCGGCGGGCAGATGTTGCAGATACTCGGTTTCCCACACCTGCACCGCCCCCAGCGGGCAGAGCAGATCGAAATAATCGTCCGCCTCGAGAATGTCCGGCCCGTCCGGCACCGGCTGTCGGGGACAGGTGCGGACGAAGGCGCGGTGCCAGCCCCGATGCGAGGGGGCGCGGCTCTGATGCGGCATCTGCACCGCCAGCGTGCCGCCGGGCGCCAGCATCCGGGCCAGTCGTGGCATGAGAGCGGCGTGTTCGTCCAGCCAGTGCAGCGCGGCGTTGGAAAAGATCAGCGCGGGCGGGCGATCCGCGCGCCACGTGGCAATATCGGCCTCGCAGAGCGTGGTATACATGCCGGTCCCGCGCGCCTCTGCCAGCATCGCCGGGGAGGCATCCACCCCGATCAGGCGATGACCCGCAAGGCGCGCCGTCAGCGCGCCCGCGACCGTGCCGCTCCCGCAGCCCAGATCGACCACATCGCCATCGCGAAGCGGCCCCACGGCTCCCAGCAGGTCGAGCGCGGGGCGCAAACGCAAATCCCGGAACCTGTGATAGGTTCCGGGATTCCAATCCGCCATTCGAGTGCCGGTCATGTGCTCGGTTCAGGCTCCATCCCGCCTTCGCCACCGGGTTTCGACTTCGGCTTCGTCTTGGGAATGGCAGTGACGCTGGGCTTTTCGGCGGCTGCGGCGCTGCCGTCATCGTCATCGGAGGAATGTGGCGGCTCCCCGCGGATCACGCGCTTGATCTCGTCGCCGGTGAGGGTTTCGTATTCCAGAAGCCCCTGTGCCAAACGCTCCCATTCCTCGTGCTTTTCGGACAGGATCTTGTAGGCGCACTCATAGGCATCCTGAATCAGGCGACGCACCTCTTCCTCGACCAATTCCTTGGTATGGGCCGAGACCGAGAAGCCGGGGGTGGAGCCGGAATATCCCTCATGCGCCTCGGTATAGTCGATGTTGCCGACCTTGTCGGACATACCCCAGCGCAACACCATCGCCCGCGCCAGCGCGCTGGCTTGCTGAATGTCGCCCGCCGGGCCGTTGGACACCTCGTCCTCGCCCCATTTGAGGATCTCGGCGGCCTTGCCGGCCATGGTCATGGCAAGCTTTTGCACACATTCCGACTTGTGCCAGTTCAGGCGATCGATCTCGGGAAGCGACACCACCATGCCAAGCGCGCCGCCGCGCGGGATGATCGTCGCCTTGTAAACCGGATCGCATTTCGGAAGCTCCAGCCCCACGATGGCGTGACCGGCCTCGTGATAGGCGGTCTTTTCCTTCTGCTCGGGGGTGAGCACCATGGAGCGCCGCTCGGCCCCCATCATCACCTTGTCCTTGGCGTTCTCGAAATCGTCCATCGTCACGAACCGCCGCCCGATGCGCGCGGCCGTCAGTGCCGCCTCGTTGACAAGGTTTGCCAGATCGGCGCCGGAAAAACCGGGGGTGCCGCGCGCGATCACCCGCAGATCCACATCGGGGCCAAGCGGCACCTTGCGGGCATGCACGCCAAGGATCTTGTCACGGCCCTTGATGTCGGGGTTGGGCACGTTCACCTCGCGGTCGAAGCGGCCCGGACGCAGCAGCGCGGGGTCGAGCACATCCTTGCGGTTGGTCGCGGCGATGATGATCACGCCCTCGTTGGCCTCGAAGCCGTCCATTTCAACCAGAAGCTGGTTGAGCGTCTGCTCACGCTCATCGTTGCCGCCGCCATAGCCTGCGCCGCGCGCCCGGCCCACGGCGTCGATCTCGTCGATGAAGACGATGCAGGGGGCGTTCTTCTTGGCCTGTTCGAACATGTCGCGCACACGGGACGCGCCCACGCCCACGAACATTTCCACGAAATCGGAGCCGGAGATTGTGAAGAAGGGCACGCCCGCCTCACCCGCGATGGCGCGCGCCAGAAGCGTCTTGCCGGTGCCCGGAGGGCCGACCAGAAGCGCGCCCTTCGGGATCTGCCCGCCGAGGCGCGAGAATTTCTGCGGGTTGCGCAGGAATTCCACGATCTCTTCCAGTTCTTCCTTGGCCTCGTCGATGCCGGCCACGTCGTCGAACGTCACGCGGCCGCTCTTCTCGGTCAGCATCTTGGCCTTGGATTTGCCAAAGCCCATGGCGCCGCCCTTGCCGCCGCCCTGCATCCGGTTCATGAAATAGATCCACACCCCGATCAGAAGCAGGAACGGAAGAAGCGACAGAAGGAAAGTCTGGAACCCAGATTGCTCCTGCTGCTCAGCCTTGAGCGGTATGCCCCGTTCGATCAGAAGGTCGGTGACCCCGGCATCCTCGGGCTTGACGGTGACATATTCGTTGCCATCCGAACCGCGATACAGAACGCGCTCCCCGTCGAGCGTGACGCTGTTCACTTCTCCGTTCTCGACCGACCGGACAAATTCCGAATAGCCGACCTCTCTGCTTTGCAGGCCGTTGCTGCCGCCGCTGAACAGGTTGAACAGCGCCAGGATCAGCAAGAACAGGACGACCCAAAAAGCAATATTACGTGCGTTGCCCAAGGCAAATCTCCCCAAAGACGGTTTGGCGGCCTGCCTACCACAGGCCCCTTGCATGTTAAATAGACATCAACCGGCCGGGTTCAACGCGATATTTGCATCGCTGCGCTGCGGCGCGGCGGAAATTCGGCCCACTCGGGGCAAAGATCCGCCTGCCAGCCCTGCGCCCATCCGGCCAGCGGTGCGGCAATCAGCGTCTCGCCCATCCAGACGGCAGGCGAGGACAGCAGCGCGGTGCGCGGGCGGTTCGTCTGCCGCCAGCCGGGCACCCGCCGCAGCCCCTCCTCGCCCAGCATCCGCACGCGCGCGCCCTGCACATGCGGGCCGGTCACGATCCAGCGCCCGTCCCACGGCGCGCCCGGCGCGGCCTCCTGATCGGTCACGGCGGACGGCTCGCGCACTAGGCGCAGCCCCTCCTCGTCGCGCAACGCCAGGCAGCCGTGCAGCGCGCCGGGCGTGCCCGCGTCCAGCATGGTCACAAGTGCGTCATATCGCGGGCGGTAGCGACTGGCCGACACCCAGCACAGCGCCTGCGAAAGCACCCGCGTCGCCGTGTCGCGCGGCGCGGCGCGCAGCGCCCCATGGTCAAGGATCAGATCGCCCGCCTCCTGCCGCACGGCCCGCGCCGCCAGATCCGCCGCCGCCCGCTCCAGCACCTCCTGCGCGCGGGCCATATGCCCCGCGGTGCGGCAGAGCCGATCCACGCTCAGCCCCAGCGGCGCCAGCGCCTCCAGCATCCGCCGTGCGCGCACCCGGTCAAAGCGCGGATCGTCATTGGACGGATCGTCCGACCACGCCACGCCCCGCGCCCGCAGATAATCGCGCAGCGCCGCGCGTCCGGCCCCCAGAAGCGGGCGGATGAAGCGCACCCCCTCCGCCTCGCGTTCGGGGGCCATACCCGCCAAACCGTCCACGCCAGAGCCGCGCGCCAGTCGCATCAGCACCGTTTCGGCCTGATCGTCGGCTGTATGACCAAGCGCCACCGCCGCGAGCCCCGCTTGCCGCGCCCAGCCAGCCAGACGCGCGCGCCGCCCGCGCCGCGCGGCATCCTGAAGATTGCCCTGCCCGTCCCAGTGCCAGTCGGCCACCTCATGGGGAATATCAAGCGTGCGGCACAGCGCGGCGGCCTGCGCAATCTCGGCCCGGGCTTCCGCGCGCAGCCCGTGATCAACGCTCAGCGCGCGGATCTCGACGCCCTGCGCCCGTCCCCAGTCCGCCAGAAGATGCACAAGCGCGGTGGAATCCCCTCCGCCCGACAACGCCACGCCGATCACGCCCGGCGGCTCGGGGAAAAACGCGCGCATCGCCCGGTCGGTCTGCACGATCAGGGTATCGGGGTCCGCCTCGTGGGTCATTGCCTCATGTCCGGCGGCGGTCCGGCCAGCCCCTGTTAGCAGCCAAGCGCCGCCATTTCCTCACGCGCCTGCCCCACCATGTTGGACTCGGGATGACGCACCGCCACCTCGCCCAGCGTCACGCAGGCCTCGTTCGTCTGGCCCAGCTTGCCCAGCGTCGCCCCAAGGTGAAACAGCGCCTCATCGGCCTCCGGCCCGCCCGGCGCGCCGGAATAGCTTTCCAGATAGGCGCGCGCGGCGGTGGTCATCTCACCCAGTTCCTCAAGCGCACGGCCCCGCCCCAGATGCGCCCGCGCCGTCATCGGAGAGCCGGGATAGGTCGCCAGAAACGCCTCGAACCGTTCCACCGCGGTGCCGTGTTCACCAGCTTCCAGCGCGTCGGTGGCGGCGCGGAAATCAGCCTCCTCGCCAACGGCCAGTTCGGTCTCGACCGGCTCTTCATTCTCGAAGATGCGTGCCTCGGGAATCGTCGCGTTCACCTCGCCGCCCAGCGTCGTCGTTTCATCGAGTTGCGACACATCCCCGCCCTCAAGCTCCACCAGCCGGAACTCCAGATCGCTGATGCGGTTGGTGCCGTCGCGCACGATTCGCTCAACGCGATACTCAAGCCTCTCGGTCAGGCCGGTCAGGCGTTGCATCTCGGACTCGATCGCGTCCATCCGTTCCAGCACCGAGCCGCCGGAGTCGAGCCCCTCCGGCGCGCCGGTGGTCGAAAGTTCGCGCTTGAGGCGCTGCACCTCGACGTAGAGCACCGAAAGCTGCTGGCGAATGTCGGCCAGCGTCTGGTCGCGGTCCTGTGCGGGGGCGGTCACAGGGATCAGCCCCGCCAGCACCACCAGCACGACCGCCTGAACGAAAACACGCATGGCGGCCCCCTAGCTGGAGAGTCCGCCGGCGATCACCGTGACCGCGCGCCGGTTCTTGGCATAGCAGCTTTCCGTGCTGCAAATCTCGATCGGGCGTTCCTTGCCGTAGCTGACCGTGCGCAGGCGACGCTCCGGCACGCCCTGCGCCACAAGGTATTCGCGTGCCGCGTTCGCCCGACGCGCGCCGAGCGCGAGGTTGTATTCGCGAGTGCCCTGCTCATCGGCGTGACCTTCGATCACCGCCTCGTAGTCGGGATTGTCCAGAAGCCATTTGGCCTGCCCCGCAAGCACGGTGCGCGCCTCATCGCTTAGATTGGACTGATCCACCGCGAACAGGACCCTGTCGCCAATTGCCTGCTGGAAATACGCCGGGCTGTCAGGGGCCGCATCGACACCTGCGCCGCTAGCGCTGCTGCCGCCGGAAAGCCCGCCGGCTCCGAAACGTTCGGCGTCCGTGCAGGCGCCCATCGCCAGCACGGCAAAAATCATCGTCAGTCTTTTCATGTTGCCCATCGTTCTGCCCAATCTGTTCCGCTCTTGTTATTTGCCTCTTTTATAGCACAGTGCGCTCCGCATGGAAACGCACCTCAGTCCTGAAGGGGAGACCACGACGGATCCGACCCGCTACCGGGGGTATCCACCCGCTTGAGATTGCGCCCCGATACATCCACGGAGTAAAGCGAGGCGGAGCCGGTCGCACCCTGCGTTTCGCGGGTGAACATGATCACCCGGCCATTGGGCGCCCATGTCGGCCCCTCGTCAAGGAAAGACGCGGTCAGAAGCCGCTCTTCGGAGCCGTCGGTGCGCATCACCCCGATATGGAACCGGCCCTTGTTCTGCTTGGTAAAGGCGATCAGGTCGCCGCGCGGGGACCACACCGGCGTGCCATAGCGGCCCTGCCCGAAGCTGATCCGCTCCGCCTCACCGCCGTTGGCGGGCATGATATAGAGCTGCTGCGTGCCCGACCGATCGCTTTCAAAGACGATGCGATTGCCATCGGGACTGAAGCTCGGCGCGGTCTCGATGGAAGGCGCATAGGTCAGTTGCTGGCGCTCTCCGCTTTCGATGTTCAAGCGCCAGATGTCGGTATTGCCGCCCTGTTCGATGGAAAACACCACGTCCCGCCCATCGGGCGAAAAGCGCGGCGCGAAACTCATCGTGCCCGGCTGATCTTCCAGCGCGCGCCGTGTCACCGACCCGACATCGAGCAGGAAGATTCGCGGAAAGCCGGTCTCGTAGCTGGTGTAAAGCACCCGGTCCCCGGTGGGCGAAAAGCGCGGCGCAAGCACGATGGAACTGCTGTCCGTGAGATACTGAAGATTCGCGCCGTCGTAATCCATGATCGCCAGCCGCTTGCGGCGGTCGTCCTTGGGGCCGGTTTCCGAAACGAACACCACCCGGCTGTCGAAATACCCGCCCTCGCCGGTGATCCGGCTGTAAACGGTATCGGCCACCTTGTGCGCAATGCGTCGCCAGCCCTCTGTCGTGCCGGTAAAGCGCAGGCCGCTGCCAAGCTCCTGCCCGGCAAAGACATCGTAGACGCGGAATTTCACCTCAAGGCGCCCGTCCGTTCCGGTGCTGACCGCACCGGTGATCAGCGCCTGCGCGTTGATCGCCTTCCAGTCGGCGTATTGCACCGGCGAGGCGAAGCTCGTGATCTGCGAGATGAAGGCCGAGGCGGGAACCTCGCGAAACAGCCCCGTGCCCGAAAGATCGGCCGCCACGACCCGCGCGATGTTGCGCGCCACATCGCCGGCGCCGTCGCTTTCGGCCACGAAATCGGGCGCCGCGAAGGGCAGCGGCTCGATCACGCCCTCGGTGATCTCGATCCGAAGCGGCCCGTCCTGCGCCGCCGCGACCTGTGCCAGCGGCAGCATGGCCAGCAGGAAGAGGGAAAACAGAATCCTGATCATTTGCGCCTCATATTTTCCGGATTGAACGTCATTTCAATATCACGCCATTGCTCGTATTTCTCGGCCGGCAGATCGAAGCCGCCCTTCTGGCAGCGCAGAACCGCCCGGCGCGCGGCCTGAAAGGCGGTGCGCGCCGCGTCGTCCCCCCCGCCCGAGGCGGAAATCAGGCGAATGTCACCCTGCACCCGCCCCTCGCGGTCGAGGCTCAGCCCCACAGTAACCGTCACATCCGCCGCACGCGAGCCCACATCGACAACCCAGCAGTCCTGAACGGCAACGCGCAGCGCGTCCCTCTCGCCGCGGCTGAGCGGCGGGCCGGCGGGGCGCGCGGGGGCCTCGTCCTGCCCGGCCTCGTTCATCGCCTCGGCCAGCGCATCGTTCACCGCGTCCTCCCTGTCGGGCTCTGGCGGGGAGTCGGGGGCGGCCGGGGTTTCGGGGCTCTCGGCGGTTTGCGTGGGCCGGCTGGGCCGCGCCTTCGGGCGCAGGGAGCGCGAGGGCGCGACGGGCGCGGCCTCCTCCCGCTTCGGTTCGGTCACGATCTCGTCAGCGGCGGCCTCCGGCGCGGTGGCCTCCTGCTCTTCGCTCTGGGTCTCGGCGGGCTCTTCGGCGGGCTTTGTGGCCTCGCGCATCTCGTCGTCGATCCGCGCCTCCGGATCGGGCGGGGCGACCGTCGTGGGCGCAACGCGCGGCGCGGGGGCACTGGGCGCCTCTTGGGGTGCCGGCAGCAGCCGCGCCGCGTCATCCTCGCCGGGCGCCTCCGGCATGTCGGGCATGTTCTGCTCTGTCTCCGGCACAGCCCGCTCTGGCGGGGCCTCTGGCGCGTCCGGCGTGTCGTCGGCCTGCGGTGCCTCGGCGCTTTCGGGCGGGGCGGATTGCTCCACCGGATCGTCGGGCACGCTCTGCATGGCGGGGGCGTCCTCTTCGGCCTCCGGCGTCTCCGGCACGGCCACCTCCGTTTCCGGCGCGGGGCCGGTCTGCGGCGCGCTCAGCGCGGCGAACTCCTCTTCGGAGACCATCGCCACCGGCATCACCTCGACCTCCGGCGCGTCGGACCGCATCGCGCCGCCGAACAGCACCCAGCCGACCAGCACCGCATGGCCGATCCCGGAGATATAATGCCCGATATGCAAATTCCGCGCCTCAGCTGTCCGGCCCGTCCATCGACGGCCCGCCGATATCCGTCACCAGCCCGATGTCGGTGAATCCCCCGGCGTTGAGCGCCCCCATCACCTGCACCACCGCCTCATAGGGCACGGCGCCGTCGGCGCGCAGATACACCCGGCGCGACGACCGCTCCGCCGCGATGGCGCGCAGCTTGGGCACAAGTTCACCGGCGGCCACCGGCGTGGTCTGGATGGCGATCCCCAGATCCTGCGAAATCGTCACCGTGAGCGGTTCCTCCTGCTCGCCGGGCAGCGGGTTGGCCGCCGTCTTGGGAAGCTGCACCGGCACCCCCACCGTCAGAAGCGGCGCCGCCACCATGAAGATGATCAGCAACACGAGCATCACGTCCACGAAGGGCGTGACGTTGATCTCGGCCATCGGCTGGCTGCGGCGCCGGTTGCGCCGCCTGCGCTGGCCACCGCTGCCGCCCGAGGATGCCATGACCCCTGCCCCCATCTCAGGCGTCCAACTGACGGCTGAGGATGGTGGCGAACTCATCGGCAAACGCCTCGTAGCCGCCGAGGATCCGGTCACTGTCCGACGACAGCTTGTTGTAGAAGATCACCGCCGGGATCGCCGCCAGAAGGCCAAGCCCCGTCGCCAGAAGCGCCTCCGCGATGCCCGGCGCGACCACGGCAAGGTTGGTGTTCTGCTGCTCGGCGATCTGGATGAAGGCGTGCATGATCCCCCAGACGGTCCCGAACAGCCCGATGAACGGCGCGGTGGAACCGACAGTGGCCAGAATCGGCAGGCCCTTCTGAAGCTCCTCGGCCTCCTTGGCGATGGCGACATCCATGCTGCGGTCGATCCGGCTCGTGGCATTGGCGATCAGCCCGCCATCGTGCCGGTGGCTGCGCTGCCATTCCACCATACCGGCGGCAAAGACACGCTCGGCCCGCCCGTCCGGGTCCGGTCCGGTCTCCTCGAACAGCGCGTCGAGCGGTTCGCCGGACCAGAAGGCGCGGTCGAACCGCTCCGCCTCGGCCCGGGCCTGCCTGTAGGAGATGAGTTTCTTGACGATCACCGACCAGGACCAGAAGGAGGCCACGATCAGAACCACCATGACAAGTTTCACGGTCAGCGTTGCGCGCGCAAAAAGCGCCCACATCGAGAAATCTAGGGCTGCGTCCATAATGCCTGCTCGTTTGTTGCGGCCTGTTCTCCGGCCTTTTACGGAAACCCTAACAAGACTGCACGTCGAATGCCATCAATTTGGCGTCATCGTGCCGATAACCCCGGCCGGGGGCCGGGTTTGGGCGTATCCTTGCCGATGGTGCGGGCGAACGCGCCTCAATGCACCATCCGCCGAAGCGCCGGAGGAAGCCGCGCGGGCTGCCCGGCCTCGGTGATGCAGACAAGCGTGACCATGGCCTGAAACAGCGGCGTTCCCGCGCGGCTCACCACCTGCTCCATCACCATCCGCGCGCCGGTCACCTGCACGACGCGCGTCGCCACGATCAGCTCATCGTCGAACCGTGCCGGGGCAAGATAGTCGGCCTCCACCCGCCGAACGGCGAACACCAGCCCCTCGCCCTCTTTCATCGCGCGCTGGTCGATACCGTGCCCCCGCACCCAGTCAGAGCGCGCCCGCTCGATATAGCGCAGGTAATTGGCGTAGTAGACAAGGCCCGCCATGTCGGTGTCTTCATAATAGACGCGGACGGGAAAGCTGTGGGTCATGGGGCACTCCTGCGGGCAGCCGGGCTTCTGCCGGACCCTAGGTGTTTAGTCCCGGCATCTGGTGGATCGGATTTAGGATGAAACGATCCGGCTCTGAGGTCCAGACCTTGCAGATGTATTCGTAGGGCGTGAGGCCGCCGAGAGTTTTGAGCCGCCGGGCGAAATTGTAGGCTGCCATGAAGTCTGTGAGGTGCGTGCGTAGCTGATTGTGGCTGTCGTAGTGGAAGCGCTTGACCGTCGCGTCCTTGATCGTGCGGTTCATCCTCTCGACCTGGCCGTTGGTCCATGGATGGTTGGGTTTGGTCAGCCGGTGCTCGATGCCGTTCGCCTCACAGATCATGTCGAAGCGCATCGGCCGGGAGATGATCGTGTTCCGGTTCCTCGGCT
>NZ_FODS01000086.1 GCF_900110425.1 Salinihabitans flavidus | reverse complement strand
CACCGAGAAGATCTGGGGGCTGATCCGCAAGGAGGGCGCCGGTCACGCCGCGCCGGAGCCGGAGGAAGCGGAGCCCGAGTCCGGCGCGCCGGCGGCGAAAACCAGGAGCACGAAGAAGGGGCAGGCCGGCGGAACCAAGGAGTCGAAGGCGGCGGGCGATGGCGCGCAGGCCGGCCTTCCGGGCACTGGCGAGACCGCCGATCCTGATGCCGCCGCGGGTGGGGCCTGATCCGCATGTTTGATCCGGCCCGCATGGCTCGCCGCAGCTTCGCGCGCTTCGGGATCGACGCCATTGTCGATCCCGACGGCGCCGCAGTGGCGCTGCGCATGATCCCGTTTCAGGGGGATCTGCGGGGCGAGTTCGGCTCGCTCGCGATCTCCAGCCCGGGCACGCTTTATGAGGTGCTGGCCGAAGATTGGCCGGGCGGGGGCAAGGGCACGGTCTTTATCGCGGGCGGGCAGCGCCGCGTGGTGCAGGAAACACCGGTGCCCCGGGATGCGCGCGGGCTGGTGCTTGTCCTCAACTCGCATCCGGAGGCGGGCTGATGCGCGGGCCGCGGATCAAGGCCGCGCTGCAGGGCGATCTGAGCCGGTTCATGCGCGAGGAACTGGCCGACGCTGAACGGGCGGTGACCGAAGGGGTGCATGAGGCGGGCGAGGATCTGGTCCATGCGCTGCGCCGCGACGTGATCGCGGGCGGGCTGGGGGCACGGCTGGCCAAGTCCTGGCGCGCCGCCCACTATCCCAAGGGCGGGCGCTCGCTTGGCGCGGCCTCGGTGGTGCGCACCAAGGCGCCAACACTGATCCGGGCCTTTGACGAGGGCGCGCTGATCCGCTCGCAGGACGGGATCTGGCTGGCGATCCCCACCGACGCTGCCCCGAAACGCGGGATCGGGCGCAAGCGGATCACGCCCACGAACTTTCCCGAGAACCGCTTCGGGCCG
The DNA here is from genome assembly GCF_900110425.1 of Salinihabitans flavidus. GTDB lineage: Bacteria > Pseudomonadota > Alphaproteobacteria > Rhodobacterales > Rhodobacteraceae > Salinihabitans > Salinihabitans flavidus. The sequence goes on along the minus strand of NZ_FODS01000086.1, from coordinate 88 downwards.
TTGCGGTTCGTCTATCGCAAATCGGGCCCGTCGCTTCTGGTGGTCGACAATCAGCGCGAGCGCAAGGGCAAGCGCGGCGGCTATGCCC
>NZ_FODS01000036.1 GCF_900110425.1 Salinihabitans flavidus | reverse complement strand
CCGATGCGGCCACAGACCAACGGAATGGTGGAGCGCTTCAACGGCCGGATCGAAGATGTCCTGCAGAGCCACCGGTTCCGCAGCGGAGAAGACCTGGAACAGACCATCCTTCGCTATGTCCGGCTCTATAATGGCCAGCTCCCGCAATCAGTGCTCAAGGGCCGAACGCCCATCGACGCGCTCAAGGACTGGCATCGCCAGAAACCAGAAATCTTCAAGAAACGACCGTATAATCACGCGGGATGTGACAGATAACAAAGATATTCCTGACTTTCGTGTTCATGACGTTTCTCCTTACACATTCGGCCAACGCGAATGGCTGAGCAATCACCTGAAAGTCATGATCTTACATGCTGGCGAGACATGTCTTTAATGTCTATCAACAACCCGCGTGGGATTACGCAAGCAAACGATCATGCGCAGAGTGATGCCTGTCGGGCTGGTGTTACAGCGCTCCGGCATGTCCGCAGAGTGAAACCGAGTCGACGCTCGTTTGCGCGCTACGGTTCCAACAGCGGGTGATTCACCTTCTTGTCTGGCACCGAGGTTACGAGCGCGCGCTTGAGGTCGCACATCCCCTTTTACGATGCCATGCCGAGCCACTTCCACGCAGCGTCCTCACTCTCCTGGGGGAAGAACCGCAATTCGGATCCCGTGAAGGGAACGGCCAGCAGGGTGCCCCATCTTTCCAGCGTGCTCTCGCCGATCACGGCGATGCGGCCAAACGCGTCTCGGCGCTGCATGCTGAAAGTCATGTCTTCCCAGAGACCGCCAATCTCCCAGCCTTCGAAATTCTCGAGCCGGATCATCAGCTTCAGCGGTTCATTGGCTAGTTCCAGGGCCTGCTCGATTTCCGGTACGGCCAAATTAACGTCCCTGCGGGTGACCGTTCCTGTCACGCGGATCACGATACAGTCGTCTTGCCGGCTATGCTCGATCTCGATCATGCGCTCTCTTCCTCAATCTCGCTCAATGGCAGAGGCCATTGCAATTTCGGCGACACCGAGAAAGATCAGGTCAATGCCAACCAGCAGCCCGACGGCCCACAGCGCGGTGCCGGGCAAGCCAAACAGCAGAAGCATCCCCAGCAGCACCGACAGCGCGCCGGAAAATCCGATCCAGCCCCAGCCCGGGAACGGCCGCATACCAAAGCTCGCGACGAGCTTGAACGCGCCGCCAAGCAGAAAGAAGACGCCCAAGACGATTGTAAGCGTCACTATCCCCTGCAAAGGCCATGCCAACAGAATGCCCCCTGCCACCAAAGCCGCGAGACCGAAAAGCAGGTTCCAGGTCAGGCTTCCGTTGTGCCGCATCGCGAAGGCCCGAACCAACTCCAAGATCCCCGAGGCAACGAGGATAACACCAATCACAAGCTCTGCGGCGAGGGTCGCGGCAAAGGGAAAAAGCACTGCAAGCGCGCCCATGACAATCGAGACGATACCCACGATCCAGAGCCATGTCTTGAGTCCCCGCGGCGCTGTTTCATGGACCATTTCCTGATCTGACATCTGCTGTCCTTCCTGCTCGGATGAGAGCAATTAATCTTCCCTGTCATTATCGGAGGCGTCAAAGACTGCGTTCCATGCGCCCTTCACCTCGGACCACGCATTGGCCACACCGTCCTGCACCTCGTCCCAGGCCGACTTGCCGCCCTCTTGCATGGCCCCGAACGCCTCGCTCAACTCATTCCTGCGGTCGCGCAGCGCTTCCAGCGTATCGCGGGTCTGCTCTTGCGTGGCTTCCGACATCTCGGCCCAGTTCTCGCGCGCCCGCTGTTCAAGCTTGGAGATCTCGGCATCGATTTGCGAAAGTGTCTCGCGCATCGCCTCCACGGCCTGGTCACGCTGGTCCTCGGAATAGGCGCGGATCGTCTCGAACGCCTCATCGAATTCGGCTTGGATATCCTCGGCAGTCACGCGCTCGGTTTCCTGGGTTTCTTGGGACGCCACCTGCGCCGCGAGCGGCAGCGATAGGACGAGAGCGAGGGCGAGCATGCTCGCGGTGAGTATGCGGGTAATCGGTGTCATCGTCGTGGTCATCTGAATGTATCCTTTGCACATTTATGAGTGAAGCTTGGGGTTTTGGCGTTTATAGGCCGGGCAGACCTAGCGCGCGGTGTACCCGCCATCGATCACGAGCTCCGATCCGGTCACGAACTTCGCGTCGTCGGAGGCGAGATAGGCAATGCCCGCCGCGATATCCTCGGGCTCGCCGACATGTCCGATGGGGTGCAGATCGTCGAGCCCCTTGCGGAAGGCCTCGACCCCCTCCTCGGAGCTTTTTGCCAGCCCCTCGACAAGCGGTGTCCAGATAAACCCGGGATGAACCGAGTTCACGCGGATGCCTTCCCTGGCATAAAGCAGCGCGTCGGTCTTGCTCATAAGCCGGACGGCACCCTTGGAGGCGTGGTACGGCGGTAGATCCGGCGCGCCGACAAGGCCGTAGATCGACGAAAGGTTGACGATGCTGCCGCCATTCGCCTTTTTCAGGTGCGGGATAGCTGCCTTGGTGCAGTAAAATACGCCGTTCACATTGATATCGATCACCTTGCGCCACTCTTCCTCACTGATCTCGTGAGTCGGCCTGTTGACCCCGGAAATCCCGGCATTGTTCACCACGACATCGATCTGGCCGAACCTGTCGGCCGCCGCATCAAAGACCTGACGCACCGTGTCGGCATCGGCCACGTCGAGTGGCCAGGAATCAGCGGTGCCGCCCTGTGCCGTGATCTCCTTGCAGACCGATTTTGCATCACCCTCGTCGATGTCGGTAACGGCGACACGCGCGCCCTCGTCGGCCAGCCGCAGGCAGGTGGCCTTGCCAATGCCATTGCCACCACCTGTGACGATGCAGGTTTTCCCGTCGAGACGTTTCATGGACTGATCCTTTCAGTTTGCCGGATGTGAGGTGAGGGGTGCCGATGCCGCGGCGAGCCGTCTTCGGCAGAGCACATCCCCAAAAGAGCGATTGGGCATGTGTCCCAGGCGCAGGGCATCGAGCGCCGCGAGCGCGCTATCAGGATCGGGATCCTCGATGGCCAGGGTCAGGCGGCTCCAGCCCGCGACGGTGACACGGCATATCTCGGCGCGGCTGCTGCCCTCGCGGAACAGTAGCCGCGACTTGCTTACCGTCATTGGCAGGATTGCCGGGGCCGTATCGCCAAGACGGGCCACAAGATGACCGGGAGACCGCTCTGCATCAGGCAGCAAGCCTGTCAGACTCAACGACTCTGCCAGGGCCTGCAAGCCTGTACGAGAGAGCGGAAACAGCGGATAGGCATGGTGGGTCCAATACTGTAACGCACCATGATCAAGCCCCCGGCTTTTCACTTCCAGCCGGTTACCGGCGCGCAGTTTCACCAGTGTCAAAGGGCTGTGCTCTGTCAGCAGATAGAGGTCTTTTCGTCTTTCAGCGCCCACGAGTGACCAAGATTGCTGGAGCAGCGCCGCCGCCTGCGGCATGCCATGCGGCCAGACGCGGAATTCATACCGCCCCGTCGCGCTTTCTTGACCCGCAAGCCCCGGTTTCGTTTGTGCAGGGGCCTCGTCGCCGAGAATCACGAAACTCTTCGTAACCATGATGCTATAACCTCCATCACGACCCGTCGGTGCCGCTTCCCACAAGACATGACGAGAGTCGAAAGCCGGGCGCGGTGCTCGCCTCACGCCATCGCATGACGTTGCCCGCGCACAGACCCTAGACAGTCGTTTGTCGGGCAAGCCGACTGCAGACCGATTCTGAGTTTGAAATTACCATTCCCTGATCGCACCAACATTAACGCGGGTTAATGGGGCCGGGCCGACATCGGCCTAGGGTATCCAGCGAATCCTGCGGCGGCTTGGTTCTGCGTTGATGACCATCATGCCGGGGTTTGTGAAAATCGTGTGTGTGCAGCCCTGACCGGTAGCAGAGGGACCAAGGACCATTCGGTCAGGTCTGCCTCACCTCTTGCAGGCTTCTTGAAAGCCCTGATCGACCATTCGAGACCGAGAGGCGGTGCATCATGAAAGAGTCCGATATTGTTCTTTGCCATCCTGTTCGCACAGCGATCGGAAAGTTCGGTGGCAGCCTCAAGGACATCCCCGCAACTGACCTCGGCGCGCGCGTCATCAGAGACGTGCTGCGGCGCAGCGGCGTTGCGCCGGACAAGGTGTCTTCTGTGGTATTCGGGAACGTGATCCAGGCAGGCACCGGCATGAATCCGGCGCGGCAAGCCACGCTGAACGGGGGGCTTCCTGAAGATGTGCCGGCGATGACCGTCAACCGCGTCTGCGGCTCGGGGGCCGAGGCGATCGCCTCTGCCGCCCGCCTCGTGCGGCTGGGCGAGGCCAACTGCGTGGTCGCGGGTGGCACGGAGAACATGGACCAGGCCCCTTACCTGCTGGATCGAGCACGCTGGGGCTACCGGATGGGGCCGGGCAAAATTGACGATGCGATGTTGCGCGACGGTCTGAACGACGCCTTTTCCGACAAGCATTCCGGCTGGCACACCGAAGACCTCGTCTCGAAGCACAAGATCTCACGCGAGGCGCAGGATGCCTGGGCAGCGCGGTCGCATCAGAGGTTTTCCAAGGCCCAGGCCGCGGGTCATTTCGCGGATGAAATCCTGCCCGTCGAGGTCAAGTCGAAATCGGGCAAGTCGGAATTCAGGGACGATGAATCGAACCGCCCGGACGCCACCGCCGAGGGGCTCGCGAAGCTGCGCCCCGCATTCCTCGAGGACGGCACGATCACCGCGGGCAATGCGCCGGGGCTCAACTCTGGCGCGGCTGCGATGATCGTCACGACGGCGCGTTTTGCCGCCGAACATGGCCTCGAAGTTGCCGCGAAGCTTGTGGCCGGCGGCGTAGGCGCGGTCGCGCCGGGGATTTTCGGCCTTGGCCCCGTGCCCGCGGTTCATCAGGCGCTCGACCGCGCCGGGTGGTCGGCAGGCGATGTGGAACGCGCCGAGATCAACGAGGCGTTTGCGGCCATCGCCATTGCGTTGACCGACGCGTTGGACCTGCCCGAGGACATCGTCAATGTCGAAGGCGGTGCCATAGCGCATGGCCACCCAATCGGGGCGACCGGGGCGGTGCTGACCACCCGGCTGCTGCATTCCATGACGCGCGACGGCATCCCCCGCGGATTGGTGACGCTTTGCATCGGTGGCGGTCAGGGCATCGCCCTGCTGCTGGAGCGCGAAGGCTGATCTGCCCGAAGCGCAACGAAACACGACAGAAAGGACATTGCGAATGACCGACCAGAACCGATCTGCCCTCGTGACCGGTGGCGTGCAGGGCCTTGGCGCCGCGGCGGCGAAGGCCCTTGCCGACGCCGGCGTGACCGTGGCCGCAGCCCATCTTGGCGCGGGCGAGCGCGCCAAAACCTTTGCCGATGAGACCGGCATGCCGGTCTTCGAATGGGATGTGAGCGATTACGACGCCTGCGCGCAGGGCGTGAAGGACGTGGAAGACGCCATCGGCCCGCTCGACATCCTGGTCAACAATGCCGGCGTCAACAAGGATGTCATGTTCCACAAGATGGACCGGAATGACTGGGACGCGGTCATCGGTGTCGATCTCGGCTCGATGTTCAACGTCACCCGGCATGTGATCGGCGGCATGCGCGAGCGCGGCTTCGGACGCATCATCAACATTTCCTCGGTCAATGCCGCGCGCGGCCAGATGGGCCAGACCAATTATTGCGCGGCCAAGGCCGGTGTCGAGGGCTTTACCCGCGCCCTGGCCCGCGAATCCGCGGCCAAGGGGATCACCGTCAACGCGATCGCACCGGGATATGCCGACACGCCGATGGTCGAGGCGGTCCCGGATGAAATAATCGAAAAGATCCTCGACATGGTGCCGATGTCGCGCCTGGCCGAGCCCGATGAGATCGGACGTTGGGTGCGTTTTCTGGCCGCGGAAGATGCGGGCTTCGTCACCGGCGCGACATTGCCCGTGAATGGCGGCATGCGCATGGGCTAGCCACACTTCGACACGACCCGGTATTTTGTTACAAGATTGAGAGGACCCGATGCCCGATACCCGAACCCGGACCAGACCGACGGCCAAGCAAAAACAGGCAAGCGCAGACAGCGTTTCGCCAGACCCCCAAGAGACCACGGATGATGAGCCGGAGACACCGGACGAGCAGGCCGAAGAACGCGGGGAGCTTGCGCCTGAGCCACCCGAGATCGTGCATCATTCGCCGTTCGAGCTGCCCGATCGCTACAGCACCCGCAGCCTTGATCGCGCCGCCAACGCGCATCTTGCGCGCTTCACTCTGGGGGTAACGCCCTACGGGATGGCGTCCACGTTCTTTACATGGGGCGTTCACCTGATGGGCGCGCCCGGCAAGCAGGTGCAACTGGCCGAAAAGGCGGCCCGCAAGGCCATGCGCTTTGGCGTCTACATGACCCAGCTCGCCCGCGACCCGAACACTCCCGGCTGCATCGAACCGCTGCCGCATGACCACCGGTTCGATCACGAGGGCTGGCAGCGCTGGCCCTACAATCTGATCCACCAGAGCTTTTTGCTGACCCAGCAATGGTGGTACAATGCCGCCTGCGATATCGATGGTGTGACCAAACACGATGAACATGTCGTTTCCTTTGTGACTCGGCAGATGCTCGACATGGTTTCGCCCTCGAATTTCATCGCCACCAACCCCGAGATAACGCAGGCGACCCTTGATGAAGGCGGCGGCAACCTGGTGCGCGGGATGCAGAACTTTCTGGAGGATTGGGAACGCGCCGTTTCCGGCAAACCTTCCGTGGGCACGGAGGATTTCGTGCCCGGCCGGGATGTGGCGGCGACACCGGGCAAGGTGGTGTTTCGCAATCATCTGCTGGAACTGATCCAGTACGCGCCGCAGACCGACAAGGTCAAGGCCGAGCCGATCCTGATCGTCCCCGCTTGGATCATGAAATACTACATCCTCGATCTGAGCCCGCACAACTCGCTGGTGAAATACCTCGTCGAGCAGGGCTATACCGTGTTCATGGTGTCCTGGCGCAACCCCACGGCCGAGGACCGCGACATGGGTATGGCCGAATATTTCGATGCGATCGAAGAGGCGTTCGGCGCGGTCGGGGCGATCGTGCCCAAGCAAAAGGTGCATGCCATGGGCTACTGCCTGGGCGGCACGCTGATCGCGGCCAAGGCTGCGCAGATGGCGCGCGACGGACAGGACAGGCTGGCTTCGCTCACCCTGCTGGCGACGCAGGTCGATTTCTCCGAACCGGGCGAGTTGCAGCTTTTCATCAGCGAAAGCGAGGTCACGTTTCTGGAAAACATGATGTGGGATCAGGGCTATCTGGACACCAAGCAGATGGCGGGCGCGTTTCAGCTTCTGCGCTCGGCCGATCTGATCTGGTCGCGCTATACCCACGACTATCTGATGGGAGAACGTCAGGACATGTTCGACCTCATGGCCTGGAACGATGACGCGACGCGCCTGCCCTACCGCATGCACAGCGAATACCTTCGCAAGCTCTATCTGGGTAACGAACTGGCGCAGGGGCAATACCAGATCGGCGACAAACCGGTGACGCTGGACGCGATCGAGGTGCCGCTCTTCTGCGTCTCGACCACCTCGGATCACATCGCCCCGTGGCATTCGGTCTACAAGCTGCATCTGCTGACCGAGCCGTCGCTCACCTTCGTGCTGACCAGCGGCGGCCACAATGCCGGCATCGTCAGCGAACCGGGCCACAAGGGGCGGACATTTCACATCCACACAACCGGAAAGGACGATTCTTACATCCCACCCGAGACCTGGGAAACCGTGGCCACGCCGCGTGAGGGGTCGTGGTGGCCCGCACTCGTCGACTGGCTGAACGAACGATCAAGCGGGAAGACGGCACCGCCGAAGATGGGCACCGGCAAGGGGAAATATCGGCCGCTTGAGGATGCCCCCGGCACCTATGTGTTCCAGAAATGAGCCCACCCGACACCATTACAAACCGGCCTTTCGACAGCCTGAAGCCGGGCGACGGGGCACGGATCGAACGCCGTGTGTCGGTTGGCGACATGCGCGGGTTCACAACCCACGCCGCCGACATTACGGACAACGGCATCGACCGTGCGCTGGCCTCGGACCCGGATTTTCGCGCAGCACTTGCGCAGGGCGGGGTTGCCGTAACCCTGCTGGTCACGCTGATCATTGCCCGGTTTCCAGGCCCGGGCACACGGCTTGACACCCTGTCCCTCGAGTGTTCCGGGGTGCTCAAGCAGGGCGATATGGCGATTGCCGAGGTGACCGTCGCCTCGCTCGATGCCAAATCGCGCAAAGTGCAGCTTGACTGCCGGTGTCGCCGCGAAGACGGGACGATCATCCTGGCAGGCCGGATCGGGGTGATCGCGCCGGACAGCCAGGTGACGCGACCATTCGGTCGCCCTGTGGCGCTCGAGCCGGGGCACGCGCCCGACAGGTTCGAGCATATCGAGGATCTTGCCCGTGAAATGGGTCCGGTCCGCATGGCCGTGGTCAACCCCGTCGATGCTCCATCCATCGAAGGCGCACTCAGCAGCGCACGCGCGGGGCTGATCGAGCCGGTGCTGTTCGGAGCGGAGAAGAAGTTACGCACCGCCGCCGAAGAGGCGCGGGTGGACCTGTCCGGTGTCGAGATCCGAGATACGCCAGATCCGGAGCAAGCGGCGCGCGCGGCGGCGCAACTTGCCGCCGAAGGCGGATGCGAGGGGCTGATGAAGGGCAGCCTTCATACCGATACGTTGCTCAGGGCGGTGATCGATATCAGGGAACTGCGCACCGCCCGCCGCATGAGCCATGTCTTTGTCGAAGATGTGCCGGGCTATCCGCGCCTCCTGCTTGTCTCGGATGCCGCTGTCAACATCCGCCCCGATCTGGATACGTTGCGCGATATCGTGCAGAGCGCCATCGACCTCGCGCGCGCCATCGGCATCGCGCGGCCACGGGTCGCGCTGCTCTCGGCGGTCGAGACGGTAACGGAGGACATCCCCTCCACCGTTGCCGCCCGCAACATCCGCGAAATGGCCGAACGCGGCGAGATTACCGGCGCCGACGTGGACGGGCCTTTCGCCATGGACAACGCGGTATTCGAGGGCGCGGCGCGCATCAAGGGCATCACATCGCCGGTCGCCGGGCAGGCTGATATCCTGATCGCACCGGATCTGGAGGCCGGGAACATCCTGGCCAAGAGCCTCGACTATCTGGCAGGGGCCGAGGCGGCAGGGATCGCCCTTGGGGCGCGCATCCCGATTGCGCTGACCAGCCGGGCCGACAACGCCCGCGAGCGGCGCGCCTCGGCGGCGCTCGCCGTTCTCGTCGCGATACGCAACAGACGAGGAGAGTGAACAAGGATATGGAAAAGGATCTGATCGTCACTCTGAACGCAGGCTCATCCAGCCTGCGCTGCGCCGTTTTCGAACGCGGACAGATCGGCCCTGAAGCCCGGTTGCGCCTCAGCCTTCGGGGCTTGCCCGGCACGATGGTCTGGAAACGGGAGGACACCAGAACCGGAGAGACAGAAGACGCACGGCTTGACCCGCCCGAGGCTTCCGACAAAGCCCAGAAGACCGCATTGGCCGAAATGACCGACCGGTTGCTGACCGAGATCAATCCCGCCCGAATCGCCGCGGTCTCGCACCGCGTGGTGCATGGCGGGCGGGATTTCACCACGCCGGTGCAGGTGGACGCCGAGGTGATGAAGCGCCTTGCCGCACTTTCACCGATGGCACCGAGCCACCAGCCACATAACCTTGCCGCCATTCGCGACCTTGCCGGACGTTTCCCGGATATCCCGCAGATCGCCTGTTTCGACACCGCCTTTCACAAGGATTTGCCGCATGAGGACCGGGTCTTCGCGCTGCCGAAGGACATGGCCGACGACGGCATTCTGCGCTATGGGTTTCATGGTCTGTCCTACGATCACGTCGCCTCCGCCCTCTGCGAAATGGCCCCCGAGATTGCGCAGGGGCGCGTCGTGATCGCACATCTGGGGCATGGCGCGAGCATGTGCGCTCTGCATGGCGGAAGATCGGTGGCCACGACGATGGGCATGACGGCGCTGGACGGCCTTCCCATGGGGCGCCGCTGCGGTGCGCTTGATCCCGGTATCGTGCTCTACCTGATCGAGCAACGGGGGATGGCACCGGCGGATGTCCGTGAGATGCTCTATGAAAGCTCTGGTCTTGCCGGACTCTCCGGGATCAGCGGCGAAATGATCGAGTTGCTGGACAGCGACGCACCCGCTGCCCGTGCGGCGGTGGCGTTCTTCACCTACCGGTGCCGACGCGAGATCGGTTCGCTCGCTGCGGCGCTTGGCGGGCTGGACGGGCTGGTTTTCACCGGCGGGGTCGGCGAAAATGCTCCCGGCATACGGGAAGGAATCTGTGCCGAGCTTGGCTGGCTTGGGATCGGGATCGACCAGCAGGCCAATGCTCACGGTAGCTCACGGATTTCGCCCGACGCAGGAACGGTCGGTGTTTACCTGATTCCCACGGATGAGGAACAGGTGCTCGCGCGCGGTGCCGAAGAGGGTCTGCGGGAATGTGACTGTGCGACAGGCTGATCCCGTCAGAGGTTCCAATCGATTCCCCAGTACTCTCGCAAGGTGGTTATCATCTCATGCGGAAGGTTGTAGTAACGACCGATTTCAATGTCGCTCAGCCCGTAATCGACCATGGCCGTCAACGCCTCTGCCGGCATCGGGCCAAGCGCCTCGAGGATGCGATAGGCGTCTTCCATCGTCAACGCGGGCGACCGGTCTTCGAATAGCGAACGATCTTTCATGGCCCCCTCCCAGTCATGACCCAAGTCTGAACAACGATCATGATCCGCGCATTGACCCGGATTAATGAGATCTGTAACTCAATCGTCCAATCTTGGATTCGCAGGCGCGACCTGAGCGCACCAAGGCAAACAGAAGGCAAAGGAATCAACCATGCTGGTCAGGAAAGTCATGTCCTCACCGGTAATCAGTGCAACACCCGAAACCACGATCCGCGAGGCAGCAGAGCGAATGCGCGAGAATGATGTAGGCGCATTGCCAGTGCTTCAACTCGGAAGGCCGATCGGCATCGTGACCGACCGTGATATCGTCATACGCGCTCTGGCCGCACCGGGCTTCGCCCTTGGGCCGGATACAAGCATCGGGGACATCCTCACGCGCAATGTGATCACCTGTTTTGTCGATCAGGACGCGTCAGAAGCTGCGGCACTGATGGGTGAGGAACGGGTCCGGCGTCTGCTGGTAATCGACAGGTCAGGTACGGCTGTCGGCATCCTGTCGGTTGGCGACATTGCCGAACATGTGTCCGAGGAACTGGCCGGACAGGCCCTGGGTGAAATCAGCGAAGCCCGCGCGCGCGACATGCCCAACTGATATGGGACATCACGCGACCCCGGTGGTGATCTCGTTGCGAAGCGCCGTGATATCGACTTGTGCGAGGTCCGCCAGCGCGGGCAGATCTTGGATCAGGATGTCCATGTGATCGCCGGTCCTGATGACACCGGCCCGGTTCAGACGCCGCAACGTTCGGCAGACATGGACCGATGACAGCCCCGTGAAATCGCCGAGTTTCTGCTGACCGAGCGGTACATGGAATTCGTGGTCACATTGGGTGTCTCCTCCGGACAGGCGTATGCACAGCTCTATGAGGACGTAGGCGATGCGGGTCTCTGCGCTCGCCTGACCGAGCCTCAACATGCGTTCCGATTGCCGGGCCTGCGCCGCGATATCGCGCTGTCGTTCAGACTTCCGCAGATCGGCATTTTCCTGAAGCAATTGCGCCCAAGCGGTCGTGTCGATGGAGACGATCACTGCATCGCACAGCGCCTCCAACTGGACGAAGCTGGTCTTTCCATCCGCTGTGGTGGGATCATAGGTCTCGCCGGGCAGTATGAATTCGATGATCTGATGATTTCCATCCTCCAGCGATTTTGAGGCGGCCAGCCACCCCTCCGCGACATAAAGTCGCGCGTGCGATTCATCTCCTTCACTCTTGAGTATCGTTCCCTTCGCCACGGCGTATTGATCGCGCTGCAGGTTGTTATCGAACTTTGAATAAGTATTCAGCACCGAAGAGTCTCCTTGACCGAACGTTTCAACCCTATTCCCAGCCGTCTGACGGGCTGAACTCTATTCAATTTATCGCATAACCACGCCGCAGAGTCCCAAATCTGCCCACTCACACCGATGCTTTCATACCATTTGAACCGACATTTTGATAGCCGACGGCCCGCCCCCCCACGAATTGACGTGAGTTAATGCCGACACCTGAAAGTCCGTGTTCAAATCATGAGCGATCAAGACGACCGTCATCATATGGATAAGGGATTGGCTCCATGGCAAAGGATGAACCTCAGACAGACATTACCGATCTGGCGCGTCAGACACAGGCGCTGTTCAAGCTGAACGGCGCGGCAAGGCCCCCGGTCGAGCAAGTCATGAAGGTCCAGGAGGGCATGCTCGAACAGGCAGAAACCTTCACCCGACACTGGATCGAACGCCGTCAGGAGGCGCTCGACACGGGCCTCGAGGCCCTGAAAGAGATAAATTCCACAGACAAGCCAGACCCCGTGGCAGCCATGCAGACGATTGCCGATTGGCAGCGCGGCTCGTTCGAACGTCTGACCGAGGACTTTCGGGATTGGATGACATTGTGCATGCAGCCCATGCAACTGGCCGCGACCTCGCAAGGCGAGACCGAGCAGGCCGACGCGGCCTCATCCGGCACGGATCAGGGCAAGGCTGCGACCAAGTCCAAGGGCCGGACGGCTGCGTCGCGCTCCAAATCCGACCACGCGACGCCGGTCTGATTCGCCGCAATCCTGAAACACCTCACATCCCGGCCCCGGCTGATGTCGTGGACCGCCATTCAGCCCGGGCCGGGACATCCAGCGCAGCGGCGGTGCCGTTGCGAAACCGAAACCAGAAGGAGAAAACAAGATGTCCATGCTCAAGGTGATCGAAGTCCTCGCCGAATCCGACAAGGGATTCGAAGATGCGGCGCAAAATGCGGTGACGCAGGCCTCGCAGTCGGTCCGCAACGTCAAGTCGGTCTACGTCAAGGAAATGAATGCCGCCGTCGAGAATGGCCAGATCACCAGCTACCGGGTGAACGTCAAGATCAGCTTCCAGCTCGACGGTCAGGACGCCGGTTAAATCGCCCTTAATACATCGTATTCCCCGCCCCGGCTCGCGCCGGGGCGGTTTTCGTTTGGGTCACGGGTCCGCGCGGGACGCGATGCTCAGAACAGCCTGCCCAACTGCAAGCGGCACCAGGCTGCCACCCAGAACCAGCATCCATCCAGACAGATTCAACGACACCACACCCAGAACCGTCGTGAGCCCGGGCAGCCAAGCGGCGGCGGCCACCAATACGGCCGACACGGCAATCGCGTACCAGACCCATCGGTTCTGCACGACGGAGTTGCGGATCAGGCCGGTGCCCGCGTCGCGCAAGTTGAAAACATGCCAGAGCCGCGCGAGCGCGAATGTCAGAAATCCGATCGTCACGGCGGCATCCTGGCCCAGATCCTGCCACAACGCGACAAAGAACACCGACAGGACCGATCCCGCGATCAGGGCACCCCAAAGGCCCGTGGCGATCCAGTGCCGCCGTGTCAGAACGGGTTCCTTGGCATCGCGTGGCGGGCGGTTCATGATGTCGGCAGGGCTCCCCCCGACGCCGAGGGCCAGTGCCGGAAAGACGTCGAGCACGAGATTGATGAACAGGATCTGAAGCGGCAAGAGCGGTAGCGGAGCGCCGATGACGGCGCAGAGGCCCACCGCCAGAACCTCGCCCAGATTTCCGGACAGAAGGTAGACGATGAAGCGACGGATATTCTCGAAGATCGTGCGCCCCTGTTCGATCGCCACGATGATCGTGGGAAAGGCATCATCCTTGAGCACGATATCGGCCGCCTCGCGGGCGACATCGGTGCCGCGCTGCCCCATGGCAATGCCCACATCGGCCTTCTTTAGGGCTGGCGCGTCGTTCACGCCGTCACCCGTCATCGCAACCACAGCTCCTGAACCCTGCCAGTGCCGGATCAAGTCGAGCTTTTGCTCGGGCGAAACGCGGGCAAAGACCTGATACTCATCAAGCAGGCGCTCTTGCTTGCCCTCGCCCTGCCCCCCGTCCGCCTGCGGCAGGTCGTTGCCCACAATGGCCCGGGGGTCATCGGCCAGCCCCACATCCCGCGCGATCGCCGTCGCGGTGACTGGCTGGTCCCCAGTGACCATGATGACCGCAATACCGGCCCTGTGACATTGATCTATGGCCTGCGCCACATCACTGCGGGGAGGATCGGCCAAGCCGACAAGCCCCAGCAGGGTCAGCTCGCCATAGGGATCGGTGTCAGGGCTGTCCACCTGCCGTTCCGCAAAGGCAAGCACGCGGTACCCCTGCCCTGCCAGCCCCTCGACGCGGTCTGCCCATTCGTCTCGTCCCCGATCCGACAATGTCTCGGCCTGGCCCGCGCTCGTGGCGACACGTGTCGAAATCTCCAGAACGGCCTCGGGTGCGCCCTTGACGGCCACGCGGTAGCCGCTTGCAGCCTTGTGAAAGGTCGCCATCATCTTCGTGTCGGCGTCAAAGCTCTCCTCGCGCTCCTCGGGTTGCGCTTCGAGAAGCTGATCGCGCCTGATGTCCACAGTGGCGGCGGCGTGCAGCAGGGCTATTTCCATCGGGTCGCCGGTACCTTCGGGATGCGCGCCTGCATCCTCACCATTCGGGGCTGCATCCGGCTTGCCGCCTTCGGTGTCCTTGTGCAGTTCAGCATTGGTGCACAGGGCGGCCACTTCGAGCAGCCGACAGGCCAGCGCCGACGGGGCGTCCGGCCGCTCATCGTTTGCCCAAGAAATATCCTCGTCGTCACCCGGCAATGCCAGACGCGCCACCCGCATCCGGTTCTGCGTCAACGTCCCGGTCTTGTCGGCAAAGATCACGCTGGTCGATCCGAGTGTCTCGACAGCCGCCAGCCGTTCCACCAGTGCATTGCGCTGCGCCATCCGCCACATGCCGCGCGCCAGCGCCACCGTGGCCACGATCGGCAGGCCTTCGGGAACGGCAGCGACCGCAAGCGCCACTGCGGTCTCGAGCATCGGTACGATATCCCGCCCCCCCAGCACGCCCAGAAAAGCCACGACCGCTGCCACGAGTAGCGTCAGCAACACCAGATTGCGCCCAAGCCGGTCCAGCCGCTTCTCGAGCGGGCTCGCCTCCTGTTCGGCCTCGGTGGTCATTTGGGCAATGCTGCCCAGTTCGGTCTTCATCCCGGTCACGACCACCACACCTGTGCCGCTGCCATCCGTGACCGCCGTGCCCTTGAAAGCCATCGAGGCGCGTTCGGCCAGCGGTGCGTCCCTGTCCCCCGCGTCCGATGTCTTGGTGACCGGAACGGATTCGCCCGTCAGCGCCGACTCGTCACAGGTCAGCCCGTTGGATTCGATCAACCGCAGATCCGCCGTGACCACATCGCCCGCATCAAGCAACACGATGTCACCCGGCACGAGGGTCTCTGCATCAACGGTGGCACTCTGACCGCCACGCCGCACCCGTGTCTGCACCGTTCCCAGGCTGCGCAACGCCTCCATCGAACGAATGGCCTTCCATTCGGTAAAAAACCCGATCGCGGCATTGAGCAGGATTGCGGCAAGGATCGCGAGCATCTGCACGATCTCGTTCATCGCGAACGAGACGATAGCGGCACCGGCCAGGATGGCGATCACGAGGCTCTTGAACTGGTCCGCCAGGATTTTCCACGGGCTTTCCGTTTCAGCCTCGCTCAGGCGGTTACGGCCATGTTCTTTCTGCCGCCGCCGAACCTCGCTGTCATCAAGTCCATTGTCCGGTTGGACAGAGAGATCCTTGAGAACCTTCTCAACGTTACGGGCGTGAATTGGCGTCATATTATGTGTCCCGTTCCTGCTCGCAGATTTCCGCAAACCTGCGGAAACAGCGCTCTGTTTCGGATGCTGCTGCCCAGTGCTTCCGGTGCCAGGACAAAGCTGCACTTCATCGCGCAGCCGCCATCGTCTTGCGGAACCGTCCGAGCGCCAAGCCCAGAAAGACGGTGCCGATGCAGATCACCGCGAGCAAGTCCTTCCAGACCAGCGGAAACCCCGCTCCCCGGTAGAGAACCGCCTGGGCGAAACTGGTGAAATGCGTCGCGGGCGACAGTTGCATCAGGCTTCGCAGCGGTTCCGGCATCGCCTCGAGCGGCGTGACACCGCCCGACAACAGGTAGAGCACGACGAAAACCGGGATCGCAAGCAGGCCGAATTGCGGCATCGTAGTCGCGAAGGTCGCCAGCATGATACTCAGTGACGTGACCGAGAACAGGTAGATTGCCGCCCCTGCGGCAAATACACCGATCGAGCCCGGCACCGGAATGCCCATCAGCGTCTCGACCACCAGCAGGAGCGACAGCACGGCCGCAGCGACGATGACGAGGCCATTGGCCCAGATCTTGGACAGCATGATCTCCAATGCGGTGACCGGCATCACCATGAGATGCTCGATCGTGCCGTGTTCGCGCTCGCGGATCACCGCCGCGCCCGACAGGACGACGGCCAGGATCGTGACATTGCCGATCACCTGCATCACGGCGAAAAACCATTGCGACTGCAGGTTCGGATTGAACCGCGCGCGGGGCACGAGGCTGGCGGGAAGGGCAGTCTGCGCGCCACGCTCCGACAGAAAGCCGGCCAACTCGTCTTGCACGATCCGGGTGACATAGGCGGTGCCATTGCCCGCCAGCGTCATTGCCGTGGCATCGACATTGAGTTGCAGCACGGGGTGGTTCCCGGCCAGCAGGTCGGCCTCGAAACCCGCCGGGATGTGCAGAACGAAGCTGTAGCGCCCCTGATCCATCGCCGGGCCCATCTCCTCGATCCCGATCAGTGCGGCGCGCTGGAAATAGGGTGGCAAAAAGGCCTCGCGGACGCGGTTGGAAACAGTCGAGCGGTTCTCGTCGACCACGGCGATCGCGGCATTGCGCACCTCGGTCCGAACGCCGTGGGCAACGGCATACACCGCAGCGGTGAACGTGTACGCAACCAGCGCCATCAGAACCGGATCGCGGAACAGGCTCCACAATTCCTTCAGACCAAGACGGAAGATGTTACGCAGGCTGCGCATCGATTCACGCCTCCTGCTTTTGCAGCAACAGGGCAGCCAACACGAGGAACCCCCCGCAGAAGCCCGCAAGGATCGGGTGGTTGAGGTATAGATCGCCAAGGCTGAGCCCCTTGTTGAACACCCCTGTGCTGATCCGCTGAAAGTAGAGCGCGGGGAATGCCTCGCCGATCAGTCGCGCCACTCCGTCCAGCGTGGAGACCGGGTAGAGCATGCCCGAGAAGTTGACCGTCGGGATGATCACAATGATCGCGCTGCCGAAGATCGCGGCGATCTGGCTGCGCACGAAGGTGGAGATCACCAGCCCGAACGCCGTCGCCGCGCTCGTGTAAAGCAAGGCCCCCGCTAAGAGCGCCAGCAGGCTGCCCTCGATCCGCAGCCCGAACACCGCCAGCAGCATGCCGACCAGTATGACGAAGCTGATCATGGCGACGGCGATATAGGGCATTTGCTTGCCGATCAGGAATTCCAGCTTGCGCACAGGGGCCGCGTAGAGATTGGTGATCGAGCCCATCTCCTTTTCCCGCACGACGCCCAAGGCCGTCATCATCGTCGGGATCATGATCAGCATCATCATCAGGACGCCGGGCGGGATCGCATAGGCCGAATCGAAGCTCTGATTATAGCGAAATCGCGGTTCGATGGTGGCGGGGTAGAGGTCAGGC
Organism: Salinihabitans flavidus; assembly: GCF_900110425.1. Classification (GTDB taxonomy): domain Bacteria; phylum Pseudomonadota; class Alphaproteobacteria; order Rhodobacterales; family Rhodobacteraceae; genus Salinihabitans; species Salinihabitans flavidus. Next base: position 1,097 of record NZ_FODS01000036.1, on the reverse strand, counting down.
ACCTGACCGGTTTCGGTCTGCGACATCTCGACCAGAAAGCCAGTGAAGGTCGCCTCGGCGTAGCGCCGGGCGGATTCGGCGCGCACCGTGTTCGATCCATCCAGCCAAAGCGCCACTTCGGGCTGCTCACCGGCCAGCAGATCACGGCCGAAATCGGGGGGGATGACGAGGGCCAGCGTAACATCGCCCCTGCGCAGCAGGACAGCCATCTCGGCGGCCGAGCTCAATTCGCCATACTCCTGGAAATAGCGCGAGCTGGAAAACTGACGCCCCAGGGCACGGCTTTCGGCGCTGCGATCCTGATCGACGGTCGCGTAGGACAGGTTCTCGACATCGAAGGAAATGCCGAAGCCGACCGCGATCATCAAAATCACCGGACCCAGAAGAGCAAAGGTCAATCGGATCGGATCGCGTCTGAGCTCGATACCCTCGCGGCGGGCAAAGGCCCAGACCCGGGCGGCAGAGATCAGGCCGCGCCGTCCCACGGCACCGCGCTGTTGACGGTCGGGTGCAGGTGGCTCGGTCGGTGCCTCGTCACCCGCAGCCTCTTCGAGATATTCGATGAACGCATCTTCCAGACTGTCTGCGCCGCGCTCACGGCGCAGCGCATCCGGTTCTCCCACTGCCAGCACCTGCCCCGCATGCATGAGAGAAATGCGATCACAGCGCTCCGCCTCGTTCATGAAATGGGTCGATATGAAGATCGTCACCCCGTCCTCGCGCGACAGCGAGATCAGCAATTCCCAGAACCTGTCGCGCACCACCGGATCAACGCCGGATGTCGGCTCGTCGAGGATCAGCATCTCCGGCTCGTGCAGGACGGCCACAGCCAGTTGCAGGCGCTGACGGACGCCAAGCGGCAGATTGCCGGGTCGGCTTTCGGCGATGTCCTGAAGCTCGAACCGTTCTAGCAATTCCCGCACCCGGGCGCGTTGCCGTGCGGCGCTCAATTGAAATAGCTGCGCATGCAGAACGAGGTTTTGCCGCACCGAAAGCTCTGCATAGATGTCACATCCCGCGTGATTATACGGTCGTTTCTTGAAGATTTCTGGTTTCTGGCGATGCCAGTCCTTGAGCGCGTCGATGGGCGTTCGGCC
>NZ_FODS01000073.1 GCF_900110425.1 Salinihabitans flavidus | reverse complement strand
TCATTATTCGCTATACATATTCAAATCGTTGCATCATTGTCAGACGGGTGGCAATGTATTTTTCGCAGAGCCCGCTTTACATTATCAGCTCTAAGGGCAGAAGGATCACTCAAATGACCGACAAGAACGCGTATATCGAAAAAGCCAAGGCGAAAATCGACGAATGGAACGCCGAGATCGACAAGATGAAGGCACAGGTCGACGAGGCCGATGCCGACGCGAAGATTGAGGCGCAGAAGCAGCTCGACGAGGCGCGCGAGCAGCGTGACGAGGCCGAGGCGAAGCTGAAAGAGCTGCGCGAAGCCAGCGACGACGCCTGGGACGACATGAAGGCGGGCTTCGACAAGGCTTGGGACAGTATCTCCGGCGCCTTCGACAATGCCATGTCGCGTTTCAAGTAAGGAAAGCGCCGATGACCACGTTAAACACACTACGCGCGGTGGGGCTCATTGCCCTTTTGGCAGTGCCCGCCGCCGCGCAGGATACGGATACGCTGACCACCAGCGAAGAGGTGCGCGCGGAAATCTCGGAAGCTATGGAGGCCATTGCGGCCTACTCCGAGCAGGAGCGCGAGCAAGCGCTGGCTGAGGCGCGCGAGGCGCTGAACCAGCTCGACGCCGAGATCGAGCGGCGCGAGCAGGCCCTACGCGAGAACTGGTCGGAAATGTCCGACGCCGCGCGCGAGACCGCCGAAGCGCGGCTGCGTGATCTGCGGCAGGCGCGCAACCGCCTGGGCGAGCGCTACGGTGCGCTGGAGTCCGGCGCAAGCAGCGCTTGGGACGAACTGAAGACCGGCTTCTCGGACGCGTGGGGCGCTTTTTCAGAAGCGTGGAGCGCGGCAGACGAGGACGCTTCCAACAAGTGACCGTCCAGCCCATGCCGCCCGCGTAAGGATCGCGGGCGGCGAAGGGTCGGACCGAAGCATTTATGTAGGATCACCATGGACACAGCCCATTGGATCGTCGTCGCGGCGGCGCTTCTCACCGCGATCATGACCGGCGTCGGCGCGCTGCCTTTCCTGTTCGTTAAGAAGGTTAGCGACCGGACGATGGGCTGGTCGAACGCCGCCGCCGCAGGGCTGATGCTGGCCGCCAGCCACAGCCTGATCGCCGAAGGCGTGTCGCTTGACATCACGCTGACGCTGGTGGGCGTGCTTGCGGGGCTGGACGCGATCGTTCTGGCCGACAGGCTCCTGTCTGGCGCGGGCGACGTGGAAGTGGCCGACTTGCAGGGCGCAGGCGCGGCCAAGGCGCTCTTGATCCTCGGCATCATGACGGCGCATTCCTTTGCCGAGGGCGTGGGCGTCGGCGTGTCCTTCGCCGGCTCCGAGGGCTTGGGCGCCTACATCACCACGGCCATCGCCTTCCACAACGTGCCCGAGGGGCTGGCCATTGCGCTGGTGCTGGTGCCGCGCGGCTCACCCGTCTGGAAGGCCGGCTCTGGGCGATCTTCACCAGCCTGCCGCAGCCGATCATGGCCGCGCCCGCGTATCTGTTCGTCGAAACCTTCCGACCCTTTCTGCCCGTTGGCC
>NZ_FODS01000020.1 GCF_900110425.1 Salinihabitans flavidus | reverse complement strand
AAAAAACCGCTTGCGGGTTTGGGTGAGTAACCTTAGAACCCCCTTCACCGGCGGCGCAGAGGCGCGGTTGGGGCGGCTGGGCCGCGGTGCTGCAAGGCGGCGCGGACCTGGTTGAGGACTTTAGAGGCAGGTGATACGGGTTGCGCCGTTTGATTTGGGGCGCTTCCGGTTGATTTTGTCTCTGCGCTTTTTGACATTGATGTATGACTGAAGAGATATGTGGGCGGTTTGGTTCATTTCGATGGACGGACGTTTGCATATCGGGTCTCTAGGGGTTTTGCCCCGATGATGAGATTGAACAGCTTCACTGTTTGACGGACTTCGTTTCTTTTGGAGACGATGTGCATCAGACAGAAGAGTGCACCGGGTTTAGCCACTCGGTGCGATGTGCAGAGGTTCGAACGTCATGGATACGCCCGCGAGGGCGTTTCAACTTGAGAGTTTGATCCTGGCTCAGAACGAACGCTGGCGGCAGGCTTAACACATGCAAGTCGAGCGAAGTCTTCGGACTTAGCGGCGGACGGGTGAGTAACGCGTGGGAACGTACCCTTTTCTGCGGAATAGCCACTGGAAACGGTGAGTAATACCGCATACGCCCTTCGGGGGAAAGATTTATCGGAGAAGGATCGGCCCGCGTTAGATTAGGTAGTTGGTGGGGTAATGGCCTACCAAGCCTACGATCTATAGCTGGTTTTAGAGGATGATCAGCCACACTGGGACTGAGACACGGCCCAGACTCCTACGGGAGGCAGCAGTGGGGAATCTTAGACAATGGGCGCAAGCCTGATCTAGCCATGCCGCGTGAGTGATGAAGGTCTTAGGATCGTAAAGCTCTTTCGCCTGTGAAGATAATGACGGTAGCAGGTAAAGAAACCCCGGCTAACTCCGTGCCAGCAGCCGCGGTAATACGGAGGGGGTTAGCGTTGTTCGGAATTACTGGGCGTAAAGCGCACGTAGGCGGATTGGAAAGTTGGGGGTGAAATCCCGGGGCTCAACCCCGGAACTGCCTCCAAAACTCCCAGTCTTGAGTTCGAGAGAGGTGAGTGGAATTCCGAGTGTAGAGGTGAAATTCGTAGATATTCGGAGGAACACCAGTGGCGAAGGCGGCTCACTGGCTCGATACTGACGCTGAGGTGCGAAAGTGTGGGGAGCAAACAGGATTAGATACCCTGGTAGTCCACACCGTAAACGATGAATGCCAGTCGTCGGGTTGCATGCAATTCGGTGACACACCTAACGGATTAAGCATTCCGCCTGGGGAGTACGGTCGCAAGATTAAAACTCAAAGGAATTGACGGGGGCCCGCACAAGCGGTGGAGCATGTGGTTTAATTCGAAGCAACGCGCAGAACCTTACCAACCCTTGACATCCTCGGACCGCCGGAGAGATCCGGTTTTCTCGTAAGAGACCGAGTGACAGGTGCTGCATGGCTGTCGTCAGCTCGTGTCGTGAGATGTTCGGTTAAGTCCGGCAACGAGCGCAACCCACATCCTTAGTTGCCAGCAGTTCGGCTGGGCACTCTAGGGAAACTGCCCGTGATAAGCGGGAGGAAGGTGTGGATGACGTCAAGTCCTCATGGCCCTTACGGGTTGGGCTACACACGTGCTACAATGGCAGTGACAATGGGTTAATCCCCAAAAACTGTCTCAGTTCGGATTGTCGTCTGCAACTCGACGGCATGAAGTCGGAATCGCTAGTAATCGTGGAACAGCATGCCACGGTGAATACGTTCCCGGGCCTTGTACACACCGCCCGTCACACCATGGGAGTTGGTTCTACCCGACGGCCGTGCGCTAACCTCTTCGGAGGGGGCAGCGGACCACGGTAGGATCAGCGACTGGGGTGAAGTCGTAACAAGGTAGCCGTAGGGGAACCTGCGGCTGGATCACCTCCTTTCTAAGGATGATCGTAGCTGGATGGCTTGCCATTCACGTCGATCACTTAGCAAAGATCAACAAACAAAGTTGGTCAAACTCAGGACCAGGCCGTCCTCATATCTCTTCAGTATCAGACATGCGGGCTACCGCCCGTTACTATGGGTCGGTAGCTCAGGTGGTTAGAGCGCACGCCTGATAAGCGTGAGGTCGGAGGTTCAAGTCCTCCTCGACCCACCATGACTTCCCGCGAGGGAGCCAGTGGGGGCCTTAGCTCAGCTGGGAGAGCGCCTGATTTGCATTCAGGAGGTCACCGGTTCGATCCCGGTAGGCTCCACCAACCCCACGATTCGACCGCCAAGCGCTTTCGAGTGTTTGGCCGTCCAATCGGACGGATTTAACATCGTGAAGAGAGAAACATTACGACACTGTCGGTCGTCACGAGTGGGTGACGATCTCTGCCGGTGCCCTTCGGGGCCGGTGGCGCGCAACATGCATTCCTTGGGTGTTGTCGTCATATCCTGGCCGAAACAGGCAGTGTTGTCCAAGTCAAGTACACTAACCCGAGCAGCCGCAAGGTTGCTCATTGTCCGCTTCACCGACATGAAGCGGGCGGGAAAAGTATGACTTTTGGTTCGGAAACAGGATCTTGATGCTGACCAGCTGCAAGATCACGACAGGCATGAGTTTGTGTCTGTCTCTTTCTGGATCAAATCAAGCGCGAAAAGGGCGTTTGGTGGATGCCTAGGCAGTAAGAGGCGATGAAGGACGTGATACTCTGCGATAAGCTTGGGGGAGCCGAGAATAGGCTTTGATCCCAGGATCTCCGAATGGGGCAACCCACCTGACAGTTTGTTATAATAGCCCTCGGGCTGCTTATAACGGGCTGAAACAGGTACTTGAGACCTGAATACATAGGGTTTTAAGAGCGAACCCGGGGAACTGAAACATCTAAGTACCCGGAGGAAAGGAAATCAATTGATACTCCCTCAGTAGCGGCGAGCGAACGGGGACCAGCCGAGCCTTGAGAGTGAGAAGAACATGCTGGAAAGCATGGCCATAGCGGGTGACAGCCCCGTATTCGAAGCTCAATGGGACGCATTAAGTAGGGCGGGACACGTGAAATCCTGTCTGAAGATCGGGGGACCACCCTCGAAGGCTAAGTACTCCTTACTGACCGATAGCGAACCAGTACCGTGAGGGAAAGGTGAAAAGCACCCCGACGAGGGGAGTGAAACAGTACCTGAAACCGGACGCCTACAATCAGTCGGAGGGGCCTTGAGCCCTGACGGCGTACCTTTTGTATAATGGGTCATCGACTTGGTCTCACGAGCAAGCTTAAGCCGTTAGGTGTAGGCGCAGCGAAAGCGAGTCTTAATAGGGCGCATGAGTTCGTGGGATCAGACCCGAAACCGAGTGATCTAGGCATGACCAGGATGAAGGCAAGGTAACACTTGCTGGAGGTCCGAACCCACACCTGTTGAAAAAGGTCGGGATGAGTTGTGCCTAGGGGTGAAAGGCCAATCAAACTCGGAGATAGCTGGTTCTCTGCGAAATCTATTTAGGTAGAGCGTCATCCGAATACCCCCGGGGGTAGAGCACTGGATGGGTAATGGGGCCCCACAGGCTTACTGATCCTAACCAAACTCCGAATACCGGGGAGTACTGGGTGGCAGACAGACTGCGAATGCTAACGTCCGTAGTCGAGAGGGAAACAACCCTGACCTACAGCTAAGGCCCCCAATTCATGGCTAAGTGGGAAAGCAGGTGGGACGACCAAAACAACCAGGAGGTTGGCTTAGAAGCAGCCATCCTTTAAAGATAGCGTAACAGCTCACTGGTCTAAACAAGTTGTCCTGCGGCGAAGATGTAACGGGGCTCAAGCCATGAGCCGAAGCTTAGGATGCACATAGTGCATGGTAGCAGAGCGTGGTGTGACATAGCTCCATGCCTCTTTTGCGGACGGTGGGATCAAACCCACCCTACGTAATGGAGGCACGGGAGCTTTCTGTGAAGCCGGGGCGTGAGCCATCCGGTGGAGAGATCACCAGTGAGAATGATGACATGAGTAGCGACAAAGAGTGTGAGAGACACTCTCGCCGAAAGTCCAAGGGTTCCTGCTTAAAGCTAATCTGAGCAGGGTAAGCCGGCCCCTAAGTCGAGGCAGAAATGCGTAGACGATGGGAACGGGGTTAATATTCCCCGGCCAGGAGGATGTGACGGATCGCGGATGTTGTTCGCCCTTATCGGATTGGGCGGGCCGCTGAGCGGTTCCTGGAAATAGCCCTCCATCAGACCGTACCCTAAACCGACACAGGTGGACTGGTAGAGAATACCAAGGCGCTTGAGAGAACGATGTTGAAGGAACTCGGCAAAATACCTCCGTAAGTTCGCGAGAAGGAGGCCCGGTTTGCACGCAAGTGTTGGCCGGGGGCACAAACCAGGGGGTGGCGACTGTTTACTAAAAACACAGGGCTCTGCGAAGTCGCAAGACGACGTATAGGGTCTGACGCCTGCCCGGTGCCTGAAGGTTAAAAGGAGGGGTGAGAGCTCCGAATTGAAGCCCAGGTAAACGGCGGCCGTAACTATAACGGTCCTAAGGTAGCGAAATTCCTTGTCGGGTAAGTTCCGACCTGCACGAATGGCGTAACGACTTCCCCGCTGTCTCCAACATCGACTCAGCGAAATTGAATTGCCTGTCAAGATGCAGGCTTCCCGCGGTTAGACGGAAAGACCCCGTGCACCTTTACTACAGCTTCGCACTGGCATCAGGATTGTGATGTGCAGGATAGGTGGTAGGCTTTGAAACGGGAACGCTAGTTCCCGTGGAGCCTCCCTTGAGATACCACCCTTCGCACTCTTGATGTCTAACCGCGGTCCGTTATCCGGATCCGGGACCCTGCGTGGCGGGTAGTTTGACTGGGGCGGTCGCCTCCTAAAGCGTAACGGAGGCGCGCGAAGGTTGGCTCAGAGCGGTCGGAAATCGCTCGTTGAGTGCAATGGCAGAAGCCAGCCTGACTGCGAGACTGACAAGTCGAGCAGAGTCGAAAGACGGCCATAGTGATCCGGTGGTCCCGAGTGGAAGGGCCATCGCTCAACGGATAAAAGGTACGCCGGGGATAACAGGCTGATACTGCCCAAGAGTCCATATCGACGGCAGTGTTTGGCACCTCGATGTCGGCTCATCTCATCCTGGGGCTGGAGCAGGTCCCAAGGGTACGGCTGTTCGCCGTTTAAAGAGGTACGTGAGCTGGGTTTAGAACGTCGTGAGACAGTTCGGTCCCTATCTGCCGTGGGTGTAGGATACTTGAGAGGAGTTGCCCCTAGTACGAGAGGACCGGGGTGAACGATCCACTGGTGGACCTGTTGTGGCGCCAGCCGCAGTGCAGGGTAGCTATGATCGGAAAGGATAACCGCTGAAGGCATCTAAGCGGGAAGCCCCCCTCAAAACAAGGTATCCCTGAGGGCCGTGGTAGACCACCACGTCGATAGGCCGGAGATGTAAGCGCAGCAATGCGTTCAGTTGACCGGTACTAATGGCCCGATAGGCTTGATTTGATCCAGTAAAAGACAGACATACCGGATCCAGAAGCCATACATCAAAAGTGACTGACTTGGACAAAAATCAACGGGGGCTTTCCTCGGTTTGGTGGTCATAGCACGAGCAAAACACCCGGTCCCATTCCGAACCCGGTCGTTAAGTGCCGTAGCGCCGATGGTACTGCGTCTCAAGACGTGGGAGAGTAGGTCGCCGCCAAACCTAGAAAAGCCCCCCGTTTCTCTCTTCACAAAACACCCTGACGCGGGGTGGAGCAGCCCGGTAGCTCGTCAGGCTCATAACCTGAAGGTCGTAGGTTCAAATCCTACCCCCGCAACCAAATCTCTCAAATAAATCAAAACCTTAAAACCCGAGCGTTTCGCTTGTGTATGAACGCGACCCGTTCTGGTCAACGCCTGGTCAACATTTGATCAGCCCCCCAGGCGCACCGTCGAAGCTTCAACAGATTGGCCGGCCATTCGCTGCGCCCACGAAGTCCAGTGGCAAGCGAATTCACACATTGCGGAACTTTCCTTCCGGTCGACAGATTTGTTTGGTGACTGCTTGTGAACATTTCGATTTGCTCAATGCACCCGTGTAACGTCCAATTTTTTTAGCCTGGATTTCCGGAGTGGCCGGATGCGGAGGCCGCGCAAGGCGCGAGGTCGACCAGCGTTGACGCGCCCAACGATCCCGTCGATAGTTCGGATAGCTGTCAGAGATACGCCTACACGTCGAACGGAAGGACATGCTTGAATGACTATGAAACTAAAGGGCCTCGTGGCTCTTGGCGTCGCATTGACCGTGCAAGCCTCTTTCGCAGAAGAAGTCGAGCTCAGCGAAGACCTGACCATCCACTATGAGACTGCGGGCACGGGGGATACGACAATCCTGTTCGTCCCCGGCTGGGCGATGAGCACCGAGGTGTTCGAGAAGCAACTCGAGACATTCGAAGGTTCGACGGATTATACCTTTGTTACCTTCGACCCGCGTGGTCAGGGCGAAAGCTCCAAAACCGCTGGGGGTCATTTCTACCAACAGCACGGTCGCGATCTGAACGCCTTCATTGAGGCGCTGGAACTCGACACTATCGTACTGGGTGGCTGGTCTTTCGGCGGAAACGCGGTTCTGTCCTATGTCGATCAATTCGGGACCGAGCGCCTGAAAGGTTTCGTGATGATCGATGCCGCGCCGAAGTCGACCGGAGCGGATAACACGACCGAATGGGTCTGGTACAGCCATGATGACGCGGATGGCTTCGAAGCCTTCTTCACGATGGGACCGTTGCTGTATCGCGATGACATGATCGCGGGGTTCGCGGACTGGATGCTTGCCGACACGTCGGCGGAGAATATTGCATGGGCCAGTGCGATCGCTGAAAAAACCAACTCGACAACAATGGCCTTGTTGAATGCGGCCGGCACCTTCGACGATTACACCGAAGACCTGACCGCGATGGACGGGGAGATCCCGTTGCTCTACATCGTGCGAGAAGAGTGGGGGCCCGTCGTATCGGAATGGGCCGCCGCCAATACGCCAAACGCGATGGTTTCGGCAACGATGCCATCTCACCTCGGCTTCTGGGAAGACCCCGAGGGATTCAACGCCGAGCTAATGACGTTCCTCGAAGGCATCGACTAACGAGGATCGGCAGAACTGAAAAAATAGATGGTCACGAGGGCCTGGGCCGGACCTTGTCCGGTACCGCGTCGGGCCATTCGGCCGTCCAAAAGGGGCTTGGAACCGTCTTGCGGCGCTGCGCGCCGGGCCACCCATGACGCTGGCGCGCCTCAACGTAGCGGCCCGTAGCGAACCTTCGGCAAGATGGTCATCTCTGCGGCGTAGCTTACAAAGCGATCTTACGTAGCGCTGTGCAGCATTATCCGGCAGGCCTAGGCCCGCTATGCGTTGCGAAGCTATCGGTCGGAGGAGCGCGGCAGGAGAGTCGCTACGCACAGGTTCGTGGCTTGCGCAATGTCGAGGGGTCTCGAGACGTGATGGAATAGCCATTTCACATGCGCGGTGGAGGCAGCTAACCTTCTCAGGAGCTTCAGGCAAGCAGCTGAAGAGAACCAGATGAGCGCGCGCCGAAAGCGCATTTGATTTAGACGATGCATAGCTGTTCCGAATGCGGCGTCAGATCGCTCCGAGGTAATATCCAATGGCCTCCTCCAATTCCGTCTCCTCATAGCCAAAATGGGAGCGTACAACCTCTTCAAGCTTTCGGTACGTAGTGGCGGCCTGAACGAAGTTCGCCTCTTCTGGATCTTCCGCCAGCGCGTCTGCGGCTCGACCGAGGCGGATGATCAACTCATGGACCACCTCGTGCTCTGACAGCAGCTTGGCCACGACCTCTCGGAACATGCCTCCGCCCGCCGACTCGATCCGGGGGAACATATCGGCGCCTTCAATGTCGTGGTGAAACTTGAGAACCTGGCACTCGCGCCCGCAAAGGGATCCGAACGCCCGGAAATTCTCGGCCATATCGAGTGAAAGTACGATCTGTCTCAGGTTCTCGGGCGGAGTGTCCTTCGCTTCGATCCGCGCCAACACTGCACCGATCTGGGCCATCTCCATCAGATAGTGACGGTGGATTGCCGCCAACTGTCGACCTTGGCGGCGGTGCATGTCTGTTGCCGCCGGAACCTTCGGCGCTTTGGGCCGCGAGGTCTCGTCGATGGTGAGGTCATCCAGCGATTGGGTTGAGAGGTCAGTCATGCTTGGTAAGAATGCCTCTGCTTTCGCCAAGTCAAGAATTCGACCTGGCGCGTTAGGCAGTCGCCTCAAAGTTGCGAGCTATCTCGGCCCAACCTGCCATTAAGCTTGATGCTCGACACCGCGGAGCAGCGCGCTCATACCGGTCATTAGCAGCGCCGTCAAGTTTTGGCACATCTGAATTCACGCAAGTCGGACCTTCCCGCCTATCGCCGCAGATGCATGGCTCCGAACAAGGAGGCGATATGGCGAGTGTTGAGCCATTCCGCTCATTCGGGGACCACGTATTCCTCGCCTCGAAGCTGCACCACGGCCCGCGACGGTGAATGACCTCGGCCATAAATACCCATGTCTTTCATGAGCCTCGCAGCCGTGCAGGAGGTGACGTCGACCCCCTCCCGGCGCACTGATGCCAGACCTTCCGCACGCCGTAGACGCTCCAGTAATCTTCGAACACCCGGCGGATCTCGGGCCGCAGCGCCTCATCCCGGCTCGCAAGATCCGACAGCCGAGCCGGATCGGCGCGCTCCTGTGTTCCTCCCGATGATCGTCGATGGACCTGACCATCACTTCGACCGGTGGTCGAGCTCCGCCATCGAAAAGTATGCGCTGCCTTGCGAAGAACTCGTTCGCTTGGCGCAGCTTACGGTTCTCGCGCTCCAGCGCCTTCACCTTCTCACCCAGTTCGGTCGGGAGGCCCGTACGCTGGCCTCTGTCGATCTCGGCCTACTTGACCCAATCGTTCAGGGTCTAAGGCAGGCAGCCAATCGTCACCGTGATCGACATCACCGCTTGCCAACGAGACGCACGCTGAACCTCGTCGTCGAAAACTAGTCGCACTTCATGACCATATGACTGGGCAACTCGTCCCCAATGGTGAGATGTCGCACAGGCCTCCATCGCAACAATGCAATGCGCCCGCTCTCCCAAAAGCTGATAAAGACGTGGCCGTGATACCAATTTGTTGAGAATAACTGTGCCGTCTGCCCTGTCGCCGAAAACCTGAAGACTGCCCTTGGCAAGATCAATCGCCAATATGCTAATCTCTGACATGGATGCCGCCCTCGCGTTGGTTCCTACGAAACCGTTGTGGCACATTCGATGCCGTCGAGTGGGGGCACACACCGCATCAGTTCAATGGATCCTGAGGGCCAGATGTACGGTCGCGCCAACATCGATCTGCTCAGGACGCAGCTCGTTGCAGCGTTCTGATTAAAGGAGTTCGCCCAAACTGCACTAAGAATTGATTCAGGGTAAATCTTGCATGCCGTTCCACACCCGGGCCGAGCGCCCCGCTCAGAGCAGGCTCAGAATTCCGACGAAAAGCACGGCGATGAACACCGTTTCGGCTAGGATCAGAATGATCGCCTGGTGACCGACGTCGAGCATCGAGCGCAGCGCGGTCTTCATCCCGACTGCGGCCATTGCCGTCAGAAGAAGCCATTTCGACGCCTCGCCCATCCACACTGCGGCCTGCGCAGGGAGGTACCCGGCCGAGTTCACTGCCGCGATGGCAACGAAACCGATCAAGAAGAATGGTACGAGTGGGCCGCGCTTTCCAGTTCCCTCGACCGCGCCGCTGCCGCGTTTGACCACCAGGGTCAGGGCGACCACCACCGGGGCAAGCATGGCTACGCGTATCAGCTTGACCAGCGTTGCCGTGTCGCCGGTCGGATCCGAGACCGTATAGCCCGCGCCGACAACCTGCGCCACGTCGTGAATTGTGCCGCCCAGGAAAACACCGGATGCCTGCGGGCCAAGTTCCATCCAGCCCGTTAGAAGCGGGTAGAGCACCATCGCGATCGTGCTGAGCACCGTCACGCCGAGCACGGTAAAAACGAGATCGCGCTCGGACCGTTCGCTGCGGGGCAGGACCGAGGCCAGCGCCATGGCCGCCGATGCGCCGCAGATCGCCACCGAACCACCGGTAAGCAGCCCGAACCGCCATCCGCGGCCTAGTAGGCGCGAGGCAAGAACACCGAAAACGATGGTGGCCAGAACGCCAAGCACGATCAACCCTATGATCGGAGGCCCCAGCGTGGCCAGAGCCTCTAGGCTGATCCTCGCCCCAAGCAGCGCCACACCCAGCCGTAGAAGGGTCCGCGCCGTGAAGGCAATACCCTCGACACAGCGACCGTCCTCGGAGAGAAAGGCAAAGCTCATCCCCAGAAGCAGAGCCATGAGCATGGCTGGCGCGCCATATTGATCCGCGAGGAATCGTGCGGCCAGCGCGACCACGGCCGCAACAAGAATCCCGGGCAAGAGACTGCGGGCCATCGCGGGCAGGGCGCTCAACATAATCATGGGCCGGGTCAGGCCGATCGCGCGATTAACGCGCCGACATGTAGGTCGGGATGCCCTACGATCAGTTCGTTTGCCGTCAGACGTTTGACGAAATGTCCCACGTGACATTCCGATGTCATTCCGATCGCCCCGTGCATCTGTACTGCTTCTTCGGCGATGCGCCGCGCCGACCAGCAGGTCTGGACCCAGGCCTTTCGGGCCAATGGCGCGGCTTCCGGGGCGCAGGCATCGGTGGCCATCGCGGCCGCCAGCATCAGCGAGCGTGCCTCGTCCAGCGCCACGTGCATGTCGGCGAATCGGTGCTGAAGCGCCTGGAAACGCCCGATGGGGCGGCCGAACTGCTCGCGGGTTTCCAGATACGCGCCGGTCATGTCCACAAGGCGTCGCATGGCCCCGCAAGACTCGGCCGCAAACGCGATCTGCAACGCGGATTGAAGGTACGCGGGGCACTGCGGCGCCGCGGCCACTATGTCGCCTTGCTGCAGAATGACTGTGTCCAGCATGAGCCGGGACAGGTCCCGCCCATCAGGGCTGGAGATCGGGGACAGCGTCACCCCCTCGGCATCAGCGGGTACCGCGAAAAGCGCACAATCATCGGTTTCGGTCCGCGCGCTGACCAGGAAATATGCCGCGTTGCTGCAAGCCAGTGCAGGGGCCTTGTGGCCATCCAGTTGATAGCTGTCGCCGCTGCGTTTCGCCTTTGCCGCGGGCCGCGTTAGATCATGGCGCCGGGCCGGCTCGATCAGCGCTGCGCCAAGGCGTTTCGTGCCGGCGATGGCGGCTTCGAGTAGGGCGGTATGGGCGGGAGACCCCGAAAGCGCGCTGCCTGCAAGTATCGCGTGGCCAATATAGCCGTCGACAAGCCCCGCGTGACCCATCGCCTCGCCCAGGATCACGGCGCCGACCATGCCCAGACCGGACCCGCCCGCCGATTCCGGCAGGTGGCATCCGAACCACCCCATCTCGGCCAGTTCGCTCCAGCGGTGATCTCCAGGCGCGCAAGTGTAGGCGAATTTCCCTGCCATCTCGGCCAGCAAAGCCTCGTCCTCGTTCAGTTCGAAATCCATGATGCTCCCCCCTCAGAGATCAAGTAGCGAGCGTGCGAGAATGGTGCGCTGAATCTCGTTCGATCCGCCCCAGATACTTAGCTTGCGTAGGTTGAGATACTCCGCGAGCGCCGCGCCCTGTTCGCCGGCTTCCGAACCATTCAGCCACTCCTGGTCGAGCGTCAGAGCATCGGCCCCGGCTATCTCCAACGCCAGGCGGGACAAGGCCTGCGTGATCTCGGTGCCGCGCAGCTTGAGCTTGGCAGCGTCGGTGCCGATATCGCGCCCGACATTGAGAGCGCTCAGGATTCGCAATTCCATCAGTTCGAGCGCGGTCAGTTCGACATCAAGCGTCGCCAGACGCATGGCAACCCTGTCACATTCGACGGCCAGCGGATGCGGTGCCGATCTGGCCTGCGCGACCAGCCCTGTCAATTGCCGGCGCGAGCGAGCCGCGTTCGACATGTTCAGGCGCTCGTGCGACAGCAGGAACTTGGCATAGGTCCAGCCATGGTTCTCGTCGCCCACCCGATTTTCCATTGGCACGCGCACATTGTCGAGAAAGACTTCGTTCAGTTCCTTATCGCCGTCCATCATTGGGATTTGCCGGACGGTGACGCCGGGACTTTTCATGTCGATGAGCAGGAAGGTGATGCCCGTCTGTTTTTTGGCATCCGGGTCCGTTCGCACAAGACAGAACATCCAGTCGGCCCATTGCGCATAGGTGGTCCAGACCTTTTGCCCGGTGACCACATAATGATCGCCTTCGCGCCGGGCCAATGTCCGCAGCGATGCCAGGTCCGACCCCGCGCCCGGTTCGGAAAAACCCTGGCACCACCAGTCCCGGCTTTCCCTGATGCCGGGCAGAAAACGCCGCTTCTGCTTTTCGCTGCCAAAGGTATAGATGACGGGACCCACCATTCCGATCCCGAACTGCTTGAGCCGCGGGGTAGGCAGGGCACTGTACTCCTGCTCGAAAAGGTAACGCTGCGTGGGCGTGAAGCCGGGGCCACCCTGCTCTGCGGGCCAGCCGACCGTCAGCCAATTGCGCGTGGCGAGGATCTTTTCCCAGCGCTGGAAATCAGCCTTGTCCAGCCGCTGACCGGCCTCGGTCTTGCGTGCGATATCCTCGGGCAGGTTCGTTGTCAGAAATCCGCGGACATCGTCGCGAAATGTCGTGTCGGAACGGGAAAAGGCGTACCTCATGCCGGGTCCTCATCCACTTTGCATCTGGACAATCGCGCGATCCGGTCCGGGTCCATGCGTGGTAGATTACCCAGCACTGCCTCGGTATCCGCACCCCGTGCTGGCGCCCGCGTCGGTATTCCGCGTGGCCAGCCGGCGAAGTGCACCGGCTGTTCGGGCGCGCGTAACCCGCCGAAGACATCATGTGCCAGCGGGCGAAACACGCCGCGTGCGCCGCAATGGGCGCTTTCCGCGGCCACGGCCAGATCCCAGATCGGTGAACTTGGTACCTTGGCGGCCAGCAGCGCCTCCACAACCTCTTCAACCGTTCGCTCGGCCGCCCAGCCCTCTAGCCCGGCGGCAAGCACCGCACGATTGGCCGTGCGGCTCTGTACGCTCGCAAACCGCGGGTCTGTGACCCATTCGGGCCGTCCGATTGCACCGCACAGGCGCGCGAACAGCGAATTGTTGGCCGCCGCGACAATGAATTGGCCGTCCTTCGCGGTATAGGCGCCAAAAGGTTCGGTCAACGGATGCCGGTTTCCGGACCTCCCGGGGGCCTCGCCCAGCCCTTGATAGCGAGCCAGTGCCGTTGGCATCATTGTCAGCAGCGAATCCAGCATCGCGACATCCAGATATTGACCTTCGCCGCTGCGTTCGCGGTGGAAGAGGGCGATTGCAATGCCGAAGGCGGCGAACATACCCGCGCTGACATCCGCGATCGCGTCGCCAACCAGCATGGGCGGACCGTCGACGGCGCCGGTGATGCTCATCATCCCGCTCATCGCCTGGGCGATCACGTCGTAGCTGGGCCGCTTCGACAGCGGGCCCTCCTGTCCGAAGCCGGAGATGGAGCAATAGATCAGGTCTGGCTTCACTTGGCGCAGATCGTCATAAGAGATTCCCAGCCGCGCCGCAACACCGGGGCGGAAATTCTCGATCACCGCATCCGCCGTCGCGGCCAGCCGTCGCGCGGCGTCTAGCCCCTCGGGAGTCTTCAGGTCCAGGCAAACGCTCTTCTTGCCGCGATTGAGCAGCGCGAAATTTACGCTCTCGCCCTCGCGTATCACGCCCATTTGCCGTTGATCGTCACCCTGCGGCGGCTCGACCTTGATGACCTCGGCGCCCAAATCGCCCAGAAGTGCAGAGCAGTAGGGGCCTGCCAGCACCCGTGAGAAGTCCACGATGCGGATACCCTCCAGAAGGCCGCGTCCGCAATTTGTTTCGCTGGGTGTGTCCATGGGCGGCTCCTGATTAGAAAGAAACAACTTGTATATATATGTATAAACGTTAGGCTGACTACGTCAACAGGGACGGGTCCTGCCGCGACGAAATGCGGCCTTGGCCGGTCCAAAAAGCAGCAAAGGACCTAGGCGATGTCGGAAATCTGGATCGACTATCTGAACTTCCCCGATGTGGAGGCACTCAACCTCACAAACCAGGAAATCCTGGATGCGGTGGAAACCTGCCTGTCGGCGCAGGGGCGCGGCGAAACGGTGATCGAGCCGCGCGTGCATCTGGTTCCCGAAAGCTCGGACAAAGGACATTTCAACGTGCTGCGCGGCTATGTGAAGCCCTTAGGCGTGGCGGGCTTTAAGATCGTTGGAGATTTCGTCGACAACTACAAGCAGGGGCTGCCCTCGGAACTGGCGGTACTCAACCTCTTCGACCCCGAAACCGGCGTGCCCAAAGCCATCATCGACGCGACCGCCATAACTGAGATGCGTACCGGCGCGGTGACCGCGATCGGCGCGAAATACTTGGCGCGCAAGGACAGCAAGGTGCTGGGCCATGTGGGAACGCGCGGCACCTCCTACTGGAACATCCGCCTGATGGATCATCTTTTCGATTTCGAGGAGATCCGCGTCCATTCTCGCCGCCCCGAAAGCCGCGAGGCCTTCGGCGCGCGGTTGGAGCAGGACCTGGGCAAGAAGGTCATCGTCACCGACAACTGGCAGGATTGCCTCGAGGGGGCCGACATCATGGTCGAGGCCACGCGCCTGCCCGAGCCACAACCCATGTTCAAGACGGAATGGATCAAGAACGGCGCGTATGTGGTGCCCTACGGCACCATGAGCGCGCTGGAATTCGACATCACCGACATCATGGATAAGATCCTCGTCGATGACTGGGGCCAGTGCGGGCCGGGCCGCCCCTACGGTGCGTTGCGCCGCCATGTCGATGAGGGCAAGCTGACCCAAGAGACGCTTTATGCCGAGATGGGCGAGGTCGTAGCGGGCAAGAAACCAGGCCGCGAAAGCGATGATGAAACTATCCTGTTCTGGCATCGTGGCCTTTCCAGTACCGACGTGGCGCTTGGCGCGGCGATGGTGGAAAAGGCCGCGAAACTGGGTATCGGCCAGAAGCTACGGTTCAAGTAACGAAGGGAGCCGCCGATGGCGCAGGATTACGCATTCAATCTCAACGGCTGGCGGCGCGAGATCACCACCAGCTCACCCCAGGCGCAGACATGGTTCGACCGGGGCCTGTCCTGGACCTATGGCTACAACCACGAGGAGGCGGTCTTCTGCTTTCGCGAGGCGTTACGCCACGACCCCGGCTGCGCCATGGCCTGGTGGGGCATCGCCTATGCCAGCGGCCCATTCTACAACCGTCCCTGGATCCGCTTCACTCGGGCCGAGATCGACCAGACTCTGCCGCTCTGTCACGAGGCGGCGGCGCAGGCCGTGGCCCTGTCCGAAGGAGCCAGCCCAGCGGAACACGCGCTGATCCGCGCGATCATCCTACGCTATCCGCAGGCCGAGCCCGCGCCGCTGGGCGACCTGATGCAATGGCATGACGCCTTCACCGACGCGATGCGCGCGGCCCATGCCCGCTTCCCCGGCGATCTCGACATCACGGCACTCTTCGTCGAGGCCGCGGTGACGCGCACCCCGCGCAAGCTCTGGGACATCCGCACCGGCGCCCCCATGCCCGGCGCCGATATCGAGGAATGCTGCGAAGTGCTCGGACATGCGCTCGACCAGATGAAGGGGCAAGGGGGCGTGCCTCATCCCGGCGTGCTGCACATGTATCTTCACGCGCTCGAAATGTCGCCATTCCCCGAACGCGCGCTGCCAGCCGCCGACATGATGCAGGAACTGGCCCGCGACGAGGGGCATTTTCACCACATGCCCGCGCATATCTATGTGCAATGCGGCGACTATGCGCAGTCGGTCGCCGTCAGCAAGCGTGCGGTGGCGGTGGACGACCGCTATCTCGCCGTGCGGGGGGCTGCGAATTTCTACACCACCGCGCGCTGTCACGACCTGCACTTGCTGATGTTTTCGGCCATGATGCTGGGCCATTACGGCGAGGCGATCCACGCCGCGGACCGGATCTGCACCACCGCCACGCCCGAGTTGATCGGCGGCAGCTTCCCCTTCATGGCGGCGATCCTCGACGGCTATTCCGCCATGCGCACCCATGTGCAGGTGCGGTTCGGGAAATGGCGCGAACTGGTGGCCGAACCCGCCCCGGAAAACCCCGAACTGACCCCGATCCGCGTGGCCATGCATGCCTATGGCCAGGGCGTCGCCCATTCCGCGCTGGGCCATATCGCCGAGGCCGAAGAGGCGCAGCGCCGCCTCGCGCGGGCGATATCGGACATCCCCTCTGACGCGATCTTCCTCTCCAACCCTATCGTCGACATGCTCGCCGTGGGCGAGGCCATGCTCGAGGGCGAGCTGGAATACCGCAAGCGCAACTACGACGCGGCCTTCAAGTCGCTCCGTCTCGCCGCCGAGCGCGACGACAACCTCGCCTATACCGAGCCATGGGCCTGGATGCATCCGCCGCGCCACGCGCTGGGCGCGCTGCTGGCCGAACAGGGCCGGCTGGCCGAGGCCGAGGAAGTCTACCGCGCCGATCTGGGCCTCACGAACGAGGTTGCCCGCTGCACCCAGCACCCCGACAATGTCTGGGCGCTGAACGGCCTTCTGGAATGTCTCACCGCCCGCAGGGCCGAAGGCGAACGCGCGCTCGTCGCGCAAAAGCTCGAGATCGCGCAGGCCCGCACCGACATCCCGGTGACCGCCGCCTGCTGCTGCCGCGGCGGTCCCTGACCGCGCTCAGGCGGGGCGGTCGTAACCTGCCGCCCGCGCCTCGGCATCCCAGCGTTCCGTCAACGCGTAGCGCTCCGGGTCCGCCACCCTCTCGAACCCGCGAAGGCACAGATCGCGCAGCAAGTCCGCGCAGTGTGGATCGTGCTCGCTCTCCTCCAGCGCAATCCCCAGCGCCGCGACCGTCTCGGCGGGCACGTCGCGCGCGGCCACCAGAACCGGAACCGGCGCGCAATCCGTCCGCGCCACCACGCGCAGCTTCGCCGCGGTTTCCGACTCATGTCGCTCGAGCAGGTGAAAGAACAGGCTGTCCACCGGCCCTATATCCGCGCGCCCCTCCAGGACGGCGTTGACCGAGGCGCGCGGCGTCACCACCGGCCCCACGCTTTCGGCATAAAGCGGCTGGCCCTCCGTCGCGTGGCGCATCAGCAGTCTGCGCGGCGCGTTGAACCCCGAATGCGACCCCTCTTCGGTCCAGGCAATGCGCCCGCCGAACGTGTCCTCCAGCGTCTTGAGGCGCGACTCCGCCCGCACCACCATGACCGAGCAGTAATTCGGACCCTCGCAGAACGGCGAGTTCGGGACCGGCGCCGCCACGATCTGCGGCCGCGGGTCCGACCGCCGATAGGGCCAGCCGCACATGAACACGGCCCCCATGTCGGGCCGCCGCCACAACGCGTCCAGCCGGGCAGGGGCCGGATGGTCTATCACCTCCAGCGAGACATCGGCACGCCGCGAGGCCCGCTCTAGCAGCTCGCGCCACAACTCGGCCACGGTCGGCGTTACATTGTACATGCGGGTGCAGCCGATCAACATGGCATGGCCTTCACATTCTGGGGGCCGGTGAATCGACCGGTGAAGCGGAACGCCTCGCCCGGATGTATCAGTTGAACATACGTAATGATCTCGTTACCTATCCACGTGCGCCGTACCAGCCGAAGGCAGGGCGCATTCTTTTCGATCTCAAGCAATTGGCCAATTTCTTCTCCGGCGGACACCGCGTCGACCTTGTGCTCGACTTCGCTGAAAAGAACGTTCTTCTGCAGATAATCCGAGGGCGTGATTGTGGTGAAATCCTGCTCTAGGAAAAGGGGCGCGAATTTGGGCACAACTAGCCGGACCTCTATCTGGATTGGACGCCCGTCGCTCAGGTGCAGGACCTGAAGTTTGAAGATTTCGGTGCCCGTTTCAACCTCCAGCCGACCGGCCTCCTGCTTAGTTGCCGGTTCGCACTCGGCTTCAAGCAGGACGCTGGAATGCGTCTTGCCCTGTTCGACGACTTCCTGCGCTATGCTTCGAACCTCGAAGAGCGGTGCCAGAGGCTTGAACTCCGCCACGAAGGTTCCCAACCCCTGAACACGGCTCAGCCGACCTTCGACGGTCAGCTCGGATACCGCCCGGTTCACTGTCATCCGTGAGGCCGAGAAATGCTTGGCCAGTTCGGCTTCCGACGGAATCCGGTCACCGGGGGACAGGTCGCCGCTCGAAATACCTTCAAGAATGAAATCCTTGATCTGACGACTCAGCGGAATCTGAGAAATTCTTGTTGGTGTCTTCATTTCCGGCGTCGCCTCGGTCTTGTGCATCTTTGCTGTGCATGTGTTGTCATCTTACCAACCTTTTGACGAGTCCCAGTAATTTTTATTTGCATTGATTGTATATACCAGCATAGACTTGTCAATAATGTCGGACGGTGAATCGTCCGGATGAAGCGGAGGGGTGGCTTGCGTTTTGCCGATCTCCATCACGACAGGGAGTAAAAAATGTTCAAAAATTTCAAAAAAATCGCCGGAGCCATGGGCCTGGTTGCAGCCGTCGTCGGCGCGCCGGTCCTTGCACAGGAGACCACAACCCTTCGATTCGCGTCCGCGTTCTCGCCGATGAGCGCGAACAATCGCATCAGTGTTCCCGCCTTCATCGAGGCGGTCGAGAAAGCCTCCGAAGGTACGCTCAAGATCGAGCACTACCCGGGTGGCTCGCTTGGCAAGAGCCCTGTCCAACAGCTTTCGATGGTGGAAAACGGCATCACCGACATCGCCGAGGTGGTGACCGCATACACCCCCGGGCGCTTCCCCGAACTGTCTGTTTTTGAACTGCCCTTTCTCGCCGAATCGAATGTCGAGGCCGGACTCGCCGCATACAGCTTGTACGAGCAGGGTCTACTATCGGACTTCGACGACCTGATGCTGGTAGGGATCATAATGACCGGACCCTATGCGCTTTCCTCGACTGATCCGATCGCCGATCTCGATGATCTCTCCGGCAAGCGGCTGCGCGTCGCGGGTCCCATCCAGACTCAGATGGCCAGTTTACTAGGTGCGACACCGGTGGGTAACGTGCCCGCGCCGCAAATTGCCGAGAACATTTCGCGCGGGCTGCTGGACGGAGCCATGATGGCACCCGGAAATCTTTACAATTTCCGCATTGCCGATGCCGCCAAACACCACATGTGGGACCTGAAACTGGGGTCGGTGGCCGTGATCTTCCCAATGCGCCGCGATACTTATGAAAAGCTGCCGCCCAAGGCCAAGGCAGCCTTCGACACCTATTCCGGCGAATGGTTCACCCGCGTCCTGGGCGAGGGGCTGGACACGCAGCAGGAAGAGAGCAAGGCCAAGATCCGCGCCGACGAAGAACAGACGGTGTATGAATGGAGCGACGAACAGGTGGCCGAGGCGCGCGCGCTGCTTCAGCCGGTTGTCGACGAATGGGACAAGCCGAACCAGGATGGTGTGAACCTCTATGAAGAGGCCATCAAGGCGCTGGAAGCTGTCCGCGCGGCAAACTAAACTGATTGCCGACCCGTTCGGAACGCGTGCAAGGCGGCGACCGGAACCCGCCTTGCCTTTCTCATTCGATGGAGGGGCCGTAATGACTGCAAGCGCACTCATCTCCCGATGGCTCAGTCGTAGTGAGATCGCCGCGGCGATCGGACTTCTGGGCCTGCTGATCTTGTCGGTCGCCACGTTCGCGGATGTCATTATGCGCGGAATGTTCAGCAAACCGATTTACGGGCTGAGCGACCTGATCGAGATCATCACTCCGCCCGTCGTTGCGTCGTGTTTTCCCGTCGCGCTCGCGGCGCGTCAGAATATCACTATCCGTTTCCTCGGGCGCGGATTGCGGACACGAGCGGGCCAGGCGGTTGAATTGTTTGGGCAGGGTGTTACCCTGATCGTCATCCTCGGGATCGTCTGGCGGGTCGGCGATTATTCATGGAACATTTTCGACAACGCCCAGGTGACTTGGCTTCTTCAGATTCCCGCGTGGCCCTCCTGGTTCCTGACGACGCTGCTTTTGGCGGCCTGTATTCCCATCCAGTGTTTCGTGGTACTCGAAACGGTTGTGAACCTGAAGCAGGCAAACCCGCTGCTGTCGGAACTTCCCGAGCCTGAAGACGATCCCGAACACGGCAATTAGGAAAACTTTCATGGATCCGATATTTGTTGGAATGCTCGGTTTCGCGGGCATGCTCGTTCTGATCGCGCTGCATGTACCGATCGGAATCGCCATGGCGATTGCCGGGGTTATCGGGTTCGCCATACTTACCGGCAATCCCAGTGCTGCCATTGCCATGTTCGGCACCGAAACCGCCGGTGCGATTTCCAGCCCCGAGTTGGTTATCATTCCGATGTTCCTGCTTATGGGGGCCTTTGCCGGCACCTCGGGACTCGCGGGGGATCTCTACCGGCTGTCCAACGCGCTTATCGGCCATCGCAAGGGCGGGCTGGCCGTGGCGACCGTGTTGGGCTGTGGAGGCTTCGGCGCGGCCTGCGGCTCGTCCATTGCCACCACCGCGACCATGGCGCGCATAGCCTTGCCCGAGATGGAAAGCCGCAAATACGCGCAAAGCCTGGGCACCGGAAGCATCGCGGCGGGTGGTACGCTGGGATCCCTGATTCCACCGTCCTCGATCATGCTGATATATGCCTTCCTGACCGAGCAATTCGTGGTCGATCTCTTCATAGCCGGCATCCTGCCGGGGCTGCTGACTATCGGGATCTATATTTTGGCGATCTACTTGGTCGTGCGTCGCAACCCTGCGCTCGCCCCGGCCGGATCGCGGGCAGGCTGGGGTGAGACGGCGCGCGTCGCCGTTTCAACTTGGGGTATCATTCTGGTCATCGCGATCATGACCGTCGGTCTATACGGGGGTATCTTCACCGTGACCGAAGCTGCTGCCGCCGGAGTTCTCGTCACGATGCTCTTTGCTTTCGCGCGCGGTAAGCTCGACCTCGCCAGCCTACGCCGCACGGTGGCCGAAACGGCCTATAGCGTCGGAATGCTCTATACCATCCTGATTGGCGCGCATATCTTCTCGAATTTCATCACACTGACCCATCTGCCCTCGGCACTGGTGAACGGCATCATCTCGCTGGACCTGGCGCCGCTGGCCGTAATCCTGATGTTGGCCGTGATGTATATCGCCCTCGGCGCGATATTCGATTCGATCGCGGCGATGGTGATCACGCTACCCTTTGTATTTCCGCTGGTGACCGTCGGGCTAGGCTATGATCCGATCTGGTGGGGCATCGTGATGATTGTGGTGATTGAGATCGGCATGATCACACCGCCCATCGGTATCAATGTCTTTGTCATGCACGGGGTTCGGCGCGATATTCCCCTGCGCACGATATTCCGTGGCATCATGCCCTTCCTGGGCGCTGACATCGTGCGGTTGCTGCTGATCATCCTGTTCCCGGCCATCGCTATCTGGCTTCCACAGACGATGTGACCCGGTCGATCTTCGAGCCGTCTCGCAATGTGAATCAGGCCATCGCACGAACCACCGCATGCGCGATTTTCGGCAAATCCGGAAAAATCTTGAAATACTGTTGGCACATCTGAAGCGGATCTTTAGCCTAAACTCCGATTACGTGGACGATGTGGCGCATGCGACGGATTACATCTCGCAGCCACCGCCCAGAACGTCTGGGAGCTAGCAAAGTTTATCCCCGCGCCTCAAACCGCTCGGCCAGCGTGATCGAGAGGGCGTACGCACAGTGACGAGACCGCATCATCGCGGCTGGCAGGTTGAGTTTTCAACAGAATGAGTCCCGTGGGCGAAGCCGCTCGGCGGCATTGGCGCATTTGGCAGATGGCGTGCGACACCCGTAGCGGCGCACATCTTGTGATCTTCCTGACTTGTCTGGCGATTGGGGCCTTCTCAATCATCAGACAGGAGGTTCCCATGACAGAAAAGAGAGCAACCCCGCTGCCTCAGCGGATGATAGGAGATATGCGCATCCGTGGAATGGGCGACAGAGCACAGAAGTTCCACATCCGGGCGGTCAGGGATTTCGCCGTTTTTCTGAGAAGATCGCCGGACTCGGCCACGCCGGAGGATTTGCGCAGCTATCAGCTTCATATGAAGGACACCGGAGTCACGCTATCGACCTTCGGCAGGCGTACGTAGGGGCGCACGTATACCGGCGACATCAATCTAGGTTCATGCCTCACTTCCAGGCAGACACGCTCAATGTGATGTGCGCCGTTGCAGGCTCCATCGCCACAATGCAAAGTGGTAGATCGTTCAGGAAAACTAGCAGCCGGTGCTGCTGGATGCGCTTCCGAAATACGGTCGCCCGAATTTCGTCGAATCCTGCAAGGCTACAAACCGTCTTGCCCAAATCTAATGCCTAAAACCTTGATGTTCATCGGATGCTTCTCTTTTCCGCCAATTCCGCCACCATAGCAGCGGGCCAGTGGGATAGCAGTTCATCCCATTAGCTCACTCCCACACTTCAGCACCTGCGCGCGCAAGACGGCGTAATCCGCCAGCCACCCTACTATCACGGCCCCCTCCGGCAACACCGCCACCTCGTCCGCCACGCGCGCCTGCTCGGCCCGGCTGTACTCCACCACCGGCGGACAACTTCCGGGCGGGGCATCAGAACCGACCTCCGCGCAACCACTCAACAAGATCATCACGACTACGAGGCCGCCGCGCCGCGGCCTCCAGCATCTGTCGTTGAACGGCATTGGTGCGCTCCAGCATGTCGAGCCGTTCGGCGGCGCGCCCAGCGCGCTCGCCGCCCCGGCGGAGGTTGAACAGAAACAGAAAAACGGCGAGCGCGCCGAGCCCCACGAACACCGCCCGCCGCACCCACGGCCGGGCAACTGCCCCGATCAGCAGGGTGGTCCACATCACCGCAGCCCCCTGCGCCAGTCGTCTATCCGCGCCCAAACCGCGACGCAGATCCCCGCGAGAGCGAGCGCGATGAACACCCATCTCAGGGTATCGAGATACGGCACCAGCGGCAAAACCGCACTCTGCGCCTCGGCGAGGACGCCCTGCGCAACCTCGACCCCGCCCACGCCGACAGTCGCCACCCCGGCCGCTCCGGTGCCCCTGAGCGTACGGCTTTGCGCCAGCACCTCACGCGCGGGCGGCGCCTCGCGTGCAAACGGCACCGCCCGGTCCGGAAAGCGTTCGCCCCAGGACCGCTCCGGCCCCAGATCGACGTGCATGAAGTTCGAGCGCGGATAAAATCCAAAGCCGAGGAACCCGACCTCGCGCGCCGCCGCCTCGAAGGCGACCGGGTCATGGTTTGCCATGGAGATATCGAAGGCCGTGCCATCCATGTGCTTCGAGGCCTTCGGTCCGCCCACGGCGCGGTTGTGGTCCGGACTGCGATAGGCCGAGCGCACGATCAGCGGCTTGTCCAACCGGTCTCGCAGCGCCTGCAGCCTGTCCATCGCCTCGGGGTGCAGTTTGAACTGGCCGGTGCCGCGACAGGCAATCTCGGCCGGGCTGAAGTCGGGCCAGCGCCAGACGCGCTCGGGCACATTGCGGTAGTGGCGGAAGGTTCGAACAGGACCAGACATCGGGGTCTCCTTCAAATAACAAAACCCGCAACAAGCGCTACGGGTTGATGGTTCGAGTCGGGGGTGATCTGCGCCGGCAGGCTGTCGCGAAGGCCGGTTTTTGCAGTTTGTCTCCGCTCAGCTGGAGTCTGCCGTGATCTCCGGCGTGATTTCCCGTATGAACACGCGCCCCCCGTGCGGCCCGGGCAGGCCCACATCCTCGGCGCCGGGCAGCTGTGCGGCCCAATCCTCCAGCCTGCTGGTGGCAAACCCATGCGCGAGAGTGTGGGTGAACGCCCGATTGCTGCGCCGGGCATGCGCGTTGAGTGCCAGAGTATGGCCTTGTCCCCAGTAGTCGGGATGCAGATAGACAAAGTGGGAACAGCCGATCCTGGCAAGATCGAGCCCACGGCGGATCAGTGCCACCTTGATGGGCATCCATTCGGCGCCCTGAATGAAGTGATGGCAGGCCGTGAGGCAAACACAGCCGGCCAGCGTATCGCCATCCCACGCCAGAGCCGCCGTGTCCCCGCGCCGCGCGAACGCACGCAAGTCGTTGATGGCATCGATCGGCGCCAGGCTGCGGACTGCGCGTACGTTCGCCACAATATCGGCGATGGCATCAAACTTCGGGGCGGCGGTGATCAGTTGGATGCGTTCATATTGCATGGGGTCAGACCTCGATACTCTGGGCAAGCTGGAAGAGCGCGTCGATGTCGATGGCTGTCAACGCGGTGCCATCGGGCCATGTCAGATTGGGCGCCAGGGCATTGATGAGCGGGCTGGTGCGGCGGAACTCGACGGCGTCCGCCCAGGCCAGGCGCGTCACGGCATCCATGCCCACCAGGAGCGTCTCGACCTGGTCGAGAAGGCCCATTTGAAGAAGCGCCGCCTTCGCCTGGAAGCGCGAGACAACGGGTACTGGAACGACCGGGCCATCGCCCTCGGAAGGCACATAGGGGGCGATCGGGCCATACGCGCCGGACAGGACCGTGTCGTAGCCGGGGCTGACACCCTGCTCGAGCACCAACGTGGTATCGGCGTCCGGATCGATTGCGATGAGGCTGTTGTCATCGCTGAGAAAGCGCGGGTTATGCAACGTTGCCCTCCAGTCGTGCGTAGGTTCCGGGCAGCAGGGTCTCGCCCCCGGTCTTGAAGCGCACGTTGCGCAGGTAGACGTAGTGGTAGGTCGTGCTTTTCCCGCCGGTGGTCGAGCCTCCACCGCGGTATTGCACGTCGAGCCGGTCTCCCGGCTGAACCGCGATGTCTGCTGTCTTGACCACGAAGCTGGTCGACGCCGGCGCCCAGCTTGCAACGCTCAGCGCCGATCCGTTCCGGGTCCGAAGAATGCGTACGTCCCCGGAATTGCCGGTATGAGAGCAACGGATATCCACGCTGATCCGGATCGTTCCGAACTGGATGAAGTCAAACCGGTGGCGGGAGCTGAAGACAGGATCGTATTTGCTCACTGCGCCATCGATCCGGCTGCGGATTGCCGTTCCTGCCGACAGGCCCGGCAGCCCTCCGGCCGCGGCCAGCGCGGCGATAGCCTGCGCGGTGCGTTGCGGCGTCATGAGCTTGCCGGTTGCGGTGCCGGCCTCCGCCTCCGCCTGCGTAGCGATTTTTGCCGAGAGGGTACGGTTCGCGGCCAGGGTCCCTCCGCCGGTGAGCCCGGTGCCGGCGGAGATCGTCCGGGCGGTGCCCGCAAACTCGACGACCGACTGTGCGCCGTTGTCGCGCTTGGCAAAGAGCCGGCCGTCATGGGTGTTGAGCGCCAGCTCGCCAAGATCGAGCTGCGTGGTCGTGGGAACCTTTCCGGCTACGGCAGAGCGTTTGATCCTTATTGCCATATGGCGATCCTTTCAGTGTCTCATGTGAGCGATGGGAGGGCGGTCAGAACGTCCCGCCATCCAAAGCGATGCCGGTGATGCTGCCGCCGGTGATGACCACGCTGCCTGCAGACTGCGTGGCCATCGAACCGAGCCCGAGGTTTGCACGGGCGGCGGCCTTGTCCGGCAGATCGGCAAGGTTCGAGGCCCTGGCCAGCTTGCCGGCCAGACCGTTGGTGACGGTCGTCGCGAAGTTCGGGTCGTCGCCCAGGGCACCCGCCAGTTCATTGAGAGTATCAAGGGCGCCCGGCGCCCCGCTGATCAATGTATCGACCGCTGCCTTGACAAAGGCTGTGGTGGCAATCTGGGTGGTGCTGCTGCCTGCCGCGGCCGTGGGCGCAGTGGGCGTTCCGGTCAGGGAGGGCGACGCCAGAGGTGCCCTGGCGTTCAGAGCCGCCTGCAGCCCGGTGACCTGACCGATACTGTGGGAATGGCTCGATGGCGGGAAGCTTGCAGGCTTTCCCGTCACCCCGGCCCACGGCACATTGTCGGCAGCCTCAGCCGCATCCACCTTGCCATCACCGTCGGTGTCATAGGTCGCGGCGAGCATGTCCCCCGCCCCGAAGCCGGCCAGCTCTGCCTTCACGAAGGCGGTGGTGGCGATCTGGGTCGTGTTGGTCCCGGCCGCGGCCGTAGGCGCGCTTGGCGTTCCGGTCAAAGCCGGAGAGGCCAGCGGGGCCTTGCCGTTCAGCGCCGTCTGCAATCCGGTGATATCCGCGATCGTGTAGCCATGGGCGGCAGCTGCCTTGCCGTCGAGGGCGGTCTGCAAGCCGCTGACATCGCCGATCGCGTGCCCGTGGCCGGTGGCCGCCTTGCCTGCAAGAGCAGCATCGAACTGCGCCTTGCGCACCAGATCGGCGCTGGCAGAGGCGTCCTGTGATGACCTCGGCACCGTCGAAAAGATCTTTGCCCCGCCCACGGTCTGCGTTCCGGTGAGGGACATGAACGCGCCCGAGCCGGCAAACGGAACGATGGTCGTGGCATTTCCGGTCCCGTCATCGCCGGTGCCGATATAGAGCGTGCTGTCGACCTCATTATGGGCCATCTCGCCCTACTTGAGCGCAGCGGGCGCGCCTGCATTGCCGGAGGCACGGCGTTTCGGCTGGATCGTATTGGCCATCAGAAAAAGCCTCCGTTTATTGGCACATCGGTTGGAAGAACAATGTTCCCGGGCGCGCCCTGATCGCCCTGGTCACCTTTCGGGCCCGGCGCCCCCTGCGGGCCGGGTATCCCCAGCACCCGCATGCGAATCGGTGCGCCGGCAATCCGAACAGCGACCGGCACATCGGAGGTAACCCCTACGCTGATCGGACCCATCGCCTGGCGGATCGCGACACCTTCAGGCATGGCTACAGGCCTCGCGTCACCGGCAGAGAGACCGGGATTTCAAGAAAGAAGCCGAGATGCCGCGGCAGTTGAAGATCAGTCCGAACCATATCGAGTACGACCGATCCGACAGACATCTGCGCGGTGATCTGAGGGGCAATCCGCATCTCCAGCACCCTGTCGCTGATTCGTACCAGATCGCCGCCTGCGCTCGAGAGGTCCGCGATCACGGTCTCATCGGCCAGTTGCATGCGAAGCTGTGCCGCAAGCGCGGCGCCCTGCGGAAAGAGCGGGGTGTCGGCCTCGATCTGCAACCGGTATTCATAACCGATCAGGATGGTCGGGCCTTCGGCAAGAGTGGTGGGCAAGCTCATGAGCAGGTCCCCGTAAGTCAGGCTTGTGCGATTGCGGATTGACCCCGGTCCGGTTAATTCGGGCGGAGATCATGGAGATGTGACATGGGAAATTCGGATCAGGAACTGGACCGCCTTGCCGCGCTTCTGTGGGCGCTACCTCAGGAGAATTTCCCGATGACCGTGAGCGAGCTGGATGGCTATGTGACGGGCATTCTGGTCTGTCCCGAGATGATTCCGCCCTCCGACTGGCTTGCACATGTCTGGGGAGAGACGGGCGAGGCAAACTTTCCAGATCCCCGGACAGCCGAAGAGACGATCGCGGCGGTGATGGCACATTACAATTTCGTGGCAACGGCGATGGCGGACTCGCCATGGATCGAGCCGATCTATGAAGTCGACCCGAACAGCGACGAGACGTTGTGGGAGCCCTGGATTGACGGCTTTGTCGCCGCCATGCGGCTGTGCCCCGAGGCATGGCAGGCTCTTTTGGAACGCGCCGATGAAGAGGCGCAGTCTTCGATGATCTTCCTGATGGCGTTGCAGGACATATATGAGGGCACCACTACGTTCACTGACGATGAGATCGATGCCGAGGCGCCGGATATGATTCCCAATTGCGTCGCGGCGATACTGGTATGCGCGCGCCCTGAGCTGTTTGCTGCGGAAGCGGCGCATCAGGGCCCCGCCGGCACCGCAAAACGGCCGGGCCGGAATGAGTCATGTCCCTGCGGCTCGGGGCGCAAATACAAAAAATGCTGCGGCGCCAACTGACCGCTGCCCCTCTGCGTCACTTCCTTCGCCTGAGCCATGCGCAGATCATCGCCTCGGCGCCGCGCGGCCCGAGATAGGCCAGCGTGGCCACCAGCCCGGTGCTGACCGGCTGGGCGAGGCCGAGGTGGCTGGCGAGGGCTTCGCCGATGATCGCCATGCCGATGGCGACGGGTACTTCCCACAAAAGCTCGCGGCCAAAGAAGCGACGACGGCCCAGCCTGACCTCGCCCGAGTGATACATCAGCCGTCCGGTGAAGGCCCCGATCAGCGTGGTGATGGCCCCGCCAAAAAGCGAGTTGATGGTTTCGATAAAGCTGCCGTCGTTCATGGCGCGACCTCATTTTGTTGCGGGCCCGGCCCCGGACACGCCGCGAGTCTCAGTAGCTGCCGCCATCGAGCAGCGCCTCCCAGCCGGTATCGGTGGCATTGCGCATCCTGACCACCGGCGGGGTCTGGCTGGTATCCAGCCAGATCATGCCCGGCCGGGTCGCAGGCGGCGCCGTTGCCCCGGCATTGGACGATTGCAGCGCCGCCAGCACCTCGTTGAGGCGCTGGCGCACCGCGAGGCCCGCATCATTGGCAATCGCGTAACTGTTTGTCTGAGCCATCAGGCCACCTCATCGGCATGGAGCCGGAGCCGCGAGACCACCGGCGTGCAGGCGGCGTCCGCCGTGCGCAACCAGGCACGGGCCTGCACGGCCCGCGCTTCAATCTCGTGATTGTCGACCCGCCCCCAGGCCGACCATACCGGCGCGGAGGATGGATCGTCATCGGTCTCGCGGATCTCCACCACCACATCCGTCTCGGCGCCATCCGTGCCGTCAAAATCCGCCCAGGCGTCAATCGGCTCCAGACGCGCATCGATCTCGTCAAGCAGCGCCAGCACCGCCAGCCTGATCTCGCTGCGCAGCCGGATGCGCCGCACCGCGCCAAAATCGAGCCCCGCGCCGAACGCGTAGAGCCCCTCGGTCTGCGGCACATAGGGCACGCCACTGCCATCGACGGCCGTAGCAAGCCGCAACGTCGCGCCCTCGACCACCAGATCCGTTTTGGCACCCGGAAAGGTGCCATCGGCCTGCAGGCTCGCCACAGGCGCGAAGGCCAGCGCCTGCGTGCCCTTGGTGGAGATCGTGCTCACCGGTCCCAGCCGGCCGCCGCTGTCCTCGGCGCGCAGCAGATAGGCGCCGGGCTTGAGCGGCACCACGGCAATTGCCTCGGAGCCCGCCACCCGGTCCATGGAATAGCTGTTGGCCCATGTGGGGCTGGCCTCCGGGCTGTGGCGAATGACGATATTGCCCGCCACTCGCACATCGGGATCCGCCGCCCGCGCCCATTTGAGGATCGCGAGCCCCCCGGCTGTTTGCAGCGTCACGTCCTCAAGCGCGACCGGCGGCGCGGTCAGCCCGAGGATTTCGGCCGATCTTGACCGCCACTCCGAGGACACGCCGAGCGCGGACACCGCCTTCACGCGCAGCTCCCACTGGCCGGGGCTGGCGTCGCGGATCTGCAGGGTCGTGCTGACCTGGCGGCCATAGTCGATCCAGTCCCCACCGTCGCGGCGCGCCTCGATCTGGTAGCTCGCGGCAAAGCTCGAAGGGGCCGGCGCCCAGGTGGCGGTGATCAGCACCTTGGCGCCGCCGCCATCGCGGGTGATATAGAGCTCTTCCGAGATCTCCGGTGTGCCCGGCGCCACCGTGCGGAACGCCGACGGCAATGTCGTGCGCGGCGCGGCCGCGTAGATCTGTTCCTCGCTGACGTCCCAGTCATAGACCAGCGGCGAGGTCTCGCGCAGGATCAGCTCCGGCACCAGCATCACGCCCTCGCCCACCGCGCTCAGATCAAGTCGCGAAGACTGTACCTCGAAGGGTTTGCCGGCAAAGCCCCAGCGTGTGTAATCCACCGTGACCGTATCGCCGGTCGCCGCCTTCCAGGCGCTGAGCTTGCCCGACCATTTGACCACCTGCTGGCGCCGCGCGCGCTCCAGCTCGATCCTGGCAATGCGCTGCGCCGCCGAAGGCGAGATGGTAAACGGCAGCGAGATATCCCGCCATACGGGCGTGCCGCCATCCTCGGCGATATAGGCGGGCGAGGCATACGCCGGGAAGTCATCGGGCTGCCAGTCATTTTCCGGGCTGATGAACTGCCCGCGCACCCCGTTGAAGCTGGTGGCCCGGCTTTGCCGCGTGGTGAGCACAATCCCGCCCTCGCGCAGATCATCGGCGCCAAGCGTCACATCCGCCGCACGGTAAGCCCCGGCGTGGAGGCGCCAGGCACCGCCTTGCCAGATGCAGCGACCCGCCATCGCCGTCAGCATCGCCTCGATGATGGTCTGCGGCGTCTGATCGAGCGTGACAACCCCGTTGCAGGCATAGCGCGGCTCGCTGCCGCCCGCGGCCAGCGGCACCGCTTCCGCGCAAATATTGGCCGCCTCGACCAGGCTTTCGGTTTCGATCCCGTCTTCCAGGCCAATCCCGGCCCCCAGCCCGAACACCGGATCGACCATGTAATCGGCCACGCAAAGCGCGGCGTTCTCGCTATAGCCCCGCACGCCCGTGCGGGGATCCAGGATGTCATCCTTGCCCAGCATATCCACCGAGATGCTCGGAATGCCGCCGGGGAAGGCATCCGCGTCATATTTGAGACGCAGGTGGATCGCCGCGCAGCCGTCCAGGCGATGCGCAGAGGTCCAATGCTCCGAGACCGCCTCGGAGAGATCCGCGAACGCCGTCTGATCCGGGTGGCCGAGCCGCGTCTCGATCTCAACCTTGCCCGCCCAGCGACCCAGCGCCGTGCCCGCGGCGTCCACCGCCATCTCTCCGTCGAAGTAGACCGCCCCGATCGACTTGATGCGGTGGGTGGCCAGCACGATCACCAGGTGCAGATAGTTGTTCGACGGTCCGGCCTCGTGCAGGAACACGATGGCGCCGCCCTTGCGCACCCGGCCATAGACCATGTCGCGCGGCATCACCGGCTCGCGCACGCTCACGGTTCTGGGCCGCATCGAGACCGACGGCGTGCCCATCAGGGCTTGCGAGGCCGCCGACAGCAGCATCGACGCGCCAAAGCTTGCAGCAAAGCCGATCAGGCCGCCCGCCGCAAAAGCCGAGGCCAGACCGCCAGCGGCCACCGCCGCCCCGCCAAGAGCGACAGCGCCAAGCACAACAGGCGGCATGTGTCATACCCTCCAGGCGAGGACGCAGGCCGACAGCGGCAGGAAGGTGAGCCCCTTTGGTGCCACGAAGGCCGCCCGGGCGCCCGCGCAGATCCCGAAGGCCGGATCCGCGCCGCCCAGCATCAGATCCCCGCGCTGCGCCAGAAGCGGTGTCGCCAGCGGATCGCCCAAAAGATCACGCCCCATCGCCTCGAGGCTCTCCCAGCCCAGACGGCGCATCACGCGGTGCGCGCCACGCGCCGTGCTGTAGCGCCCGCGCCAGCGCGCCGCGATATCCGCGCCGCCCGTCAGATCCCGGCGCAGATCGAACGCCCAGGTCGCGCAATCATGAACGCCCCAGGCAAAAGGACGCCCGCGCGCCGCGTCGAGCGCAAGAAAGAGGCGGGTCTGACAGTCAGGCATGGATGTTCACATCGCGTTCTCGGGGACTGGCCCTTGGAATCACCACCCGTCAGGAGACGGGGTTTGGCAAGAGCCGAAGTCTTCACAGAATCTGTGGATAATGGTGTGCGCAGTTTGCGGGCGGCGCCAAAAAAGCGCCGGTGTAACCGTGGCTTAGGGGTGTCGCCTAAAAATCGGGCAAAAAATCCAAGCCATTGATTTGGCGTTCTTAATTTTTATGAGAGGCGCCAGAGACGTGAGCGTGGGAGCGCGGCCGGACCTCTGTGGCGGTCTCATGTCAAGTGTTGAGCGTTCTGCATCGCCGCATCTCATCCTCGCCCCCAGGTGATTTCCTTGTCCTGGATCGTGGTGACGAAGGCGAAGC
The DNA here is from genome assembly GCF_900110425.1 of Salinihabitans flavidus. Lineage (GTDB taxonomy): Bacteria > Pseudomonadota > Alphaproteobacteria > Rhodobacterales > Rhodobacteraceae > Salinihabitans > Salinihabitans flavidus. The sequence goes on along the minus strand of NZ_FODS01000020.1, from coordinate 33,417 downwards.
CCTGATCGCCCGGCGCCAGCGCCTGCTGGCTCTCATGCGTGTAGCGCCAGTTGCGCGGGGCCCCGAGATCAATCAGCCGGTTCTCGTAGCTGATCGTCACCGTGCAGCTCTCACCCGTATCGGCGATCTCCGGCACGTCGAGCCGGCCGGTAAAGGCCTGCACCGGATCCGCGATGATCTCGCGCGCGTCCGTCAAGAGCCCCAGCCACACCCGGCCGGGCTTGCCCTGGCGCGCCTCATCAATGGCCAGCGCCACCATCTCCAGCGGCACGCCCGACAGCGACACCGTGGTGCCACCCGCCACGACCTGCTGCGTCTCCTCGATCGCGCCCAGCCCCAAAAGACTGCCAACCCCGGTCCAGGTCTGCCCGGTCCAGGTGATATCGCCCAGTCCGGACCAGATCCGCACCCAGCCCGAGGCGAACTCCCCCTCGAAGAAGAGGATGGGGCGCAACGCGCTCTCATCCAGAGCCGCTGCGATCATCGCCGACATATCCCGGGCCATCAGAGCGCCTGCCGTGCGGTCACCGAGAAGCGGAAGCTGTCGGCCCGGCTGATGCGCGTGGGCACCGGCGCAGTCAGGCGCAGCGCGATCCCGGGCGCGGCAACCTCCACCGGGCTCAAATCCACGGATGCCGCGCGCAGGCGCGGCGTGACGCGCAGCACCGCCGCGCCGCTGACATCGGCCACCGCGTCCTCGAGGATCTGGTGCAGCCGCATGTCCCGTCCGGTGCCAATCGAGAAGAAGTCGCCCGCCTCGAGCGCCGGTGCATCCGCGCCCCAGCCCGAGGTGAGGAGCGTATTGCCCTGTTGACCGGCCCCCGACACCGTAATGCTCTGCGTCAAATCCGGACGCGCCATGGAAGGGTCGCGCAGGACAAACCAGCCGCGCATGCCGCCAAGCGCGGTAAAGACCGCCGACAGCCGCCGGCCCTCCCGGCCCTTGGTCAGCGCCACGTCAAACGAGACCTCCCACCACTCTCCGCCCCAGTCCTGGATCTGCTGGCTGCCGGTGAAGGGCGAGGTTTGCGCCGAGACTGACGTGACCAGCCGCCGCTCGATCGACTGGATCAGCGTCACGGGAAGCTCGCTCATACCGCATGCCCCCGCAGTCGGCGATTGCGCACGCTTTCAATCGCCACGCGCCTGAACTCGGGCAGCGCCGCGCGCAGCCTGGCATCAATCTGCTCGGCCACGCCAGCTTGCGCCCCGCGCGCGTCGATATGGACAGTGACACCGCCCGCACCGGGTGCGCCCGGCCCATACCCGGCCGCCTCGCGCCGGCTCAGCACGCGCTCACCGCGCTGCAGGATCGTGGGCACCTCATCGGGGCGCAGCCCGGCCCAGGCGCCGCCCGGCCCCACGGTGCCCCCCGAATGCATGCGCGCCGCGCCAGTAAAGGCCAACGCCGGCACGCGTCGCGCCATGCCCGACAAACCCACCATGCCGCCGTTATGCGACACGGCCGCTGCCACCGATCCGCCGCCGAACACGCCCGAGAGCGCGTTCGCGATCGGCCCCAGCACCGCTTTCTTGAAGGCGAGCACCGCCAGGTCCGCGAGGATCGAGCGCACCAGGCCCCTGAAGTCCAGCTTGCCGGTCTCCACGAAGCTGCGGAACGCGCTCTCGGCGCCGCTGAACGCCCCGGTCAGCGTCTCGCCGAGCCCCTTGCCCCAATCCATCGCTGTCCTGGCGTAGTCCTTCAGGCTTTGGCTCACAGCCTGAAAGCCCGAGAGCTGCTGTTTCGTGGAGGCCGCCGCGCCGCCGGCCCTGGTCAGCGCCTCGGTGACCTTGTCAGCCGAGGCCGCCGCCGCGTTCAGCACTTCCGCGCCATCCTCGCCCGCGCCGGTCACCGCCGCCTGCAAGGCCTGCCAGGAGGTGATCGGACCCGCCGCGGCGGTGCTCAGCATGCGCGTCGCCTCGGCATACCCCGCAGCACGGATCCGCGCATCATCGGCCATGCCATCAAACAGCACCGGCGCCTTAAACGGGTCATCCGCAAACGCGCGCTCATAGGCCGCGTGCGCCGCCTCGCCCAGTTGGATCGCCTCCGGCACCGCGGCCTTCCATTCCGAGAGATCCGGCGCCTTGATGGCCCAGTCCGGGCGACGGCCGCCCAGGGTAAGTAGGGAATTGACCCCCTCGGTCAGCCCCTCGAGGCCGGTCTCCATCGCCCCCACGAGCCCGTTGATCGCCAGGGCCCCGATCCGGCTGAACACCTCCGGCAAGGCGTCCCAGATCGCCTGCACCGCCAGGAAGGTGCCCTCAAATGTGTTGATCGTGCTGTTGGCCCAGGACGTGATCCCGTCCGTCGCAGATTGCAGCCCGTCGAGGATCGCCGCCTGCGCATCGGCCCAGTTGCTCTCCACATTGGCCCAGGCCGATTGCGCAGACAGCGAGACCTTCGACCAGACCTCGGAAGCCAATTCCTTCAACAGCCCCATGGCGGCGCCAAAACTCCCGGCGCCGCTCACCAGCCTGGTAAACCACCAGACCAGCTCGCCGGCCCCCACGATCAGCGCACCAATGCCGGTGCGAATGAGCGCGCCCTTCAGGAGCACCAGCGTGGTCGCAAGCCCGCGCACCGAGAGCGCCGCCGCCGCCATGCCGGCAACCCATTTGCCCGCCATGAGGCCTGCAAACGTGCCGGCATAGATCACGATCCGGTCAAGATTGCCGATCAGACCCGTGATCGCCCGACCAAGCGGCCCGGTCACACGGGCCGCCGCCGCCAAAGCATCGGCCAGGGTCTCCAGGGCCGGCGCCGCTGCCACCGCAATCTGGTTTGCCACGCCGCGCCCGATGAGCCCGAGCCGCGACAGCGCGTCATTGGTTCGCTCGATCTGGTCCGCATCCTGCTCCGAGACAATCACGCCGAAGGCCGCGAGATCCGCCGTCGCCTGGCGCAGCGTGACGCTGTCCAGGCGCTGGAAGGCCACAAAGCCGCGATCGCCAAAGAGCTGCGAGAACAGCGCCGCCTGCTCAGAGGCCGCCGCGTTCTCGCGGATCGCGCGGGTCACCACCTCGATCCGCTTGTCCAGCGGCAGGCGCAGCAACTCACCCGCGTTCAGGGTCAGCCGCTCGATCGCCCCGGCCGCCGGCCCGCTGCCATCGGCCGCGAACAACGACAAGCGCCGCGTCAGGCGCGCCGCGCCCGCCTCGAGATCGGCCATCCCGGAGCCGGACAGCTCTGCCGCGCGCTCCAGCACCTGCACGCTCGCCACCGTGGTATCGAGCGATTGCGCCAGCTTGGCCTGCGCATCCACCGTCTGCAGCCCGTTGCGCACCAGCGCCACACCGGCGGCGGCAACAGCAGCAGCGGCGGCCGCCGCCGCAACCCGCGCGCGCCGCGCAAACGCCGCCATGCGCCTGTTGGCCACGTCCATCTCGCGCGACAATCGCTGCATGCCCTTCGCGCCAGACGCCCCAACGCCCTCGAGCTCAGCGCGCACCTGGCGCCCGCCCGTGGCCGACAGGCGGACGGAGACTTGTTTTGTGGCCATCACAATAGCACCCTTGAAGAATGTATCATGCCGTGATACATGGAGACATGATCGTCAGCACACGTGGAAAGCTTGCCGCAGGCGCGGTTCAGGACCGCTTCGGCAAGGGCTTCCCGGCTGATCTGATCAAGCGAACCCGGGCCATGCTCTCGGCATTGGACGCCGCGGTCGTACTTGAGGATTTGCGGTTTCCGCCGGGCAACCATCTCGAAGCCCTGAGCGGTGACCGCGCGGGACAATATTCGGTGCGCATCAACGGGCAATGGCGCATCTGTTTCATCTGGACCGATCAGGGGCCTGCCGAGGTCGAGATCGTGGACTATCACTAGGAGGGGCACCACATGAGCCTCATGACCAACCCATCCCATCCAGGCGAAGTCCTGGCCGAGCTTTATCTTGAACCGCTCGGGATGAGCGCGATTACACTGGCAGCGCACCTCAACGTGCCCCGCACCCGCATCGAGCGCCTGGCCAAAGGTGAGACCGCGATCACGGTCGATACCGCCATGCGGCTGGCACGGTTCTTCTCGACAACGCCGGAATACTGGATGAACCTCCAGCGCGCCTGGGACCTTGCCCGCGCCCGCGAAACGATTGACGTCTCAGGGATCAAACCCCTCGAGGCCGCCTGAGCCACTCTGCTCGTTCACCTTGCGGACCATCACCGCCTCTATGGGCGGCAGCAGCTCCGCAATGATGCGAGGCGAAAGCCCAAGGGCGGTGCCCAGTTGCAGGGCCGCACCCATGTCCCAGCCGATGATCACCCCGCCGCCCATACCGCCTGTGACGCGCATCTGCCCTCCGAGACGCTGCACCAGATCCCAAACCTGCCAGCCCTCGAACGTCTGCGGTGCGTTCACGACAGATGGACAGGCCGCGCAGACCCCTGAACACGCGGCGCAATAGTCACCGCCCCCGCCGAACTCCCAGTCGGCGAGAGCGGTCAGGCGTTTTTTTCCTGCTCCAAAATGAGGCCGCCCGCGACATAGCGTGTCTGGAACGCCTCGAAGATCGGCCAGAGGTCGAGAAGCGCGTCGATGCCGTCGGGGCTCACGGGCAGCGGCGTGCCATCGGCATCGCCCACGCCTTCCCAGTCGGTCACCACGATGCGCGCCACCGCCTTTGCCACGATGACAGCCACCGTTTCATCGCGTCCGGGATCCGCGGCCCCCTCGGGATCCGCCGCCGTGCCCGCCGCGGCAATCACCGCCGGGTCGCCGCGCGCGGCCAGCATCACCGCCGTCGACAAAGGTGCGACCAGAAGACGGACACCGTGGCCGAGATCCAGCCACGATGCCTCTCGGGTTTCCAGGTTCAGACGCAACATCACAAGCTCTCCATATCGTTGACCAGAGTGACCGTGGCCATGCGCCCCGCCGTGGCATCCTTCGCGGCCTGCCAGTCAAACGTCGCCTGCACGCCCTGCGGGCCAGAGACCTCCACACGCGGCACCGGCAGATAGACGGAATGCGCCGTGACCGTCAGGCTCTCGCCCGAGGCCAGTGCATAGGAGAATTCCAGCTCGCAGGCCTCACCGTTGATCGCCTGACTCACCAGCGTTTGATCCGAGAAGCGCACGCCGACACTGCCGGTCAGCGCCGCCAAAGACGGATCGACCCCCGCGATCTTGCCGTCCGCCCGGATTGTCTCCACCCGGTCGAGATTATTGGCGTAATTGATATCGGCCGACACGATATCCCCGATCGCGGTGCCATTACGCATCACGGACCCGTTAAAGTGTCCGAACCGCACCAGGGACAATTCCGCCGGAGAGCCAGCCTGCGTGGACGTGGCCACCTCCTCGCCCTGTGCCACGATGCGCGCCGTGGCCGTCAAGAGCCCGGACCGCGCCATTTGCCAGCCGAGACTGTCGAGTTTGCAGCCCGAATACATCGCATAGCGCGGTACCTCGGGCATGCCGGTCTCGATCGAGAAGCTCGGCAGAGCCCAGCTGCCGGAATGGAACTCATGGGCATAGGGCGCCGCCGTGCCGGTCGTGGTGGGCGCGCCGAATGCCGCCTTCAGCCAGAAGCCGAACGCCCGGGCATCAATCGGGATTACCACATCTCCGTCGGCCGTCACCGCGTCCTTGATCGGCGCCAGCGGATCCCGGCCGTAGCCCAATAGCTCCGATGTTTGCAGCGGCTGCTCCGCTCCAAGCGACGTGCTCGCAAACGGAATCCGCGTGAACCCGCTCGCAGGCGGTGTTCCATAGGTGGTCTCAAAGGCGAGCGCCATCTGCGCCCGTGCGCCTTGCGCTCGTGCCATGGTGGTTTCTCCTGTATGATCGGGCCGTCGATTAGCGACAGACGGCAGGAAACGAAAAAGGGACTGTATTGGATGACGGAAGAATCCCGCGCCACGTCCGGATCTGGCGGCCGGTCGCACCTCGGTGCCGGCTCGCGCATCACCGGCGAACTCTATTTTCCAGGTACGGTCGAATTGCCTGGCTACGTGAACGGTAGCGTGGAGGCTTCCGCGATCGTGATCGAGGAGGCCGGCGATGTCGAAGGCGAACTGCACGCCGCAAACATTACGATCAAAGGACGATTCAAGGGCCAGATCAAAGGCGGTGCGGTTCAGTTGCACACCAGTGCCCGCGTGGCCGGTGACATCACCTATGACAGCCTGAGCATCGAGAGCGGCGCACAGGTCGAGGGGGCGTGCATCCCCCGCGCAACACCCAGGGCCCCAACCCCGACTGATCAGGAAAGCGGATCGGCCGTGGAATAGTGCAGCACCACCGCAATGACCGCGGCCTTCAGGCTGGCCGCACCCTCGACAGGTAGGTCGACCGGTTCGGGCGCTTCAGGCTCGACCCAGTCGCAGAGCCCACCAAGCGTGCGATCGGCGGCGATCACGGCGCCGATCTGCGCTGTCAGTGCGTCGAAGCGGCTGTCTCGCTCTGTGCCCTGCACGACCGCCTCGATCTCGGTCCGGTGCTGGTAGTGGTAGGCCAACGGCGAAAGCGTCACCTCGGGCTCGCCCGGGCTGCCGTCGCGCAGGATCAGCAGGCCATCGGCCGGCACGCGCTCTGGAAGGACCTCCCCGCGCAAGGCGGTGGCGGGCAGCGCCGAGAGCCGCGCGTGCAGCGCGGTGAGGATGGTTTCGCGTGGGGTGGGCATGATTTATAGAATGCTCTACTGATCCCAATGAAGTCAGTTTCGCCCCATTCACGAGACCCGTTGGGACAAATGCCAAAGATAAGAGCCACTGTGCCAAGCTTGCTATATTGTCTCCGCAAGTGGCGGGCTGCGAAAGCCGGAAGCGACGAGTTCCCCGGCTTTCGCGTACATTGCCGCTATTCGGTTGTATTCACATCCGGTCGCGGATCAGGCACGAAACCATCGACGTTGGGCATCTCGATGTCTGGCAGCGAGTCCCCGTCGAGGGCCGCGTCTGGGTCGTCGTCGATGATGCCGGAACGGCCAAGGATATACGCGCTGACCGCATAGACCTCTTCGGCCGTGAGAGATCCTGGTGAATCCATCGGCATGGACCGGTGCACGTAGTCGAAGAGCGTGCTGGCGTAGGGCCAGTAGCTCTCTACCGTCTTGATCGGGTTGTCATCGGCCAAGGTACCCCGGCCGCCGATCAGCCGCGGTGCCCCCAGGGCCGAGATACCCCGGAGATCCGAGCCGTGACATGCGGCGCAGGTTTCCGAATAGACCTGCTTTCCTTCCGCGTAGGTTCCGCTGCCTGCTGGAAGGCCGCGGCCATCGGGCATGGCATCGATATCTATTGCGGCGATCTCCTCTTCGGTGGCGATCTGGCCGATACCGAATTGGTTTGCGGTGGGGTCAATAACCCCCACCTCGTTGGCGCTTGATCGCGGCGGCGTCATCGGGGCGCGTTCGCCCGTCCCCTCCAGCGTCTCCGGAAGAGCCGCCGATGTGCGCTCTGGCTCATTGTTCTGAGCCGCGAGCGGGCCGGCTGCGATGGCGACGGCGCAAGCGAGTGTCAGGTCACGAATGGACATTTGTCACCTCCCCGTTTGGCGCGATGTGCCAATTCTGAATGGCGTTCAGGTGATACACCGAGTTCAAGCCCCTGACGGCGACCAGATCGGCGAGCGTGGGCTGTACATAACCGGTTTCATCGACCGCACGACTTTGCAGGACCACCTCGTCGCCGGTCCAGGCCCATGGAAGCCGGAACCGGGTGTGGCATTTGGGCAAGATCGGGCCATCGAGCGCGGCCTCGTGCCAAGTATTGCCGCCGTCGGCGGACACTTCGACCTTGGTGATCTTCCCCTGGCCGGACCAGGCCAGGCCCGTTATCTCGTAGAAGCCAGGCCTAGGCAGCTTCATGGCGCCTGAGGGGAACGTGATGACCGATTTGGCCTCCATTTCCATGCTGAACTGCCGGGCCGAGCCGTCCGGCATGAGATCGGTGTATTTCGACGTTTCCTCGCGCGTCATGAAGGGTTTGTCGCTCACCTCCAGTCGGCGAAGCCATTTAATGTGGGTGTTACCCTCGAAGCCGGGCAGAAGCAGCCGAAGGGGGTAGCCCTGTTCGGGACGAATGGCCTCTCCGTTCTGGGCATAGGCCAAGATCGCATCATCCATTGCCTTGTCGATCGGAACGGAGCGGGTCATCACCGCTGCATCGGCGCCTTCGGCCAGGATCCAGGCCGCGTTGTCCTGAACACCTGCCATTTCCAGCAGCGTAGATAGGCGCACCCCCGTCCATTCGGATGTCGAAGTCAGCCCGTGGGTGCCCTGCACCGTCTTGAGGGTCGGGTCCGCCCACTCCGTCAGCGTGTTGCCCGAGCATTCGATGAAGTGAATGCGGCTCACGGCTGGAAGCCGTTTGAGATCATCCATCGTGAAGCGCAGGGGCTCATCGACCATCCCGTGCAGGATGAGTTCATGCTGGAGAGGATCGATGTTGGGGATGCCGGCATGATGACGCTCGAAATGCAGCCCGGAAGGCGTGATGATGCCGTGCCCCGACGCAAGCGGTGTCATCGACCAACTGGAATCGAGGCTTGCGGTGGGATAACGCCAGCGCACTTCGCTTTCGAACTGCGAGCGGCTGCCGTAGCCGCCATCGTTCAGGATCGTGCGTCCCTGTTCCTTGGTCGGGTCGGGCTGCACATAGTATTCGTGTGCACCGGGAGGCGCCTCTGCAACAGCGCGGCCGCCGGCCAACGCACTGCCTCCGACGGCGAGTCCTCCGGCCAGAAGATTGCGTCGGGTCACGCTGTTGAACATTCCCTCCTTGCAATCGCAATCTTCGGCTTGTTCTCCGGAAAGCATTTGGCGTTCAAGCTCTACGAGGCTTTCGGCCATATGTCGTTCTGCCGGACCATATCTCAATGGTGGAAACCGTTCGTCCTTGGACATCGTTTGCCTCCCTTTTTACTAAAAACACATACGCGGCGAAACGTCTCACGGTATCCTGATGATGCACTTTAAGTCTTGATTTGGCAAATCTGGTGTAGCAGCCGATTGCTCCCCTCGGTCCGTGCGATGCCTGGATGTGGCCTTTCAATCGTCTGTCGAACTTGCGCAGCGCGGCGGTTTTCGCGACAGTGGTGTCCACGTTGACTTCGCCGATCGAGCTGGTCCGTTGACATTAGGAATCCGTGCAAAGAGGCAAACATCACATGCATGCCCTGTTTTTCGAAGTGCGCCCGCACCCGGGACACCTTGAACACTATTTTGAACATGTGGACCGGTTGCGCCCGGTACTCGCACGCCATGAGGGTTTGCTGTTTCTGGATCGCTATTCCTCGCTGAACGAGCCCGATCTGCTGCTGTCGCACCAGCTTTGGGACAGTGAGGACGCGATCGTCGCATGGCGCGCCGATAGTGAACACCGGCGCTCACAAAGCGCGGGGCGGCGGATACACTTCGCCGACTATCGTATCCGTGTCGGCGCGAGGGTGCGGCATTGGCAGGCTGGCGAAACGAAGTTGTCTGCCGAGGTGGACGCGGCGCCCGACCGGTCGCATGTGCTGGCGCTCTACGGCACGCAGCCCGTGAAGGCGTCAGGTTTTGAATCCTTCGAAAGTGTGAACCACAAAGGCAGGTTCATCTCACTGACCACGGCCGATGGCTTTGGAGCCGCTAATGCGGCGCTGCACGCGCATACTGACGCTCCGGGAGTGGAAGAAGCCGCAGTCTACAGCATCCGCCGCGATTACGGCCAGTTCGACCGGGCGCAGGCCCCAGGATAACTGGGCTTGAAAGACGACCTTATCGTCAATAACTGGCAGCCCTTACTTCAATAGCCCCTCCACCCAGTTCGCCACAATCAGCCCCGGCAGCGCGTCATGCGCCCGCTCTGCATCCGGCGCGAGATCCAGCCGCTTGCGCAGCTTTACCTGCGGGACCAGCAGGAAGATCGGCACGGTGGTCAGGCCGCGTCCGGTTTTCGAGCGCGAGGCAACTCCGAGCCCCCGACTGTTCAGCCGCCCTTCTGCCACCAGCAGGCTCGGACCGGTCCGGCGATAGACAAAGCGCAGCCGCAGACCGCGGCGGCGCTCCCATTCTTCTGGCGTGATCCGGCCGCCCCGGAAGCCGCGCCCGGCGGCTGGCGTCGGGATCGCGAGCCAGAACCCGGCTTTCGAACGGATCAGCGGGCCGGTGTCATGGGCGCTGACGATCTCCGGGGCGTTCGACCAGACGAGCGCCGCGGCGCTAAGGCTCTCGCCTGCTCTCGGGTAGGTCTGGCTGCGGATCGAGTTGGCGAGTCGCTGACCGAGTCCCGCGCCAGTGATCTGGGCGCGCCAGGCGCTCTTGAGATCACGGCCCGCGATGCGCGTGGCGGTACTGACAGCCTTCTCGGCGGCCTTGATCTCGGCAGCCATCATAGCGGCAAGGTCGGGGGTGAAGTCGAGGCCAAACTTCATGCCGGCGCAGCCTCTACGGTCCAGATCAGCCGCTCCCGATCCCGGACCGGCTCGCCCTGGATCAGGAAGGTTTCATCGCCAACCAGGATCTGCTCCTGCGGCCGGGGCGCGGGCAACTCACTCACGCGGACGTCAAACCGAAACGTCTCTGACCACAGCCGCGCGTCCCCGAAGCCGGTGACCCTGTCGCTGCGGCGCGGGACGATCTGCAAGCGTGTGAACTGCCCGTCGCTGCCCCGGTGCCAGGCCTCGATGGCAATGTTCGGATCCGTAAAGAGCAAATCCACCGCTGCGGCGAAGGCATGCATCAGCGGCCTCCTCAGTTCGAACTGTGCAAACGGATCGCCAGGCGCGGCCGCTTGTTGACCGGCAGGATCGAGCTTTCCGTCATCAGGTCGATCCAGCGGCCCTTGGCATCGATCATCTGGCGGGCATAAAGCGGCAGTCCGACGGTGTTGGCGGTCTCCAGCAGATTGGCCGGCCCGCCATAGGTGGTGAAGGTATCGAACGTGCCCAGCGGAAAGGCGATGCCCTCGCCGGCGGGGATCAGGCGCTCCGAGGTGCCGCCCGAAAGCGTGACCGAGCCGTTGTACTCCTCGAACAGGATCCCCGCAAAGGGGAAGGCCCGGCGCATGTCCTGGCGCAGGGGCTGGCCGCCGGTGGCCGAGAAGAACTTGTAGGCGTCTTCCGTCTTGGGATGGCCGATCAGCTTGTCGAAGAACTCGGAGCTGACCAACGCATGCGCGGTGCCCATTGTCTCGCCCAGCAGGTTGTCCTCGATCCCGCGCAGGGTGGTGCGCACCTTGGCCTGGATGTTGGTGCCCGCCGTGCCGAACAGGAAGTCGACGGAGATCTGCGCAAGCCCGAACTCGGTGAAGTAGTTGTAGAGCGTGGTGCCGGCGCCATCCTTCACGATGCCGCGCAGCGCGTTCATCTCCATGTATTCGCGGGTCTGGGCATGCTTGCGCCGCATCAGTGTCAGCTTGCGGTTCATCACCTCGACCAGCGGATCGGCCGCGTCCGAGACGCCCAGGGCCGGCATGCCCTGGATATCAGCGGGCAGGATGACATCATCATGCGGGATCCACGGCAGTGCGAAGGAGCGCATCGAACGCTGCTCGCGATTGCCGACGGTCGCAGGCGCGCCCAGCGGGACCGAGGGCAGAAGGCTTAGCACGCCCTCGCGCTGCTCGATGACGATGGAGCGTTGCGTGACCCCCTCGAAGCGGAAGAGACCGATCTGGCCGAGGCGTGTGTAGAGATTAGGCAGAATGTTGATAGCCTGCGTCATCTCGGCGAGCGAATAGCCGCCCGCGTCAAAGGGATTGCGGGTGAGGGTCATGGGAGAACTCCGGGGAAAGAGGGGCAGGGAGGCGAAGGCGTGGGCGGCCTGATCAGGCGGTATCGCGCGCGATGATGCCCAGCGCGGTCAGCTGGCCGAGCTTGGTGGTGATCTTGGCCGCGTCATCGACGCTGCCATCATAGGCGAGGGCGGCGCGCGACACGATTGCGGGGCCGCGCACGACAACAATACCCACCGCATCGGCCAGCGCGGCATCGACCGCGTAGAGCAGCACGGCCGCCGCGGTTTGCGCGCCGTCGGTGCCGCCCGATGTGGCCAGCTTGTACTTGCCGCTGGTGGTGATTTTGCCGAGCACGGAGCCGACCGGGTAGTTGGTGCCGGTCAGCAGCGTGACGGTCTCGCGGGTGTAGTTCGGGTTGACCTCGTATTTGAGGACATCGCCCATGCTGGGCGGTTGGGTCAGGACAGGCATCTCGGGGCTCCATGGAACGGGGACAAAAGATATCCCCCGCCGGTGCGCGTCGATGGAGGATCAGTCAGGCTGAGGATCGTCGGGGTGATTGGGGTCCCGAACCGCAGTGTCAGACGCGATTGCCTGCGTCAGCCGCGCGCTTCGCCGCCGCCACTATCGGGCTTTCCGTCGCTTGCGGCAGCACCGGTGACGGCGGTGCGGCGACGACGTCACGCGCATCTGCGGCAGCACTGGCGCGTTCGAGGACGAGGCTGCGCAGGGCTTCGGGCGAGGTGCCCTCGCGCAGGGCCTTGGCGGCGTCGATCGCGATGCCGAGCCGCCCGGCCTGCGCCGCGATCTCGGTGATTTCCGCCGCTTCCTGGCGCAGCCGCGTCGAGAGCTCGGCCAGATTGCCAGGTTGCGCCGCGGCCGGCGTGGGGGCGGCAGATGCTTCGGGATCAGCTGGCGCTGCGAGCGGTACTGCTGGTGTCGGCTCTGCGGGGGATGCCGACGCTTTTGGGGATGCTGAGGCCTCAGGCGCCGCATTGCCTCCGGTATCATCCTGGTCCTGCGCGGTGTTGTCATCGTCGGTCTTATGGGCCATGGCGGTCTCCTTTCGGGGGTGGGGAAGCGATGCGCGTTGAGTGCGGGAAAGTGTGGAGGTCGGCCTTTGCGCGACCATCTGCCGGAAGTCGGTAAATCCGCGCCCGAGGTCGGTGACCTCATCGGCCAACCCCGCGGCGACGGCGTCCGCGCCGCGATAAGTGGCGGCTTCGGTGGCGAGCGCGGCCTCCTGGCTGAGCCGCCCGGCGCGCCCGGTCGCGACGGTTTCCGCGAACAGGAACCGCAGGACGTCGATCTCGCGCTGGATGTCGCCCCGCACGGTCTCTGCCAGGGGCGCGTATGGGTTTCCGTCCACCTTGTGCTGGCCGGAATGGATCAGCGTGACCTGCATGCCGTCCTGGTCGAGCTTGCCGCTGAGGTCGGCATGCATCACGACAACGCCGATGCTGCCCAGCGCCCCGGTGCGCGGTAGCAGGATGCGGCTCGCTTGGCTTGCCAGCGCATAGCCAGCCGAGAAGGCGTGCTCGGCCACGAAAGCCCAGACCGGCTTGTCGCGGCGCAGAGCCCGGATGCGGTCGGCCAGGTCGAACACCCCGGCCACCTCGCCGCCGAAGCTGTCGATCTCCAGCGCCACGCCGCGCACCGACGCGTCGCCAGCCGCAGCCTCGATCTGCGCGGCAATCCCCTCGTAGCTGGTCTGACCCGAAGACTGCCCGATCCAGGCGCCGCGATGAATGAGCACACCGGAGATCTCGATCACGGCGATTCCGTCCACCACGGGAAAGGGTGCCTCACCGTTCTGGCGATAGCTGTCGGACAGGCCACCGGCGAGGAGGCTGGCACGCGCGGGCAGAGCAGCGGTGCCGGACAAGCCGACCATGCAGTCATGGTCTGCCAGCTCGACTTGCTTCCCGAGAACCCGTGGCCCGAGCCCTGACAGAAAGGCCATCGCCTTGATTGGGTCGACCAGCAGCGGTGTGTTGAAGGCGCGCGCGGCAATGCGGGCGTGAAGCATCAGGGCTGGTCCTCGTCTTCGCGCGGTCGGTTCTCCGCGGTGTCGTCTGCATCGTCGCTGTTGGTCGCGTCGTTGTCAGCGTTTTCGCCCGGCACCGCCGTCGCGCCCTGCGCCGGCGAGCCCGGCCGGCGAAAATCGAGGCCCAGCGCGCGTTCGCGGGCGTGTTCCGCGGCGATCTCGCGGTCGACCTGTTCGGCGTCATAGCCGCGCTCGGCGATGGCCTGGGTGCGGGACTTGAGGCCGGCCTCGATCTGGGCGATCTCGGCATTGGCGTCCTTGAGCGGATCCACCCAGTCCCATTTCGTGGGCAGCCAGTCGGCGGTCAGCAGCAGGGGCCGGTTGGCCTCATAGTCCGGCAGGCTCAGCGCGCCCGACAGCACTGCGGCATCCATCCAGCGGGCATAGACCGGTCGGCACAGCTGGTAGACCATAACCGAATGCTGCCAGGCCGAGACGCGGCGGCGGAACTCGATCAGCGCCAGCCGAGAATTCGAGAAGTTGCCTTTCACCATGTCGTTGGCGAGGTAGGGGTAAGGGATGCCCAGCGCGGCGGAGATCTGCAGCAGCGTGCGGTACTGGAATGGCTCGTATGTCCCGCCGCTGTCGGCGGGCTGTCCCACGGTCACGTCTTCGCCTGGATCGAGGTGCACGATCTGGCCCGGGCTGACCTCGTACCCGGCATCGCCCGCCTCGTCCTCGGGTGGCGCGAGCGGGTTTTCCGGCGCGGGGGAGGTGACGAACATCGCGTACATCGCCGCGACCTTTTTGCGGTCGAGCTCGGCATCGTCGTACTGGTCGAGCAGGAACAGCTTCACGATCGCCGGAGCCAGTTTCGAGACACCACGCAGCTGGCCGCCCTCGACCGGGTCGATCACATGGATGATCTCGGACGCGGGCACGCGCACCACCTCGCCAGCCAGCCCCGGATCGGTGCTGTCGCCGGGGTGCCGGCGCAGGACGTGATAGGCGACGCGCCGCCCGATCCGGTCGAACTCGATCCCCTGGCGGATCGTGTTGCCGTTCGCAGCAACACCACTCTGCTCCAGCGGCAGCATTTCTGCAGGCAGCATCTGAAGCTGCAGCGGTACCCTGAGCCCGTCTTCCCCGCGTCGCGGCCGGATCCGAAAGAACACCTCACCGGCAATGAAGACCTCGCGTGCGGCGCGGCGCTGCAGACCGTAAAAATCGGTCAGCCCCTCGGCATCCGCCTCGTCGGTCCAGGCAAGCCACAGCCGTTGCAGCTCTTCCTTGCGCACAGGATCGGCGATCTTGGAGATCGGCTTGATCCCGTCGCCTGCGGTGTTGGCGGCCCAGCTTTCCACGGCGTTCACCGCATAGCCATTGTTGCGCACCAGCCAGCGGGCGCGAGCGGTGATGTCGGGCCCCGACGCGGCGATCAGCGCGTTGACATGGGCGCGGGTGGCGCGGAACCCGCGCAGGCGGCGGTGATGCTGGCCCGCATCGAACCCGCCAATAAAGGCTCCGATGCGCTGGCGCCAGTTCATTGCGGCCATCACAGATCCTTCACGGCATGGGGCCGGAAGATACGCCCAGGGCCGCGCTCCATGGCGGCAATCCGCCGTTCGATATCGGCAATGGCTGCCGCCATTTCGGCGTCTGATCCATAGGTGACGCTCTTGCCATCGTAGCTGACACTGCGCGTGCCGCTGTAGCGCGCCGCCAGCAGGGCGCTGTGGCGGGCCTTTAGCTCAATGAGGGTCATCGTCATTCCATGTATCTGGGCGTGCTCACACGCCAGCCGCGTTTGCGCGGCGTGGTGATGCGCCCGGCCCGGGGCTCGGACGGTTTGTCAGGCTCGGTCTCGGAGGCGACAGCAGCCGTCTCCACTCCGGCCTGTGTCTCCAGCTGCCGCCACATCCGCTCGTCGAACCGGTCGGCGCCGAGGATCCAGGCCGCGGCGCGGGCATAGACGCGGGTATCGAGCGCCTCGTTGCGCTCGCGCATCTTCTGCCATTCCTGGCGCGCGTAGCCGCGCTTGTTGCGGATCGTAACCAGCTGCTCGGCCACCAGCTGCTTGAGCCATTCGCTGTCGACCCAGTCCGGCAGGTGAACCGTGCCGGGCGGGCTGGACATGCCATTGGCGCGGTCTTCATCGCTCAGCCGCTCTAGCCGCAGATGGCGATAGGTCTCGGCCTTGAAGGTGGCGGTGGCTACGGTCCAGAGCCGGGCGCCGCGTTTGAGCTTGCGACCGTTCACCGTGGCGTCCACGAAAGTCGGCCCCGAGACTGGCGTCGCGCGATTGAAGCCTTCCATGCCCTTCACCGGAGCGACCTGGGCCGTACCCTGCTGGCGCGCCCAGGAATAGACGGCCGCCGACTCGTAGCCGGTATCGATGGCCAGCTTGGCCAGCGTCATGACCGCGCCATGTTCGTGCACCCACGTCTGACCCAACAGCGCGGTCAGCTTGTCCCAGCAGCTCGGATCATCGGGCCCGCCGGGAATCACGATGTGATCGACCAGCCAGCTTGTCCCGCCGCGGCCCCAGGCCCAGACATCGACCTCGATGCGGTCTTTCTGTACATCCGCGCCAGCGGTCAGGAACAGACCGCCCGCGGGGATCTGCGTCGTGTAGGCCTCGCGCCGATCCGCCAGCCTCTGCCAATCCGGGGCTTCGCCGCTCTCGACCCATGTCTCGCCCAGCAGCGTGTTGCGCGCCGCGCGTAGCATCTCGTCGGAGCCTTGCGCCGCCAGCCAGTCCCGCGCGATCTGCGCCCAGCTCTTCCAGCCGATCGGCGAGTAAAGCGCCGAGAGGTGAAACCCGATGGCCCTGGGATCTGCGGGCACGGCCGTCGCGCGCCATTCCCCGTTCTCCAGCATAGCCGTCTTGTGGTGCTCTGCAATGGGCGCCTCGCAGCCCGCGCAATGGTACATGGCCGTTTCCGGCTGCCCCTTGTCCCAGCGCAGGCGTTCGAACTGCAGCCACTGCATGTGTCCACAATGCGGGCAGGGCACGAAGTAGCGCCGCTGGTCCGACGCCTCGAACTCGCGCTCGATGCGGCTCAGCCCCCGGATCGTCGGCGTCGAGACCATGAACACCTTGCGCCGATGCGCGAAGGTGGTGGTGCGCGCCTCGGCCAGCGTGACCGGATCGCCTTCCTCGTCGGCCGAGGCCGGATACGCGTCGACCTCGTCGAGAAAGATGTAGCGCGCCGGCATCGAGCGCAGACCGGTCGCCGAGTTCGCACCCGTCAGCACCAGGATGCCGCCCGGGAACTCCTTGGACAGCATCGAATTGCCCGCATCGCGCGAGCGAGCAGGTTGCACGCGCTCCCTGAGCGCCGGACTGTCCGCTATCAGCGGGTCGATCCGGCCACGCGATGTGCGCTTCGCCATCTCGACCGTGGGCAGCACCGCCAGCATCGGCCCCGGCGCATGATGAATCACAAACCCGATCCAGTTATTGCCAGCCTCTGTGGCGCCGACCTGTGCGGCCTTCATGAAGGTGATGCGCTGCGCCGGATGGCCGGGGCTCAGCGCATCCATGATCTCGCGCAGGTAGGGCGTGCGGGCGGTGCGATACCGCCCGGGTTCGGCCGAGGCGCGCGAGGACAGCCAGCGATGTGCATCCGCCCAGGCCGACACCGTGAGGTCCGGATCGGGGCGCACACCGCGCCGCCAGGCGCGCAGCATATCCTCGGCCCCGTCGAAGCCAAGGTCGAGGTCCGTGGTCAGGTCGTGATCATGATCTTCCTCATTCAAGCGAGACCCGGAGGTCGGCCAGGGCGTCGAGCTGCTCTCGGACATGGGTTTCCAGCACCCTTTGCAGGATCGCGGTCTCGATCGTCACGGGCGTCCCGGATGCGGTCTCCATATCTGCGGACAATTGCGCGGCCATCAGCGCCGCCACGCGGGTGGGCCAGGTGATCCAGACATCGCGCTCCTGCCGGGCGAGGCGAAACACCAGCGTCTCGGCGCGGGCGCGGTCGACCAGCGCGCCCTTCTTGCGCTGGATCGCCAGTTGCCGCTCCTGCGCCTGGTAGACGGTCAGCGCGGTGCGCGCCTTGAGATACGACGCGCTGTCGCCCGGCCCGGATACGCTGGTCGCATCACCGCCGACCGATCGCCGCTGTTGGTCCGGATCGGTCATCCCGCCCCGGCGCGCATCGGAGGCCGCGGCATCAATCGAGCCATCGGAATAGAGCACCAGCCGCCCGGTCTTGCGCGCCTTTTGCACCGCGCCGCGCGAGAGCCCGGCATGGGCAGCGTAGGCGCGCTCGGACAGCCCTTCCATGGCGCCTGTATCTCCCTCAAGGCATTGGAAATAAACGAGAAATAGCGTCTATTTCAATTGATTACACTCTTCGGTCGAGCGACTCTGATCCCCACAAGGCGGGTGCGTTGCGCATCGCCAGGAAAGGGATCGGAGACAGCCCCATGACCATCGCAGACCGCTACAACGCTGAGGCAACCCGTTTGCTGCCCCACATGGCTGAGAGCCTGGCAGTTGACCCCGCAATCACCACCGCAAGCGAGATCGACGAGATCGTCTTCCGGCGCAGCGAATTCCTCGGCGGCATGGCCTGCGCCATCCTCGCCATGATCGACCAGCAGGATTGAGAAGTCTCGCCATGACCCGCCTGAACCCGATCACAACGCCCCGCCACCATGGCGGGCTTTTTCCGGTAGAAGGCGGCGCATTCCGCGTTGCCCGACCATACCGGAGGCTCCGATGCCCAAACTCACCGACACCCAGACCATCATCCTCAGCCGCGCAGCAGCGCGCCCCGGCAATCTTGCCACGCCGCTGCCCAAGGGTTTGCATGGCGCGGCTGCGAAGGTGGTCGTGACCAGGATGATCGAGCGCGGCTGGCTCGAGGAGGTCGATGCCGATATGCGCAAGGGCGAGCCCCTTTGGCGCGAGACCGGCGATGGTCATGGCACCACGCTGATTGCGACCGAAGCCGGGCTTGAGGCGATTGGAATCGAGCCAGTGGTCGCCAAGGCCACCAGCGCGTCGCGCAAGGCGAAGCCGAACCCTGCACCGAAGCCCGTTGCCATCCGTCCGGGCACCAAGCAGGCGCAGATCATCGCGCTGCTTCAGCGGGCCGAGGGGGCGTCCATTGGCGAGATCGTCGAAGCGACCGGCTGGCAGGCACACAGCGCGCGCGGCATGATCTCCGGGGCGCTCAAGAAGAAGCTGGGCCTCGCGATCACCTCCCGGAAAGAGGCGAACAGAGGTACTGTCTACAGTCTGGACGCTTGATCGGGATTACGTCTCGTCGAGATCGATACGATCAGCAATGTCCGGGGCGATCCGCCCCGCATGCAGCGCCAACAGGATCAGCTTTGCGTCCAGCGTGTCACCTTCATCCAGTGCTGTTTCCACCCGATGGTCAGTGCGATCGGCATCCTCGACGCTGTTGCTGGCCGCAAACTGTTCATGTCCGAGCATGCAATAGGCCAACAACTGCGCTGCTTCCGCGAAAGCAACATCCTGATTTCTGGCACCGGCATGCTTCTTGTTGAGCTTGATCACGGTCAGCTTGACGGGCTCCGGAACCAGAAGCGGATGCACGCCGGAGGCCCGGAGCGCATCATCAAGGGCTCGTATTGCGGCGGAGGGGCCCAGCATGTCGAAAAGACGAAACATGGCGGCATCCCTATCAGGCTTTTGGTGCGCCCACATCTGTATTTCGGCATGCTGATGGCGTCGGTCATGCCGCCAGTGCTCGAACAGCCTGCGCAGCGCGTAACCGCGCAAAAGCGATGTGCCGGTGAATACCCCACTCAGCGCCAGGTTCTCGCCGAGGCTCGCCTGCAGACCGAACCATGGGAACACAACGATCTGCGTGGCGACCGCCAGCGCGTAGCCAAGGGCGACATTAGTGATGGCCTCGACCAGCGACATGCGGCGCGACTGCGTCATGCGCGTGTCCTCGCTCGGCGAGTTGGATTCGTGACCGCGTCCGGTTCGGCGATCTGGCTGGCTGTCCGCTCCGTCGCCAAGGGCGCTATCATGCCGCAAGCCTCTTTGCCTTCAGTGCGGCGAAGCTCTCGCCGGTTTCCGCCAGCACCGCCTCCGCCCCGGTGAAGGACTGCCAGCGCTCGATGGCAACATCGACATAGGACGGGTCGAGCTCGACCCCGTAGCAGACGCGTCCCGTCGTCTCGGCCGCGATCAGCGTGGTGTCGGAACCCATGAACGGCTCATAGACCGCCTGACCGGGGCTGGAGTTGTTCAGGATTGGGCGGCGCATGCACTCGACCGGCTTTTGGGTGCCATGCACGGTATCGGCATCCTGATTCTTGTTCGCGATCTGCCACAGCGTCGTCTGCTTGCGATCTCCGGCCCAGTGGCCCTTGCCCTTGGCGCGCACGGCATACCAGCAGGGCTCATGCTGCCAGTGGTAATCCCCGCGGCTGAGCACCAGCCGGTCCTTGGCCCAGATGATCTGCGAACGGATGGCAAAACCCGAGGCGGTCAACGACTCCGCCACCTCGGCCGCATGCAACGCACCGTGCCAGACATAGGCGACGTCGCCCGGAAAGAGCGCCCAGGCCTCGCGCCAATCGGCGCGGTCATCGTTGAGCACCTTGCCCGTCCGTTTCGTCTTCGCGGCGCCAGCTTGGTTGCGCCAGGCAGGGTCATAGGCCACGCCATAGGGCGGGTCGGTGACCATCAGCAGCGGCTTTGCATCGCCCAGCAGCGCCCCGACCACATCGGCAGACGTGCTGTCGCCACAGATCAACCGGTGATCCCCAAGTCGCCAGAGGTCGCCCGGCACTGACACCGGCGTGGCCGGTGCCTCGGCCACGTCATCCTCGCCCTCCACCGGACCATCGCCGCCCAGCGCCTCGGGATCCTGCAGGAGGGCGTCCAGATCATCGTCGGAGATGCCCAGAAGGGAAAGATCAAAATCCTCGGCCAGCAGCCCCGCGATCTCGTCGCGCAGCATGGCCTCGTCCCAGTCGCCCAACTCGGTCAGCTTGTTGTCGGCGATGCGGTACGCCCGGCGCTCTGCCTCATCGAGATGGCTCAGCCGGATTACCGGCACCTCGGTCAGCCCCAGCATCGTGGCAGCCAGCACCCGGCCGTGGCCCGCGATCAGCTCGCCATCGTCGGCCACCATACAGGGCACGGTCCAGCCGAACTGCGCCATGCTGGCAGCGATCTTCGCCACCTGATCCTGCGCATGCACCTTGGCATTGCGGGCATAGGGACGCAGCCGCTCGATCGGCCACGCCTCGATCTCGCCTGGCGCGAAGACAAGGTCCATGGGTGTTCTCTACTGTGGTGAAAGGTAAAGCAGACGCAAACGCGCGACCGGACCGGTCGGCGGCTGCATCAGGATCCGCGATGTCGGGAAAAGGAAAACGCCCGTGAGGGGGTTCCTCCGGGCGCAGTTCTTCGATGATCAAGGTATGAGTCAAGAGGGGCAGAACTGTCAACAGGAATTATCGCGCGGATTCAATGTCTTCGCGAAGGCCTGGTGTTCGGTGATCCGCCGCTGGCTTTGGGTGGATTCCAAAACTGGCTTCCAACATGCCGCAGGTGGATTTTACTATTTTTGTCAAGAATCCACCCCGAGAGGCTGAAAGTCTGGCGTAACTCACTGTAATCACGAGGTTTAAATCTGCGCGCCCTCAAGGGTGGATTCCAGGTGGATTCCCCGGTGAGGAATCCAGTCGCTGGCGAAACCGCGCGCTCAGCCCCCCCGTATACGGATCGGGCCACGGAGGAACCATGGGAGGGGGGAGGCGCGTCGAAGCCGGCCCTTAGCTGCCGCTCGCTTGACTTCCGAACGCCGCGAAGCAGCTTTCACATTACAGTCATTGGTACTTCGTGCAGCATATCCTGGCTTCATTGACGTTCAGCTGACTTCAATGCCTCGGGCTGCACACCTGAAAACAATATTTTCTTAGGACTGAAACCTCCGATGCGATTGGGCATCGGAAGTTCTGTTCTCTCAGACTTAAGGATGGAATTTCATCCAGCTTCGCGCTCTAACTTCTTGCGTGCCAGCTTGCGAGCACGGCGGATCGCCTCAGCTTTCTGCCGCGCGTTTTTCTCGGACGGTTTCTCGAAATGCTGCTTGAGCTTCATTTCGCGGAAAACCCCTTCCTTTTGCAGTTTCTTTTTAAGTACCCGGAGGGCCTGATCGACATTGTTGTCGCGAACACTGACCTGCATGTGGTAGACACCACCTCTCTGATTTGGAGTCGGACCGGCGTTCAGGAGTTGGCCGACTGGTAACAGTTTCCTATCTTGTACAATCGACCAATTGCAAGTTGGTTCGAGGGTATCGACACGTACACCGTTTTTGCCGATTTGGGTAGTAGTAAGGAAGTTGCGTCCGGCCCAACCCGATCTTAATGCGGGTTAGACTCATTCGGGGCGTTCCCTTGGAGTCGATATCTAAACGCAGTGTCGCAAAATGCATCCAGAGCTTTCGGATGAAGGTCGAACCATGTCCCAAGAGTTGCCATGATCCTGTGCATGATTGCAGCATGATGAGACGTGCTCCACGACCAACGCCAACTCAGCGACAGTGGCGCAAGATGAAGCGGAAGCGCCAACGTCGTGTTGCAGCGCCCACAATCGGTTTATTCTTGATCTCTGTCAGTTTTGTTCTGGCGGTCGCTTTCCAAGTCGTCCCAGGTGGCTTCGGTCAAGCTGTTCCAACTGAAACAGCTCTAAGACCCACAGCCCTCCGGGGCGGCAATGCTTGGGGCGGTACGACATCCGACCCGATGACAACTTCTGGCAGCTTTGTCGGGCGTGTGACCCACGTGCGGGATGGCGACACGATCGAAGTCTCCGGTCGCCCTATTCGATTCGCCAAACTCGACTGCGCTGAAATCGGGACGCCCGCCGGACGGCAGGCAGATCGACATATGCGGGCGCTTGTATCAGGCAAAACACTTTCATGCAGCCTCACGGGCCGGAAGAGCTACGACCGATGGATCGGCTCCTGTCGCCTCCCTGACGGTCGTGATCTTGCCTCGGTTATGGTGACAAACGGTTCTTGCACTTGGTGGCGAGGGTAAACGGCCCTTTGCTGACCTTCTGTGCAACTTCGGGGGCATAGCTGAAAAGAGCGGGAGGGTTTTGAGCGCCGGAAGCGCATTTAATGTCGATGATGCATAGCTGCCCAGCCAAGGGTGCCGTCAGATCGATCCGAGGTAATAGCCGATCGCCTCCGTCAACTCCGTCTCCTCATAGCCAAAATGGGAGCGGACGACCTGTTCCAGCTTTCGGAATGTCGTGGCGGCCTGAACGAAATTCGCGTCACTTGGATCTTCTGCCAGCGTGTCTGCCGCTCGACCGAGACGGATGATCAACTCATGGACCACCTCGTGCTCTGACAGCAGTTTGGCCACCACCTCCCGGAACATGCCTCCGCCCGCCGCCTCGATCCGGGGGAACATATCGGTGCCTTCAATATCGTGGTGAAGCTTGAGGATCTGGCACTCGCGCCCGCAAAGGGATCCGAACGCACGGAAATTCTCGGCCATATCAAGTGAAAGCACGATCTGCTTTAGGTCCTCGGGTGGAGTGTCCCTCGCTTCGATCCGCGCCAGCACAGCAGCGACCTGGGCCATTTCCATCAGATAGTGACGGTGGATTGGCGATATTGCCAATGGCGCGGACCGTGCATCCTCATTGGATCATGAAGCTACTCCTGGTTGCTCATGATACGTTGAAATCGGGCTTCGCGAAATCCGCGCGATCGGCGCGCCGTTGCAGAAGCAACCGCAGGCAGAACGCCGTCTCGGCAAGGATCGTCAGCGCATAGGCCGGAGCGAACACCGGCGACCATTCAGGCGCGAAGAGGCGCAGACCGCTTCCGATCAGGTAGACCAGCCCTGCGATCGCAAGGCCGGCCCCGAAAACCTTGGCGAATACACCCGAGCGCCAGACAAGCAGCCCCATGATCAGGCTGTTCATGCCAAAGAACACAAGCCCGAGATCGTAGCCATGCGCGTGCAGATCCAGAAACACCAGCGCGAGCGCCGGGGCGTCGGCCAGCCCGTCGGCATGGGTCAGCACAAGCCAGGCGGTCAGCAAGGCCATGAGGCTTGCCGCGATCAGCACGGTCTGGATCAGGCGGAACACCATCGCCGACAGCGCGAGGCCCGGTGCCATGGTGCGGAAGACCAAATAGAGCAGGATTGCAAGGCCCGCATCGCTGAGCGCCATCACGAGGTCAGCGGCAATTGCCAGGCGGAACTGGCCGGGCGCTGCGAGGATCGCGGCGGCGGTGGCATCGGCATCGCTGAAGTCGATCAGCGGGCCTCGTAGGCCAAGCTCGGCGCCGAGACCCGAAATGATGATGACGAGGTAGAGCAGCCCGGCAAGCCGCGCTTTCCATGCGAGATCGGGGGTGATCTTGAGAACGGGCATTCGGATAATCCCTTCTGGAATGGCGATCATGCGACTTTAGCGGACGATGGGTTTGGAAGCATAGGGGTGGCGTCAGTTGATGGACGGTTGGCCCGCTGACTCGCCAAGACCGAACCAAGGACGATGGAGGCACCGAGCCCCTGCAGCGGCGAAAGGGATTGACCCAACACCACCCAGCCCAGCAGCACCGCCGTCACTGGGCTCATCATGCCCAGCATCGAGACCGCGCCGGGCTCGATCCGGGCGACGCCCCGGAACCAGAGCGCATAGGTGGTGGAGTGCCCCCACTGAAGTGGTCCACCAACAGGGATAGTATTATCCCGTTTCAGGAGGACCAGAGATGGCAGGAAAGAGAGACAAACCCGAAGAGATCGTGCTGAAGCTGCGGCAGTTTGAAGTGTTGCAAGGGCAAGGCAGCTCGATTGCCGATGCCGTGCGCCAGATTGGCGTGACGCAGCAGACCTATTTTCGATGGCGCAAAGAATATGGTGGGATGTCCCGGGACCAGCTCAAACGTTTGAAGCAGCTGGAGACCGAGAACCAACGGCTCAGGCGTGCGGTATCGGATCTGACGCTGGATAAGATGATCCTGACCGAGGCTGCCCGGGGAAACTTTTAAGCCCTTGCGCTGGACCACGGCGAGATAGTGGCGCCAGTCATAGATGACGCGGCCAGGTTGAGGGACGATCCGAAATCAGTTTCCGGTAAAGTCGTGGCCGTGCATCCCTCTAATGCCCCAATATCTGGCTGAGAAACAGCTTTGTCCGTTCGCTCTTGGGGTTGTTGAAGAACTCTTCGGGCTTGTTCTGCTCAATGATATGGCCCTGGTCCATGAAGATCACGCGGTCCGCGACCTTGCGGGCAAAGCCCATCTCATGCGTCACGCAGAGCATCGTCATGCCATCTTCGGCAAGTTGGATCATCGTGTCGAGCACCTCCGAGATCATCTCCGGGTCGAGCGCCGAGGTGGGCTCGTCGAACAACATGATCCTCGGCTTCATGCAGAGTGACCGGGCGATGGCGACCCGCTGCTGCTGCCCGCCCGAAAGTTGACCGGGATACTTGTCGGCCTGTTCGGGAATCTTCACCTTTTCAAGGAAATGCATCGCGATTTCCCTGGCCTCCTGCTTGGGTGTCTTGCGTACCCACATCGGCGCGAGCGTGCAATTTTCCAGAATGGTCAGATGCGGGAACAGGTTGAAGTGCTGGAAGACCATTCCGACCTCGGACCGGACCTTGTTGATATTCTTCAGGTCGCTCGAAAGCACCGTTCCGTCCACCACGATCTTGCCGTCCTGATGCTCTTCCAGGGCATTCATGCAGCGGATGAGAGTGGACTTGCCCGATCCGGAGGGGCCACAAATCACAATCCTTTCACCGTGGCTGACCGTGAGGTCGATGTCGCAAAGAACCTGAAACGTCCCGAACCATTTGCTCATCTTCTCGATCTGAATGGCGGTCGCGTTCGGGGTATGGTCAAGGGCGGATTGAGACATGCGTATGCTCTTTTCTTTGAATCGTCTGGTCACACAGAAGCAATGTAGGCATCCCCTTGCTTCTAGGCTGCTTTTCCATCGTTGCGGAAACGCTCTTCTAGGTAGGAGACAAGGCGAACCGCTGGAAGGAGCACGATCAGGTACATGATTGCGGCGGCGATCAAAGGCGAGGGGTTGGCCGTGAGGGCCTGCGCGTCAGTGGCCTGCTTGAGAAGATCGGGCATGGCGACGACAGAGGCCAACGACGTATCTTTGGCGATGGCGACTGCATTGGACGTGTGCGGCGGAATCGCGATCCGAAACGCTTGCGGAAGAATGACCTTCCAGATTGTGACCCCGAAGGAGAGGCCAAGCGCCTCGGACGCCTCGGTCTGGCCTTTCGGGATCGCCTGGATCCCTGCGCGAAACACCTCTGCCGTAAACGACGAAAATACAAGGCCGAGTGCGAGGGTTGCGGAGGCAAAACCGTTGAGCCGAATGCCGAGGAATGGCAAGGCGTAGTAGATCAGAACAAGCAGCACCAAGATCGGAATCGCGCGAAAGACGTCGATATAGACGATCGCGAGCCATCTCAGCCACTTCGGCCCATATAGCCGGAAAAGGCAAATCAGAACTCCTGCGATCCCCCCGGCGATTATGATTGTCAGTGCCAACGCGACGGTGTTTCCGATGCCTTTCATCAGCATCGGATATATGCGGAGGATGACCTCCCAGTTCAGGAATGTCTCGAAAAAGTTCATGTTGTCCTGGTCTGATTTTAAGAGGAACAATGCGGCAGGGAGGCAGGCGGCCTCCCTGCGGTGGCATCATTACTTGGCTTCGGGAATTGCCATGACCTGAACCGACGACGTTGTCGATGCTGGCGCGACACCCAACCATTTGGTGTGGATTTCAGCCAGCGTGCCATCCTCTTTGATCTGCGAGATGGCGTCGTTGACCCGCTCCAGGTGCGGAGAGCCCTTCGGCAACATTATTCCGAAACGGTCGCCTGTTGGAATGGTCTGAACGATGTCGAGATCAGGCATTTGCTTGAAGGCGAACTGATAGCCGGCAAGGTCCCCGATTGCGCCCGCAACACGACCGCTGCGAACATCGAGCAGCAAGTTCTGCTGGTCGGTATACCCTTTCACCGACTCAAAGCCGACATCGTCGTGATTCTCATTCACCCATTTTTCGGCCACAGACGACGACAGGACCCCGACAGTTTGATCGCGCATTCCCTCGAGGTCCGTCACGCCGTCGTCTTTGAGTGAGATCAGCGCGAGATCGCTGTCATAATACCCTTGGGTGAAAGACTGGTTCTTCAGGCGCTCATCGGTGATGGTAATCGTGGAGATCGCCATGTCGATGCGGCCTGAACTGATGGCGGAGAAAATCGCCTGAAAACCGAGATCCTGAAAGTCGAGATCGACGCCGAGCCGATCACCGATTTCAGTGACAAGATCCACTTCGAAGCCTTCGAATTGACTCTGTTCGTTCTTATACTCCCATGGCGGGTTGGCGGGATAGGCGCCTACAACAAGCGTCTCTGCCGCTGCCCCCCCACTCGCGAAAGTTGCTGCGGCAACAATTGACATGATCGTTCGTTTCATACCTTTTCCTCCTCTGTCGGATTTTGGTTGTTGGTATTTTGTTCAAGTACGGAACGGCATATCGTGAGAGTTATCTGGATATGCTCGCGCAGGATCTGCTTTGCCGCCTCCTGATCCCGGTCGATGGCGGCCTGCATGAGTTTGGTGTGATGTTCGAGCGCCAGAGCCTTTCCGAGTAACTCCAGCGTTTGCTGTGAATGCTCGTTGCTGTTTTCCGGATTGATCGTGTTGGGGTGGAACAGCAGGGCCTGATGATGTCTCTGCAACTGCTCAAGCGAGGTGGCATGAAATGCCTTCAGCCATGACGATTTGCCTGCCGACAGCAAAGCCGTGTGAAAGGCATCATGAAAATTGATCCAGTCTTCGCGAACTTCGACGCTCTGCGCACCAATTGGCTGCGTGGTGCGCATCAACCGATGGTGCGCGGCGATGACATGGCCCTCCCATTCGACGCCGCCACGATTGATCGAGTCTTCAAGCAGCTTCTCCTCGATGGCCAATCGCGCGTCTTCGAGGTCTTCCAGCTCCTCAAGTGAGACCGGAGCTACGCGCCATCCGCAGTTGGGGCTGGCGACGACGAGGCTCTTTTCCTCAAGTCGGGACAACGCCTCTCGGATCGGGGTCGCGCTTATCCCGAATGCCGCCGAGAGCGCAGCCACCCGCAGGGGAGACCCGGGAGCGTATGTCCCGTTCAGGATCGACCGTCTGAGCAATTCGACGGCGCTGTCGCTTTTCGCCAATGATTTCATGCGATTTTCATTATCATATATAATTTGACCTATCAACGGTGAAGCTGAGCCTCGCATGGAATTTTCTTGAGGAGGGTCGCCCGGAGGCCGAACCCTTCGGCGGCCGTGAAGACCTCACCAACGGCGATTGATGTCCCGAATTGCCGCTGGAGTTGTCTCCTGCGGGGGTGACACTTGCCTCAACCAACGCTTGATGCCGATTAGCCATAGAATTTGGGTGTCTTTCGCAGGTCCGGCCATTGTTCGGGTGAGTGGCCGTAGATGATGAACGCATTATACTCTTCGGCAATCGACATGAGGCGCTCACCGCTTTTGCGGGCTTGCGCCACATCGCGTGCCCCTTCGAATCCTTCGGCGACTTCGGCCGGACGGGAAATCGCATCTCCGGTCAGCAGAATGCTCCCCGTTTCCGGTAGCTCAAGGAACAGCGAGAGTTGTCCCGGTGCATGACCCGGTGCGAAAAGCACCCGGAATCCAGGTGACAGGTCGGTATCCTCGTCAATCAGCAGGTACTCGCGATCGGGCCAGTCGATGGGGCGGACGTCGCCCCAATACAATGGCTTGTCCAGGGTTCGCTCAGCGCGGGCCATGAGGATCGGACAATGCGGAAAATCCGCAATTCCGCCGACATGATCGATATGGGTGTGAGTCATGATCAACAGATCAATCTCGTCGGGTTTCACACCAGCCCGTGCAAGCTGCGCTTCTGGGAGGTTCCCGGGGGTCAGTTCAAGAACTTCACCGAAATCATAAAGACGATCTTCTTCCGACGACCGTGGAATGTCATAGGCGTATTTGCGGGGAAAGCCTGTATCCACAAGAATCGACTCGCCAGCATCTGTCCGGATCAGGAAGCCACAAATACCGATTACACGGCCATTCGCATGGACCTTGAAGAGGCCGTAGTCCAGCACGTGAAGTTCTTTTGGCCGACCCTTGATGCAGGGCTTCGTGTTCATTGGGGCCTCCCTCATTCGTTCTTGAGCAGTTCAATGCAGGGAGTGGAAGTCCGGGCCCGGACACGTCTCCCGCTTCGCAGTGATGCGGCAGAAACTGCCGTGGTTTTCGCATTCACAATCTCCGAATGCGCTGCCGTTTTCGGGCCCCGACTGTCGCACAATTTGGCGGCGCCCCGGTATTTGGTGTTGATCTCATGGAATTTTTAGTATCATATATAATTTACAAAATCCACTGCAAAAATTCACGTCACATAGGATACCTGACAGCTTTGAACCCGAGCCGCGGAAGTCAGCGCAACCGGAATCAGCCAGATCCTGGTGTAGACAGTTCCCGAGACGGTCAGATGGACAGGTATCGTATGACGCATGTCGACATGGCTTCAGATTGCTGATCCGAGCGATGCAGCCCTTTTGAAGTTCGAAGAACCAAGGAGAAGAATTCGATGAGTGAACGCGTAGCTATTGTAACTGGCGCGGCCGGCGGCATGGGGCAGGCAATTGTAGAGGCGCTGCTTCGCAACGACTTGATTTGTTACGGCATAGATATCGACACGGTTGCTCTGGAGGGCATGGCGGAGCGACTGGGTGACCGGTTTGTCGGTCTTCCCGCCGACCTGACGGATGTCGACGAGATCACCGCCGCATTCGAGACGGTCAGGAACGCCCACGGCGGACTTGACGTGCTGGTCAATAACGCTGGCACCTGCTTCATGTCGGAATTCCCAAACATACCGGACGGAGAATTCGAGCGTCAAATGTCGCTCAATTTTTCGTCTGCGTTTCATTGCTGCCAACAAGCCGTCAAGTTGATGTTGCCGCGGGACGGGGTGCGGAAGATCGTCAATATTTCGTCGAACGGCGCATATAATTTCGATGTTTTCGATCCGCCGCATTACCGCGCCAGCAAGGCCGCTCTCGACAACCTGACGAAGGATCTGGCAAGGCGCTATGCGCAAGACCGGATTTCGGTCAACTCTATCGCGCCTGCCATGACGCAAACCCCGTTGTTCAATGTCCTTAGTGACGAAGTTCTGAAGAAGGCCATCGCCCAGATGCCGCACGGACGGGCCATGCAGCCTTCGGAGGTGGCCGAATGGGTCAGCTTTCTGATCTCCCCTGCCGGTGATATTTCCAGCGGGAATGTCATCATTCTCAACCAGGGGCGTGATGTTCGCTAGTCGGAGGCGTCGGTACCCCCGCGGCGTTCGGCAACGGGTCGCGAGAGTCAGGGGAACTCGTCTGTGCGGCACCTCGTGCCGCAAGGGCACCGTGCATGCGGTTTGACGTGACAATAGATGATCCTCGCCTCCCTTGTCGTCTCAGTCGCACTTCGTCAGACGTTGAGCGTCGCATCGTTCAACAGGTTCGGACCCATGCTATCGACGCGCCCCGGCGGACCGAATTCTCCTGACTTTATTCCATTCAGTTCTATCCAATCAGGTGCACGATGAAGGTCAAGATCCACACGCTCTTTCGATATCTGCTCGAAACTACCGAAGCCGAACCTGAGGCCATCGTCGGTTTTTCGCTTTCGCGATCTCCAAAGCTCGGGGAGTTTCTGAACGAACTCGACCCCGATCTTTCGCTCGACTGGAACCAGAGGTCGTTTCGCGGGTTGCCGGAGCTTCGCGCCCACATTTTGCGGGAAACCGGGCTGGAGGGGTCTTGCGATCCCGATGATGTGCTTGTCACGGCAGGCGCGGCGGAAGCGAATTACCTCGCCATCATGCAGTTGCTTCAGCCCGATGATGAAATAGTCGTGGAAACCCCGGGTTGGCCGCAGGCGGCTGTTCTCGCGAAGGCTGTAGGGAGCCGAATTCGCGTTGTTGAACGGCAGGAGGCTGACGAGTGGAGATTCCCGATGGAGCAACTCGCTTCGTCGGTATCCGACCTGACCAAGATCATATTCGTCTCCAACCCGAATAATCCGACCGGGCAGCTTTTGACGTCGGATGAACTTCGTGAACTCGTTGAGATCGCGCGCCGTGTCGGCGCGTGGTTAATCGTGGATGAAGTCTATGCGGGACTGGAGTGGGAAGGGGAGCGCGCACCCTCCGTCGCCGGCCTCTATGAACGGGGCATTACGACGGGGAGTGTGTCCAAGGCGCTTGGGCTGCAAGGCTTGCGCACTGGCTGGCTGATCTGTCGGGACAAGGATTTCGTCATGGACGCCGTGATTCTTCGGGAAAACTCCAGCGAAATCATGAATATAATGGGTGAAGCGATCGCAGAGATCGCGATGCGGCCGGAGAGACTCGCAGCTGCGATGCAAATAGCGCGCGCAGACGGGCGCGCTAATCTGGAGAAGATCGATGCGTTCATCATGTCACAACCGAAACTCTCATGGGTGCGTCCACGCGCCGGTCTGATCGGTCTGGCACGACTGGATGCAGGGCTTGATGGCGATGCCTTTGCCAAGTTGCTTCTGGCGCCACCGTATCGCACGTTTCTGTTGCCGGGGAGTGCCTATGAACAGTCGAATCATATTCGTCTGGGTGTTGGCGGGGGCGATGAGGTCAACCTGGAAAAAGGCCTTTCGCGGATCGCAGACCTGCTGTCTTCGTTGTGAACGCAGATAGCAACCTCCAGTCCAAATGCGGTGCTGAACTCTATATCAAAATGGGAGATTATTGGTGCCCAGAAGATGCATCGGGACCTTGCGTCATGAACTGATGCGGTGGATGCCCCCACCCGACGGCATCGAATATGCCATAACGGTTTCGTAGGAACCAACGCGAGGGAGGCATCCATGTCAGAGATTAGCATATTGGCGATTGATCTTGCCAAGGGCAGTTTTCAGGTTTGCGGCGTCACGGCAGACGGCGCCGTTGTTTTCAACAGATCGGTGACGCGACCACGTCTTTATCAGCTCTTGGCGGAGCAAGCGCGTTGCGTCGTGGCGATGGAAGCCTGTGCTACGTCGCATCATTGGGGCCGTGTCGCTGAATCGCATGGCCATAAGGTGCGGTTGATCCCCGCTGCCTATGTGAAGCCGTTCGTAAAACGCCAGAAGAATGATCGGGCTGATGCCGAGGCGATAGCCGAAGCAGCAAGCCACCCCAGCATGCGCTTCGTGGCGGTGAAGAGTGCTGAGAAACAGGGACGAGCGGTAGCCTTCCGGACGCACCAGTGTTTTGTGCGGCAGCGGACCCAGTTGACCAACGCGCTTAGGGGGCACCTTGCCGAGTTCGGCCTTGTGGCCCCTAAAGGCCCTGCGAGCCTGAAGCTTCTGGAACAGGCGCTCGCGCACTCCGATACGGATTTGCCCGCCCCGTTGCGCGAGATGGCCGTGCTTTATCTTGACCAGATCGGCCGCCTCACCGAACTCATCGAGCAACTGGCCGAAGAGCTCGAGCGCGCCTCGAAGACGGACGATGAGCTGCGACGGCTCTGCACAGTGCCTGGCGTCGGCCCGGTCACTGCCGGCGCCATCGCCGCCTTCGCACCGGATCTCTCGACCTTCGATAGCGGTCGCAACTTTGCCGCTTGGCTGGGCTTGGTGCCACGACAGCGATCCACCGGCGGCAAAGCCCGGCTGGGGGCGGTCAGCAAGATGGGGCAATGCGACATCCGCAAGCTCCTGATCGTCGGCGCTATGAGCGTGATCCGATGGGTTGTACGCAAGGGTGGCAGCGCCAATCGCTGGCTGGCCAATCTGGTCGCGCGCAAGCCCCGAATGGTGGCGGCGGTGGCGCTGGCTAACAAAATGGCCCGAATGATCTGGGCGATGACGACGAAACAGGAGAGTTACAGAATGGCGTGACCCTGATCTACGGACAGGGAAACGGCATGGCCGCAAGGCCTGGGCAAGGTGATCGACCGACGGAGTAAGCGACACGGACTTCAAAGTTCAAGGCGAGGACACCCAGTCCCGGGGCTCGAGCGTCATAGCTCTCTGAACCGATGTGGGCCTTGCCTTCCGAACAGCATACCGGCCCGTGGGACGTGCACGCGCAGCGAATTCGCCTTTCCGCCCTCCCTGTAGAAGCGCCATGACCGCTACGGGTTTATTCTGTTGAAAAACTCGAGGTTTCCGGCGGGGTGAGGTGGTCACTTCACTGGGCGTGCGTTCTCTCGATTACGCTTGTCGGGCGACTTGTGGTGGCGGGATGAGCTTTGCGAGCTTTCTGAGGTTCTGTGCGGTGGCAGCGAGGTGGAATTCGTCATGTGCGCCGCATGGACCGCGCAATCGGAGACGGTTCAGGCCAAGGATCCGCTTCATGTGCGCAAACAGCATCTCGACCTTCTTCCGGAGCTTGCAGGAGATTGCGTATTGCGTTGTTCGTGCGATCGTCCGGGCCACATCGCGGGATGGTTCATAGATCGATCGTGTCACTTTGCGCGACGGTCCTTTCGGGCAGCAGCGCGCTTTCAGGGCACAAGCATCGCAATCGGCCTTGCTGGCCCTGTAACGGAGCAGACCATCTTCATCGGGTTTCTTCTCTCTTGGCTTTGCAAAGGCCCGGCGGTTCTGCGTCAGTTCCTTGCCGCCCGGACAGGTATAGATGTCCTTTTCTGGATCATAGGTGAAGTCGGCCCGCTCGAATGTGCCATCCTTGC
>NZ_FODS01000021.1 GCF_900110425.1 Salinihabitans flavidus | reverse complement strand
CTGCGCGAGGAGTATGGTCAGCAGAAGCCCTTGAAGGGCGCGCGGATTGCCGGATCGCTGCACATGACCATCCAGACCGCCGTTCTGATCGAGACGCTTGTGGCGCTGGGTGCCGACGTGCGGTGGGCCTCGTGCAACATCTTCTCCACGCAGGATCACGCGGCGGCGGCGATTGCGACAACGGGCGTTCCGGTCTTCGCGATCAAGGGCGAGACGCTGGAGGAATACTGGGACTATTGCGACCGCATATTCCGGTTCGAGGAAGGCGGCGCGAACATGATCCTCGACGATGGCGGGGACGCGACGCTTTACATTCTGCTGGGCGCGCGGGTCGAAGAGGGCGAGGACGATCTTATCGCCACGCCGACCAGCGAAGAGGAAGAGGCGCTGTTCGCGCAGATCCGCAAGCGCATCGCGGAAACGCCCGGCTGGTTCATCAAGCAGCGGCACATGATCAAGGGCGTGACCGAAGAGACCACCACCGGCGTTCACCGTCTTTACCAGATGATGGAGAAGGGGCACCTGCCGTTCCCGGCGATCAACGTGAATGATTCAGTGACCAAGTCGAAGTTCGACAACAAGTATGGCTGCAAGGAAAGCCTTGTGGACGGTATCCGCCGGGCCACCGACACGATGATGGCCGGCAAGGTCGCGGTTGTCTGCGGCTATGGCGACGTGGGCAAGGGCTCTGCCGCGTCGCTGCGCGGCGCCGGGGCGCGCGTGAAGGTGACGGAGGTCGATCCGATCTGCGCGCTTCAGGCGGCGATGGACGGGTTCGAGGTCACGACGCTGGAAGACGAGGTGACAAGCGCCGATATCTTCATCACCACCACCGGCAACAAGGACGTGATCCGCATCGAGCATATGCGCGAGATGAAGAACATGGCGATTGTCGGCAACATCGGCCATTTCGACAATGAGATCCAGATTGCGGCGCTCAAGAACCACAAATGGACCAATATCAAGGACCAGGTGGACATGATCGAGCTGCCGTCGGGCAACAGGATCATCCTGTTGTCGGAGGGGCGCCTTCTGAACCTCGGGAATGCGACGGGCCATCCGTCGTTCGTGATGTCGGCCAGCTTTACCAACCAGACGCTGGCGCAGATCGAGCTTTGGACGCGCGGGGACGCCTATGACAACGAGGTCTATGTGCTGCCCAAGCATCTTGACGAGAAGGTGGCGCGGCTTCACCTCGAGCGGGTCGGGGCAAAGCTGACCCAGCTTCTGCCCGATCAGGCCGACTATATCGGGGTGTCGGTCGACGGCCCCTTCAAGCCCGGCCACTACCGTTATTGAGAGGCGAGACCCCGGCGCGCGGTGGGGGCCTGTTCCTGATCAACGGGAAATGTCCTGATCAACGGGAAATGCGATAAATATAGTGGTCCGGGTCCGAAGGGTCCAGACCTTCGCATGTGTAGCCGGCCTTTTCCAGAACCCGGCGCGAGGCGACGTTGCCCTGATGCACTCTTGCGATCAGGGCGGTGATACCGGGATGAGCGGCGAAACTCTGTGCAGTGTAGAGTTGCACAATGGCGGTGCCATAGCCCCTGCCCCAATGATCCTCTCCCAGCCAGTAACTGATTTCGGCGGTGTCGTCGGTGTCCGCGGCGAACACGAGCCGAACCTGTCCGACGATGGTGCCTTCATGGATGACGGCGCGCACCTCGTGGTGGTTCGATCTGTTCGACAGGTCGATCAGGGTGGCGGCGGCGTCATCGCTGATCGGGGTGTAGGGGTCAGGCAGGTGAGTCCAGATGTTCGGATTGTCGAGCAGGGCGCGGAAGGCGCGGGCATCCTCCTGACGCCACCGGCGGAGACCGAAGCCTGCGGCGGGGCCTGACACTTCACCGGTTTTCAGACGTTGGGCGCGGGCGCGCCATGAGGAGGACGATGGGCGCAAATCATCGAGCACCTCGGCGGGCACCCAACCCATTTGCAACGGATCATAGGCAATCGGAAGTCCATCGCGGCGGTGAGCCTGTCGATCGTCCCGGGATAGCGGCCCATCCGATCTTTTGCGCATCTGCGACTGCTTGCGTTTCATCTCACCTCCCTGACGGCCGGGGGGCAGGGCGGACGCACACCGACCAAATACCAACTTAGTCGTCATCAAGGCGGTTTCAAACCCGTCGGGTGAGATCTTCCGGCGGTTGAAATTAGTTCTTTGTGTCGTCCGCACCGGCGGCTAGGATTTCAGACCTATCAATGGTGGAGTGAGAGAATGGGAAAGCGGGACGATCTGATTACACAATATGCCGAAGATCTGCGCAACAAGTGCGGGATGGAGCCGGATATGAACCTTCTGACCAAGGTGACGATTGGCTGTGGACCGGCGATCTACGATGCTGACGCGTCCACTGTGGCGGCGACACAGGAGGGTGAGATCGAGACGGTGAAGAACAACTTCCTGATCAAGAAGCTGGGTCTGGCTGACAGCCCGAAGCTCATGGAGGCGATCAACGCCGTGATCGACACCTATGGCCGGTCGGAACGCAACAAGTACCGCGCCGTGGTTTACTACATGCTGGTCAAGCATTTCGGCAAGGAATCCGTTTACAGCTAGGGTGCCGGGAGCAAGCAGAGCGCATGGGAATTGCCCCCTTGGTTAAGCGGACGTTTCATTTTCCGACGTCATTTGAGGCACTTGAAATTTGCGCGCGGCACGGCAATCGGCTATGACTTGGGTATCGGTCAGGATGGCCAGGACCTAATTCAGAGACGCGTGTGGTGAGTAGGGAGCACGTGGGGGAGCGGGGGTTCTGGTCATGTGCGAGTCCGGACCCCCCGTTCGTTTATGTCAAGATTCAGGTGGACAGGCCGCCCAGAGAGCGGACGATCCTCCATTCCTCATCGGTTACGGGCTGCACTGACAAGCGTGAATTCTTCACAAGCATCATGCTGGCCAGTCGCGGATCGGATTTGATCGTGTCGAGCGTCACTGGATTGGGAAGGGGGTCGAGAGCCTTGATATCCACGCACTCCCAGCGGTCATCGTCCGTGGTGCTGTCGGGATGGGCCTCTGCGATCACCTCGACGATGCCGACGACGGCCTTCTCTTTCTGGGAGTGGTAGAAGAAACCCAGATCGCCGAGCGCCATCTCACGCATGAAATTGCGCGCCTGATAGTTGCGCACGCCATCCCATTCCTCTCCGGCGGCGCCCTTGTCGAGCTGGTCTTGCCAGCTCCAGGTGGAGGGTTCGGATTTGAAAAGCCAGTACCGCATCAGCCGATCACCTTCTTCCAAGCATTAATTGTGACGCTTTCGAAAAGCCCGGCCTTCGCATAGGGATCATTGTCGGCCCAGGCGCGCGCGGCGTCCTTGTCAGGAAGATCGAGGATCAGGAGAGAGCCGATCATGGCGCCATCATCGTCGAGCAGCGGGCCGGCCAACACGACGACGCCGGTTTCCTTTACATATGCGAGATGCGCGTCGCGGTTGGCCTTGCGTATGTCATGGGCACCGGGACGGTCACGTGCGATCAGGGCGAAGAGCATGGTTCATTCCTCTTTCAGAGGGCGTGACAGGAGCGTGTCGAGAGCTTCGGATACTCCTATTCTGCGGTCAAGAAGCGCCACGACAACGGCAGTTATGGGCATGTCGGTTTTCAACTCCGCGGCGCGCGCGGCCGTGGCGCGGGCGGTGGCGGCGCCTTCGACCGTGATCGAGGTGTCGAACTCTTCACCCCGCCCCAATGAGAGGCCGAGGCGGTAGTTGCGCGATTGCTCGGAGGTGCAGGTCAGCGTGAGATCGCCAAAGCCCGACAGGCCCGACAGCGTGTCGGGTTGTGCGCCAAGGGCCGCGGCCATGCGGTTCATCTCGGCATAGCCTCGGGTCATGAGCGCGGCGCGCGCGCTTTCGCCCAGACCTGCGCCAATAGTCGCGCCGCAGGCGATGGCCATGACATTCTTCAACGCGCCCCCCAACTCCGCGCCCGTGGTGTCGGTCGTGCGATAAAGGCGGATGTTGGGCGTGATCAGTGACTGTTGAAGAGATTTTCCGATGTCATGATCTCGACACGCCAGTGTCAATGCAGTGGGCAAGCCGCGCGCGATGTCGGCGGCAAAGCTCGGCCCTGTCAGGATCGCGGCGGTTGTATTCGGTGCGGCCTCGTGGATCACTGCCACGGGGCCCAGACCGGTGCCAAGCTCAATCCCCTTGCAGCAGGCGACGAGGGTCCGCCTGTCAAGTTCCGGATGATCATGCAACAACGAGCGGAGGGTTTGCATCGGCACGGAAAGAAGGATTGTATCGCCAAGCGTATCAGCGAATTGGGCGGTAACAGTGACTGTTTCTGGAAGATTCGCGCCCGGAAGGCGGGCGCTATTCTCGCGGCTCTCCTGCATCGCCTTTGCGGTCTCTGGGTTGCGGGCCCAGAGGGTGACGGGCGTGCCGCCGCGCCCCAGAGCGATGGCCAGTGCGGTGCCAAAGGCGCCGGCACCGAGGATGGAAACGCTCATGCTTTTGCCCCCTTCTTGCCACTGCCCAGGAGCGCGGCGGCCGCCTGATCAAGCGGCCACCGCGGGCGGGCCACCAGTGCCATGTCATCGCGGTGGCCAGCGTGGAAGAGTTCCAGTCCCGCATAGGCGATCATCGCGGCATTGTCGGTGCAAAGCTCCAGTGGCGGGGCGGTGAAGGCGACACCCAGATCGGTGCAAACCGTCTCTAACCTTGCGCGAATGGCGCTGTTTGCCGCGACGCCACCCGCGACGGCAAGAAGGGGGTGTGCCGGGGTCTGTTCGACATAGATCGTCACTGCGCGTGCGGTTTTCGCGGCCAGCACATCGACCACCGCCGCCTGAAACGAGGCACACAGATCGGCACGATCCTGCCGGGTCAGCCCGCCCTTCTCCGATAGGATCGTATCGCGGGCGCGCAGGAGGGCCGTCTTCAATCCCGAGAACGACATGTCGCAGCCGGGTCGGTCGAGTAGGGGCCGGGGAAACCTGAACCGCCGCGCATCGCCTTTTGTCGCCTCTGCCTGCACCGAGGGGCCGCCCGGTTGCGGCAGGCCCAGAAGGCGCGCGGTCTTGTCGAACGCCTCGCCCGGGGCATCGTCGATCGTGCCACCGAGGCGGGTAAAGCTGTCTGCGCCGCGTGCGATCAGAAACTGGCAATGCCCACCGGAGACAAGCAACATCAGGTAAGGATAGGCGGCCCCATCCGTCA
Organism: Salinihabitans flavidus; assembly: GCF_900110425.1. Taxonomy (GTDB): domain Bacteria; phylum Pseudomonadota; class Alphaproteobacteria; order Rhodobacterales; family Rhodobacteraceae; genus Salinihabitans; species Salinihabitans flavidus. Next base: position 51,447 of record NZ_FODS01000021.1, on the reverse strand, counting down.
GCCGCGGGGTGAGCGCATGGCCCGCAAGATGGTTCACCCCGATCAGCGGAAGACCCAGCCCTGCCGCGAGCCCCTTGGCGCACATCACGCCGGACAGAACCCCGCCGATCAGCCCCGGCCCGGCGGTCACGGCGATGGCGTCGATATCGCGCAGCGACAGTCCGGCGACGGCAAGCGCCTCTTCCACGCAAAGGTCGAGCTTTTCGGCATGGGCGCGGGCGGCGATTTCCGGCACCACGCCGCCGAACCGGGCGTGAAGCTCTGATTGTCCGTAGACGATGGAGGCCAGAATTTCCGGCGGGGACTCATCGGTCTGGCGCAGTATCGCGGCGGCGGTATCGTCGCAGCTGCTTTCCAGCCCGAGAATGGTCACTGTCTGGCTCATCTTGCCTGCCCGTTGCGCAAGGGGTGACAGGCAGGTATCACCAGAGCGCGCGGCAAACAATGGGGATGCGGATGATGGGGACGGGGACGACGATCCTGCTTACCCGCCCCCGCGAGGGGTCGGATGCCTTCGCTGCGGCGCTGCGCGCGGCTGGTGTCGAAGCGCCGATCGTGATTTCACCCCTGTTGCGGATCGAGAGGCTGGGCGTGGTGCCGGACCTGTCGGGATTCCGGGGTGTCATCTTCACCTCGAAGAACGGGGTGGAGACGGTGCCCGGTGCGGGGCTTCCGGTGTGGTGCGTGGGCCAAGCCACTGCCGAGGCCGCTGTCGCGCGCGGCTGGCAGCCCGCTGGGACGCAAGGCGATGCCGAAAGCCTTTTTGAGCGGATTTGTGCCGACAAGCCGGAGGGGCCACTTCTGCACATTCGCGGCGAGCATACGCGAGGCGATCTGGCCGCGCGGCTTTGTGCGGCCGGGATCGAGACGCGGGAAACCATTGTCTACAGGCAGGTTCTTCAAGACCTTGACGAAGATGCGATGCGCCTGCTTCAGGGGGAAAAACCGCTCGTTTGTCCGTTGTTTTCTCCTCGGACGGCGCAGCAACTGGCCGATCAGGGGCCGTTTGCGGCGCCGCTTCAACTGATCGCGATCAGTTCGGCGGTGGCGGAGGAACTGCGCGGATTGCCCCGGGAACGGCTGCTCGTCGCAAAGGCACCTGACGCGCAAGCCATGCTGAATGCGGTAAAATCCGTCTGCGATGCAGCATGACGCATTGAGGGTCAGGCGGGGCTTGCCTAGACTTGAGGAACTTTGTGGCCAAGTTGGCCGTAGATTCGAAAGGGTGGTATCAAGTGGCGAAATCGGACAAGCCAAATACCGGCAAGACCGAGGACACGACGGAAGATCAGGTTCAGCCGGAGGCCGCGGATACCGAAGACGCGGCTTCACAAGCGCGTCAAGACGACGAGCAGGAGACCGCGAAGACGGACGAGGATTCCGCCCCCCCCGCCGAAGACGAGAAGCTGGCGGAGCCGGAGGCCGCCGAATTGTCCGAGGCAGAGGCTGTAGATGCGGCCGGGGATAGCCACGATGACGCAGTTGGCGCAGCGGACGCGGAGCAGCAGAGCAGCGAAGCCCCCGAAGCGGCGCCCGCACCCCCGCCACCTCTTCAGGAGGCGCCGGCCCAGCGGCGGGGCGGGTTCGTGGCACTGGTTCTTGGCGGGGTTGTTGCCGCTGCGATCGGATTTGGTGCAGCGCAGATCGTCGGCCCGCTCGATCCATCAGGGGAAGAGACGCTTGCCGCGCTTGAGGCGCGGCTCGCAGAGCAAGACGACCGGATTGCGGCCCTGCAAGCGGAGCAGTCGGATACTTCGCGAACCGTTGACGAAGTGGCGGCGACAAGTGCCGGGATTGATGAACTTCAGGAACTTCCCGCCCGCATGGATGACCTCACGTCACGAGTTGAGGAGTTGTCCGCGACCGTCGGTGGTTTTGACGACCGGATAGCCGCGCTGGAGAAGCGCCCCATGACAGAGGGACTTTCGGAGGAAGCGATCGCCGCCTATCAGCGGGAAGTGGAAGAGTTGCGGGCGGCGGTTGCCGATCAGAACGCCGAAGCCGAAGAAATGCGCGAGAATGCCCGCACGAGTGCGCAACAGGCGCTGGCGCGTGCGGCGCTGACGCGGGTGATCTCGGCGCTTGACTCCGGTGGGCCGTATGAGGCGGCGGTCACCGACCTGAGAAGCAGCACCGGACAGGATACTCCGGACGCTCTTTCCGCCCATGCCGATACGGGGGTTGCGACGCTTGCCAGCTTGCAGGATACCTTTCCCGACCTGGCGCGGCGTGCGCTTGCGCAGGCGCGGCAAGCTGGGGACGGCGAGGATGCCAATCCGCTTGCCAGCTTCCTGCGTGATCAACTTGGAGCGCGTTCCGTGACGCCGCGCGAAGGGTCTGATCCGGATGCGGTTCTGTCACGCGCGGAGTCTGCGTTGCGCGACGGGCGGCTTGAACAGGCGCTCGAAGAGATTGCCACATTGCCGGAGCCTGCACGCGCCGTAATGGCAGACTGGATCGAGCGGGCGGAAACACGGCTGGCTGCGACGCAGGCTGCCGAAACACTTTTACAACGCCTAAACGGCAACTGAAGGTCATTTCATGCTTTGGTCTCTGCTCAAGATTATAATTTTTGTCGCGGCGATCGCCGGGCTGACCTATGGCGCGGGCTGGTTGCTGGAGACCGATGGCGGGGTCATGATCACCTTTGGCGGGGTGGAATACACTCTCCAGCCGTTGCAGGCCGCGATTGCTCTGGTGCTTTTGGTATTTGCCGTCTGGGTGATCCTGAAACTTGTTTCGCTTCTGGTGGCGGTGTTGCGCTTCATCAATGGGGATGACACGGCGATCAGCCGTTATTTCAGCCGCAACCGCGAACGGAAGGGGTATCGTGCGCTGACAGAGGGTCTCATGGCGTTGGCCTCTGGCGAAGGGCGGCTTGCGATGGAAAAGGCGCGCCGGGCGGAGAAGTTTCTCGGCAAGCCCGAGTTGACCGATCTCATCACGGCGCAGGCCGCCGAGATGTCCGGGGATCGAAAGAAAGCCGAGGAAGTCTACAAGCGCCTTCTGACCGAGGATACAACCCGTTTCGTTGGGCTGCGCGGCCTGATGAAGCAGAAGTTGTCGGATGGAAAGACCGACACGGCGCTGAAGCTGGCGCAGACCGCCTTTGCGCTCAAGCCGAAGCATGAGGAAACGCAGGACATCCTGCTGCGGCTTCAGACGGAGACCCATGACTGGAAGGGTGCCCGCGCGACGTTGAACGCCAAGCTCAAACATGGCAACCTTCCACGCGAGGTTCATCGGCGCCGTGATGCGGTGCTGGCGTTGTCGGAGGCGAAAGAGCTTCTGGATGACGACAGCACCATCGAGATGCGCGAAGAAGCAATAGAGGCGAACCGGCTGTCGCCCGACCTGATTCCGGCGGCGACCATGGCGGCGCGCAGTTATATCGCCAAGGGCAAGCTACGTCATGCAACGCGAATCCTGAAGAAGACGTGGGAGGTGCAACCGCACCCTGATCTGGCCGCCGCGTTTGCGGAAATCGCCCCGGACGAATCCCCGGCAGAGCGGATCAAACGCTTTGAGACGCTGGTAAAATCCACGCCCGATCACCCCGAGACAAGGATGCTAATGGCCGAGTTGCACATCGCGGAAGAGGACTTTCCCGGTGCGCGGCGTGCTTTGGGCGATCTCTATGTCACCGATCCGACGGCGCGCGCACTGACCATCATGGCCGCGATCGAACGCGGCGAGGGCGCCAGTGACACGGTTGTACGGGGCTGGTTGGCGCGGGCAATCACGGCGCCGCGCGGGCCGCAATGGATCTGCACGAACTGTCACAACATTCATGCAGAATGGGTGCCGGTCTGCGAAAACTGCCAAAGCTTCGACACGCTGAGCTGGGAGTCGCCCCCGGAACAGGAAGTCATGCCCGGTTCGGGTGTCGGGATGCTGCCGCTCATCGTTGGAACGCTGGAGGACGCAAGCACTACCAGCGAGGATCAAGCGGTTGAAGAGGTGGAGATGCCACCGGAGGAAACAGCCGTCGAGCCGCATGAAATCCGTGATGCGGAAGTCTATGACGAAACGGGCGATATCTATGACGGAACAAAGCCGCGAGAGCGTGAAAAATAGCCCTTTTCCATCGCGTTGGCGGGTGCTATTAGCCCCGCCCATGGGCCGCTGTAGCTCAGCTGGTAGAGCACGTCATTCGTAATGATGGGGTCGGGGGTTCGAGTCCCTTCAGCGGCACCACTTCTTCATATCTCGGGTTCGGTCATCCTGGCGCGCAGTGAGCGTGCCGGGTGACGTTTTGGTTATGGTTGCGTCATTCATTCGTTTGCTGGATTGTCGGACCAACTATCGGTTTCGCAGGTCACTCGCCCTTCTGAGTGGTGGGTGGCCTGCGCAGTGTTCGAAACCGCGTCGTTTGGGTGAAACCAGCACCTACAGAACAGGAGGAATGGGAAGAGATGAAGGCACTTCTGAGTGAAACGCCAGGTGGCCCTGAAACGCTTTTGTTGAAGGAGCTTCCAACCCCGGAGCCGGGTGAGGGGCAGGTTCGGGTGAAGGTGCGGGCCGTTGGTGTGAACTTCCCCGATCTGCTGATCATCAAGGACCAGTATCAGTTCAAACCGGAGCGCCCGTTTTCCCCCGGAGCAGAGCTTGCCGGAGTCGTCGATGCCGTGGGGCCGGAGGTTACGGGGCTTTCTGTCGGAGACCGTGTCATGGCATTGCCTCTTTGGGGGGGGATGAGAGGGGAGGTCTGCGTGCGTGCCGACCTGTGCCACAAACTGCCCGATGACGTGAGTTTCGAACAGGCCGCCGCGCTTCAGATGACCTATGGCACCTCCCTCTACGGGCTTGAGGCGCGGGGCGGGCTGACAGCCGGAGAGACACTATTGGTTCTTGGCGCGGCGGGCGGAGTCGGGCTTGCCGCAGTTGAGTTGGGCCATGCGCTTGGTGCGCGAGTGATCGCGGCCGTCAGCAGTGAAGAGAAGCGGCGCGTGGCGATGGAACATGGCGCCGAAGACGGAGTTGTGTATCCGGGCGGGCCGCTGGATCGTGATGATCAAAAGGCGCTCAGCTCCGCGTTTCGAGAAAAGCTCGGAAAATCAGGCGCTGATGTGATCTTTGACACGGTCGGGGGTGACTATACGGAGCCGGCGCTTCGTTCCGTTGCGTGGCTGGGCCGCTATCTGATCGTCGGGTTTCCTGCGGGCATTGCGAAAATCCCTGCGAATCTTCCGCTGCTGAAGTCCTGTGATATTCGTGGCGTCTTCTGGGGCGCGGCGGTTGAGCGGGACAATGCAGGATTTCACCGCGATATGGACAGGCTTCTGGGATTGCTGGGTGAGGGTAGGCTCAATCCGAGGATTCATGCCTCCTATCCGCTTGAGAAGGCCGGGGATGCGATCGCGGAACTCTCCACCCGCGGGATTATCGGCAAGGTGATCGTGACGCTTGGCTAGACTCTGCGTGGAGTCTGGCAGGGGACCACCGCGAAGTCGCGCACCACGCCGCCGTATCCCAGCAGTCAACCGCCGTTGCGACTGTCAACCAATGTCGGAAGAATGTCTTCGCGCAGCTTGTTCTTGTCGATCTTGCCGTTGGCGTTCCGGGGCAGCGGGCCGTCGAAAAAGGTGAAGCCTTCGGGCACCTTGTAGTCCGATAGGCGCGACAGGCAGAGCGAAGTCAGATCGCTCTCGGTCAGATCGGACGTGCGCACGATCGCGGCATGAACACGTTCACCGAGAACCGGGCAGGGCTTGGCAAAAATTGCGGCCTCGGCCACGGCGGGATGATCGTTGAGTACATTCTCCACCTCGGCAGAGTAAATCTTCAACCCTCCGCGATTGATCATGTCCTTGGCCCGGTCGAGCACGCGGAAAAAGCCGTCTTCATCCTTCACGCCGATGTCGCCGGATTTCCAGAAGCCGCCCTGGAACGAAGTCTTCGTGGCCTTCGGGTTCCGCCAGTATCCCTTTACCACGTTGGGCCCGCTGAGCCAAAGCTCTCCGGGTTCCCCAACAGGCATTTCGCGACCATCGGGGCCCATGACAAGGGCGGTGGTCCCGGGCAGGGGGCGCCCCACGTATTCGCGTTTTTCCAGTGTGAAATCCGGGGGGGTGATCAGTTGCGCGACCACCGTTTCGGTGGCGCCATAACAGTTTGTAAGACCCAGCCCGGGAATGGTTTCATTCAGGCGTCTGATCGTCGGTTCGGGCATCGGTGCGCCCCCGAATCCGCCAAGCCGCCAGCATGACAGGTCGCGATCGGCAAAGTCGGGTTGCAGCAGGCAGAGGTTGTACATCGCCGGAACCATGAGCGTGTAGGTCATGCGCTCGGCTTCGGCGAGATCGAGGAACGCCTTCGCCCGGAAGGACTCCATCAAGATCATGCAGGCCCCGGCGCGCACCGGCCCCGAGATCAGCGCCGCAATGCCGGTGACATGATTGAGCGGGACCGCCGCCAACGCCCTGTCACCCGGGTGGAGCTGCATGGTCACGGCATAGTCCATGCCTGCATGAACAATATTGAGATGCGTGAGCATCGCGCCCTTGGGTTTTCCGGTGGTGCCGGAGGTATAAAGGATCAGGGCGAGGTCTTCTTCATCAGGGAAGTCCTCGTCAAGCTCTGGGCCATCATTGAGATCATCATAGGCCACGAACTTGACCGCCTGGCCATCGGGCAGGCGTTCATTTTGTCGATTGTCATGAACCAGAAGCATCGCGCCACTGTCTTCGACAAAATGGGCGACTTCATGGACATTGGCACGGACACTGACCGGCACTGATACTGCGCCAAGCCGCGCAAGCGCGAAAAGCATGACGACGAAGGCCGGAGCGTTGTGAAAGATCATCACGACCCGGTCACCGCCCGTCACGCCCACTCCCTTCAGGGCGCGCGCTATCCTGTCACATTCGCGGTCAAGCTCGGCCCAGGTGAGGCGGGTTTTTCCCATGACCAGCGCCTCGTTTTCGGGATGACGCGAGACGCTCTCGGAGAGAAGTTGATGAAAGTGTGCCGGCCGATCCCGAAAGCACGGCACGACGCGATCTCCGAAATGAGACTCGTGTTGCAACGCGGGAAAGTCTGCGGGCGTCCAGCTCATCCTTGGGTGTGTCCTTGGTCTTTGGTCCGAAGCGCGGCTGCCTCAGAGGTTCACTCCGGGTTCGATACGGGCATCCATTTCAGAGCCGGAAAGCAACCAGCCCCGCATCAAGTCGCGAAGATGTTTGTGCATCCACTCGCGGGCAACCATCGCATCCCCTGTTTCCAGTGCGGCCACAATCCGCTGATGCGCCTCAAGGTTGCGCTGCGCGGCTTGTTCGATCCTCGGCCGGATCTTTTCAAACGCGGTATAAAGCAGAATGCCGACAGGTTCCCGCGAAAGCAGGAGCACCCGATTTCCGGTGAACTCGGCCAGCATGCTGTGAAACTCCATGTCAAGCTTGGCGGGGCTGTTGCCTGCTTCGATGGTGCTTGCCATTTCTCTCACATTGGTCTTCAGGATATCGAGCGAGTCCTTGTCGATGGCGGTGGCCGCGAGTTCTGCCGAAAGAGGCTCAAGTTGGTTTGCAACCTGCCAAAGCTCTCGGAATGAAACCTTTTGCAGGATCATCGCGCGGGTCAGGCGAGGGGCGAGATCGTCGTGATCGGGGATCGTGACGATGAGGCGCTTGCGTCCTTCGCGACTGACAAGCCCTTCGCTTTCGAGCTGACGGATACCTTCGCGCACGGTGGAGCGATTCACACCGAATCTTTCAGCCAGCTCAACCTCAGGCGGCAGCGTTTCACCCGGTTTGAGGGCACCATCGAGAATAAGCTTCTGCAACTCGCTTGAAATCACCTGATACGCGGGCGGAACTCTGAGCTTGTCGATGGGGAGCATTCCGAATTTGTCCTCTTTCACTGGATACACCCCGAGTCCTTAGCTGGTCTGTCGGACAGATTACAGCGCCCCGTCAGCATTGTCATTCGGCGGCGAGCGTTGTTCGACGGGTTGTGGCCCTTTTCAGTTCTGCCCGTGCGATCGTTCGCAGATGAACCTCATCCGGACCATCGACGAAACGAAGCGCACGACCCCACGTCCACAGATACGACAGGGGCGTGTCGGGTGTGAGGCCGGCCGCGCCGAAAACCTGCATCGCCCGATCCAGAACCCGGGTCTGCAAGCGGGCCGCTGCCACTTTGATCTCCGAGACAAGCACCCGTGCCGCCTTGTTGCCTTCCTTGTCCATCAGCCAACTCGCATAGAGGTTCAAAAGCCGCGCCTGATCAATTTCGATCCTGCTTTCAGCGATCCAGTCCTGAATGTTGGCGTTGTCCGCCAGTGGCTTGCCAAAGGTTTCGCGGGTCTGGGCTCGGTCGCACATCAGCTCGAGCGCATACTCGCATTGTCCGATGGTTCGCATGCAGTGATGGATGCGCCCGGGTCCGAGTCGTGCCTGCGCAATGGCAAATCCTGCCCCCTGTTCGCCGAGAAGGTTACTTGCGGGCACGCGTACGTCCTTGAACTCCACCTCGCAATGACCATCGGGCGCATGGTGGTGCATGATCGGTACATCGCGCACCACGCGAAAACCCGGCGTGTCGGTTGGTACGATAACAAAACTGTGCCGTTGGTGTCGCGAGGCGTCCTCGTCCGTATCGGAGATTCCCATGACGAGCGTGAAGGCGAACTTCGGATGCATGGCGCCGGTCGTGAACCATTTGCGTCCGTTGATCACATATTCGTCGCCATCCCGCTGGATCGTCGTTTCCAGATTTGTCGGATCGGATGAGGCGACATCGGGTTCCGTGATCGAGACGCCGGACCGGATCGTCCCGTTCAAAAGCGGATTCAGCCAACGCTCACGCTGTTCCGGGGTGGCGAACATGTGCAGAATTTCCATGTTGCCAGTGTCGGGCGCGTTACAGTTGAAGACCTCAGAGGCCCAGGGCAGACGCCCCATGATCTCGGCCAGTGGTGCGTACTCCTGATTTGACAGGCGTGTGCCCGGTTCATCATCACGCAGCGCAGGCAGAAAGAGGTTCCACAGACCCGCCTCTTTTGCCTTCTCCTTCAGGCCGTCAATCAAGCTTTCAGGATAGCGATCTTCATGCGCGATACGTTGATACTCTGCGTCGGCGGGCCAAACGTGGCGATCCATGAAGTCCTGCAACTGCGAGCAGAGCTTCTTAACGCGTGGGGTGTATTCAAAATCCATATCACATGATCCTTCGTTTGAGCGGTCAGGGCAGGTCGGTGCCGTCGCCGGAAATAAGCGCAGCTCCGCGTTCGGCAAGTTTTGGAGCGATGCGGCCCACTTCCTCGGCATTAGCTGAGGCCGCGTTTCCCTTGCGTGCGCGGTCTGCGATTCCTTCGAAGATTACCGCATTGCGAAAGAGCGCAAAAGCAAGGTGAAATCTGGTCAGTCGATCATCGTTGCCGCGTGCCCGGGCATAGTTTTCGATGAAGTCCTGCATGCTTGGCAATCCCAATGAATCGAGATCGGCATCGGCGAGACCCACGCCAAAGTCGGCGGTATCCATCAGCCATATGTATGCGCAGGTATGGGCCAAATCGGCCAGCGGATGGCCCAAGGTTGACAGTTCCCAGTCGAGGACCGCCGATATGCGTGGCTCGGTTGGGTGCAGGATCAGGTTCCCGGTCCGGAAGTCCCCGTGAACAAGCGTTGTTCTGTCATCCTCGGGACAATTCCGCGGCAACCAGTCGATCAACGCCTCGATGGCGGCGGAATCCCGGGGGGTCGATTGTCGCCATTGATTGGTCCAGCGGGCAATCTGACGCTGAAAAAAACCGCCAAATCGGCCAAAATCCGTGAGACCTACCGCAGCGATATCTACCTTGTGTATCTGTGCCAGAGTTTTTGCCATCTCGCGATAAACCGGACGACGGTGCTCTCGCGGCAGATCCGAAAGAGTATTGTCATGCAAGATCAATCCTTCAACCCGGTCCATCACATAAAAGGGGGTTCCCACGATGGAAGAGTCCGCTTCGTAGAGACGCATGCGCGGGACGCGCACGCCTGCACTCGAGACGGCCATTTGCACCTTGAACTCACGGTCAACCGCATGCGCCGAGGGCAGAATTCTGCCGGGCGGACGCTTTCGTAGAACCAAATCGCCACTGTCGTATTGCAGGAAATAGGTGGGGTTCGATTGTCCGCCGCTGATCCTTTCCACGCCGCGCAATGGGCCAAGACCCGGCAGGTGCACACGCAGATAGTCATCGAGCTGAGCGACGTCGAAATCCGGTGAGGTGGCGGGGGTGCGAAACAAACGGTCAACCTTTTAAGTTGGATTGTCGGACAAATAATATGTTCACGCTTCTCAGGTCAACCAGAATTGGTTGACCGATGCTCAATTCTCGATAGCTTGTCCAACAAGCCGACCGCGAGGAAGTCATGAGTGGAAACGACGTTCTATATGACAGAGAGGGCGCTGCTGCGGTATTGACGCTGTGCCGACCGGAAAAGCTGAATGCCGCCCGACCGGAAACCCATGAAGCGCTGATTGCGGGGCTCGATCGGGCCGAGGCCGATGAGGCCGTACGCTGTGTGATCATCACAGGTGCAGGTCGTGCCTTTTGTGCCGGAACCGATATTTCCGATGGGTTTGGTCTTCCTCATGGCGGGAATCCTGAGACCGGAGAGGGGGTGCCGCCCGATATTGGTGGTGTTACGGTCCTTCGACTGTTCCGCATGAACAAGCCCCTGATCGCAGCGGTCAACGGCATTGCGGCGGGATTTGGTGCAAGCCTTTCCATTGCCTGCGACTTCCGACTGGCATCAGATAGCGCGAAATGGGCGTTCATCTTTGCGCGCCGGGGTATCGCGGCGGAAAGCTGTTCAAGCTGGTTCCTGCCGCGTGTCGTCGGAGTGGAAACCGCGCTCGACTGGATGCTGACCGGCCGCACGGTTTCGGCGAAGGAGGCGCGCGATGAGGGGCTTGTCCGCAAACTTCTTTCCGAGGCGGAGTTGTTGCCCGCCGCCTTGGCCATCGCCGAGGAGATTGCCGCCAACACCGCGCCAGTGTCGGTTGCGATGAATAGGCGTCTGGTCTGGGAGATGATGGGGGCCGCACATCCCGCAGAGGCGCATGCACTCGAATCCAGGGCTATTGCTGCACGCTTGTCGCATCGCGACAGCGCCGAGGGCGTGGCGGCTTTCTCCGAGAAACGTCGTCCGAATTTTGACCAACGCCTGGATGCCGCATCTGTCATGCGTGGCTGGTGGCCAGAAGAGACAGGGTGAAAACGGACAAGCCTTCGCCGAAGCAGGAAAAAGAGATGGTTGAACATTGCAGCACAGAACCTGTCGCGTTGATTACGGGTGCAGGAACAGGTGTTGGAGCCGCCTGTGCGAAACGTATGGCCACCCGCGGGTTCAACGTTGTTGTCAATTTTCGCAGCAGCGCCAACGAGGCCGAAGCCGTTGTCAGGCAATGCCAGTCAGTGGGCGTTGGCGCGCTTGCCATTCAGGGTGATGTGGAACGAGATCACGACTGTCGGGCCATTGTTGAAGCGGCGCGACACCAATGGGGCCGTGTGGATACACTTATCAACAGTGCAGGGCTCACGCAGTTTACGGATTTTCCTGATCTTGAGGGTCAGAACGCTGAAGATTTTTATAGGATCTACGGGGTCAACGTCATCGGCGCCTATCAAATGGCTCGCGCTGCGGCGCCGTTGTTGAAACGTGGCGGTATCGGGGCGGTGGTGAATATTTCTTCGATCGCAGGAATGACGGGGAATGGATCGTCCATAGCGTATGTTACTTCAAAGGGTGCGCTCAACACGCTTACCAAGTCCCTCGCCCGCTTGTTGGCGCCAGAGGTTCGGGTCAATGCGATTCTTCCGGGACTCATTGATAGTGGCTGGTTCCTCAATGTCATGGGGGAGGAGGACTATACACGTATCAAGGATGCTTTTGCGGCGTCCTCTGCGCTTGGGGAAGTTTGTTCGCCGGACGATATAGCACAGGTCGCAGAGTTCTTGGCCGTGGATGCAACACGAATCACAGGACAGCTTATCCCGGTTGACGCTGGCGCGTTGCTGGGCGCTGGCTCGGTCAGTGTTTCACGCTCACTCAAAGGTCACGCCTGACATCCTTTTGTTGGGTGATGTCGTCTTGTTCTGCCCCATTCCCGACGGAAGAACGTAATTGTTTCGCGACTCTGTTGACTTGGGTTATCATGGTGGGCGGAGGACGATTTATTAGGGAAGAATATCCGGTGGGGAAGGGTTTCGAATTGTCGGACAAACAGACAGAAGTGATTGGTCCGAGCATAGGTATACCAAGGACTACGCCTGAATCGCGCACCAGCGGACCAAGCACGGCGCTGATACAAAATAGGCAATTGACAGAAAATTTGTTCTGTCGGACAAACGGACAGTCCTATTCTTGCCGGAACATGCTGCACTATCCGGTGTGATTGGAAGACAAGGCAAAGGAGGAGATTGCCTAATGAAGACCATTCTCAAAGGAGCGCTCGCTGCTGCCGCGATTTCAGTCGCAGTACCAGCCTCTGCTCAGAATCTGACACTTTCATCTTCGCTACCGCAGGTTCACTTCTGGGTTGGCGTTGCGCTAGACCGATTTGCTGACAAAGTGGAGGCCGAAACCGACGTTCGCTTTACCCGATTCTACGCGGGTGAACTTGTTGGCGTAGGCCGTGGTTTGGACGCGCTCCAGGGTGGAACTGTGGATGCCGTCACGCCGCTTTTGGCGCCCTATCACCCGGGTGTTTTCCCGCTGTCCGATATCAGCCAGGTGCCTGTCTACAATACTGACTCGCCCGCCGTAACGCGGGCCTTTCAGAAGATGCTCGACAGCGATGTGGAACTGGTGCCGGGCAAGACCTTCTATGACTACGAAATCGGCGACAAGGGGATCAAGGCCTGGGCGTTAGGCGCCACCGGGGCCTACGCAATTTCGACTTCCGGCAAGGAAGTCCGAGAGCCGTCCGATTTCGATGGACTGCAACTGCGTGCCGGTGCCGCACTGCAAACCATGACTCTGGAACAATTGGGCGTGAACCCGGTCACGATCACGGGTGCCGAGATATTCGAGGCGGTCTCGCGCAACACGATTGATGGGGCAATCATTTCCGTCGGCGACTGGAAGTCCTACTCCTTGGTTGGCCTTCTCGACTACACGATTGACGGCGTCGCGCTGGGGCACTGGGAGTCCTACAACGCAATGACACAAAGTGCCTGGGACAGCCTGACGCCCGAACAGCAAGAGGTCTTTGATCAAGCTGCGCGTGAGGTGGCCCTTGAAACAGCGGAGTTCATCGAGACTCAGGAAATCGAAGTCCGCGAAGAGGCTCGTGAACAAGGCGCAGTCTTTGAGGACGTTAGCGATCTGTCTCCCGAAATGCAGACACACATCGCCGATGCCGGCCGTCGTGCCTGGATCCAGTGGATCGAAGCGACCGAAGCCAATGGTCATCCCGCACGAGCCACCGCACAGCTCTGGGCGGAGCTCATTGCGGAAGAAGGCGGTGAACTGCCCGAAGGTGTGGCAGAATACCTCGCTGACTGACTTCTTAGATGGGGCGGCCAAACGCCGCCCCTGCTTGCCGGAGTGATCCGATATGACCAATCATGAGGCGCTGCTGTTTATCAGCATATGGTTCGGCCTCTTTCTCGTTCTCGGCCAGAGTGTGGCAATCGTTCTTATGGGAGCCGGCATCATCGGAATTGTCGCTCTGGTGGGCGTCAAGGTGCTTGGTGGACTGTTGGCGCCCGACATCATTGGGGCGGCGTCTTCCTTTTCGTTGTCGATTATTCCCCTCTATCTGGTCATGGCGCAGTTTCTTCTGCGTGGCCGTGTGGTCGAGGATCTGTTTCTGGTTGGCTACCGGCTGTCAGGACGCCGGCGCTTTCCCCTTGGGGCGGCGACGATCGTATCTGGTGGCCTTCTCGGCGCAGTGTCCGGGTCTGGCGCGGCGGCCTCGGCCGCACTTGCCTCAATGGCCAGCCCGCAATTGCAACGTGTGGGCTATACACGTAGTTTCTCAATCGCACTTGCCGCGATCAGCGGCTCGCTTGCTGCAATCATTCCGCCTTCGATCATCATGATTATCTATGGCTCTCTCACTTTGGTGCCTGTTGGTCATTTGTTCATTGGAGCGCTTTTACCGGGGGTGCTGTGTATTGCCGTCTATATCGGATGTTTGCATTTCTTCGCGGAGGTCAGCGAAGAAGGCACCGACACTGATGAAGGTATCGAAACCGATGTGAGTCGAAGCGCCGTTTCTGCCTTCGTTTTTGTCCTGATCCTGATGACCGTTATCTTTGGAGGCATTTACGGTGGAATCGTCACCGCCGCAGAGGCCGGAGCACTAGGGGCCGTAACGGCGCTGATCGGAATGCTCGGAATGCGACGAATCGGGTTGCGGGATGTGTTCGAGGCCCTAACCGATTCCGTCAAAGTGACCGCGATGCTCATGTTTATCGTTCTGGGAGCACAGGCGTTTGGTCGGTTCCTCTCGCTATCCCGTGCGCCAAGGGAATTGCTCGATTTTGCGGCCCCAATGCTCGAAAACCCGACGGTATTGATCGCTTTGCTTCTACTGGTATTCTTTGTCGCCGGCCTAATACTCGAATCCGCCGCCGTCATGGTGTTGATCATTCCGATCATCATGCCGCTTCTGAACGCTGCTGAGGTCGATCTCATATGGTTCGGCGTAATGGCGTGTTTCATGATTTCACTCGGCCTTTTGACGCCGCCAGTGGGGCTCGCGACATATGCTGCCTGTGCGGCTGCAGGGCATCCCGTCGCGCCGATATTCCGGCGCACAGGACTGTTTGCGCTGGTGACGGCGGTGATCGTGTCATTCATTCTCGTGCGGTTTCCAGAAGTCGTGACCTGGCTACCAAGCAGAATTCAATAGGGGCTGGAATGATACGCTTGATAGGGAAATTCGAATGGGGACTAGCCGCCATCGGCGGCGGTATGTGCCTGCTTGCGATCATGGGGATAACTGTCCTGACTGTATTTGGTCGCTATATTCTACAAGCTGACCTCATCCCGGGTGGTTACAACATGATCGGAGGAGCTTTCTTTCCCCTCCTGGTGTTCTGGGGCCTGCCGCTGGCGCATCGTTCCGGCAGTTTTCCAAAGCTGGAAGTCATTGATGTCTTTCTGTCGAAACATGTCGCCAGAGCCGTTGGCGCCTTTGTTCTACTATGTGAGCTAGCGGTCTACGCGGTGCTGACCTGGTATTGTGCGAAATACACGATCACCGCTTTTGAATTCGGTCGGCAGCTACAGATTGGAACCGGATACTGGCCGTCCTGGCCGGTGGTAATCATGGCGCCGCTATCCTTCGGTATCATGATGATCGAGGTGGTTCGCCTCTTACTGCGTGACGTCCGCGCAGTCTTCAATTGAGAGAGGTCATGAAGCAAAAGGACAAGTCCAACGCCGTCTGCCTGTTTCATTTCAATCTGAACTGCACCGATCTGGACTGCTCAACAACTTTCTATGAACTCATTGGCTTCCATCGGGTGATCGAGTTCGAAGAGACGGACGCCGAAAGAAGTTTTGCTGATATCGGGCTTGTTCCGATTCTGCGTGTGCCCGAGGGATGCAAGGCACGAGCCCGGTTTCTGATGCTGGGCGATGACCCGCGCGCCACACGGCTTGATCTCATCGAATGGACATTACCACCGACGCGGGGGCGCCTTTCCGGGGACCTGACCGCCGTGGGCGTGCCCCGTATCTGTTTGCGTGTGCGGAATGCGGACGAGATGCACGAGGGACTGTCGTTGGCCGGGCACCAACCCTACTCACCTCCGACCGAAATTGACATGGGCGGCACGCGGCAAAGGGTTTTCTGCTGTCCTGACCCCGACGGCTTTATCGTCGAATTCATGGAGTTCCTGAGACAGGAACGCACAGCAAATCGAGAGGAGCCGGGTGATGACCATCGATGACCGCAAGATCGTCATGCACTATATTGTCGAGGATCATGCAAAGCGCCAACCCGATAAAGCCTTCCTTGTCACGCGTGAACGTCGACTGACCTATGCCGAAACCGATGCGCTGGCAAATAGCGTTGGGAGAGGCTTCGCATCGCTCGGTGTGACCAAGGGTGATCGCGTGCTGGTCATGATGCCTTCAGGCATTGATTTCTTTCTTGTATGGCTCGGACTTTGCAAGATCGGCGCGCTTATGTGTCCGATGAACGAAGCCTATGTGAAACGAATGCTCGCACATCAGGCATCGGATTGCGGCGCCCGCCATGCGGTCATTGCGCAGGGGTATCTTGATCGTTGGATGGAGGTGGCCGAAGACCTTCCCGATCTGCAAGACGTCATCGTTTGTGACGACGGGGAGCCAGGGTGCAAAACGCCTTGGATGCAGCACGAATTCACGGTGCTTTTCGAACAGTCGGACGATCCGCTGCCGCCTGTTGTCCGTTACTTTGATCCGATGGCCGTATTTTATACCTCTGGTACCACCGGACCGTCAAAGGGGGTGCTTTATCCCTACGCGCAAGCACACGCGACCGCCGCGGGTCAGGCCGCGCTCTGTGATCCCGATGACGTGCATTACATGTGCGCTCCGATGTTCCATGTGGGGCTTGTACATCTCGCAGGCATTCCGCTGATCGCCGGGGCGACGCTGGCAATCAGGCCAAAGTTCAGCGCTACCGAATTTTGGGATGATATCCGCTATTTCGGGGCGACGATGACTCTCATAATCACAGCAATGCCTGCGTTTCTACTGGCACAGCCCGAGAGTGACGACGATCGAGAACATCCCTTGAAAAAAGTGATCATGGCGCCGTTGGTCGGGGATGTAGGCAAGTTCAAGCGTCGCTTTGGAATTGAAAAAGTGGCCACTCTTTTCAACATGACGGAGGTCAGCTGTCCGCTGCAAACCGGGTTCGAGCTGCCCAATGGGCGCACTTGTGGCCGCCCCCGTGCTGGCGTGATCGCCCGGATCGTCAACGAATACGACGAAGAAGTGCCGAACGGCGAGGTTGGTGAACTGGTCCTGAGGTCGGAAAACCCATGGGAGTTCAATCTCGGATACTGGAAGAAGCCGGAGAAAACCGCCGAGGCATGGCACAACCAATGGCTGCACACAGGTGATCTGCTTAGTCGTGACGACGATGGATATTTCTATTTCCATGACCGCTTGAAGGACGCGATCCGCCGCCGGGGCGAAAACATCTCGTCGTATGAGATCGAGCGCGAGGTGGACGCCCATCCCGCAGTGCGCGAAAGCGCGGCGGTGGCGGTCGAATCGCCATTCGGAGAGCAAGAGGTGAAGATTGTGGTCAGTCTCACTCCCGGTGCAGAGCTATCACCCGAAGCGCTCTCGGCGTTTCTGGCCGAGGTGCTGCCGCTCTACATGCGCCCTCGGTATATCGACATGCGTGTTGATGAACTGCCCAAGACACCGACAGGCAAGATTCAAAAGCAAACCCTTCGTGATCTAGGCACGAAACAGGCTTGGGATGCGGAGGCCAAGAAATGATTTTTGGCTAAGCAGCGTGAAATAGTCAAAGTACATAGCGTCGTCGCCCTTTGTTGTCCTATGGGCCCGCTTGCGGTTCCCGCTTCATGCGGTGAAAGTGCAGGCCGACACTTATGGCGTTGGAAAGGGCTGTTTATGAAATTCGTTCGCTATGGAGAGCCGGGGCAGGAGAAACCCGGCGTACTGGACGCTGATGGCGAAATTCGTGATCTGTCGGGGCTGATCCCGGATCTGACAGGATCGGTTCTGGTCAATCTCGGTGCACTGTTCGGCCTGGATCTGACAGTCCTTCCCAAGGTGGAAGGACAACCCCGCCTTGGCCCGCCGGTGGGCGGAACGGGAAAATACCTCGGGATCGGTCTCAACTATGCTGATCATGCCGCTGAAGCCGGGCTTGCAGTTCCCCCGGAGCCGGTGCTTTTCATGAAGGCCACGAGTGCAATCTGTGGCCCTGACGATCCGATTATCATTCCGCGCGGTGCAGAGAAGATCGACTGGGAGGTGGAGCTTGCCGTGATCATCGGAAAGCCCGCGAAATACGTTAGCGAACAAGAGGCGCTTTCCCATGTGGCAGGTTACGCAGTCAGCAATGATGTGACTGAGCGTGGTTTTCAGTTCGATCGGGCCGGTCAGTGGACGAAGGGCAAGAGTAGCGACAATTTCGGCCAACTCGGGCCTTGGTTGGTCACACCGGATGAAATCGCTGATCCACAGGCGCTTCGGCTTTGGCTGACCGTGAATGGCAAGACCATGCAGGATGGCACAACCGCAACAATGGTTTACGGAGTTGCCTATCTTATTCACTATCTCAGTCAGATCATGACCCTGCTCCCGGGGGATGTGATTTCAACCGGTACACCGCCGGGCGTTGCGATGGGCCGCACGCCGCCACCATATCTCAAGCCGGGAGATGTGCTTGAACTTGGGGTCGAGGGGCTGGGACTGCAGCGTCAGAGGGTGGTTGCCGACGGCTGGTGACTATTGTGCTGCTGACCTTCAGGTGCGCGGGGCCGCGGTAGATGTGGCCCCCAAAAGCAGGAGGCGCGAAAGCTCAGGTTTGTTTGCCGCAACTCAGGAGAAAAGATTCACGTAGGTCTCGCGCAAGGCCTTTTTCTGAACCTTGCCCATCGTATTGCGCGGAAGCTCCTCTACCAGAGCAACGTATTTGGGTTGCTTGAATCGCGCAATTTTATCCGACATCGCATCTAGTATCGCCTCTTGCGATGTGCCTTTGCCTTGGTGCACAACCACCGCGATGACTGCCTCTCCGAGGTCAGGATGCGGTACGCCGACCACCGCACTTTCAAGCACCCCGGACAGATCGTCGATGACGCCCTCAATTTCCTTGGGGTATACGTTGAATCCGCCGGAGATTATCAGATCTTTCGCCCGCCCCACGATGGTAACATAGCCATCTGTATCGACATATCCCAGATCGCCGGTAATGAACCAGCCGTCGGGCCGTAGCTCTTCGGCAGTTTTCTGTGGCATCTGCCAATAGCCCTTGAATACATTCGGTCCGCGCACTTCGAGCACGCCGATTTCACCGGGGGCGACCTCGCAGCCCTTGTCCATCACCCGCAACTCGACGCCCGGCAGCGGAAAACCAACCGTCCCCGCCCGCCGCTCTCCTTCATAGGGATTGGAGGTGCTCATATTGGTTTCCGTCATGCCATACCGTTCGAGGATGCGATGGCCCGTCCGCTGTTCCCAGCGTTCGTGTGTTTCCACCAATAGTGGTGCGGACCCGGATACAAACAGCCGCATGTTTGCCACGCGATCGCGATCAATCCGCGGGTCGTCCAGAAGACGCGTATAGAAGGTGGGAACCCCCATCATTACTGTCGCGCGTCGCATCGCGTCCAGGATATCATCGACATCGAAGCGCGGCAGGAAAATAACCGAGGCTCCGGACAGGAGTGCAACATTGGTGGCCACGAAAAGCCCATGCGTATGAAAGATCGGAAGCGCATGGATCAGCACATCTTCATCGGTGAATTGCCAATAATCGCGTAGCACTTCGGAATTTGATGAGAGATTGTCATGGCTAAGCATTGCGCCCTTCGACCGACCCGTTGTGCCGGAGGTATAGAGGATGGCAGCCAGATCCTCTCCCCGTCGTGCGACGGGTACGAACCCGGCCGCCTGACCTTTGGCGGCTTCGATCATGCTTCCGTATCCCTCTGCGTCGAGCGTCATGACGCGCGCGCCATCGGCGTCCCTGACAATCTCGGCTTCCCGTGCTGGGTCGCAGACCACTACACGCGGGGTGGCGTCGCGAAGAAAATAGGCGATTTCATTCGAAGTGTAAGCGGTATTGAGCGGAAGGAAGACAGCCCCCGCCATCACCGTCCCGAGATAGAGTTCGATTGCTTCAAGCGTTTTCTCAACCTGCACTGCCACACGGTCGCCCGGAACGACCCCAAGTGTGACCAGCGCCGCAGCCATACGTTCGGCCCCACCAAAGAGCGCATCGAACGTGATATCCGGCAGCCCACCGGGACGCATGGCGAAAACCGCGTCTTCCCGACCGAGAGACGCACGGCGCAGCCGTGAAATCAGATGATTGCTGTCATACATACCGATCCCTTTCTGAAAACCGCCCTGTCATCCCTTGGCAGAGAAAAAAGATCAAGGGCGGGCATGGATTCCCCCGTATGGCGCGCCTAATCTCTTGCCATGATAACCACTGGTATCCCAAAGCCGAATACAGCACGCGGCGTCTTTTTCAAGCTCAGCGCATTGCTTCTGTTTGCGATCATGGCCTCATTGATCAAGGCCAGCGCACCGCATGTGCCCCCGTGGCAGGCGGTCTTCTTTCGCTCATTTTTTGCCATGATCGTGATCGTCATCTGGCTTTTGCACAGAAGAGAACTTCACACAGGGTTGCGGGTGGTCAATCCTATGGGCCACTTCTGGCGCGGATTTATAGGTACCACGGCAATGGGGCTGGGATTTGCTGGACTCGGCCTTCTGCCATTTCCTGAGGTGACGGCCATCGGCTTTACCGCGCCCCTGCTGACGGTTGTTTTTGCATCCATGTTTCTTGGTGAACAGGTGCGGTTGTTCCGGCTTTCTGCAGTGGGCTTTGGTCTTCTGGGGGTTCTGGTGATCCTCTACCCACGCCTGTCGGTGTTCGATCAGGACGGTACAGAGACCGTTGCGATGCTGGGTGCGATGCTGGTGCTGGGCTCTGCGGTCTTCCGCGCTTTGGCGCAGGTTCATATCCGTCGCCTTGTGCAGACGGATCAGACCTCGGCCATCGTTTTCTTCTTCTCTCTCACAGCCACGCTTCTTTCGCTTCTGACGATTCCGCTTGGCTGGGTCATGCCCTCGGGTTTGGAACTCATCTATCTTGTCGGGGCGGGGCTTCTGGGCGGGCTGGCGCAGATCTTTCTCACTACGTCCTATCGCTATGCGGAGGCGTCGGTGCTTGCACCATTTGACTACTCCTCGATGATCTACGCGCTGTTGATCGGCTATTTCATATTCGGCGAAGTGCCGACACTGGTCATGCTCATTGGTGCATCGCTCATCATCGGGGCGGGGATCGTAATAATATGGCGTGAGCGTCAGCTTGGTCTGGAACGGTCGAAGGACCGAAAGACACTCACGCCACAAGGCTGAGCCGGTCGGCGTGCGACAGGTGCCGTTCGCGCGTGGATTTCACTCCCGTACCAACTTCTCATAGCTTTCCGCGATTTCCCGAGTCAGTCGACCCACCTCGAAACTGTAGTCTCCGATCTGGCCTACTGGCGTGACTTCGGCGGCAGTGCCGGTAAGCCAACACTGCTCAAACCCTTCCAATTCTTCAGGCATGATGTGACGTTCATGCACCTTTACCTGGCGCGCCTCCAACATACCGATCACGGTCTGGCGCGTGATCCCATTGAGGAAACAGTCCGGCTTGGGAGTATGCACCTCGCCGTCCTTGACGAAGAAGATATTGGCGCCGGTTGCTTCGGCCACATAGCCGCGGTAGTCGAACATCATGGCATCTGAGCACCCTTTGGCCTCGGCTGCATGCTTTGACAGCGTGCAGATCATGTACAGCCCTGCCGCCTTTGCATGGCACGGGATGGTTTCGGGGCTGGGCCGTTTCCACTTGGAAATATCCAGCTTCGCGCCCTTCATCTTGGCATCGCCATAATACGCGCCCCATTCCCAGGCAGCGATGGCAAGCCGAACCGGATTTCGTGACGAGGCAACTCCCATGTCTTCTCCAGCGGCGCGCCATGCGACGGCGCGCACATAGGCATCCGAATAGCTGTTGGCCCTGAGGACATCTGTCTTGGCCGCCTCGATTTCGTCCACGCTGAAGGGGATCTCGAAATCGAGTTGGCTGGCGGAATAGTGCAACCTTTCGGAATGTTCGCGGCTTCTGAATATCTTGCCGCCATAGGCGCGCTCGCCCTCGAACACGGAACTGGCGTAATGCAGGGCATGAGTCAGGATATGCACATTGGCCTCGCGCCAGTCGATCAGCGCCCCATCCATCCATATCTTGCCGTCGCGATCATCATAACCAGCCATTCCCTCGATCCTTCTCGCAGCGATATTTTCATTTATTGCGCTTAATGTGTCCGATTCGGACATAAAGTTACGCAAAATCTGCGATTCGCTACCAGTTTGCTCTTGGAGTGTCAATAAAGCTGACTTATTGTGGCGTCAGAAGAGGCATTTTGTGAACGCGAGGTGGCCATGGCCGAGAAGAGCGGCGGCGAAACCCTGTTGTTCCTGACAGATGAACAACTCCGGCAAGGAATCGAGGCGATGTATTTCGCCTATCGTGGGTTTACCGCAGACCCGGATCGCATCCTTGCCGACCTGGCGTATGGTCGGGCACATCACCGTGCGATCCACTTTATCAATCGCGCGCCGGGAACAACGGTGACAAATCTACTGGCGATACTCGGGGTAACAAAGCAATCGCTAAACCGTGTGCTGCGAACTCTGATAGAAGACGGCCTCGTTGAAAGCCGCGTTGGCTCAAACGACAAACGTGAGCGTAATCTCTATTTGACCGAGGCGGGCAGGGAACTTGAGAGTCGACTGTCGGATGCGCAGCGCACGCGAATGCGTGCGGCTTTTCGAGAGGCCGGACCGGAAGCGGTTGCCGGGTTCCGACGCGTGCTTGAGGCGATGATGGATACGGAGATGAGGCGTCAGTATCACACCTTGCGTGAGAGCGGACAATGAACACCATAGAACCGCATCTGCTGATCGTCGATGATGATGAACGGATCCGGGGGTTGCTGCGAAAGTTCCTTGTCCGGCACGGATTCCTTGTCACAGCCGCGCGCGATGCGGCTCATGCGCGCCGCATCCTGTCAGGGTTGGATTTCGATATGATCGTGCTCGACGTTATGATGCCCGGCGAGGACGGCGTGAGCCTCACCCGTCACATTCGAACGACCGCAACGACGCCGATCCTGCTACTGACGGCAAAGGGCGAGATCGAGGACCGAATAGCCGGGCTTGAGGCCGGGGCCGACGACTATCTACCCAAACCCTTTGAGCCGAAGGAGCTGCTGCTGCGTATCAATGCGATCCTACGGCGTGTTCCGGACGAGCCTGCGACCGAGACTTCGCCCAAGGTACTGAACCTTGGCCCGGTTCGCTATGATACCGAGCGTGGCGAGATGTGGCGCGGCTCGGACCTCGTGCGCCTGACCGCGACCGAAAGCCAATTGATGAAGATCTTTGCGGTCTCTGCCGGAACACCCGTCACTCGCTCCAAGCTCGTGGAGGATCTGGGCCGTGATCGCGGACAGGCACAAGAGCGCGCAGTTGATGTGCAGATCACTCGCCTGCGCCGGAAGATCGAAATTGATCCGAAGCAGCCACGCTATCTTCAGACTGTGCGGGGCGCGGGCTACATGCTGGCGCCGGATTGACGCTCACCTTGTATGGCTTGCTGCCCGGTCCGGTGCTGAATAGGATGAGGTCATGACAACCGCTCTTTATACTCATCCCGATTGTCTGGATCATATCATGCCACCGGGTCACCCAGAACAGGTGGCGCGTATGGCACATGTTTCCGAGGCGCTTTCAGCGCCGTCGTTTGCTGCACTCGACCGCCGCGATGCGCCGTTATGTAGCGATGCCGATGTGTTGCTTGGTCATCCGCAGCGCTATTTCGATCGCCTTCAGACAAAAGCTCCGGTGAGCGGCACACGACCGCTCGACGCGGACACACATATTTCACCCGGCTCGCTCACCGCCGCGCGCCGCGCGGTTGGTGGTGCAATCGCTGCCGTGGACGCTGTGCTGTCGGATGAGGTTTCCAATGCCTTTGTCGCTTGTCGCCCACCGGGACATCACGCAGAGCAGGAAAAACCTATGGGATTCTGCCTGCTCGGCACGGCCGCCATCGCTGCGAAACATGCGCTCGACCGGCATGGCCTGTCGCGGGTCGCTGTGGTGGATTTTGACGTGCATCACGGTAATGGAACGCAGGCGCTTTTGTGGAATGAACCGCGTGCGCTTTTCGTCTCGTCGCATCAAATGCCGCTTTGGCCTGGTTCAGGACATCCTCATGAAACCGGCGGGCATGACAATGTAATCAATCTGCCGCTCGCCCCGATGAGTAGTGGTGCAGAGATGCGGCGCACCTATGAAAGCGAAGTTTTCCCGGCATTGATCAGATTCGCCCCTGAACTACTCATTTTGTCGGCCGGGTTTGATGCTCACACCGCCGACCCCTTGGCGCAGCTTGACTGGACAACCGAGGATTTCACCTGGCTGACCGCGCAGCTTTGCGATGTGGCCCGGGAGGTTTGCGGTGGGCGCGTTGTCTCGACGCTTGAGGGAGGGTATGATCTGAAAGCACTGGCGAACAGTAGCGCCGCCCATGTCCACGAACTAATGAGGAATGGCACAGCATGAACGACAAGCCCGTTGAAGAAATGAGCTTCGAAGAAGCTATGGCCGAGCTTGAAAAGGTCGTCGGCGATCTTGAACGCGGCGATGTCTCGCTTGAGGAGTCGATCAATCTCTACAAACGCGGCGCTGATCTCAAGGCCCGTTGTGAAGCAAAACTCAAAGAGGCAGAGGAAAAGGTCGCAGCGATCACGCTCGATTCCGAAGGCAACCCCGATGGATTGAAGCCAGTCGAAGGTCTGTAGTCGCCCTACGCTGCACGCGAACCGCCCGAAGGACGAAACACAGGTGCTTCAGATACGACTCAAGCAGGCCGCCGCCGAGGTGCAGACCCATCTCGACACCGTCATGAACGATTTCACCGATGTGCCGGTGGTGGAAGCCATGCGCTATGCCAGTGCGGGCGGCAAACGACTGCGCGCCTTTCTGGTTTTGGAGGGCGCCCGGTTGCACGATGTGCCGCGTGAAAACGCAATATGGCCAGCGGCTGCGATCGAAGCGATCCATGCCTACTCCCTGATGCATGACGATCTGCCTTGTATGGATGATGATGAACTGCGCCGCGGTCTGCCGACCGTGCATGTCAAATGGGATGAAGCCACCGCAGTTCTGGCCGGTGATGCGCTGCAAACGCTGGGCTTTGAATGTGTCACATGCCCCGAATGTCATGCAGATCCACAGGTTCGCGCTGAGTTGGCACTGACGCTGGCCCGAGCGGCTGGTGCGCGCGGTATGGTTCTGGGACAAGCCCGTGACATTGCTGCGGAAAAGGCACAGAATGCGCTCACATTGGATCAGATAACCGCTCTTCAGGCTGGAAAGACGGGGGCACTTTTTGAGTGGTCGGCACAATGCGGGGCACGCATGGCGGGCGCCGATCCGGCGCCGGAACGTGCCTTTGCGACCGCGCTCGGTCTTGCCTTTCAGATTGCCGATGACATCTTGGATGTGGAGGGCGATGCCGAAAAGGCAGGCAAGAGACTGCAAAAAGACGCGGATGCAGGCAAAGCCACCTTTGTGTCGCTTCTGGGACTCGATGGCGCGAAAGCCCGTGCACAAGAGTTGTCAGAGGCGGCTTGCGATTCACTTGCCCCCTACGGCTCGCAAGCCGATACCTTGCGAGATGCGGCGCGTTTCGTTATTGCGCGCGACAACTGAACCAGAAAGGCGGCATCCATGTCAGCCCGGCCCGAAACACCCCTTCTCGACCGCGTGTCGCGCCCTTCCGATCTCAAGCATTTCGCGGATGCTGAACTTGCCCGCCTCGCGCAGGAGTTACGGGCCGAAACTATTTCCGCGGTCGCCGAAACAGGGGGACATCTCGGGGCGGGCCTGGGTGTGATCGAGCTTACCGTGGCACTGCACGCGATTTTCGACACCCCGCGTGACAAGATCGTCTGGGACGTGGGGCACCAAAGTTATCCGCACAAGATTCTAACAGGGCGTCGCGACCGTATTCGCACCATTCGGCAGAAGGACGGTCTGTCGGGTTTTACCAAGCGTTCGGAAAGCGTGTATGATCCCTTCGGAGCCGCCCACAGTTCCACGTCTATCTCTGCAGCGCTGGGTTTCTCCGTGGCGCGGGACCTTGGCGGGCAATGCGAAGGTGGGCTTGGCGATGCAGTCGCCGTGATTGGTGATGGCGCGATCTCGGCGGGCATGGCCTATGAGGCGATGAACAATGCCGGCCATCTCGGAAAGCGGCTTTTCGTCATCCTGAACGACAACGACATGTCTATCGCGCCGCCGGTTGGTGCCATGTCCGCCTATCTCTCGCGTCTTTACGCGGGTGAACCGTTTCAGGAGTTCAAGGCCGCAGCCAAGGGCGCGGTATCGCTTCTACCGGGACCGTTCCGCGAAGGGGCGAAACGGGCCAAGGACATGCTGAAAGGCGCGACCGTGGGCGGCACCCTGTTCGAGGCGCTGGGATTTTCCTATGTCGGTCCCATCGACGGTCACGATATGGAGCAACTTCTTCCGGTTCTACGGACACTGCATCAGCGGGCCACGGGGCCGGTGCTGCTTCATGTGTTGACAAAAAAGGGGAAGGGCTACGCCCCCGCAGAGCGTGCGCGTGACAGAGGCCACGCCACGGCGCGTTTCGATGTGGGGACTGGAGAACAGAAGAAAGCAACCAGCAACGCGCCGTCCTATACCTCTGTATTCGGCAAGGCGTTGGTGGAACAGGCGGCAAAGGATGACCGCATCGTGGCGGTTACTGCGGCCATGCCTGACGGTACCGGGTTGAATCTTTTCGCCGAGCGATTTCCCAGCCGCTGCTTCGATGTGGCGATCGCCGAACAACATGGTGTGACATTTTGCGCGGCGCTGGCTGCTGGCGGTATGAAGCCCTTTTGTGTGGTCTATTCCACCTTCCTGCAACGCGGTTACGATCAGGTGGTGCATGACGTAGCAATTCAGCGTCTTCCCGTGCGATTTGCCATTGACCGTGCAGGGCTGGTCGGCGCCGATGGCGCCACCCATGCGGGCAGTTACGATATCGCCTATCTGGCGAACCTGCCCGGCTTTACCGTCATGGCCGCCGCCGACGAGGCAGAACTGAAACACATGGTCGCCACTGCCGCTGCCCATGACGATGGGCCCATCGCCTTTCGCTATCCGCGCGGCGAAGGCGTTGGGGTCGAGATGCCCGAACAGGGGAAAGTTCTCGAAATCGGTAAGGGGCGCCTTATCCAGAAGGGCAAACGCGTTGCGCTTCTGTCCTTCGGCACCCGACTGGAAGAGGTGAAAAACGCCGCTGAGACACTGGCGCAGAAGGGAGTCACACCCACAATCGCCGACGCCCGCTTCGCCAAGCCCCTCGATCGGGATATGATTCTCGAACTCGCTCGAACCCACGAAGCGTTGATTACGCTTGAAGAGGGTGCCATTGGCGGCTTCGCCTCCCATGTGGCGCAACTTCTGGCGGAGGAAGGTGTTTTCGACAGTGGTTTGAAATTCCGCTCTATGGTGCTGCCCGACAAGTTCATCAATCAGGCCAGCCCACGTGACATGTACGACAGCGCCGCAATGAATGCCGAACATATCGAGGCCAAGGTACTTGATACTCTTGGAATCACACGTATCGGAAGCCTCCGCGCCTAGTGTGGGGTTTGGCCTATAATTCCTTGCCCATATCCTTCGTTCAGCGACCCTTCCAGACTGGATCGCGCTTCTCGGCGAACGCGCGGGCGCCTTCCAGTTGGTCCTCACTGCCATAAAGCACATCAACCGTACGTAATTGCCGTTTGGTGATCCTGTTCATCATGTCCTGAAAATTGGAATCCTCGGCTTCGCGCACGATTTCCTTGATTGCCGCGTAAACCAGCGGCGGGCCACTGGCCAACACTTGTGCGAGCTCCCACGCCCGCTCCATGAGCTTATCGGAGGCCAGTATCTCATTCACCAGACCCCAGCGTTGCGCTTCATTGGCATCAAACCAGCGACCAGTCAGCAAAAGCTCCATCGCAATATGGTAGGGAATCCGTTTTGGCAGTTTCACACTTGCGGCGTCCGCCACTGTACCAGACCGAATTTCAGGCAAGGCAAAGCTGGCATGTTCAGCAGAAAGGATCATGTCTGCTGACAGCGCCAGTTCCAGTCCCCCGCCGCAGGCAATTCCGTTAACTGCGGCGATGACTGGCTTGTTCATTTCCCGCATTTCCTGAAGGCCGCCAAATCCTCCCAGTCCGTAGTCTCCATCAACGGCATCACCATCGGCCGCCGCTTTGAGATCCCAGCCGGGGCAGAAGAATTTTTCACCGGCCCCGGTGAGAATTGCCACGCGCAATTCGGGATCATCGCGGAAATCGCGGAACACTTCGCCCATGATCCGGCTGGTTTCGAGGTCGATTGCATTCGCTTTGGGCCGGTCGAGGGTCACTTCCAACACCGCGCCCACTTGCCGTGTTCTTACTGGATCTTGAGGCATCTCTCACTCCTTTCGCCGTATCAGTGCGTCCACTGCAATCGCCCTATCGGGTGTGCAAATGAGCGGGTTGATTTCGATTTCCTCGAGCCCATCCGCGTGGGCCACTACGTAGTCTTCCACTGCGCGCACAGCCCGCAGGATTGCGGCGCGTTGCCCTGCCGGGGCACCGCGATAGCCGCGTAGCAGAGGCGCAATCCGAAGTTTGTCCAGCGCGTTATCGATCATCGCATCCGTGGCTGGCAAAAGAAAAGAGGCGCTGTCCTTCAGCACTTCGGTCAGAACCCCACCTGCGGCAAGCGTCATGACAAAGCCATGCGCGGGATCTTTTACAACACCGATCAGGAGTTCCGCCACTCCGCCTTCGATCATTTCCTCGATCAACCAGCTATCGCACGGCATGGACAGCGCCGCCGATATCGCCTCTCCGGTTCCTTTGCGGGCCATGAATACACCGCCGACTTCGGATTTGTGTGCCAACCCTTCGGCCTTCACGACCGCTGGCGTCCCGATTTCCCGCAGAGCGGCGGTCAACGCCACTTTCCCCTTCGCCCGACGTGCTTTCGGTACAGGGAGACCGTGCAGCGCGAGTTGACGCTTTGCCTCTGCCTCAGGCATCAGATCAGGGGCAACCGACGCGGTCGGCAAAAGGAGGGGAGGCGGAGGTTCTGCTGACGGTCTTGCCGCGATTCGAATAGCTGCCAGAGCTTCGTCAAGTCCGCACAGAGGGACGATGCCGGCGACAATCAACTGTTCTGCCACACTCTCCGGCATAAGTTCCGGCAGGGATGCCACCATTCCCACGCGCGCGCCGGTTTGCGCCTTTGCAGCGATACTGGAGGCAATCACGCAGTCCCAATCCCCCGGATCGCAGCGATCATCGCGCGGGAAATCAACGATCAACAGCGTGAGGGATTGGGTTCCTGCCATCATAGCTGCAAAGCACCGTGTCATGGCCTCGACATTCCGCCAGATATAGGTGTGATAGTCGAGCGGATTGGCCAGGGCCACCAGCGGTCCGAGAGCGTCGCGCAGACCCTCTGCCTGTAGGGCGTTCAGCGGAGGGAACGTGATTTCGTGGGCAATGGCCAAATCGGCGGCAAGACTGGCCTCACCTCCCGAGCAGCTTATTGTGGCAATCTCCGGATCGGGCAACCTGCCGACCACATGCAAAAGCTTGAGAGTTTCCAGAAAGACCGGAAGTGAGTCGACACGACCGATTTCGAGCCGGTTAAGCAGGGCCTCCGCGCCAGAATCCTCCCCCGCGAGAGACGCAGTATGTGACACTGTTGCCGCCCGTGCCTGATGAGAGCGTCCGACCTTCAGCGCCACGATGGGCTTTCCCAATTTGCGGGCGGTCTCGCTGAGCGCCTCGAACTGACGAAGATCGCCGACCCCCTCGATATGCAGGCCAAGGGCAGTGACACGTTCATCTTCGAGAAGTGCCATCCCGATTTCCGCGAGTCCCACCTGCGCCTGATTGCCGGCTGTGACGACATAGGCGAGAGGAAGGGCGCGTTTCTGCATGGTCAGATTTATCGCGATATTGGAGCTTTGAGTGACGACGGCTACGCCCCTATCGGTCGATTGGCCCCCATGCTGATCTGGCCAGAGGAGCGCACCATCCAGATAGTTTACAAAGCCGTAGCAATTCGGCCCCAGAATTGGCATGTCACCGGCAGCGTCAAGAAGACTGTCCTGTAAATCTGCGGCGTGGGAGTCCTCCGCCTGCGCCTCGCGAAAGCCGGATGCGAAACACACGGCACCGCCTGCGCCAGACGCGGAAAGCTTCGCAATCATAGTCACCGTAGACTCTCGATTGATTCCGACAAAAGCGGCGTCAGGAGCATTTGGCAGATCCTCGATTCGGGTAAACGCCGGTATGCCGCCAACCGTCGC
The DNA here is from genome assembly GCF_900110425.1 of Salinihabitans flavidus. Lineage (GTDB taxonomy): Bacteria > Pseudomonadota > Alphaproteobacteria > Rhodobacterales > Rhodobacteraceae > Salinihabitans > Salinihabitans flavidus. The sequence goes on along the minus strand of NZ_FODS01000021.1, from coordinate 21,291 downwards.
TGCGCGCGGATGAACCGGCCAGAGATCACCCGAAAAGCCCATCTTTCTGCATTGTTCGATTACCGAAGCACACCACGCTCCGCCACCGATCACGGCGATCGAGCGAGGACGAAACAGGCGGGACAGATCGTAGGTCATATACTCACCTTGTCTGAACCGGGTGCGATTGAAGGGTGTTTCCGGATCACATCACGCTCCCAGGGGGCGCAACAGTTCGCGGCTGATGATGTGGCGCTGGATTTCCGAGGTTCCATCCCAGATCCGCTCCACCCGCGCATCGCGCCAGAAGCGCTCCAGGGGGTAGTCGTCCATCAGGCCCATCCCGCCATGCACCTGAATTGCAGCGTCAGTGACGCGTGCCAACATCTCGGAGGCATAGAGCTTGGCTGATGCAATCTCCCGGTTGGCAGGCAGCCCCTTGTCGAGCCTGTCCGCTGCGGCAAGTGTCAGGTAGTCTGCGGCATCGATCTCGGTGATCATATCAGCAAGCTGAAAGCTCACCCCCTGAAACTTGCCGATTTTCTGGCCAAACTGTTCGCGCTGTGCGGCATAGTCGAGCGCGTAGTCGAACGCCCTACGGGCCCGACCCACGCACATTGTGGCGACAGTGATCCGCGTCGCGTAAAGCCATTCGTTCATGACGGCGAAGCCACCATCGACCTCACCCAACACCTGTGCATCCGGCAGCCGACAATCGTCAAATTCCAGAACCATGTTCTTGTAGCCGCGATGGCTGACCGATCTATACCCCTCTCTCAGCGTGAATCCCGGTGTTCCGCGATCCACAAGGAAGGTTGTAATCCGTTTCTTTGGGCCTTTCGGTGTATCGTCTTCTCCGGTGGCCACGAAAACAATCACGAAATCCGCATGATCCGCACCCGAAATGAAGTGCTTTGTACCGTTGAGAATCCAATCCCCACCATCACGACGCGCCGAGCATTTCATGCCGCGCACGTCCGAACCGGCGCCGGGTTCGGTCATGGCAAGTGCATCCATCCGCTCGCCGCGCACAGCGGGAAAGAGATAACGGTCTTTCTGCTCCCCTTCACAGGCCATCAGGATGTTCTGCGGCCTGCCGAAGAAATGGGTGAGTGCCATCGATCCGCGCCCCAGCTCTCGCTCGACCAGCGCAAACTCTAGATGCGAAAGCCCGGCGCCGCCGACGTCCTCTGGAAAGTTGCAGGCGTAAAATCCAAGATCGAGCGTCTTCTTCTTGATCTGTTCGGCAAGCTCTGAAGGGACCTCGCCGGTGCGTTCAACTTCCGCCTCGTGTGGATAGATTTCCTGTTCGACGAAACGGCGCACGGTTGCCGCGATCATTTCCTGTTCTTCGCTCAGGCCAAGTTGCATGGGATTGTCCTCTTCGGTGTCTTGGGGGATCGTGGGGTGGGTTGTCCCCGAGGACCATGCAGGATTAGATCTATTTTATGCCCGATTGGATTAAATCACATGCCGCGTCGCAGCAATTCGCAATCCTTCTTTTTGAAGGCTTTTCCAACCATTGCCTTGCCAACACTGTGGAGCCGCTTCGAGCAGCCAATACCCTTTCACGCAAGGAACTTTATCACTGGCGCTTTCTGACATTGGACGGGGCGGCAGTGGGGTCTTCGTCTGGTCTGCGGGTGGCGCCGCATGACCGGCTGCGGGGTTCGTCAGGTGATTTGTTGATCGTGATGCCATCGTATGGGTTTGTCAGGCATGGTGGATGGCGCACTCAGGCTGCCTTGCGTGCCGCGTCTCACCGGTTTTGTGCCGTGGCCGGGCTGGACACTGGAAGCTGGCTGCTCGCCGAGGCTGGTTTGCTTGACGGATATCGGGCCACAATCCACTGGGAAGAACTCATGAGGTTTGCCGAAAGATTCCCGGAAGTCGCGACAGAGCGGGCGCGATTCGTCATCGACGGGTCCCGCATCACCTGTTCCGGTGCGATGGCCGCCTTCGACATGGTTATGCATATGATCCGGCGCAACCATGGTGCGGCCCTGGCGCTTGAAGTGGCGCAACTTTTCATGACGTCCGACTCTGCGCGCTCTGATGCGGGGACTGCGCGGGCAGGTGGGGCGCTTGTGAATCGCGCTTTGGCCCTTATGCAGGAAACGCTCGAGACTCCGTTGACTGTGGCAGAGATCGCACGCCGCTGCGGGGCCTCGCAAAAACGACTGGAAAACGCCATGTCCACCGATCTGGGTGCCTCGCCTCGAACGATCTATCGCAGGCTGCGGTTGAATTTGGCGCGAAAGCTCGCCAGTGAGACGGAACTGCCGGTCGCCGAGATAGCCATGCGTAGTGGCTATGACAATGCCAGCGCGATGACGCGCGCCTTCCGCACGGAATTCGGCACGACGCCACGAATGCTTCGTCAAAGTGGAATTGAAATGCTATAGCCTTTGGCTGCCGGGTAGGCCAGCGCGTCAAACCGGCGGTGGAGGCACTTGCTTCGAAAGCTGTACCGCGAGAATACCGATGGTGATGATTGCCACGCCGATCACGTCACTGAGGCCAAGTGTTTCGCCGAGCATGATTGCAGCGATGGCGACACCGAAGAACGGGTTGAGAAAGTGGAAGGTTGCTGCGCGCACTGCGCCGATCCGGCCTACCAGGGAAAACCAGATCCAGGTCGCCAGAAGTCCCGGGGCCAATGTTGTGTAGATGAACGCGATGCCGAGGCGCCAACTTGGGGTGACATGCACCGTTTCGGTTAGAGCAGAGACGACGGCGAGGACGATGGCACCGACGAACATCTGCAACCCGACGATCATCATCAAGTTGCCCCCCGCCGACGCGCCACGCACCATGAGCGTGGCAACCGTCAACGCGGCGGCGGCGATCAGGCACAACGCCACCCCGAGCACGTCCACTCCTGCGGACAAACGGGCCGACATTATCAGGATCACCCCGGCAAAACCGAGAACGAGACCCAATGCCGCAAGTGGTCGGAGCTTTTCGCGGAAAAGCACCCATCCGGCGAAGGCGATCATGAGCGGCATGGAGGAGGCAATGATTGAGGCAAGCGAGGCTTCGACCCACTGCATCGCCATGAAATTCAGTCCCAGATAGATCGCATTCTGACACAGTCCGAATACCAACGTTGCGCGCCATTGGCCGGGTGTCAGCCGCCAGTTCTGCCCGAGGGCGCGTGCGATGGCGACGCCTATCAACCCGGACAGAAAGAACCGCAGGCTGAGCGATGCCAGTGGCGAGGCGTCTGCCACAATAATCCGTGCCGAGGTGAAGGCCGATGACCAGATCAGCGCAAAAGCCAGCCCCATGCCGATGGCCGTCAGATCAAGGCCAAGAGGCAAGGACGTGCTGTCACTTTTGTCGCTCATAGAGGGTGCCTCGGAAATGGAAAAGGGCCGCCATTCGGGCGACCCTTTCCGAAACTCGTAAAAATTGCAAGTTCAGCCGTTCACGCTGTCCTTGAGTGCCTTGGCAATGGTCATCTTGACAACCTTGTCGGCGTCTTTCTTGATCTGCTCTCCGGTGGCCGGGTTGCGCACCATCCGCTCGGGGCGCTCACGGCAGTAGATCTTGCCCACGCCCGGCAGAGTCACGGCGCCACCGGCCGATACTTCGCGTGTGATCAGTGTCGTGATCGCATCCAGCGCAGTGCCGGCGGATTTCTTGTCAGTGCCCATCTCTTCCGCAAGTGCGGCCACAAGTTGGGTTTTGGTCATAGGTTTGGCCATTATATTCTCTCCTTCGTCCGCCCGTATCCTGGGCCTCATGCGGCGCATTTAACGGATAATCGCGCGAAAACACAACGCAAAGTGGATCGAAACGCCATAAAAATATGGAATTTTGGCGTTTGACACCGATTTAGAGAAACGCTGTTTCGTGAAATGAGCGCAATTTCCGCGAATGGAGGCGTTCCAGAGGCATATCCCGCAGGGACTCCATAGCGCGAATTCCAATGCGCAGATGTCGCGCGACCTGCGTCTTGTAGAAGTCCGACGCCATGCCCGGCAGTTTCAATTCGCCGTGCAGCGGCTTGTCAGAGACGCAGAGGAGTGTCCCATAAGGCACCCGAAAGCGATAGCCGTTAGCAGCGATCGTGGCGCTTTCCATATCCAGGGCAATCGCCCGTGATTGCGAAAGACGCTGCACCGGACCAGTGTGCTCGCGCAACTCCCAGTTGCGGTTGTCGATGCTGGCCACGGTTCCGGTGCGCATAACGCGCTTGAGGTCATAGCCGGAAAGCTGCGTTTCCTCCGCCACCGCTTCTTGAAGTGCGATCTGGATTTCCGCCAGCGCCGGGATCGGCACCCACACCGGCAGATCGGCATCGAGCACCTTGTCATCGCGCAGGTAGGCGTGGGCCAGAACGAAGTCGCCAAGGGCCTGCGTGTTGCGAAGCCCTGCACAATGTCCCACCATCAGCCAGGCATGAGGCCGCAGGACGGCAATGTGATCCGTCGCCGTTTTCGCGTTTGAAGGACCCACGCCGATATTGACCAGCGTGATCCCCATGCCGTCCTCTCTCTTCAGGTGATAGGTGGGCATTTGCGGCTGCTTGTCCACGGGTGGAATGGGCGTGGAGGCCTTTTCTATCTCGACATTTCCGGTTGAGACGAAGCTGCTATAACCGCTCGATGGATCGGCGAGCTGGGCGCGGGCGTATGCCTCGAACTCTGCCACGTAGAACTGATAGTTGGTGAACAGAACGTGGTTCTGGAAGTGCACTGGATCCGTCGCGGTGTAGTGGGCGAGGCGGGCCAGCGAATAGTCCACCCGCTGCGCGGTGAAGGGAGCAAGCGGCTCTTCACCGTTTGGGCCGGGTTTGGCGATGCCATTGACAATGTCGTCGTTGGTGGTCGAAAGATCCGGCACATCAAACACGTCCCGAAGTGTGAAATCTGCCGCTCCCATTTGCGGGACGGTGATCGCATCGTCGTTGCCGACCGCGAAATGCACAGGAATCGGTGTGCCCGAGACCCCGATCGTTACCGGAACCTGATGATTGTGTAGCAAAAGGCCGATCTGCTGCTTGAGATAGCTGCGGAAAAGGTCGGGCCGCGTGATCGTTGCGGCATGTGTGCCAGGCTCCGATACATGACCAAAGCTCAGCCGTGTGTCGATCTGGGCATAGCTCGTGGTCTTTATCCGAATCTCGGGATAAAACGCGCGAACCCGGACCTCGCCCGGTGACTTTTCCATCGCATGACGGAACGCTTCCCGCAGAAAGCGGGTGGCCAGGGTGTAGAGTTCTTCAAGCCGGTCAACTGCGGCGCCGGCATCTGTGAAAGCCTCGGGCGCGGGCATGTCAGGGGACGCTACCGGCTGATCGGATTGGCCATTGGTCATGTGCTTTCCCGGATCAGATCGGTCAACTCAAACCGCGTGACGTCCACAAGTCCCAGATCGGAGATCCGCAACTCCGGGATCACGACGAGCGCGAGAAGCGAATGCTGCATGAAGGCGTTATTGAGGGTGCAACCGCAGGCTTGCATTGCCTCGACCATCTTCTGGGCCTTGGCGGCCACGTCCGTGGCGGGAGCATCCGACATCAGTCCGGCGATAGGCAGTTCGACCATCGCGATCTCTTTCCCATCACGGAACACGGTGACGCCGCCGCCCACCTCGCCAAGCCGATTGGCGGCGCGCGCCATGTCCTCATGGCTGGTGCCAACGACAATCATGTGGTGGCTGTCATGGGCCACCGTGGAGGCTACGGCCATGTCCCCGGTATAGCCGAAGCCTGACACAAGCCCGTTGGTGCTGCCCCCTGTGCCGCGATGCCGCTCCACAAGCGCGATCTGGCAGATACCGTTGGCCATATCCATCTGCACGACCCCGTTCCTCACCGGCAGATCGGCCGTCAGCGCCTTGGTCGGCGCCTGATTTTCCACCACGCCGATCACCTTCGCTGTCACGCGGTCGGCGCCCCCCGGAGCCTTGATTTCAAAGTCCTGCGCGTGGCGGTCAGGTCCGAGTTTCACCGTGTCACGGGCACGGGCGGGCCAGTCGTAGTGTGGACAATCGACAAGGCATTCTCCATTGATTGCAATGGCTTGCCCACCAGAGATCACATGCTCGATCGGCAGCGCAACAAGATCCGAGGTCAGGATCACGTCAGCCCGTCGCCCCGGCGTGATGGAGCCTAACTCCCGCTCCAGCCCGAAATGGGTGGCGGTGTTGAGCGTGGCCATTTGCAGCGCCACAACCGGATCGCAACCGCAGGCAATGGCGTGTCTCACCACCCGGTTCATGTGCCCGTCATTGACAAGCGTTCCGGAGTGGCTGTCATCGGTGCAAAGAATGAAGTTGCGCGGGTCGAGCCCCTTTTCCGTCACCGCCGTGATCTGGCTTTCCACGTCATACCAGGCAGAGCCCAGTCGCATCATGGAACGCATTCCCTGCCGGACGCGGGCGATGGCGTCGGCCTCGCAGGTGCCTTCGTGATCGTCGGCCGGACCGCCCGCCACATAGGCGTGAAAGCCGGCGCCGAGATCGGGCGAGGCGTAGTGTCCGCCGACCGTTTTACCCGCCTCCTGCGTGGCGGCAATTTCGGCCAGCATCTTGGGGTCACCATTGATAACCCCCGGAAAATTCATCATTTCTCCGAGACCGATGATCCCCGGCCAGGCCATCGCCTCGGCCACGTCATCGGGCGTGATTTCATGGCCCGTCGTTTCCAGCCCGGGCGCGGATGGCGCGCAGGACGGCATCTGTGTGAAGATGTTGATGGGCTGCAAGAGCGCCTCGTCATGCATCATCCGGACACCCTCAAGGCCGAGCACGTTGGCGATCTCATGGGGGTCGGTGAACATCGTCGTGGTGCCATGCGGGATCACAGCGCGAGCAAACTCGGCGGGTGTGAGCATGCCGGATTCGATGTGCATATGGGCGTCGCACAGACCGGGGATCATGTAGCGGCCTTCGGCCTCGATCACCTGAGTTTTCGGGGAAATACAATGGCTTGCGTCTGGGCCGACATAGGCGATCCGCCCGTCCGCAATGGCAATGTCGTGATCGTCCAGAATCTCGCGGGTGTGCACATTGACCCAGCGACCCTTGCGGATGACGAGATCGGCAGGTTCACGGCCGGCGGCCACGGCGACAAGGCGGGGGGCGCTTGCGGCCCAGGATGTCAGGTTTCTGTCAGTCATGGCCCACGTTTACATGCGGCGTTCAGGTGATCAAGCGTCGGTCAACACGGGGTTTCGTGAAACTGTTTGCCGTGGTTCTTGAAACCGAAAGGGCGCGCGTTGCGTGGATTTCCCCAAAACAGCACGAATCGGCCCAAGCCTTTGTTAATGCTGAAAAACCCACGTCGGTATAACGTCGGTATTTTGTCGGTATCGCGTCGGTGCCGATGGCCCGGACCTGCCTCGTTAACAGAGCGCCCGGAAAGATTCCGTTCATCTTTAGCCCGTATCGCGAGCCGGCCTTCACCCTTCCTTCATCTATGTGAAAAATACTCCGGGGTCCGGGGCGGCGCCCCGGGGCCTGCGCGGCCTGAGCGCATGCTCAAGTGGGCGCGCAGACATGCGCGCGCCGCCCGGTAATGGCCCCTTCAGACGGTGAGCTGCTGGCCGTCGATGCCGGTGATGGTGGCGGCGGTGATTGCGCCCTCGGTTCGCGGGTCGGCAAAATGCACCTCGGTGAATTGCTCTGTCCGGCCCATATGCGGATTTTCCATCAGAACGCTGTGCGTCCGGCCAAGCTGCGCGGCGAGGTGACGGGCCACCTGCGCCTCGCCTTCGGCGCGCAGGCGGGCGGCGCGGGACTTGACCGCCTTGCCATCGACCTGCGGCATCCGCGCGGCGGGGGTGCCGGGACGGGGCGAATAGGGGAAGACATGCAGCCACGTGAGATCGCACTCCGCGATCAGCCGCAGGGAGTTCGCGAACATCTCTTCCGTCTCGGTGGGAAAGCCTGCGATGATGTCGGCGCCATAGGTCATGTCGGGGCGCAGGCGGCGCGCCTCTTCGCAGAAGCGGATCGCGTCGTCGCGCAGGTGCCGGCGCTTCATCCGCTTGAGGATCATGTCATCGCCGGCCTGAAGCGACAGATGCAGGTGCGGCATCAGGCGCGGCTCTGTCGCGATGGCCTGCATCAGGGCCTCGTCGGCCTCTATGCTGTCGATGCTGCTGATGCGCAGGCGCGGCAGGTCGGGGACCAGTTTCAGGATGCGCAGCACCAGATCGCCAAGCCGCGGCCGCATCGGCAGATCGGCGCCCCAGCTTGTCAGGTCCACCCCTGTGAGCACGACCTCGTTGAAGCCCTTGTCCACCAGCCGCTTGATCTGATCGACGACGACGCCCGCCGGGACCGACCGCGAATTGCCCCGCCCGAAGGGGATGATGCAGAAGGTGCAGCGGTGATCGCAGCCGTTCTGCACCTGCACGTAGGCGCGGCTTCGGGTGCCGAACCCGTCGATCAGGTGGCCGGCGGTTTCGGTCACGGACATGATGTCATCGACCATGACCTTTTCCGTCTCGCCGATGAAATCGGCGGCCATGCCGGCCCATGTGGCGGGCTGCATCTTTTCGGTATTGCCGATGACGGTATCGACCTCCGCCATCGCGGCAAAGGTCTCCGGCTCTGTCTGCGCGGCGCAGCCGGTGACGATGATGCGGGCCTCGGGGTTGTCGCGGCGTAGTTTGCGAATCTCCTGCCGGGCCTTGCGCACGGCCTCTGCGGTCACGGCGCAGGTGTTGACCACCACGGCGTCCGAAAGCCCGGCCCGCGCGGCCAGATCCTTCATCGCCTCGGTCTCATAGGCGTTGAGACGGCAGCCCAGCGTGGTGAATTTCGGCGGGTTGGTCATTGCGCGGCCTTCAGGAAATCGGGGGTCAGCGTGCCGGAAAAGACATGCGCGGTCGGGCCTGTCATCCACACGCCATCGTCGCGCCAGTCCACCGCGATGCGCCCGCCGTCAAGGTCGATCGTGACGCGCCGCCCGGTCAGACCGCGCCGGACTGCGGCCACGGCGGCGGCGCAAGAGGATGAGCCCGAGGCCAGCGTCACGCCGACGCCGCGTTCCCACACCCGCATGCGCAGATGATCGGGGGCGATGAGGCTGGCGATCTGCACGTTGGTGCGTTCGGGAAAGAGCGGGTGACGCTCATGCGCCGCGCCGATGGCGGCAAGGTCCGCCGCCTCGGCATCCTCGACGAAGAAGGTGCAATGCGGGTTGCCCATGCCGGTGGCGGTGGGCGCGCCGTCGATGGGTAGCTCCAGCGTGTCCATCGCGCGGGCGAGCGGGATCTCGTCCCAGTCAAGTTGCGGCTGCCCCATGTTAACGGATGTAAGGCCGCCGCCCGCATCGCATGCCTGAAGCGTACCGCGCGCGGTCGTGAGGGTGAGGGCGGTCTTACCTGTCTCGGTCATCAGGTGCCGGGCGATGCAGCGGGTGGCATTGCCGCAGGCGGCGGAGGCGGAGCCATCGGCATTGTAGAAGGTCAGATGCGCGTCATGCGCCCCGTCGGTGATTACCGCGAGCTGATCGAAGCCGACGCCGCGATGCCGGTCCGCGATGGCGGAGATCTGTGCGGTTGTGAGCGCGAAGGGACGCATACGGGCATCGACAACGACGAAATCGTTGCCGAGCCCGTGCATCTTCTCGAAGGGCAGGGGGGAGGTGTCTGGCGCGCTCATGGCGGGCATATAACGCCGGTGCGGCGCTTTATCCAGAGGCCGCGTTGTTTCCGTGATTTCGGGCTTGACCCCCGGCCTGAGTGTTCATAGAAGCTGCGCCACAGTGGGCCGTTAGCTCAGTTGGTAGAGCAACTGACTTTTAATCAGTGGGTCGCAGGTTCGAATCCTGCACGGCTCACCACTGAAATCAGACATTCGGATGAACGATTGGTTCGAAAGTGCCGGTCCGGTTCACTCTTCCAGAACGCGTTGCAGCTTGGTCACCGCCGTGAACAGGGTTTCGCGTTCCTCGCGGGTCAGCGAGCAGATGATTTCGGCCTGGCGCCGCCGGGCGATCACGATAACCTTGTCATAAAGCGCCTGCCCCTCGGGCGTGATCGAGCAGGCGATGCGCTTTCTGGTGCTTTCGCTTTCCGGTCCGATCTCGATCAGGTTGCGGTTCTGCAAGAGACGGATGGTGCGGCTGACCAGAGCCTTGTCCGACGTGGACTGCACCACGAGTTTGCTGAACGGTAGCGTGCCGGCATGCGCGACCAGCGACAGGATGCGCCATTCGGACACCGAAAGGTCGAATTCGCTGGCATAGGGCATGGTCAGTTGCCGGCGCAGGGCGCTCATCAAGGCGCTGAGCCGCGTTGTCAGGAAATCATGGACCACGAGCCCTTCGCCGCTTGGGTCGAGATCCGTCCAGGGACATGTCGATTGGTTGTCCTGTTTATCCACGCGCCCGGCTCTTTCGCTAATTTATAATCAAATGGCGACCAGCCCGAAGGAGCAGGAGTCGCGAATCAGCGTCAACCCTATGATCTTCCGCGCGGAAAAAAAAGATGTTGACCCATCAACTAATGTCGGGCAGCATCCTGTCAAGTTGATCAATCAACAAAATACAAGTGTCGGAGGATGACCCGGAAGGCCGGGCGCTCTGACCGGCGATCGTGCCGGGGTGCAAGGGGGGACGAATGACGTCAGCAATTGTGGGAGAGCCGTTGCCGCAGGTCTCGGCCCAGGAAAAGACGCTTGGGCGCGCGATCTATTCCGGGGACGTGAAGGTTGCCGGGATGCTGCACGCCAAGTTGCTGCGTAGCCCGTATTCCCACGCCGTGATCCGGTCGATCGATACCTCGGCGGCAGAGGCGCTGCCGGGTGTGAAGGCGGTCGTTACCGGGGCCGATGTGCCCGAGCGCGCATGGGGCGTCGCGCACAAGCAGCAACATGTTCTGGCGCGGGGGCTGGTGCGCTTTGCGGGTGAAGAGGTGGCCGCGGTCGTCGCGGTGAGCGAGGCGGTCGCGCAGGAGGCGCTTGACCTGATCGTGGTGGAGTATGAAGAGGCGGGCGCGCTTCTCGATCCGGAGGGGGCACTCGATGGCGGGGCGCCCAAGGTCCATGCCGAGGGCAATCTTGCCGATGAAATCAATATCTCTCGCGGTGATGTGGAGGCCGGGTTCGCCGGGGCCGACATCGTGCACGAGGCGACCTATCGCACCCATTCGCAGTATCCCGGTTACATGGAGCCGATGGCCACGGTGGCCGCGACCGATGGCACCGGCAAGCTGACGGTGTGGACCTCGACGCAGTCGGTCTTTCTGGCGCGGCAGCGTCTGGCCGAGGCGCTGGATCGTCCGGTGTCCACGATCCGGGTGATACAGGCGACTGTCGGCGGGGGCTTTGGTGCGAAGATCGTGGAAGAGCGCAGCAGCGTGATCGCGGCGTTTCTGGCGACGGTGGTGGATCGGCCGGTGCGTGTCGGACTGAGCCGGCTGGATGATATTCAATCGGGATGTTTCAGCGTGCCGACGCGCATTCACCTCAAGATGGGGATGATGCGCGACGGGCGGATCGTGGCCAAGGATGTTCAGGTGCTTGCAGATTGCGGCGCCTATGCCGGGCTTGCGCCAGAGGTGATGCTTGTGACCGCGATGCGCAGCGACAACATGCAGCGCATCGAGAACGTCCGCACCAAGGCGCAGCTTGTCTATACCCACACGATGCCGAGGGGCGCGTTTCGCGGTTTCGGCGGCACGCAGATGTCCTTTGCGCTCAACAGTCATATGGCGGTCATGGCCGATATGCTTGGCATGGACGCCATCGAGTTGCACCGCAAGAACGCGATCCGCACCGGGGACGTGAGCGTTCATGGCTGGAACATCGGCAGCTGCGGATTGCCCGAGTGTCTCGATCAGGTGCAGGCGGCCATCGGCTGGGACGAAAAACGCGCGCGGCCGAAGGGCACGGGCGTGTTGCGGCGCGGTGTCGGCATGGCGGCGGTCATGCATGTCAGCGGCAACCGCACCATGGGCAACTGGGACGGATCGACCGTCGTTTTGAAAGTCAACGAGGACGGACGGGCGGTGATCCTGACCGCGGAATCGGACATGGGGCAGGGGGCCAACACCATGTTGAGCCAGATCTGCGCGCAGGAGCTTGGGATTCCGCTCTCGCATGTCACGGTGCAGGCGCCTGATACCGACAGCGCGCCCTATTGCCTTGGGTCCATCGCATCGCGGGTGACGGTCAACGCCGGTCATGCCATGCTGAAGGCGGCGCGGCAGGCGCAGGGGCAGATCCTTGAGGCGGCGGCGGAAAAGCTTGGCTGCGACGCCGACGAACTGAGCATCGTTGATGGCGTCGTGCAATCGAACAAGAACGGCAACCTGTTCGCGCCGCTGCCTGAAATCTGCCGGTATCACATCTTTCGGCGTGGCGGCGAAGGCATCCTTGTCCGCGCGACGCACGACCCGCAAACCGTGATGATGGACAAGGATCACTACGGCAACATCGCGCCGGCCTATTCCTTTGCCGCGCAGGCGGTCGAGGTGGAGGTGGATACCGAAACCGGGCAGGTCCGCGTTGTCGACACCTATCTGTCGGACGATTGCGGCAAGGCGATCAACCCGCTGGCGGTGCACGGCCAGTCCAACGGCGCCGCGGTGCAGTCGATCGGGTGGACGCTTTATGAGCATCTGCAATTCGAGGACGGGCGGGTTATGAACGGCAACCTTGCCGATTATACCATGCCGACCGCCGAATCCGTGCCGACGATCCAGAGCGGTATCGTGGAATCGAACGACCCCAACGGGCCGCTTGGGGCGAAGGGTGCGAGTGAGACCGCGATCCTTCCCGGCGCGCCGGCGATTGCCAATGCGGTGTTCGATGCCATCGGCGTTCGGATCACCGATCTGCCTATCACGCCCGAAAAGATACTGGCGGGGCTGGCCGCCAAAGAGGAGTCGCAGCATGCGTGAGTTCGAGTTTCTAGAGCCGCAGACGCTGACGGAGGCGCTTGCGATGATGTCCGAATACGAGGACGACGCCTGCGTCTACGCCGGCGGAACGGCGCTTCTTCTGGCGATGCGGCAGCGGATGCTGTCGCCGGGGTTCGTCGTATCATTGGGAAAGCTGGACGAGCTGCGGGAGATCACCTTCAACCCGGCGGAGGGGCTGCGCATCGGGGCGCTGGCGCGTCATTCGGATGTCGCACGCGCGCCGGATGTGCAGGCGCATTATCCCATGCTCGCGGGCATGGCGGGGGGGCTGGCCAATCCGCAGGTGCGCAATCAGGGCACGATTGGCGGCAACCTGTGCTACGCCGATCCGGCGACCGATCCGCCATCCTGTCTTATCGCGATGGATGCCGAGGTCACGATTGCGGGGCCCGGCGGGGAGCGGCGCCTGCCCATGCGCGAGTTCGTTGTGGATTTCTTCACCACCGCGCTTGAGCCGGGGGAGATCCTGACGCATATCACGCTGCCGCCGCCACGGCCCGATAGGACGGGTCTCTATCGCCGGCATCTGCGCACGCCTGCCGAGCACAGGCCGGTGGCCAATGTCGCGCTTACATTTCGGGACGTGAACGGGGTGCCCGAGGATGTGCGGCTGGTGATCGGCGCGGCGGTCCCGGTGGCGCAGAGCATGACGCGGGCCGAGGATTTCCTGACGGCGCGCGCGATCACCCTCGATGTGGCCGCAGAGGCGGCGGCGATGGTGGCCGAGGATATAGACCCGATTTCGGATGGACGGGGCGAAGAGGCGTTTCGGCGGCAGGTGGTGCGCGCGATCACCCGGCGCATTCTGGCCGAGGCCGCGGGATTGAACTGGAAGGATGCAGCGGCATGAGCGGCAAGAGGATTTCACTTATCGTCAATGGCGAGTCGGTCAAGGCCGAGGTTCTCGTGAACCGGCTTCTGTCCGATTTCCTGCGCGACGATCTTGCGCTGACGGGCACGAAGCGCGGCTGCGAGACCGGGGTTTGCGGCGCCTGTTCGGTGCTTGTCGATGGCGATGTGGTCAAATCGTGTCTGAGTCTGGCGGCGCAGGTGGATGGAAAGACCCTGACCACGGTCGAGGGGCTTGGCCGCATCGGCGATCTGCATCCGCTTCAGGAGAGTTTCATGGCCCATGGGGGCCTGCAATGCGGGTATTGCACGCCCGGATTCCTTCTGGCGGCGGCAGACCTGCTGTCGCGCAACCCCGATCCTCAGGATGCGGAGATCCGAGAGGCGCTTTCGGGGAATCTGTGCCGCTGCACCGGGTATCAGGGAATCGTGGACGCGGTCCGCAATGTCGCGGAGAGCACTCATGGAAATTGAACTGTCGCGCACATTCGATGCGACGCCCGAGGATCTTTGGGCGATCCTTCTCGACCCTGAGGCGATGTCGGACCTCGTGCCGGGGATGCAGTCGGTCGAGGTGATCAGCGATACCGAATACCATGCGCGGATACAGGTGAAGATCGCCTTCATCAACGCGCGGTTCAATGTGCGCACCGTCATCACCGAAATGACGCGCCCCAGCTATCTTCGCAGTGAAACCACCGGCGAGGACAATTCGGTCGGCAGTTCGGTGAAAAGCGTCAACGAGATGTTCCTGACCCCGGTGGACGGGGAGGGAACGGAGCTTCGCGTGAAGGCCGGGGCAACCGTTCTGGGACGGCTTGGGACGCTGGGCCTGAACCCGATGCGCACGAAGGCGGCGCGCATGTGGGACCAGTTTGGCGATGCCCTTGATAAACGGCTTACCGCGCCGGAAGGCGGGGACACCGAAGAGAACGCCGGCGAACCGCATGAAAAACCGGACGCCGCGCCGGAGCAGAGAGCGACGGCGGAGCCGGCGGCGAACACCGGCAGCGCAGGCGCCGAGGCCGCAAAGCCAGACGGTGCCTTCACCAGATTGCGCCGTTGGATCGGCGGGGGCGAGCACATTCGCGCCGAGATTCAGCGCAATGGAACGACGGTCATCGTGCATTGGCCTGCCGGACAGGCGGACCAATGTCTTGCATGGCTCGACCGTCAGCTCGGCCCGCGCGACGAGACGTAAGACCAAGACCAAGACCAAGACCAAAAGCAAACTCAAACCAACAGGAAACGCAAACAATGTCACAACATCCTATCAAACAAGTTCTGACCACCGCGGCCCTTTCTGTCGGGGCCATTATGCTCATGGCGCCGCAGACCGTCGCTGGGGAGATCAAGGTCGGGTTGATCAGCCCGCTGTCGGGACCGATCGCATCGCAGGGGGTTCCGTTTGCGAAGGGGATCGCCGCGGGCGAGGAACATACCTCGGAGGTGAACGGGCATACCCTTACCTTCATTCAGCTTGACGATGCGTCGGACCCGTCCCAATCGGCCCGCAATGCGCGCAAGCTGATCGACGAGGACAATGTTGACGTTCTGATCGGCACGGGCGGTGTGCCTGGCTCCATGGCGCTGGCATCCATTTCGCGCGAGGCGCAGGTGCCGCTGGTGTCGTTCACGCCGCTCTTCCTGTCGGGTGAGAACGCCGCATGGGCGGTGACCACGGCGCAGCCGGCCTCTCTCATGCTCGATACGGTCGTGGCGAGCATGTCCGCCGATGGGGTTACATCGGTCGGTTACATCGGTTTCTCGGATTCATGGGGCGACCTGGCCTATGACACGCTGAACGCGGCGGCGGACGAAGCGGAGATCGACGTGATCACGAACGAACGCTACGCGCGGTCGGACACCTCGGTGACGGGGCAGGCGCTCAAGATCGTGTCGGCCAATCCCGATGCGGTGATCGGCGGCACAGCGGGTACGCCCGGGGCGCTTCCCTATCTCGCGCTGGCCGAGCGCGGGTATCAGGGCCGGATCTATGGCACGCACGGGATCATCAACCCCGATTTCGTCCGGGTTGCGGGTGCTTCCGCTGAGGGGCTTCTTGCGCCGACCGGGCCTGCCGTGGTTGCGGCGCAGTTGCCGGACGGTCATCCAAGCAAGAGCGTTGCCGATGAGTTCAGCGCGGCCCATGTGGCAGTTCATGACGAAGCGCCCAGGGATGCGTTTTCGGCCTATGCCTTCGATGCATGGATGGTGATCGCGGATGCCGCGTCGCGCGTGGACGCGAGCATCGAGCCGGGCACAGCGGAATATCGCACCGCGCTGCGCGATGCGATCTTCGAGACCACGGAGCTTGCGGTCACCCACGGTGTGCTCACCTACCGTCCCGGCAGCCCCTACGGCGCGGATGAGCGTTCGGCGGTGATGGTCAAGCTTGAAGACGGCGAGTGGGTTCTTCAGGACTGATCCGTTCGGGTCAGGGTATTGATCCGAACCGGCACTGACGCAAGGGAGTTCCCGCTTTGACTTGGGATATCGCACTTATTCTATCGGTTGACGGGCTGGCGGGCGCGGCGATCTATCTGCTTGCCGGGCTTGGGCTTGTGCTGGTGTTCTCCGTCACCCGGGTCATCTTTGTGCCTTTTGGGGACATCGCGGTCTTCAGTGCCCTGACCCTTGCCTATCTGGAAGCGCAACGCTTCCCGCCGACCATCGGTCTTGTGGCGGTTCTCGCTGGCCTGACCGTGGCCAAGGAGGTGGTCACGCTAATCCGGCGCGGGCAGTTTCGAGAGCTTCCTCGCGCGGTTCTGGGGTGGGGCATCTTGCCAATGGTGCCCTGCCTGCCGGCGTTTCTTCTGGCGGGCCGGGAGCTTCCGGCGCTGGTGGCGATCGGGCTGGCGCTCATTCTCGTGGTGCCGATCGTGCCGTTGCTGGCGCGGCTGGTGTTCCATCCGATCTCTCATGCCTCGACGCTGGTGTTGCTGATCGCCGCGCTGGTGCTGCACTTCCTTCTGTCGGGTCTGGGCCTGCTGTTTTTCGGGCCCGAAGGGTTCCGCACGCAACCTTTCCTGAACGGTATGGTCGAGCTTTTGCCCGGCTTCAGGGTCAGTCTTCAGGTGCTGCTCATGGTCGGCACCTCGCTGGCGCTGGCCGCGCTGTTCTTTCTGGCCTTCGAGCGGACGCTTGTGGGAAAGGCGCTGCGCGCCACGGCCGTTAACCGGGTGGGTGCACAGCTTGTCGGGATCAGGCCTGCAACGACCGCGACTCTGACCTATACGGTCGTTTCGCTGCTGGCCGGGTTCGTGGGGATCCTGATCGCGCCATCGACGACGATGTATTACGATTCCGGTCTCATCATCGGGTTGAAAGCCTTTGTCGCCGCGATCATCGGGGGATTGAGCAGCTATCCCCTGACGGCACTTGGCGCCATTGCGGTGGGGATGCTCGAAAGTTTCGCGTCGTTCTGGAATGGGGCGATGAAGGACGTCATCGTGTTTTCCCTTCTTATTCCGGCCCTTCTGGTCCGGTCCCACTTTTCGAACCATTCGGATGACGGCTCCGATGAGGAGGAAGTCTGATCATGAGCAGTCTAACGTCACAGCGTCTTGGGATTCTGGCTGTCGTGGCCGGGCTGGCGATCGTGCCCTGGGTCTTCGGCAGTTTCACCGTTTCGCTTTTCAACGATATCGGCATGGCGGCTCTTGTCGTGCTTGGTCTGGTGCTGCTGTCAGGTGTGGCGGGCGTCATTTCTTTCGGACATGCGGCGTTCGTGGGTATCGCCGCTTATGCGTCGGCGTGGCTTAGCACCGAGTATGCAATCTCGCCGTGGTTCGGCTTGCCGTTCGCGCTTGGCGTGACGGCGCTCAGCGCGCTTGTGATCGGAGCGTTGACCCTGCGCCTTGGCGGCCACTATCTGCCGCTCAGCACGATTGCATGGGGGCTTGTCGTGCCGCTCCTGTTCGGGAACATGGCGATGCTGGGGCGACATTCGGGGATTTCGGATATTGCGCCGCTTTCCCTGGGCGACTGGCAACTGATGACAGCGGAATCGGCCTTTTATATCATCTGGATACTGGTCGGGCTGGTCGCGACCTTCTGCTATCATCTTCTCAATTCCCGCATGGGTCGCGCCGTGCGCGCGGTGCGCGGGGGGAATGTGCTTCTGGCCAGTTTCGGGGCGAATATCTTTCATGTGCGCCTGATGCTGTTTGTGTTGTCCGCGGTGTTCGCCGCGCTTGCAGGTTGGCTTTATGCGCATACCAATCGTTTCGTGAGCCCGGCGCCATTCTCACTGCATGTCAGCATCGACTACATGTTCATGATGGTCGTCGGCGGGATGACGCAGCTTACAGGCGCGCTTGCCGGGGCGACGATCGTGATTGCGGTGAAGAATGTTCTGCAAGATCTGCTGCCGCTTGTGTCCCGCCATGCCGCGCAAATTCAGGCCGTGGCGTTTTCGACTTTGTTCATCCTGCTTCTGCATCATGCGCGGGGCGGTATCCTGTCACTGGCGTCGAAGATGGCACGCGTAAAGACGCCAGCACCCACGCAGATGCACGACGCGGAGCCGCCGGTCGAGCCGCTGCCTCGGCGAAGTCTGCCGGACAAAGGCCAGCCGCTGCTTTCGGTGGAGGCTGCCACCAAGCGGTTCAAGGGGCTTGTCGCGGTGAACGAGGTCAGCTTTCATGTGAAATCGGGCGAGATGGTCGGGCTGATCGGACCCAACGGTGCCGGAAAGTCCACGATGTTCAACCTGATGACCGGGACACTGCAACTCAGCTCCGGGCGCACGGAATTCATGGGTGAGAACATCACCCGCCGTTCGCAGCGCGATATCGCATTGATGGGAATGGCCCGCACGTTTCAGCATGTGAAGCTGCGTCCGCAGATGAGCGTTCTGGACAACGTGGCGCTGGGCGCACATGCGCGCGGGCAATGCGGGATGCTGCGCGCGGGCTTCAACCTCGACACGGAAGAGGAGCGCCGCATCCATGCCGAGGCGCGCAGGCAGATCGCGCGCATCGGACTGGAAGGGCAGGAGATGGAGGCGGCGGGGAATATGCCGCTGGGCACGCAGCGACTGATCGAAATCGCGCGCGCGCTGGCGGCGGATCCTGTCCTTTTGATTCTCGATGAGCCGGCGGCAGGTCTGCGCAAGGCGGAAAAACAGGCGCTGGCCGATCTGCTATCCCGGCTGCGGAAAGAGGGTGTAACGATCATGATCGTGGAACATGACATGGATTTCGTAATGAAACTGGTGGACCGTCTGATTGTGATGAATTTCGGAACCAAGCTGTTCGAGGGCGATCCGCAGGCGGCGCGGGCGGACCTGGGGGTGCGCGAAGCCTATCTGGGACACGCGGCATGACGACACTTTTCACGATAGATGATCTGCATGTTTCCTATGGAAAGGTGGAGGCCGTTCACGGTATCTCTCTGGAACTGGACGCGGGACGCATCGTTTCGGTCATCGGTCCCAATGGCGCGGGCAAGTCCACGCTTCTTTCGGCGGCGATCGGGCTTTTGCCGTCGCGCGGCCGGATCATGTTCGACGGGTCGGACATAAGCGGGCTGGGGGTCGAGGACCGGGTGGAGCGGGGTCTTTGCCTTGTGCCGGAGACCCGCGAGCTATTTGGTGAAATGAGCGTTCTGGACAATTTGCTTCTGGGGGCGTTCTCGAAGCGGCCCAACAAGGCGAAACGGCAGGCGCTTCTCGATCACGTTTATAAGCGGTTTCCGCGGCTGGCGGAGCGGCGGCATCAGCATGCCGACACGCTTTCGGGCGGTGAGCGGCAGATGCTGGCGCTGGGGCGCGCGCTGATGTCGGAGCCGCGTCTTCTCATGCTCGATGAGCCGAGCCTTGGGCTGGCGCCGCTGATCGTGCAGGAAATCCTGTCGATCGTGACGAGCCTGCGGGCCGACGGCGTGTCGATCCTGCTTGTCGAGCAGAACGCGCTCGCCGCTCTGGAAAGCTCTGATTATGGGTATGTGCTGGAGTCGGGCGAGGTGGCGCTGCACGGGGATTCGCAGGCCCTCAAGTCAGACGAGCGTGTTTTTGAAAGCTATCTCGGCGGGGTCTGAGTCCTCTCACGACCCTGTTTCGATACCGGGATTGGGTGGGGACTCGCGGCCTGTGCGGATTGCATATATGCAAGCGAAATGAGCAGCGACCAGACCTTCGACATCTTCCTTGTAGCCTCGCCGGGGCTTGAATCTGTGCTTTGTGATGAAGCGCACGAAAGGGGATTTGCGGCGCCACGCGCCGTTCCCGGCGGAGTGGAGACACGCGGCGACTGGCCCGAGGTCTGGCGCGCCAATCTGGAACTGCGCGGTGCGGGGCGCGTGCTGGTGCGAATCGGAACGTTCAGGGCATTCCACCTTGCGCAGCTTGACAAGCGGTCGCGGAAGTTTCCATGGGGCGATGTGTTGCGCAGCGATGTGCCGGTACGTGTCGAGGTGACGTGCCGACGCTCGAAGATCTATCACGCGGGGGCGGCTGCAGAGCGGATCGAGCGTGCGATCCGCGAAGAGTTGGGGACCATCATCAGCGCGCAGGCGGTCGTTTGTCTCAAGGTACGGATCGACGACGATCTTGTGACGCTGAGCGTGGACAGCTCGGGCGAGGGTCTGCACAAGCGGGGGCACAAGCTCGCCACGGGCAAGGCACCGATGCGCGAAACGCTCGCGGCGCTGTTCCTGCGGCAATGCGGCTTTGACGGGTCGGAGCCGGTGATTGATCCGATGTGCGGGTCGGGCACATTCGTGATCGAGGCGGCGGAGATTGCGGCGGGGCTGATGCCGGGGCGATCTCGGGAGTTCGCGTTCGAGCATCTTGCGGGGTTCGACGCAGCGGCGTGGCAGACGATGCGCGCCCAAGCGGGCGAGGCGAGAGAGTTCTCCGGCGGTCCGCAGTTTCATGGGTCTGACCGCGATGCCGGTGCTGTGGAGATGGCCCGGGCCAATGCGGGGCGGGCCGGTGTGGCGGCGAGCACGGTATTTCGAACTTGCGCCATTGGCGATGCAACGCCGCCCGATGGGACACCGGGGCTTGTGATCGTCAATCCGCCCTACGGCGCGCGGATCGGGAACAAGAAACTGCTCTATGCGCTTCATGGCGGTTTCGGAAAGGTGATGAAGGAGCGATTCAGGGGCTGGCGCATTGCGATGGTGACAAGCGAGGCCGGGCTGGCGCGGGCAACGGGCCTGCCATTCGGGCCGCCGGGACCGCCGGTTGCGCATGGCGGTTTGAAGGTGCGTCTTTTTCAGGCGGGGCCGATCTGACCCTAGGTGTTTGATCCCATGGTTTGATGGTGCGATCCTTTCTCGGGAATGGAAGGAAGCATTATGGGACAAGTTCGTCACGGGAGCGCCACGACCACGCACGCTGTCAGAGCTGCAATACAGCGATCGCAAGCTTCGCTCGCGCAGCTGAGCAAGGAGCTGGGCATCAACCCCAAGACCGTTGCGAAGTGGCGCAAGCGTGCGACGGTGGAGGATCAGAAGACCGGCCCGAGAGCCACGCGTTCAACCGTTCTCAGCGAGGAAGAGGAGGCAATGATCGTCGCGTTCCGGCGGCACACATTGCTGCCGCTGGACGACTGTCTTTACGCTCTAC
>NZ_FODS01000049.1 GCF_900110425.1 Salinihabitans flavidus | reverse complement strand
ACCGGAACACGATCATCTCCCGGCCGATGCGCTTCGACATGATCTGTGAGGCGAACGGCATCGAGCACCGGCTGACCAAACCCAACCATCCATGGACCAACGGCCAGGTCGAGAGGATGAACCGCACGATCAAGGACGCGACGGTCAAGCGCTTCCACTACGACAGCCACAATCAGCTACGCACGCACCTCACAGACTTCATGGCAGCCTACAATTTCGCCCGGCGGCTCAAAACTCTCGGCGGCCTCACGCCCTACGAATACATCTGCAAGGTCTGGACCTCAGAGCCGGATCGTTTCATCCTAAATCCGATCCACCAGATGCCGGGACTAAACACCTAAGCAGATCGATATAGAGCGTCTTTTCCGACCAGGCATCGGGGCTCGAGCGGCGCTTGTGCTTGGCCTTCTCGGCGAAGCTGCCGCGCAGCGCGATCAACAGCGACGTGATCCGCTGCTGGCCATCGAGCACCAGGGTCACATCCCGGCCATTGGCTGAGGCGGTGGGATTCTGCATGCCCGGCTTCCAGTGCTCGATGAAGTTATAGATCTTCAACTCGCGCTTGAGGTCCTCGTCTACAGCCCAGAACATCAGCGAACTGATCGGATAGCCCTTCAGGAGCGAGTCGATCAGGGTGATGACCTGATCCGCGCTCCACACATAGGGGCGCTGGATGGCCGGCAGAAAATACCGGCTGTTCACATCCGCAAGAAGGTCTCCGATCGTGATGGTCGCGTAGCTCATTGGGCACCTGAGTCTGTGGCCGAGGGGATAGGTGTGACGAGGCGAGTCACATCTGATCCCCGGCGGCAGTTGAATTTGAGTATTGGAAGGGCAAAAAGACCGTCACGCGGTGGCTTGCTCCGGCACGATAAACTGTCCTGCGATGGTCCTCTGTTCTCGACTTTCCGGGTGGCGATTACGCTCTTATGCCGTAACTAGAACAACTGTTCGTGGCGACATGTCAACCCATGCGGAATGGCTAACCGCATGGATCGGCAGAATGAATCTCTCGTGGCCGCTTTCGCGGCGGCGCTGTCTGAACAGCGTGAACAAGCACATCTGACACAAGAAGAACTTGCCGAACGTGCAGATGTTTCGGCGCGCTTCATTTCGTTTCTCGAAACCGGACGAAGGCAACCGTCGCTCTCAACATTGTATGCCTTGAGCATGGGGCTGCGCATCAGCATGCAGGACCTTGTGGCCGCTGTGGAGCGCCATCATGATGCTGACACCGTCGGACCGAAAAGTGGGTCGGAATGATCGGAGTGTCGTGTTTGCGCAACCGCGACAGACAAGCCTGCGACACAGGTCTGCAAGACAATGGGAGCTTTCGCCCTGGGGCAGTGCCGGCGCCAGAACCCATCCCCATGAGGTTCTGGTTGAGAATCTAGGACTTCTCGACCGCCCCCATGCAGTTCGGCTGGTATACTTACCCGAATGTCGAGCCATTCCTTGGCGGAGAGATGTCCAGGTCTGTTTGCGGATAAGCAGAAGCGGCAGTGGCGCATGAGGCCGGGGTCAGTCAAAGCCCCGGGCGAAATCTCACGTGACGGCAACCACCCGGTCGGTTCAAAACCACGGGCCAGCCCGGCCAACCCTTGGACTCTGCGATGCGGCGTCGCCTGCGGACTGCCCAACCAAGGCTTTCAGGGCCGCTACCCGGTTTTCCGTCGCCGGATGGGTCGCGAAAAGACTGTCGTGCTTGTGAGCGTGCAGTGGATTGATGATGAACATGTGGGCGGTCGCGGGATTGCGCTCGGCCGCGTGATTGTCGATCCGGGCTGCGCCGCGCTGAATCTTCTCCAGAGCCGAGGCAAGCCAAAGGGGGTTGCCGCAGATTTCCGCTCCGGCCCTGTCCGCAGCGTATTCCCGGGTGCGGCTGATAGCCATCTGCACCAGTGCGGCGGCGAGCGGGGCAAGGATCATCATCGCGATCATGCCCACAATGCCGAGACCGCCTTCCCGGCGTCCCCCGAAGAAGAGCGCGAAGTTCGCCAGCATGGAGATTGCGCCGGCGACGGTCGCCGTCACAGTCATGATCGCGGTGTCGTGGTTACGGATATGGGCGAGCTCGTGGGCAACGACCCCGGCCAATTCCTCGCGAGAGAGGCTGCGCATCAATCCCGTGGTCACCGCGACTGCCGCGTTCTGCGGATTACGGCCTATCGCGAAGGCATTGGGCTGGGGCGTATCGATGATGTAGACGGCCGGCATCGGCATGCCGGCGCCCTGCGCGAGATCGCGCACCATCTCCGACAACCCTCCGCGATCGCCCTCGGCGACCGGACGGGCGTTGTGCATCCTCAGCACCAAGCGATCCGAGTTCCACCAGCTGACGGCGTTCATCGTGAGCGCCACTGCGAACGCGATCACGATACCAGCCGTCCCGGCGAGCAGATAGCCGATCGCAAGGAACAGGGCCGTCATCGCAGCCATCAAGAGCGCGGTTTTCACGCAGTTCATCGTCGTTCTCTCGCTTGAAGATGACTGCAATATAGGTGGCCGTCCCACTAGGAGAAGAGCGCAGGCCATCGTGGTAGGAGCCCACGCAAGGCATGTGCGAAAGCACCGCGCAGTTTTCAATGAACAGCGTCTCGACCATCCTGGGCTGGTTGTTTCGACATCCAATTACGAGGTTGCCGCATCTTCAGAACCCGAATGCAAAGAGAGAGTCAGCAGGCAGCCTATTCTTGTCGTTCGTCTTCTCCCGGCACAGTATCGCGGCAACATGCAGATAGGGCGGATTCCGGACATTCTCTGCAAGCGCGAACCATTCTTGCTGCGACTCTGGAAGCCGACATTCAGGGAATCTCGGAGCAGGATCGCCCTCTGGGGCCGCTGCAACGCGGCACACCCTCGTGACCTTACCCGCTCAGGCGCTCGATGCCGCATTCCTCATCCAGAGCCGCACCTTCAGCGGCTTCGACCGGAATCGTGAGCGGGCCCTCGGCGGGTACGCCGAACAGCGTTGCGACGACCACTGTCTCCTGATCCGCGCTCGGATTGAAGGCGGTGTGGACAGTGTCGCCGGGATCGACCAGAGCCGAGCCGGGTGCGAAGTCGCGTTCGACGCAATCCTCGGCGAATACGAACGTGAAATCGCCTTCCGCAATCTTGATCAGCACCGTCCCTGGATGCGTGTGCCAAGGAAACACGACACCGGGCTGAATGGTGAACTCGACCATCACCATGTGCGATGTGTCCTCGATCTCGACACTCTGTGGCGGTAGCCCCTCCAGGTTCTGCGTGATCTGCATGGACGTCTCGTTGGGGAAAGCGTGCCGCTCGGTCAGTGGATTGGCGGCGATCGGTTCCGGTTCCTCAGCGGACGCCGTCGCGGTGATTGCCAGCGTGGCGCCAGCCAGGATTGCGGTGTTCAGAGCGAGTTTGGTTGTGCGTGTCATGGCCATCTCCTTTTGGGGTTGGGCTTTCGACAATGCCGAATTGTTCAGCGCCGGGTTCCGGCGGCGACGAGGTAGTCGCGCGGCACGCAGACACCGAGATCGGTGGCGAAGCCGGCGTGAAAGGCGACGAAGTCGCGTTCAAGCGCGCGCGCGTCCGCCTCGTCCAGCTTGCCGACGAGCGTGCGCAGGGGGCCGTAGCCCTCGACGAAGGTCCGCCAGGCGGCTTCCCCGTCGGGTTCCCGGTAGAACGACGTGCCCTGTTCGAAGGCGAGATCGAAATGATCGCCGAGCAGCGTCGTCACCCGCTCCGGTCTGCCCCACTCGAAGGGCGACGGAGGCGGTGTGCCATCGGGCTTGGGCATGTAGCTCTTCATGATCTTGAACATCTCGAAGACGTTGCCGTCGGGCATCCAGGTGGCCAGTGAAATGCGCCCGCCGGGTTTGCAGACGCGCGCGATCTCGGCGGCGGCATCCTCGGGGCGTTGGACGAACATGATCCCGAAGCTCGACATGACCGCGTCGAAGGACGCGTCCGGGTAGGGTAGCGCTTCCGCGTCGCCCAGATCGAACTTGAGGTCCATATGGCGCGCGCCGGCCAGTTCGCTGGCCGCGGCCAGAAGGTCGGGCGCGAAATCCACGCCGGTTACCCGGAACCCGCGCTCGGCGAGCCGCCGCGCGGCCCAGCCGGTGCCGGTCGCCACGTCGAGTACGCGCCCGTCCCTGGGCGGCATCAGCCGGTTTGTGCAGTGTTCGATGGCATCGAGAATGCCGCGGCTGACCTCGTCATAGGCGCCACCCGGGCTGGACCAGGTGGCGGATGGTGTCGCGTTGTGACTGCGAATGGGAGTGTCGAGAGTGTCGGTTGAATCTGTCATGGTTTTCTCCGTTGAAAGTGTTGGTCGCAGGGATCTGAGACAGGCGAGAGTTTTCGGGCGCGAATTTCCGGCGCGCTATTCAGCGGCGGTCTTCTCCGTCGGCTCGCGGAATGTCGTGGTGACGGGGACCCCTTCGCGGAGCGTCTGGAGAACGACGCAGCATTGTTCCGCAGTCGACGTCAGCATCTTGATCTGCGCCGGTTCGACGCCTTCCGTGACTTCGAGGAGCACATCGACCTCGATGCGCTGAAAGCCGGTGGGGACGGTACGATCGACCATCAGGCAACCGCGCACATCGACACGGGCGTTCACAGAGACTTCGAGGGACTCGAGCGGCACGCCCATGCGCGCCGCAATCATGCACAGCGTCGAGTCGAGGCAGGCGGCCAGCGCCGCGCACAGGATGTCGCCCGGGTTCGGCAGGTCGTGATCGCCGCCGATCGCGCGATGGATACCGAAGTCCCACGGCGCGCTCTGGCCGTCGCCGACCTTGACGGTGCCGTGGAACGGGTCGGCGGCGCCGCTTTCCGCGATCGCATGGTCCGTGATCCGTGCCTCGTCGGGCGCAGTTTTGTAACGGTCTTGCAGTGGTTCCTGGCGCTCCTTCACCAGGGCGGTCATGGTCTTGCTCATCGCTCTGCTCCCTTCTGAGATGTCGTTGAGTAATCATGAGGCAACAAACGCCAGCGCGCATGAGGCGCTGGTCCTACGCCGACCTGGAAATTTCGGGGCTCAGGCGTCGGCTTCGGGACCGTTGTCCCGGCCTCGCCGGGCATCAGTCGCGGCCAAGACCTGCGTCGCGGGCCGACACGATCGCCTGTGCCCGGCTTTCGACTCCGAGCTTGGAGAAAACGGTGCTGACGTAATTGCGCACCGTCTTCTCGGAGATCCGCAGCAGATCCGCCAGGTCCCGATTGCCGAGGCCGCGGGCGACGCCGTCGAGCACCTCCGCCTCGCGCGCGGTCAGCGTGTCGAGCGCGAGCCCGCAAGCCCGCTCGGCGGCGGCCTCGGGTTCGAGAAAATCGTTGAACTCACGGCAGAACTGCGCCCACGCATTTTCGTTCGGAAGAAGAATGTGGTTGCTGGTCTCCAGCGGCACGAACCGCGCATTCGGTATCAACGAGGCGAGCTGGCGGCCGGCCTCGAAGGGCACCATGGCGTCGCGGCGACCGTGGAATACTAAGGTCGGCGCCGCAATGTCGCCCGCAACGTCGCGAATATCGAAGTCGTTGAAGGCGTCCCACATCAGCCGCGCATTGCGCGCCGAGGCGCTGCGCCGCTGCATCTCGCTGATCCATCGCAGGGCGTCCTTGTCGGCCTCGGGCATCAGAAGGTTGGCGAAGATCTCCCGGAAGGCGCCGGTCTTCTTGCCCCAGCCCACCTCGATCATCTCGGCCAGAGCGCGCGCTTCTTGAACCAACCGGTCCGGCACGCCCTCGGCATAGGCGCCGAATGGGTAGCTGTCGTAGAGAACGAGGCGGCTGATCCTATTGGGATGCCGCGCGGCGTAGGCGGCCGCGACGGCACCGCCCTGGCACAAGCCAATTAGTGGAAAGCGCGTTAGACCGGCGCACTTGACCACCGCGTCGAGGTCCTCGATCCAGCGGTCCATCGAAAAATCGTCCACATTGCGGTCGGACAGCCCCGAGCCGCGCGGATCATAGCGAATGAGGGTGCGACCGTCGGACAGAAAGTCGAACCAGTGCCGCCACACGGCACTCTGCCGGTCGAGATCGAGATGCGTGAACCAGTTCGCCACCCGGACCAAAGGCGGTCCTTCTCCAGACTCGGCAAAGGCGATCCGAACACCCTCCGCTGACGTGCAAAACCCCACGTGCTGTTTCATGATGGGATTCTACACGCCAACACTGACTTGATAAAGTCACCGGTGGTGACAGGTGTTGCGATGACCCGTTGAAACCACACTCGCTGAACGGACCCTCAACCGTTTCAAATGCTGTGCGCTGCACGAATGGCCGCAGAGCGAAAGCTCCATCGCAGAATGTTGGCCCCCGATGAGTGACCGGTAATGGGATGTGTCGGCTGCTTCCCCACCGTCG
Source organism: Salinihabitans flavidus (assembly GCF_900110425.1). Lineage (GTDB taxonomy): Bacteria > Pseudomonadota > Alphaproteobacteria > Rhodobacterales > Rhodobacteraceae > Salinihabitans > Salinihabitans flavidus. Next base: position 4,506 of record NZ_FODS01000049.1, on the reverse strand, counting down.
GGTTATCCTGAAGAGGGATCAACCGTGCAACAAGGAGAAGTAGCCATGTGTGCAAAGAAGACAGGAAGCTTTGAAAACCTTGCCGTAGTCGGCGTCGACATTGGGAAGGATACGTTTCACCTGGTCGGGTTCGACCGCTCTGGCCAGCTGGTCATGCGCAAGCAGATCAAGCGGTTGGCGCTGAATGCTACGTTCGAGCAGCTCCCGCGCTGCATCGTCGGGATGGAAGCCTGCCTTAGCGCCCATTTTGTCAGCCGAACTCTGCGGGGTATGGGTTTCGAGCCGCGGATCATCCCGGCGATTTATGTGAAGCCGTTCAACAAGGGCCAGAAGAACGATTACAACGACGCCGAGGCCATCGCGGAAGCGGCGTTGCGGCCGAACCTCCGGACCGTTTCGGAGAAGGACCAGGATCAGCTCGACCTTCAGGCCCTGCACCGGGTTCGGGCCCGGCTGGTTTCGCGGCGCACGGCGACCATCAACCAGATCCGAGCCTTCCTGATCGAGCAGGGCATCACCGTCAGGTCGGGGCTGCGGGCGCTCAAGAATTCCTTCGAGACGATCCTCGAACAGCGACGGGATGAGATCTCGCCCCGGATGCGCGGCATTCTGATCGGGCTCTATGGCGACTGGCTCTGGTTGGACAAACGGATCGAGGATATCTCGGGCGAGATCGAAGAGATCAGCCGCACCGAGGAGAACTGCGCCAACATCATGACGATACCCGGGATCGGGCCGATGATCTCAACCGCGATGGTCGCGGCCGTGGGCAAAGGCGAGGCCTTCGATCGAGGGCGCGATTTCGCAGCCTGGGTCGGCCTGGTGCCCCGACAATTCAGCACCGGCGGGCGCACCATTCTCGGCAGGATCACCAAACGCGGCAGCCGCTATCTGAGGATGTTGTTCGTGCAGGCGGCGAAAGTGATCATGATGCGCCCACACCGATGGTCCGACTTCAGTTTCGGCCCGTGGCTGACCGAGGCGGTGGCACGCATGCCACGAAACAAAGCGGCCATCGCGCTTGCCAACAAACTCGCTCGAACCGCCTGAAGCCTTCTGCGGCATGGGACCCGGTTCGACGCGCCAAAAGACGCGGCCATGGAAGCGATCTGACGCCTTCTACGGTCACCAAGGAGTTCGCGATAGAGAGAACAGCATGGAACGGAGAAAATACGCCCCCAGAGTCTGACGGCCCAAATGGTCATCATGGACCTTGCCGGTAATGAGACCACGGCGCGTGCGTAACCCCATCGAGGCCACGGCCCGCGAGCCGATCAACAGGCCGGATACATATGAGCGATTTCCGAAATCGTGCCAAATTCTCGATTGCGAACAGCAGCCGACACATACATTTGGGCCGAGACTGTGTGAAAACTCCAAGCTGTAGTTTGCTTCCTCAAATACCGGGGGCATTCAACCACGCGCTGGAGCAGGAGGCCGGGCGCAACGTCGAGGTGATGTGGTTCGTTGGCCGGCTGATCCCGGATGAACACCGCTTTTCAAGAGTCATCGGTTCAAGCCGCGCCACAGCGTTTGGCGCAAAGCAGTCGTCCGTCTGTCATCGGCCCATTTCTCAGGTCCCGGCAGTTGTGAACGATCATCCCAAAGCTTCATTAACGCCGCCCATGACATGGACTCCCCACGACGTGCCGTCCAACTACGTCTGCGCTGTGACGAGTTTTGCTGGGGCGGGCACGCGCAGTCTTGGGTCGTCGCCGAACTCGGCTGAGACCGCCTGCGCCATCGCGCGGCGAATGGCCTCTCGATTGCGTGGCGGCTGCGCGTCGATCAGCATTTTCGCACGCACCGTGCCGCGCGAGAAGATATTCCACAAACCTTCGGGCTCATCGATCTCGAAAAAGCAGTCGATCGTGCGTGAGTGGATATTCGAGAGACCGGCGTCCGAGAGAAGGGTTTGTGCCGAGGACGGGTCGGCAAAAAGATGAAAGTCTGGCGCGTCCGGTAGCGAAGTTGCGGGATCTGCATGAGCCTGGATTGAGCTGAAAGCAATTCGGAAAGCAGGGGAGCGATCAGGGCCGCACCACGCCGTCATGACAAAATTGCCGCCCGGCCGGAGAACGCGATGAACCTCTGAAAGCACCTTCGGTTGGTCGGGGATATGCATGATGCCGAAGCCACACACGACCGCATCGAACGTCGCGTCGGGGAACGGCATTGACTGCGCATCTCCTTCGCGCAGGTCGGCCGCTTTGGCGCGGCTGCGGGCCTGGCGCAACATCGCAGGCGAAAAATCGAGCCCGGTGACCTCGGCCCCGGCGGCAAGAAGCGCCTCGGTGCCGGCACAATGACCACAGCAAAGATCGAGAACGCGCGTGCCGGGCCCTGCGCCCGATGCATTGACAATCGGGCCGATCCCGATGTCCGTGGCGCGTGCGAACGATGCGGCATAGTTTTCGACGGTCGACGGATCCGCCCAACCTTCCGATTCCAGTCTGCCGAAATTACGATAGCTCATGCATGTGATCCCTGTCGCGGCAGTAACGCCGATTACAGATTTCGGTTTGCCACGCTTTTCCAGATTGGGATAGCCACTTGATCCGGCCATCGTCTGGCACACCGTTCGACGCGGCCCTAATGGGTACAGACGGTTCCGACAAGCCGCGATGCTGCATCTATTCCGAAGGCACCCTCGAGGCTTTGGCCGAACAAGCCGAGCCACGCATCCTGTGCCTCGTAGGCAAGCACCTCGCGCGCGGCGGGGCAGGCAAAGCGCATGCCGGCGACCGCCTGGAGGTGGTGGACCATCTCGTGGACCAGTACCGAAAGCTCGGCGGGCGTGCGCCCGGTCCAGCCGTCCGAAAGGTATATGGTCCGCGCGGTGTCGTCGTAGACCGCGACCACGAGGCCGGGTGGCACGGTTGCCTCCGGCCCGTAGCGCATCGCGACAAGGTCGGCCTCGGCGACGTTGACGAGGGCCGGTACCTGCGCTTCCGCGGGCAGATCGAAGTTCGCCGCGAGCCAAAGCACGATCGTGTCGAGCAGGGGCGGTGCCTCGCGCGGCGTGGTGGCAGCGACCGGGTTGGCGGCGGCGAGGCAGAGCGCGACGATCGCGGATGACACGATGGGGAAGTGCATGGGTGGCCTCCTGGGACGGGTCACGCAGGAGGGTCGGACAAGCTTCGCCGCAGGTCATGAAACTGTCCTGAAAGAAGGCTGAAATTGTGCTATAATTTCGCTAACACGCCATCGGGACAATGCCATGACCGCTTCGGATGCCCTTCGCTTCGGCAGTTTCGTCCTCAACCGCGAGCGCGGATGCCTCGAAGACGCGTCGGGTGCGGAGCGGATCTTGCGCCCGAAATCGTACCGGGTGCTCGAGGTTCTCTGCGAGCGGCGTGGCCGCTTGGTGAGCAAGGACGAGCTCATTCAGCAGGTCTGGCCCGATGTGATCGCCTCAGACGATTCCCTCGCGCAATGCGTGAGCGAGATACGGCGCGCGCTCGGCCCGGAAGGCTCGAGCCTTCTGCGCACCGTGCCGCGACGGGGTTATCTGCTGTCGTCCGAGGATATCGACGTTGAGGCGACGCATCGCGATGCGCCGACCCGAAAGCCATTTGCACGGGTCGGCACGCGTGCCGCGGTGGTCGTGATGGTGGTGGCGCTGATCGGCGTCTGGTGGAGTCTGCCCGGGAACAATACGGCCCCTGTCCCCAAGCCGGCAAACACCGCGTTGGTGCAGGCGAACGCGCTGTTGGCGTCGCGCGACTGGCGGCAGCGCGGGGATAATGAGCGGGCGAGGGCGCTGCTCGAGACGGTGGTCGCCGATCAACCGGGCAATGCCGACGCCTGGGCGCAACTCGGGTTGACCTACTGGCTGGAGGTCCAGCATCTCGCCTGGGGTGGCGGTCGGCGCGAGATGACGCGGGCGCTCGGGATGGTGGAGCGTGCCGTCGCACTTGGCGGCAGCGCGCGGGCGCACAGGTTGCTTGCCGAGATGCGGCTGCTCGCGCCGTTCCCGGAAATGCGGCTGCCGGTCGACGCGCTGGCGAATGCGCGCGCGGCGGTCGCCCTTGGACCGGACGCGCCCGGCAACCTTGCCGTGCTGGCCCATGTTCTGGCGCTGACCGGTCGCGCGGACAAGGCGGTCGAGACCATCGAGAGCGCCTTGCGTCTCGACCCGGACCCGCCCGACTGGTACCGGCAGGTCGCCGGGCTGAGCTATCTGTCCCATCCCGGATGATCATATAGACCCTCGCCGAACTGCATTGTTCATGGCAAGATCGATCCTGCGCGAGGTTCGGGACGGGGAAATGACATGCTGATCTCTCTTCACAAGCAGGCCACCACGACGCCGAAGGTGCGGGCGGCGATCCAGGCGAGCACTGAGCCGGCGTGGGTCGTGGCGGAGCGCTACGGCATCTCCGAGCAGACCGTTTGGAAGTGGCGCAAGCGCGACAGCGTGCAGGATCGCAGCCACACGGCGCGCCGGTTGCAGACGACGCTGACGCCGACGCAGGAGGCTGTGGCGGTTTCCTTGCGCAAGAG
>NZ_FODS01000022.1 GCF_900110425.1 Salinihabitans flavidus | reverse complement strand
GTGGCGCTCCCGTGACGAACTTGTCCCATAATGCTTCCTTCCATTCCCGAGAAAGGATCGCACCATCAAACCATGGGATCAAACACCTAGGGGCCCCCACCATCGGTCGAGCTTGCAATGCTGATCTGGGAGAGCGTCGATGCAGGCTGAGCGCTCTGGACATATTCACGGTAGATAACCTGAGCGTATTTGCCATCCATTATCGTGGGATGGCGTTCGACGAAACCTGACACCTCGGTTACCGTGCGCCGGTTGCGCCGTTCGCGTCCCTCGGTGACGATCAGGGGTTTCGTTTCCCCGAATGAAGCCACCGCCTCAAGCCGTGAGCGACTTATACCCTGTGTGCCGAGATAGCTGACCACCGCATTGGCGCGACGCAGCCCGAGCCGCTTGTTATAGGCTTCGGAGCCGACCAGATCGGTATGGCCATAAACGCGAAAGCGCGCTTCGGGGAACTGTCTGATCCAGTCCGCCTGCTGGCGCAGGATGGCCCGAGCATTCTGGTCGAGAACAGCGCTATCGAAGGCGAAGGTGATCTTGCTTGGCACCTCTTCGGCAAAACGACGCGCCAGAGCGACGGTATACTGCTTCTCACCGGACATGATCGCGGCGTTGTTCGCCGTTGCCGCGCCGAAGTGCCCCTCGGTGTCGAGTACGGCACCAGATTCGCGGAAGAATGAGGTCATCACAGGATCTGCGCTCTTTACGCAGCCACTCACAACCAAGGTTCCCAGGATCGTCAGGGAAAGGGAAAGTTTTGTCTGCACCCGCATGCCCCCTATTCCATCACATAGCCGTAGGAGCCATTGAAATCCTGCCGCGCGACTTCGCCTGCGGCGCCCAGTTTGGGACGGGTATCGTTGGCTGTTCGGCCAAACATAAAGAGATCCTTCTCGCTTGGAGGCTTCACTCTGTCAGTCGGTAGCGCCAATGCCTCCCCCCGTGTCGGGGTAACAAGGTGGGCTGTGACGATAATCACCAGTTCCGATTGCGCGCGCTGGTAATCGGCGCTTCGGAAGAGAGCGCCCAAAATCGGGATGTCGCCAAGCCAGGGGATCTGACCGGCGCTATCCTGAAAGTCGTCTTGCAACAGACCGGCAATGGCAAAGCTCTCGCCGTCGCGCAGTTCCACCGTGGTGGAGGCCTCGCGTCGCTTGAAGGCGTTGATCGTGAAAGAGCCATCCGAAAAGCTGTTGCTGGTGTCGATGCCGGATACCGCAGCGCCCATTTCAAGATTTATCAGATCACCGTCTATCACACGCGGCACAAAGTTGAGTTCCACGCCGAAGCGCTTGAACTCCACCGAAACGGTGCCTGTATCCTGACTGACCGGAACAGGATACTCACCGCCTGCAAGGAACGACGCCTCCTGTCCGGAAAGTGCGGTCAGGTTCGGCTCTGCAAGGGTACGCACAACCCCTTTTGTTTCCAGGGCTTCAAGAAGGATGCCCACTTCGACCGCACCGGCGTTGAACCCGAACTGGATGGCGCCGAGATTGGAATTGCTGGCCGGAACCGCGCCACCGAGCGCATTGGAGATCGCCCCTGAGGTTGTTGTCGTACCAGTACCACCAGTCAATCCGAGGTTATTGCTCAGCACGGACCCGTCAAGTGACAGCGAACTGGAAAGCGATTTGGACACCGACCGCTGCATCTCCGCAAACCGGACCTTGAGCATGACCTGCTGCACACCGCTTACACTCATCAGGTTGGATACCCGTTCCGGAGCGTAGCGTTCCGCAAGATCGAGCGCGCGCTGCAACCGCTGCGTCGAGGACACCGTGCCGGACAGCACGATGCCGTCATTGGCGGTGCGCACCTCGATTTTTTCGCCTGGCATGATTTGACGCAGACGCTCCTTGAATTCCGATACATCGGCCGCGACGCGCACGTTCACATTGGTAATCAGGCGCCCGCTGCCATCAAGCAGAGTTAAAGTGGTCAGGCCCGGGGATTTCCCAAGCACATATATGGTGCGGTCCGAGAGCGATGAAATATCGGCAATCGACGGGTTGGCAATACTGAGCTCGGCAAAGGGTGTCTCGCTTTCGACGACCACAGCGCGATTCACCGGAACGTTGAGAGTTGCCTCTGTACCGCTACGCAGGATATTGAGCGATTGGGCATGCGCCGCCCCATCGCCCAACGGGCAAAGCGCCACGGACAGACCCAACAGGGCGCCCGATAAGAAAAAACGAAATGTCATGTGACCTGCCTCTCCGATCACGTTTGCAATACGGATCTTTTGTCCGTCTATTGGGCCAATCTGCGCTATCCGGCGTTTTTTTGCAAGAATCAATGACTTCCGGCACTGGCTTTATGTGGATAAGCCGCAACAGCGCCATACCGCCCATGATCTGATATTGGCGTTAAGCTCTTGAAACCGGGGGCTATTCACGATTTCACCCGGCGCCGACCATTGGGTCGGATTGCCGGGTGAAACAGGCTGGAGTCTCGCATCAACCGATCGTCCACGTTGAAAAACCATGGGGATCAGTTGGTACAGGGGATCGGGATCTCCACCACTTCGGAGCCTCGGCGGGTTCGGATCGTGCAGACCTTTTCCTTTTCCACCGGGGCTGGCGCCTCGGCGCGCTCTGCAATCCCGAGCAGACTGCGTTGATTTATTTCGATGGCGCTTGAGATTGTGTCATCCTGCGCCCCGACAAGCGACAGCGACAGCCGCCCGCTGCTTTGGGCCTGCGCAAGCCCGGCCACATCCTGCGGCGTGGCGGAGACGGTGACAGTGCGCGCGATTGTTCCGGCGTCGAGATCCTGGTTGGCACTCTGATCAACGGCGATAAGCCGTAGCCCCGGAAAGATCAGCTTGGTCACCTCACTGTCGGTATTCGCGCCGCCATCACCCGGTACGCGGCCGGTCCAGTACACATCCACCCGGTCGCCGGGACGCAAGAATCCCGAAACGCCGCTGGCCACATCGACGCGAATCGCAAAGGCGCGCATTCCGCGTTCGAGCCGCGCTGTGATACCGGCATCTTCACCCGGTCGTGTCACTTTCTTGCTCAGGATCGCCTCGTTCTTCTCCATAGAGCGCATCACAGAGCGCAGGCGCGCTTCGCCTTCGGGAAAGAGGTCGTCCATCGTTCCGAACACCCCCTCCGGCACAGAGGACTTTGGCCATTTGACCTTGCGTACATCCGCCTGTTTGATCTCCTCACCGTAGTTCAGCGGGCGATCGGCCACGAACACCTCGACCGTTTCGATTGCCGGCTTGCGCTCCGCCCGCTCCTTCGCCAGGGCAGCCTGATACCCTTCGATATAGTTCTGGGCCATGTAGACCGCGAAACCGGCCAGACCGAGGCCGATCAGCAGGACCACTGCAAACATCATACGCATGAAATCACCTCGTGTCGCCTTTGGACGGACGCGAAAGGATCGCCGCACGCCCGCAGATTCAGATTATCAAAACAGTGTGTTGCCCGATTGTGGCCAAAAGACGAAAACGGCGGGTCAATTCCGGGGTTATCCGCACTGAAGCCGCCCAAGATCGGTTCAGACCTACGGGTCAGTTCGCGCGGTCGCGGATCGTATCGCCGGTTGTGGTCGCCAATTCGGTTGCCTCGGTGCCGATCAGTGCAAAAACAGCAAGGCTAAGCGCCACGACACCGGCAGTGATCACCACCCAGTCCACAGTGACAGCGCCGCGTTCATTGCGGTGGAATCTGGTAAGAAAACGTTTCAACATATCACCTACTCTTGGGAGTTGCCTTCTGTCCAGAGACTACCGAGTTTGTAAGCGGTCGCGCCTCAGCACTGGCTCGGCCTTAGGGTCGAAGGATAAAAAGGGGCCATACCACTTATGGGTAGGGCCCCTTTCTTGATATTCATCAGGGATCGACGGACTATTAGAAGTCGTTTTGCCCACCGATTTCAGTGGCTGCCGCGTCAGCAAGTGTTTGAGTGTTGCTCTCGATGGCGGTGTAGGCCGCCACGGCCAGGCCAACCACGGCTGCGGTCAGAACGACCCAGTCAACCGTCACGGCACCGTCTTCGTCTTTGCGGAAGTTTTTGATGAACTTGATCATGGTTTTGTCCCTCCAAAGGATCAGTTGCGTTTTAAGTTCACCTTACCGGGAAGGTTGTGGGCTGCCTCTCTCAATCGCCCGTTCCCGACTTGGTATGAGCATATATAGCCCGGGGATTGGGGCATGATTTAGGCACGAATGGCTCCTTTTTGCATCGCTGAAAAATTTGCCCTGTTTTTCGTTTAAATATATGATTTTAAATGCTTTAAAATCTTGAATGACTCACCCATTAGGCGAGTGGCGCTAAAATTTCCATGAGAATCGCCCGCATATCCGAAGCCCTCCGAAGGAAAACGACCGGCTCGCCTTGATGAAAGGCACACTTGTCCGCATGAGGTTGGCAGGCCGTAAATGGGCCGGCCCCATCTATATCTGACACGGTATCAATGACGTGACAATGCGCGGGCGGCACCAAGGGCCAATGTTGAACTACGACGTTCCCGCATGGGGCGGAATGGAAGCGCGACAGGTTCGGGCCCGACTGCGTCCAGGCGTTGCGCCTGGCATCGATTCCACCGCGGCCGAGCGGGGCTCGCTCGACTTGATGTGGTCGCACCACGTGACCTGAAATCGGTTTTCAGTTATCGGGATGCGCTTTAGGCTTCGGATATGACCGGACGGGAAGAGCTATGACCAGGATCGAGGCAGTGGTGTTCGACATCGGCAATGTGCTGATCGAATGGCGACCGGAACGCTTTTACGACCGCGTGATAGGAGAGGCGCGGCGGCGCGAGATGTTTGCGGCGCTGGATCTGCATGAAATGAACAACGTTGTGGATCGCGGCGGTCATTTCTCCGAGACGATCCATGCCTTTGCAGCGGCCAATCCGGGCTGGCATGACGAGATCATGATGTGGCACGACAACTGGATCGAGCTCGCCAGCCCCGCGATTGATCACTCTGTCCGCCTGCTCCGGGCGCTGCGGCGGCGGGGGGTGCCCGTGTTCACACTGACGAATTTCGGCGTGCAGAATTACCCCTATGCCGCCGGTCATTATCCATTCCTGGAGGAATTCGACCGGCACTATATCTCGGGCCACATGAAGGTGATCAAGCCTGACCCGAGGATTTATGAGATGGTCGAAGAGGATTGCGGGATCGCGCCGGATCGGCTTCTGTTTGCCGATGACAGGAAGGACAACATCACTGCGGCCGCCGCGCGCGGCTGGCAGGTGCATCATTTCACCGAACCGCAGGGCTGGGCCGGGCGGCTGGTGTCCGAAGGATTGTTGAGCAGGGAGGAGGCGCAATGACCACCATCATCCCCTTTGACGAGGGCGAGGCGAATCTTGACTGGATCGGGCTGACCGATGCGCTGGCCGCGGGGCACGGGCTGCCGAAGGCGGAGATATCCGACGGGCTACTTTATCGGGGCGAAGATACGCTCTTGCAGCGGCAGGCGTGGATTGACGGACTCGGCATCGGGGTGAAGTCGGCCACGATCTTTCCCGGCAATCCGGGGCGGGGCGTGCCGATGGTCAACGGCGCGATGACGCTGTTTGACGATACCCAGGGGACATTGGCGGCGGTTGTCGACTTTCATCTTGTGACGAAGTGGAAAACCGCTGGCGACAGCCTTCTGGCGGCGCGGCGATTGGCACGGTCGGATGCGCGCGAGATCCTGATCGTGGGGGCGGGAACCGTCGGGCATAATCTGCGCGCGGCCTATGGCGCGGCCTTTCCGCGGGCGCGGTTCACCGTCTGGAACCGGACGCGCGCGAGGGCCGAGGAGATGGCGTCGCGGTTTGACGGCATGGCGGTAGTGGAGGATCTGGAGGAGGCCGTTAAGGCCGCCGATATCGTGACCTGCGCCACCATGTCCACCGATCCAGTGCTGCGCGGAGAATGGCTTCGGCCCGGTCAACATGTCGACCTGATTGGCGCTTATCGTCCCGACATGCGCGAGGCGGACGATACCGCATTGCAGCGAGCACGACTCTTCGTGGACAGTTTCGACACCACGCTGGGCCATATCGGGGAGTTGAAGATTCCACTTGAGGCCGGGGCGATCGCGCGTTCCGACGTGGTGGCTGACTACTATGATCTCGCGGCTTTCGCGCGGCAATCGGATGACGAGATCACGCTGTTCAAGAATGGCGGGGGCGCGCATCTCGACCTGATGACGAGCCGCTATATTCTCGATCGCTGGCAGGCGTCGTGAACTGGGCACTGGCCTTGGCGGTGGCTGCGCTGGCCGCGCCCTACGGCATTGAGGCGCTGCGCAGGCCGATGGACGCGACGGCGCGCAAGGGGGCCGATGGGTCGCTCGCGCATCTGCGGCAGGGGGTGACGCATTACCGCTGGGACGGGCCGGAGAATGGGCCGGTCGCGGTTTGCATTCACGGGCTGACGACGCCACGCTATACCTATGACGGGCTCATACCGCACCTAGCCGATATGGGCTTTCGCGTGCTGAGCTATGACCTATACGGACGCGGCTTCTCGGATCGACCGTTTGGCCGTCAGGATGCGGATTTCTTTTGCCGGCAGCCTGAGGAGCTCTTGCGCGATCAAGAGATTGACGGGTCGGTGACGCTTATCGGCAATTCCATGGGGTCTGCCATTTCCACCGCCTTTGCCGCGCGGCATCCGGATCGGGTGCGACAGGTGGTACTGCTGGTGCCGGCCGGCATGGGCCATGAGCTTGGCATGGTCGCGAAGATCGCGCAGAGGGTGCCGGGGATCGGGGACTGGCTCATTCAAGCGCTATATCCCCGCACGCTTCGCAAGGGGAGCGCGGCAGAGCGGGACACCCCAGGCACCGTGCCCGGCATCGCGGACCGGCAGGTTGCCGAGTTGCGCTATCGCGGGCTGCTGCGATCCGTGACCGCATCATTGCGCGGGATGTTGAGCCCCACGCAGGACGCGGAGCATCGCGCCGTGCACGCGGCGGGCGTGCCTGTCATCGCCGTCTGGGGCGCGCGGGACAGCGTGATCCCGATCACCTGCAAGGGGCGGCTGGAGAGCGCGAACCCCGATGCCGAACAGGTCGTGATCGACGATGCGGGGCATGGATTGGTTTACACCCATACACAGGATCTCGTGGAGCGTATCACCCCGGTGTTGAAAAAGGGTTAAGCGGGCGCGGGCATGGCGGCGGGGCGTTCGCGCACGGGCAGATGCACGATGGCGCTGAAGGCGCCGACGCCCACGCCGATCCACCAGACCATCGTGTAATCGCCGTAGATGTCATACATCCGCCCGCCCAGCCAGACGCCGAGAAAGCTGCCCAACTGGTGGCTGAAGAACACGATGCCATAAAGTGTGCCCATGTATCGTAGCCCATAAATATGCGCCACAAGCCCGGAGGTGAGCGGCACGGTGGCCAGCCACAGCGCCCCCATCGCCACGGAAAACACGATCACCGAGGTTGGCGTGATCGGCAGCAGGATGAACCCTGCCGCGATAATGGTGCGCCCGGTATAGATCGCCGCCAGAAGGTATTTCTTGGAATATCGTTTGCCCAGCCAGCCAGCGAAGAGCGTACCGGCGATATTGGCCAGGCCGATGATCGCGATGGCCACGGCGCCCAGCCGCGAGGTTGTCGTCACCCCGACAGAGGCGAGCGTGCCGGATGGGTCTATGGCGCCGCACATCTCTGTCACGAAGGCGGGGAAATGCGCGGTGACAAAGGCAAGCTGATACCCGCAGGAAAAGAACCCCAGGAAAATCAGCGTGTAGGACGGATCGCGGAAGGCACGCATGAGGATCGTGCCCATACTCTCTTCCAGCTCGGCCTTGCTGGCGACGGGCGCACGCATCAGCGGCAGCGTCAGCAGTGTCGCAAGGATCGCGGTGGCAAAGACAAGGAACGTCGCCTGCCATGTCAGGAAGGTGAGAAGATACTCGGCCACCGGCGCGCCGAAGACCTGCCCGGCAGAGCCGGCGGCGGTGGCGATGGCCAGCGACATGGAGCGGTTTTCATCGGAACTTGCCCGCCCGACCACGGCGAGGATGACTCCGAATCCCGTGCCCGCGACGCCGAACCCCACAAGGATTTCATAGAGTTGATGCGCCTGTGGCGATACGGCGAAGGATGACAACACCAGCCCGGCGGCATAGGTGAACGCGCCAAGGATGATGGCCTTGCGGTCGCCCACCCTCTCGGCAATTGCTGCAAAGATCGGCTGACCGATGCCCCATGCCAGATTCTGGATTGCGATGGCGAGGGAGAACTCTGCGCGCAGCCAGCCGAATTCCTCGGCGATGGGGATCTGGAACACGCCAAAGCTCGCCCGGATGGCGAAGGAAATCAGGATGATAACGCAACCGACCACAAGGACCGGGGTGAACAGGGGGGCACGCGCTTGCATGGGGGCTCCTTCGTGGTGGCCGAACTATTGCCAGAGCGGGCGGGATCGTCAATTCAGCAATTGTGTGGTGGGACGTGACGGAACGTTATGGCCGGCTGTCTTTTCACGCGGTCACGCGCGGGGTAGGAAGGCCATATGACAACGATACCAGAGCTTTACGCCCGGGCCGTCGAAGCCGGTGAGATCCACCCGGACCCGGCGCAGGAGGCGATCCTGCCCGAGTTCGAGCGCATTCGCGCGGCACTGGCGGTGCCGGTGAAGAAGGGCTGGTTCAGGCGGGCGACGCCGGAGCCGGTGAAGGGTCTATATCTCTGGGGCGGGGTCGGGCGCGGCAAGTCGATGCTCATGGACCTGTTTGCCGAGGCGGTCGAGGTGCCCAAACGCAGGGTGCATTTTCACGCCTTCATGCAGGAGATCCACGCCGGGATGCACGCCGCCCGGCAGAGCGGAGTGGAGGACGCGATCGCCCCGGTGGCGACGATGGTGGCCGAGCAGCTGCGCCTTCTGGCCTTCGACGAAATGCACATTTCCGACATCACCGATGCGATGATCGTGGGGCGGTTGTTCGAGGCACTTTTCGCCGCCGGGGTGACGGTTGTGACGACATCGAACCGGCCGCCCGATGATCTTTACAAGGATGGGTTGAACCGGCAGCTTTTCGTCCCGTTCATAGATATCCTGAAGCGGAACGTCGCGGTGCGGGAACTGACAAGCCCGCGTGATTACAGGCAAAATCGCCTGTCGGATCGGGATGTGTATTTCGTCCAGGCCGGCACGGAGGCGCGGGCGGTGATGCGGGAAATCTGGGAGGATCTGGCCGGGGGGCCGGGTGAGCCGCTGGTGCTGACGGTGAACGGGCGCAAGGTCGAGGTGCCCGAATACCGCAACGGCGTGGGCCGGGCGCGATTTTTCGATCTGTGCGGGCGAATGCTCGGCCCGGCCGACTACCTTGCGATCGCACAGGCGCTTCGGGTGCTCGTGCTGGAGGACATCCCCCGCCTGAGCCGCAATAACTTCAATGAAGCCAAGCGGTTCGTTACACTGATCGACGCGCTTTACGAGGCGAAGGTGCGGCTGATCTGTTCGGCCGCAGCGGAGCCGGAAATGCTCTATGTCGAGGGCGAAGGCAGCTTCGAGTTCGAGCGCACGGCGAGCCGGTTGCGGGAAATGCAGAGCGCGGATTGGGCGAATCAGGGTTAATTGGCTGATTTTATTGAAAAAGAGGTTTCGGTATCACGTCGGTAAAACGTCGGTATTACGTCGGTATTGAAAACCGATCCGCGCCCCCGTGGGCGTGATAAACGGGGCGCGCGTTGCATTTTGAGTAATTTTCAAAGGTGAAACTGCGGGCGGGGCGTCAGCTGTCACTCGCCAGATGGGCGGCGAAAGCGTCGAGCACTTGCTGGTAAACCTCGCGCTTGAAGGGCACGATCCGGTCAATCAGCTCTGACGGGGGAAGCCAGCGCCATTCGGTGAACTCGGGGTGATCCCCGTCGATCCTTATGTGATCGTCGCGGCCGTGAAAGCGCATCAGGAACCATTTCTGTTCCTGACCGCGAAAACGCCCCTTCCAGATGCGCGGCACGATCTCGGTCGGCAGGTCGTAGAACAGCCAGCCATCGGTTTCGGCCTCGACAGTGACAAGGGATGGGGAAACGCCTGTTTCCTCTTCCAGCTCGCGCAGGGCGGCGGTGCGGGCGTCCTCCCCCTCGTCGATGCCGCCTTGTGGCATCTGCCACGCGGGCATGTCGGTGTCGTGCCGCTGTCCGACGAACACCTGACCCGCCTCGTTCACGAGCATGACGCCGACATTTCGGCGATACGGAAGTCGGGCGATGTCGTCGGGGGTCATCTGTCCTGCCGGGTATCGTGCTGGAAAGGCGTCGAGCGCCCCTCCCCCGCGCCGTGCGGAGGAGGGGCTGACGCCTCAGTTTCTCGAGCCGAGCGCAGTCATGCCGCGCAGGAGGTCGATGGCATAGGCGAGTTGGTAATCCTCTTCGCGGAGTTTCGTTGCGGCCTCTGCGCGCGCACGATCCTCTTCGATCTGGCGGATTTCATCCTCGCTCAGGCTGTCGTTGTTGAGCCGGCCGCGCAGATCCGCCTCGGTGCGGGGGGCGCGGGAGGTGCTTTCCTCCTCGTCTTCCTCGCCGGGGGTGCGACGCGGCTGCGGCACGACGATATCGGGCGAGACGCCAAGCGCCTGAATGGAGCGACCCGACGGGGTATAGTAGCGCGAGGTGGTCAGGCGCATCGCGCCATCCCCGCGCAGCGGCATCACCGTCTGCACAGAGCCCTTGCCGAAACTCTTGGTGCCCACCACCACCGCGCGGCGGTGATCCTGAAGCGCCCCGGCGACAATCTCGGAGGCCGAAGCGGAGCCGCCGTTGATCAGCACCACGATGGGTTTGCCCTCGCTCAGATCGCCCGGCGTGGCGTTGTAGCGTTCGCCGTCCGTCGCGCGGCCACGGGTGGACACGATCTCTCCGGCGTCGAGAAAGGCGTCGGAGACCTTGATCGCCTGTGTCAGAAGCCCGCCGGGGTTGTTGCGCAGGTCGAGAACGATGCCGGAGATATTGTCAAAACCGCCCGCGGCCTCGACCTGTTCGGCGAGTCCTTCTTCGAGATTCTCCATGGTCTGGTCGTTGAAGGTGGTCACACGCAGCACCACGGTATCGCCTTCGGTCCGCGAGCGCACGGCGACAAGCTTGATCGTGTCGCGGATGATCGAAACGTCGAAGGGTTCGGGCGAACCTTCACGCACGACGGTGATCACGATCTCGGAGCCGACCGGCCCGCGCATCAGATCCACCGCCTCATCGAGGGTGAGGCCGAGCACCGATTCGCCGTCCACATGGGTGATGAAATCGCCCGCTTCGACGCCTGCGGCATCGGCGGGGGTGCCGTCGATCGGCGAGACCACCTTCACGAAGCCCTCTTCCTGCGTGACCTCGATGCCGAGGCCGCCAAACTCTCCGCGCGTCTGCACGCGCATCTGGTCCGCGGCGTCGGGCGACAGGTAGGACGAATGGGGATCGAGCGAGGTGAGCATGCCGTTGATCGCGGCCTCAATCAACTCTCCTTCGTCCACATCCTCAACGTATTGCGCGCGGATGCGTTCGAAAATGTCCCCGAACAGGTCAAGCTGTTCATAGACGCTGCTGGTGCGTGCGCTGTCCTGCGCCAGAAGCGGGCCGGCCACTTGCGTGGTGGCCAGAAGCCCGGCCAGGGTGCCGCCCAACGCGGCGACGACGAATTTCCTCATCTCAACCTTCCTTGTCTGTGCGGAACCATGTTTCGGGGTCCACGGGCGTCTTGCCCTCTCTCACTTCCAAATAGAGCGTTTCCGACCTGTCTTGACCAGTGCCCTCACTCGACTGTGACAGGATTGCGCCTATACCGGGGTCATGTCCACCCATCAGCCCCACGGGAGAGCCTTCGGGGAGAACATCGCCGGTAGACCCGAACACGCTGTCGAGCCCGGCCAGTACGAACATCAGATCAGGCTGCGGTTCAAGGATCATCACGTTGCCGTAGTCGAGAAGCGGGCCGCGATAGCGAATCGTCGCCGCCGTGGGCGTGGTGACGAGCGCATTGGGCCGCGTGGCGAGCACGAGGCCGGGGCGGCGGATGCCGGCGGCGTCCGCTTCTCCCGCGCGGCGCAGCACATTGGCCTGCACCGGCAGGGGCAATTCGCCCTTGCGGTCGGTGATGTCGGACACCTCGCCGTCGTTCGTATCGCCCTGAGGGTCGATTTCGGCCAGCCCGCTGGCGAAGCCTTCGAGCGTTTCAGTCGAGGCGATGAGAAGCGCGGTCTTGATCGGGTCTTCGGAAAAGCGTTTGGGCAGGTCGGTGCGGTTGGCAATCGCCTGGCTGAGCGCGGTGCGGGCGTCCTGCACGCCGGTGAGCCCCTCTTGAAGGGTTTGGGCCGCGCCCTGCTGCAACTGGCGCAGGATCATCACCTCCTGCAGGTCGCTGCGCAGCCGGGCAGCGCCGGAGTCCAGCGCCGGAGTGATGTCCGCGAGGATCATGCCAGAGCGTGCTGTGCCCGTCGGCCCGCCGGGATGCAGGAAAAGCGTCGGAGAGGTATCCTTGCCGATTGTGAGAAGCGCCCCCAGCAGGCGGGCGATCTCCGTCTCGCGGGCCTTGAGTTCGCGGGCAAGCTGCCGTTCGCGGATCGTGGCGCGGCGCAGGCTGTCGCGCAGGGCCTCCAACCCGGCCTCGAAGGCGAGCACGGTTTCGGTCAGGGCGCTGACGCGGTCGCGGGCGTCCTGTGCCTCGTCAAGCGCGACGGAGGCGCCCTCGAGTTGGTCGGCCGCCGCGCGCGCGGCTTCTGCCGGATCGGTCGCGGCCGGCGCGGCCTGGGCGGCGAGCGTCAGGACGAGCGGCAGCAGAAGGGCGCGAAGGCGTCTCATTTCAGGATCAGGCTTTCCCCGGTCATCTCCGGGGGTTTGTCCAGCCCCATCAAATCGAGCAGCGTGGGGGCGAGATCGGCAAGCCGCCCGCCGCGCAGGCGTGCGCCCGCCGGGCCGCCAACAAGGATCACCGGCACCGGGTTGGTGGTATGCGCGGTGTGTGGCCCGCCGGTTTCGGGATCAGTCATGGTTTCGCAGTTGCCGTGATCGGCGGTAACGATCATCGCGCCGCCCGCCGCTTCGAGCGCCTCTTTCACCTTGCCAAGGCCGCGATCCACCGCCTCGCAGGCGCGCATCGCCGCGGCCAGATCGCCGGTGTGGCCCACCATGTCGGGATTGGCGTAATTGGTCACGATGAGATCGTAGCCCGCACCGATGGCGGCGACGAATTTCTCTGTCACCTCATGGGCGGACATCTCCGGTTGCAGGTCGTAGGTCGCCACCCGGGGCGAGGGAGGCATGCAACGGTCCTCTCCGTCCTCGGGGGCTTCCTCGCCGCCGTTGAGAAAGAAGGTGACATGCGGGTATTTCTCGGTCTCGGCCAGCCGGTATTGCCGAAGGCCATGCCTGGCCACCCATTCGCCCAGCGTGTTCACGATCTCCTGCTTGGGATAAGCGGTTGTCATGTAGGTGCTGTGATCGGCGGAATAGTCCACCATGCCGAGCAGGGCGGCCAGATCGGGGCGGCGACCGGTGTCGAAGGCGTCAAAGCCCGGTTGCCCGATGGCGGCGAGGATCTCACGCGCCCGATCGGCGCGGAAGTTCAGGCAGAAGACGCCATCGCCGTCCCGCACGCCGGTATAATCCCCGATCACGGTGGCGGTGATGAATTCATCGGTTTCAGAGCGGTTGTAGGCGTTGCTGATGGCGGCCTGCGCGGTGGCGGCATGCAGGCCCTGCCCTTGGATCATGGCAGCGAAAGCCTCGGCCACGCGGTCCCAGCGGTTGTCGCGGTCCATCGCGAAATAGCGGCCGGTCACGGTGCCGATACGGGCGCAGTCGGGCACCGCCTCTTCCAGCTGCGCGAGATAGGAGAAGGCCGACTTCGGTGCCACGTCACGGCCGTCGGTGATGGCGTGCAGCACCACGGGCACCCCTGCCCCGCTGATCACCCGCATCGCGGCGAGGATGTGGTTGATATGCCCGTGCACCCCACCGTCGGAGAGCAGCCCCATCAGATGCGCGGTGCCCCCCGTTTTCTTCAGTCGGGCGATGAAATCGGCAAGAGCGGGATTGTCGAAGAACGATCCGTCCTCGATCGCGAGGTCGATCTGGCCGAGATCCATCGCCACCACGCGGCCCGCGCCGATATTGGTGTGCCCAACCTCGGAATTGCCCATCTGCCCGCTCGGCAGGCCGACGTCGGGGCCATGGGTGATCAGCGTGGCATGGGGGCAGCTGGCCATCAGCGCGTCGAACACCGGCGTGTCGGCGAGCGCGGGGGCGTTCGCCTCGGTCTCTTCACGCAGACCCCAGCCATCGAGAATGCACAAGGCGACGGGTTTCGGCGTGATCATTGGGGACTCCGGTCTGGTTGTTGCCGGGGTTCTAGCCTGCCCGCACCGGTGATTGAACCGATTTCTGGCGCGGGGCTGTGATTTGGCGCCCGCGCGCCGGTGGATCCATCATGAGGAAACGGCGTTCAGCCGAACGTCGGATGAAACTTGCCTGCCGGGGACAGCGTGAAGATGTCCGCGCCATCGCTCGTCACGCCGACGGAATGCTCGAACTGCGCCGAGAGCGATTTGTCCCGCGTCACGGCGGTCCAGTCATCGGAGAGCACCTTGGTTTCGGGGCGGCCGAGGTTCACCATCGGCTCGATGGTGAAGAACATCCCCTCCTCCAGCCGCGCGCCGGAACCCGGACGACCGTAGTGCAGCACGTTGGGGGGCGCATGAAACACCCGGCCCAGCCCGTGGCCGCAGAAATCGCGCACCACCGACATGCGGTTGCCTTCCACGAAGGTCTGGATCGCATGACCGATGTCGCCGAAGGTGTTGCCGGGCCTGACCGCCTCGATCCCGACCATCAGCGCGTCGTGGGTGACCTGAATGAGACGCTCGGCCTTGCGGGTGAGTTTTCCCGCGACATACATGCGCGAGGTGTCGCCATACCATCCGTCCACGATCACGGTCACGTCGATATTGAGGATGTCGCCATCTTTGAGCGTCTTCTCCCCGGGGATGCCGTGGCAGACGACGTGATTGACGCTGATGCAGCTTGCGTGCTGATAGCCGCGATAGCCGATGGTGGCCGATTTCGCACCGGCGGCGGTGATCTTTTCCTCGATGAGGCGGTCGATCTCTCCCGTCGACTGGCCGGGAAAGATATGCTCGGCAATCTCGTCCAGAATCCGGGCGGCTAGTTCCCCGGCCTTGTGCATGCCCGCGAAATCCGCCGGTTGGTAGAGTCTGATCCCTTCACGGGTCTGACGCCCCTTGCTTTTCATGAAACGGCTCCAAAACATCGAAATTGTGCTTTACTTAAGCGTTATTGACCGAAAGGGCCAGAGGGCCGCGCCGCGTTGCCGCATTTTGCACCTGCCCTTTCTTTGTTCAAAAAATACTCCCGCCGGAGGCGTCCGGCGCTCGTGTCCTTGTCCATCGCTCAGGGGACAAAGGGCAAGGGGGCGCCGATCTCGATCGATTCGGGTGTGATTGCGCAGCCATAGGCGAGCATCTCCACCCCTGCCCCGCGCGCGGCATCGCAGGCGGCGGTATAGGCCGGGTCGATATCCCCGGCGAGCTTCACCCGCACCGCATCCGTGCGCTGCACGAGATAGAACATCATGGCGCGGTGGCCAGAGCGGGCCATCGTCTGCAACTCCTGCAGGTGTCGGCGCCCGCGGTCCGTCACGCTGTCGGGAAATTCCGCCAGACCGGGGCGGCGCGAGAGGGTCACGCTCTTGACCTCGAGATAAAGATCAGGGCGGCCCGGCGCCGAGAGCAGGAAATCCACCCGGCTTTTCGTGCCATAGCGCACCTCGGGCCGCACTTGGTCATAGTTGGACAGATCCGGCAGCGCGCGCGCCTCCAGCGCTGCCTTCAGCGCGCGGTTCGGCAGCGATGTGTCCACCCCGGTGAAATGGCCGCTGTCATGCTCCACCAGCCGCCAGCCGTAGCGCAGTTTCTTCTTCGGGTCGTCGTTGGGCTCCAGCCAGATTCGGCTGCCCGGGTTGGCCAGTCCCATCATCGAGCCGGGGTTGGCGCAATGGGCAGTCACCTCCTCGCCGCTCTCGAGCCGGACGTCCGCGAGGAACCTTTTGTAGCGGCGGATCAGCACGGCCGGGATCAGAGGGGTTTGAAAGCGCATGAGCAGGGGCCTATACCTGCGACATAGCGCACGCAAGGAGATGCAGATGCCCAACCCAACCGCCGCCATGCTGGTCATCGGGGACGAGATCCTCTCGGGCCGGACCCGCGATGCGAACATGCATTATCTTGCCGGGGAGTTGACCAAGCACGGCATCGACCTTCGGGAGGTGCGGGTTGTTCCCGATGAGCGCGAGGCGATCATCGAGGCGCTGCGCGCGCTGAAAGCGGTGCATGATACCGTGTTCACCTCGGGCGGGATCGGGCCGACCCATGATGACATCACCGCCGATTGCGTGGCGGCCTGCTTTGGCGTTCCGATCGATGTGCGCGCCGATGCGCGGGCACTGTTGCAGGCGCACTATGACAGCACGGGACGCGAGTTGAACGAGGCACGTCTGCGCATGGCGCGTATCCCGGACGGGGCAACGCTGATCGAGAACCCGGTGTCGGTGGCGCCGGGGTTCAGCATCGGCAACGTGTATGTGATGGCCGGAGTGCCGTCGGTGTTCGAGGCGATGGTGGCGAGCATTTTGCCGACGCTGAGCGGGGGCGCACCGCTCTTGTCGCAGTCGCTGCGCATCATGCGCGGAGAGGGAGACATTGCCGGGCCGCTGGCTGGGCTGGCGCGGGAATTCCCCGACCTGTCCTTCGGCTCCTACCCGTTTCAGCAGGACGGCGTTCATGGCGCGCAGGTGGTGATCCGGGGCAGTGACGGGGCGCGCGTCGATGCCGCCATGACGCGACTGTCGGAGATCTTCGCATGAGGCGCCTGCCCACCGCGCACCGGCTTTACGAGGTGATCGAGGAAACCTGGCCGTCCGCGGGGCGCAGCCGGCAGGGGCCGTTCTTCATTCATGAAGGTCAGGGCGGCGGCAAGCGTGTGTCCGCCGCCGTGGCGCGCGGACCGGCAGAGCCGGGGGATATCCCCCCCGCCGAAGATGCCATGCGGTCGCTGGGGCAGGTGCCGTTATTCATGATCCGCGAGGGGGACGAGGCGCTCGACACACTGCTGGACAGGCTGGGCTACAGGGTGTTGGACCCGGTGAACATGTATGCCGCCCCGGCCGAGGCGATCGCCACCAAGCGCCCGCCGCGCACGGTTGCCATTCCGGCGTGGGAGCCGCTTCGGATCATGGAGGAGATCTGGGCCGATGGCGGCATCGGGCCCGGGCGGGTGGCCGTGATGCACCGGGCCTGCGAGCCCAAGACGGGGTTCGTCAGCCGTTGGCGCGACAGCCCGGCGGGCGCGGGTTTCGTGGCGATGTATGACGGGATCGCGATGGTTCACGCGCTGGAAATCCTTCCGTTTCAGCGACGCGAGGGGCTGGCCCGCTGGATGATGCAGCGCGCCGCATTCTGGACGCTGGAGGAGGGGGGGCATACGCTTTCGGTGGTCTGCACACGGGACAACGAAGGCGCCAATGCGCTCTATGCTTCCCTCGGCATGACGCTTGTGGGACAGTATCACTACAGACAGAAAACCTGAGACGAAGGCGCTTTCATGACTCAATCCGACCGGCCCACCGCGCTCGATCTGCCGATGGCGGACCCGCTGCCCGAGGCGACGCAGAAATATTTCGACATTTGTCAGGAGAAACTGGGCCTCGTGCCGAATGTCCTCAAGGCGTATGCCTTCGATGTTGACAAGCTCAATGCCTTTACTGGGATGTATAACGACTTGATGCTCGCCGATAGCGGTCTGAGCAAGCTGGAACGGGAAATGATCGCGGTGGTCGTCAGCTCGGCCAACCGCTGCTGGTATTGCCAGGTTGCGCATGGCGCGGCGGTGCGGCAACTTTCGGGAAAGCCGGAACTGGGCGAGGCGATGGTGATGAACTGGCGCTTTGCCGCTCTCGACGCGAAAGAACACGCCATGCTGTCCTTTGCAGAGAAGATCACCAGGGCCAGTTCCGAGATCGTGGAGGCGGACCGGCAGGCGCTGCGCAATGCCGGGTTCAGTGACCGCGACATCTGGGACATCGCCAACGTGGCGGGGTTTTTCAACATGACCAACCGCGTGGCCAGCGCCACCGGGATGCGCCCGAACGAAGAGTATCACGCACAGGCCCGATGATCCGGCGGTTTGTCATAGCCGCGGCGCTGTTCTGGCCGGAGATCGCGACGGCGCTACCGCTCGACCTGCCGCCCAGGGCGCGGCTGGCCCATGAGGAGATCGACGAGAGCGGCGGCTATGCGCTGCCGCTTGGACCGGCCGATGAGACCGGGGCGGTTCCGTCGCGCAGCGTGGAGGGGCAGACATCTCGTCAGGTCTGGCGCGTGGAGCAGGGCACGGTGTCGACCCGGCAGATCATGGCCGCGCTGCGGGAGCAGATCGTCGCCGCAGGCTGGGAGGTACTGCTCGACTGTCAGACCGAGGGCTGCGGCGGTTTCGATTTCCGGTTCGCCACCGAAGTGGTGGCCCCGCCGCGCATGTTCGTGGATCTGGCCGATTTTCGATTCCTTTCGGCGAGCCGCCCTGATGGGCCCGGGATCGAGGCGCTCAGCCTGCTGGTGAGCCGCACCGGGGGCGAGGCGCTGATTCAGGTCATTCACGTAGACCCCACATCCGTGAACTCGCGGAACGAAGCAGGGAGCGGCGCAGCGGCTGTGCCGGATGACAGTCAGAAACCGCCCGTGACCGGATCGCAGACACCGGGGGCGCTATCACTTGCGGAGGCGTTGATTGATCGGGGGCATGTGGTTCTGGGTGATCTTGTCTTCGAAACCGGAGCCTCGGCGCTCGGCGGTGGGACGTTCGACTCGCTGGATGCGCTGGCGACGTTTCTCAACGAGAACCCGGGCTATCGGGTCGCGCTTGTAGGCCATACCGATACGCTGGGAGGTTTGGATAACAATCTTGCCCTGTCGCGCCGGCGGGCCGAGGCGGTTCTGAATCGGCTGGTGGATCTGTACGGGATTCCGGCAGCGCGGATCGAGGCACACGGCATCGCGTGGCTCGCGCCCGCGGCGACCAATCTGACGGAGGCGGGCAAGAACGCGAACCGCAGGGTGGAGGCCGTGCTTTTGCCGGATGGCTAGGATCGGGGCGGCCGAAAAAAAGAAGGCCCGGACCACAGGTGGCCCGGGCAAGGTGCGCCTTGGGTAAAAGCGCGAGGGAGAATTACCAGTCGGTCGACCCCTTGTCGGCAAAGGCATGAACCAGAAAGTCGATGAAGGCGCGGACCTTGGGCTGTGTGAAACGGCCTGCCGGATAAACCGCATAGATGCCTTGCGTCTCCAGCGGGAGATCGGGAATCGCATCCTCGACCAGCCCCTTGGCCATCGCGTCGGAGTAGAGAAAACTTGGCAGATAGGCGATGCCCAGTCCCGCGATTGCCGCATTGAGCAGCGATTGCCCGTCATTGACACTCAGCCAGCCGGCGGTGCGCACCTGACGCTTCTCGCCCGAGGGGGCTGTCAGTTTCCAGACCGAGCCGTTCGCCTGATTGGAATAGTGCAGTAGCTTGTGCTCATTCAGTTCGTCGATCTTTTCGGGACGGCCGAAGCGTTCGAAATATGCCGGTGAGGCGATCATCCGTTTCTGCGTCTCGGCGATCTTGCGGGCGCGCAGGGTGCTGTCTTCCAACTCGCCGATGCGAATGGCCATGTCGAAGCCTTCGGAGATCAATTCCACGAAGCGGTTGTTGAGCACCATGTTCACTGTGATGTCGGGAAACTCGGCGAGGAAATTGCCCAGAACCGGGCTCAGATGGTTGACCCCGAAATCCGTGGCCACGCTGATCCGCAATAGTCCCGAGGGGGCGGACTGCATTGAGGTCACAAGCGCATCGGCCTCTCCGGCGTCGTTGAGCACGCGGCGTGCGCGGTCGTAATAGGCCAGCCCGATCTCGGTCGGTGAAACGCGCCGTGTGGTGCGGTTGAGCAATCTCGCGCCAAGCCGTGCCTCCAGACTTGAGACATGCTTTGATACCGCGGACTTGGAGATTCCCATTTTGCGGGCGGCGTCTGTAAAGCCGCCCTGATCCACCACAGTGGCAAAGGCTTCCATTTCCGTCAGGCGATCCATTTGGTGACCCTTTGCATTCCATTCGTCAGGGATTGGTATGAGGTCGAAATCAGGCAGGATAGCGGCAAGGGGCGGACAATATTCGGGTTTTGTCTCGCATCGTTTGCGGCAGGGAAACGGCGCGCGCGCCCCGGACGGAGGCAGACAGGTGTTCGAAAGTGATGAATTTCCTTGTATCCGAAGGGGGCCGCCACGCATATCAAGTCAGGGAGGACAGACATGATCGCAATCATCTTCGAAGTACGCGTGCGCGAGGGTCGCAGGCCCGAATACCTCGATCTTGCAGCAGAGCTTCGCCAGCATCTTCAAGAGGTGGACGGGTTCATCTCTGTCGAGCGGTTTCAGAGCTTGACCGATCCCGAAAAGCTCTTGTCGATCTCGTTCTTTCGTGACGAGGAGGCTGTGCAGGCGTGGCGCAGACTTGCCGAACATCGCGTGGCGCAGGCGAGAGGCAGGGGCGGGATTTTCGAAGACTACCGGCTTCGCGTCGCGCATGTGCTGCGCGACTACGGGATGCATGAGCGTGCCGAGGCGCCGCGCGACAGTCTCGGGGCGCACGACTGATCGCGCCGACCGCGACCAGACAAACCGCGCGGATCAGAGCGTGGCGGCCAGCCGTGTGCCCTGATCAATCGCGCGTTTGGCGTCGAGCTCTGCCGCGACGTCGGCCCCGCCGATCACATGGGCGGTGATCCCGCGCGCCTCAAGCGCGTCGGCAAGCCCGCGTTCGGAGAGCTGTCCCGCGCAGAGCACGATGGTGTCGGCCTCGATCACGCGAGGATTCTCGCGCGCCTCGCCAAAGCTGACATGCAGGCCGCGTTCGTCGATCAACTCGTAATTGGCGCCGCTGATCATCTCGACGCCCTTCATGCGCAGGGATGCGCGGTGGATCCATCCCGTCGTCTTGCCCAGCCGCTTGCCCGGACGTTCGGATTTGCGTTGCAGGATGGTGACCTGCCGGGCGGGCGGGGACGGTTGGGGGCCTTCGGGCGACAACCCGCCGGGCGTTGCCTCCGGATCGCCCACCCCCCATTCGCGCATCCATTCGGGCAGGTGGTCGGTCGGGCTCTCGCCATCGTGGACAAGGTATTCCGCCACGTCGAAACCGATGCCGCCGGCCCCGACGATCGCGACCCGGGGGCCCACGGGGGCATGTGCCTTCAGCACATCGAGATAGCCCAGCACATGCGGCGCATCCTGTCCCGGAATGCCGGGATCGCGGGGCTGCACGCCGGTGGCGATCACCACCTCGTCGAACCCGTCGAGATCCTCCGCCGTCACCGTGCGGCCAAGTTCCCGCCTGACCTCGCTGTCTGCCAGCATGGTATCATACCACGCGACGAGGCCGTGAAACTCCTCCTTGCCGGGGATCTGACGGGCGAGGTTGAGTTGCCCGCCGATCGCCGCATCGCGGTCGAAGAGCGTGACATGATGACCCCGCTGCGCCGCCGTGATCGCGGCCGAAAGACCCGCCGGCCCCGCGCCGATGACGGCGATGCGCCTTGGCGTTGCGGTGGGAGTCAGCGTCAACTCCGTTTCGTAGCAGGCGCGCGGATTGACGAGGCAGGTTGAGATCTTGCCGCTGAAGGTGTGATCGAGGCAGGCCTGATTGCAGGCGATGCAAGGGGCGATGGTATTGGATCGGCCTTCGGCGGCCTTTCTGACGAAATCGGGATCGGACAGGAACGGGCGCGCCATGCTGACCATGTCGGCGCAGCCCTCGGCCAGAACCGCCTCTGCCACCTCGGGGGTGTTGATGCGGTTGGAGGTGATCACCGGGATGGAGACCTTGCCCATGAGTTTGCGCGTCACCCATGCAAAGGCGCGGCGGGGCACCGATGTCGCGATGGTGGGCACGCGCGCCTCGTGCCAGCCGATCCCGGTGTTGAGGATCGTCGCGCCCGCGGCCTCGACCGCGCGGGCCAGTTGCACGACCTCCGCATGGGTGGAGCCTTCGGGCACGAGATCGATCATCGACAGGCGGTATATGATAATGAAATCCTCGCCCACTGCCTCGCGGCAGCGGCGCACAACCTCGACCGGCAGGCGCATGCGGTTTTCATAGACCCCTCCCCAGCGGTCGGTGCGTTTGTTGGTATGGGTCACAAGGAACTGATTGAGGAAGTATCCCTCGGATCCCATGATCTCCACCCCGTCGTATCCGGCCTCACGCGCGCGGATGGTGGCAGTGACGAAATCGGCGATCTGCTTTTCGATCCCCTCTTCGTCAAGTTCGCTCGGCGGAAAGGGGGAGATGGGGGATTTCACCGGCGAGGGGGCCACGCATTCGGGGCTGTAGGCATAGCGCCCGGCGTGCAGGATCTGCATGGCGATACGGCCCCCGGCGTCGTGCACACGGGTTGTGACGATGCGGTGGTTGGCGATGTCGTCTTGCGAAAAGAGCCCCGCCGCCCCCGGAAACACTCCGCCTTCGCGGTTGGGGGCCATGCCGCCGGTGACCATCAGCCCGACCCCGCCGCGCGCGCGAGTGGCGTAGAATTCGGCGACGCGATTCCAGTCTTTCGTTTCCTCGAGCCCGGTGTGCATGGAGCCCATCAGAACACGGTTCTTCAGCGTGGTGAAACCCAGATCGAGCGGTGCCAGCAGATGCGGATAGCCTGCCATCGGTGCCTCCCTTGCGTTGCTCGACGCAGGATGCCTGCAAAAGGCGGGCGCGGCCATCCAAAACGCGGCGTCAGGCGCGGGCAAAACCGGGCGTGACCTTGCGGAACGCCTTCGGCGTGCAGGATATCTCGGTCAATTTCGTCCCGAAAATGCCCTCGGCGCACGGCCCTCAGTCGGTGTTGTCCACGATGAGCGGGGTTTCGAAATATTCAAAGCGCGGCCGGTCGCCGTAGAGCGCCTCCGCCTGATCGCACCAAGCTGTGTCGTGGGCGGCTTTGGCATCCTCCAGCGTGGACCAGAGATAGACGCCGCCGCCCCGCCCCTGCACACCGTCGAACAGGTAATATTTGCGCACAAGCGCCGTGTTCGCCCGCCAGCGCGGCACAGTCTTTTCGAAAAGCTCCAGCGCCCGCTGGCGCGTGGTGCCGGGGCGCAGGGCGAATGTGACGATCTCGGTGATCATGATGGGTCTCTGCGCTGTCACATGGTTTCGAGGCAATGGCGGCGGAAGGCGCGTTTGAGCATGTCCAGCTCCGCGCGCAGAAGTTCCATCTCGGCGCGGATGTCGTCGGCCAGCGCCTCGCCCGAGATCAGGGTGAAGGACTCCAGCGTCTCGCCCGCGGTCTTGTCGCGGATCAGGAAGGTTTGCACCCCGTCTCGTATCACCTCGACCGGGACAGGCACGCGCAATTGCCAGCCTTCCCCGTCAGGCGTCTCTTTCACCTGTACCCCGGTGATGGGTTTTTCGAGGTGCGTCACCTCGATATCCGGGCGCAGGGGGCTGTCTTCGCGGGCGTGCAGCACCCCTTCCCAGACGCCTTCGAAAAGCCGTGTCTTGGTTAGCGTGAACGCGGTCATGTCCCTCTCTCTCCCTACAATTCGGCGCGGGGGCGGCGGCTGAAGGTCACGTCGCGCAGGATGACCTGATTCAGTTCCGGACCCTCGAAAATAAGATCCATCCATGCCTTTTCGACCCGCTTTTCATTGAGCTTGGAATAGGCGAGGTCGAATTCGACCGTGATGTCCTCTTCGTGCAGGGGCAGCTCGCGCACGATCTGTTCGGTGTTGGGTCCGTGGCGGATGTTCAGGCGCGCAAAAATTTCCAGCGGCTTCTCCATTTCCACGATCGTGTCCATGCGAATCAGGTGCTTGCGCCGGAGCCCGGCCACGGCCTCGGGCGGCAAGTCGATGGCCAGTGACAGGAAGGAGCCGTCGAAGCGGAACACATCCATGCGCAACCCGAAGGGCGCGAGATCCTTTTCGCGCGTGTTGCGGATCTGGCGCAGGCTGAGTTCTGACACATGGCAGTCATGGAACAGTGTCACCTCATCGCCCAGCATCTCGCGGCTCTGAACCGAGGACATGCCGGAACGAGGCAGCGGCTCTCGCCAGAGCGCAGGCCGCCACGCCCAGTCGGTGCCATGCGGTTTTGGAAAGGCGTTGGACCCGATATAGGGAAGGGCGAGCCGGCTTTCGGCAACGGAAATGAGCCTGTCGAGATGTCGGCGCAGTCGCCGCGCGCGGCTTCGCTGTTCTCGCAAGGCGGCGATGTCCGTCTCTTCCGCCTGATGCGCGGCACTCGCCCAGTAGCGCGCCACAGCGGCCTGAAACACTTTTTGCAAAGGACCGCTTCGTGTCCGACTCATACCGTTGTCACCCTGCCAATTGCCTCACTTTTCGAAACGATATCTTATTCCCAACTGCTATTGTCTATCTGATTGGTTTCGGTTGACCAAATGGCGTAAGGCCATACCAGACACTGGGGCGCCCTGCGCCTTGAGTTAAACCTGCTTACCTTTCAGCCCTGCTTTGTCAAAGGAGTAGTCCACGGGTCCGCTTCGCACAAGTCTGGCGGGCCGGCCTTGCCCCTGCCCGCGCGTTGCGGCAAGGATCGCGCATGTATCGTTATCATGGACAATCGCAGCTTGCCGACCCAGCGCGAGCGTCGGCAGAACCCTGGCGGCTTGGTCTGGGGCTTTTGCTGGTCTGGCTGGGATACGTCGCCCTCGTGTCACTGGTGTTTCAGGGGCTGCGCGAATTGCCGGATGGTGAGGCGATTCTGCGTGAAGCCGTGGAAGGCAGCACGCCGCGGGGCGCGCTGACCATGCTGCTCAGCTTTGTCGCGTTGATCGTTGCGCTTCGGATCGTATTGGGCGCGCTGCACCGGCGCGGGCTGCGCAGCCTGACGGGTCCGCCGGGCATGGTCTGGCGCGATTTCCGGCGGGTGTTGATGTGGTTTTCCGGACTCTTGCTTGTCGCGATGCTGATCCCCGGCGGCGAGAGCATGAATCCCTCGCCGAATCTGCCGCCTGGCCGGTGGCTTCTTCTACTGCCGGTTTCGCTTCTGGCGGTCGTGATTCAGACCGGAGCGGAGGAGTTGATATTTCGTGGCTATGCGCAGAGCCAGCTTGCGGCGCGGTTCCGCTCGCCCCTGATCTGGATGGGTCTTCCGTCGGTGCTCTTCGGCGCGTTGCATTTCGATGTCGCAACATATGGAGAGAACGCCCCGATCGTTGCCGGGGGCGCCGCGCTCTTCGGACTGGCGGCGGCGGATCTGACCGCGCGAGCGGGCAACCTCGGTCCGGCGCTGGCGCTTCATTTCGGCAACAACGTCATGGCGTTGCTGCTGATTGCGATGGACGGCGCGTTTTCCGGGCTGGCTCTTTTTACGCTGCCGTTCGGGCCGCAGGACGGTGCAGCGCTGCGCTCTGCCTTGCTGGTCGATGGAACCTTCTTGTTCTGCACCTGGCTGGCCGCGCGCATTGCCATCAGGCGCTGATTGCAATTCGGGCCGGTGCGGATTATTTGAGGCCAATATCCGCAGAAACGCCAGGACCCGCGCATGAACTGGATCACGAACTATGTCCGTCCCCGGATCAACTCGATCTTCTCGCGCCGCGAGATGCCCGAGAATCTGTGGTCCAAGTGCGATGAATGCGGCTCGATGCTGTTTCACCGTGAGTTGAAAGAGCATCTCAACGTCTGCCCGCAATGCGGCCACCACATGGCGCTTCGCGCGCGCGACCGGCTTACTGCTCTGTTCGACGGCGGCTCCTATTCAGAGGTGGAGGTGCCCGCGCCGGTGGCCGACCCGTTACATTTCCGAGATCAGAAACGCTATCCCGACCGGATGAAGGCGGCGCAGAGGGCCACCGGAGAGAAGGAAGCGATGCTTGTAGCCGAGGGCGAGATCGGACGCACCCCCATCGTGGCGGCGGTGCAGGATTTCTCTTTCATGGGTGGCTCCATGGGAATGTATGTGGGCAATGCGATCATTGCCGCCGCTGAACGCGCGGTTGCGCTTCATCGTCCGCTGATCCTGTTTTCCGCCGCCGGAGGCGCGCGGATGCAGGAAGGTATACTGTCGCTGATGCAAATGCCGCGCACCACGGTCGCGGTGCAGATGCTCAAAGAGGCGGGCCTGCCCTATGTCGTGGTTCTGACCCACCCGACGACCGGCGGAGTCACGGCCTCTTACGCGATGCTGGGCGATGTGCAGATCGCGGAACCCGGAGCGCTCATCTGTTTTGCCGGGCCGAGAGTCATCGAGCAGACCATTCGCGAAAAGCTGCCCGAGGGGTTCCAGCGCGCCGAGTACCTTCTGGATCACGGGATGCTGGATCGCGTGACCCCGCGCCGCGACATGCGCGACGAGTTGATCACCATCACCCGGATGTTGCTTGACCTGCCGCCGCAGGTGAAGGGCGAGTTGCCCGCGCCGGAAAAAGAGGCTGTTCAAGAGGCCGACGACGCGCCTGAGAAGACCTGAGACCGACGCTGAACGCAGGCGGGCACTCCGCTGTCGAAACCGTCGCCTTCCTCCTTTAGACAGGATTGTCCCTGTGATCGCCCAAAGCTCGGATCTCATCCTCGACCGGATGATGGCACTGCACCCCAAGATCATCGACCTGACGCTTGACCGGGTCTGGCGCTTGCTGGCCGCTCTCGACAATCCGCAGGATGCGCTCCCGCCGGTCATCCATATTGCGGGAACCAACGGAAAGGGCTCTTCCCAGGCGATGATCCGCGCCGGGCTGGAGCATATGGGCAAGCGCGTGCATGCCTATACGTCGCCGCATCTGGCGCGGTTTCATGAGCGCATTCGGCTTGCGGGCGAGTTGATCAGCGAGGAACATCTGACACAGGTGCTTGACGAGTGTTACGCTGCCAACGATAGCGACAGCATCACCTATTTCGAGATCACGACCTGCGCCGCCTTTCTTGCGTTTTCCCGGACACCCGCTGACTACACCCTTCTGGAGGTCGGTCTTGGCGGACGGCTGGATGCGACGAACGTGATCGAAACGCCCGCGCTGACGATGATTACGCCGATCTCCATCGATCACGAGCAGTTTCTGGGCAATACACTGGCCCGGATCGCGGCCGAGAAGGCCGGAATTGTGAAGCGCGGGGTGCCTTGCGTTGTGGGACCGCAACCCGAAGAGGCCATGGAGGTGATCGAGGACCGGGCTGCGCGTCTTGGTGCGCCGCTGATCGCCTATGGTCAGCACTGGCATGTGACCACGGAACGCGGGCGGTTGGTTTACCAAGATGAACGCGGGCTTCTGGATCTGCCGATGCCGGCGCTTCCGGGTCAGCATCAGGTAGTGAATGCGGGAGCCGCACTGGCCGCGCTGCGTCATCTGGAATCCCCCGAAGAGGCCTGCGCGGCGGCAATGACCGATGCGGTCTGGCCAGCCCGGATGCAGCGCCTGTGGCGCGGGCCGCTCGCCGATAGCGCACCGGGGGTGGAACTTTGGCTCGATGGTGGGCACAACACGGCGGCGGGCGCGGCCCTCGCGGAGCATTTGTCAACTCTGCCCGCGCGGCCCACCTATCTTATATGTGGAATGCTCAACACCAAGGACATCGCAGGCTATCTGACACCGCTGGCGGCGCAGGCAGAAGGGCTGACGGCGGTTTCGATCCCGGGAGAGGCTAACACCCTGCCCGCGGAAACGACCGCGGCGGCGGCAGAACGTGCCGGTTTGCCCGCCACGACAGCCGGTGGTGTGCAGGCCGCGCTTGACGCGATCAGGGCGACGGCACCACAGGCGCGCGTGCTGATTTGCGGTTCTCTTTACCTCGCGGGGCGTGTGTTGCGGGAAAATGGATGACGGGCATTTTCAGATGCGATTTTTTTCGCGCACTAAGTCCTTGAAACGAATCGCTTCTCCGAATCGCCCGCACTTTGGAAGGGAGAATCGAATCGCCTGCCCTTGACTGATTCGCATTGCACTGCCTATAGTCAATGTATCGGGAATTTCTCAGCATTGGCAGGGGGATAGGGCACAATACGTGGCCCGATCCGAATACAGGCTCGGCAGGCAGACAAACAATCGGGGGGCGTTTCGGCGTCCCCCCAATAATGGTTCGTGGGGCCTGTGAGGCGATTGGTTCTCTGGGGGCGACGAATTAAAAGACCCCGATGGACAGGCGCGCCACGCGGATGTAAGCAACCCCGATCATGGCCAGCAGCAAAAAGCAGAAATCAGACCCGAACTACAAGGTGATCGCCGAGAACCGGCGCGCCCGGTATGACTATGCCATCGAGGACGACCTCGAATGCGGTATCGTGCTTCAGGGGTCCGAAGTGAAATCCCTGCGAGAGAACAGCGCCAATATCGCCGAAAGCTATGCCACTGTGGATCAGGGGGAGCTTTGGCTCGTCAACTCCTATATCGCCCCCTATGAACAAGCCATGTTCGGCCATGAGGACCGGAGACGCCGGAAGCTTCTGGTCTCACGCAAGGAACTGGCGCGGCTCTGGAATGCGACGCAGCGCAAGGGGATGACGCTGGTGCCGCTGGTGCTCTATTTCAATCACAAGGGGATCGCGAAGCTGAAAATCGGTATCGCGAAGGGCAAGAAGGTTCACGACAAGCGCCAGACCGAGGCCAAGCGGGACTGGAACCGGCAGAAACAACGGTTGCTACGTCAGGGCGGTTGAGCGTGCCTCATGCGTCGAAAGCCAAAGCGCGTCGACCTGCCGAAGCGCGACGGCGTCAAACCGATCCCTTTCCTCCCAATAACGACCCGAGGGCACATGGTAGCCAAGTGTCGCTTCGGCGGTGAGCGGCCCGGAAAGATCTGGACGCGGGGCGGGAGCGGCCATACTCAGCGCGGGCAGATCATGCGGATCGACGCGGGGGAAGGTCAGGCGGCTTTCGCCGGTCGAGAGATTCACACAATGGCACCCGTCCATTGCGGCGCAAAGGGCGAGGCGCGCTGATTTCGCCTCAAGGTTTTGCAGTGTGATATCGTCGCGCAGTGGATCGGCGGCGCCGGTGCCGTAAAAATGCGTATTGCCCTGTCGGGGATAGACCATGTCACAGCCGATAAACGCCATCACACGCGGCCGAAGCGCACCGAGCGCCCAATATCCCGCGGTAAAGGCCATGGTTCCACCGGCATAGACAAATCCGCCATAGCGGTTTTGCACCGGAACATAATCGGCCGCGGTGACGATCCGTTGTCGGGGGTCGCAAGCGGACGGGCGACGATCGGGTGGAAAATCTTCTGGATGTATCAGATGGGACCAGTCGGGCCGCACGCGCCATGCGTTGTTGATTGCGACGATATGCGTAACGGCGCTCACGTCCCAGTCGCGGCTGGCCACCGCGTTCGGCCCGCTTCCGAGTATGAGAACGATTCCGGCGGGGTCTGGCATATGTGGCGCTCCGCTGATGTGCCGTCCAGAGGATAGCGCGTTTCTCGATCTGGCAAGGGTGAAAAAAACGGCGCGTCGGTCGCGCGCGCACCACGGCAGGTTGCGCAGGCACTGGGACATCGCATCAGGCGCTCGCCGCGCCGCGTTGGCCTTGCCCTTCACTCGCCCCGGTAGTAGGCATGTTTCGGATTTCCGCAGGGGGGACCGATGTCACAGGATGATCCCAGAACGCTTGTTTCCACCGAATGGCTGGCCCGGCATCTCAAGGATCCCGATCTGAGGATTCTCGATGCGTCGTGGTATCTGCCGGATGCGGCGCGCGATCCGCGCGCGGAATACGAGGCCGCGCATATTCCCGGCGCGCGGTTTTTCGACATCGACGAGATTTCCGATCTGCGTTCCGACCTGCCCCATATGGTCCCGCCGGTGGAGAAATTCATGTCCCGCATGCGCGCCATGGGTGTGGGTGACGGGCATCAGGTGGTGGTCTATGATGGCGCCGGAATATTCTCGGCTGCGCGAGTCTGGTGGCTGTTCCGGCTGATGGGGCAGATGGATGTCGCCGTGCTCGACGGGGGATTTCCGAAATGGCAGGCCGAAGGGCGCCCGGTAGAGGACATGCCCCCTATCATCCGCGACCGGCATATGACCGTGCGGCGCCAGAATCACATGGTGCGCGATGTCACTCAGGTTTCAAGTGCCTCCAAGCTCGGCGATCACGAGATTATCGACGCGCGCTCTGCGGGTCGGTTTCGCGGTGAAGAACCGGAGCCGCGCGAGGGGCTGCGTGCCGGGCACATACCGGGATCGAAAAATGTGCATTATGCCAGCCTTTTCAACGAGGATAGCACGATGAAGGACGCGAACGCGCTGCGTTCGACATTCGAAGCGGCCGGGGTGGACCTGTCGAAGCCCGCCATCACAACTTGCGGATCGGGCGTCACTGCCGCGATCCTGAGCCTCGCGATGGAGCGTTTGGGCAAGTCCGACCATGCGCTCTATGACGGATCATGGACCGAATGGGGAATGTTCCCCACGGTCCCCATTGCCACCGGAGACGACTGATGTTCAGCAACCTCAAAGCCCAACCCGCCGACAAGATCCTCGAACTGATGGCGAAATACCGTGAGGATCCGCGGCAGACCAAGATCGACCTCGGCGTGGGCGTGTACAAGAACGCCGATGGCGTTACCCCGGTGATGCGCGCGGTCAAGGCCGCCGAAAAACAGCTTTGGGAAGAACAGACAACCAAGGCCTACGTCGGTCTCGCGGGCGACCCGGCCTATTCGGATGCGATGATCGGGCTGGTCCTGGGAGATGAAGTGGAGCGCGACCGGATCGCCGCCATCGCAACGCCCGGCGGCACCGGCGCAGTGCGGCAGGCATTTGAACTGGCGCGGTTGGCGAGCCCCGATCTGCGAGTCTTCGTTTCCTCCCCGACTTGGCCGAACCACCTGTCGATCCTGAACGCGATGGGGATCGAGACCGTGCCCTATCGTTATTTCGACGCCGAATCGCGAGCGGTGGATTTCGATGGCATGATGACGGATCTGGCCGGGATGCGGGCGGGTGATGTTGTGCTGCTGCATGGGTGCTGCCACAACCCGACAGGCGCGAACCTGAACATGAGCCAGTGGCGGGAAGTTGTGTCCCTTCTCAACAAGACCGGCGCCACGCCGATGATCGACATTGCCTATCAGGGGTTCGGCGACGGGTTGGAGGAGGACGCCGCCGCAACACGGCTTGTGGCCGCTTCGGTGCCTGAATGTCTGATCGCGGCGAGTTGTTCAAAGAATTTCGGCATCTATCGTGAGCGCACCGGAATTCTCATGACGATTTCGGAAAGCGCCGATTTGACACCTGTGTCGCAAGGCAACATGAACCATCTGAACCGACAAAGCTATTCCTTCCCGCCTGATCACGGGGCGCGGCTGGTGACGATGATCCTCAACGATGAGACGCTGCGCGCCGACTGGCAGCAGGAGCTGGAAGACGTGCGGCTCTCCATGCTCAACTTGCGCAAGCAACTGGCCGAGGAATTGCAGCGGTTGTCCGGCTCTGATCGGTTCGGCTTCATCGCGGAGCACAGGGGCATGTTTTCGCAGCTGGGTACCACCCCTGAGATGGTGGAAAGACTGCGCGCGGAGCATGGCATCTACATGGTGTCGGACAGCCGGCTCAACATCGCGGGGTTGAACCAGACGACGGTTCCGATTTTGGCCAAGGCAATCGTCGATACCGGGATCTGACGACACCACCGTAGATCGATGGACTGCGGGCGGCCGGATGGTGCCCGGACTTTCGGTTTCGTGTTTACTATCCCATACATAAGAAATGGCCCGGGCAAGACTGCCCGGGCCTTCTCTTTCGCGTGTCCGGCAGTGATCAGGACTTGGAGAATTCGGGATAGGCTTCCATCCCCAGTTCCCCCATGTCGAGGCCGTTGATCTCTGTCTCTTCGTCCACCCGCAGGCCCAGCACCGCGTTCAGGATCAACCAGACCACGGCGGAGGTGACGCACACGAAGACACCGACCACGACGATGGAGGTGATCTGCACACCGAAGGACGCATCGCCATTGGTCAGCGGCACGGCCAGCGTGCCCCAGATACCAGCCACGAGGTGAACCGGAATGGCGCCGACAACGTCGTCGATCTTGAACC
Source organism: Salinihabitans flavidus (assembly GCF_900110425.1). Taxonomy (GTDB): domain Bacteria; phylum Pseudomonadota; class Alphaproteobacteria; order Rhodobacterales; family Rhodobacteraceae; genus Salinihabitans; species Salinihabitans flavidus. The sequence continues at coordinate 21,890 of NZ_FODS01000022.1, read as the reverse complement.
TGTCCAGCAGCGGCACGGCGAAGACCACGAGGATACCGCCGATGGCGCCGATCAGGGTCGCCACACCAAGGCTTGGTGTCAGGGGCTCCGCAGTGATGGATACAAGCCCCGCAAGCGCACCGTTAAGGATCATCGTCAGGTCCGGCTTGCCATAGCGAAGCTGCGTCAGGATCAGCGCGGCAATGGCACCACCGGCAGCGGCGGTGTTGGTGTTGGCGAAGATGCGGCTGATGTCTGCCACATTCCCGGCGGTGTCCATGTAAAGCTGCGAGCCGCCGTTGAAGCCGAACCAGCCCAGCCAAAGAATGAACATCCCGAGTGTCGCAAGCGTCAGGTTCGAGCCCGGGATCGGCGTGACTTTTCCGTCCTTGGCATACTTCCCGATGCGCGGCCCGAGGATGATCGCCCCTGTCAGAGCCGCCCAACCACCGACGGAATGAACCACCGTGGAGCCGGCGAAGTCGAGAAAGCCCATGTTGTCGAGGAAACCGCCGCCCCATTTCCAGCTTGCCTGGATGGGGTAGATCAGAGCAGTCAGGGCAATGACGAAGAACAGGAAAGGCCAGAGCTTGATCCGTTCCGCGAGTGCGCCCGACACGATCGAGGCCGTCGTCGCGCAGAACATCAACTGAAAGAAGAAGTCCGAACCGACGGAAGCATAGGTCAGATCCGGATCGGCCCCTTCAAGACCGACAGGCTCCATCGAGGCCCAGCCGAAGGCGCCCAGAATACCGTCCATCGACCAGCCATCGCCCGGATACATCAGGTTATAGCCGATCAGGTAGTAGAAGATCGCGGCCAGAGAGAAGAGCGAGACGTTCTTCGTAAGCTGCATTGTCACGTTCTTGCCGCGCACCAGCCCTGCTTCGAGCATGGAGAAGCCCGCGGCCATCCAGAACACAAGAAAGCCCGCGACAAGGAACATGAAGGTGGTGAAGATAAAGCCAATGTCCTCGTTCGTTGGCGTTGTGTCGGCCTCTTGAGCCAGCCCCAGGCCGGGCGCCGCAACGAGTGCGGCAGGCAGGGCAAATTTCATGAAAGTTCGCATATCCGTTTTCCTTCCTCGCGCCGTCTTCAAAGCGCGTCTTCGTCGGTTTCACCGGTCCGCACGCGAATGGCCTGCAATGCGTCCAGCACGAAAATCTTGCCGTCACCGATCTTGCCGGTATGGGCCGACTTGGTGATGGTTTCGATCACCTCTTCGGTCATGGAGTCGGAGACGACGAGTTCGAGTTTGACCTTCGGCACAAAGTTCACTTCGTACTCCGCTCCGCGGTAGATTTCCGTGTGTCCCGACTGAGAGCCGAAGCCCTTTATCTCCGTCACCATCATCCCGCGCACGCCGATGGAGGTGAGCGCCTCGCGCACCTCCTCGAGCTTGAACGGCTTGATTGTCGCTATGATCAGTTTCACGCTGGTCCCCTTTCGATTGGCAAAACGCCGTCATGATGCAGATGCAGAAAAGACCTGAATCCGATCGGATCGAAGGAAAAACAGCCACCGTGAGGGCCAATCGAGCAGGCGAACGCACAATAATTGCACAGTTTTTGTGAGTTGACGCTTTTTTAATCGTTTTGAAAATGTGGTTTTCCCGCCGAGCAATCTCTACATCGTGGCAGACTCGCGTTATGGTGCCGCAAAGAACAACGAACGGGCAGAGCGGATAGATGAGCGATTCAGGCCGGAAAAGGCCGCCACTCGTGGCGGAGAAACGCCATGGCAACGCATCGGGCAAGCGTCGCAAAAAGCCCGATGCGCGAAAAGGCGGGCCCAAGAAGGCCACACCCACTCGGAGGAATCGGAAACCGACACAACGTCGTAGCCCGGTCACACGTCTGATCACCGCGCTCTGGCGCTGGATCTGGCGACTCGTCTGGGCATTGACCTGGCGCACGGCGGCAGTGGTGGCGTTGATTGTCGCTTTTGCAACCGTCTACATTTACACCACGCTACCTGATGTGAACGAGCTTCTGGACGGGCGTGCGCGGGGATCTGTGACGCTGCTCGACCATGAAGGTGAGGTTTTCGCCTGGCGTGGCGATCAGTTCGGAGGCGTTGTCACCGCTGAAACCGTTTCTCCGCATCTGAAGAACGCGGTGGTGGCGACAGAGGACAAGCGATTCTACAACCACCTCGGAATATCTCCACGCGGCATCGCAGGAGCGGTGCGAATAAACCTGCAAGAAGGGCGTGGGCCGCTTTCGGGGCATGGCGGATCGACGATCACGCAGCAAACCGGAAAACTTCTGTGTCTCGGGGCCGAATACAACAAGGATCAGTGGGAGAACGAAGCGGCCTACATTGCCGACTGTCGGCGCACCACTCTCTGGCGCAAGGCAAAAGAGGCCGTCTTTGCCCTCGCGATGGAGCTTAAGTACACCAAGAACGAGATCCTGTCGGTCTATCTCAACCGTGCCTACATGGGGGCCGGGGCCTATGGGGCGGAAGCCGCGGCCCAACGGTATTTCGGTAAACATGCGGCAGAGGTGAACGCAGCCGAGGGCGCCATGCTGGCCGGGCTTTTGACGGCTCCGTCACGGCTCGCGCCGACCTCCGGACTTGAACGTTCGCGCGGGCGTGCGGCGGTGGTGATCGGGCTCATGCAGGATCAGGGCTATCTCACCGCGCAAGAGGCACGCGAGGCACTGGATAATCCGGCGGAACTGTCCGACGCGGCGCAGGCCCGCGCCGGCGGCTATTTCGCGGACTGGCTCATGTCCGAGGGTGTGCCGGAGTTCTTTGGGCGGAACACAACCGAGGACGTGGAGCTGCACACCACACTTGAACCGCGCATCCAGTCGGCGGCCGAAGGGGGGCTCAACTGGGTGTTCGAGAACAAGGTGCGCGAGGGATCGGACGCGCAGGCCGCGGTGGTTGTCATGTCCGCCGATGGCGCGGTGCGTGCATTGATCGGAGGGCGCAATACCTCTTTGGCGGGTGCCTTCAATCGTGCAACACAGGCAAAGCGGCAGACCGGATCGGCCTTCAAGCCATTCGTTTATGCCACGGCTCTGGAGCTTGGCTATGCTTGGAATGACACCGTTGTGGATGAACCTTACTGTCTGGACATCCCCGGATCGAAACGTTGGTGCCCACGGAACTATACCGGCAAGCACTATGGACAGGTCACGCTTACCGAGGCGCTGATGAACTCGCTCAACGTTCCGGCGGTCAAGATTTCCGAGGCGGTGGGCCGTGACAATGTTCGTCGCGTGGCCAGCGATTTCGGGATCGAAAGCGATCTTGCGGCGGGTCCTGCTCTAGCGCTTGGCGCATCGGAGGCATCCCTTCTGGAGATGACCGGCGCCTATGCGGGAATCCTGAATGGCGGCTCGTCCGTCACGCCATATGGGCTGGTCGAATTGCGCCTGCGCGGTGAGGAGCAACCGCTCATGGGAAGCGGAGGTGGAATAGGCGAGCGTGTGATCAGCGAAGAGGCCGCGCGAGAGCTGATATTCATGATGCGCAAGGTGGTCGAAGAAGGCACCGGCCGCCGCGCCGCGTTTCCGGGCTGGGAGCTTGCGGGCAAGACGGGCACTTCTCAGGAAACGCGCGATGCGTGGTATGTTGGGTTTTCCAGCGACTATGTGGCCGGAGTCTGGATGGGCTATGATGACAATACACCGCTGACCGGCGTAACGGGCAGCGGCCTGCCGGCGGAAATCTGGCGGGAGGTGATGAGCCGGGTCCATGAGGGGCAGGAGCCGCGTCCGCTTCCGGCGTTTGAGCCTGAACAGGAGTCCATACCCACCCCCCCGGATCCGGAAAGACGCCGCGATTCAGGGCTGGAGAATCTTATTCGGGGCATTCTGGGACAGCGTTGAACGACGGGCATTCGATCCGGGCAGACATTCGCCCGGATCGAATTACTGGTGGCAACACCTCTACCGCCGCGCGGGTCGGCCGGCCACCTGACACCTGCCGGCAGTTATCCACAGATCAGAAATCGAGGTTCTCGACACTGAGGGCATTTTTCTGGATGAACTCGCGTCGCGGCTCGACCACATCACCCATAAGTTTGGTAAAGAGATCGTCGGCTTCCGCCATATCCTCCACCCGGACCTGGAAAAGTGTGCGTGCATCCGGGTCCAGCGTGGTTTCCCAAAGCTGGTTGGGGTTCATTTCCCCCAGCCCCTTGTAGCGTTGCAGTGTGAGCCCCTTTTCGCCTTCGTCCAGGATCGCCTGCAAAAGCGCGAGCGGGCCATAGATCGCCTGCGTGCGGTCCTTGCGCAGGAGCGTCGCCGGATCACCATAGGTGTCCTGTAGAGATTGAGTGAATTTGCCGGTTTTGCGGGCTTCACCCGAGCGCAGCATCGGCCCGTCGAGTGTGCGCACCTCTTCGACACCCCTCAGGATGCGTGCCAGCCTGATGCCATGATCCTGCGTGATCCGCCCCTGCCAGCCACGCTCGTATTCCAGGGCAATCCGGTTCAGTCGTTCGGCGACCGTGTCGGCCACACCCTGAAGATCGGCCTCCACGGCACCGGGCACGAAGGCCCCGGCGATCGCGGCCTGTTCGAGAATGTGGCGGGGATAGTGGGTCGGGAAGGCCTCCAGCACTCGTTTGAGCTGTCGTGCCTCCTTCACCACACGGGCCAGATCCTGCGAGGTGATTTCTTCCCCGTTGCCGAGGCGAAGCACCGCTCCTTCGGTCCCTTGGGCGATCAGGTACTCCTCAAGTGCGGGATGATCCTTGAGATAGACCTCCGACTTCCCGCGCGCCACCTTGTACAGCGGTGGCTGCGCGATATAGAGGTGCCCCTTTTCGATCAGTTCGGGCATTTGTCGATAAAAGAACGTCAGCAGGAGGGTGCGGATATGGGCGCCATCCACGTCCGCGTCGGTCATTATGATGACCTTGTGATAGCGCAGCTTTGTGATGTCGAATTCATCCCGTCCGATTCCCGTGCCGAGCGCCATCACGAGGTTGCCGATTTCCTGACTGGACAGCATCCGGTCAAACCGGGCCCGCTCCACGTTGAGGATCTTGCCGCGCAGGGGCAGGATCGCCTGTGTGCCGCGGTCGCGGCCGGTCTGGGCGGAGCCGCCGGCGCTGTCGCCCTCGACAAGGAAAAGCTCGGTGCGAGAGGCGTCCTTCTCGGAACAGTCCTTGAGCTTACCGGCGAGGAAATTGACATCCATCGCGGTCTTGCGCCGGGTGAGTTCACGCGCCTTGCGCGCCGCCTCGCGGGCACGGGCTGCCTCGACGATCTTGCCGACGATCACGCGGGCCTCATTGGGGTTTTCCTCGAACCACTCCGAAAGCTTCTCGCTCACAAGGGATTCGACTGCGGGACGGACCTCGGAGCTCACGAGCTTGTCCTTGGTCTGGGAAGAAAATTTCGGATCAGGGACCTTCACGGACAATACGCACGTCAACCCCTCCCGGGCGTCATCCCCGGTGAAGGAGACCTTCTCCTTCTTGGCGATTCCGCTGTCCTGCGCATATTTCTGAATGGTCCGGGTCAGCGCGGCGCGGAAGCCCGAGAGGTGAGAACCGCCATCGCGTTGCGGGATATTGTTGGTAAAGGGCAGGACCGTTTCATGGTAGCTGTCGTTCCACCACATCGCGACCTCCACCCCGATATCGTCGCGTTCGCCGTCGACATAAATCGGCTCCGCCATGGCGGGGGACTTGTGGCGGTCCACGTATTTGACAAACTCCCTGACGCCGCCCTCGTATAGAAGTTCGACCTTGAGCGGCTCTGCGGGACGTTCGTCTTCCAGAACGATGCGGACACCGGAGTTCAGAAAGGCCAGTTCGCGAAGGCGTTTTTCAAGCGACTCGAAAGAATAGTCGAGATTGGAGAAAGTCTCGGTGGAGGCGAGAAAACGTACCTCCGTCCCCTTGCGGCCATTGGCATCGCCCACAACGCGCAGATGCTCGACGGTGAAACCGCCCTCGAAGCGGGCATAGTGTTCCTTGCCGTTCCGCCAGATGCGAAGCTCCAGCCAGTCGGAGAGAGCGTTGACCACGGAAACACCGACGCCGTGCAAGCCCCCGGAAACCTTATAGGAATTCTGGTCGAACTTGCCGCCCGCGTGAAGCTGCGTCATGATCACCTCGGCGGCGCTGACGCCTTCGCCGGTGTGCATGTCGACCGGGATTCCCCGGCCGTTGTCGCTGACGGAAACGCTGCTGTCGGGGTGGATTTTCACGAGGACGAGATCGGCGTGGCCGGCGAGAGCCTCGTCGATGCCGTTGTCCACGACCTCATAGACCATGTGGTGCAGGCCAGAGCCGTCGTCGGTGTCCCCGATATACATGCCGGGGCGTTTGCGGACAGCCTCCAACCCCTTGAGAACCTTGATAGAATCTGCACCGTATGCGTCGGATGCCTGTGTGTCGTCGGCCATGCTGCCCTTCCTGATTTTCTTGTCCGACTTATAGGGGTTTTCAGGGGGGTTGTCACGCGAATGAGGGGCGGAATCGGGGGGCTGTATCACGTCGGTATAACGTCGGTATTACGTCGGTGCGGATACCAGCGTCGAGAGAGTCACGCCGCTCCGGTCAGGGTGAGACTGCCATCGGGGGCAAGAGGCCAGAATGGATTCATCGCCACTTCCCATACGTGTCCGTCAGGATCGGTGTAGTAGCCCGAATAGCCGCCCCAGAACACCTTTTCCGGCGGTTTGAGTGCGCCGGCCCCGGCGGCAAGCGCGGCTTCGAAGGCGTCGTCGACCTCTGCCTCGGTCGGGAAATTCTGCGCCAGTGTCATGGCGCCAGTGCCAAGCGCCGCGTCCGGCCGCCCCTGATCGGCGGCCAGATCGGCCTTGCCGAAAAGGCCCAGAACCAGCCCGTTCATCTGGTAGAACGCGACGTTGTCAAGCGCCTCTGCCGGCGTCCATCCGAGGGCGGCGTAAAACCTCTTGGAGCGCTCAAGATCGGTGACACCAAGGGTGATGAGAGTAACGCGTTGTGGGGTCATGTCTGATCCTTCTGCCGGACGTGGCTGATACCATCGGTTTCGGTCACTTCGATATGCTGTGCGCGGTCGCCGAGATCGTCGAAGAGCTCTGCCCCGGTGCCGGTCATCCACGCCTGCGCCCCGAGCGCGCAGATCTCGTCGAAAAGGGCGGCGCGGCGGGCCGCATCGAGATGCGCCGCCACCTCGTCGAGCAGCAGCAGCGGCGGCGCGCCGATCTGTGCCGAAAGGGCGCGGGCATTGGCCAGGATCAGGGAGATCAGAAGGGCTTTCTGTTCCCCGGTGGAACAATCGGCCGCCGCCACCCCCTTGGCGGCATAGCTCGCCGCCAGATCGCTGCGGTGCGGACCGACAAGGCTTCGGCCCGCGAGCAGATCGCGCGCGCGGCTGCCTGCCAACGCTGAACGCAGCGCGTCCTCATCCTCGGGCATCGGCCCTTCTGTCTGCACCAGCGCGAGATCGGCCACGGGAAAGGCGGTCGCGGCCCCGGCCTGCGCCGCGATCAGCCAGTCGATCGTGGCGCGCCGGTTGGCGTGCAGCGTGGCCCCGGCGGTGGCCATCTGTGCCTCCAGCGCCTGATACCAGCCGGCATCGCGGGTCTGATCCTTCAGAAGGCGGTTGCGGTCGCGCATCGCCTTTTCATACGCGAGGGCCGCATCGGCGTGGCCGGGAAAGAACGACAGCGCCATGCGGTCGAGAAAGCGCCGCCGCCCCTCTGCCCCCTCGATCCAGAGCCGGTCCATCGACGGAATCAGCCACAGCAGCCGCGCCACGCGGCCTAGGGCGGTCTGCGGTGCGGTCTTGCCGTCGATGCGCAACTGCCGCGTCGCGCCCTGTTCCGACCAGATTTCGATCTCGTGGTGCTGACCGAAAGAACGGAGTGCGCCGGTCAGCTTCCATCCCAACGCCTCGGGCCGCCGCGCCATGTCCGCCGCCCCTGCCCGGCGCAGACCCCGACCCGGCGAAAACAGGGAGACCGCTTCGAGGATATTGGTCTTGCCCGCGCCGTTGGGACCATGAATCGCCACGGGCCGCCCGTCGCAGGCGATCACGCTACGCCTGTGCGAGCGGAAGTAAGATAGCGTGAGGTGCGTCAGGCACAGGGACATACTCAGGATCTATCCCGACAGAGACGCCCATGCCAGTCGGAATAAGCCCCCGCGCGGACGGGGGCATCGGGTCTCAGCCCTCCCAGGTCACGCGGCCGCCGCAGATGGTGACGGCGGCACGCGACTTATCCAGTTCCTCCGGTGCCATTGCCTCCAGATCATGCGACATGACCACGATGTCGGCCATCAGCCCCGGTTTCAGCCGTCCCTTGCGATCCTCGTTAAACTCGACCCAGGCATTGTCGGCAGTATAGCTGCGCAGGGTGTCCATCAGGCTTTGCCGCTGATCACGCCATGGCGCGGGCAGCTTGATCGGTGCGACGGCCGCCTTCACGCTTGGCATGACTTCAACCCCGATCACGGGCCAGTCGGTGGAGAATACCAGTTTCGGCGCGACCTTGCGGATGTCGGACCATGCAAAGGCCATTGGAATCTGCCGCTCGTGCAGAACCTCGTCCATTCCGGCCATCGGGAAGATGCCGCCAAACGGGGCATGCCCCGGCTGCATGGAGGCCACCACATCCAGTTCGGCAAACCGAGGCAGATCATCGGGATGCAGAACCTCGATATGTTCGATGCGGTGCCGACTGTCGCGCACTCCGTTGGCGCGCCGGGCGGCCTCATAGCCATCCAGCGTGCGCCGGATCGCCAGATCGCCGATCGCATGAACCGCGATCTGAAGGCCCATCGCGTCCGCCCGCTTGCACGCCTCATTGAACTGGTCGGCCTCGAACACCGCGTCGCCCGTGTGATCGGTGCCGGGATACGGCTCCAGCATCAGGGCGGTACGGCTTTCGGTGACACCGTCCATGAACATCTTGACCCGGTTGCACCAGACCATGTCACCATTGAAACGGCGGCGCATCTCCTCGGCTTCCGCGAAGCGGTCGAGCGGGTCGAAATTCTTGTAGTGAAACGGCACCTCGGTCCGGCAAAGAAGCTCTCCCTCCGCCTCCAGTTCAGACAGGAGTTCAAGCTGGTAAAAATTGCCGTCCATATTGTGCAGGGTTGTTATGCCGTGGCTGGCGCAATGCTTCATGCCGCGCTTGATCGCGGCCTTGTCGAGCGCGCGTTCGGCGGCCGTTGCGGGCGGCTCGGGGTTGTTGCCGGTGATCAGCCCCATCATGTCACGACCGGCATGCCGCGTCAGGCGCAGGACCGGGGCATAGGCGGAGGGCTCCTGCAACTCGCCTGTGGCTTTGCCGTCCTCCCCCATGACGATTTGCGCGCCGGCGTCGACTTCGGCCCCGTGCAGGATTCCGGCCGCCTCCAACGCGCGGGTATTGGCCCAGATCGTGTGATGATCCGGCGCGAACATCGCGAAAGGCCGGTCGGGCAGGACACGATCGAGATCGTGGCGGGTTGTGCCATGGCCAGACCCAAGGATCGCGTAATCGGCCTGAACGGCGAAGACCACCTTGTCATCGGGGCACTTGGCGGCCCAGTCGCGCACGGCTTCGGTCAACCTGTCTTCGCCCAGAACCCCATAGAGATCGAGGTATCCCAGTTCGACCGATCCTCCGAACAGGTGGACGTGACTGTCGATGAAGCCGGGCAGGACAGTGGCCCCGGCCGCATCGACGATGCGCGTTGCGTCTCCGGCCATGGGGCGAATCTCGGCGGTGGTGCCGATTGCCGTGATCGTCCCCGCGGATACGGCAAGCGCCTCTGTCCGCGGGTTGGCATCGTCGAATGTGATCAGATTTCCGTTCAGGATGACGATATCTGGGGGGGTCTTCATGACAGTCTCCGCCAATAAAAAATGCGGCGCGGCCGGTTTGTCACCGAGCCGCGCCGCACAGGTTGGTTTACTTCTTCACTTCGGTCCAGATCGCGCTGTAGATGCTCTGGACCTCGGGCGGGCATGTCTTTGCCAAGTAGCCGGCATCCATAAGCTCCTCGGGAATCACGACCTCGGGGGCAGTGGCCATCACCTCATCCATGTATTGCTCCGACCCTTTGATGCCATTTGCATAGCGGGCGAAGTTGGACAGCATCGCCGCGTTTTCGGGATCCATGATGAAGTTCAGGAACAGTTTGGCATTCTCGACATTCTGCGCGTCGGCAAGGATGGCGGCGTTGTCCATCCAGATCGGAAAACCTTCCTGCGGATAGCCGAAGGCGATATCGGGATTTTGCAAACGCGAACGGAGCGAGGCGCCATTCCAGTTCACGCCGGCGGCCAGATCGCCCTTGGCAAACTTCTCGATATTGCCATAGGCCATCGACAGCCAATGCTCCTTGGCCTCGACCATCTTGTCGCGGACCTTTTCGAGAACCTCCTTGTCGCCGGTACATTGTTCACCGCCCATGTACTGGATGGCCATCCCCATCACATCGTTCATCTCGGGCACGACATTGATCTTGCCCTTCAGTTCTTCGGGCGGATCGTAGATGAGCGCGGCGGTGTTGATGTCACCATCGTAAACGGCTGTATCGACGGTGATGCCAACGGTGCCCCATTGCCAGGGAACCGTATACTCACGCCCCGGATCAAACTCCACATCGACCCAACGCGGGTCCATGTTCCCGAAATTCTCCATCTCGTTGGGGTTGGACTTCATCAAGAGCCCCTCCCCCACGAAGATCGGAACATATGTCCCTGACGGCACGACGATATCGAAGCCGTGGCCGCCCGCCTTGATCTTGGCCAGCGCGGTGTCATTGCTGTCATAGTCGGTGATGGTGACATCGACGTCGTGTTCCTGTTCGAACTTCTCGATCATCTCGGGGCTTGTGTAGTTGCCCCAGTTGAAGATGTTCAGTTCGCCCTCGGCCCAAGCCGGCCCTGACGCGGTCAGCGCCAGAGCTGTTGCGGTTCCAACGATGTATTTCATTATCTTATCCTCCTGTTGGGGTGGTTGAAGGCCGGATCATTTTGGCGTCCGGCTGAGAAAAAAGAACCCGATGACGAGCATAACAGAAATGGCCAGAAGCGCGCTGGAAATCGCGTTGATCTCCGGTGTGATGACACGGCGCAATTGCCCCAGCATGTAGGTGGGCAGGGTATCCTGACCGGCGGATTTCACGAACTCGGTGATCACGACGTCGTCGAGCGAAATAACGAAGGCCAGCATCGCCCCGGCCAGTATCCCCGGCCAGAGCTGCGGCAGGGTTATGCGGCGGAACACCTTGAACGGTGTGCCATAGAGATCCGCCCCCGCCTGCTCGAGGCTCAGGTCCATGCCTTGCAGGCGCGCCCGGATCGGCATGTAGGCAAAGGGTAGACAAAATGCCGAATGCGCAATGATCAGATACGCAAGCCCGGTGTACCCGGTCCAGACCTTCACAAGCGCGAAAAAGATGAGCAACGCCACGGCCGTCACGATCTCAGGCACCATGAGGGGCTGATTGATCAATGCGAATGCCAGGGTCTGACCCCGCCAGGGACGTGTGCGCGTCGTGGCGAGGGCGGCCAGAACGGCGGACGACGTGGCAATCAGGGACGCTGACAAAGCCACGACCACGGAGCGGACGGTCGCCGCCTGAACGCGCTCGTTCTCCCACGCCGACACATACCACCGCCAGGAAAACCCCTCCCAGATCGCGATCGATTCACCGGCGTTGAACGAGTACAGAACAAGCAGGATGATCGGGAGATAGAGAACGACGAAGCAGAACACTGCGACGGTGGTGAAGCCGGTTTGCCGGCGAACGTCGAACCCACCTTTAGACATTGGTTTCGCCCTCGCGGCCCACTGCGCGCACGTAAAACAGCAGCGCTATCATGACAATCACTAGAAGTGTCAGCGACAAGGCCGCCCCCAGCGGCCAGTTGCGCAACTGGCCGAACTGCAATTCGATCAGATTGCCAAGCATCAATTGCTTTCCGCCCCCCAGAACGCGCGGCGTGACATAGGCCCCCAGACAGGGCACGAATACCAGGATCGACCCGGCCACGACGCCAGGCTTGACCAGCGGAAAGATGATCTTTCGCAAAACCTGAAGCCGCGTCGCATAGAGATCATACCCCGCTTCCACGAGGCTGAAATCGAAACGCTCCATCGACGCGTAGATCGGCAGGATCATCAGGGGCAGATAAACGTATGTCATGCCCAGAAGCAGCGAAAATTCCGTGAACAGCATCTGGATCGGCTCATCAATCACACCCATGGCAATCAAAAGCGTGTTCACCGTGCCCTGATTGCGGATCAACTCCATGATCGCGAAGGTGCGGATCAGCAGGTTCGTCCAGAACGGAATCATGATCAGCAGCATGTAGATATCGCGCTGCCTCGGCGGGCGCGTCGCAATGAAATAGGCGGTCGGAAAGCCGAATATGAAGGCCAGAACCGCCGTCATGAACGACAGCTTGATTGATCGCCAAAGCACCGTCAGATGCGCGTCCGCAAGCTGCCATTCGTCTGTGAAGATGTCCCGTTCCGCCAGGACATTGGTCCAGGCTTGCAGGGAAAACTGCCATTCCACCCCGCCATAGTCACCCGGCGTGAGGAACGAGTAGACCAACACGATCAGCAGCGGACCGCTGGCCGCAAACAGCAAAACGAGCATGGCGGGCGTCAGGAGCAACCAGCGCGTGTTGCGATCTCGACGGTTGCGGGCGGCGGAAAGATCGGTCATTGCATCAATCCTTCAGGATCTGGCCGATACCTGCGCCGAAATTCACGCCGACCCGTTCGCCCACCTGTCTTTCATGACGCTGATCCGGTTGATTCTGCTGGCGCACGATGAACTGGCCGCCGCTGTCCAGATCAATGTGATAATGGGTGTCGGTGCCAACATACACGACATTCGACAACGCCCCCTGAAAAAGCGCGCCCTCGGCCTCATCCATTCTTGCGTGTTCGGGGCGGATGGCCACCGTCACCTCGCCGCCTGTCCTGCCCCCGCCCTGCGCCGCGCGGGCCACAACCTCGGAGCCCGAGGGAAGGCGGATATGCGCCTGCTCACCCTCGACCTTCAACAATTCCACGTCGAGGAAGTTGGTATCGCCGATGAAATCGGCAACGAAACGTTCGGCCGGGTGATCGTAGATGTCGCGCGGGCCACCGATCTGGCGGATGCGCCCCTCGTTCATGACGGCGATCCGGTTCGACATGGTCAGAGCTTCATCCTGATCGTGCGTGACGAATATGAAGGTAATTCCGGTTTCAGATTGCAAGCGTTTGAGTTCAAGCTGCATGTCCTTGCGCAGTTTGAAGTCGAGCGCCGAAAGCGGCTCGTCGAGCAACAAGACCTTCGGCCGCGGGGCCAGTGCCCGGGCCAGTGCAACGCGCTGCTGCTGACCGCCGGAAATCTGGCTGGTCTTGCGATCTGCCATTTCGGTCATGCGCACAAGCGCCAACATCTCGTCAACGGTGGATGTGACCTCGGATCCGGGCTTGCCCAGCATCTCCAGGCCAAAGGCGATGTTCTGCGCAACGGTCATGTGCGGAAACAGCGCGTAGGATTGGAAAACGGTATTCACCGGACGGGCATACGGGGGCTGGTTCAACAGGTTGTTCCCGTCCAGCGTGACCCGGCCACGCGTGGGATCGATGAACCCGGCAATCACGCGCAACAAGGTGGTCTTGCCGCAGCCCGAGGGGCCCAGAAGTGTAAAGAATTCATTCGCATCGATCGTGACCGAAACATCGTCCAGTGCCGTAAAGGCTTCGGCTCCAACGCCGAAAATCTTGGTCACGCCTTCGATTTCGATCATGAACTCGTCCCCAATCCGCGAAACTTCGGGATAATTTGATCAAAAACAGGCGCCCCCGAATTGTCAAGACTCGATTGCCATTCTGTCACACCACCAACGGAACTCGCCTATTTCTGAAGCGACGTTCCCGAATTTACAAACTCAACAGTTTGACACGATCCGCCGAGTTTTCATGCCGCGGTGCCGCGCGAAAGAGCTGACGTTCACCGCAGGTGCATAAGGGCCCGACCGAAGTAGAGGAGGCGACCGTCGTCGCATTCCGAGGGGACACATTGTTGCCGCTGGACGATTGTCTCTATGCTCTGCAGCCATCCATCCCGGATCTGACGCGTTCGGCACTGCATCGCGGCCCGCAACGTCACGGCATCTCTCGGCGGCCTGACGTGGAAGGTGACACGCGGAAGCGCCAGAAGTTCAAGCGCTCCCCCATTAGCCTCTTTCATATCGACATCGCCAAGGCTCAGACTGCCGAAGGCAAGCTCTGCCTGTTCGTAGGTATTGATCGCAGGGTTGATTCGGGCGAGCCTGTCCGGAATCGGCAGCCACTTGAGGAAAGCCGTTCCAATGGGGTCCGATAAATGGGAGGGATGACCTTGAAATTTCGTTATCTTACTGCTGCGGCAGCCATGGCCGCGCTATCCGCGCTGTCCGCAACCGCCGAGACGCGGGTGACTTACAAATCTGCAAAATCCACTTCGTCCTATTACCAGATGGCGGTGCAGATCGCCGAGGCAATGGAAAATGCCAGTGATGGCGAGATCAGCGTGACCGTTGAGGAGAGTCAGGGTTCGGTCCAGAACGTCATGGAAGTACGCGCCCGCGGCGGCGACTACGTCTTTACCACCCCGCCGGTCCTGGTGAAGCTGGCGAAGGACGGCAAGGCGATGTTCGACGGCAAGGGCGATCCGGCTTTCGACGGTATTCGCGCGCTGTTCCCGATCCCGTCGCTGACCATGCATTTCGTGATGAGCGCGGACAGCGGCGCAGCCAGTTTCGAGGACCTGAAGGGCAAGACGATCCTGCTGGGCAAGGGCAGTTTCGGCGCGCGCGAGGGTGAAAAATACCTCGAGTTGTTCGGCGTCAAGGACGAGGTGTCGATCGCCGACGTGGAACTGTCCAACGCCGTTCCGGCGCTGAAAAATGGCCAGATCGACGGTTTCGTAACCGCTGGCTCCTGGCCCGCGCCCAACGTGGTCGAGGCCGCAGCCTCCACCGGGGTCAACGTGCTGTCGCTCACCGAAGCGCAGATCGAGGAAACGGGACGCACCAAGCTGGTGATCCCGGCGGGCACCTATGCCGGCCAGGACGCCGATATCGTGACGACCTCGCTGCCGGTGGTCGCCTATACCACCACCAAGATGGATGACGAGACCGCCTATAGCCTGACCAAGACTTACTGGGACCAAAAGTCCAACATGGCAGAGGGCGCCAAATGGTGGGCTGGCGTCGATGAAGGGCTGATGTCCAACATCACAGGTCAGATCCACCCGGGCGCCGTGCGCTACTACGAAGAGGCGGGGTTTGACCTGACCGACGCGCAGAAGTGAACATGAAAACCATCGACACCCCCGCGCCGCAAGGTTTGGCGCGGGGCTTATGGGCCAGCTTCGCGCTGGCCTCTGTCTTGTTTCACCTCGGGCTGGTGTTCTCCGGTCTGGTGCCGAATCTGATCAGCCGGCCGCTGCATCTGGTCTTCGTGCTACCCTGGGTGCTGGTCTACCGGCAGAGCGGCGCACAATGGGTCAGCGGGCTGATGCTGGCGGGCTTGGGTGGTGCGGCGGCCCTGTGGGTGACCAGAAGCCATGAGGCGCTGTCCGATCAATACGGTTTCCTGGAAGGTGATTTTCAGATCGGTATCGCCGCCGTGCTGATCTGCGTCGTGCTTGAGGCCGCGCGCCGCGCGATCGGCTGGCCACTGCCGCTCGTCGCGACACTGGCGCTGCTCTACGGCCTTTTCGGTCAGTATATCCCGGGCCGTTTCGGCCATTCGGGCACCCCGTTGGAAAGCTTCCTGGGCACCCTGGTGATCGCCGAGGGCGGGCTGTGGGGCACGCTGACGGCCGTGTCGGTGAACGTGGTGGCGATTTTCGTAATCTTCGGCGCGGTGCTGAACGCGGGTGAAGCGGGCCAGGGTTTCATGAACGTGGCCGCCGCCGCGGCCGGGCGGTTGCGCGGCGGCGCCGCCAAGGTGGCGGTGCTGTCCTCGGCGCTGTTCGGTTCCATTTCCGGATCGGCCTCGGCCAACGTGGCCTCCACTGGCGCGATCACGCTGCCGGCGATGATCAAGTTGGGGTATCCCAAACGGATCGCCGGCGCGGCGGAGGCCGTGGCCTCTTCGGGCGGACAGATCATGCCGCCGCTGATGGGCGCAGGAGCCTTCGTCATGGTGGAGCTGACAGGCGTGCCCTATACCGGAATCATCGCCGCCGCCGCGCTGCCGGCGCTCCTCTATTTCTGGGCGGTCTGGGTCGGGATAGATGGCTATGCCCGCCGGTTCGACCTGCGCGGTCTGGCCGAAGCAGACCGCCCTGCACGGCGCGATGTCGCCATCACTTCGGGTTTTTTCCTGATCCCCTTCGGGGTTCTGCTATGGGGAATGTTCGGGCTGGGCGTGACGCCGCAATACGCCGCCTGCCTTGCCATCGGGGCGGGTGCGGTCCTGCTTTTGACCGGGGCCGACCTGCGGCTGGACCTGCAACGCGCGGCCGCGCGGGCCGAGACGGCGCTGATTACTGCCGGGCAGCAGGTGGCGCTGATTGGGTCGATCATCTTCTGCGCGTCGCTGGTGATCGGCGTGCTGGGCATCACGGGCCTGGGCGTCAAGATCACGTCGCTGATCCTTTCGGTGTCGGGTGGGTTGCTGTGGCCCTCGCTGCTGCTGACGGCGCTGGCCTGCCTGGTTCTGGGGATGGAGGTGCCCACCACGGCGGCCTACGTGATCTGCGTGTCGGTGGCCGGGCCCGCATTGATCGAACTGGGGATGGAGCCATTGCAGGCGCATCTGTTCGTGTTCTGGTACGCGCTTCTTTCCACCATCACGCCGCCGGTCTGCGGCGCAGTCTTCATCGCCGCGGGCATGATCGGCGAAAACTGGCTGCGCGTGGCGCTCACGTCGATGACGCTTGGCGTCGGGCTGTATCTGATCCCGTTGGGCATGGTGGCGACGCCGGCGGTGACGAACCTTGCCGGCGCGCCGGGATTGGCCGTGCTGGCAGCGGTCAAGATCGGCGCCGGTCTGGCGCTGATCAGTTGGGCACTGGTGCGGCGCTGGCGCTCATGGGTGCGGCTGGGGGCGTTTGCCGTCGGGTTGTTGCTGGTTCTGGTCCCGACCTAGAGCGTGTCGCGTTTAATCGGTTCTGTATCCTATGGTCTTGAAGACGTTGTAGCACTCCTTGTCGGTGAACAGTTCGCAGACATGGACTACGGCGGTCCATAGTCGATCATATGTTCTCGCTGCGGCTTTCCTGATCAGCGTCTTCAGCTTGGCAAACTCCATTTCTATGGGGTTCAGGTCGGGGCGCCCTCGGGCATCTGCGCATTGTTGATCCCGCTGCGCCAAGTCGACTCGCCCTGGACCGGCTGATTGCGAGATCCCTACGCGAAGATGGCTGCTCCGTCCCAACTGCTGTCCGCAGCACCGGAAAACCTCCCGCTCGCGGAAATGCCTGCAACTTGTACAATACCGAGGTGATTAGTGTGGCCGCCCCTGTTCATCTCCGGAAGGATCCCATGATGTTTCAGCCCGGCGATGACACCGTCACCCGCATGCACGTCCAGCCGGGGCACGTCGTCCTTGAGGTTGACGCGCGCAAACTTGACTGCTTCTCTGAGCGAGAGTCCGCGATCGACGACATTCGCAATGACCTGAAGGATCGCGCCGGGGATACGCTCGCTACCGGCAGCTCCCAGCGACATGAGCAGGCGACCGTTGCGGGTGATAATGGTCGGGCACATTTCGGTCACATCGCGTGCGCCGGGCACCGGTTTGGTCTCCATCGTGTAGCTCTTTGCCATTAGGACGCCGTGGATCGGATCAGCCACGCGCATTCCGAAATGAGGCCCGATCGAGCCAGTCATCGCCACCGTGGCGCCATCGCCGTCGATCACCGAAAGATGCGTTGTGTCCTGATCTTCCCGCGCGTCCGACCGCTGGGCCGACACGAAGGGCCACACCCCGGCCTCCGGCCGGCGCGCCATCTCGGCGCGGACCGCGGCGACGCGGCTATCGATGAACCCGGGCGATATCAGGATTTCCAGCGGGATGCCGTCGGGCTTGGGCTCGAGCGAGCCCAGAAGCTGCGGGCGGTCGTTGAAGCAGGTTCGTACGATCAGGACAAGGAGCCGTACCTCGTCAGCAGTCAGAACTCGGCCCAACCTTGGAAACGCGTCCAGGATCGACAGCATTTCGATCAGGCTGTGCCCCCAGCCCTGCCGCCCCAGGGTGATTACTTCGCAATCGCGGAACCTGCCTCGTATCACTTCGCCGTCGCGCGCTTCGCTGTCGGCCAGATCCGCCGCGCTCCAGTAGCCGCCACGCTGGCACACGCCTTGCGCAAGCCTCCGCGCCGCGACACTGCCGGTGATGACGGACGGACCTTGCGCGCCGAACGCGTGAAGCAGCGCCGCCAGGCGTGGGTGGCGAAACAGTGCGGGCGCCGTCGGGCCCTGCGCGCCGCGCGCGACGTAATCTTCCGCTTGCCCGGCGGCGGCAAGTTCCCCGAGGCGCTGCCGCCACACAGCGCCAAGATGTGCCGGCGGGGCAAAGCCTTTCTCGGCCAGACGCACGGCAGGGGCGACCACGTCGGACAGGGTAAGGCGCCCGTGCTCCGCCTGCAGCCGGGCCAGCGCCTGTGGCAGTCCGGGAATGGCCGCGCAGGCGAACCCTTCGCGGACATCATCCGGATCCGACAGCGGAGCAACGCCGGCGGGCGTGGCGCTGGCGCCGTCAATCGCGTGCACCTCCCCGTCCGGCCCGCGCCAGAGGATCTGGCAGCGCCCGAAGAAGCTGCAGTTGGCGGGATCGGCAACCGCGAGCGCTAACGTGGTGGCCACGGCGGCGTCGGCCGCATTTCCGCCGCGTTTTAGAACCTCGGCCCCTGCCGCTGCGGCAAAAGGCGACCCTGCTGCAACGATCCCCTTGTCAGGCGCGCAGCTATTGTTGATCATGTCGGATGTCATCGTAAACCTTGTTTTGCTAGCTCTGACCACTGCTCTGCACGCGCGGATCAAAAACATCGCGCAGGCCGTCTCCGAGAAGATTAAAACCGAGGACCGTAACGAAGATCGCCAATCCGGATAGAATCGCCGCCGCCGGCGCCACCTCCATAAAGCTGCGCGATTCCTGGAGCATCCGGCCCCAGGAGGGTGCGGGGGGCGGAAGGCCGAGGCCCAGAAAGCTGAGGCCCGCCTCGCCCAGGATGGCACCCGGAAATTTCAGCGTTGTCTGGATCAGGATCGGCCCGGCGCAGTTCGGCAGGACATCTTGCATGAGTATCCGCATGGGCCGCTTTCCCAGCGCGGTGGCCGCCAAGACATAGTCGGCCTCCTTGCGCTGTATGACCGAGGCCCGGACCACACGCGCGAATCGTGGCACGCCCACGATCGTCAGCGCGATGACGATGGCTTCCACCGTGCCGCCGAAGGCCGCGACCAGCGCGATTGCCAGCAAAAGACCGGGGAACGCCATCAGTGCGTCCATCGCGCGCATCATCACCACGTCAATGGCGCCGCCCACGAAGCCCGACAATGCCCCAAACCCGACCCCGACAACCAGCGACAGGAGCGTCACGTAGAAGCCGACTTGAAGCGAAATGCCCCCACCATGCGCAAGCCGCGTCAGCAGGTCGCGGCCAAAGTGATCTGTGCCCAGCCAATGGATCGCGTCGGGGGACTGCAGCGCATTGCGCACGTTCATCTGATTGGGATCGAACGGCAGCAGTGGCGGTAACAGAAGCGAGAACAGAACGACGAACCCTACCAGCGCCACTCCGACCATCGCGAGCCGGTTGCGGCGCAACTTCCGTAGGAGCGCCCGTGCTTCGGGGTTGAGGAACATGCTGCTATCCTTGTCTCTGACCCAACGCGCCAGATGCGGGCGGGGCTGCCGCCTTGCCTCCCCGCCCGCGTTTATCAACGGTCCAGCCAGACGTAAGCCAGCCCGGTGTCCGCATTGGACAGCCCGCCCTGCCGATCCGTGCGGAAGCCCTTGACCTCGGGGCGCCAAGCCATCGTGTTGGGTGCGAAGTAAAGCATCACATGCGGGACTTCGGCCTGGATGATGTCGAAGATTTCTTGGTAGATGTCCTTGCGTGCTTTCGGATCAACTTGCTCGCGCGCCTGACGAAGAAGCTCGGTAACCTCCGGATTTTCGTAGCCGCCGGCGAAGTAGTTGGCCGGACCGTCCGGAGTGTAAAACCGGCCGTAGCGTCCGTCGGGATCAGCATACCAACCGGCGCCTGATATTGCGATGTCGTACTCACCAGAACGCATCCGGTCCGAAAGGACAGCCCAGTCGGAAATCGCGATTTCCGCTTGGAACCCAGCCTCGTTTAGGTGCCCCTGCACGACCTGTGCATCGTCGAGATACGTGGAACGCGCCTCGATTGTGACAGGCAACCCGTCGGGATAACCCGCTTCCGCCAACAAGTCGCGCGCCTTCTCGACGTCGCGCTGCGGGACATCTGCCGCCATGCGCCAGAAGCTTTTCTCGTCCCAGATCTGGTTTTCCAAAGTGCCGAAGCCGAAGGTCCGCGCAAGCATCACCTCCTCCCTGTCCACGGCGAGGTTGACAGCCTGGCGCACGCGCACATCGTCGAAAGGCGGACGAGTGTTGTTCATGATTGCCATGCGCCAGGTGGTACCCGGAGCGACAAGCAATTCGAATCCTCGGTCCTCATTCGCCATCAGGGTCGGGAGCAGTTGCTCCGGCACAGAAGTGACCAGATCTACGGCACCGGTCCGCAGTGCAACCATACGCGCCGCATCGTCGCTGAGCGGCATCAGCACAACTTCATCCAGATACGGAACATCGGGACGCCAGTAGTCGTCAAAACGCTCGAGCGTGAGATTTTCGTTCATCGCATAGTCGCCGAATGCAAAGGGGCCTGTTCCGACCGGCTCAGCGATGGTCCCGTCCTCGGCGACGCTTTCTTCAGGAATGATGGCAGCCCATACGCCAACGAGATTGGACAGGAAGGGGGCGAAGGGCGTCGAGAGATGTATTGCGACAGTGTGGTTGTCGATGACTTCAATGCTCTCGATCTGCTCGAGGTTCTGACGCCGGCGCGAGCCTGTGTCGGGTTCAAGAATTCGCTCAAGGCTAAACTTAACGTCTTCGGCCGTCATTTCGCGATCGTTGTGAAACCGAACGCCTTCTTCAAGCATGAACGTATAGGGGATGACTGTACGTCGTCAGATAATTTGGGACGCTTGAGCGGTTTTCGGATTGGAGGCTCTGGCCCATCCTTGATTTAGATTATGCGGTTTCAGTTTCGTGGCGCAAGCGCCGCGTAAGCATGGTTTTGCGTTTGATCTCCTCTCGCTGTTTCAGGATTTTCTCTCCCCTGCCGAAGTAGACGTCGGCAGGCGTCAGGTTGCCCAGGCACTCGTGGTACCGGCGGGTGTTGTAGTATTCGACGAAGTCCCTGATCTGGCGTTCGAGATCCCCGGGCAGGAAGTAGTGCTCGAGCAACACGCGGTTCTTCATGGTCTGATGCCATCGCTCGATCTTGCCCTGGGTCTGCGGGTGGTAGGGCGCGCCGCGGACATGGTCCATGCCCTTGTCGTCGAGATAATCTGCCAGGTCGCCCGCGATGTAAGATGAGCCGTTGTCGCTGAGCAGTCTTGGTTTGGCGACAACGGTTGCGCTGTCGCAGCCCGAGACGTCCAGTGCCAGGTCGAGCGTGTCGGTCACATCCTTTGCCTTCATCGTCGTGCAGAGCTTCCAGGCGATGATGTATCGGCTGTAATCATCCAGGATGGTCGACAGGTAGAACCAGCCCCACCCCAGGACCTTGAGATAGGTGAAGTCCGTCTGCCAGAGTTCGTTGGGCCGCGTGGTCCTGTCTTTGAACTCGTTCGCCGCCTTCATCACGATATGCGCCGGTGCCGTGACCAGATCTTCCGCCTTCAGGATCCGGTAAACGGATGATTCCGAGACAAAATTTTTCTTCTCGTCAGTGTATTTTACTGCAA
>NZ_FODS01000050.1 GCF_900110425.1 Salinihabitans flavidus | reverse complement strand
CATGCCCTTGTCGTCGAGATAATCTGCCAGGTCGCCCGCGATGTAAGATGAGCCGTTGTCGCTGAGCAGTCTTGGTTTGGCGACAACGGTTGCGCTGTCGCAGCCCGAGACGTCCAGTGCCAGGTCGAGCGTGTCGGTCACATCCTTTGCCTTCATCGTCGTGCAGAGCTTCCAGGCGATGATGTATCGGCTGTAATCATCCAGGATGGTCGACAGGTAGAACCAGCCCCACCCCAGGACCTTGAGATAGGTGAAGTCCGTCTGCCAGAGTTCGTTGGGCCGCGTGGTCCTGTCTTTGAACTCGTTCGCCGCCTTCATCACGATATGCGCCGGTGCCGTGACCAGATCTTCCGCCTTCAGGATCCGGTAAACGGATGATTCCGAGACAAAATTTTTCTTCTCGTCAGTGTATTTTACTGCAAGTTCGCGGGGTGTCAGTTCCTCATGCTCGAGCGCAAACGTCGATGACGTCGGCACGGGTCTCGTCCGGGAGGCGGTTCCACACGGACCCGGGATGTGGTGCGGTGTCTGCGAGCGTATCAAGCCCGCCTTCCGACCATCGGTCATACCAGCGATAATAGGTCGTGCGGGGGATACCCAGCATGGCCAGCGTCTGGCGAACCGGCAGATGCGAGGCCTCGACGGTGCGGATGATCTCGAGCTTTTCCGATGCGGGATACCTCATGCCTCGCACTCCCCATCCCCGAGCATGCTTTTTTTGAGCAGGCGGTTTTCCAGGGTCAGGTCGGCAACGACCTCCTTCAGCGCTGTCGCCTCCGAGCGCAGCTCCTTGACCTCGGGCGAGGTTGCCTGACGCGCGGTGTCGCCCGCCAGCCGCTGCTTGCCCGCCTCGAGAAACTCCTTCGACCACGTGTAGTACAGGCTCTCGCTGATCCCTTCGCGGCGGCACAGGGCGGCAATGCTTTCCTCGCCGCGCAGACCCGCCAGCACGATCCTGATCTTCTCCTCGGCCGAGTACTGTTTGCGGGTCTTGCGCTTGATGCCCTTGACCAGCTTGTCAGCGGCGTCCTTCGATGTTTCGGATTTCTTGTTCATCTTCGCTCCTTGATGGCTGCGATGAACCAGAAATCCTCCGTTACGAAAACATCAAATCTGTCCCATGGGTGCTGACGTCAGACAGTCCATGACAACTTCGCCGCCAACATCTGGAGCGTGACGCGGCAGGTCCATCATTCCCAGGCGAACCCGAACGAGTCCGTCGACATGGTGCTGTTCGTCAACGGGCTGCCCATCGTCACACTGGAACTGAAGAACGCCTGGACCGGCCAGACCGCCCGCTACCACGGGCAGAAGCAATACCGCGACCGCGACGCCTCCCAGACCCTGATGCAGTTCGGGCGCACCCTCGTCCACATGACCGCCGACACCGACGAGGTCTGGATGGCGACGAAGCTGGCGGGCGGCGCGACGTGGTTCCTGCCCTTCAACAAGGGCCACAACGAGGGCGCGGGCAACCCGCCCAACCCCGCCGGCCACAAGACCGCCTATCTCTGGGAAGAGGTGTTCCAACCCAAAAGCCTCGCCGGCATCATCCAACATTTCGTCCTGCTGGAAGGAAAGCAGACCGAGCCGCTGGCGAAGAAGACCCTGATCTTCCCGCGTTACCAGCAGCTCGATGTCGTGCGGAAGCTGCTGGACCACGCGGCCGGGCATGGCGTGGGCCACAGCTACCTGATCCAGCACTCGGCGGGGTCGGGCAAGTCCAACAGCATCACCTGGGCGGCCTACCAGCTGATCGAGACCTACCCTGGACGCCTCGATCTGCCCGGCGCCCGTGCGCTGGATGCGCCGCTCTTCGACAGTGTGATCGTGGTGACGGACCGCCGCCTGCTGGACAAGCAACTGCGGGACAACATCAGAGACTTCTCCGAGGTGAAGAACATCGTTGCCCCGGCGATGCGGTCCGCCGACCTGAAGGCGGCGCTTGAGAACGGCAAGAAGATCATCATCACGACGATCCAGAAGTTCCCCTTCATCATCGACGGCATTGCCGATCTGAGCGACAAACGGTTCGCCGTCATCATCGACGAGGCCCACAGCGGCCAGAGCGGCCTTGCCCATGACAAGATGAACCAGGCAATGGGCGGTGGTGAAGACCCGGATGCCGTGGACCCGCAGGACAAGATCATTGCGGCAATGCAGGCGCGGAAGATGCGCGGTAACGCTTCCTACCTCGCCTTCACCGCCACGCCGAAAGCCACCACACTCGAGAAGTTCGGCACGAAACAGCCTGACGGGCGGTTCAAGCCCTTCCACCTCTACAGCATGAAGCAGGCCATCGAGGAGGGGTTCATCCTCGACGTTCTGGCCAATTACACGACCTACAAGGGCTATTACGAGATCCAGAAGTCGATCGAGCACAACCCCCTCTTCGACACCGCAAAGGCGCAGAAGAAGCTCCGCGCCTATGTCGAGCGCAGCCAGCAGACGATCAACACCAAGGCAGAGATCATGGTGGAAAACTTCGTCGACAATGTCGTGAATGCCAAG
Source organism: Salinihabitans flavidus (assembly GCF_900110425.1). Classification (GTDB taxonomy): domain Bacteria; phylum Pseudomonadota; class Alphaproteobacteria; order Rhodobacterales; family Rhodobacteraceae; genus Salinihabitans; species Salinihabitans flavidus. Next base: position 7,940 of record NZ_FODS01000050.1, on the reverse strand, counting down.
AAGCTGCGCGGCAAGGCAAAGGGCATGATCGTCACTCAGGACATCGAAATGGCGATCCGCTACTACAAGGCGGTACAGGCAGATCTGGCCAAGCGAGGGAACCCATTCAAGGCGCTGATCGCCTTTTCGGGCGAGAAGGAGGTCGAGGGGATCAAGTATACCGAGGCCGATATGAACGGCTTCCCTGAAGATAAGACCCGCACCGAGTTTGACAAAGACGAGTATCGGCTTCTCGTGGTCGCGAACAAGTATCTGACGGGTTTCGATCAGCCCAAGCTCTGCGCGATGTATGTCGACAAGAAGTTGCAGTCGGTTCTGGCCGTGCAGGCCCTGTCGCGCCTCAACCGATCGGCGCCCAAGCTCGGGAAGCGCACGGAAGATCTTTTCGTACTCGATTTTTTCAATTCAACCGACGACATCAAGGCCGCTTTCGATCCGTTCTTCACCGTGACTACCTTGTCGGAAGCCACGGACGTGAACGTCTTGCACGAGTTGAAGGAGACGCTCGATGAGGTCGGCGTCCACGAGTGGTCCGAGGTCAGGAGTTCTGCACGCGCTTTTTCGACGGGGAGGATGCGCAAAAGCTCAGCCCGCTGATCGACGGGGCCGCCGAGAGGTTCAACGAGGAACTGGGTCTTGAGGACAAGGACAAGATCGACTTCAAAATCAAGTCCAAGCAGTTCGTGAAGATTTACGGCCAGATGGCCTCAATCATGCCCTTCGAGGTACTGGATTGGGAGAAGTTGTTCTGGTTCTTGAAGTTCCTCGTTCCGAAATTGAAGATCCGGGATCCAAATCAGGATGCACTCAACGAACTCCTCGAGTCTGTCGATCTCTCTTCCTACGGACTCGGGCGGACCAAGCTTGGGCATGCGATTGAGTTGGACGCCTCTGAAGCGGAACTCGAGCCGCAAAATCCCAATCCGAGGGGCTACCGCGAAGGGGATCCACAGGAAGACCCGCTCGAGGAGATCATCCGAAGCTTTAACGATCGTTGGTTTCAAGGATGGAGCGCTACGCCAGAAGAGCAGCGTGTAAAATTCCTTAATATCGTCGAGAGCGTTCAGGCGCATCCCGACTACGAAGAAAAGTTCAGCGAAAACCCAGACCCCTTCTCCCGCGAACTGGCGTTCGAAAAAATCATGAAGGAAGTAATGCTAAAAAGGAGGAAGGAAGAGCTTGAGCTTTACAAGTTGCATTCCCAAGATCAGGCCTTCAAGTCGTCGCTCTACCAGAGCATCAAGGAAGCTCTCGCGCGCGGCATATAGGCGAAATCACGAAGTCATTTGTTGGTGGTGACACCTTGGCCAGATGCAGGCGAGAGTCTGAATTCTGACTTTAGAAAATCAGCGTGCTGCTCCGGAATGCTCTCGCCTACCCAGCTTTAGATCCGAAGAAAGGTGAGAATCGATCGCAACATAGCGCACCTCCCTTACGTCACCCGGGCGGAGCTTCCACACGGTCTACAAGACCGATGAATTTTGATCGATTCATCGCAGCAGTCCCTTGGGGGGTCTTTGGGCGGGTCAAGAAACCAAACACCTCATTAAAGTAATGAAGTCAATGGCTTGCGGTAAATTTTGGCTCCGGCGGTAGGGATCGAACCTACGACCAATTGATTAACAGTCAACTGCTCTACCGCTGAGCTACGCCGGAACACGAGGGCTGATATAACCGGGCGCGCGTGTGAGGTCCAGAGGGGTGAGACAGATTTTTTCGCACGGCGCGGAAGTTTTCAGACACGCTCGAACACCGCGTCTGATTCAAGTTTTCCCAGCGGGCGCACCTGTCTTTTCCCGACAAGATCAACGAGGTGGGCAAAGACGTTGCGCGTCGCCGCCCCCAGAAGGGCAGGTGGCGTATCGGTATAAATCCGCTGGGCCAGATCATAAGCCCGCGCTGGCCCGGCCTCAAGCGCGCTCAGGATGTCGGCTTCGCGGGCACGGCGGTGCTCCACCAGCCAGCGAAGCCGCTCGGCCGGGTCGGTAACTGGCGCGCCGTGTCCAGGGTGGAAGACTCGCCAGTCGCGCACCGCAAGCCGCACGCAGGATGCCATGAAATCGCTCAGGTCGCCATCGGGCGGGGAGACCAGAGAGGACGCCCAGCCCATCACATGATCGCCTGTGAAGCAGGCGTCGTTCCAACCAAAGCTCAGGTGGTTGCCGAAATGGCCCGGCGTGTGGACCGCCTCCAGTGTCCAGCCGTCCCCGGCGATGACTTCGCCATCCTCGACGCAGTGGTCGGGTGCGAATGCGGCGTCGACGCCTTCACCGCCGCCCGCCAGCCCGCGCGCGGCAAGATCCTGCATCACCGCGCTGCGCCCGGCGTCAGAGTCCCCATAGGCCCATATCCGCGCCCCGGTACGCGCCTTCAGGGCCGGGGCCAGCGGGGAGTGATCGACATGGGCGTGGGTGACGAGAATATGGCTCACATGCTGTCCCGGGCGCAGCGCGGTCAGGATCGCCTCCAGATGCGCGGCGTCGTCCGGGCCGGGGTCGATCACCGCGATTCCGCCTGTGCCGATCAGATAGGTATTGGTTCCCCGAAACGTCATCGGTGACGGATTTGGCGCCACGACCCGCCGCAATCCCGGTTCAAGCTCTCCCGCGACGCCGGGGGTGGGATCAAATGCATTCTGCGCGTCCATCGGGCTTTCCTTCCTGTGTCTGCCGCTGCATGGTTTACCCATGTTGTTTCGTTGGCTCAAACGCTATATGCCCCGCGGCCTCTACGGCCGGGCGGCGCTCATCCTGATCCTGCCGGTTGTCACGCTTCAACTCGTGGTCTCGGTGGTCTTTATTCAGCGTCATTTCGAGGGCGTGACCCGGCAGATGACCCATACCGTCTCGCGGGAGTTGAGCCTCGTTCTCGAAGAAGTGGAGAGAGCGCCATCTCGTCAGGAGGCGGCAGAGAGGGTGGCGAGGCTGGCACGCGGGCTGGAGTTGGAGCTTGGATTTCCTCGGAATCTTCCGGCCGGCAACATCCGGCGGTGGTATGATTTTTCCGGCACCGTGCTGATCCGTGAACTGCGCAGCCGGATCGACGGACTCGCGGCGGTTGAGATGCCTGACGATCACGTGGTGCGGGTTTTCGTGGATACGGGGCAGGGGCCGGTGATGCTCTCCTTCGACCGGCGCCGGGTTTCGGCATCCAATCCACATCAGCTGTTGGTGAACATGGTGTTCTTCGGCGGGCTGATGACCATCATCGCCTATATCTACCTGCGCAATCAGCTACGCCCGATCACCCGGTTGGCCGAGGCGGCGGAGGCGTTCGGGCGCGGCCATCATGTGCCCTATACCCCCGCTGGGGCGCTGGAGGTGCGGGCCGCCGGCAACGCCTTTCTCGACATGCGCGCCCGGATTGAGCGGCAGATCGAACAGCGCACTCTGATGCTTTCGGGGGTGAGCCATGATTTGCGCACACCGCTGACGCGGATGAAGCTCGGTCTGTCGATGCTGGACGACGAAGACCGCAAGCCGCTCGAACGGGATGTGGAGGATATGCAGCGCCTTCTCGACGGTTTTCTGGAGTTTGCCCGAGGCATGTCGGAAAGCGGTTCGGAACCGGCCGACCCAAGGAAGATGCTGGAGGGCATCGTGGAAAATAGTCGCCGGGCCGGGCTGACGGTTGAGCTGGGCATCTGTGAAGGAGAGGGGGAGGTGCCGCTGCGCGTCGAGGCAATGCGCCGAGCCGTCGAAAATCTGGTCAACAACGCCGTGCGCTATGGCAGCCGGGCGGTGGTCTCCTGCTGGATCGGGGATCGTTCACTCCGCATTCGGGTGGAGGATGATGGCCCCGGCATTCCGGCGGAGCGGCACGAAGAAGCGGTGCGCCCGTTCACCCGGCTCGATCCGTCGCGGAACCAGGATCGCGGCACCGGTGTAGGGCTCGGTCTGTCGATCGCGGCCGATGTCGCGCGCGCGCACGGCGGTATTCTGAAATTGGGGCAGAGCGAGACGCTGGGAGGATTGCAAGCCGACATCGTGATTGCGCGCTGATCCGATCTGACGAATCGATACCGACAGTATACCGACGTTTTACCGACGCGATACAGCCAGTGAAAAATGCCGCCTCAACGGTCGATCTCGATCACGCCATCGGGGTCCGTCGCCCGGGACTGGCACAGGATCATCTCTCTGGCGCGCTGCTTCCGGGACAGCACGAAATCTCGATGTTCCACATCCCCGGCAATCACGCCGCATTTGCACACCCCGCAGATCCCGTCCGAGCATTTCACAACCACCCGATAGCCGTTTTCATTCAGGACATCTGCGGCTGATTTATCTTCTGGAACAATAAGTTCATGTCCGTTTTTAAGGCGAAGAATGAAGCGGTGATTTTCGAAATCCGGCTGCTCTGGGACAGAGAAATACTCCAGATGCCGCGCCGACTCCGGAAAGCCTTGACGCGCGGCGGCCTCCATCACGGCATCCATGTAGCGATCCGGCCCGCACGTATAGACGTGCCAGCCCGGTTGATACCCATCCAGCACCGTATCCAGATCGGCTCGCGTTCCCTCCTCCGATATATGAAAGGTAACTTTATCTTGCCACGGCATGTTCTTGAGATCGTTTAAAAATCCCGCGTCGCTGAAGTGTCTGACCGAGTAGTGAAGTTCGAAGTCCCGCTCCAGCCGGTGTAGCCTATGGGCAAAGGCGATCATCGGTGTGATCCCGATCCCGCCCCCCATCAGGAAGGTCTTTGTGGCGCTTTCGTCCAATTCGAAATGATTCACAGGCCGGGAAATAAAGACCTTGCGTCCTTCATGGAATATTCGGTGCATGAGGGCCGATCCCCCGCGTCCGGAATCCTCGCGCAGAACAGCGATCTGATAGCGGCCGAGATCAGCCGGATCTCCGGATAAGGAGTATTGCCTAAGATATTCAGGACTCACGACAATATCAACATGCGCGCCAGCCGTCCAGGGGGGAAGACCGGTACCGTCGGAAGAGGCGAATTCATATCTTGTCATGTCTGCGGTCAACTGGTCCGCCTTGACCAGTTGCACCGGTATCACCGGAGATTCCGCATCCTGCGTGTAACGGTGCACCATGCTGATGTCGCCCCGCGCCAGACGTGCCTTGTAGTCCTGCGCCGGGATCAACGCCTCATAAGCGGCGATACCGGCCTCGCGATCCATCGGGAAAGGATAGGGCCAAGGATGAGGTGCCAGCGGCGCGGGGTAGACGGCAAGGGTCTGACCTTCGTATTTCAGGTCAAGGTCACGCTGCAAATCCCTGCGATTCAATGCATGTTTCGAAGGTTGGTACGAACCGTCCTGCTGCAGTTCGATATCCCACCACCACTTCTTGACGTCGTTCAGCCCACCATTACCCATCGCATCGTCCAGCTTGGCCAGAAGCGGCGCCGCGGATGGTATATTGGAGGCCGCCCAGCGGAAAGGGGCCTCGGAGAACAACCCTTCGAGATTCCAGGGGCAGGTTTTCATACAGCGCCCGCACATCGCCCCACCCGGTGTGGTGATCCGGTAGGTGGCGCACTTCTGACTGTCCGATTTCCAGATCTCGTAGCCGTTGAACATCAGCTTTGGCCCGGCGGTGATCGCCCCGGACGGGCATTCGCGAGCGCATTTCTGACAAGACTGACAGAAGTTTTGCAATCCGAAATCAATGGGTTGATCGTGGGCTATGGGCATATCCGTCGTCACAATGCCGGATTTCAACCTTGGCCCGAGATAGGGATTGAGAATGACCTCTCCGATCCGCGAGACTTCGCCCAGCCCCGAGAGCAGCAAGAGTGGCGGTTGGAGCACCTCGCCGTCCATGACCGAATGCGCCTTTGCCTTGTAGCCGAGGTTGCGGATCTGCTGTGCGACGACCCCGCCCAGCAATGAAAACCGCAGGTACGCACGCATGGACTGCGCCACTGAAATCCAGTCATCGCCCGAGGCGCCCTCCATCGTTTCATAGCCTTGGTCGATGATCATGGAGATTGCCTGGTCATGCGGTGGATCAATCGGCTCTCCGGCAGCATCGTGGCTGTACCAGGTCCAGTCCGGGCAGCGGGAGAGTCCGACGGCGTCCACCCCAAGAAAATAGCTCGCGGCCTTGATATTCGCGGCGTTGCGTTCGGGGTTCGAAGGGCGCGGGGCGTTCGCTGCGGACGGGCCGTCTTGCAGGAGAACGAAGGCCCCCAGCGCCCGCCGCTGCGCAAAGCTGGGTGCGGATTTACGCACGTAGTGGCCTCCCTTGGCGCCGTCCTGTACCGTCTTACCCATGTCCCCGAACTGGGCGCGGGCAAACATGTCAGCCCGCTTCGGCACGCGGGCGACATTGGCCTCGTCGATGTAGGTCGTGGGCGTATCGACGCGTTTGAGCCGCTCGAACGGATGCGCGCCCATGACATAGTCGCGCCGGGCATAGGGATCACGATTGAGCGCGCTCTTGGCAAAGCCCTTGCCCAGCCACCAGGCCGGCCCTTTGGTGCGCAGCCACGGCTGATGATCGGCCAGCGTTCGATCGGTCGCCATGTCGAAGGATGTGGTCACGACGGCCACGCCAAAACCGGGGCCGAGATACGGGGCGGCCAGTTCTCCATTGCGAACTTGTGCAAGGCCGGCGGCAACGGTGAGTTTGTTGAGATCGACATCTGTGCAAGTCGCGGAATGCGCGCGCGAAGGGTAGCCCAGAATACGCAGGTAATTGGCGATAACACAGGCTGTTTCCGTGGCGCGCAGACACGCACGATGGGCCTGTGCGTCCTGAATCCAGTCGCTTCCCGGCTCGTCGGGACGGGGCGTGCGGTGGTATTCGTAAAGAAAGACGATGCCATGTGTTTGCCCGTCGATGGTCGTGACTTCGGCCTCCATACTCTCCTTAAGATCGGCCATGATCATATCGATCCCCGAGGCGAGGGTTTTGGTCTGCCGCGTGCGGAGCGCCTCGGCCAGCCTGTCGACCTCGGGGTTTTGGATCGGTCGTGGAAGCTGCATCTCCTCGGTCAGGCGGCAGATGCCGACCATTGCGGCATCGTTGAAATACCCAAAAGCCTTGAGGTGGTTGGCGCGCTCTTGTGGATCGGTGGGCACCTCGGCAGGCGAAGGGTTCACGAAACCGTCACGGATGGCGTCCATCATGGCCTGATATTCCCCCATCGCGTTGACGATGGAATAAGGCGTATCAAGTCGCCGGAAATCCAGCGGCTGCATCGGCGGAACTTGTGACAAGTCCGCCTCGTCACCGCGGGCAAGCCGTTCAAGCGGATAGGGACCAAGGTGCACCGGTCTTGATTTGTCCGAAAAGAAGCGCAGCCCCATCATCTCATCCTTGGCATCTCTGGTCTTATTGTCCATTCAGGTCAGCAGATCGCAACCAGCCGATCCTGCGCAGGCTGACCTTGGCGAAAAACGGCGGGTATCGAAACCGAAAAGTGGCATTCACCATTTTACCCGGACGCGGGCGTGATCTGATGTCTGGTAGGCCCGGAGGGACTCGAACCCCCAACCAAAGCGTTATGAGCGAGCATGTTCTTTGCTAACCTATTGAATTCTCGCTCATCTGGTTCTCAGGGCCTCATCTAAGAGCGCAATTTTAGGGCTTTCACGCATGAAAGTTGGTTCACTGAACACCAAGCAAAGCGCGCTTAACGCTTTTGACCTGCCCCTTTTTTCAGGGCCACTCGTAAGTCGAGCCTGTTCTCCTTTTGTGTGCCATCATTCGGCGGCGCGAGCAATGGGCGCGGGCGCGGAGCCATCAGGTAGCTCAAGCGGCTGCGCCCATTGCGTTTTGTCGAAGGGCCTTGCGGCTGCGAACTCCTCCGGGGTCTGATACTTCAGGCTGCTGTGCGGACGCTCCCTGTTGTAATAGATCCTCCAGTCTTCGATGATTTCACGGGCTTCACCGATGCTGGCAAACCAATGCTGGTTCAGGCATTCTTCCCGGTATCGCCCGTTGAAGCTTTCGATATAGGCGTTCTGG
>NZ_FODS01000051.1 GCF_900110425.1 Salinihabitans flavidus | reverse complement strand
GTTTTTCAGGCTCTCGTGGTAGCGCTGGTTATTGTAGTAGTCGACGAAGTCCCCGATCTGTCGCTCGAGATGACCGGGCAGGTAGTAATTCTCCAGCAGAACACGATTCTTCATGGTCTGATGCCATCGCTCTATTTTGCCCTGGGTTTGCGGGTGGAATGGCGCTCCGCGAACATGGTCCATCTTCTGATCCTCCAGCCATTTGGCCAGATCGCCAGAGATGTAACAGGATCCGTTGTCGCTGAGCAGACGGGGTTTGTGTCGGACCACGGCCTGGTCGCAGCCTGATGCTGCCAGAGCCAACTCGATCGTGTCTGTTACGTCCTCAGCACGCATATTCCACTCCACCGGAAACGGCTTCAGCACCCGCGCCAGTGTCACCGTCGGCCCCTGCTTCCCGTCGAGGATCGCCTCGACGATGTCCGGCGCGAGCAGGGTCAGGCGCAGTACGCGGGTCATGTAGGAAGGCGCGATGCCCTCGCACTCGGCCAATTCGGCGATGGTGGCGAACTCGCCGGCCTCCAGCATACGCTTCCAGCGGAAGGCGCGAGCCAGTGCCTTGACCAGCGTGCCGTCGGTTCTGCTCGGCCGCGCGGCGCCCTCGGGGAGCTGCATCTCCTTTCGGCCGCCGCGTTTCACGACGCGGAACGGGACTTGGAGCGTCACCGTGTCGGGGATCGGCGACTCGCGACTCATGCGGCAGCAGGCGACGCGCGCCGGAGCGCAGGATATCCGTCAGCGGATCGGGCGAAAATCCCGATGGATCAGGCAATGGCGTGATGGTAGTCTTCGTCATGTGGCATATCCCTTTCTCTCCAGAGAATTGACGGCGCGTGAACACCGCCATGATATGCCGCCCCTCAGGGGCCATCACCAACTTTCAGCTATATCTCCTGAGCCCGTCTACAACGCCTGTAGAGCGTCTACCACTGCGGGCCTGTGTGAGCCTCCTCACGATAAAGCCAGACGGTCTTGGCATCTGGCACTGTGCCTTCAGGGCACAGCCCGAGAATCTGCTGGAGCAGTTCTCTCCCCCCTCAGCAGGAAGCGCGTATACTTCTTCTACCAGATCAAGTGGGACGCCTAGTTGATATCTGCCCTACGACAGTTCTCAGCCTAAGGCGTGCTTTCCTCGGCCTGACCCACCCTCGGTACTGATAGGAGCGACTGTGACATTGGCGCCGAAGTTCGATTGTCCGACCGAAAATGCGAAGCTGTCTAGCGCGGTTTTCGGCAGGACAGCGGTACCGTCGGTCAGGGCGTTGAAGCCTGGCCATCCGTCACGCATCCAGACGGTTCCTTCGGGGATACGCCGAGTTAACTTCGCGGTGGCTTGGAAACTACCGTGTGAACTACTGATCTCGATTTCAGCTCCGTCTTCTATGCCACGTTTCTCTGCGTCTGCGGGCGCTATCCAGAGGGCAGGGAAGACTTCCCGTGCGGCAAGTGTCGGCAATGCTCGCCCATGGTCGTAGAACGAATGAAAATGCGCAAACGTGCGACCCTGCGCCAAGACCAGCGGGTCGTTTGCGGCGCCGGTATTACTCTTGGGTCGTAGTGGTTGACTAGGTGCTTGCGGCAAGGGAGCCAAGCCCATCCCGCGCGCCCGCTCCGAAAAAAACTCGATCTTGCCTGAGGGTGTATCGAAATCGAGCGTGGGATACGCGACATGGCTTATCCGAAGCGGCGCGCTGCCGCCCATCTGGCGTAGCCTTTTAACTGTGACATGGCCGGTCGCGGGGTGGTCCAGCACGGCGTCGATGGCCTCGACGTCATCTACCCAGGGATAGACATCATCAACGCCGAGACGAAATGCCAGACCCTGAAGAAGATCTTGCAGCGGCTTGGCTTGGCCCGCGGGTTCCATTGCGCGGTCGCACAGATGAATATGCGAATTCGTGGCTTTTGCGCCGATCTCTTCCAGCCAGATCGTGCCGGGCAGGACGACATGGGCGGCCTCGCGGATAGATTGGTTCTCAAACAGGTCGTACATGACAAACAATTCTGTCTTTTTCAACGCGTCCCGAACACGGTCGGTATCGGGAAAGGACGACAGAAAATTCGATCCGATCGAGATCAGGACCTTTATCTGTCCGGCCTCAAGGCCTTCGATAATCGCCTCCATCTGGTTCGGGATATAGGGGCCGGGTTTTCGCCGGTCGCGTGCTGAGATATCGACGAACCCGGCTCCGTGGCTGCGTGCGCCGTGCCGCGGGCCCAACCCTCCGCCGGGTATGCCGAAATTGCCGGTCAGGCCTGGCAGGCAAGCGATCGCCCGCGCAGCGTACCATTCGTTGCCACCCTTGTGTAGTGACGATCCACCGATCACGATCATGGCGGGTTTTGTGGCCGCATAGTTGCGTGCAAGGGCTGTAATCCGCTCTGCCGGGACTCCGGTGACGGCTTCGGCCCAAGCCGGTGTTTTGTCGGCAAGATGTGGCACCAAGGCGTTGAACCCGACGGTATGGGCCTCGACGAATATTTTGTGCCATGTCCCGTCGGTCACGATCACATGCATCATGGCCAAGGCAAGCGCGGCGTCCGACCCGGGGCGGACCAGAATCACCTCATCAGCCAGCGCGCTGGCTTCGGTTCGGCGGACGTCGATGACCACTACCCTTGCCCCGCGCCGTTTGGCCTCCTCGACATGGCGGATCGTGTGGGCTTGACTGACGGTATTCGCACCCCAGAGGATGATGAGGTCCGAATGAGCGCTCATGTCCTCCTTGGTGGAGGTCTCGAGCGCTCCTGTCAGTCCGATGCCGAAGCCGCCCAGCCCCCAGCAGATCATTGCCGGATTCCAGCTGTGGCACCCGTATAGATTGGCAAAGCGCTCGACGAGCCCGCGCTTTAGGCCAAAGCCGTAATCGTTCACCGCGTTGCCATGACCCTGCCAGATGCCGACAGCGTCCCGGCCCACGTCTCGCATGTGCCGGGCGACAAAATCCAAGGAGTCGGCCCAATCGGCAGCCTGCCAATTTTCCGCATTGGTGTCGGTTCGGATCCGCGGTGCAAGCAGGCGGCGGTCATTCCCCACGATTTCATGTGCTGCTTTCCCCCGCATGCACAGAAAGCCGCGGCTGTCGGGGTTCTCGGTGTCACCCTCAATGGACAGCAGCTGTTCCTGCGTCATGGTCACCTTCATGCCACACAGCGTCGGGTGGCAATTCATCGGACACATGGTCTTAATCACGCGCGGCGCAGAAGTCGGGGGCATCGGACGCTCCTTCAGCGTTTCGGTTTGGAGGCGGGCAGGCCCGGCATTGAGATGTAGCCGGGCAGCGCCGCAATTCTTTCGAGCCAGTTCAGTATCGAGGGGCGTTCGTCCAAGGACAGTTCTCCCGCTCGAGCCAGCCCTACATAAGGAAAGACCGCAATATCAGCGATGGTTGGCCGACCAAGGCATAGCCAGTCATGGCGGGCGAGGTGGGCGTCGAGATGAGCCAGAACGCGTTCGCCCTCGGCGGTAGCGCGGCGGATGTCGATATCCTCCCCGGCGAGATGGTACAATCGCGCCATTTGAGGCCCGTTGGAAACTTCCTTGGCGGCATAGGAAAGCCATTCGGCGATCGCAGCCATACCTTCGGGCGTGGGATCGACCCACTCTGGCCCATCCTTGAGAGCGAAATATAGGAGAATGGCCTGGCTGTCCTGGACGACGGTTCCATTGTCGACGACGACCGGTATTTGCCTGAGCGGATTGAGCCTACCGAACCAATCGGCTTGGTTTGCATGTTCCAGAACGTTCATGAGTTCAAGCCTGAAAGGCAGCCCCAACATGTTCAAGAACATACGGACCTTGTGGCAACTTCCCGAAAGAGGGTGATTGTAGATGAGGATGTCGCGGTCTGCTTGATTATTCGTGGTCATGGTGAAGCCTGCCAGTGTCTGATCTAGTCGAAAAGATGATTGAGATTGCCGCCGGATGAGTCGTCAGTGCCGCCGGAGGCCGCGGGCGCGATCAACTCAGTGCCGGTTCCTTCGGTCGCTATCGGTTCAAGAATCACCAGTTCTGGCCAGGCTATCACGATACCGATGAGAGCGACATTCAGAGCCACGAAGGGTAGGGGGCCCGTATAAATCTGTGCGGTATCGACCCCGGGTGGAGCCGAAGGTCCGGCCGGCCGCGGCGCGACGGAACGCAGATAGAACAGTGCAAACCCGAAAGGTGGGGTCAGAAACGAGGTCTGCAAATTCATGGAAATCAGGATGCCGAACCAAAGAGGATCAATATTCAGCACTACTGCGGTTGGCAGCAGAAGCGGTACCACGATGAACGCGATTTCGAAGAAGTCCAGAAAACACCCCAGAATGAAGATCACGACCATCGCGAAAACGATAAAGCCGACCTTCTCGCCAGGTAGCGACAGCAGCAGGTCGTGCAGCCAGGCATCTCCACCCAGGCCGTAGAATGTCAGGCTGAACAGTCGCGCGCCGATAAGGATAAAGAATACAAAAACGGTCAGCCGTGCCGTCTGGTGCAGCGTCTCGCGCAGCGCCGGGAGGGTAATTCGGCGGCGGGCCATGGCGAGAAGCAGCGCGCCAGCGGCACCCATTGCACCGCTTTCGGTGGGCGTTGCCACGCCCAAAAAGACCGTGCCCAGCACCAGAAAGATCAGTCCAAGCGTCGGCACAAGCGCCATGATCGCGCGGCGCACAAAATCTCCATGGGGCCGAAAACCAGCGGCAACCACAGCTGCGGCGGCTCCGATCATCATCGCACCCACGATGCGGAGTTCTGTCGTTGCGGCTGCGCCAAGCGCCCGATGTCCGAGCCAAGTCGCGCCGACACCCAACGCCATCATCGCGGTCAGGCCCAGAAATTCGCGCCATCCGGCATGCATGCCCCGCATCACAGGCATCCGCCCTGGAGAAAAGACTGCGACCGCCGCAAGAAACAGGCAGAACATCCCGATAAGCAAAAGCGCGGGGACGGCAGCCCCACGATACATCTCGCCGACCGGAACGCCCATTTGGTCGGCCATGACGATCAGCACCAGCGAGGGCGGGACGATTTGAGACAAGGTTCCCGAGGCGGCGATGGTGCCGGCGGCGATGCGCGGGTCATATCCGCTGCGTAGCATGATCGGCAGTGCGATCAGGCCCATCGTCATGACCGAGGCCGACACCACACCAGTGGTTGCCGCCAGCAGGGCGCCGACCAGAACCACTGCGAAACATAACCCACCTCGTACGCGCCCGAAAAGGCGCGCGACGATCTCCAGCAGCTCCTCGGCAATTCCGGTACGTTGAAATATGGCGCCCATGAGGGTGAAGAAAGGCACGGCGAGCAGCGTGTCGTTGCTGAGGATCCCGAAGATCCGGTCGGGCTGTGCCTGAAGCAGGGGCCATGACAGGTGCACGATGCCCGGGAAAATTTGCGACATGCCGACGCCAATGGCGAAAAATCCAAGCCCCCCCGCCGCCAAGGTAAAGGCAACAGGATAGCCAAGCATCAACAAGCCCATCACGATGATGAACATGATCGGGGCAAGATTGGCAGCAAGAAGCTCGATCATCGGCATTCCGTCACGCAGACCCCTTGGAATGTGTCTGGTCGGTGGTGCCGTTCTCCGTTACGGTTCGCGCGTCGCCATTTTCCGGCGCGCCCTCTCGGATTACCCGGACAATTGCTGCGAGGGCCTGCAAGGTTAGTAGTCCAAAGCCCAAAACCACGATTCCGCGCATCGGCCAGACTGCAAGGCCTCCGGCATTCAGCGATTGCTCGCCCTGGCGGAAGGAGCGGGCAAAATAAGGGAAACTTAACCACAGCATGATTCCGGCAAAGGGAAGCAGCATAAGGACATGCCCCAGCAACTCGATGGCCGTGCGGGTCTTGCGGTTCATGCGGGCGGAAAGGATTTCGATCCGGACATGGGCGTTCTGCTGCAACACCCACGGGGCGGCCAGCATGACCATGGTTCCGATGAGGTACCATTGAGCCTCGAGCATGGCGTTAGAACTCATTGCGAACAGCTTTCTCACAATCGCGTTTCCCGCGCTCAAGAGCACCGCCGCCAGCAAGAGCCAAACAGAGGCGCGACCGACAAGCGCGTTGAGCCTGTCGATCGCACCACCGATTGCCGCAAGATAACGCATCAGCCGCGGTTGTTCATCAGATAGGATTGAGCTGCCCCGTCATTGACCGAGCTCCAAAGCAATTGCTCGTCGAGGTAGGATTTCCACTCCGTGTGCACGCGTTTGAACAGCGGGTCTTCGGCAGCCTGCGCAGCCAAGAGTTTCTCGCTGCTGGCCTTCATCGCGTCCATGATTTCGTCGCTCCAAGAGCGTAGTTCGATTCCGGAAGCCACTAGACGCCGCAGCGCTGGGACATTGAGCGTGTCATAGGTCGCGAGCATGTTGGAGTTGGTTTCTGCACAGGCCGATTGCAGAGCCGCTTTGTAAGAATCTGGCAGATCTGCATAGGCGTCGGCGTTGGCCAGGAACGCGATCGAGGCATTCAGTTCCAGTACGCCGGGCGAATAGTAGTATTTCGCCACCTTGTTGAACCCGAGCTTCTCGTCGTCGTAGGGGCCGACAAATTCTACCGCGTCCAATGTGCCACGTTCCATCGCCGAATATAGGTCTGATCCGGGAATCTGCTGTGGGACCGCACCCAAGTCGGCGTAGATGTTGCCAAGATATCCCGCTGCGCGGATGCGCAGTCCCTTGAGATCTTCGACTGTGTCGATGGGTTTCCGGAACCAGCCTCCCATCTGTGCGCCTGTTGCCCCCGCGGGAAACTGCACGACGTTGAATTCTGAATAGAGCTCGCGCATCAATTCAAGACCGCCGCCAGTCCGCATCCAGGCGGTGTGCATGCGTGGGGTCATCCCGAAGGGGACGCCCGTGTCGAAGACAAGGGCGGGCATCTTGCCGATGTAATAAAACCCCGCAGTGAAGCCGCATTCCACCGTACCGGTCTGAGCCGATTCTAGAACGCCGAGCGGTGGCACTAGTTCTCCGCCCGCATAAACGTCGATCTTAAATCCATTGTCGGTCAGGGCGGCGACCCGCTCGGAAAGGAATTCCGCGGCTCCGTGAATCGTGGCCAGGCCCGTCGGAAAGGAGGTGGGCATGCGCCACTGCACCTTTGTTTGGGCTCTTGCGATGCTCGGTGTCGCCAATGCGGCAACTGGCGCCGCTGCTCCTGCCTTGATGAAATTACGTCGCTTCATGGAAAACCCCCGTTGGTTTCGGTCGGTGCTTGCGACCGTGTCTGCGCCTTTATCGGCGAATGTCGGCAGCCGCAGCCTATGGGTGAAGCTGCCGTTGGGCAAAGGGTTGTCCATTGGGCGGTCATGTGTCAACTTCTATTCGCAACGGAAGTTCGTAATGATTTGAGATAAGCTTTACAGTTGGGAACGCTTGCGTCCAAACTAGATCGACTCATCTCAGGATACCCCATGGACGAACCGCAAGAGCGAGCCCAGGCCGGGCTGCGCGCAAGAGATTTCAGGCGCCGGAAGAACATGACCCTCGAACAGGTCGCGGCCGCCTCGAGGATGAGCAGCGGACACCTATCGAGATTCGAAAGGGGCGAGAAATCCCTGTCTATCGCCTCGCTCATGAGGTTGGCCCGGGCATTGCAAACCACCGTTGGTCATCTGCTGGGCGAGGACGGTTCGGCAAAGGATCTTCATCTCGTACGGGCCGGCGAGGCGAAGTCACGTAGCGTCGAAGATGGTGCGGGACCTTACGAATTCTTCTTTTTGAGCGGGTCTGCCGGAGATCATGTCGGACATGAAACCTTCATCGTTTCAATTCCCCGCAGCAGCCGAAGGGCGAACTCCGCATTCCATTCGGGGCACGAGCTTCTCTATCTTTTGTCCGGGCACTTAAGAGTGCAGGTCGGCAGTCATGAGGTCCAGCTGAATCCGGGCGACTACCTCGAGTTTCCCGGCCATTATCAACATGAGATTGAGAGCATCGCCGAGCGCAGCGAAGTGCTGATCATCGTTTTCGACGGATCCCATATGAGCTGAGTAAGCTACCAATCGTCCGGCCATCAGACGAAATTGGCAGGCCCGCATGCGGTTATCGCCCTTGTTGAGGTTGTAACTGTAGACGAAGGACTTTGTCTTACCGAGTGTTTTGGCGATTTAGTCGAGAAGCGTCTGCGCCCGACACAAACTTTCCCGCCAGCCAATAACTCACGACGGCGATCTCGACAACTGCGATAGTCGCCGCATTTGCGCTAGCTGGTAGGAAGGCAGTTGAGTCTCTGTCCTGACGCCTGAGAGCTTCGAGCCCGGCACCCTCGTGGCCGAGCTGGAGCAATCCTGTCGCAAACGCTGGACGACCTAATAAGCGGCCCAGGTTGATCGTGCTGCGCCGCAGCTTGCCTCAGCTGCCCACGCGAAAGATGGGAAAGCCCACCTTGAGGGAGAGGCCGAAGCGGTCGGATAACCGCCGCATACCGCGCAGGCGAGCTTGCTCTTGGACATGTGCTTGTGCTCGTAAGGATATTCTGAAAACAAGGGATCATCCGATCGAAATTCAGGAGGCCTCGAATGCCGATAGAAAGAATAGGTGGAGAAGTGAAAATGCCCGACGGAACGCGCGTGCCGCTATCGAAGGCGGTGCGGGCCGGTGAATTTTTGTTTCTGTCTGGGCAGCTCGGGTTCGGCACTGACGGCACTATCGTAAACGGCGGGGTCGAGGCGCAGACCCGGCAATGCATCGAGAACGCCAAAGTGCTCTTGGAAAAGGTAGGGTCCGATCTCTCTCGGGTCGCCAAGGCGACGATCTGGTTGACCGACACCGCCGATTTCGGAGCCTTCAACAAGGTCTATGGCAGCTATTTTCCGTCGCATCCTCCGGCCCGTTCCGCCGTGTGCTCGGCGCTGATGGTGCCGGGCGCGGTGGTCGAGATCGAATTCCTCGTCTATCACCCGGCCTGAGGCACCTCATCCTCGCCATTTTTTCCAAGCGCTGATGGTCGGTGCTGTCTGACGTCAGCACCTTTGGGACAGATTTGAGGATTTGAACAACGGAGGGTTTCTGGTTCATCATAGCGTTTAAGGAGCGAAGATGAACAAGAAGCCCGGAACATCGAAAGACGCAGCTGACAAGCTGGTCAAAAACATCCGCCGCAAGACCCGCCAGACCTACTCGGCGGAGGAGAAGATCCGCATTGTTTTGGCCGGATTGCGCGGGGAGGAAAGCATCTCGGCGTTATGTCGCCGCGAGGGTATCTCTGACAGCCTGTATTACACTTGGTCGAAGGAATTCCTTGAGGCTGGAAAGCGTCGTCTTTCCGGCGACACAGCGCGTCAGGCGACATCGCCTGAGGTGA
>NZ_FODS01000082.1 GCF_900110425.1 Salinihabitans flavidus | reverse complement strand
AGTTCTCGTTGAGAAACCGGATCGCGTCGGTCAGGCGGCGCACGGCCGACTCGGCCACGTCGAGCCCTCCCTCGTCGGCGGCGGTGAGTTGCAACGCCTCCCAGGCGGACGCCAGTTCCTTCAGGGCACCCTCCAGTCCCTGAAGACGAACCGCCGCCTGATCGGCCGCTTTCACCTCGCGCACCGCCGCGCCGATCTCGCGGATCCCATCCGCACCGCGTTCGGCCAGAAGGATCGCGGTGCGCACCGCGTCGGTGCCGAAGATCCGCACGAGGGCCTCGTTGCGCGCCTCCTCCGACAGCCCCGAGACCGCCTCGCGCAGCTCCTCGGAAATCTCCACCAGCGACTTCATGTTGCCCGCGGTATCGAAGAACTCGAGACCGAGCCGCTCCATCACGGCGCGCGCCTGCGCCCCCTGCGGCGTCAGACGTTGCAGGAAGTTCTTGAAACTGGTGCCGGCATCCTGCCCTGAGCTGAACGCCGAGGAGGTCGCGGCCAGCGCGGTCAGGAAATCCCCGATCTCCACCCCGAAGCTGCCGGCCACACCGCCCGCCTGGCCGATGGCAAGGCGCAGATCGTCAAACCCGAACTTCGAATTCAGCGCGGCGCCGGTGACCAGATCGACGATCTCGGCCATGTCGGAGGCCTGCAGCCCGAACTGCGCCATCAGGTCGGTGGTCAGATCGGCGGCCGGCGCCAGCTCCGCGCCGAGCGCGGCGGCCAGCGTCAGCGTTGAATCGAGCGCGCCATCCACGATCTGCTGGTACCGCAGCCCGTTCTTGGCCAGCATCTCGATGGCATCGGCGGCCTCCGAGGCGCGAAAGCTGGTGGTCGCGCCGGCGGCCCTTGCCTTCTGCTCGAGCTGCGTCATCTGCGCGTCAGTCGCCCGCGTCGCCGCCTTCACGCGCTTCATGGACGCCTGAAAATCCTTCGCCGCCCGCAGCGACGAGGTGGATATCCGCACCAGCCCGGTGACGATCGCCGTCGTGCCCAGCACCCGGGCCAGCCCCTCGATCGCCGGCACCTGGCGGCCCAGCCCCGACAGCCCGTGCGCCGCCCCCTGCGAGGCGCGGTTGACCGCGCGCAGCCCGGCGCTGGCTGGCCGCGCGGCATGCTCGATCCGCTTGAGACTGCCCTGGCCCTTCTTGCCGATGCTCTG
>NZ_FODS01000053.1 GCF_900110425.1 Salinihabitans flavidus | reverse complement strand
ATGTGTTGAGAGCCGTTGCATCGCGCTCCCCCATGCTGCGCCATGTCTTTGCGGATGGCGGTTATGCAGGACCCAAACTGCGCGATGCGCTGAAAGCCATCGGACGTTGGAGCGTCCAGATCGTCAAACGCTCCGACACCGCCGACGGGTTCGAGGTTCTGCCACACCGATGGGTGGTCGAGCGCACCCTTGCTTGGCTGGGCCGATGCCGCCGCCTGTCAAAAGATTGGGAAAAATCCATCGCCAGCGCAGAGGCGTGGATCACAATCGCCCACATTCGACGCGTCACACGCCATCTCGCAAGGGATTAATAATGCTCAGATAGTTTTGAATCAGACTCTGAGACGAATCGCGCCCTGTCCCAATCCGGTGAGATGAACGCCCGCCACACGACACGGTCGAGGGTAAACACGCGATTGTGGCACAGAACACATAGCCATGTCCTGCGGGGCGTCATTCCCAAGCCTGTGTTGGCCGCTTGCAGATCAATGTTCGAAAATACGCTTCGTCAGGCATTTCCGCCATCCCCTGCTTAATGCTTAGGCACGCGAAGCACAATTTTCATGAAAGTGTCGCATACAAGACTTGACCAGTCGTTATTCGGCCATGTAGCCAAGAACGAAGCCAAAAGGCCGGTCACGAACTTGGACAAAGCTAAATATAAAGCTGGGATCCGTTGAGGGGCAACCGCATCGAAACATGATGCAGGAAACCCGTGCATTGACCGTTCGAGTGAACCACAACGACGGGCTGGTCGAACTGCAGACACTGCGGCGGTAATGCGGATTCAGATTGTGCGGAGCCAAGCGCCGGCCGCAACGAAAACAATTGGCAGAAGTGAGAGGACCAATGACCGACAACCGAGCCGAGACCGACGAACTTGCATTGACCCAACAGGTCTATAGCGAAGACCCGCTGGCTGACCGCGAAACCGGCCACTACCGAAAGGAATACGTCAAGGCCTTCGTCGACAAATGGGACGAACTCATCGACTGGCGCGGCCGGGCAGAAAGCGAGGGTCAGTTCTTCATCGACATTCTTCGCGCTCGCGGCAAGGAACGCGTGCTGGACGTGGCCTGCGGTACCGGCTTTCATTCGGTGCGCCTGACCGAGGCCGGGTTTGACGTCACCGCTGCGGACGGGTCCGCCAACATGGTGGCCAAGGCCTTCGAGAACGGAAAGCGGCGCGGTTTGATCCTGAAGACCACGCAGGCAGACTGGCGCTGGCTCAACCGCGACATCGCCGGTAAATATGACGCGATCGTCTGCTTGGGCAATTCGTTCACGCATCTTCATGAGGAATCCGACCGTCGCCGGGCGCTGGCCGAATTCTACGCCGCGCTCAAGCATGATGGCCTGCTGATCCTGGATCAGCGCAACTACGATGCCATGCTCGACAACGGGTTTTCGACCAAGCACAAGTATTACTATTGCGGCGATCAGGTCACCGCCGAGCCCAGCCACGTGGACGAAGGGCTGTGCCGGATGGTTTACAGCTTTCCGGACGGCTCGGAATACACGCTGAACATGTGCCCCATCCGCAAGAACTACATGCGCCGCCTGCTGCAGGAAGCCGGGTTCGAGCGCGTGCGTACCTATGGCGATTTCCAGGAGACCTATGCCGAGGACGAGCCGGATTTCTTCATTCACGTCGCAGAGAAATCGGCCCTCCATCTGGTGCGCTGGGGTGACGTTTCCGAAAACGGCGCGCAGGACATCCGCGACATCACCGAGGACTACTACGACAGCGACGATGCGGACACGTTCTATTCGACGATCTGGGGTGGCGAAGATCTGCATATCGGCCGCTACAGCGAAACCGACGATATCCGCACCGCGTCGGATCGCACCATCGAATCAATGATAGACCGGCTCCCGCAGATCGACAGTACGGCCCGGGTGCTGGACATGGGGGCGGGCTATGGTGGCGCCATGCGCACGCTGGTTCGCAAGACCGGCGCCGAGGCCGTCTGCCTGAACATTTCCGAGACACAGAACGAATACAATCTGGGCAAGATCCGCGCCGCCAAGCTGACGGACAAGATCGGCGTGCGCCACGGTGTGTTCGAGGAGGTGCAGGAGGCGGATGCCAGATTCGACGTGGTCTGGAGCCAGGACGCCTTTCTGCATTCCGACCAGCGCGCGAAGGTGCTGGCCGAGGCGTGGCGCGTGCTCAAACCCGGCGGGCACCTGATCTTTACCGATCCGATGCAGTCCGATGATGCCGATCCTGCCATGCTTCAGCCGGTCTACGACCGACTTCAGCTCAACAGCCTGGGTTCGCCGAGCTTCTATCGCGAGGCCGCCGAGGCGCTGGGTTTCGAGACAGTGGAACAGGAAGATGCGGTTGCCGATCTGCGCAGCCACTATGCGCGCGTCCGCGAAGAGTTGCTGGCGAATTATGAAAAGCTGCGCGAGGCTGGTGCGTCGACACAGTATCTCGACAAGATGGCTGTGGGCCTGGAGAACTGGGTGAAGGCGGCCGATGAGGGGCACCTTGCCTGGGGCGTTCAGCACTTCCGCAAGCCGGCCTGAACGAGTAGCGTGCCGGGGCCGTCCCATGGATGCCCCGGCCGATGATGCAGACCGCATTCAGAAGCATGAAACAACCATTGGAGATCCGCGCATGACCGGGCCCTTCGCCGATCACCCCATCTCTGTGTCGTTCGAGCTGTTCCCGCCGAAAACCGACAAGGGCGAGAAATCGCTGGCGCGCAATGTGGACAGGCTGGCCACGGCCGCACCGGACTATTTCTCGGTCACCTACGGCGCAGGCGGCAGCACGCGCGACCGGACCGCCCGCGTGGTGGACATGGTGCGCCGGCGGACCGGCCAACCAGTCGCCCACCATCTGACCTGCGTCGGCGCCTCGCGAAAAGAGATCGATGCGCAGGCGGCCCGCCTTCTCGAAGGCGGTATCACCCGAATCGTTGCCCTGCGCGGCGACCTGCCCGACGGCCAAACACTGGCTGCCGACGGCTACGCCGACGCGGCCGAACTGGTGGCAGGGCTACGCCGGGTGGGTGATTTTGATATCTCGGTGGCCGCCTATCCCGAGGTCCATCCCGAGGCGGCAAGCCCGCAGGCCGATCTGGATCACCTCAAGCGCAAGATCGATGCGGGCGCAAACCGCGCGATTACGCAGTACACGTTCGATACGGACGTGATCCTCCGCTTCATCGACAGGGCCCGCGCCGGAGGGATCTCGGCACCGATCGTGCCCGGCATCATGCCGGTGGCGAATTTTGCCGGGCTCAAGGCGTTCTCGGCCAAATGCGGAGCCAGCGTGCCCGACTGGGTGGCGCGGATGTTTGAAGGACTGGACGACGCGCCCGACACCCGCGCCATGGTCGCCACAAGCGTCGCTACGGAGCAATGCCGCAGGCTGATGGCCGAGGGGGTGTCGGAGTTCCATTTCTACACGCTGAACCGGCCTGAAGTGACCCTGGCGATCTGCCGGGCGCTCGGACTCTCGCCAGAGATCCCGGCAGAAACCGCCGCGTGAGGAGAGAAAGATGACGAAACCTGACATCGCGGCCCATGCCGCGCAGAGAATACTCGTGCTGGATGGGGCCATGGGCACCATGATCCAGCAGCACAAACCCGATGAGACCGTCTATCGCGGCACACGCTTTGCGGATTGGGGTCAGGACGTGGGCGGCAACAGTGAGTTGCTGAGCCTGACCCAGCCCGAGATGATCCGGGACATTCATGCCGATTTTCTGGCCGCAGGGGCAGATATCCTGTGCACCAACACCTTTGGCGCCAACGCCATCAGTCAGGCCGACTACGGCATGCAGGAACTGGTGCGCGAGATGAACGCGGAAAGTGTCCGGCTGGCGCGCGACGCCGCGGATGCCGCGTCCACCCCGGACCGGCCGCGCTGGGTTGCGGGCGGGATCGGCCCGACCAACCAGACCGCCAGCATCAGCCCGGACGTCAACGACCCCGGCTACCGCGCCGTGAGCTTCGACGATCTGGCCATCGCCTATGGCGAGGCCGCCCGCGCGCTGATCGAAGCCGGCGTTGACCTGATTCTGGTCGAGACGATCTTTGACACGCTGAACGCCAAGGCAGCGCTTTTTGCCATCGACAGCCTCGCCGATGACGGGCTGACCGTGCCGCCGCTGATGATCTCGGGCACGATCACCGACCGGTCGGGCCGCACCCTGACCGGCCAGACGCCGGAGGCGTTCTGGGTCTCCATGAGTCACGCGCGCCCCTTCTCGATTGGGCTGAACTGCGCGCTGGGGGCCGGCGAGATGCGTCAGCATGTACGCACGCTGTCCGAGGTCGCCGATACCCGGATCAGCGCTTATCCCAACGCGGGCCTGCCCAATGAAATGGGCGGCTATGACGAGACCCCCGAAGAGACCGCAGCACATCTGGGCGAATGGGCCGAAAGCGGTCTTGTCAACATCGTCGGCGGTTGCTGCGGCACCACGCCCGACCACATCTCCGCCATCGCTGAAGCGGTCGCCGGCAAGCCTCCTCGGAAGATCCCGCAAAAGGTGCGCCGGATGCGGTTGAGCGGGCTGGAGATGTTCGAGGCTGCGGGCGCCACACCACAGGAGGGCGCGGCATGACCAGCGTAGCCAATTTCATCAATATCGGCGAACGTACCAACGTCACCGGCTCGGCCAAATTCAAGAAGCTGATCATGGCGGACGACTACGCCGCCGCGCTGGACGTGGCGCGCAGCCAGGTCGAGAACGGCGCCCAGATCATCGACGTGAACATGGACGAGGGGCTGCTCGACTCGGTCGAGGCGATGCGCACCTTTCTCAACCTGATTGCCTCGGAACCCGATATCAGCCGCGTGCCGGTGATGCTCGACAGTTCTAAATTCGAGGTGATCGAGGCAGGGCTGAAGTGCGTGCAGGGCCGGGCCGTGGTCAATTCGATCTCGCTCAAGGAAGGCGAGGACGAATTCCTGCGGCAGGCGCGCATCGTGCGCCGCTACGGCGCGGCCGTCGTTGTCATGGCCTTCGACGAGAACGGCCAGGCCGAAACCGCGCAGCACAAGTTCGAGATCTGCAAGAGATCGTACGATCTGCTTGTCGAAAAGGCGGGGTTCGAACCCTGGGACATCATCTTCGATCCCAACATCTTTGCGGTGGCCACGGGGATCGAGGACCACAACGACTATGCCAACGCCTTCTTCGACGCGATCAAGCTGATCAAGGCCGAGATGCCGGACACCCACATATCGGGCGGGTTGTCGAATGTGTCGTTCAGCTTTCGCGGCAACAATGCCGTGCGCGAGGCCATGCATTCGGCCTTTCTCTACCACGCGATCCCGCTCGGCATGGACATGGCCATCGTCAATGCCGGCCAGATCACCGTCTATGACGACATCCCCGAAGAGCTGCGCACCTGCGTGGAGGACGTGCTGTTCAACCGCCGCGACGACGCCACCGAACGCCTGCTGGACATCGCGGACAAGTACAAGGGCAGCGGCGAAGCGTCCAAGAAGGAAGATCCGAAATGGCGCGAGCTGCCGGTTGAGAAACGGCTGGAACACGCGCTGGTCCACGGCATAACCGATTACGTGGTCGACGACACCGAAGAGTGCCGCCTGCGCGCGGATAAACCGCTGGAGGTGATCGAGGGGCCGCTGATGGACGGCATGAACGTGGTCGGCGATCTGTTCGGCGAGGGCAAGATGTTCCTTCCACAGGTGGTGAAATCCGCCCGCGTCATGAAAACCGCCGTGGCGCATCTTCTGCCCTACATGGAAGAGGAAAAGCGCCGGACGGGCGACACCTCGGCCAAGGGCAAGGTGCTTATGGCTACGGTCAAGGGCGACGTGCACGATATCGGCAAGAACATCGTCGGCGTCGTTCTGCAATGTAACAATTACGATGTCGTGGACCTGGGTGTGATGGTGCCGACCGAGGACATCCTTGCCCGGGCGCGCGAGGAAAAGGCCGACATCATCGGCCTTTCCGGGCTCATCACTCCGTCGCTGGACCGGATGGTCGAGGTCGCCTCGGAAATGACCCGCAAGGGGTTGGATCTGCCGTTGCTGATCGGCGGGGCGACCACATCCAAGAAACACACGGCGCTCAAGATCGCGCCCGAATACGCGCATGGCGTGATCCATGTCGATGACGCGTCGAAAGCCGTCGGCGTGGTCTCCAAACTGCTGTCGAAGACCGCGCGGCCGGACTATCTCGCCGATGTGCTGGACGGGCAGGACAAGATGCGCAGCGGTGCCGCCAAGACTGGCGATCGCGCCACGACGCCGATCGAGACCGCGCGCGCCAACGCCTTCGACGGCGGCTGGTCCGAATATCGCCCGTCGGCACCGCAATCCCCGGGGCTGACGGTGATCGACGACATGCCGGTCGAGACCCTGCGCGGCTATATCGACTGGGGTCCATTCTTTGACACGTGGCAGATGCGTGGGCGGTTTCCTGACATCCTCGATCATCCGGAAATGGGGCCGACTGCGCGTGAGCTTTACGACAATGCGCAAAAGATGCTGGATCGAATCGAGGCCGAGGGCTGGTGCACGCCGCGCGGTGTGGTCGGATTGTGGCCTGCGAATGCCGACGGCGACGACATTGTGATCTGGAGCGACGAGACCCGCACCGAAGAGGCCACACGCTTTCCCCAGTTGCGCCAACAAGGCAAAAAGTCCGGCAACAAACCGCATATGTGTCTGACCGATTTCGTGGCGCCTGCGGGCACGCCCGACTGGATCGGTGGCTTTGCCGTAACTGCCGGGCCGCAGGTCCACGACATCGCGGAGGGGTTCAAGGCCGATGGCAATGACTACGATTCGATTCTCGTGCAGGCGCTTAGCGACCGGATCGCCGAGGCATTTGCCGAGGCACTACATGCCCGCGTGCGCCGGAGCCTCTGGGGCTATGCGCCCGACGAGACACTCGCAAACGAGGATCTGATCCGCGAGACCTATCACGGCATCCGCCCGGCGCCCGGCTATCCGGCCTGTCCGGATCACACCGAAAAGCGCCGCCTGTTCGAAATGTTGCAGGCGACCGAACACACCGGACTCACCTTGACGGAATCTTGCGCCATGTGGCCCGCCTCGGCGGTGTCCGGGCTGTACTTTGCCCATCCGCAGGCGCGCTATTTCGGCATCGGCCGCATCGGGCCGGATCAGGTGGCCGACTACGCCGCTCGCAAGGGCATGCAGATCGCCGAGGTGGAGACATGGCTCGCGCCGAGCCTCGGCTATACCCCCCGTCGCGGGAGCGATCCCGCGCGCAAGATCGCCTGAAATCACGGGCGTATGACCAACCAGGACAGGAGAAAAGTGATGAGCGACAAGACCTGGCTGTTTACCAGCGAATCGGTGTCGGAGGGACACCCGGACAAGGTTTGCGACCGGATCTCGGACGCAGTTCTTGACGCCTACCTCTCGGCGGATCCGCAGGCCCGCGTTGCCTGCGAAACCTTGGCCACCACCGACCACGTCACCATTGCAGGCGAAGTGCGAGGCCCCGAGCATGTGCGCCAGCATGTCGAGGAGCTGGCCCGCCAGGCGATCAGGGAGATCGGTTACCAGCAGAAGGGCTTTTCCTGGAAAACCTGCGCGGTCAACAATCTCCTGCACGAGCAGAGTGCGGACATTGCCATGGGCGTGGACGAGGGCGACAAGGGCGAGGAAGGCGCCGGTGATCAGGGCATCATGTTCGGCTATGCCTGCACCGAGACCGACGAACTGATGCCGGCGCCGATCCAGTTCGCCCACCGCATTCTACGGCGCATGGCCGAGGACCGCAAATCCGGCGCACAGCCGAATTTCGGCCCCGACGCCAAGAGCCAGGTCACCTTGCTCTATCGCAACGGCAAGCCGGTGGGGCTCGACACCGTGGTGGTTTCGACACAGCATCTCGAAGGCGTGAGCCAGGATGAGGTGCGCGAGATGGTCAAGCCCTATATCGAAAAGGCCTTTCCGGACGACTGGACGTTGCCCGACGACAAGCTGATCGTGAACCCCACCGGCAAATTCGTCATCGGTGGACCCGACGGCGATGCCGGCCTGACAGGGCGCAAGATCATCGTCGACACCTATGGCGGTGCTGCGCCACATGGCGGCGGCGCGTTCTCGGGCAAGGATCCGACCAAGGTTGACCGATCGGCGGCCTATGTGGCGCGCTATCTTGCCAAGAACGTGGTCGCCGCAGGCCTGGCCGAAAAATGTCAGATCCAACTGGCCTACGCGATCGGCATGCCCGAGCCCGTGGCGCTTTATGTGGACACGCTGGGCACCGGCGAAGTGTCCGAGGAGCAGCTGTCGAAGCGCCTGCGCGAGATGGTGCGCCTGACCCCGCGCGGCATCCGTGAGCATCTCGACCTGCTCAGACCCATCTATGCACGCACGGCGGCCTACGGCCATTTCGGGCGCGAGCCCGACGCGGATGGCGGTTTTTCCTGGGAAAAGACCGATCTGGCCGCAGAGCTTGCCCGCAGTTTCGGCGCGACAGCCGCAGCCGAATGAGTCCAGACAGGAGTATAAAGATCATGAACAAACCCGAAAATATTTCACCCGCAGACAGCATCATCAAGGACATTGGGCTTGCGGACTACGGTCGCAAGGAGCTTGACATCGCGGAAACGGAGATGCCGGGGCTGATGGCGCTGCGCGAGGAGTATGGTCAGCAGAAGCCCTTGAAGGGCGCGCGGATTGCCGGATCGCTGCACATGACCATCCAGACCGCCGTTCTGATCGAGACGCTTGTGGCGCTGGGTGCCGACGTGCGGTGGGCCTCGTGCAACATCTTCTCCACGCAGGATCACGCGGCGGCGGCGATTGCGACAACGGGCGTTCCGGTCTTCGCGATCAAGGGCGAGACGCTGGAGGAATACTGGGACTATTGCGACCGCATATTCCGGTTCGAGGAAGGCGGCGCGAACATGATCCTCGACGATGGCGGGGACGCGACGCTTTACATTCTGCTG
>NZ_FODS01000057.1 GCF_900110425.1 Salinihabitans flavidus | reverse complement strand
GGCTCTTGCGCAAGGAAACCGCCACAGCCTCCTGCGTCGGCGTCAGCGTCGTCTGCAACCGGCGCGCCGTGTGGCTGCGATCCTGCACGCTGTCGCGCTTGCGCCACTTCCAAACGGTCTGCTCGGAGATGCCGTAGCGCTCCGCCACGACCCACGCCGGCTCAGTGCTCGCCTGGATCGCCGCCCGCACCTTCGGCGTCGTGGTGGCCTGCTTGTGAAGAGAGATCAGCATGTCATTTCCTCGTCCCGAACCTCGCGCAGGATCGATCTTGCCATGAACAATGCAGTTCGGCGAGGGTCTATATGATCATCCGGGATGGGACACCTAACGAAAGTGAATCAGTGGCCAGCCAAGCAATCAAGCAGAGTTTTTCAACGGAATACGCAGGAACCTGACGATCGAACTCGCGACCAAGGCGGCCGCCAGAGGTCGGTAGCTGGCGGTTGATGCGCTCCCTTGGTCAACGGGACAGCGAAAAGAGCTGCCGGTGAAATATCACGAGCAGTGGTCTTCATTCACGACGCAATCGGCCGAGGTTGAGTGAAGAACCGCTCCCATGGTAAGCTTGGACATATTTGTTGGAGGGCGGCATGTCAGGCGTCACCGAGGGTACGGATCGGTCACAGATGACATTTCTGCCGGACCGCCTGGAAGACTGGATCAGCGCATTCAATCTGGTGAGGATCGCCGATCTCTTCGTCGATAAGCTGCATCTGGCGGACCTTGGCTGCGCCCGCGCGACGGCTGCCCGCGCGGGCACTCCAGTGACCCAAAAGACGAATGCAGGTCCTCCTGCAAAGGATGTGCGCTTTTTTTCTCTGATTTCTTCGGAACCCCAAGCAATTAGCTCACGTTGGTAGGATGACCCTATAAGGAGATTTCATGCAGTGCGCAGCGGCAACTGTCTTAATTATCGCCCTTACAACACCCGTCGTCGCGCAAGAAGCCAATGGTGACGCTGAGGAGGGCGAGGCGATATTTGATCGCCAATGCGCCTTTTGTCATGTCATTCAGGACGAGGAAGGCGAGGTGATAGCAGGGCGTGATGGGGGATCGGGGCCGAACCTGTTCGGCGTGATCGGATCGGCGCCTGGCTCGCGGTACGACGAGTTCGCATACAGCGATTCACTTGTCGCTTATGGCGAAACTGGGGTGACTTGGGGCGTGGCCAATTTGGTTTCCTTCGTGCAGAACCCCACTGGTCACCTCCGCGATGCGCTGGAAGATTCCGGCGCCCGTAGCGATATGTCCTATAAGCTGCGCGGTGAGCAGGACGCCCTTGACATACAGGCTTATCTCGCCCGGTTCGCAGTCGAGAAGACCGCGCCCGAAGGCGAGACCGGAACCAGCGCGGCGGAAAACGACGTCTCCGGAGCCAATCACTCCGAGAAGCCTTGAGACACCGCCTCGAACCGGGCTCTTCGTCGCGGAAGAGGTCTTGAAGCGAAGATTGATCTTCGCCGGACAAGGAGAGGCTGCGCCCGAGGCCGGACCATTGGCAAACCGAAAGACCAGGAGAGGAGAGATATCGATGAGATATATCAGATCAATTGAAATGTGGCTTGCCGCAATCGGGACGATCGCCATGGCTTCGCCGGCACTTGCGCAAAGTGGTATGAACACAACGAGCCTTCAGCACAACGTTGTTCTCGAGGGGCTTGATGCGCCGTGGGACATGGCGTTCCTGCCGGACGGAACGATGTTCTTCACCGAAAAATGCAACGGACTTTCCGTCCTCACGCCGTCGGGCGACGTAAACGCGCTCTTGGGTATGGGGGCGAACGACACGGATGTATCGGACTATGCGACCGTGGCTGACGACCTGTTCTGCGATGGGCAGGCTGGCATGAACGGAGTCGCCATTGACCCGAACTTCGATGAGAACAACCGGATATACGTATACTCAGCGTCGAACAAATCCGACCCTCAAACCAACCGTGTCATGCGCTTCACCATCAACGATGACCACACGGAACTGGCCGACCGCACGGATATCGTGGACGACATCCCCTACAAGACCGCGCCGACGGATCACCCGTTCGGCACGACTGGCACGCACAACGGTGGCCGGATCCGGTTCAACCCGGGGGACGGGTATCTTTACGTCACCACGGGCGACAACCACAACGCGGAGCTCCCGCAAAGCCCGACGAAGATGGGCGGCAAGGTTCTGCGGATCGACACCGACGGCAACGCCGCACCTGAGAACAGCCCACCGGCAGGGTTCGACCCGAGGGTCTATACCTACGGGCATCGGAACGTTCAGGGCATCACATTCCATCCTGAAACCAATGCGCCGATCACGGCAGAACACGGTCCATGGCATTCCGACGAGATTACCGTGCTCGAGAACGGTGGGAATGCCGGCTGGGATCCGCGCGACAACATGGCCGGCCGAGAGGATTGCCCCGACGGGTATTGTGGCTACATGCCGAACCAGAATGAGGGCATGAACCGCTACGAACGGGCCAATTTCATGCCGATGACCGACTTTGACACCTACCCGGACGCGATGCCGCCTATCTGGAGCAACAATGGCTGGTCGCAGGGCATGACATCGATCGAGTTTCTGACCGGCGAAGAATGGGGTGACTGGAACGGCAACATGGTCGTTGGGTTGATGGGTATCGGCTTTGGCGGGACCCCGTTGGGTCAGCGCATCGACGTGATTGAGCTGGACGAAGACCTGTCAGTGGTCGACGTGACAGAGATGACCCTGCCGATGCAGTCTGGCCGCTTCAGGGCCCTCGTCCAAGCCCCCGACGGCAGCCTCTACACGGCAATGGACGGTGTGGGCACCATCCACAAGCTGACGCCCGGTGGCTGACGTCCAACCTGTGGCGCTTTGCACGCGCGACACCAACTGACCTCAGGAAGGGGCCTCCCAAGTGACGGGAGGCCCCTTTTTCGATCCGCCGCCCCCAAGTTCCCTGCGCGATCGCAGACCGAATTCCTCTGACAACGGTGGCTGGTCACCCAGAGCTCCGCCGGCCGAGGAGGCCAACATTTCAGTCGCAACAGTGATCGAGATTTCCGCAACTTCGACCGAGAGTTTCGGCGATGCCGTAAAGCAGGGCATCGACCCGCGCAATGTCCTCCCGGCTCGCAGGGCGAACCACATTAGGACACCTCCTGCTGTAACCATTGCTGAAGTCGCGCCGCAGCTTCGGGATATGAGCTGAGCTGCGGCGGGTAGGCGGGTCGAGATGTGAAGGCGTTCATGGAAGCGGCCCGGCCAGAGGTATTCGGAGCCGACCATCAACGGCTCCTCCATCCAGCGCGCGAGCGACCTACGCGTGCCTTCGGTGATCTCGAACCGGACCGGGCGCAGGGTCTTGCTCTGGACGATTGAGGCCCGCTCCTTGACCTGGCCCGCCGCATAGACATCCGCCACCTTCAATTTCACGAGGTCACAGCCGCGAAGTTTGCTGTCGATGGCGAGGTTGAACAGGGCTAGTTCGCGGTGGTTCTCAGCGATCTCGAGGCGCACACGAATAGCCCAGACGTGTTTCGGCATCAGCGGCCGTTTCTGGCCGACTACGCGCCCCTTGTTCCAAGCAGGGCGGCAGGCGCGAATGGCAGGCAGGTTGGCAGTGGACGTGTCGGTTCCTCCGATCCGCCACGCCCAGCCACGACACCAACCCGACATTGGTGTGCCATGATAGCACGGCGAGCCGCGGAGGCGGCGCTGGTTGACCGACGAGCTTTTGTCCTCCGATTCGAGGGCGCGCCCGAACTGGCGGAATGCGCAGGAAGCGTTCGTGGCGGCCCGGGGGCCGCTGAACAGGCGAAAGAGCCAGGTCGGCCCATACCGGCCATTTACGGGCCCCGCCAACGCCGCAGCGCAGCTTCACGAGATCGGCCATTCATGCATCTGGCAGCATTCGACCGCGGACGAAGGTCGGTAAGCGGACAAGCTGCTTTTCGCGGCACCACATAAGGGTGAGGCTTTCGAAAACGATGCAACTTGCGACGGATCAGTCGAAAGTCACCGGCGCCTGTCTGCTGCGATTGACGTTCAACGCGAAGACGTCCGGGCGAGCGTAGTGGCCGCTGGCGTCGAACTTCCGCCGCGAAGATCGCGCTGCGGAAACGTCGATATCCGAGATCAAGAGGCCCTTCTCCTGATGCATCGGTCCGGCGTGGACCCCGCCGAATGGCTTGTAGATGACCGCGTCGCCGGGGTTCACCCACTCGTCCTTGTTCGGAAAAAGCTCGTCGTAATGCGGGATGTCGGTCGGGATGTCCGAGGCTTCGAGCGAGGTGGCGCAGCCGATGACCCAGCATCCGCCTTCGCGCGCGATGTGCTGCATCGTGGCCAGCCAGGTGTCGCCGCTGTCCCAGGTCGGCGCGACATAGATATCGATGTTCTGGGCATAAAGTGCGTATCGCGCCAAGGGCATGTAGTTTTCCCAGCATAGCAGAGCTCCGACACGACCCACAGCGGTGTCGACGACGTTCAGGCCGGACCCGTCGCCGAACCCCCAGACCATGCGCTCGGGATTGGTCGGCATCAGCTTGCGGTGGTTGTTCGCGATGGTCCCGTCCGCGTCGATGATGATGCAACTGTTGTAAAGCGTGCTGCCGCTGACCGCGCCGTCCAGTTCCTGATAACCCGCAACGACCACCACGCCATGGTCTCTTGCCGCCTCCTGCAACGGCCGCATTCCGTCCTGACTGAGATCGATTGCATTGGATTGAAGTCGGCCGAACAGCTCATCGGTCTTCCCCATCCCTGCGCCGGGCGGCAAACGCCAGACGAAGGTGGGATAGCCGGGAAACCACGCCTCGGGGAATACCACCATCTGGGCCCCCTCGCGGGCGGCGTCTTCGATCAGCTGGATCGCGCGGGACATCGTTTTTTCAAGATCAAGATAAACTGGCGGCTGCTGGATGACGGCGACTTTGGTCATGATGTGGTCCTTGCTATGCAAATGGGATTCAAACTCTGTCCGTCCTTCAAAATCAGAAGATCCGGCCGACCGGCTGACCAAGCGCCATCGCGCCCGCGTATTCCGACTGCGCCTCTTTTTGCAGCGGATGATACCGAGCGGCCTGGATGTCTCGGAACCGCCGTTCCAGCCCCGTCTTGCGGTAGAAGCCCGCGCCGCCCGCCAGTTCCATCGCCAGTTCGACCGTGAGGATGGCGTTTTCCTCGACCAACCTGCGTCCGATCATGACGTCATTGACGCTTTGCTCGGACGGTGCATTGCGTTCCGCCGCGGCGATCATGTGTTCATGCCCCATCCGGGTCGCGGCAAGCGCCGTGTCCATGCGCCCTGCGGTGGATTGCCGCCGGTGGGACACGGGCTTCATCCCGGCGATGCCCACGGCGATCTCGCGTGCGCTTTCGGCGATGCCAAGGTAGGTCGCGTAGATCAGCGGGAAGGCCATGGTGGCGATCAGCTGAAAGCCGGGATGCCACTCCCCCGCCGTCCGTCTGAGGGGGATCTTGTCATCGGGCACGAACAACCCGTCGATCATGATGTCATGCGACCCGGTGCCCCGCATCCCGAGGGTGTTCCAGGTGTCCAGGACCGTGACCTCCTCCGCGGTCATTGGGGCGCCGAAATGCAGCACGGTGCGTTCGCCGCCTTCGTCGCAGATGGCGCTGGTCATCAAGATGTCGCCCACGGGCGCACCGGACGAAAACACCTTCCGAGCCTTGATCTTGTAGCCGCCATCGACCTTTTCCGCCGTGCCCGATCCGCCGATCCAGTCCGATCCGCCCGAGCTGAGCAAGACGATGTTCTCCGCGGCGACGCGGCGCAGAAGCGGTTCAACCAGCGGTCGGGCCGCGGCTTGATGATGCCAGCGCCAGGCCGGGATGGCGACCTGGTGTGTGTGCATCGACAAGGCAAGCGCGCTGGACCCGCAGGCCCCGCCGATGATCCGCAGCATCTCGCACAGGTCGCGAACGGAGGCGCCGCCGCCACCAAGCTCGGTTGGCACGCCAGCGGCCACCAGGCCAGTGGACTTCATGGCCTTATAGTTGCCCGCGATGAAATCACCGGA
Organism: Salinihabitans flavidus; assembly: GCF_900110425.1. Lineage (GTDB taxonomy): Bacteria > Pseudomonadota > Alphaproteobacteria > Rhodobacterales > Rhodobacteraceae > Salinihabitans > Salinihabitans flavidus. Next base: position 2,194 of record NZ_FODS01000057.1, on the reverse strand, counting down.
CAGGTCATGATCGCCCGCGTGTTCCGCGCAACGTTCGGCAAACTGCCGCGCCGTATCTTCCAGGGGTGCTCGCCGGGTCGGGATCAGGTCTGCTGCTACGTCAGTCATCGATCAATCCTCCTGTTCAACTGCAAGAAGGATTGCAGGTCCGAGGACGTGCATCCAGTCCACAAACTATACTGGGTAGGCCTTACCTTCGTGGTAGATTAAAGATCGGGGCGTTTTGCCCTGCCAAGCGGGAGGTTGAAATGCGTGGAAGCTACGGACAGTTCTGCCCCGTCGCCATGGCGTCTGAGGTGCTTTGCGCCCGCTGGACGCCTCTTGTCGTGCGGGAACTCATGTGCGGCAGCACGCGGTTCAATGACCTGCGCCGCGGCGTTCCGCGCATGTCGCCCTCGTTGTTGTCGAAGCGGCTGGTCGAGATGGAGGCGGCTGGTCTGATCGATGCGATGCCGGACGCAAGAGGCATCAAGTCCTACCGCCTGACAAAGGCGGGAGAGGAGTTGCGCCCGATCATCATGTCCCTGGGAAGCTGGGGGCAGCGGTGGGTCGAGACCGGCCCGACGCTCGACAATCTCGACCCGGAGCTTCTGATCTGGGACATGCACCGGTGCCTTGATCCCACGCCGCTGCCGGTCCGACGAATATGTATCCAGTTCGTATTCGAAGATCTGGCCGCAGAAAAACGTGACAACTGGCTGATCATCGACCCGGAAACTGGCGCCGAGGCCTGCTACGTCGATCCAGGGTTCGAGGTCGATCTTTACGCGGAATGCAGCTTGCGCACGATGACCGCGATCTGGCTGGGGCTGGACACAGTCGCTGCGGCGGTTGCGCGGGCCGATCTGGTGCTGTCGGGGGACCGGGAAATCGCGGCCATGATGCAGAAATGGCTGGGCCTTAGCCCCTTTGCGAAAGACAAGAAGCAGGTGGCGTGACGAAGCTGAAGGCGTGAACGGCCCACAGCTGCCTTTCATCAGTAGGTCGAGATTCTGCGGCGCGACCCGTCATAGCTGCCATTCGCCCTTGCGAAACCCGACTGAATTGGCACAGCTGGACGCTGTGACTTTAAATAAAGGAGCCTACATTGGCCAAGAGAAAGACATTTGAAGCCATTTTGAATACTGAATTCCGGTGGCCATCCCCGGGTGACCGGCCATTCTCAGTTGCGGACGACCCTTTTGACAATGCAAATATCGCCGATGACGGATTTGCACGCCTGACCCTTATGACAGAGGGATACAAAAAGGCAGCTGACTTGATGGTCGAAGCTTCCGCCAATGATCGCTTTGCGCGAGACACGCTCGTGTTTCCAGTAATTTTCAACTACCGGCATTTTCTTGAACTGTCCCTAAAGTGCCAGCTCGCAAAGTTCGGGCCTGACGCGGGGATTGGTCCAAACTGGACATCGCACGATTTGGCGAAACTGTGGGCAGAATTCTTGGCTATGCTGGATCACTTCGGGACTGATGATCCGGATGAAGTTGACCCGGTAGTAGAAGCGATTGTTCTCGAGTTTGCAAAGATTGATCCAGGATCATATTCGTATCGTTATCCAGTGGACCGAAAAGGGGATGCGGTCCCGGTTGCTTACTCTGACCTTCATCTACCGACTTTGGCGGACGTGATGCAGGGGGTCGCTGGTTATTTCAAAGGCTGTGATGGCTACCTGAGCGACTTGGTCGGCGCCAGTCCTTACTGACTACAACGGCCCATTGCGGACTCTCAGTTTGTGACTTCGATGCTGCGGAGCGGCCTGTCATACTGGCCATTCGCTGCATGCGCAAAACTGAGTAGCAAGCGAACTCACAAGCTCCGGACCGTACAGACGCTCTGGCTTTCCAAAAACCTACGGGTGACTGAACCGCCCCGGGTTTACCGGAGAGTTTCTGGTTCAATGATTAGGCTACTTTTTCGACGGCATTCAAGCTTGCATAGAAGGCCTCCTCTGCTTCTTGCGGCGTGACGTAGCCAATGGCGCTGTGCAGGCGGGTGTTGTTATACCAGTCGACCCATTTCAGGGTTTCCCATTCGACCTGACCAACGGACTTCCAGGGGCCAAGGAACTTGATGACCTCGGTCTTGAACAGGCCGATGATGCTTTCGGCGAGGGCGTTGTCGTAGGAATCCCCGACGCTGCCGACTGATGTGTCGATGCCGGCCTCGGCGAGCCGCTCGGTGTTGTCTGACGTCA
>NZ_FODS01000058.1 GCF_900110425.1 Salinihabitans flavidus | reverse complement strand
TCACGCCCTACGAATACATCTGCAAGGTCTGGACCTCAGAGCCGGATCGTTTCATCCTAAATCCGATCCACCAGATGCCGGGACTAAACACCTAATTCGTTCATCTTCTGTCCAATGATCCGGGACTGGGTCAGATTTTTCACGCAGCGAAAGCGAAGACGCCCGGCGATGCCAGATGCAACTGGCATGACTGGCCCGGTTCGGGAAGATCATCTGCGGGTCTGCAAGCGATGCGCGTGGGATCGCCGGCCTCAGTGTCGAGCAGGAGTTCGACAAAACTACCCATGAAATGACTGTCCCGCACAGTGGCGGTGATGTGACCCTTTCCCTCTGCAAGGACTGAAATCGCTTCGGAACGGGCGAGGATATCCAGTGCCGCACCTTTGGCCGGGAGCGTTCCTTTGAACGGCAGGTGCAACTCTGCGCCACTGGGAAACCGCGCTGTCACCCCTTCGTCCTCGGCGCCCGCACAGACTGCGCGAAAGTGGTTGATCCGGCCGACGAAGCCGGCGACGAAGGCCGTTTCGGGAGCATTGTAGAGATCCTCTGGCCGGCCGATTTGCTCTAGCTTGCCGTGGCGCATTACCGCGACGCGGTCAGCCATCGCCATCGCTTCGTCCTGATCGTGAGTGACGATGATCGTGGTAATCCCCACCGTCTTGGCGAGCATGCGGAGTTCCGTTCGCATATCATCGCGCAGCTGCCGGTCAAGCGCCGAAAGAGGCTCGTCCAGCAACAGCACCTTTGGCTCCAATACGAGGGTCCGTGCGAGTGCAACCCTCTGCTGCTGCCCACCCGAGAGCTGATCGGGCCAGACCTCGGCCAGATGTCCGATGTGCAGAAGCTTCAACACATCCGCCACGCGTTTTCCGCCAGGATCGGCTATGCCGTGCATCCTGAGGCCGAAGGCGATATTTTCGCGGACCCGCTTGTGGGGAAAAAGAGCGTAGTTCTGGAACACCATCCCGACATTGCGCCGGTGCGGCGCTACGGCATCGATGCGGTTTCCGTCGAAAGAGATATGGCCGAAGTCTATCGGCTCCAGTCCCGCGATGGATTTCAGAAGACTGGTTTTGCCGCAGCCGGAAGGCCCAACCAGCGCCATTATCTCGCCGGGCCGAACCTCAAAACTCACGCGGTCCACGGCGGTGATGTCGCCATAGCGCAGCACCACGTCCGAGATATCAACGTGGGTGGCCACCCGGCCCGGTTCGGTCGCATTTGCTAGTGTCATCGCACCACCTTATCCAATCCCATTAGCCTCGAAGTCAGGAGCACAATTCCGAGCATCCCCACCATCAAAAGCGAGGAAAGTGCGGCCACCGTCGGATCGCTTTCCGTCCTGACGTACTGATAAATCGCAATCGGCAAGGTCGCCTCGCTGCTCACCAGAAAGAGGGTTGCGGTGAAGTTGTGGAACGACATCACGAAAGCGAGCAGCATCGCACCTGTCATCCCGCGCGCTATGATCGGCAGGGTGACATGGACCACCGCGCGTGCGGGCGTCGCGCCCAGAAGCTGCGCGGCAGCCTCAAGGTCAGGGTCGGTGCGTTGCAGGTTGCCGATCATCACACGCACGACGAAGGGAAGGACGATCACGAGGTGCAACAACAACAGGTTCACGATGGTGATCCCCAAGAGCATCGCGTTCAGCATAATAAGGAAGGACAGACCCATCACGACTTCGGGCACGATCAGCGGGCCCATCACCAGCGCGTTTATAAGGCCGCGTCCCGGAAAACGGTAGCGCACCACGGCAAAGGCCGCGGCGGTTCCAATTGCTGTGCCGATCAGCGTCGCCAACCCGGCCAGTCCCACGCTAAGCAGGAGGCCCGAGCCGAAGGTCGAACGGGTGAAGAGATTGGCATACCATTGCAGCGACAGCCCGTCCCACGGTATGCCAAACGAAGAGGTGGTGCTGAACGAGGACGCAATGATCAGCAGGTTCGGCGCCGCCAGGAACAGGATCACGAGGAGAGAAACCGCGCGGATCATCGGCGCCTCGCCGGTGCGATGCCGAACCGCCGCCCAAAGCGATCAAGCACGAAATTGGTGATCGCCAGCAGGATCAGAGCCGCGCTCAGCAGAATGAAAGACATGGCGGCTCCGAAAGGCAGGTTGAAGAGGTTGATAGCCTGTTCATAGATCGCCGTGGCCGCCATCTGGACAAACCCGCCGCCGAGAAGGGCCGGCACCACGAACGAATTTAGGCAGAGCAGGAACACGATCACCGCCCCACCGATCACGCCGGGCATGCTGAGCGGGAGCGTAACGCTGACGAAGGCGCGCCAAGCCGGGGCACCCAGTAGTCGCGCAGCGGCGAATTGTGATTTGTCGATACGGCCCAGTACCCCCGAAATCGTGAGAATCGAGTAGGGCAGGGAGGATGCGACGAGGCCGATCAAGACACCATTGGTATTGAACATCATCCGCAGACGGCCAATGCCCAGTTCCATCAGGATTTGGTTGGCGAGGCCATTGCGACCGAAGACAAGGATAAGGCCAAACATCCTCAGCACGTAGTCAGAGAAGAAGGTGAGTACGAGAAACCCCAGGAGCAGCACGCGGGTGCGAGGCGAGGCCTCGCTAATCCAGTGCGCCACTGGATAGCCGAGTACGGTGGAGATAAAAGTAGCGAGAAGGGCGAGCCAGGCGGAGTTGGTCAGGAGCTGGATCTGGTGGCTTGCGCTCAGCACCTCGCGATACTGGACGAGCGACAACTCCACCGCTCCGGGCTCTACCCGCAGGCTTTCGATGAACAGCACAGCGAGAGCGCCGGTCATGAATACGACCAGCACAATCGCCGGAGCGCAGAGGATGTAGGGAACGGCGCGGGATATCCCGCGCCGACCGATGCGTTCAGAGGTCATCCGCCTCCTCCTGTCGCCCCTCAGTTTTGAATTGCCGCGTCCCACCGGCTCGCCCAGTCGGCAACGGCTTCGCCCATCGCAACCTCGTCACCAAAGCGCAGCTTGTCCGGAGAGGGTGCATAGGGCGCAAGCGCCTCGGGGACTTTGGCCTTGGGGTTGGCGGGCAGAACCAGCAGCCGTTCGGACAGGGCCGTTTGGCGCTCGGGGGCCAGAGCAAAGTTCACGAATTCGATGGCGGCTTCGCTGTTCGGACCGTCGAGCAAGGTAAAGTTGTTGAAGTTTGCCGGGACATAAGGCTCAGGCGCGACGAATTTGTACTGGTCGCCACTTTCGCGGATCTTCAGGAAGTTGCCGACCGGCATCATCGTCGCAACGTCAGTTTCTCCGCTCGTGAGAAACTTGATAGAGTCGGGGTCCGAGGTGGAAACCAACGCCACGTTCGGCAGCAGTTCTTCGAGGTTTTCAAAGGCCGGTTCGATGTTCTGCTCATCGCCGCCACCAAGCCAAGCTTGCAGCAGGATGAACTTCCCACCATAGCCCGAGCCGTGCGGGATCGAAATGCTTCGGGTCAGACGATCGTCCTTGAGATCCTCCCATGCGGTGATTTCAAAGGGAACGGCGTCGGAGTTGTATACGAGGCCGTAGAATATGTTCCACAACGCGACATGGTTTTCGCCCGCCAGATTATCCGGCATCGGCGCGACGTTTGACATCTCGTTGATCGGAAAATCTGCCAGAATTCCCTCTTGTTCGGCCAGCATGGTTGGCACCATGCCGGAAACCCAGAGATCGGCGTCCAACCGGTCTTTCTGGGCGACAAGCTGGGATAGCATTCCCATCATGCCACCCTGGGTTCGCAGTTCGACCTCGATTCCCGTCTCTTCGGTGAAGGGGTCGAAGAGCACCTCGCGCATCGCGTCGCCCCAAGGGCCACCCCAACTGATGACAACGATCTTTTCGGCATCCTTTGCGAAGGCCGTGGTGCCGGAAAGCGCGGCAAGGCCAAGTGCAGCTCCGGCGGCAACTCTCTTTAGTACATTCATTGTTTCTCTCCCTGTTGGAGTTGTGCCTATTCCCGCGCCCCACAAATCGAGGCGATGGCGTAGGCGTATGTGCGCGTCGCGGCGATGAAATCCGCGATTTCGCACTTCTCGTCCGGACGCGACAGATACTTGCCTGTCGGCCCGTAGATGAGTCCGGTGATCCCGGCTTCTTGCATAGGTGAGGCATCCGAGGCGGCAAATCGGAGGATTTGCGACCATTGCGGGGGTGTTCCGTGCTCCATCTCATGTGCCTCGGCGATTGTCTTTACCACCGGGGAATCCATCGGTGCGTCGAAGGGCACGGGGAAGGTATCTTCGGTAAACTCGATCTCGTATTTGAATTCTGGTTCCTCTTCCCGAAAACCGTCAAGGAAACGAACAAGGTCGTCCTGAAGTGTTTCGCGAGACATGCCGGGAATGATGCGGAAGTCGACTGTTATGGTGCAGACATCTGGGAAAAGCGCAGGGCGCGTCTTCACGTAGGTGCGTCCGATGCCGCCCTCGATCGGGCCGACATTAAGCTGAGGTAGACCCTCGAAGCCGGCTTTCGGCTCGAAAGACAGGATGCCACCCTCCTGCCGGGGTTTCATCGGCGTGTGGCTCGGACCCAGCGCCTGAATTACCCGCGCTGCCTGTTCCACGGCGTTGACGCCCTTCATACCGGGGGCATCCTCGGTGGCGAAGTGCTTTGACCGTCCCAACACATGTATATTGACGACGCGTGAGGCTGAATGACAGGTTGCCAGCTGCAATTCGGTCGGCTCGCCCAAGATGAAGTAATCCGCCGCAAGCCCTTGCTTGAGCGCGTGCCGGGTGCCTGCACCGCCGCGCAGTTCGCCGCAAACCAACGCGATCGACACATCCCCGGAGAGTGTGATCCCCGCCCGCTGCACTGCGTCGAGTGCCGCGATGTAGCAAGCATCGGCCGCCTTCATGTGTACGAAGCCATAGATCCAGCCATCCTCTATGATGCCACCGAACGGGTCCTTCGACCAGCCATCCGAGACCGGGTTGTGATCCATGTGTCCGTTAAAGAGCAGCGACGGTGCGCCGCCGGTTCCTTTCACGCGGCCGATCGTGTTGTAGCTTGGACCCATCATCGGCGATTCTGGAACCGGCTGAAGTTCGGCGGAAATGTTGCGTTCCTTCATGAGGTCGAGAAAATACCTAGCGACCTCTTCTTCTTCGCCTGAGGTGCTGGGAATGGAGAGCGCCCCCTGGATGGCGGAAATCAGAAAATCTTCGTCCAGATGCTCCACGACACGTTTGTAGAGGTCGGTTTGGTCGATGGTCGCGGTCATTTCGGTCCCCTGTCTTTGCGGTGACACGTCTGGCGTGCCGCCGGTGATCTATCGGGACCAGCCGTGAGGCGTTTGCAACGCGCGTATCGAGCGGATAAACTCACGAAACAGTCCACAATACTTTTGTAACATGTTACATTGATTCCCAGACCTGTCAATAATGGTACAAATATGAAGCAAACTCTGACGGAAACGGCGTATCATCGGATTCGTCGCGACATTATCGAGTGCCGCTTGGCCCCGGGCAGTTCGATCAGCGAACCAATGCTGTCGGAGCTCCTCGGGCTTGGAAAATCGGGCATTCGCGCGGCGTTGATCCGGCTTGCACATGAGGGCCTTCTCCTGCCGGTGGCGCGTCAGGGCTACGTCGTCGCGCCGCTGACCCTGAAGGACGCGCGCAACATTCTAGACCTACGGATCCAGCTCGAACCATACGCGGCCTTTCTGGCCGCCGGAAATGTGAAAGCCTCGGATTTTTCTCGGGTGCGTGAGCAATTCAATTCCGGCTACGATCTTGACCGGGTCGACACCCTTTCGGATTTCCTCGCCGCCAACCGAGAGGGACGGCGTATTCTTGGCGAGGCCAGCGGTAATGCGCGCCTCGCCACGATGATCATCGAGCTTGTCGATTCACTGGAGCGCTACCTGCGTCTCGGGCTTCTCACCGAAAACCGATCCCGTGTCTTCGCCGAAAGCCATGATGTACTGGTCAGTCTTCTTGTGGCTGGCAAGAAGGAGCAGGCGGCAGACTTGTCCCGCTCCCAGATGACGGCGTCCAGAGAGTTCATCATGGAGGCCCTTCTGTCGCAGGATTCCATTCAGGAAGCCGCTATCACAAGTCCTGAACAGCGGTGACGGTGGCACTATCAAAGGAAACCGACATGAGGCAGGCAGGGCGATTCTGTAGCTCTGAGTATGACCAGAGGTATTGTCAAAACAAACCAGCTTGAGGCGGGCAGGGCGGTTTCGTAGCGTCTGGGTATGACCAGACGATCGCCTTTTCGCTACTTCAAGACCAGCCCCGAGATCATCCGCCTGGCGGTAATGCTCTATGTCCGGTTCCCGCTGTCGCTCCGAAACGTCGAGGATTTGCTCCACGAGCGCAGGATTGACGTGAGCCACGAGGCCATCCGCTATTGGTGGCATCGGTTCGGGCCGATGTTTGCATCAGAAATCCGGAAACGGCGCGTCGATGGCATGCGGTCAAGCCGGTGGCGTTGGCACCTCGACGAAATGTTCGTGAAGATCAACGGCGAGCGCCACTACCTTTGGCGGGCCGTGGATCATAAAGGTAAGATACTGGAAAGCTTCCTCACGAGGGCGCGTGACAAGAAGGCCGCGTTGAAATTCTTAAGAAAAGCAATGCGAAAGCATGGCCGTCCCCAAGTGATCGTGACCGACAAACTCCGATCGTACGGTGCTGCGTTGCGCGAAATCGGCGCCGCCCATCGCCAGGAAACGGGACGCTGGGTGAACAACCGAGTTGAGAATTCACACTTGCCGTTCCGACGACGGGAGATGGCGATGTTGCGCTTCAGGCAGATGCGAAGTTTGCAGAAATTCGCCGCCGTCCATGCCTCGATCTCCAACTTGTTCAACTCGGAGCGCAGCCTCACCTCGAGATCAAATTTCAAGCTGAACCGCGCCGCCGCACTCGCCGAGTGGCGCGGTCTCTGTGCTGAATAAGGCACAGCCATCCTGCATTGACCGAGACTGGTTCGCATTCGTCTGGCAGCACTTTTGGGCGGATCGTTCCTCGTTTGTCGCCAAAACCAACTCATGCTCGATAACGCTTTCGGATTGGGGCGTTGGCTCAACATCTGCCGCCACAGCTTCTTGGTCGCGTTCCTTGGAACCGCGAAACAAAAACCGTGATATGAAACTTTCCGCTCGCTCGCGCGCCATTCCGGTTGCCTCAAGAGCAATCTAGCGGTTCAAATGATTCCTCCAACCCATTGAATTCGTAACAATTCGTATCAGGCCGAAAAAACTGGTGAGCCGGAACGCCTTTCCGTCAGGTCAGTCGCTCCGGCTCAGATGCGAGGTAATTCTCGCATGTCTGGCCGAGTGGATAATCTCGGCTTGGTGGGCCCCGCACGGGATCGCCGCCATCCCCACCGCCGCACTTGATCCGCCCCACCGTGCGGCGTCTCCTGCGGTCCCCGCGCTTCTATGGGTCCGGGTCCCCAAATGCGGCTCAGCCGAAATTGACTGAACTGCTCGGATCAGGAGGCCAAAGCCTCCGTCTCCGTGATCCTTTCGAACTCAGGTGTCTGACGTCAGCACCTTTGGGACAGATTTGAGGATTTGAACAACGGAGGGTTTCTGGTTCATCATAGCGTTTAAGGAGCGAAGATGAACAAGAAGCCCGGAACATCGAAAGACGCAGCTGACAAGCTGGTCAAAAACATCCGCCGCAAGACCCGCCAGACCTACTCGGCGGAGGAGAAGATCCGCATTGTTTTGGCCGGATTGCGCGGGGAGGAAAGCATCTCGGCGTTATGTCGCCGCGAGGGTATCTCTGACAGCCTGTATTACACTTGGTCGAAGGAATTCCTTGAGGCTGGAAAGCGTCGTCTTTCCGGCGACACAGCGCGTCAGGCGACATCGCCTGA
>NZ_FODS01000060.1 GCF_900110425.1 Salinihabitans flavidus | reverse complement strand
CGGATGAGGTGGGTGGCTCCTGCTCCACCGGCATCGAATGTGCCAAAGTGCAGTTATCATTGACTGCTGGGAAAGGAGCCACCCAATGACAGTAAAGACCGTAGGCCTGGATTTGGCCAAGGACGTATTTCAAGTTCACGGGATTTCGGAGAACGGCCGCGTCATCTTCAACAAGGCCATCAAACGCGCGAAGCTGCTCGCCTTTTTTGAGGCGCTTCCACCCTGCACCGTTGGCATGGAGGCGTGCGGATCGTCCCATCATTGGGGCCGTGCGCTGCGCAAACTCGGGCACGACGTGAAGCTCATGCCCGCCGGCTACGTCAAGCCTTACGTCAAGCGTGGCAAGACCGACGCTGTGGATGCCGAGGCAATCTGTGAAGCGGTTCGACGCCCGACCATGCGCTTTGTCGAGATCAAGACAGAAGAACAGCAGGCCATTCTTTCACTGCATCGGACGCGCGATCTGGCTGTCCGGCAACGCACGCAGATGGCCAATATGATCCGCAGCCTGTTGCGCGAGTTTGGGCATATCCTGCCCATTGGGATCGAAGCGGTGACGGCTTTCGCGAAGCGCCACCTGGGCGGTGACCACCCGGACATGCCGGAGATCGCCAACGGCATGCTCGGTATCCAGTGCTATCAGTTCATCGGCTTGAACGAGCGCATCGAAGGTTATTCCAAGATGATCGAGCAACACGCCTTGGTCAATGCAGATGCGCGCAGGTTGATGCGCATGCCTGGCATCGGCCCAATCACGGCATCAGCGATTGTCGCAACGATCGGCGATGCAAAACAGTTCCGGACCGGGCGCGATCTGGCGGCTTGGCTCGGACTGACCCCGCTCAACAAATCCAGCGGCGGCAAGGAACGTCTGGGCAAGATCACGAAGCAGGGTGATCGCTACATCCGCAAGCTGCTGGTCGTGGGCATGACGTCTCGCGCTGTGATGGCGAAGCGTTCGCCTGAGAAGGTGGATCTGTGGACCGCGAAGATCATCGCAGACAAACCGTTCCGCTTGGCAACAACCGCGATGGCCAACAAAGCAGCAAGGAGCATCTGGGCGATGCTCACAAAGAAACAGGAATACCGGCAGCCTGCGTTCTGATCGCACCAGTTGCCCACGAGATGCAAGACGTTGAAGTGATGATGCGGAAATAAGTCAACCAAGAGCAAGGACACTCCGGGAAGGTCAGCGGCCCTCTGATGTCGATAAGCCGATTGGAACCTCGCTCGCGGAATTCATCAAGGCCAGCAGAACACCACTGCACAAACAGGCCGGACAGACGACAGTACTGACGAAAATGACCGCAGAAATCGCCAAAAAAACTCTTGCAATGCAGGAGCCACCCACAGAGGACGTTCGCCACGCTCTCGAGCGCCGCAGCGCAGCTTCACCAGACCGGTCATTCGCCACGGGCGCAAAATCTTGAGGTCTGCGGTCTCACACTGTCCAGACAAGGTTGCGATCCGGTGCTACAACGGATGTCAACGACAATGGGGTGTGCGGGTGCAGAAGGGACGTTGCCTTTGCGGGGATCTCGCCTTTGCGGTCGAAGGTCAGCCAATCGACGTGATCCATTGCCACTGCAACTTTTGTCAAAGAGCGACGGGGAGCGCCTATTTGATCGAGACCCTCTTCGCGAAAGAGCAGTTTCGCCTCCTGCATGGAACACCGCGCGTGTTCATTCATACGAGCATACGAGCGCGGGCAGCGGCAAGCGCGTTCATGTTCGTTTCTGCGACATCTGCGGGACCAAGACACATTTGCTGTTCGAGCGATTTCCGGATTCCGTCGGGGGTCTATTCGGATACGTTCGACAAAAAGGACTGGTTCGTGCGTCGGCCGGAAAAAGCGCTATACTTCTATCTGAGCAATGCCCCAGTTGGAAAGGTCCTGCCGTCCGGGCATCAGGTCTTCGATGCGCATTATTGGCGGTCGGACGGTGTTGCCGCAGACGCGCAGATTTTTGATGTCCATACGCTTGTTACGGAACACCTGAAGGCGGAGAGCAAGAAACGCCTGCGCGATCATGAGCACTGATTTGCGACCTATGCTTATGGGCTCCGGCCGCTCACAGGTACGAGGATCAAAGCCCCGATCGGATCAATCGGGGTGGATGTCCCTCCGGGTGCAGCCGGCATCCAGCACCACAGCGATCCAGTTCACGTCTGCTTTCATGCCGCGCTCTGCCAGCCATGCCTCCTGAAGCCTGTAGGCGGGCAGTTCCTGCGCGGCCGGGCAATACCAGTGATGCGGCGTCTGGCGGTGGTGGACCAGTTCGTGAAGCAGGACACTCACGTCCTCGGCGTCACGCGGGTTCCATGGCCTGACCAGCAGGATCTCGGCCTGCTCGGGGTCGTAAAGGCCGCGCAGGCGCCCGCGCTGGAAGCTTCCGGTCGCGCCCCGACGCGCTCTGGCTTCCGCTTCGCTGACCATGCGAATGCGGGGAGGCGCGTCGCGTTGCGCCCACTCGGCGTGCTCGTCCAGCCAGGCATCGAGGACCGACACCAGTTCGTTCAGATCGTTGACCTGCTGCCATTGTGCGGAAGCCTCGGGACGGTGGTCCTCCGCGGCACGCAGCACCGGCGGGCATAGGGCAACGAGGGCCGTGGCGAGGGCCACGGCGACGTGGATGCGGGGCATGGTCGCCTCCAAAGCGGGTTTGGTGATTTGGTTGGTCGATGTTACAATCCGAGCCCAGACCCGCCGAACGATCGTTTTTCAGGCGCGCGTGAGTTCACTTCATGGAGCAGGACATGGGACGCAAGCTTCCCCCCTTCGCCGCTGTCCGGGCCTTCGAGGCGACAGCGCGCCACATGTCGGTCAAGACTGCGGCGGACGAGCTTTGCCTGACGCCCTCCGCGCTCAGCCATCAGATCAAGGCCCTGGAGGGGTTTCTCGACACGCAGCTCTTCGAGCGGTCCGGCAACCGGATCGCCCTCACGCAGACCGGGCAAGGCTATGCCGGCAAGTTGACGCAGCTTCTCGACAGCTTCCAGGACGAGACACAGGCGGCTCGGGGCGGGGCACAGACCCTGCGCGTGCTGTCGACGCCGGGCTTTGCCGCGCGCTGGCTCGTGCCGCGTCTGCCGCGGCTCGACTTCGCCCGGGACATCCGATTGCGCGTCTCGAACGGGGCGCCGTCGCTCGACTTCGCGACAAACGACGCCGATGTGGTAATCCAGTGGTCCGACCGGCCGACGCCGGGCCTGTTGGTGCAACCGCTCATGGCCTCGGTGCGATATCCGGTGATATCGCCCGCGCTGAAATCCCGCGAGGTGGTGAGCCGCCCCGAGGACCTGCTGCGCCTCAGCCTGTTTTATGACGAGACCGACGATGCGTGGCCGGAGTGGTTCGCCGCAACCGGTCTCGACGGGGTCGACCTGCCGCCGGGACCGACCTATCCGAATTGCGAGCTGTCGACGACGATGGTGGAGCAGGGCCAGGGCGTCTCGCTCGCCTATGACGCCGTGGTGCGAGGCACGCTCGCCTCCGGCCGCCTCGAGCGGCTTTTCGACATCGTGACACCGCCCATGGCGATCTATGCGGTGGCCTGTCAGGAGGCGCGGGCCGATGAACCGCGCATCGCCGCGTTCCGCCGCTGGCTCTGCGCCGAGGCGAAAGCCGAGGGCGTGCTACCCGCGGGCCAGCCACAGGCAGCGGAATAGCTGACACGACGCTATGGCTTGCGAGCGCGATCACGCAACGACTGGGCAGCAGGAGTTATCCGGCAAGCCGTTTGTGCAGTTTCATGTTAGTCTGGAAGCATCGGCTGCGATCGGGCAGCCGGTCAAGGGGCCCGAGCCATGAGAAACAAATCCTGTTCGCGTGTGATCGCCTGTGGCATCGCGATTTCAGCCTGCCTCGCGGCGGGTCCCGCGGATGCAGGTGACGACGTCCTGCACTGGCGCGTCAACAGCCTGCTCTACCCCAAGATCTTCGGCGAGGCCGGCGAACGGTTCGCGGAGACGGTGCACCGGCTGTCTGGTGGCAGCTTCGTCATCGAGGTTCACGACCGGCTCGTGCTGGACCAGGACACGTTCGGTGCGCTCGACACCGGGTTGATCGACGCCGTGTGGGGGTCGGCGGGTCATCACCACCGCGAGGATCCGGCGCTGACGATCTTCAGCGGGTTTCCTTTCAGCATCGGCCCCGAAGGTTTCACGGCATGGATGCAGTCGGGTGGCGGGGCCGAGGCGCTCGACGCGATCTATGACCGTCACGGGCTGAAAAGCCTGTACTGTGGCGTTCTTCCTGCGGAAGGTGGCGGTTGGTTCAAGGCACCGGTCACGACGCTCGATGATTTCGACGGGCTTGCCATGCGCAGCTTCGGATACGGCGCGCGGGTGCTGCGAAAACTCGGCGTCGTGCCTTACGCGCTTCCGGCCGAGGACATCCGGCCGGCGCTGAAAAGCGGCCTGATCGACGGGGCCGAATTCTCGTTGCCCGCCATCGATGCCGAGTTGGGCATCTCCGAGGTCGCGGAGCATCTCTACCTTCCGGGCTGGCAGCAGCCTGTCACGTCACTCGAGCTTCTGATGCCCGCGCGCACATGGAGAGCGCTCTCGGACCGGAACAAGGCGGTTTTGGAGGCGGCCTGCGATGAGTCCCTGAGCCGGACAGCCGGCGAGGCGGGCATACAGCAGGTCGAGGCTCTGGCGGAATTCCGCGCTCAGGGCGTCGAACTGCACAGATGGCCCGACGAGATCCTCATCGCCCTGAGACAGGCATGGGAAGAGGTCATCGCCGAGGAGATCGCGCATGATCCACGCCTTGCCGAGGCCTGGCAAAGCTACCTGCGGTTTCGTGCAGGCTATGGCGACTGGCGGGACCGCGCCGTCACCGAATGATCCACGCTCAGCTGGGCATGCCGGCGCGCCGCAGGCCATCGAGGACAAGGTCGAGACCGGCGCGGTCGGTGAAACCATCCAAGGACTGCGCCACGGCGGCAAGGCTTCGCTCGGGGCGGCGCTCCTTTGCGGCAGTGATGACACGGGCCGCGTCCTCAATCCGGCCGGCATGCGCGAGGCTCGCCGCGAACAGCCACCCGGGCCACCATCGGCCGCCGACGAAGGTCCCCGCACCGTAGAGCGGGCCAAGCTCCTCGGTCGCACGGGCCGGTTCGCCGGCAAGCAGATAGCTGTCACATCCCGCGTGATTATACGGTCGTTTCTTGAAGATTTCTGGTTTCTGGCGATGCCAGTCCTTGAGCGCGTCGATGGGCGTTCGGCCCTTGAGCACTGATTGCGGGAGCTGGCCATTATAGAGCCGGACATAGCGAAGGATGGTCTGTTCCAGGTCTTCTCCGCTGCGGAACCGGTGGCTCTGCAGGACATCTTCGATCCGGCCGTTGAAGCGCTCCACCATTCCGTTG
Source organism: Salinihabitans flavidus (assembly GCF_900110425.1). Classification (GTDB taxonomy): domain Bacteria; phylum Pseudomonadota; class Alphaproteobacteria; order Rhodobacterales; family Rhodobacteraceae; genus Salinihabitans; species Salinihabitans flavidus. The sequence continues at coordinate 121 of NZ_FODS01000060.1, read as the reverse complement.
GTCTGTGGCCGCATCGGTGGGGCAAGGCGGTGCTCGATACCGAGATCGGCGCAGAGCCGGTCGAACTCGTGGTTTCCAGTGGCGGCGCGTTTTCGCAGGCCGAAGAGCCTGTCGGTGAATT
>NZ_FODS01000061.1 GCF_900110425.1 Salinihabitans flavidus | reverse complement strand
CGCCATTCCACCCGCAAACCCAGGGCAAAATAGAGCGATGGCATCAGACCATGAAGAATCGTGTTCTGCTGGAGAATTACTACCTGCCCGGTCATCTCGAGCGACAGATCGGGGACTTCGTCGACTACTACAATAACCAGCGCTACCACGAGAGCCTGAAAAACGTCACACCCGCTGACGTCTACTTTGGCCGGGACAAGGCCATTCTGAGAGAAAGGGAGAAGATCAAGAACCTGACGATCCGACAGCGCCGCTTGCAACATCAAAAACAAGCAGCATAATCAATCACACAACCGAACCAGAGCCTCCAATGTTCAAGCCACTCTGATGTCCCATTTTATATGACGACGGACAATACCTATTCGCTTCGGCTCGCTCGACTGTGCTGAACGTGGGACAGACGCCGGGGACCGCGCCACACTACAGATGCAGCAACTCGTCGATCGCAGGACCATCACCTGCTACCTCAACGGCAGAACGAGTTACGACCGCAAAATTGCTAGCTGCAGGCTGGAGGATGGGCGTGACCTCGGAAGCATCATGATTTCCCAAGGTTTTTGTACGCGATATTGGTAGCTGAACGAGGCGTACAGTAAGCGCTACAGCCACTTTTCTTGGGTTCAATCTCCCAGACCATCTCGCCGGCGCCTACCCAGGTGCAAAATCTCAGGGGTGGTGAACTCACACTGTGCGGACATCATGGAACTGCAGCGCGGTCTGTGGCAGCATCCTGGCATGATCGAATTCCCTACTCTCGCCGATGACCATCCCGACCTCGCGCATTCTCCGCTGCTTCGGGGGGCTCTCCTGACCCTGCAATATGCGCAAGAGAACGGATCAATCGGTCTGACCAAAACCAAGGCTTTCAAGCGCGTCTTCGTTCACTGGGCCGTCGAGCATTTCGACTGGCCGGGCAAAAGTGCAGAAGAGATGTTCCGCTACAACAAGGTGATCAATGAATATGAATTTCCCCCGCTCGAGGTTCTGCACTTCCTGCTGATTTCCCTGCGTCTGGGACGTCACTTCAAGGGGGAGTTTCGGCTGACCAAGCGTGGCACAGAGCTGGCGCAAGCCCCTGGACGCCTGTTTGCCGAGCTGATCCCATACTTTGTGCTGCGGATCGATCACGCCTCCTATGCGCGCTTCGACGACCACCCCTTCGGAAAATGGGACGTCTGGATGAACGTGATCAACGTGGAGGCCGATCATGGCACGACAGAGGCGGCCCTGTTCGAAACCTTCTACGGTGAGCCACAGGATTGGCACACCGCGGGGTGGCGAGAGATGGCCGCGTTCTCATCTTGCGTGCTGCGGCCACTCGAATGGGCGGGATTACTGATCGAGACCCGCGAAGGCGGCGCCGGGAAGCACGTGTGTCATGTATTTAAAACCCCGCTCTGGCGCACCGCGCTCAAATTTGACACCGACGACATGCTGCGACCAATGTCTTTTCAGTGAGGTGTTTTTAACCGCTACCAAGACGCGACACTGGTTGCGTATGATCGGCCCTTATCGGACCTTCTTACTCACCGAAGCGAATGACCGTCCCAATTGTTTCGCACGACCAATGCCTTCAACTGGCACCTCCCCCGGAACAGGATACGCTCCAGGGCTCGCCGCCTGTAAGGTCAAGATCAGCGGTGAAGAGTAAGGGGCCAGATCGGGTTTTGCTCTCACTCCGCCCGGCACCAGTATTTCGGGGCTGCGGAAGGCGGCGAGACGGACCAGACATCGAAGCAATAGACTCTTTGGCTTCAGGTCGATAGGCAATGAGTGATCGCGTCAAAATTTGCGGGTAATGCTATGCCGGGCCTCGACCGAGGGAAGATTTTGCAGATCGACCACGAGAGCGTTATCGCTCACGTGAAGACAGATATTCGCAGCGATTTCATCCTCGCTCCACACTACAACGCAGTTTTGAATCGTGCGGGCGATGACTTGTGGGATCAGCTCAAGCAGAAGCTGAGAGCAGGGACATACCAGCCGGAATTGCCGATTACTATGAGCGTTCCAAAAGAGAGGTTTTTTACGCGGCCGGGAAGCATCCTGAGGCCTGCAGATCGTTTCATGTATCAGGCCCTCATCGACGATATCATCGACCAGTTGGAAGAGGGGCTCGACCGTACCCGCTCCTTCAGCCATGTCCCTTCGGGGGAAGATAGTCACATGTTCCAACCTAACCACGAATGTTGGGAAGCCTTTCAGACCAGCGTCGCCGAAATTTGCGACATTAGCATCTTCCTTCTAAAGGCTGACATCGCGAATTACTTCGAGCGGCTACCCCAGCACCACCTCGTAAATCTAATGGCTGCGGCTGGCTGTGCTCCTGAAATTGTCAGTCTACTGGAGGAGATGATGCTGGCGTTCCGCGAGCGGAACGCGTTCGGCATCATACAGGGCGTGTATCCATCGGACGCGCTTGGTAACTTCTTCTTGTCCGATTTTGACGCATACTGCGATTTGGCTGAAGTCCCGTCTGCCCGTTATGTGGATGACATCTACATGGGTTTCGTATCGGAGGCCGAAGCGCGGAAGGGCCTCGGCAGCCTGATCGAAACGCTACGCAAGGACGGCCTGCATCTCAACGAATTCAAGTCGAAGATCGTGCCTGCCAGCGAGGTGATCCGGGAGGAAACTGCGATCGACCGCTTGTTCGATGAAATCCGTGAGGAGATTGAGGACGACGAAACCTACGAACGCGCCAGTCCGTACGGCTTCGAGGTCGAGTGGGAGGAGGAAGAGGATCATGAGGACGAGGAAGACGGCGAGGATCTTGAGAACGCCGCTGTCGAGAGCCTGATGGAGAACATCGGCGACTACCCGAACCAGGAGGATCAGATCGAAAAGTTCTGCCTGCCGATCCTACGATCCGCCCAATCTGACAGCGCGGTTGCGCATGTGCTGGGGAATATACGGGAAAAACCCCACCAGACGCGGCTGTACTTCTCCTACATTTCTACGTTCGTGCGGACCGAGCAGGATGTCGTCGACGCGCTTGAGGAGCTTGTAGCCGACGGCTCCGTGTCCGATTATCAGCGGATGTTCTTGCTGGCGGTGCTGTTGCGCGCCAGAACTGTCACACGGGCGACGGTGAACACAGCCCTTCAATGGCTCCAGAATCGGACCGTGGCGAAAGAGACGCGCGCCATGGCAGCAATTTTTGCCGCGAAGCACGGCGTAGCGCAGCAAAAGCGAACAGTGCGCACCTCTTACGAGGACGAGCCCTCCGATTACGTCCGAAGCGCGATCCTGTACTCTTCGAGGTATCTGACAGCAGTGGAAAAGAAGACCTGCAAGCGGGCTTGGGGTGGCCACAGTGAGATCAACGCGCTGATCGCGAAGGCAATCTGATAACATGTGCCCGTGTCGACGCTCAGATGTTTTCATGGGTGCAGTGTGGAGCGAGCGGCTGAGGCGAATAGCACGAAATGTCCGCTGAGCTGACATCTTCGCCGCGCTGCTCGCGAATGGCCGCAAACCGCCTATCGTGTAGAACGCAGGTGAGTCCGCGTCGCGGCAATCGGCAAGTTGCTCAAACTGGAGCCAACAGCGAACGTTCGATTTCTGTTCCATCTCACCGAATGCCTCCGACGTCGAAGTATTTAGGTGCGCGATTCGGAAAATTCATGGCGGTCAATGCCTTACAAGCTCTTCACCAAAACATCGCAGTCATTAGGTCCGGAGAGCATCGGCCCTGAGAGACCACTTTCACGCCTCCCAACATCCGAGCCAGTGTTCAGCTCCTCCCGCATAACCCTCGAAAACAACGAGAAAATTCGGCCGCGGCTGGATCGGGAGAACGCTTTCGCGGGGTAAGTGGCGGACCAGCAGGGATTCGAAATGTCAGTTTCGAGCATGCAGGTCACAGATTCTATGCGAAGCACGACTTGCACACCCGGCTTCAATTGGTTTGAGTGGCGCTAGGCCAACTGAGTTCAGCAAGCTGGGCTATGCCCGCGGCCTTTAACTGTTAGTGGGATACTCGTCTTAATTCACGGCTGATGATGTTGGCTTTGAATATCCCAACGGCGGCCCTTTCGAACTTGTAAACAAAAGTGGCGTCCTCGATGAGTTCTATCGCTTCGGCTAGGTCATCGCGGTTCTTTCGCCAATAGCGCCAAGCCTGTGTTGTGACGCCGAGGAAAATACAAAAGCTGGCGATTGTCATGGGGCGGTCCTTCCGCAGCGTGGCTCGCACAATGCCGTTCGTGGTCTTGAATATCTTGTCTTCGTACAGAGGGTTCTCCTCAACAAACTCCACATATGCGAAAAACCGATCCAAAAGCTGCTCAGGGCAGGCGATCTTGCGAGGCCTCCATGGAGGCCTCTTGCATTTGTTTTCTCTGTAAATGATGCTGTTACCTCGCGATTTAGGCTGCTGAAATTATGGCCCATCCTGCAAAATTGGGCAAGCGAAAGCCGAAAAAAAAGAAAACCGGCGCTGTGCCGAGTACTTTTTTGCTGTCAATTGGGGGTAATGCGTCTCGCAGGCCCGTTAGCTCAAACCCTTCCTCATAGCTCCGATCGTTCTGGGGTTCGCAGTCATCCTGTTGATATCCCATTCCCCGCTCGGCGGGCAGAAAAAAAATGGAAGGCTGATGCCTGCTATTTTGGCAGCTAGTTATAGATACCACTCATTTGTCTTGTTGGTTAACAACAAATTGACTACTTGAGATGGCTGCATATATGGCTACCATGCTGCGTCCACAAGGGAAGGCGCGATTGGGCGCCACGCCATTGCGGCGCGCGACGGCCAAGATGCTCTCCCTGCCGTCCAGCGTCTCCTCGACGATCCGCAGCTTTTCCGCGGAACTCCAGCGGCGTCGACGGCCACCATCCGTGATGATTTTAACTTCAGACATAAGCACGTGCTTAGGGATATGCCTAAGCCTCCTGGTTCAGGCCCAGGTGTCCGGTCGAAAATGTGGCAAGTTCAGACGGCAGCCAGCCCCTTAGGAGACTTAGACAAAGGGCGGGTTGATTTTTTGTTGCCTGCAGCCCAACCTTATGCCGGAATGGCGATTTCAGAGCGAACCTTTCAATGTCAAATACTGTTAGACTATTTTACTTTACCTGCGACCACTGGGCGGCTGATAATGTGAAGAAGCGCCGTTTGAAATTGTCCTTTCCTAACCTTGTTAACGATATCTGTCACATCCCGCGTGATTATACGGTCGTTTCTTGAAGATTTCTGGTTTCTGGCGATGCCAGTCCTTGAGCGCGTCGATGGGCGTTCGGCCCTTGAGCACTGATTGCGGGAGCTGGCCATTATAGAGCCGGACATAGCGAAGGATGGTCTGTTCCAGGTCTTCTCCGCTGCGGAACCGGTGGCTCTGCAGGACATCTTCGATCCGGCCGTTGAAGCGCTCCACCATTCCGTTGGTCTGTGGCCGCATCGG
>NZ_FODS01000062.1 GCF_900110425.1 Salinihabitans flavidus | reverse complement strand
CGGCGTTATCCAGCATGGCATCGGCCAGGAGACGCTTGAGTTCGGCATTCTCCGCCTCAAGATCCTTCAGGCGGCGCAGCTCGGACACCGTCATGCCGCCATACTTGGCCTTCCACTTATACAGCGTAGCATCCGACATGCCGTGCTTGCGGCACAGCTCCGAGACCTTCGCCCCGGCCGCATACTCCTGCAGAATCCCCACGATCTGTTCTTCGGTGAAACGTGATTTGCGCATCGTCTGTTCTCCTTGTCGTTTTGAACGTTACGAGAACAAACTCTACTTTTGAATGGCCCGGTTTTTGGGGGGCAGGTCACGACGGACAGCGTCTCTGAGGATCTGATGGCCGCACAATTCACACCAAGGGCACGTTGGCGGCATGGAAGAAGGAGGTCGCGGCCCCCTGCGTCGGGAATCCGCTGATGATGCTGGCGGTTTCCCATGCCTTTACAGGGCCGCTGCTGTCCATCCTCGGGCAGACCGGAAGTGGTTTCCATCTGCGCGGAGTGTCCTCGCGCGGCAAGTCGACGATCCAGTATGTCGCCACCTCTGTCTGGGGCGCGCGCGCACTGCTGCAGAGCTGGAACGGCACGCCGAGCGGCTTTGAAGGAGTCGCCACCGCGTTCAACGATACCTTCTTGAACATCGAGGAGCTGCACAAGGCCGATCCCAGGATGGTGGGCGACATTGTCTACATGCTGGCCAACGGCCAGGGCAGGCTCAGGGCAAAGTCGAATGGGTCGCCGCAGACACCGCAGCGGTGGCGCGTGCCCGTGCTGTCGAGCGGCGAGGTCTCACTCGAAGAGCACATGGCCAGCGTCGGTCGCAAGATATATGCAGGTCAGGACCTGCGCCTGATCAATCTCGAAGCGGACTCTCGTGCGGAAGGCGCATTCGATGTGCTGCACGGATCGGAAAACAGCAAGGTCTTTGCAGAGCGTGTCGATCACGCATGCCTTGAGAATTGCGGGCACGCCGGTCCGATCTTCGTGGAAAAGCTGATGAGGGCCACGGACAAGGTGGGGAACTGGCGGACAAATATTGATATCTTCTGCCGCTCCGTCGGGAAGAAGGCAGATGTGTCGCCCGGTGATGGCCAGGTTCATCGTGTCCTGAAGCGTTTCGCGCTGGCGGCACTTGCCGGTGAACTGGCCACGCAGGCGGGACTGACCGGCTGGCCGAAAGGCGCGGCTCGGGATGTTGCCCAGGAGATGTTTCTGACCTGGTTTGAGCACCGGGACGGCACCACCAACAAGGAGATCGAGAGCGCGGTGCAGCGCACGAAGGACTATACCTCTAAGCACCTCGATCGTTTCCAGACGATCGGCACCACCGGCCATGATCCGGTCGATGGCTGGCGGGATCAGGAGTGGTTCTACATCCGGCCCGAATGCTGGAAGGCCATGCACGGTGAGAACAACCCGAGCGAAATGGCCCGCCTGCATTCCGAGGGTGGCTTCTTGAAAACCCAGAGCGGCGGCGGGTTTCAGGTCAGGATGGGACGCAACAGCCCGGGGCGTCCGAGGGTATACGCCATTCGCGCGACCGCACTCGTGGCAGCGAACGAGGCCTGACCAACACAGCTACGGCAAGCGAGTGGCGATTTACCTCTCTCCCACGCCGGACCTGTTGGACCGGACGGACCACTTGGACCAGGAAAACGTTTTATTTTCAACGCGGTCCAAGTGGTCCAACCGAGAATCGGAACCTGAAAGCTACGAATTGGCGATCACCCTGATGCACGAGAGCGCCACTGCCCGCCCGCTGGTCACAATGTCCAACAAGAATGGGAAATGTAGAACATCACGAGTTCTCTCCTCCTGCCGCACGTCCCCATGCACGCATTTCTATAATGAAAACGTGCAGCGAGTGCTGCGTCACATATGAGAGAATGACAATGTCCAAGAAACCGCATGCCGACACCGGATTGGCAAAATACGTGGAGCGCCGCGTGCTGGAGCTTCGGCCGAAGAAATCCCAGCTTCAGATCGCCAACGAGGCCGGCTATCCGAATCCGAACATGATCACGATGATCAAGAACGGCACCAGCAAGCTGGCTCTGGACCGCGTGCCCTCGATGGCCAAGGCGCTGGAGAGCGACCCGGCCTATTTGATGCGCTTGGCCCTGGAGCAGGCAGTGGGCGACCTGGCGGCTCGGGCCATCATCGAGATCTTCGGAACGCCGATCACCGCGAACGAGCTGGGCTGGATTGAGGCGATCCGCACGGCCACCGACAACACCGATCCGCGGATCACCAGTCGGTCGCAGGCGGCGATCAATGCGATCTTCGGCCGGTGAAGGAGATGCTGCAGATGAAAGATCTCACCGAGAACGAGCGCGCCTGGTTGGTGTTCTTCCGGATGATCAGCCTGGACCGCAACCCTGCACCCACCCTCCGGCGTGTGCAGCTTCTGCGCCGCATCTGTGAGCCCAAGAGAGCATAGAACAGGAGGAACGAGAACCTCGGCAAGGAATGGCTGCAATGCCATCCCTCGCCGGATCCCGAGGGGGTTGCCGAAGGTCGACAAAGGTTTACCCAAGCAAAAAAGTTGGAAACCTTCTTGGGGGCAGAAGTCCCCAAGAATGGCCTCTTTCTCCGGCTAAAGGTTGACAAAGGTTTACCTGAAGTTGACAGAAATCGCCCGAAAAACGGTTTTTCGCGGTGAATTGTCAACCCGTCCCATCGGGTAGCGCCATAAAAACAAGGCCTTTCCGGCGCTCTCGCAGTTCTGTGCCGCCTCGATCTCTCGGAGAAATCTCCCAGAAAGGCGTCTGACGGTCCAGGCTGGCGTGGTTATGGCGCGTCTCGCAGCTATGGATGACGATCTGTGGCTGTTCAGGAAGGTGGCGTTCCGCCTCGTCCAGAGGAGTGCTCGCAGGCGCGCGGAGGCCATTTGTGCGTCCCATGGGTGGTCCGCAACCCTCCGATCCGTAGAACCGCCCAACTGTTGCGCGCTGTCACCAGAACAGATGCCGTCGGTGATGTCGTGCGCCAGTTTGCGGATTTGCGCCACGGTCTTGATGCTTCCTTGGTTTCTCTATCGAAGGCCAGTCGGTCCTGGATGAGAGAGGTGTCCGGTCATGAGGATGAACAGTCTATCGGGCCACAAACTTGTGCGGAGGCATGACCTGCTCAAACAGGAAAATGCGGAGGTGCTCCGATCGCATCCGAACTATGGCTTGTTTTGATCCCCGCCGAGGAATGGCGCGACATCCCGACGGGAGCCGTCGCATTTGACCATGGGAAGAAAGAAGTCCTAGGAAATTTGCACGGGTGCGATGGGGATGGGTTCTGGCGCCGGCAACTCCGGGTGCACGAATGCTCCTATAACAAGGTTCGCGTGCAACGCCGAAAATGCATTGCGAAACAGCGACGGGGCGTGGTCTTCGCCACGCGATCCCGTCGCCGTCAAGACCGATTACAAACAGAGCCGTCAGCCTCAGTCTGCTGTGCGCGTGTCCTTCAAGCCGCGTCGATTGCGGCTTTCAGCATGTCGCGCACCTGTCCAGCCACGTCCGACAACTCGTTATTGTCGATCGCAGTCATCGAGGCGACCGGGTTGATCGCGCTCACCTCGGTGCCGCCTTCGATCTCGCGCAGGATCACGTTGCAGGGTAGCATCGCGCCGACGCGCGGTTCCAGGCCGATGGCTTCATAAGCCATCTCCGGGTTGCAGGCCCCCAGAATGCGATACGGGGCTATGTCGGCGTCGATCTTCTTCTTCATCGTGGCCTGCACGTCGATCTCGGTCAGAACACCGAATCCGGCTTCGGCCAAGGCCTCGCGCACACGCATTTCAGCGTCATCGATCCTCGTGTCTGCAAGCGTGCGATCATACGTATAACTCATACATTTCTCCTGTTTTGGCACCTATGGGTGGTCGGTTTGGATGCGAAAATAGCGCGCCCTTGATCAATTGTCTTTCATCATGCCGCCACCGTCTTTCATTGGCATATTGCCGCGCCGCTCCATCATCCGCTCACGCATCTGCTGCATGCGTTCGATACGGTTCGCCGGCGCCGTCATTTCATCGTCTGTTACCTGTCCGTCTCCATCGGCATCGAGATGCTGAAATCGGTCCACCATCACCTCGCGAATCATCGCGGTGTGGAGCGTTTCGAACTCTGCAATCGACAATGTGCCGTCTCCGTCCACGTCGTATTCGGACAGCTTGGCCGAGAGCCCGCTCCGGACTTCCGCGGCGGTCACCTCACCATCGCCGTCCTGATCGAGCTGGGCCATCATGCCACCGCCCATGCGACTCATCATGCTTTCCTGCAACGGTCCCATCATGCCGGAGCCCATCATTTGCCCATGCATTTGCATCATGCCGCTGCCCATCTGATCCATCATGCCGCCCGGCATCATGCCTTTGCCCTGCATGGCCATACCTAGCCCGCTGCAACCGTCGGCGACCTGGCCGCGATCGCCGTGGCCGTGGGCGAGAGCCGCACCAGAGGTCGCGAGGCCGAGGAGCATGGCAAATGTTACTATTCCGGTCATTCTGAAGGTCATTTTCTTCTCTCCTGAGTTGAAGCTACCAGATCATCTGTTCACTCAAGCGCGGCGCGCAAGAACCGCCAACCAAGATCATGTAACGCGATGTCACAAGGCAGGAATGAACCGCCCCGGGTTTACCGGAGAGTTTCTGGTTCAATGATTAGGCTACTTTTTCGACGGCATTCAAGCTTGCATAGAAGGCCTCCTCTGCTTCTTGCGGCGTGACGTAGCCAATGGCGCTGTGCAGGCGGGTGTTGTTATACCAGTCGACCCATTTCAGGGTTTCCCATTCGACCTGACCAACGGACTTCCAGGGGCCAAGGAACTTGATGACCTCGGTCTTGAACAGGCCGATGATGCTTTCGGCGAGGGCGTTGTCGTAGGAATCCCCGACGCTGCCGACTGATGTGTCGATGCCGGCCTCGGCGAGCCGCTCGGTGTATCGGATCGACAAGTATTGGCTGCCT
>NZ_FODS01000066.1 GCF_900110425.1 Salinihabitans flavidus | reverse complement strand
TGCGTGGTCGTGGCGCTCCCGTGACGAACTTGTCCCATAATGCTTCCTTCCATTCCCGAGAAAGGATCGCACCATCAAACCATGGGATCAAACACGACCTGCATCCGAACGCGATCTCCAACCTCGAGATGGGGTATCTGTTCGAAGATCTCATCCGGCGCTTTTCGGAAATCTCGAACGAGACGGCCGGGGAACATTATACCCCGCGCGAAGTCATTCGTCTGATCGTCTCGCTGCTGTTGATCAACGACAAGGATGCCCTGACCGGCACGGGTGTGATCCGCCAGATCTATGACCCCGCCGCTGGCACGGGCGGGATGCTGTCGATCGCTGAGATGGAGATGAAGGCGCTGAACGACCGCATTCGCGTCGAGCTTTTCGGGCAGGAACTCAACCCGGAATCCTTCGCGATCTGCAAATCCGACATGCTGGTGACCGGGCACAATCCCGAGAACATCGCCTTCGGCAATACGCTCACGCAGGACGCGCACCCCAACAAACGCTTTCACTACATGCTCTCCAATCCGCCCTATGGCGTGGACTGGAAGAAATACGCCGATCCAATCAAGGATGAGGCGGCGGAGATGGGCATGTCCGGGCGCTTCGGGGCTGGGCTGCCGCGCATCTCGGACGGGCAGTTGCTGTTCCTGCAGCACATGATCTCCAAGATGCGGCACGACGAGCAGGGCTCGCGCATCGGCATCGTCATGAATGGCTCGCCGCTATTCACCGGCGGGGCCGGGTCGGGCGAGAGCGAGATACGCCGCTGGATGCTGGAGAATGACTGGGTCGAGGCGATCATCGCGCTGCCCACCGATCTTTTCTACAACACCGGCATCCAGACCTATGTCTGGCTGCTCACCAACCGCAAGGACCGGGCGCGGCGCGGAAAGGTGCAGCTGATCGACGCCAGCGGTGAGCGGTTCTGGAAATCGATGCGCAAGTCGCTCGGCTCCAAGCGCCGCGAGATTCCGCCCGGTGCCTGCGATCAGATCGCCCGGATCTATGCCGAGATGCTGAACGGCGATGGCGAATGGGGCGACGTGTCCAAGATCTTCGCCACCACCGATTTCGGCTATCGCGAAATCCGGGTCGAGCGCCCGCTGAAACTAGCCTTCGCGATCACGCCCGAGGGGCTGGAGGCGCTGCGCGAGGCCAAGCCCTTTGCCAGGCTCGACGAGGAGGCGCAGAGCGCCATTCTGGAGTCGCTGGAGCAGCATCTGGCGGGTGATCGGTGGGTGAGCCGCCGTGCATTCGACACGGCCCTCAGCGACGCGCTCCGGGCCGCTGGCGTCAAGATCGGCGCGCCGGTGCGCAAGGCAATTCTGGGCGCTCTGTCGGAGCGGGTCGAGGCGGCGGAGGTCTGCACCGATGCCAAGGGCAAGCCCGAACCCGACACCGATCTGCGCGACCACGAACTGGTGCCGCTGAACGAGGACTGGCGCGCCTATGTGCAGCGCGAGGTTCTGCCCTTCGTGCCGGATGCCTGGGTGGACGAGAGCTACACCGACACACAGGATGGCGGCGTCGGACGTGTCGGCTACGAGATCAACTTCAACCGCTACTTCTACAAATACGTGCTGCCCCGGCCGCTGGAAGAAATCGACGCAGAGTTGAAGGCGCTGGAAGCCGAGATCGCAGGGCTTTTGCAGGAGGTGGTTGAGTGATTTCCATGCCCGACTGCCCGGTTTGTTATTGCTTTGGCAGGGTTCGTATCCTATCTATGATCGTAACAAGACCCGCCACGCCTCGGGCGGAGCCTCGGCTTCGCACTGCGCACCCCGGCGGGTTACTTGTTTTTGGGGCTTGGGTTTCGCAGCGAGGTGACGCTGCATGAAATTCTCCAAGCCCGCCACCTCGATCCCTGATCAAATCGCGCTTCTCAAGAAGCGGAGCATGATCGTCGAGGACGAGGTCGCCGCGCGGCATTACATGCAATTCATCTCCTACTACCGCCTCCGCGCCTACTGGCTACCCTTTGAGGTTCCCGCCGAGGAAGATGGCGATCATGCTTTCCGTGCGGGAACCCGGTTCGAGGATGTCCTGACGCTCTATATCTTTGACCGTGAACTACGGCTGCTGGTGCTCGATGCGATCGAGCGGGTCGAGATCGCATTGCGCGCCCAATGGGCGCATTACATGGCAATGACGCACGGCCCCCACGGCTATCTGGATCAGAGCCACTATGCCCATATAGACCGGCACGCCAAGGCCGTGGCGGAGTTGACCAAGGAATTCGACCGCTCGCGCGACACCTTCGCCGTGCACTACCGCGAGAAATATACCAGCCCGGAATTGCCGCCGATCTGGATGGCGGCCGAGGTCATGTCCTTCGGCCTGCTGTCCAAATTCTTCGGTGATCTGAAGCGCCGGGCCGAACGGCAGGCCATCGCCAAACCCTTCGGCGTGGATGAGAAAGTCCTCACCTCCTTCTCGCATCACATGAGCCATGTGCGCAACATCTGCGCCCATCACGGACGGCTCTGGAACAAGCGGTTCACGGTCAAGATGACGGTTCCGAATTACCCAGCGAAGCTGCCCGTCGCCATGCGTGGTGCGGATGAGCGGTATCTGCACAACACCCTAGTCATGCTTGATCACCTGCTGTCGATCATCGCGCCGGGGAGTGAATGGAAGCAGCGTGTGGTCGATCTGATCGACGGCTGCCCCCTTGCCGATCCGCACAACATGGGTTTCCCTGAGGGCTGGAGGGAACGGCCGGCCTGGAGGGGCACCGCATGACGGTGGAGAGATATTATCGCTTCCATGGGGTAGCAAGTTTGCTGCAGGAGGTGATTGAGTGAGAGTGTCTGACGTCAGCACCTTTGGGACAGATTTGAGGATTTGAACAACGGAGGGTTTCTGGTTCATCATAGC
>NZ_FODS01000064.1 GCF_900110425.1 Salinihabitans flavidus | reverse complement strand
TGATCTCCACCGTGTCCGGCGCGGAATCCCCAACGCCGTCATTCACCACAAGGCTGAAGCTCAGCACCTCGTCGGCCGCACCCGCAACCAGCGTCGGCGCGGTGAAGCCGGGGCTCTCCGCCGTCGCATCGTCCAGCGTCACCGACGGGCCGCCGGTCTGGGTCCAGGACCAGGTCAGGCTCTGACCGTCATTGTTGGCATCCGAGCCCGAACCGTCGAGCGTCACCGACGCGCCCGAAGCCACCGAGGCATCCGGGCCCGCATCCGCCGTCGCCGCAACATCCGAAGGCGCGCTCACCGTGATCTCCACCGTGTCCGGCGCGGACGTGGCTCCGTCGTCGTCTGTGACCACGAGTTGAAAGATATGTGTTTCAGGGCCGTCGCCGGGGATCAGCGAGCTGTCGGTGAAAGTCGGGTTCTGCGCGGTCGTATCCGATAGAACTGCATTGGCTGCATTGCCGGTGCCGCCGGTGCGGGTCCAGGCATAGCTTGTGATGGAGCCGTCGGCATCGGTGCCCGACCCGCTCAGGGTAACCTGCGTCCCCGACACCACAGACTGCGCCGCCCCGGCATCAGCCACCGGTGCCGCGTTGGGATTCAACAATGACCCGGACCCGATCTTGTATTCATATGTTCCTGCCGGGAGTTCGAACGTATCGGTTGTCAATGTGAATGTGAACCCGATGTAATTGTCAGTCTCGAACGTGCCGTCGGCCCCGTTCTGTTGAAACCCCGTGATGTTACTCTCTGGGGTGCCGAGGCAGTAGTCTGCAAGCTCCCTCTTGCCCAATGGCATGCCCCAGGATTGCACGGTTCCATTGTCCCACCGGGTGCCCTCCGGTTCAAAAAACTCAACCACTAGGGAGGCAGATTGTTGCGCGCTGTTTACGCGCTTATCGACAATGCAAAAACCGAGATACTCATAGGTTGACTCATCATCCAACGCCGTAAACGCCCGGGCATTTCCAACTTGCAGAAGGGCCGCAATCAACGTGAGGCAAAAAAACGCGCGCATGGTATCAGCCCTCCTTGGGCGTAGGCGAGGGGTCGCCGATGAAAGGTTAAAGTCACTCGCATGAGGGGTTCATGCGCCGTAGGAATGGATTGTGGTCAGATTCTGTCCGTGCTGCGGCGCGGCGACGTAGATTGATAGTTTTTCGTGCGTCACTCAGGCCATGATAAAGGCCGTTCTTGACGGGGTATTGCCGCCAAACGCCCGGCCGCCGTGGCGGGACTTTGCGCCCACATTCGTCAAACCAACGGCGGGCATGTACGGGCCGCAGGACGGGACGAGACACACAGATCGTTGCCCGTGTGCCGCCCAAGTCGAACGGTCTTTTAGTTCGGTGGTGTTGGTATGCTGTCACTGCGCCTGCTCGCTCTCGCCGATCCTCGTCCTCCGGCGGACCGGGATCGATTCTCGGATGCTCTATTGACGCAAAGCGACGGACGCCGATACGGTCAATTCGGGCACAATTGGCCCGGTCTACGGGCGAGCTTCAAGCACCGGGGGATCAGCAATTTTCCGCTGATGCAATCAGGTCACACATTCGTGATGCGTGGGTGATTGTTCTCCTCCGTTGGCAAGAGATGCGCCACAGGTGCAAGGCCACTTCTCGATTTTGCCGAGATACCGCCAGCGAAAAGTCGGGTGGATACAGCCCCAACCCCTCACTATCGCCACCTCCTGCAGGTGCTCTTGGCCTGCAGGATCTGTCCGATATTGCGCCCGTCGGCAAGATAGCACGTGCCGACATGTCGGTCATACGATCTCTTGCCGCTCAATCTGCACGGTACCGTTTCCGAGTGCACAAGCGTGCATACGCTTGGTCGCCCTGTTGCCCGCCATACTGCCGCTCTCGGCACAGTCGAGCTTGGCGATCCTGACTGGAACATAAGCGACTTCGATCGTGTTACCGTCGCGCACATATGTGACATGCCCTTCGATTGATCGCCCTGAAGATACCATATCCTGCCTCGTCCTGTTAACACCTTGCCAGACATCACCACCGTGCAAAATCGTAACATTTGGCACGAGCGACCCCCCCGAAGTGACATTGGAGCCAGCCGTGCCCAATGGTCAGGGGCCAGGATCACCGCAGACAACGGGGTGCCAGCTCATATTCGGTGTATACACTCACGAAGCGGGCTTCCTAATGGAACGAGGCAGCCCCGCCGGTGTTTAAAAGGAAATGTAGTTCAAGGATTGGATCTTTTATGCACGCCACCAAAATCATCTTCGTGATCGTCGGACTTGCCGCGTTCGGTGCTGCGACGGAGCGTGGCTCCGCACAGGAAGCGGAGGCTGCCTTCGACGGGCTGGATGCGGATCAAAGCGGCGCCATCACCTGGGCGGAAGCCTACGAAGTCCGCACAGGCCAGTTCATGGACATGGACGCGGACATGGATGGTATCCTGACCGTGGATGAGTTTCAGGGACCGGCCCGGCCGCTTTCGGCTTTCGATACTGATGAAGACGGAAAGCTGCATCTGGCTGAATTTCTTGAAGGTCACCGAAATATGTTTGAAAGGTTCGACGAGGATGCGAACGGTTCTCTGACCTTCGACGAATTCGAAGCGGCACAGAGCGCGGCACGAGACAATTGAAGTTGGACACACATTCTGCGCTAGCTGAGGAACTCACATGCCAGGGCCCTTCTCGGGCAGGCAATTGTCCTCGCCGAGCCAGGCATCGAGACGGTCCGCCACTCTTGGTAGCGATCGGAACTCCGACCTGAGCCGCGCCGCCTGCCCGCTTCGAGGCGACTTCAGAACACGCGGCAGTCACCCGATCGATCCGCGCCATGGTCCGCGCCCACGCAGCGACGATGGATCGTGTCGAAGGTTGTACAATACAGGCGGCGGAGATCCCGGGTGGCGCGGTATTGATCGTGACCGGGTCCGACCCTGACCGCATCAGGGCCCTCGGGTTCATGGGCCTGATGACAGTTGGCATGCATCATTAAGCCCGCCACCTCGCACTAGCGACCGGGCTGAATCCGCACGCTCATTGAGTCCGACCAGGACACAAAGTGCGCCACATCAAGCGGATGCGACTCCGGTAGGCCGAGTCATGATTGATGGGCAATGCGCAAAGTGCGATTCTGGATCAAATGGAAACAATGACTTAGGGTGGAGAACGTTCGAACCCGGTCCCGTCCCCTCCGCCACTTGCCCTCGCGAAAGCGTTCTCCCGATCCGGCTGTGGCCGAATTTTCTCGTTGTTTTCGAGGGTTATGCGGGAGGAGCTGAACACTGGCTCGGGTGTTGGGAGGCGTGAAAGTGGTCTCTCAGGGCCGAT
>NZ_FODS01000065.1 GCF_900110425.1 Salinihabitans flavidus | reverse complement strand
ACGTGATTTGCGCATCGTCTGTTCTCCTTGTCGTTTTGAACGTTACGAGAACAAACTCTACTTTTGAATGGCCCGGTTTTTGGGGGGCAGGTCACCGCCAAGTGTCTCTGGGAGCGGAATTTCACTACTCATCTGGCTCGCCTTTCATGGTTTTGGCAGTATGGGGCCGTTCTTGGGCAATCAAGTCAGATGTGGTCATTTTCCCTTCCCGAAGGCAAGGTACGCCTAGTCCGGCTAACCGCTTGCTCAAGTCGTCGTCGGATTTACATAAGCAGCGAATGGCCGCTCTGACAGGCTGCGCCGCAGCATTGCTCCAGATCGTGGATGGCCGGTCTGGGCCGAACCCTCCTCACTTATGGAAAACATGCATATGCCCGCGCTGCCTCGCCGCCGCTTTCCAATATTTCTTACGCACGCCTTCCGGCTCCAAGTGTTGGTATTTTCCACCGGAAAACTTCGGCCAATCTAGCGCCATTCCGCTACGGACCATTTCCGCGCTCAAATCGCGACCGTCCGGCAGAAAGCAGGTCGCGACAAGCCGGTCATAGGACAAGTCCGGCTCGATCTCGGCGGTGATGATTTGCCCTTTGCAAAGGTTGACCAATTCCCATTTTGCCTTCTTGCCCCAAGGATGTTCAAGTTCTGGCGCGTCGACGCCGGCCAAGCGTATGTTAACCTTTCCTATCCGGATCGTGTCGCCATCGACCACGTAGCATTTACCGGTGAGCGTGGTCTCGTGCGGATGGGCGGGCGCTTGAGCTGGCTGGTGTCTCTGCGTGCTAGACACAGCAGTCCGTGAAGGCATCGGCTTGCGCACGGGCCGCAGAAACGGAGTGACAATATCACGAGATCGCGGCGGCTCCCGCCGTCTCGCAGGGCGGCTGAAAAACAATGCGCGAATGATCCTAATGAACAATGTGGACACCTCAAAGCTGATCAACAGAAAGTTGTTCACCTCAGAATGGGTGCATTTTATGACATGCGTCAACGGCGCGCGGCACAATTCAGGCGAATATTCATCGACTTAGGTATCGCATCACAGGCTCTTTCAAAGCCGGTGAAAGCACCGTTCTAGCGTCTAAACATTCCCGTTACGTTCCGCCGAAAAATGCACCATTTCTAAACATAAATCCCATTAAATTCAGACACATACCCAGTTTTGCAAATCCGTGTACACCGGTTCGATTCCGGTACTCGCCTCCATTTTGTTCTAAATCATAGGGTTAGCGACTGAGCAGTCGGGTGTGACACAAAGTGGGACACACACCCTATGAAGCTGTCATCCTATCTAAGCCCCTCAAGACATGGGATTTACTACTTCCGTTGGCCTATCCCTCCATCCATAGAGGGAAAGCGAACAACCGTCCGAGTATCACTCCGAACACGTTGCCCGGATAGGGCTGGCGCACTAGCCCGACATCTTGCATCGTGCGGGCAAATACTACGTGAGAGCAACGCCTTGGCAGGACTTCGACAAAGCGAGATACGCGAGAAGGTGCAAGCCTACTTCAAGGCGCAACTGGACCAGTACCTTGATTGGCTGGACCGGCGCGGCCTGTCGAAGAACGCCTTGGAAGACGTTCGGTGCGAGATGCTGGACCACGAAAGCTATCTCGACATGGAGAAGGAGAGCGACCAGTACCTTCCCGTCAAGCCGTTCCTGAGAAAATCGGGCCTGACGGTGCAGGACTGGCAATCCAGCCAGCCCATGATGCAACGCGAACTCCGGAAGGGTCGCCGGGACCTTCTCAGGGCCGTTCTGGAGGCCACTGAGCGCCTTGAGCATTATTCGTATGACGGAGCCCGGGCTATCGCCCCTGCCGCTCCTGCGCCCGCTCTGCCAGCCTCATCGCCTTTGGGCGCAGCAGTGGATGATTTCATCGCAGAGCATTCACGCCAATGGGCTGACAAGACCATCGGCCAGAACCGGGCTTACCTGAACGTCCTTGTCGAATACTTCGGCCATGATCGTCTACTTGCCACGATCACCAAGCAGGATGCGAGCGAGGTCAAGAAAGTCTTGCAGGCGATTCCAGCCAGCCGGAATACAAAGCCCAAGCTGAAAGCCATGCCGCTGATGCAGGTCATCAAGGAACCGGGGCACAAGAAGATCGCGGCCAAAACGATCAACAGCCATATCCAGATGTTCAAAATGTTTTTCGACTGGGCAGAGCGGCACGGACATTCGCCGCATACGCTTTTTGAAGGCATGAAAGTGAAGAAGGACGAGGCCAGCAAAAGTGAGCGCAAGCCCTTCACTCCGGACCAAGCCCGCCTGATCTACACTGAGTTGACCGAAAACACGTCCAAGCTGGTACGCAAAGACAGCCACAAGTGGGGGATGCTCTTGGGCATGTTCACTGGTGCGCGTCTGAACGAGATTTGCCAACTCGACATTGCTGATGTGCAGCAGGACGGCGATACATGGTTCCTGAACATCACGGACGAAGGCGACGGCAACAAGAGCGTGAAGTCAAAGGCGGGTAGGCGCAAAGTGCCGCTGCACTCCGAGTTGATACGGCTTGGCTTTCTCTGTTTCGTGGACAGCCGCAGACACGGCACGCGCCTGTTCCCCGACTACAGTTACAGTGCCAACGGCGGCTATGGCCGCAATTTGGGCCGCTGGTGTAATAAGAGTTTCTTGCCTAAGTTAGGCATTAAACAGTCGGGGCTAGTGTATCACAGCTTCCGCCACACCATGGTTACCCGCCTTAGCCAAATGGATGTTCCTGAACCCATCGTGCAAAGTATAGTTGGCCACGCAAGGTCTGGCGTTACGCAGACGTCCTACAACAAGGAAGGCTTCACGCTGGCTCAGTTGAAAGAGGCCATTTGAACCGCCCCGGGTTTACCGGAGAGTTTCTGGTTCAATGATTAGGCTACTTTTTCGACGGCATTCAAGCTTGCATAGAAGGCCTCCTCTGCT
>NZ_FODS01000067.1 GCF_900110425.1 Salinihabitans flavidus | reverse complement strand
CGCGCCCGCGCCCATTGCTCGCGCCGCCGAATGATGGCACACAAAAGGAGAACAGGCTCGACTTACGAGTGGCCCTGAAAAAAGGGGCAGGTCATGGGCACCATGTTTCATGGGGGAGGAAAGCGGAAGTTCGCTGCGCCTCAGATGAACGGCAGCGAACCGCAGAAAGCAGACGTGGTTATACGGAAATCCCGATACGTTCGAAGAACGCTCGATTGCGTGACTTGGCGGACTCGAGAACGTCCTTGAAAGACGAAACCTCGATAAAAATCAAATATGATGAGTCCCACGAATAGTAGGTGTTTGAACCCGCCTTTCGGTGGAAGTTCCCGAGAGCTTTCATCACATCACGCAGTTTGGGCGTTATATCCGCGATGATGTGACACATGAACGGCGTAGTCTCTTCGATTGAGCGGATGGGAGTCCCGTCATACTTAATCGCCTCGCCAGACCTCCGCATGTCTTCAACATACTTTCGGACTTGCGTGATGGGGTTTTTCTCCAACGTGTAGTTGTCAATTTTTGGGCGTTTGAATTCCACGATAGTGATGGGGGACGATTTGTCTTCATTCTCGAAGCCAAGGCCAAGGTCGAAAATGGAAACGTCCGGCCTATCCTTCGGATGTGCAGGATCGGACACCTGCTTTTCCATGCGGGTGTCAGAATTGAAATACGAGTAGAATGCCAACCGGTCGTCAACGATCCACAAGTTGTGGTCGTCATAGTCCAAATCCGAGGAAGTGGATTTCAGAGGACAGATTATGTCGTGGAGAACGTCTTCATACTCGGATTCTTGGTCGGTATTGGGCTTGAATTTCAAGCTCTCTTCGAACACGTCGAGAACCAGCTTGCGCTTCATGACGTATTCGGCAAGCGACGACACGGATTCTTGCTTCAACTCTGCCACATACTCTTTGGCCTTCGCCTCCACATCAGGCAGTTTCTTCTCAATTGACCGTTTGAAGGCGTTTTTGCGGCGCTCATATTGCCGCAGTGACTGACGGGACATTTCGACAAAAATGTCCTCTTTCCGGTTCGTGCCGTAATGAAGCGTCTCCGCGATTTCGCTTTCAGTTCCTTGTATGCTCAGAAAACGAGGGTGCTCGATGCGCAGCGCGGTGACAATTCCAGTCTGCTTCTCTCGTATCTCAGCGAGTTCGGGCGCGAGGAAATGCTTGACGCGCTCTTTCGCCTGATCGACGATGTTCTCAACTTCGTCTTCTGACAGCGAGAAGTCCGTTCTGGTATCATTGACAGAGTCATCCAAGGCCGGACTTTCGATATATCCAAGGAACGCAAATTTATTGTCGATAGCCTTGAGGCCGATCACTCCGTCCATATCGAACCGTTTAACAGCACGTCCGTTTGCACCAAGGTAAAGTGCGTTCGTGCTTCTTTCGTCGTCAGAGATTGCTTTGGGAAGCAGAAAACAGCGGCAGACGAAATCTTCGGACGCACCAGAAACCGATACATTGAACCGATAGTCCGCATCGCGTTCAACTGAGTCTGAGAATGCGTCGAACAGGTCTATCTCGGCATCTACATCAAAGACCGTAATTTTGGGATGACTGATGTTGATAAAGTAGCTGATAAAATGCGCCAAAAGCCGATTTGTAATCGTGCTTGCTTTCTTTGGTATGTGGAGAGCGTAGTCCCGTTTGTAGGGGGTCAATTGAATAATTGAACCTGCGGTGCGTCGATCCGCTGGTAGAAAGGTCAGGTTATCCGTTGGGTTGGAAATCTTGAAATCAAACGAAACTGAAAGGCCGCTGGACCCATCATCATAAACGCTTTTGACGCACACCTCATCCAGAACCTTGAGCCAAACAAGGCGCCCTACGCCTTTTCCGCCAATCTTCTCCTTGGCGCGTGAGTCCATTCGACGGAAAGAATCGAGGTTGCTTTCGTTGAATCCAATGCCGTTGTCAGAAACAGTGAAGCCTTCCATATCCCCAGATGCACTGCGGTGCAGTTCGATCGAAACTTCACCTTTGCTGAGATTGTCTTTGCCAAATCTGTCCTCGACAGCGTGAATGGAGTTCATCACAGCTTCAAACAGTGGGAAAAGTGAGTTCTTTGCATTCGGAGCGAGAGATAAATTTCGAATGCGTCCTGCGGGGTCATTGTCCCAGCCCGTTTGAATTCGAACGTCCATACTATTTGCTCCAGCCTGCGCTTAATGGCACTATGACTGCGTAGTCGGTTGGGCGCAATCCGACAGTCGGCACTGACCTGCGGGCCCACATGCCCGGGAAGCTGTGCGCCGCTCTACTTCTCCTCTGTTTCACAGGTTGGCGGGGTAGGACAATAATGAGGGATATTTCCAACCCTCTGCAAGACTGCGGTGACCGTTCGGAGCACTTTCATGGCAAAGTCGGGAAGCAGACGCTGCACCAGACGAGATCGAACGGCTGTTCCACGAAACCTTTTAATTTCAATAGGTAGACTAATATTTTTCGATATTCAAAAAAATCTCTTGACATGGGTGCGCAAGTAAAACCGCCATTTTGCGCACTCTTATGCCCCATTGGCAGCCAGTCAGGGAAATGGCGACCCCGGGAGGA
>NZ_FODS01000070.1 GCF_900110425.1 Salinihabitans flavidus | reverse complement strand
AACCCTCCGTTGTTCAAATCCTCAAATCTGTCCCAAAGGTGCTGACGTCAGACACTCCAATTGAGATGGAGTTGGAGCCCGAAGACAACGCCTCGGGCTCTGCCAAACTCAGAAATTCATCTCGTATCCAAGGCTCAGCCCGTAACTTTCGAAGCCACCCGCGCCAATCCCATCGTAGAAAGTAGATGCCGAAAAGCGCCGGTTGGCTGAAAAGGCATGGTTGAAGCCCAGTTCGACTCGCCCCCGGCCGCCCTCGTAGTCGGGCGTGACTGTAGAGGCGAATCCACTGCCACTGGTATGCGACCAGATGCCCGAAGCACCGCCCCAGAGTTCGAGAGTTCCGGAGCTGACGTCAACGGTCCTGCTGAAATCCAGCCCGATCTCGATCTGCCCAAGATCAACGCTCTGCCCGGGGATGGCATTGCCCAGACCATCAACATAGCTCTTCTGGTCATCGGTGGTGTAGGATGCATCCAAGAACGGGCTCAGGGTTGTCTCGCCATATTCAAGTTCGCCGGCAATCTTCAGCTGGGCGAGTATCCGCGTGGTTTCGAAGCTGTCTTCGTAGGTGCCGAAGGGCGATATGTCATTGCGTGTCTCGCCGTAGAGTAACCGGCCCTCGAAATAGAGTGGCTGGCTCGGCGCTTTGGCAACGAAATAAGGCCCCACCATCCAGCCGATGCCAGAGACCGATGCCCTTCCGGTTTCCCTTTCGAGGTGGTCGAATTGCAGCATCGCACCGAGCAGCAGGTTCTTGTTGATGGTCTGATGGCTGCCAATTGCACCGAACGCATAACGGCTTTGGCTTGCGCCATCGGTCGTCCACGATCCGTTGGCCTGCATCCAGATCGGCCGCTTTGGATCAGTAGACAAGTCGAATATTCCACGCCCCCGGGTCACATTCACGTTGAACGCGTTGCCCCCACTTCCGGACATAAACGGAATCAGGTTGGGTTGATTGCGGACCAACTGGTTGGCGCGGGTCTGCATGTAGCCTGCGATCAGTTCCTGTGTCCGCTCCACCGTAATGTCGGCGATACTGACCGTATTCGAAACCAGGTTGCCATTGCCTGAGGCGTCCACTGCGCTGTTCGCCGGAACGAACAAGCCGACGTCGCCTGTGCCCGATGCCATCAGCGTCGCCGAATAAACTGCCCCGCTACCACTCAGGCCCGTGACATTCGCATTGGTGGCGACGATATCCGAAGGCTCGAACCCCGTGACACTTTCCGAAAAGGTCACCGTGACGGTGAAGCCGGTCGTGGCGGCCAGGGAGCCCGGTTCACCGGTTATGCGTACCGTCGGCGGAGTGGCATCAAAGATCGCGCCGACCTCGTTCGAAGCGATATTGGCGTTGCCTGCCGCATCGGTGAAGGTGCCAGCCGCCACTGACAGTTTGATCTCGCCATCTTCGGCGGGCGTCAGCGTTGCCGTATAGGCAATGCCGGATCCCGAAAGCGTAGCGCTGGCATTGATCAATGTCAGATCCTCCAAGGTAAAATCGCTACTGTTCTCCGAGAGTGTGATCGCGGCGGTGTAGGTCCCGCCCGACGGGCCCTTGAGTGCCCCGATCGTGATCGTGGGCGGCGTATCGTCGCCGACAAAGGCGAGACTGGCACCTGACGACTTGTAGCCGGCGCTATCTACGGCCATCACGACGATGTCTCCTGATGGCTGCGGCGTGGCTGAGGTTACGGTGAAAGCGCCCGTTACCGGATCGGCAGTGACGGTCTGAGAGCTCCCGTCCGGGAAGGTAACGGTGACCTTGCTACCCGGCTCGGCTATACCCGAAACGCTTACCTTTCCATCCGACATTACAGTAGGCGCAGATACCACCGGCTCATCTGGGGGGGTGGTATCTCTTACGGTGACCGTGAACAATTGCGGCTCTGCATTGTTGCCAGAACTGTCCTGTGCGGTGACCGTGACAATGGTCGCCCCCACGGGAAAGTCATGTGGACTGCCAATCACTGTGCCATCGACTGTGAATACCGGCGCGATCACCTCCCCCGTATTGTCCGTCACTGTCGCCGTCAGCACCACCGAGGCCGTGTTGACACCCTCATCTGTA
This sequence comes from Salinihabitans flavidus, assembly GCF_900110425.1. GTDB lineage: Bacteria > Pseudomonadota > Alphaproteobacteria > Rhodobacterales > Rhodobacteraceae > Salinihabitans > Salinihabitans flavidus. The sequence goes on along the minus strand of NZ_FODS01000070.1, from coordinate 93 downwards.
TCCACTTCCGTGTCAGATATCCCCGAGATCACCGGAGGTTCAACATCAGCGGGCGCGCTCACCGTGATCTCCACCGTGTCCGGCGCGGAATCC
>NZ_FODS01000072.1 GCF_900110425.1 Salinihabitans flavidus | reverse complement strand
GGCCGAACGCCCATCGACGCGCTCAAGGACTGGCATCGCCAGAAACCAGAAATCTTCAAGAAACGACCGTATAATCACGCGGGATGTGACATCTAAGGGCAGAAGGATCACTCAAATGACCGACAAGAACGCGTATATCGAAAAAGCCAAGGCGAAGATCGATCAATGGAACGCCGAGATTGACAAGATGAAGGCGCAGGTCGACGAGTCGAGCGCAGACGCGAAGATCGAGGCGCAGAAGCAGCTTGACGAGGCGCGCGCGCAGCGTGACGAGGCCGAGGCGAAGCTGAAAGAGATGCGCGAAGCCAGCGATGACGCCTGGGACGACATGAAGGCGGGCTTCGACAAGGCCTGGGACAGCATCTCGGGCGCCTTCGACAGCGCCATGGCCCGCTTCAAGTGAGGACATGCCGATGACCTTCCTCGATACCCTGCGGGCGGCGGGGCTCGCCGCTCTGCTCGCCATGCCCGCCGCCGCGCAGGAGACGGACGCGCTGACCACCGCCGATGAGGTCCGCGCGGAAATCTCGGACGCGATGGACGCCATAGCGGCCTATTCCCAGCAGGAGCGCGACCAGGCGCTGACCGAGGCGCGCGAGGCGCTGAACCAGCTCGACGCCGAGATCGAGCGGCGCGAGCAGGCCCTGCGCGAGAACTGGTCGGAGATGTCCGACGCCGCGCGCGCGACCGCCGAAGCGCGGCTGCGTGACCTGCGGCAGGCGCGCAATCGCCTCGGCGAGCGCTACGGCGCGCTGGAGTCCGGCGCGAGCAGCGCCTGGGACGAACTGAAGACCGGCTTCTCGGACGCCTGGGGCGCCTTTTCAGAAGCGTGGAGTGCGGCAGACGAGGACGCCTCCAACAAGTGACCGTCCGGCCCATGCCGCCTGCGCAAGGTTCGCGGGCGGCGAAGCATCGAACCGAAACATTTCTGTAGAAGCACCATGGACACAGCCCTTTGGATCGTCGTCGCGGCGGCGCTTCTCACCGCGATCATGACCGGCGTCGGCGCGCTGCCTTTCCTGTTCGTCAAGAAGGTTGGCGACCGGACGATGGGCTGGTCGAACGCCGCCGCCGCCGGGCTGATGCTGGCCGCCAGCCACAGCCTGATCGCCGAAGGCGTGTCGCTTGACATCACGCTGACGCTGGTGGGCGTGCTTGCGGGGCTGGGCGCGATCGTTCTGGCCGACAGACTCCTGTCTGGCGCGGGCGACGTGGAAGTGGCCGACTTGCAGGGCGCAGGCGCGGCCAAGGCGCTCTTGATCCTGGGCATCATGACGGCGCATTCCTTTGCCGAGGGCGTGGGCGTCGGCGTGTCCTTCGCCGGCTCCGAGGGGCTCGGCGCCTACATCACCACGGCCATCGCCTTTCACAACGTGCCCGAGGGGTTGGCCATCGCGTTGGTGCTGGTGCCGCGCGGCTCACCCGTCTGGAAGGCCGCGCTCTGGGCGATCTTCACCAGCCTGCCGCAGCCGATCATGGCCGCGCCCGCGTATCTGTTCGTCGAAACCTTCCGACCCTTTCTGCCCGTTGGCC
>NZ_FODS01000074.1 GCF_900110425.1 Salinihabitans flavidus | reverse complement strand
GGAACTCGGCCGTGTAGCTCGGGGTGTGTTTCTTGTCTGTCATGAGGCTCACCTTTTGAGAGTTTTACTCTCCGGTAAACCCGGGGCGGTTCATTTGGTAGGTGAGCCGCTTGCCGACGATGCCAGTCACGCGAGGTCTGCGCGTTCGGTATCGCCAGTGCCAAGAGCCTGACGGTTGCTGTAGCGGAAGTCAAATTCAGCAAGGTAGCGGTGCAGGTGCTTTTCCTTGCAGTGCTGGTACACGCCGCGCATGATGCCGCGCTTGAAGATCGAGAAGTAGCCTTCAATGGTGTTGGTGTGGATGATGCCCCGCCCGTACTCTTTGCGGCCATGGTTGACGAAGGCGTGTATGTAATCCGCGTCGAGTCCGCCATTGAGGCCGCTTTCGTCGGTGGTAACCTTGGCTTCTGCATCCAGATTGTCGCGCAGAATGGGCAGCACGTTCTGTTTGTTCGCTTTCTTGACATGGAATCTTCGAACCCGCCCGGAGCGGTCCACCAGCGACAGGACAGCCATTTTGTGACCGGAACCGCCATGGAAGTGAAAGGGCTTGTCGCGGTTCTTCTTAAGGCTGTTGTGCTTAGCGCGGCGCGAACGGCCTTCATCATTGATGCGATAGTAGGTTTCATCAATCTCGACAATTCCGCCGCCGCCGCCCATCGGCGCAAGATCGCCGGAACGCATGGCTTCGCGGATACGGTGCGACATGAACCAAGCGGTTTTCAAAGTAACGCCGAGGATAGTGTTCCGCACCTAACGCAAGCTTCCCAGTCTGCCTCTGCTGCGCCTCCGTCGTTCAGACGAAGGTCCGAGCGGGCAGCAACGCGCACCGGGCGGACTTTACAAAGTCGGCCGACTTTAGCCGCGCCGACACAAAAACTTCCAGAGGGTTCGCCTATTTTTTGAGGCTTGCGAGCCGTTGTTGGACCATCGCAAATCGACGGAAAGATGGTCGTGCTGTGGTGAATTTCACACTGTCTGCTTGACGAAGGAACGTCTTGAAATTCTCTGTGGTATGGGCCGACTTAGCTCCAAATATCACTTCTCTTAGAACAAGGTTTGCGTCGAAATCAGCGAAGAATAATTCGTCCGGCTTAGCGAGCTTCAGCCCCTTTTCTTTGTCTGAAAGTGGAAACCAGTAGCGCCACTCTTCCTCATAAGACCAATGGCTACTTTTGGTTTTCCGAGCAATTTCGACCATTTTCTCATTGTATGCGGTATCGGTTAAGACCCGTCCATCTATCGGGTGTAGGTTATCTGACCTGCCCCCCAAAAACCGGGCCATTCAAAAGTAGAGTTTGTTCTCGTAACGTTCAAAACGACAAGGAGAACAGACGATGCGCAAATCACG
>NZ_FODS01000075.1 GCF_900110425.1 Salinihabitans flavidus | reverse complement strand
GACACGCTACGAGAAATCCGCCCGCAACTATCTCGCTGCGGTGCTCATGGCTTGCTCCCGCCTCTGGGCAAGGCATTATGAGTCCGCATCCTAGACGCGCGGGGCGCCCGTGATGCGGTTGCATCCCGGAGGTTCACCTGTCCGGGTTTCCCTTCGGGTCAAAAGAGATCGAGGATGGAAAGCTGTTCCCGATCGGGCCGAAACGATTATAAGCGTGTGACCGCGTGGGGCGCCGCGATACTTTGGCGAAAGAGAAAGAGATTGCATGAGCGGATACGTCATTTCACTGAGCACCATCCCGCCACGCTTCGGAGAGCTTGGGCCGACGTTGAAAAGCCTGCTGTCCCAGACGGTGCCGGCGGAGCGGGTGATTCTCAATATTCCGCGCAAATACAGTCGCTTTCCCGACTGGGATGGACGTCTTCCCGAGGTGCCGCACGGGGTGGAGATTCGACGGACCGAGACCGACTACGGGCCCGCGACGAAGCTTCTTCCCACACTGGAGGAATATCGCGGCACAAAGATCGAGATCCTGTTCTGCGACGACGATCAGATCTACGCGCCGTTCATGGCCGAGAGGTTTCTCAAGGCGCGTGCGGCGCGTCCCGAGGCCTGTGTCGCCGTCAGCGGGCTTCACCATGAACGGGGAGATGAGAGCGACGAGGCCGAGACGTTGCAGCCGCGCCACATTCGCAAATGGCGTGTGACCGACCTGCCGTTCCAGATCCGGATGTTCGGTCGCGAGATACGGTATCGGATCAAGGGAACCCCGGTGACTGAATCCTATCGCTATTCGTCGCTCAGGGCCGGGTATGCGGATGCGTTTCAGGCCTACTGCGGTGTCATGCTGCGCGAGGATTTCATCCTCGATGACGTTTTCGAGATACCGGAGGTTTGCTGGATGGTGGACGACATCTGGCTGTCGGGGCAGGCGGTCGCGAACGGGCATCCGGTCTGGATCGTGTCGGATGTGCCGTCGCCCGAACCTGCGGTGACACATCATGCGCCGCATGCCCTTTTCCGCTCAGAGGTAGAGGGCGCGGGACGCGAGGATCTGAACCGTGCGGCGATCGCGCATTTCCGCCAGACGCATGGGATCTGGATGTAGGCCCATCCTCGGATGGGTTGAAACGCAACTTTGCTTTTTGGCCAGGATCAAGTGATGGCATTCGCACTCAGCAGACCCTAGTTGTTTAGTCCCGGCATCTGGTGGATCGGATTTAGGATGAAACGATCCGGCTCTGAGGTCCAGACCTTGCAGATGTATTCGTAGGGCGTGAGGCCG
>NZ_FODS01000080.1 GCF_900110425.1 Salinihabitans flavidus | reverse complement strand
CCACCCGCGAGTAATGGTCCTCCATCCGCAGCTTCTCGATGATCGGGGCCAGCCGCGAGACACCCCGCGTCTGCCCGTCGCGCAGCTTGTCGAAGAAATGCAGCACCTGCGGGCGGCCCGTCCGCCGCTCGCGGGCCACCGCCTTCCAGGTATAGTCGCGCGCATCCGACCAGCCCTGGTTGCGGTGCCCCTGCCGGAAGTAATACCGCACCGCCGCGCCGTGCTTCGACAGCCCGATGCCGCCGCGCAGATAGGGCGTGTCGGAGGTGTCACCCGGATTACATAGCAGGTCCGGATCGACGATCCGCAGCGTGGTGTGGGTGGCGCGCCGGCGGCGCCAGGCGACCAGCGCCAGCGCCTCGCCCTCGGTCAGATAGGTCCGGTAGGCGGTGCCGAACATCTGCGGCACGGTCTGCGCCCGCGTTACATCGGCCATCTTGCGCGGATCTTCGGCATAGGCCCGCCAACGCGCCTCGATCTGCGCCTTGAACTCTGCCGCCCACTCCGGATCGAGCCCGAGCGCCTTCCAATCCGGCTTGAGGATCGGCCGGAAATTGGCGCCGATGACCGCATCCACCTCCTTGGCGATCCCGCCCGCGGCCCAGCCGTTGTTGCGCGCCAGATCCCGCGCCCGGCTGGTGATCTTGTCGCGCGCGCCGAGCACCTCGGCATCGGCCGCCCGCTGCGGCGGGTTGAAAGAGGCGAGCGTCTCGACCGTGGGATCACCCGCGATATAGGAGGCCCCGCCCCCCATGCCCGGATTGCGCAGCGCCGCCTTGGCCCGCCGCGCCTTGTTGGAAATCAATGGTACCGGCATCAGAACACCACCCTGCGCGACATACGCGCGACATCCTGCCCGAGCTGGCGTTTGAGAACGGCGATATAGCGCCGCAGTTCGGGCGCGCGGGCGCGGGTGAACTTCTGGCGGTGACCCTCGTAGTCGGCCTCCACCACCGCCTCGCCAATCATCAGCGCATGCAGCGCCGCTTCCGCCTCCGCAAGCTGCGCCTGCAAGGTTGCCTCGTCAGCCATTCAACACCTCTGAAAGTGACTTCTTGCGCGCCGATCGGCGCGGTTTGGGCTCAGGCGCGCTCACCACCGGCACCTGCCCGTCGAAAAGATCGGGCTGGCTGCCGGCCGCCGGCGCGGCGCGCTCCGCCTCCAGCAGATCCCACTGATCGTCCGACATCGAGGTCCAGCCCTTCCGGATCGCCCCGGCCTCG
>NZ_FODS01000078.1 GCF_900110425.1 Salinihabitans flavidus | reverse complement strand
TTGTCCGTCGCCTCGAACTTCGACAGATCGTCGAGGATCACGAGCCGCCGGCTGGTGCCGGTCAGATCGGCCGGCGATCCCGCCGAGGCGACCTTGAGCGAGCCATCCCGGTCCAGAGTCTCCTGGTTGAAGGTGGCGTCCCTGTTCTCGCCCTGCCGCCCGACGCCGAAGACCGCGCGCAGGTCCGGCGCCTGGCGCCGCATCGGCATCCACTTGTTGTTCACCCATTCCGAGGCCGCCGATTGCGTCGGATGCACCACCAGCGAATCGAGCGCCGTATAGCGATGCCATTCGCCCAGCGTCGGCTGGATGATCGAGACCGTCTTGCCCCATTGCGCCGAGCCGCGGATGGTCACCTCGCGGCAGGGATGCTCCGGCGAGAGCACCTCGTGGATCTCGCGCAGGAAGGCGAAGCGTGAGATATTGAACGGGCCCGGCATCGGCGAGCGAGCGTCGAAGACGATATTGCGCTCGCACCAGCGCGTGATGTCGGGGGGCGCCGGCGGCGCCAGGGCAGCGGCGATGGCATTGGCCACCACCCCCTCGACCGGAGCAAGGCATCCCATCAGATATCGGCCTCCCGCTCTTCGTCGCTGCGCACAGCGTTTTCCGCCTCCCCGGCTTTCTCAGCCGTGCGCCCGCCGCGATACTCGCGCCAGGCTGCCATCAGGATCGCCCGCACCTGTTTGAAATCGACGCCCATCTCATCGGCGATCCGCCGTGCCCCGTCGCGCAGCACCGAGGACTCGAACCCGGAAATCTCCAGCGCCATCTGCCGGCGCACCTCCGAGGTCACCTGCGAGGCCAGCACGAAGGTGCCGTCCGCCTCGTGGTTCTGGCGCCGCAGTCGGCGCAGCTCTTCTTCGGCCTTCTGCGTTCGGGCCAGCTCATAGCGGGCCTGATCGCCCGACGGCAGCTCGGTGGCGCCCCCGGGCCTCGGCGCATCATCGCCCTGCTCGCCCCCCTCTGCGGCCAGCGACTTGAGCGCCGCCCGCGTGCCCGCGCCATTGCCCATCAGCTGACCGGGGTCGAGCCGCACCCCAAGCGCCTTCACGCTCTTTTCCAGATCGAACCGCCGTGCCCGGCCGGTCCCGGTAAAACACCCGTCGAGCTTGCCCTCGGACACATACTGGCTGATCCGCGCTTTGGTCTTTCCCAGTCGTTCGGCCAGTTGCGTCGTGTTCAGTTGCGTCATGAGTGCTGCGCGCCGCGCGCTTGCCGCGCGGACGTCCGATCCTTT
>NZ_FODS01000083.1 GCF_900110425.1 Salinihabitans flavidus | reverse complement strand
CATAGTTCATCGTGTCGAGCGCCTCGTTGCGCCGGGTGGGCTCGACCAGCTCCCATTTGGCCGAGACAACGCCCGTGCGGCTGCGCGTGAGCACCCGCGTCTCCGAGGAGATCATCCGGTAGAACTCGTCGCCGAGCCCCAGCGCGAACTGCGTATAGCCCCGCTCGGCGGGGTCCTCCTTGCGCAGGTGGGTGTAGAACCCGCCCTTGAGCTGCGAGACATTGAGCAGAAACGCCCGCTTCTGGCGCCGCTTCGCCCGCCCGTCGCGCCGCCGCTCGAGCTTTTGTGGCACCATGATCGGGCCGGTCTGCGTCGAGCCGCCCTTGACGATGATCACCCGGCTCCAGGGGTGGGTCTTGGCCCAGCTCCACACATCGTCGGTGTAAGTGCCGCCGTCGATCGCGAGAATATCGAGCGTCACCGCATGGCCCAGCTCGGTGCGCCACTCCTGCCGGAGATAGGCGTTGAGCGTGGCGCGGCCCTCCGCGTCGCTGATGTGATGCGGGATCACCTTGTAATCGATCGTCCAGCGCCGCCGGTTGCGCCCGAACGCCACGAAATGCACCTCTGTGCGATCATCCTGGCAATCCACCCCGGCCGCGAAGACAAACCCCGTGGCCGGCAGGATGCCACGCGGCAGGCGCTCGCCCGGATCGGCATTTTCCGTGCGGTCGCGCAGCTCCTCCCAGTCCGGCGCATCGGTCGCCTGCTCATAGGGCAGCCCCAGCACATCGTTCCAGAACACCTGCTCGGTGTCGGCGTCCTGCCGCGACTGGATCTGGTCCTCTGTCTCCTTTGTGACCTCCAGCCGGCTCCAGCCCATCACCTGGGCATATTCCACCGCGATCGAGGCCCAATCCCGCTGCGGCGCATAGGCTCGCCACAGGTGGAACCCCGGATGATCCCCGCGCGGATTATGCTTGACCCATTCGCCCAGCCGGACGATCCGCTCCTTGTCCGCATGCAGGATCGCGCCCTGGCACGCCTCGCAGGTGAAGTGCGCCGCGTGCAGCGCCTCCGGATCGAGGCTGGCGAGAAAGTTCTCCCAGGTCAGCGGCGCCTTGCGGCCGCAATGCGGACAGGGCACGTGATAGAGCCGCTGATCGCTGCGGCCATAAGCCCGCGAGATCCGGCAGGTGCCCTTGATC
>NZ_FODS01000084.1 GCF_900110425.1 Salinihabitans flavidus | reverse complement strand
GCAGGCATTGCATGTCCTGTGACCTGATACCCCGCCCGGCCCCGGCATGGGTTTGCTGCCGGGCGGGGGTGCGGCGGGATTGCCGCGGGGAGCCGCGTTCCGTGAGTGTTTACGCGGCGTTCGGATCTTCGAGGCGGGCGCGGGCCTTGCGGCGCCAGCTGCGGATTGCGTCATCGAGGCTCAGTCCGATTGCCGTGACGCCGTGCAGGTGGATCTCGAACAGGGCTTGGCCATTCAGAGGATCGCGGGTCGGCCACCAGTGGCCGCCTGTCTCGATCGCCTCGTTGGCGAAGGCCTCTTGCAGATCCTCTCCCTCGCGGCCGTGGATCCGGGCGAAGAAGCCTGCGATCGCCGCGGCGCTCATCGGGCCGCGAGGCGGCGGGCCAGCAGCTCGCCGCAGATATCGGGAAGATACATCGCCAGCAGCGCCGCATCCTCGGGTGTGAACTCTCCGGTCGCGCGCTCGGGGCCGCCATGGGCCAGATCGCGCAACACGGCATCGGGCACCAGCTCTTCGGGCAAGAGCGGGGCAGGGGTGATCGGGCGGGCGAGGGCGGTCATGCCGCGTCTCCGCCGTGCCCGCCCCGCCAGAAAGCGAAGGTGGGGAAGTGGGGACGTGCGGACTCGGCCTCCGCGTCCGCCGGTTCGGGGGCGGCGGTGTCAGGGACGATCTGGTAGGATGGATCGCCCATGCGCTGGAAATCGACGCTCTGTCCGCGCGCCTCCTTCAGCAGGGCCCACGCGGTGCGCATCCGGGCAATCTCGGCGGGCGAGCCGCTGTGGGCCTCGGGGTTCGTGACCTCGGCCAGCGCCTCGGCGATCTGTTTTCGGGTCGGGTGCATGATCTGCCTCCATCGTGGTGATGCGGCAAACGTAAAGTGCCAATCGGCACTTAGTCAAGATTAAAAAGTGCCAATCGGCACGTTAACTTTGTTTCCCTTGAGGAACGATTGGAGAACAAATTATAAGGACTGGGCTAATTGACCACAAATTTTAGGGGAGGGGCATGGACAGGGAAAGTGACCTGGCTGCGCAAATAGCAGTTCTTTCGCCGGAAACTAAAGCTGCGGTTGAGGAATTCGCGTTAGCTATTCTTCGGTCTCGC